>NZ_JAXBMD010000022.1:0-549 GCF_033963825.1 Cognatiyoonia sp. IB215446 | reverse complement strand
TCTGCGATGCCAAAGACCGGTTTGTTCCGCGCGAATGTAAGAAATGGCTTGGTCTAACTTGTCCTCTCGCGAAAGATAAATGAACAGCGTCGGACCGAATGCCGCCTTGATGCGATCTACGTCCGATGCGCTGTCGGGATACAGAAATCGCACCTGATCCATGAAGAATGCGAAGCTACCGCGCTGGAGTCTAAGTCCAAAGACTTCGGTTTCGCCTTTCCCGCGAGCGGTTGCTGCTCCGAAAACGCCGTCCAACAACTCCCGTCTGGTAGCAAACTCGGTGGTGTCGAGGTCATAGTAATCCAGCCATGCATCAATCGACGGCTTGTGAAAAAGAGAGCCAGGATTCCCAGCAACTTTGGTCTCGGCCAGCAGTTTACAGAGCATGGTGCTGCCGCTGCGGGGCGATGTGCAAATGACGTAAGACTTAAACGGCGGGGTAGGCATGGTGTCTCTTCAACAACGCTATCGGTGACCTTTAGCGGACTCTTGTAACAGTTACAGCATTATGCACTTTGGGCTCTAAGCCGACGTCAGGTGCGACTTTGC
>NZ_JAXBMD010000021.1:0-790 GCF_033963825.1 Cognatiyoonia sp. IB215446 | reverse complement strand
AAATGGCTAAGGAAAAGTTTGAACGGAATAAGCCGCATGTGAACATTGGCACGATTGGCCATGTTGACCACGGGAAGACGACGCTGACGGCGGCGATTACCAAGCAGTTTGGTGACTTCAAGGCGTATGATGAGATTGACGGCGCACCCGAGGAGAAGGCCCGCGGCATCACGATCTCGACCGCCCACGTGGAATACGAGACCGACACGCGTCACTACGCTCATGTCGACTGCCCCGGCCATGCTGACTACGTCAAGAACATGATCACCGGTGCCGCGCAGATGGACGGCGCGATCCTGGTTGTGAACGCCGCTGACGGCCCGATGCCACAGACGCGCGAGCACATCTTGTTGGGCCGCCAGGTTGGCATCCCATATATGGTTGTCTTCATGAACAAAGTGGATCAGGTCGATGACGAAGAACTGCTCGAACTGGTCGAGATGGAAATTCGCGAATTGTTAAGCTCTTACGAGTATCCCGGTGATGATATTCCAATCATCGCGGGCTCGGCTCTGGCCGCGCTTGAGGGCCGTGATGATGCAATCGGGTCTGAGAAGATCGCCGAGCTGATGGCGGCTGTGGATGAGTATATTCCAACGCCTGCCCGTGCGGTTGACCAGCCGTTCCTGATGCCGGTCGAGGACGTGTTCTCGATCTCTGGCCGTGGTACGGTTGTGACCGGTCGCGTTGAGCGTGGCGTGATCAATGTGGGTGACGAGATCGAGATCGTCGGCATCCGCGATACGCAGAAGACGACCTGCACGGGTGTTGAGATGTTCCGCAAGCTGCT
>NZ_JAXBMD010000020.1:0-889 GCF_033963825.1 Cognatiyoonia sp. IB215446 | reverse complement strand
AACCCTAGTTGCCCTGTAGCGCGGGTTGCGACACGCTCCGGACGACTAATCAAGGCTTCCGGCTTGGGGTCCACCTTATTGAAGCACCTCAAGCGTGTGCATTCTATAAGGTCGCGCACAACTTAAGAGAATGGATAACCTAAGCGGCGTCATGCAATGCCGTATGCCCACCGCCTAACAAAATGAGAGGCGATGGGCATTTTGACCATTGGCCATGCGGGCTTTACCGGTTGAGGGCTGCCTGGATTCCGCCGCGCGTTGATCCCGCACGTTCTTCATCATTTCTCTCAACGTCGATGATCTCGACAAGTGCACTCAGCTTAAGTGTGGTCGGATCGACGTTCTCAAAGCCATAGTCGTCAAGAATACGATCTGCTGCGATTTCAAGGCCGCTCAGGCCGGTTTTCGTGCTGTGGACGCCACCTTGTTCCGCGGATGCTGCGAAGGGCAGTGAAGCGGCAAAGGCGACGGCAGTGGCGAAGATGGTGGCTGATTTGATAGACATAGTTTCGTTCCATTTCAGTTTTGTGATGCGGCGTGCGCCGCGGGGTTTATGATCTGGCGTCGTGTGTTTGGCGCCGTTGATGAGCTTAAAGTTGGGTAAGCCGCGGCCTAATTGAACCCCGGTATCCATCACGAAAAATGTGACCCTTGTGAGTGTGATTTGTGCTTGACATGTCATAAGATGGGTAATTTTGACACTTACGTGCAAAATTGCACAAAAATATTGCCAGCATTGTGCGCCTGCTCACCGCCGCAAGATATGTTTTATGTCAGCCGTTCACACATTTCAGATGGGCGCAAATGCGTGAGGGTGCATTATTTCTTACCAATCTCGCCCCTGTGAGCGATCTGAAACGAAAAGAAGCCGGTTCTTGCGCGAATCCCT
>NZ_JAXBMD010000019.1:0-1897 GCF_033963825.1 Cognatiyoonia sp. IB215446 | reverse complement strand
GTTTCATAGGCTCTCCACAAACCGGATCAGCGCGTCCCGGTCTTCTTTCGACATCTCGATAACCGCATCGCGCTGCGCCTGCGCCTCGCCACCATGCCAAAGGATCGCCTCCAAGAGAGATCGCGCGCGGCCGTCATGCAGGAAATAGGTGTGGCCGCTGACCTGTTCGGTCAGGCCGATGCCCCAAAGCGGCGGGGTGCGCCATTCATAGCCGTTTGCCATGGCCTCTGGCCGGTGATCAGCCAACCCTTCGCCCATATCGTGCAGCAGCATGTCCGTGTAGGGCCAGATCAGTTGAAAGCTCTGTTCGGGCTGGTTTTCCAGCCGGTGGGTCACATAGCTGGGCGTATGGCAGGCGGCGCAGCCGGTGGTGTGGAAGACTTCCTTGCCACGCAGGACCTCTGGATCGTCAACGTCGCGACGGGCGGGCACGGCAAGGTTGCGGCTGTAGAACGTGACGAGGTCGAGCATCTCCGTGTCGATCTCGTGCACACGCGCGTCCCCATCGCCGTGGATAGCATTCTGACAGGCGGTTTGTGTTGGCATACACTCACCCGCCCCAGCCGGATTGATCGGTGAGGAAATCCCAATATCTCCAGCAAAGGCGTCCGCCGTTTGCTGACGGATCGTAGGTGTTCCCGCTTTTAGCCCGAACCGGCCCAGCATGTATTGATCAAATTCCTTGGACCAGACGATATTGGGTCGCCCGGAAATGCCGTCGCCATTCAGATCGTCGGGGTCGGCATTGGCAAGGATGTCCGCCGCCGGGATCGCTTCTAGCAGGCCAAGTCCGATCATCTGCGGCGCGATGCGTGGGCTGACCATGATGTCAGGATGCAGCGGCCCGTAGTTCAGATCGGTCAGCGTGTAATCCGGGCGACGCAGCGAGACGGTTTCGCCATCCGACAGCATAATCACCTCCTCGGTGTAGGTGATCGCAATCTGCGCTTCCGCCGCATGTCCCTGGATAGAGAAATCCTGGATCTGATTGCCATAATTCGGGTCGGGGAGGGTGGTGAGATACGCCTCAAGCTCCGCGGTCTTTTCCTGATAGTCACCGGGTATCGAGACGCGCATGAGCATCGAAATTGCATTGTCATCACCCGGTTCAGGCGGGTGTCCCCGTCCGTCCTTAAGGTGGCAACGCTGGCAGGACCGCGCGTTGAAAAGCGGGCCAAGTCCGTCCGAAGCAAGCGTAGAGGCGGGCGACGACACCCAAAGCTTGCGGAACAGACCGTTGCCAACCTTAAAGTTCAGCTCATCTTCGAACGCGATGTTGCCGGACGGTTGCGAAAACGCATCCGCGTTCGGGCGTACGCGTACGGTAGCGGCGCCGGCAGTGTTTTCCTCGAACTGACTAGGGGTAGAGAAATCCGTGGGGGGTGCGATTACGGTTGCGATTCGCGCTGCTTCTTCGTCGGTGCGGGGAATGATTTGCAGGTGTGGCTCGGAAAATGCGTCCGCCAGAGACAAATTAGCTGCTAAAATGGCAACAATCGTTGCGGTTTTTGAAGCGTGTCGCACGGTCAGACCTTCACATTTCAGTAATTCCTTATAAATATGGTCAGGAAATAAGCGCAATATGTGATCTGCGCCTGCGTCATAAAGGCAACTTCAATATGCTCTCTGTCGCCACTGTTGCTGAACCGATCAAAGCGAAGCGTCCCGCTGCGTTTTTGCCCGGCAAATGGCGCGGCGTCCTGAATGCCTTGCGGGTGGTCGCGCTCGACTGCCGGGCTGCCGCGCGAACCGATCTGTTCGAAGCCTGCGCTTTGATTTCAAACAAACAAAACCAAGCACAGGACGCGTTTGCGCAGGCCCTCTTCAAGTGCATCAGCGATGTGGTTGGCAACAAACCTGTGTTTTTTAGGCCCGGCACTGTGGAGCTGTCTTTTGA
>NZ_JAXBMD010000018.1:0-2991 GCF_033963825.1 Cognatiyoonia sp. IB215446 | reverse complement strand
AAATCAACATGCCCAAAGCCGCCGGCATCATTGTCCCAATACTGTCCAGATGCATCGGCGAAGTCGTCATCCAGCGATAGGCGGCACAGGATGTCTGCACCGATCTGCAGGTCATGTCCGGCGACCCCGAAGCCCTCTTTCACCATTTTTGACGCTAACAGAGAGCCAGGATTGACCGCGATGAAGACCGGGCCGTCAGGGTGTGCTGCTGCCATCTGCGCAGACCACAAGGCGATGCCGCGTTTGCTCTGTGCGTAGGCCCCCATGTCGTCTAGATGCTTGTCTCCGGCTAGAGCCGCGAGATCGACCGGGGCCTGGGCAGCAGAAGACAGGTTAATGATGCGACCATCGCTAGGAATGATCGGCAACATCGCCTTGGTGAGAACATGCGGTGCTAGTGTGTTCACCACGAACCGCACATCCTGGCCGTTTGGCAGAATGGGGTTGGGGGTTTTGTACACTCCGGCATTGTTGATGAGCACATCTATGCGGTTGTGGTTGGCTGTGATTGCCTCAGCGAGTTTGGCCGTCTCTTCCAGTGACGACAGGTCGGCCTGATATGTGGCGACATCGCCTCCAAGCTCTTTTGCTGCGGCCTCCAGCTTGTCCGCGCTTCGGCCATGCAGAATGATACTATGGCCCATGTCAGCGAGGGTCTTGGCGGTCAGCAACCCGATGCCGTCGGTTGATCCGGTGATGAGAATGGTTTTGGTCATTGCACACTCTTTTCTGTTGGAAATTCGGAAAGTACCTCATCGGCCAGGCGCTTCATGGTGTGTTCGATGTCGGCTTGGTTGAACCGCAGGTTCAGGGCGACGTGGTTGATCCCGTGATCACGCAAAGACGCGAGATAAGTCTTCAGGAACGTGATGCCGGATCGGAAGCCCAGATGGATCGGTGTGGGTTCTGCATCATCCTCGGCGATAAGATCGACATAAAGCGACTGCATGACCGGCTTTGTGTCTGCACCAGCATTTGCACCGCGCAAACGATAATCTTTCACCACCTGCGCCTGTGATACGATGTCCCGTGGATACGTCATCCACCCATCACCATGAATCGCAACCCATTCCGGGTTTTGCTGTGAACCACCGGTGATGAGGATCGGCACCCGCCCACTTGCAGGTTTGGGCAACATATCCATCGACCCATTCAGCGTTCCATGGTCGCCGCTATATGACGGGTAGTCAGCGGCCATGGCTCGAATGTAATCCAGGCTTTGACGGAACCTGTCTCCTCTGTCCGGGAAGCTCATGCCGAGGGCCGGGTATTCTTCGGGGCGGTCGCCGGATGCGACACCCAGTAAGAGACGACCTCCTGACAATTGGTCTGCGGACGCTGCTGCTTTGGCCACATGGGCCGGATGGCGCAGGGGCAAGATGATGCTGGCGACGCCAAGGGCTATATTCCGTGTCACACCAGACAGCAGCCCAAGATAGACAAACGGATCGAACGTCTGACCTGCATCGCCGAAGGTCGGCACGTTGAAGGGGACATCACGCAGCCACAGAGCGGCAAACCCCAACGCATCTGCCATCTTCGCCCGTTCGATGTGGCGGCTCATATCCGGCACCGGGCTGCCGCGATGTGCATCCAGCGGGACAACTAAACCAACAGTCAGGTCTCCCGGTCGGAACACTGTGTTGTAGGCCCGGTTAAGGGAGGGGAACGTCATGGATGTCGCTGTGTCTGGCATCACCTGCGTATCTACCATCTCAATCTCCGTAGCGCATCAAAGTGCGGCTCTCGATGCTTTGCCGGATTGTAGTGATCGTCGGGTCCTCGACCATATCCAGGGCCGAATGGGCCACCGACGCCTTTCCTCGGTTGTCGTAGATGTTGAAGAAAGCCACCTCATCCGGCGTCATACGGGATTGATACACCCATTCATGGTTTGGGTTCCCGACAAGCCCCATGATGTGTCCCCGCCGGTCAGGGTAAATGAGGTCGAGCAAAAGCCAGTCTTCGTTGGCCACGCTGGAAGGGCGCACAAAGCCCAGAGGTGCCGAATTGATCGGGTTTTCGACCGGACGCCAGACATTGATGAAGCCGTAATGTCCGCGTGACCATTCAGCCGCTTTGACCTCACCCAGTATGTCGATCAGCCGCTGATGCGCACCTTCGGGGCTGTAGTCGCTGTGGACATTGCGGGCCGGTTTGCGTGTCGCGTTGGGGTCGTCGATACGGACGGTATGGTCAAAGATGATGACCTCAGTTGCACCAACTGCACGTGTGAGTAGGGTCGTGAGTTCCTGGTCATAGGCGTCTTGCCAATTGTAGTCTTGGTCGAAGGCGCTCACAGTTGAGGGCGCGGTCAGGAACCCAACACTATCCCGGTCAAAACTCACATCGCCATCACTGCGGACATCGGTGAGTTGGATCTCGGTCACATCGTGTTCGGGCGAGATGATCTTCCCGACAACACCACCGGCGTCGATATGGTAGGCTTGCCGCTCAGATGCATGAACATGGTAATTCACCGTTGCAGTGCGTGGCATCAAGAATGTCCTTGTTGCAGGAGGCCCGGTGCGATGCACCGGGCCGATATCAGCTATTCAGGCGAGATCGTCTTTGCCTTCGATCACGAAGTGGTAGCTTTCCGATCCTGCAGTCCGGGCATCGAGATGAGGTTTGTACTCAGGATCATTCATGAAGTTCATTGCCGCCTCTTTCGATGGCCACTCCAGGATGATGCGAAGTGCGGCAGCTTGTTCACCGCCCTCGACCTGTTCGTGCGATGCGGTGCGGGCGAGATACTTGCCACCATGCTTTGCCACCAGCTTGTTCGCGGTCGGCAGGTAATCGGGGATCCAGTCTTCGCTGGATGGCGTAACGGCGAGAACGGAATAGTAGGCCATGGGGTATCTCCTGTTGGATTGTCTGTTCCGCACAAGATATCGGCCATTGCAAAACCTGAATAAACTGGGTCAGATCAGAAATGATATTTCCGGTTTTGGATATAATGATGGAAACAGATACCCTGCGCCTCTT
>NZ_JAXBMD010000017.1:0-3052 GCF_033963825.1 Cognatiyoonia sp. IB215446 | reverse complement strand
GACACCTGTAACATCAATCGCGATCTGATCGGAAGGCAGGCTGAAGAACCAGAAGTCAAAACCAGTGTCAAAGTCCTGGATTGTGTCGTTGCCCTCGGTGAAGACAAACGTATCCACACCAAACCCGCCACGCATCACGTCATTGCCCGCACCGCCATCCAGGACGTCATTGCCAAAGCCACCGCTTAACCAATCATTCCCGGCACCACCGAGCAAGTCGTCGTTACCGAAGCCGCCGCGCAGATGGTCGTCTCCACCACCGCCAGAGACGATGTCGTCGCCGAAACGTCCACTGATCCGGTCATCATCGGCACCGCCGCGCAGAAGGTCATCTTCGAACGTGCCACGATAGCGATCCTCCGACGCGACAGTGTCGTCAGCAACAGTGAAATTGAATGTCGATGTATCACCTTCTGCGATCCCTTCGAAGCCTTGCCCTTCCTCATCCGCAAACGCCCCATCGGAGATTTCAATCGCATAACGCGCGTCCGGCTCCAGATGCTCCGGTGGTGTGACGATGACGGTGTCCCTATCAAAGCTGACAAGGCGTTCGTCGGTCACATCAATCTGCGTCCGCGCGCCGCTGTCACGGTTGACGAGTGTGATGAAGCCCTCGCCAGCCTCTACGACTTCGGTGAATGTCAGCGTCAGCGCCGCATCATTGCTCACATCCCGCCCGTTATCCGACGGAACAGCGCTTTTAAGGAACGGTGTGGGGTCTGCATCGAAATCCACCTGTTGCGGGAAGTAGATCGACCCGTCAGAGGCATAGCCCAAGCGCCCATCGGAGTTTGACCCCCAGGTGAAGACTTCGCCCGTGTCGGAGACCGCGATGATCGAGTTGGGTCCGGTTTGGATTTCCACGATGTTGATGTCGTCAAGTTCAGCGATCTTGGTCGGCAGGAAGCTGACATCGCTTTCCGCCGCAGGATCACCGTCCAACCCACCAGTTGGCCCCTCATCATTCGGACCCCAGGCATACACATCGCCGTCTTCGGTGAGGGCAATGGCCCAGCGGGCTCCGCCTTTGACGTCGATCACGTTGTCGGGCAGGCCCGTCAGTTCGACCGGGATGGCGACATCTGCTGGATCAGGCGTGAACGTCCCGTCGCCATTGTCGGTGCCTTGTAGAAGCTGCCCCTTGTCGCTTTGGCCCCAGCCAAAGACGCGCCCGTCTTCGGTGACCGCAAAGGAGGTTTTGCCATCAGCCGTCACAGCGAGGATGTTTTCAGGCAGACCTTCCACAAGCACGGGGTCGATCACCCGGCGGTCATCATTGGGGCTGACCTGATTGTCGGTGTTGCTGCCGAAAGCATAAACCTCACCATCGGCGGTCAGGGCCAGTGTATGCGAAGTGCCGGAGGACACCGCCACAACGGTTTCATTGGCAAGCGCTTCAACGGCTGTTGGGACAAGGCGTTCTTCCTGATCGCCGGTGCCGAGCTGCCCGTTGGTATTGCTGCCCCAGGCGTAAAGCGTGCCATCGGCGGCGAGCGCATAGGACACGCCGTTCCCATTCCCGATCCCGATGACTTCAACATCATCCAAGGCGTCGATCTTGACCGCCGATTGGCGGCTTTCTTCATCGCCCAGCCCCAGCGGCCCGCGATTGTTGAAGCCAAAGGCGTAGACATCGCCTTCATCCGTCAGGAAAGTCGTGTGCAACATACCCGTCGATACAGAGGTGATCGTTGCGTCAAAACCTTCCGGCAGTTCGACAGGCAAAGGCGCTTTGACATCAAACCCAACGCTGCCATTGCCCAACTGGCTGACGATGTTTTCGCCAGAACTGTAGAGCACCCCGTCCTGCAGAAAGACCGAGAAGTGGTTGCCCGCGCCAACCGTGCTGGGCACGACTTGGGCCACGCCCTCATAGTCTTCTACCGCGCGGGGGCGGATCAGTTGACCGTCGAATTGATCGGATCCGAAAATGATGGTCTCGCCTGCGTCAAAGAAGTCGCCATCGCCATTCAGGTTGGTCAGTTTGAGGACATTCGCGTCACCGCCAAAACTATTGGCCGTTAGGATCAGATCGCCATCGCCGTCCGTTGCGATGGAAAACCCGATATCGGCGGGGATGCTGTCCGGCATCAGACTGGCATTCCATACCTCGACAGCCTCAAAAACGCTGTCGATCTGACCGGACCCATCCAGATCGTTAAGACGGTAAATCTTCAAAAGCTCGTCGCCATCAGGGAACCATGTCAGCGTGTAGAGCGATCCGTCGACTGCGACGGCGTTTGAGATATCAACCGGCGCGCCAAAGCTCATCTCATCGGAGATAAACTCCGTCACTTCATCGGCCTGAATGCTGCCGTCACCGTTGATATCCTCGATCCGATAGATCACGTCCGTTGCCGTACCCGCCAGATCGTTTAGATAGGCGACATTCCCATCAAAACTGAGGTCAAACGGCACTGCTGTCTCGACAATGCTCTGGACATCCAGCCAAATGGTGGCTTCACCAGCGTCATTGGCATCACCGTCGCCGTTCAGATCAACGGTGCGATAGATCGCGTCCTGCGGCGCCGAACTCGTTCCGGCGTTGGAGATGTAAATTGCGCCATCTTCGCTCTCGGCGATCCCGTTCGGTGTAGCGGTGGAGAGGCCCGCCGCATTGTCGGCAGAGAACCAGATCGCAGCCTCGCCCGCATCTTGCGCGTCCCCATCGGCGTTCAGGTCAGTCAGCCGGTAAACAGTGTCTGTGCTGCCATCGCCGATATAGACTGACTTGTCCTGTGCCTGATGGACAGTGAAGACGTTGTTTGTTGGATCGACAAGACCGCTTTCATTCACGGCGTCGAAGAAAACACTTGTCTCCTCGGCCCCGGCGGCGTTGCCATCACCATCAAGATCCTGCAACAGCAGAACCTGATCCCTGCGTTGATCGGCAACAAGAATGCCGCTTATCGTGCGTTCAGATATACGTGCCATTTGGCCCCCCAATTCATCTGAATGAAAGAGCCTGGCGCGCCGCTGGGGACTCAAGAAATGCGATTATCGATGCGATGCATCTGGCGGTCTTTTGGCTGATAAATGCAAAAGGGTGAAG
>NZ_JAXBMD010000016.1:0-4017 GCF_033963825.1 Cognatiyoonia sp. IB215446 | reverse complement strand
CAGCGATGTGGTTGGCAACAAACCTGTGTTTTTTAGGCCCGGCACTGTGGAGCTGTCTTTTGACGAATCCTGGCTCATGCGGGCCATCATGGCGGCCTCTGATCGCGACACGGATAGTTTGGCGTTTCTCATCCGGTCCCGCATACCGAAAATACACCAGCGGCATATCAGCTTTCTGATCACTGGAATTTCCGAGCAGTTTTCTCAGGTTTAGAATAATTCTAAAAATTTCTTGTCTGCCTGAAAATGCAGGTTATGTAGGGTGTCAAGCGAGCCAGCCTGACGCCAGCCAGCAAAATCTATCCGGAGAAAAGAACAATGACGCAGACAGCGATGGCGCTGAATTCTGATGCGAAAACAGCAATTGCAGAGGCTTTGAACCAGTCGGTGGCAGAGACTGCTGTGACAACTATGCTTGCACAGAACTTTCATTGGAACGTCAAAGGCATGGCGTTTGGCCCGCTGCACGATCTGTTCCAGAAGATTTACGAGGATCATTTCGAAGGTCAGGATGATCTGGCAGAGCGTATTCGCGCGATTGACATGCATGCCGAAGGGACCTTGGCGGGCATGATCAAGCGGTCAAAGATTGCAGAGCATGACGGGCATGCGACAGACAAAGAGATGATCAAGATCATGCAAGATGCGCAGGAAACACTGGCAGCGACGCTTGCTGGCTGCGGTGAATTGGCCGCCAAGCATGGCGATACACTGACCGAGGATTTGTGCATCGCGCGCGGTCAGACGCATGAAAAGTTTGCCTGGTTCCTGCGATCGCATCTGGCCTGAGACCAGCAACCTATTGCTAGGAAGAGCGGGCCTTCGCGGCCCGCTTTTTTTGCAGTTAGCCACGTCCTTCAATCCTGATGCTGAAACTGCGCTGCGCACCTGGCGGCGGTGGCGGGAATGGTGCTGCGCGCTGAACAACCTGCATCGCCGCACGGTCGAGGCGCGCAGAGCCAGAGCTTTGTGCAATCGACACACCGGCAAGCGCACCATTTCCTGAAATTGAAAAGCGAACGACAGCAATACCACTTGCACGTACACGCGGCTGTCCAATCCGCGTAATGCGCTGCATCACCTCACCAGGATAGTTGTTGGCCGCGGCATTCCCAGCTGTCGCGGCCTGCCCGGTATTACCTGATTGTTGCGGCGCTGTTGCGCGCGTATTGCCGGTGGCGCTGCCTGCGGTGGCGTTTTGCTGGCTGTTGCCCGGTGGGGGTGGTTGCACCGGTCTTTCTGGTCGCGCCACGGGGCGTTGTGATGTCTCAACAGCGCTTTCGGTGGTGGCTGTGATTGTTTCCGGCGGGGTAGGGGTCTGTGTTTCGGGCTGCGCAGTTGGCGGCGGTGTCAACGTGGGGACAGTTGGTGCCATTGCGGAAAGAGGTACAGCAGCGATGGCAGAGGTTGTCGGTGTCACAGACTGGGCCGAGGTGACCGGGGCGGTCTCTGCAGGGGGTGGCGTTTCGGTGACAAGTGCCGGGTCGGGTGTTTGCGGCGTTTGTGTGCCCTGAACAAGATCGGCAAAGCTGTTGCCCAATCTTGCGTTGATCGCACCCGTCGCCCCGCCTGCGATTTCGACTGTTTGCTCTTCGTAAAAGGCGGCCATAAGGCCAATATGCAACGCAACCGACACAATAATGACCCCTGCTTTGACAAGGGCGGAGGAGCGGATCATTGCAGCGCCCGTTCAGTCACGATGATCACGGATTGCGCGCCGCCTTCACGTAAGTCGCGGGATACTTCCACAAGCCGATCTGCCGTGAGCGCGCGGTCAGGGACGATGCGGACTTGCGCCAATTGGTCTTCTGCCCTGTCCTGCAAAAACGCTGCCACATCGGGCAGCGCCGTGCCGCGATAGCTGAGGTCGCCAGCGGCGTTGATTACCAGTGCGTCGGGCGGTTCTCGACCGTCGAGCGTGCTGGTTTCAACCAGCTCCAGCTCCCCGTCAAGCGGTTGTGCAAGGGTCCCTGCCACCAGAAAGAAGATCAGCATCAGAAAAACAATGTTGATCAACGCGATTGTTGGCTCGGCCTTCTTTTTGCGCGTGATCTGCCGCATCAGGACGACCCCAGAACAGCGATGTCGAGGTTCGGGAAAGCACGCAGTGCGACCAGCAGATCGGTCAGGCGCTGTGCGGTGACATCTGTTTGCAGGGCCACCAGCAGAGTCTGTCCCGCCTGCGGTTCAAGGACAAGCCCGTCAAGCGGCTGCGTCTGACCATTGACCGTCAGCCGGTCAGGGTAGAGCTGCAAGAAGATTGGCGGCGTTCCGGGTGATGTGCCGCCAGCTGCTGCTGCGCTCAGCTCCACTTCTGCGAATTTTGAGAAAGTTGATGTCAGCATGAAAAACAACAAAAGCAGGAAGATGACGTCAACAAGTGGCGTCATCGAAATCGCCCGCTTTTGCCGCTTTGCTTTAAGCATGGGCCGCCTGAAGGGTCACAGCACCCCGTGCCGCGCGGGGCCGCAGGATGGTCTGGATCGCCTGATCCGCAACGCCGCGTTCGGCATCCATGCGGGATTCGAGCCATGAATGAAGGAGGGATGTTGGCATCGCGACGGCCAGCCCTGCTGCGGTGGTCATCAGGGCCACCCAGATGCCGCCAGCAAGGATTGATGGGTCCACCTGAGAGCCTGCGTCTTGTAACGCCTGAAAGGCCTCAATCATCCCCAGCACCGTCCCGAAAAGGCCCAGAAGCGGCGCAAGTTGCGCGACATTGTCGAGGATGCGCAGGCCGCGTTCGAGACGGGCAAAGCGTGCTTCGGCTTCGCTGATCAGCCGATCATTATCGTCCTGCTCGGCGTTGAGCGCCATCTCTACCACGGGGACAAGATAGCTGGTTGAGCGGCTCAGATAGGCATGCGTGCCGCTATCGTCGCCCGCATCCCACGCCTGCACAGCTTGCATCAGCGCGCGGTGCCGTCCGACACCGGCCACCCGGAATTGCCAGAGTTTGTAAAGCGCGATGGCCAGAACCGCGATTGACGTCACCATCAGAATGACAATGACAGGTCCGCCAAGGTCAACGATCTGGCTGAGTATCTGGAAAATATCGTTCACCCGAGCAACTCCACATCCGTACGGCTCGTCAGTGTGAGGCCGGTGGCACAAGTGGTGTTCTCAATCCCGCCGATCTGGCAGGCATTGACCCCGTTGAACAGAAGCTGTCTCAGATTTGTGCATTCAAGCTGCGGCAAGACGAACTGCCTGACCCGCGGCGCATGTGCCGGGATTTCCCCAAAGTCAAAAAGCGTCAGACGATCAACAGCACCTTCTGTGGTGAAAAGCACCGTCTCAAAAACGAGCTTTTCAATTCCGCCTACAGAGGTTGTCGACGCCACAAATGTAAGTTGACATCCTCCTTCCACGGGCTGAAGTGTATTCAATTCGATTGCGATGCCGTCGCCATCGGGTTCATCTGGGTGGGCGAAGCTGGCCGAAAACAATATGGTCAAAGCGGTGAGTAGGGTGCGCATCCATCTCTCCTCGTATCGATTACCTGACTATTATTGTAGGTTTTAAGGGTTGACCAGATAGTAGGGTAAATGAGTTTCACCTCGGAGACCAAGAAACTGCCGAAGAATGCCATAAAAGTGATCCCTGAAATGGATGGGTCGGCCCAGCTGCATATCTGTTTTCAACGTCTGGCATTGTGGTTGGCAACGTCTCGGCATTTTGACGGATGCGGCATTCACGTTGGGTTGTTTTCCGGCTTCACCCAACACATTGCTGCGTTGGGTGAGACTGCATGACTTTGTCAGACATACTGAACAGGCGATGATCGCGACACTTCGGACCGGGCCGTTTCGACGATTAAACGAAGCTGAACATATCAGCCTCAAGATCAAACAGATCCGTGCGGCGGAGTGTCAGGCTGTCTTCTTCCGAGAATTGGAACGTGACATCCCGCCCGTTCTGACTGGCCGTCGCGATCAGGTCATCGAAGGTTTCGACACCTGTAACATCAATCGCGATCTGATCGGAAGGCAGGCTGAAGAACCAGAAGTCAAAACC
>NZ_JAXBMD010000015.1:0-4322 GCF_033963825.1 Cognatiyoonia sp. IB215446 | reverse complement strand
TGCGGTGTTGCGACGCATTCACCTATTGAATTGCGAATAATCACGACCACGGCTCTTAAATACTGATCAAAGAGCAACTTCGCCCTTGCATCTTTCAAATAAGTCTTAGTATTTTAGTCAAGAATACATCCTCGTGTACTCTCTCAGCCAGGCAGATCTCGTTTCCCTGCCGAGCCACAGTTTTTCGTTATTGCAACAAGACAAGGTGGACCATGGCAGAGGCTGAACTGCTGACACCCGCAGATATCCGCGATGCCTATCGCGAAAACCCGAAGACCCGCGAACGTGACTTGGCCAACAAGCTGGGTATTAGCGAGGCGGCACTGATGGCCGCCCATTGCGGAGATTTGGTAACCCGGATTGACCCGCATCCCGACACGATCATGGGTCTTGCCTGCCGTCTGGGCGAAGTCATGGCGCTGACCCGCAATGAAAGCTGTGTGCATGAAAAGGTGGGGGTTTACGACAATTACCACCCTGGCGGTCACGCAGCGATGGTTCTGACAGAAGAGATTGATCTGCGGATTTTCCCCGCCCACTGGAAACACGCATTTCTCGTGGAAAAGCACACCGAAGAGCAAATGCGGCGCAGTGTGCAGGTCTTTGATGCGGCGGGCGATGCAGTCCACAAAATCTTCCTGCGTACGGCCGAGGGGCATGATGTGTGGGAGGCGTTCCGAAAAACAAACGCGCATGCCGATCAAAGTCAGCAGATTGAGACCAAACCACGTCAGGCCCCAGAGGTCCCCAAAGCAGATGCCGCAAATGCCGATATCCTGCGCAAGGAATGGGCGCGCATGACCGACACGCATCAATTCATGCGTCTGACCAGCAAGCTGAAGATGAACCGTTTGGGGGCGTATCGGATTGCCGGGCCAGAGTTTACGCGCGCCTTGTCGGTTGATGCGGTCTCGCATGCTTTAGCGAACGTGGCCGCACTCGGAGTTCCGGTCATGATCTTCACAGGCAATCGCGGCTGCATCCAGATCCATACCGGCCCGATTGAAACCTTGCGCCCTATGGGGCCTTGGCAAAACGTGATGGACCCACGTTTCAATCTGCATCTGCGCGGCGATCACATCGCCGAAGTTTGGGCGGTGGAAAAGCCAACCAAGCGAGGGCTTGCCACGTCGCTCGAAGCATTTGACGCCCAAGGCGCTCTGATCTTCCAGATCTTCGGCGTTGGCAAGGAAGGACGGGACCGCAGGCAGGACTGGGCGGATATCGTGAAGGCGCTGCCGGATGCCGCTGAAGAGGAGACGATGGCGTGAAAATCTGGTTGAAAAAGGCGGCCGGTCTGGCGCTCGCAATGATGCCTGCTGTCGCGCAGGCAGAGGGTGAAAAGAACGTCCTTGCCATCGGCGGGTCGGTGACCGAGATCATCTATGCTTTGGGTGAAGGTGACCGGTTGATTGGGCGTGACAGCACTTCTAGCTATCCTCCCGAAGCCACAGGCCTGCCCGATGTCGGTTACATGCGCGCACTCGCGCCCGAGGGCGTGCTGTCGGTCGGGCCGGGCATGATCATCTCGGAAGATGGGGCCGGGCCGCCCGAGACAATTGAAGTGCTGCAAGCCGCTAATATCCCTTTCATTACTGTGCCCGATGGCTATTCAGCCGAAGGCATCGTGCAGAAAATCCTGACAGTGGGTGAGGCGCTGGATGTGGAAGCCGCCTCTATCGCCTTGGCGAGTGATGTGCGGATGAAGCTGCAAGAGGCGGAAGAGGCCGCCGATGCGCTTGCCGGAGATGCACCCAAGCGGGTCCTTTTCATCCTCAGTACGCAGGATGGCCGCATCATGGCGTCTGGCACGAACACCGCTGCATCCGGCATTATTGAAATGGCCGGTGGCGTGAATGCTGTAACAGCCTTTGAGGGGTACAAACCCATGAGCGATGAGGCCGTGATCGCCGCCGCACCTGACGTTATCCTGATGATGGACCGTTCTGGTGATCACTTCGTTTCTGACGAAGACCTTTTTGCTTTGCCGGCCATCGCCACAACACCTGCCGCGCAAACGCAATCGGTGGTGCGTATGAACGGACTTTACCTTCTGGGCTTCGGGCCACGCACAGCGGATGCGGTGCTGGACCTGACTGCGGCGCTTTACAAGGGTTAGGGTGACACTCGCCACGCCGATATCGCAGCCGGTCATGCCGCAAGACCGGCGGACGGTGGCGCGCCTGGCGCATATCTGGCTGGCCCTTGCGCTTGTTGCAGTCTCTGTTCTGAGCCTTGCCACCGGGCCCACAGGCACCTCACTTTGGGGAGCACTCGGCAAGATGTTCAACGCCGAACCTTTGACCGCGATGGAGCGGGTCGTGCTGTGGGATATCCGGCTGCCAAGGTTGATAATCGGCATCCTGGTCGGTGCAGGCCTTGCCGTCTCTGGCGCCCTGATGCAGGGCCTTTTCCGCAACCCGCTGGCCGACCCTGGTCTGGTTGGTGTTGGCGCCGGTGGAACGCTCGGCGCGATCCTGGCGATTGTGCTTGGTTCAGCGTTGCCCATTTGGCTCAGCGACATCGTGGGCAACATGCTGATCCCGGTCTCAGCCTTCTTTGGCAGTTGGCTGGTGATTGTCGTTCTTTACCGCGTCTCGACCCGCCACGGGCGCACGTCGGTTGCAACGATGCTGCTGGCGGGTATCGCACTTGCCGCGTTGGCTGCCGCACTATCGGGCATCGTGATCTTTTTGGCCGACGATCAGCAATTGCGCGACCTGACATTCTGGAGCCTCGGCTCACTCGCCGGGGCGACATGGACAAAGGTCGTGATCACCGCACCGCTGATCTTGATAGCAATTGGCGCGTCATTTTTTCTGGGGCGCGGACTAAACGCGCTCGCCTTGGGTGAGGCAACAGCGTCGCATCTGGGGATTGCCGTCCAGCGGCTAAAGCTGGTCACGATCCTGATCGTTGCGATGGCCACAGGTGCGGCAGTGGCCGTATCGGGTGGAATAGGATTTATCGGGATCATCGTGCCGCACCTTCTGCGCCTCGCGACTGGGCCGGATCATGAGACTTTGCTTTTGAATGTGGCGTTACTTGGGGCAACGATCCTTTTGGCGGCGGATATCATCAGCCGTCTGATTATCGCACCTGCCGAATTGCCCATCGGGATCGTCACTGCTGTGCTTGGATCACCTGTCTTCCTCTGGATTCTCCTGCGGCGGCGTGGGCTGGTGGACATGTGAGCGATGATTAACGCACGCGATATCCGGGTGACATTCGGCAAAAAGCCGATCCTGTATGGGGTGGATTTCACAGCACGCCCGGGCGAGGTCACCGCTATTGTCGGCCCGAACGGGTCGGGCAAAACGACGCTTTTGCGCGCGCTGACAGATGAGGTGCGCTGGACTGGGCAAATCAGCGTCAATCACCGCGATATCCGCATCTACAAACCATGGGAACTCGCGGCGATCCGCGCTGTGCTGCCCCAAGCCGCAACGCTTGCTTTCCCATTTACAGTGATTGAAGTCGTCCGACTGGGCCTTATGTCTGGCATCCATGGCGGAAAAGACAGGATCGCGCAATACGCGCTGCAACAGGTCGGTTTGGCTGGCTATGAAAACCGGTTTTTTCAGGAGCTTTCGGGCGGCGAACAGCAGCGCGCGCATCTGGCGCGGGTGCTGTGCCAAGTCTGGGACCCGGTGATTGACGGGGTGCCGCGATGGCTGCTCTTGGACGAACCGGTGGCGAGCCTGGATATCGGTCACCAGCTTCTGATCATGAATTGCGTGCAGAATTTTGCCCGGCGGGGCGGCGGGGTCGTCGCCGTCATGCATGACCTGAACCTGACAGCTATGGTCGCTGATGCCGTTACGATGATCGCGCGGGGTGAGGCGATCGCACAGGGGCCGGTGGCGGAGGTCTTTACAGATCACCGGCTATCGGCGGCCTATCAGTGCGAGCTCAAAACGAATGCCGTGCCACCAAACGCTAGCGCATTCATCCTGCCACAGACTGCTGCACTGCGCGGGCATTGATGCGACAAGGCTTGATCGTACAACCAAAGATCGCCATGGTGACACGGCCACCCATGGTCCCGTTTTCACGCTCTCAGGACTAAAGGCAGCAACTTCTCTACAGCCACCGACCAAAGGGAACCCTATGTTCATTGCCATGAATCGCTTTACCGTCGCCAAGGAAAATGAAGAGGCGTTTGAGGCACTGTGGCTGGGCCGTGACAGTTTTCTCAAGACTATGGACGGGTTTGTTGAGTTTCAGATGCTGAAAGGGCCAGAGGCTGAGGACGGAACGCGTCTTTATGCCTCACACACGGTGTGGTCGTCAGAAGATACCTTCCGTTCCTGGACGCGCTC
>NZ_JAXBMD010000014.1:0-21370 GCF_033963825.1 Cognatiyoonia sp. IB215446 | reverse complement strand
GTATTTAAGAGCCGTGGTCGTGATTATTCGCAATTCAATAGGTGAATGCGTCGCAACACCGCACTGCGCAGATCAAACTTGACTCTTTTAGTCAGTCTTCCTAACCCGAAAAGGTTACCAGCTGCCGCCAGCTTCCCCGCCAGCATGCACGCGCAAGAAATGAACGGGAAGCTCATGCGTATCACACAATCAAAACGTCCCATGCTGCGCGCCTCAGTCGTGATGTCGTTGGCACTTTCGGTGCCAGCATTTGCGCAGGACGCGACAGAAACATTCACACCGCTCGGCCGGATCGTGCTGGGGGCCGGTGCCGAAAAAGTGGCGATTGACGCGCCACAATCCATCTCTGTGCTGGAAGAGGAGGATATTGCCGAAGTACAGCCCGGCACCATCGGCGATGTGCTTGAGCGCAGCCCCGGTGTGTCGACGGTGGGGTCCGAGTCGCGCTTTGGCGAAAGCTTCAACATCCGCGGGATCGGTGGCGGCACCTCTGCTGATGAACCCCGCATCGTCACCGTGATCGACGGGGTCAAGAAGTACTATGAATCCTACCGGCAGGGGTCACTGTTCACAGATCCGGAATTTTTCAAATCAGTCGAGATTTTACGCGGACCGGGATCATCGACGCTTTATGGTGCGGGTGCTCTGGCGGGGGTCATCTCGTTGGAAACCAAAGACGCCTCCGACTTTCTGGAGCCGGGCGATCCATTCGGCGTTGATCAGAAACTGGAATATCGCAGCAATGGCGACGGCGTCGAATCCGCAACCTTCCTCGCCTTCGCCCCGGATCAGCGGTTCGATGGTCTGATCGGCTTCATCTATGACGACAGCGATTTCTTGGAAAGCGGAGATGGCGAAGATATCCTTGGTACCAAAATCACTGAGTATAACACGCTGATCAAAGGCACATTCTCCTTTGGTGAGGCGATGGAGCACGAGGTTGAGGCCGCATACATCCGTTATCAGGGGGAGGCGGATGATCAGGTTCTGGACATCGTCGACAGCCTCGTGCCGTTTGGCATCGTCGACCGCGAGGTGATCGATACGACCGCCTTTGTAAAATACAACTATGCCCCGCTCGACAACGCTTTGATCGACCTAACTGTACAACTTTCTTACGGAAAATCTGAAAACAACATTACAGATTTCCGTGGCGACCCTGACATTGGTGAGTCATTTGACACCGACTATGCGTATGAGAGTACAGCATTGCGGTTCGAAAACACGGCCCAAGTGGTTGGCGCGGCATTCGAAAACTACGTGACTTTTGGTGTTGATATCAGCACGCAGGATCGTGTCAGCACCCGTGCATCAGCCGAAAACGCTTCATTCCACCCCGAAGGCACCACCGACACGATTGGCGTTTTTGCCCAAAACGAATTCATCCTGGATGAAAGCCTGACACTTCTCGCAGGTGCGCGCATCGATTTTCAGGAGACCACACCCGGTGATCTGGTGCCCACCGACGAGAAGCTGGACGATGAAGGACGTGCCGTAACACTTGCGGTACATTATCAGCTTACCGATGCGGTCGCGGTCTTTAGCTCCGCCTCATATACAGAACGGCTTCCCGTGGTGGATGAGCTTTACGACACTTTCCCTTTCCGTGGGCCCGGCAGCCCTGATCAAGTATCTGCTGGGACGCTGGAAAACGAAGAAAGCAGAAATATTGAACTGGGCCTGGCCTATAGCCAGGATGATGTAATCCTTGGTCAGGATCAGCTTTCTTTCAAAGCAGTCATCTTCCGCAACGATCTGGATAACCTGATCGCCCGCAATGTGACCGGCGGGCCTGGCGAAACAACATTTACCAATATCAACGAAGCACAGATCGAAGGAGTGGAACTGGAGGCCGCTTACGAATCTGAGCGGGTCTTTGGATCGCTCGCCTACACTGCGTTGGATGGGGAGAACAAAAGCGATCCTGACGCATTGAACCCCAATCTCGAAGACGACATCCCCGCGGACACATTGGTTTTGTCGTTGGGCACCCGCTTCCCAGCCGCAGATCTGGAACTTGGCTGGACCGGCACGTATTACGACAGTAAGTCGCGAAACCAGGTAGGGATGGGTGGTCCACCAACACTGATCGAAACACCAAGCGAGTTCATCCACGACATCTATGCTGCATGGACACCGGATGAGGGTGCTTTTGAGGACCTAACCGTCCGTCTGGGTGTGTCAAATGTCGCGGATGAGGATTACCGGACCCATCTGCAAAGCGCCAACATCCGGCGTGCGGGCCGCAGTATCAATCTAACCGTATCACGGACATTCTGATAAGCGGTCGGTAAATGACATCACGCGAAATCCAACAGATCTCTCGTAGGTTTGTTGGATTTCGCACTAGACCGAATTGCGTTCATTCCCAATCGGACTTCAAGGCGACAAACGCCTTGCTCCGCATAATGGACAATCGTTGGCCGCATATCGTTTTCAGCAGCGGATTTGCTGGCGGAAAACACTACCAACATTTGCTTGAAGGGGTTTTCTGCGCTCAGCCCCTGTAAATGAAAAAACATAGTAATTTTGTCAGGATTTAGTATTATGTAACAATGCGTCGCATTGATACTTCATTACGACCAAAGGTGGAGACAACCATCCCGCAACGCCTGAGCCTAGCTATTGTCTTTTTCTTTGGCTTCTTGCCGATGGCCGCTCTCGCGCGCGACGCTGATGCCACAATGATTATCAACCGTAGCGATGTGTCGATCGATGTCTTCGTCAGGATACCCGGCGGCATAGTTGTACCGCTTACAGGCTATCTTCCTGATTTCCCGTCTGATGACGGCGGCATGTTAGATATACGTAGCTTTCGCGCCGACACCGCGTCGCTCGGCGATCAGGCTTTTGCGCCAATCTCCTTCACGATTGACGCTACTCCCGCCCATGCGGAGGCGATGGGCATGATGGTGCATCCAATCACTGACGCGATCCCTTTTACCACACCATGGGACGCGTTGACCGCAGTCACACTATGCTCGTTTGACGATGTGCCGCAGCTTTTTCAAATCTCAGATTTGCACATGTATGCGGGCCATAGCATTTATCCGACAAATGGATATGGTGATCTGCGGATAAAGCTGCCTGAGACTGGTCGCGATGACATCCGCTTTCATGTGCTTACTTTTTCGGGTGGTGAACTGGTATCGCAGGGTGTCCATGTGGTCGCAGATGGCGGAACGTTATTGAATTCAGGTATCGCAAAAAGAAATGAGCCGGTCGGACGGTCTTTTGCGCTCTTGAACATGCTTCTTGTCGCCGCTGTTTTGGGTGCAGTTGTCTTAAGGGCTGCGCTACGGGACCTGCGTTCGCCGTTGTTTGAAACTTAGGTATCGCAGCGCAGATCATCCGGGATCAGGTTGGAGACATCAAGGTTGACATCCCGCGCCAATAGCATGGCAGCTTCAAACCAGTCCGATGCCTGACATGCATGCTGTTCAATCCCGTGAAGTCCGGTCGCATAGATATGACCCAGGGTGAGCGCCGCTTTCGTATCACCTTGTGAAGCAGCGGCCCCCAGCCAGTAAAGCGCCTGGTCACGGTGATCATGCGACACGGATGAGTCCAAGAGAACCATCGCATATTGAAATTGTGCTTCGAGATGGCCAATTCTGGCCGCTTTTTCCATTAGGTCGAGACCATGCAATAAATCCTCGGCAACACCGGTGCCCGTGATGTAGCGGATCCCAAGGATGAATGCTGCTTCAGCATGGTCCTGTGCGACCGCGCGTTGCAGCCAGTGCAATGCTTCCTGCTGGCAGCCTTCTGCGGAAAGCGTTTCGGACAATTGGAACTGCGCCTGTGGATCGCCATTTTGCGCATACTGTTTGAGCAGGTACTCCCCTGCCCCAACACATGACCCCGCATGCGCTTTTGCCGCGAAAATCGCGATAAATTGGACCACAACAATGGCGAGACGTCGCAGCATATCAATTCCTGACAATTATGCTCGACTTTAGGAGATTTTCGTCATACTGACAATAACCGAAACCGTCTCGCCAGCTGTCGCCCGCTGACATCGCAATACTTGACAGGAGACGACATGCCTTTTCATTTTACTCGCCGTGCAGCCATTGCGACCAGCGCTGCTGCCCTTCTGGGCCGACCTGTTATGGCGCAAGAACCAGTGATGCATGAGGTGCAGATGTTAAATGTGGATCCAGACAATCCACGCGCGCGCCAGGTCTATATTCCGCGCATCCTTGTGGCGCAGCCGGGCGACACAGTGAAATTCGTATCGGTTGACCGCGGGCATAACAGCGAAAGTGTTCCTGAGATGATGCCCGATGGAGCAGAGAACTGGGAAGGTGCCATCAATGACGATATTGAGGTCACAGTCAGCGTGCCGGGTTTTTATGGGTACAAATGCACGCCGCACGCCTCTGTAGGTATGGTCGGGCTGATTATCGTTCAGGGCGACGGCATGATGGACAACCGCGAAGCGGCACAAGGCGTACGTCAACGTGGACGCGCGCGTCAGGTCTGGGATGAAATCTGGGAAGAAGTCGACGGGATGGACCTGGCTTAGGTGGGTTTTTCAAAGGCGGCAGCGAGCACGCAACCAGGATAGTTTGTTTGCCAATACAGGCCAAGCTACCCGCTAAAGACACTTTTGCTTTACGACAGATGCCAGGCAGTGTGATCGGCTAGGCGTGATGCCGAAAGCCGGGTTTTCAGCGGCCCAGAAATTGGTTTTCGTCCAAGGTTGTCAATGTCAAATATCTCACCATAGACACGCCTGATTTCATTTTGGTCGACCGAAAACGGCGGCCCTGTCATCACGTGCTGATCGTATTCGAAACACAATAGCAGCTGCGGTGCTTCGCCAGAGAGTGCGGCGACCTGCTGCGCATAGGCTGCCCGCATGGCATATGGCAATGCGACCAGCGCGGCGCGGTCATAGACAATGTCAACAATGCCAATATTAGCTCGTGTCAGATCGAAGATATCACCGACAAAGATGGTCACATCCGGCCCCGAAAACCGCGACACTGCACGATATCTCTCGATTTCGGGCGCAATTCCTAGATCGTGGAAGAGATCGATGATCGCCCGCTCGCTCAGCTCTGCGCCGACAACCTGATAGCCTTGTTCCAGTAGCCAGGCGATATCACGCGTCTTGCCGCAAAGCGGGACGAAGACGACTGCTGGCGCTGACGGTGCCACCTTGGGAAAATGCGCAATCAGGCTGGGGTTTGCGCGGGTTTCATGAAACCCGATGTCGCCCCGTTCCCATTTATCATGCCAGAAATCCGGGTCCATTTGCCACCTCCTCAGGTAACCTTTGATCTTTATCAATTGCGCACGCTGTTTATGCGATATCGCCTTCAGAAACCCATTTCGCATGGGTCAATTTTATAGTATACTGTTTTTATCAGGAATGGAGGTGCCAATGCTGGAAATCCGGGACCTGACTGTTGGGATCGGCGACGCGACAATCCTCGAAAACGTCAATCTGACACTGCCTGAGGGAGAGTTGCACGTGCTGCTGGGGCCAAATGGTTCTGGCAAGTCAAGCCTGCTTGCTACCATCATGGGCTTGCCGCCATTTGCGATACACGCCGGTGAGATCTTTTTTCATGGCAGCCCGATCCAGGATCTGGATCTGCATGAACGCGCCCGGCTGGGTATCGGCTTGGCCTATCAAAGACCGCCCAGCATCGATGGCGTTTCATTGCATGGCTTTGCACAGGCGCTTGGCGCTGATGATCAATTGGTCGCGCATGCAAAGGCGCTGGATCTGAGCGATTTCTTGGACCGTGACATGAATGTCGGCTTTTCAGGGGGAGAGATCAAACGCTGGGAGGTGCTGAAGCTGATGCTTCAGGACCCGCGGCTTTTGATGTTCGACGAACCAGAAAGCGGTGTTGATCTGGAACACGTGATTGACGTCGGCGAGGCGATTGCGCGCGTGGTCCGCGCGCCTGATCGCGACGGTCGCACCTGTTCGGGCCTTGTCATCACCCATACCGGTCTGATCTTGAACCATGTCAAAGCGGATCGGGCGCATATTATCAAAGACGGGCGCATCCTGCATTCAGGCGACCCACAGACCCTTTTCGCCCATGTCCAAACCGGTGGGTATACGGTGCCAGCTGCCTGATCACCGGTGCGTTCAACAAAAGGAGATGACGATGGATCAGCGTACTGATCTGAGCAATGAAGAACGCGACATCCTGCATGATGTGGGGTTTGAGGATTTGTCCGAACGGGCCGCAACGGCCGTGCTGGTCGATGGCACCGTACGGCTTGCCCAGTCCAACGATCCTGGTGTCGAGGTCATGCCATTGGCTGACGCCCTGCGCACCTATGACTTTGTGCAGGACCTGATGTTCGGTCTTGTTGAGCCGGATGCGAATGAGGATATCGCACTGATTGCTGAACAGCGCGATGCGCCTTTAGGCCACTTTGTGTGGGTCAAACCGGGCGCACAGGTCACGCTGCCCGTGCAGACCTTTACCTTGCTGGAAACCCCGCAAGGGCGCCAGTTCACCCATGACATTATGGTGATTGATGAAGGTGCCTCTGTCGATATGATCTCAGGCTCTGCTGTGCCATCGAGTGTGCATAAGGGCCGCCATGTCTCTATTGGTGAGTGTTACATGCGCAAGGGTGCGTCGTGCAATTCGGTGACGATTGAGCATTGGGGAGACGGAATGGATGTCGTTTCCTACGGGTATACTCGGATGGATGAAGGCGCGCGCAGTCAGTCAACCGCGATCAAGATGGCACCTGTCGCGAACGACCTCAGCCGGTCCAAGGTGATAATGGGCGCGAACACAAATGCAGTCAGTCAGGCTATTATCTTTGCCGCCCCGGGCACGGAACGCGTAATCGAGACAGAGACCCATTTGAACGGCCCCGGTGCAAAGTCAGAAGACCTCGCGCGGATGGTCTCGGCCGGCGGGACCATCATCAACAACGCCTATCTCATCGGCAATATGGCGGGGACCAACGGGTTTCTGGGCTGTGACGGGCTGAAACTGACAGATGACGGCGCGATACGGGCCGTACCCGCGCTTGAGGCGAAGGCAGAAGGTGCGATGCTGAGCCACGAGGCGAGCGTGGGGATGATCGACAGCGACAAGCTGAACTATCTGATGGCGGCAGGGATCGAGGAAGATGCTGCACGCGACCTGATCGTTCAGGGCTTCCTGTCACTCGAAAACACTGCCATTCCCGCCGGATTGCGCCGCCGCGTTGTTGAAATGATCGCCCAAGCCAAATCGGGTGGGATGTAGTTGGTGCGTGTCTTGGTCCCTGATGCGTGTGGGCTTAGTCGCCACGCTTTCGTACCTCTTACTACGCAGCGCTGTTTTGAAATTCGTCTAGGTTTATAAGTGCGGATAAAACGACTACTGACGCAGCATTTGCTCGCATTGGTGGGACCATTTTTAGTACATAATGGGTCGGAGGCCGTCACGACCTGTTAATGCGCTCAAGGCTTTGTATTTAATAAGGTATTTTTTGTTAAGGACTTCAAAAAGACACGATGCGTTACTAGATCAATCCAATTGAAACAACTGATAGAAAAGGGCGTGAAATGTCATACGTTCGATCTGTTTCTTTGTCAGGTTTGGTCGTTTTGACCGCAGCGTGTACCTCCACTGAGTCATCGAGAACCGATACAAATCCCAATCCGACCTCCGCAATTATTACCTTGAATGCCAATGGTACCATTCCGGATCAGAACTACAGTGGGGCAGGTATCAATAAAACATATACGACTTTCAGTAATGGTTTTGGCTTTGGCTATTCCTATGGAAGTGTCGAGGGCACCAATGATTTCCTGGGTGTTGCAGGCTTCCGCACCGGCACAGGTGTTGGTGACGCCGTTACCACGGGTTCAGTCAGCTACAATGCGGCGTATGATTTTACGCGGACGCGTGGCAATACTGAAATTGAGCGTGCAGGAAACCTGACGCTGACTACGGATTTCGCAACTGGCAGTGCCACCGTTGCAGGTGCCGACAATGGCCTTGTGATCAATGGCACCTTTGACGGTACAGATTTGGATGGCTCGGTCACATTTGATGGCGTCACAGCCGCGTTGGACGGAGCCATTGGGGAAGACCGTATTGTTGGTGCCTTTGCCGGGCACGATCGAAACGGTGTACTCGTTGGTGGTTTTGCAGGTAACGCCAACTGAATGCACTGCATTTTCCCGTACGACTATTTTTCAGGTCGTGCGGGAAGACCGAGAAGGCTGTTGTTTCATGTAATTATCCGGTTCTACACACCGTACGACAACGAAATCGCATGGAATGCCAGGAAACGTGCGCAGAGTTGCGGGTCTCAGCAAAAGATCACCGGTCACCTGATCCAGAACCAGCGTTCGGCTGGGTCCATTCTGACACGGCCGGGATCAGGAAAACCAAGGCCGGAGGCATGTACATACCAGTCTTCCACCTCATGCCAGAGCGGTATCGTGTAGTGCCCCCACCGCAAAAACCGATCAAATGCCCGTGCTGCAGTGACAATCTCACCCTCGTTTCGTGAACCAAGCATGATTTCGATCAGCATATCAGATGCCGGGTGGTTCAGCCCTGCCAGGCCATAGCCCTGATCGCCGGACTGGCTGCTATGCCAAAACCTTTGCTCTGTCGTGCCCGGCGGGTCGTTGGCGCTGAGTTTCAACCAGGTCAGGTCATATGCGTGATCAAGAATAAGACGCCGTCCCGAAACATAATCATGAACTGAAAGCTCCAGCGTGACACCAACGCGCTCAAGCATATCCTGGAATGGCGCGAGTTGCCGCGCGGTTGTCGGATGCGCGGTCACATAGGTCAGCCGAAGTTGTTCGCCGGTGTCCGGATCAATCCTGTACCGGCCCTCAAACGGAAAACCAGCTGCGTCCAACAGATTGTTTGCGCGCTGCAGGCGCTGTCTTTCGGTCAAACCGGTATGGATTTCATCCGGCCCGCCATGATCGAGTATCTCATTGGGCAAATCGGCCATGTAGGGTGCCAGCAATGCCTGCTCAGCTGCCGCCGCTGCGCCTTTCGCCGCAAGCCTGCTGTCACCGTAAAAACTGCCCGGCAGCTCAAAGACCGATCCGTGTAATTCTTCATACCATTGGGTGTCCAAGGCGAGTGCAATCGCTTCCCGAACCCGCACATCCTCCAGCAGTGATCGCCGCAGATTGAAGACCAGGGTTGTCAGCGATCCGCCATCCTGCCGCCTGACCGCCGTGCGCACCAATTGCCCCGCATCAAGGGCGGGGCCGGCATACCTTTCGCGCCAGGACGTTGCATTCCATTCGCGCAAAACATCCAGATCGCCCTTTTTCAGCGCTTCAATCATCGCGGTGTTGTCAAAGAAATAATCAACAACGATTTCATCAAAGTTCCAGCGCCCGCGATTAAGTGGATGGTTCGCCGCCCAATAGTCCGGCACCCGCTGGATGATCACCTGTTCGTTAAAGGCGATGCGTGTCATCTGGTAGGGTCCGCTGCCCATTGGTGGCGTCAGCGTTGCCTCAGACGGGTCGAGTTCCTGCCAATAGGCCGACGATTGAATTGGGAATTGGCCCAGTTCGCTGATCCATTGCCATGATCCCTCGCCTGAATACTGAAAGATGATGGTGTCGACACCTTCGGTTTCAATGACGATGTCGCCCAGCAATGATCTGTCAAAGGGCAATCCATGTGCCCTTACGGTTTCAAATGTGAATGCGACGTCGCGCGCTGTAATTGCGCTGCCATCATGCCAATATGCTTTGTCGTTCAGGACAAAGCGAGCCGAAGTGAAATCTTCGGATACCTCTATCTCCTTGGCAAGAAGACCATAAAATGCGCCGGGTTCAGAATCTGACGGCACAAGAAGCGTATCGAACGTGTAGCGCAACGCATTTGGCGAACGACCCGGAAACCTCATCGGGTTGGTACTGTCAAAGTTGACGGTGCTGCCGGTGCGCAACGTTCCGCCCTGCGGTGCATCCGGTGCCACATGCGCCAAATGTGTGAACGACGCATCAACCTGTCGCTGCGTATCAAACGGCGAAAAGCGTGCGATCTCTGCCGCCGCAATCGCAGGCTTCATCAGAAGCATACAAAGGCCAAGAGAGCTGGCACAGAGCGTCCACTTAAATCGAACGATTGGGGTGCTGATGCTTTGCATGTTGAGACCTCCAAGTCGCTTGCGCATGAGGTCAGTTAATGCGCTGTACGGCGACATCAAATAACGGGTCGACATCGGCGCGGATCACCTTAGCTTCTCGGTCAGCAAAAGTTCACTCCGCCAGCAACGTCCAACCGGTCAGCCAGCATTCACTTCCCAAAGAGGATGAAAGATGACCGCCCGCAACTCTATTTTTCTTGGTGTTCTGGCCATATCGGCGGCTACGCCACTGGCAGCATTGGACTGCGAAACCGGCTTTCGCCCGTTTGAGCATCGGATGGGCGTCACCTGCGTGCCAGACACACCCCAACGTATCGTCACGCTGCACAGTATGAACCTTGCCTACCCCATCATGGAGCTTGGCGTCACACCTGTCGGCTCTGCCAATTGGTACAAAGAGGATGGGTCAATCCAATGGTTCTTGCCAGAAGACTATGACACGACCGAAATCGCACCTTTGGGCTTTTTTAGGGATGTCGATGTTGAAGAAGTGGCCGAGCTAAACCCCGATCTGATCGTGGGTTACTTGGGCAATGACGACGGTTTTGACAGATTTGGCGAGATCGCGCCGGCCGTAAACCTGGATCTCTTCAATCGTCCGATCAAAGAGGTGCTGTTCGACATCGCTGACCTTGTAAACCGCACTGATGAGGCGGAGCGCCTTGAGGCCGCTTTCAACGGACAAGCAGCCCAGATACGCGCGGAGGCAAGCGATGATATTGCGCGCACAACCGTGTCTTTTATCCAGCACGTCAATCGGGATGACCAGTTTTTTCCCGTCACGATGAGCTTTGGCCTGCCCGTCATCATTGACGAGCTTGGCATTCGCCGCAGTCCTGCCGAACAAGGTATCGGTGCCGAGCGCGAGTTTCGATCAATCGAGGCCTTGGGCGATCATGTTGCGGACGTGATTATCAATTATGTGCCAGATATGCAGCCAGATGGCAGTTCGGAAAACCACGACACTTTGATGTCATGGCCTGTCACGCAGTTTCTGCCCGCTGTTCAGGAAGGACAGATTTATCCTGTCCACATCTTCAAAGTTGGCAGTTTGTCTTGGCGGAGCCTGTCGACAGGTCTGGAGCAGATTGGAACGATACTATCCAACCCTGCTCTGAACCGGGATTTGGTTGAAGAATAGTTTTCAATTCACGTATCAGTTGACACCCATCTCGAAGTGTAATGGAAGCAAAACTCTATAGCACTGATTTTATTGTATAAATGAATAATCTGACAATGTGTGCAATACGACCATTGCCAGATAGAAACAGCGTCCTAACCTTTTGTTAACCCACCGACATGGCAGGCATCCGATAGACCCGTAAGGATGAAACCATGTCTGTTTCCCGTCACAAACTTCACGCATCACTTCGCGTCACTGCAAGTATTGCCGCGTTGGCCGTCGCGCTACCCGCGACCGCGCAATCGACCCTACCCGAAATCGACGAGGGCACCCCGTTTGATCTTGGCACGATCATTTTTCAATCAGACCGGGATGGCACCCCCATCGAAGACGTACCGCGCGCTGTCAAAAACATCGACACTGAAGAGCTTGAAGATGCGGCGAAGACCAGCACCAATTTTTCGCAGACACTCCCGCAGATTATTCCGGGCTTTGGTACGCCGGTTTTTCAGAACGCAACCCGCGGGCTGTTTTTGCGTGGGCGCGACCCACTGTTTCTGATTGATAGTATCCCGATCACGTCTAGTTTCGGCGTGCAATTTCAATACTTTGACCAGAGTATTATCGACAATATCGAGGTGTTGTACGGCCCGACCGCTCTTTACGGGCGTGGTGCATCTGGCGGAGTGATACAGTTCTTCACAAAAGATCCGACAGACGAGCCGCAGACGAGGATTACGACCGGCGTCACATCATCGCTGGCAGACGACAGTGCATTCGACGAAGACAGCCTAAGCTACCGGTTGGGTGTAGAGACGTCGGGTCGTATCGACAATTTAGGTTATGTTGGGGTCGTCAGCCTCGAACGCCATGGGGCACATTTCCAACCCGATGGCCAGCGCATTGCGCCAACACGTCTGGATGATTTTGATGATGCCAGCGTCTTTGGCAAACTCACCTACGATATTGATGGCGCGCAGTCAGTCGAAGGTTTCCTGAGCTACGGTCGCGCGGTGGCGCGCGCAACAGATTTCACGAACACCGCCTCTGAGGGATCAGATCCTACGGCCGTGGCCCTCTTTCAGCCGCAAGACTACGAGGACGAGCCACAGCAGGAAGGTATCTATACCGCATTGAGCTATCGCAACAATGATCTCGCCGGTGGGGACTTTCGGCTGCAGCTGTATTATTCAAGTGAAGAAATCACACAGATCGGTTCCGACATTCGTGAGCGACAAGAAGCACAAGGGGGTACCTTGCCGGATATCTGGCCGGGACTTTTCCAAACGAATGGTGATGACGAAGCATTCGGTTTGCGTGCGGATTACGCGTTTGACGTCAGCAGTAATGTTTCGGTCAATATCGGCGCCGACTACCGCGACGAAACAAACGAATTCATCGTGGGCATATCGGACCCGGATGTTTTTGATGCAACGGGGGTCTACGATGCATCCGACTCCGGCCCGCAAGCACCCCCGGTTGATTTGGAGTCCTTTGGTTTGTTTGTGCAAACCACATGGGACGTGACAGAGCGGACGACGATCACTGGTGGTGTCCGCTACGACAGTTTCGAATATGATGTTGGCCCGGCCTCCCCTGTCTTTGCGCGTGATCCGGGGTTGCGGCCAGGTGGTTCGGGCGATGCGGATGGTTTCTCCTATAACATCGGTACAATCTTCGATCTTAACGACAGCACGACCCTCTTTGCGAGCTTCGCCCAAGGGTTTTCTCTGCCACAGATTAACTTCGCCGCAGGCAGTGTTGACCCGGGCGTCTCGCTTGAAGGAAGCGGGCTACTTGAGCCAATTGTTGTCGATAGTTACGAAGTTGGCGTTCGCGGTTTCGTTGGTGCAACCGACTACTCTCTTGCCGCATTCTACGCCGAGTCTGAACTTGGATCATCACCAACCGTCGATCCTGCAACCGGCGGCGGCCGTATTGAGCGCGCGCCACAGCGCAATTACGGTTTCGAATTCGAAGCACAACGCGCCTTCACTGACACGATCAACGCAGGCATTGGTGTATCATGGAACGAAGGCGAAAATGACACCGATGACGATGGGAACTTTGAACCCCTTTCAAGCCTGACTGTCTTGCCGTTGAAGGTGACATTGCAGGCCGATTGGCAAGCGACACAACGGCTGAACCTGAATGGCAGCGTCTTCTACCTCGGCGACCGTGACGCTGCATTTGACGACGGCGTTGATAACTACCGGGCCGAGGGCTACGTGACCGCGGATGTCGGCGCCACCTTTGCGTTCGACAATGGTGGCGAGTTGTCGATGCAAGTTACAAATGTGCTGAACGAAGAGTATATCCCATTGGAAAGTCAGTCACGTTTTCTGGCAACCGCTGACCGCCGTTTCGCTGGTCCGGGGCGTGAATTGGTCATCAACTACGCCTACACATTCTGAATAAAGTAGGGCGCAGCTTTCCCTGCGCCCTCTCATTTTTCAAAACGTGGCTCTTTATTCCCAGCCGACCTGATTAAAGATGGCCTGTGCTTCTGGGACGTTTTTGGCAACTTCGGACAGGTCTACCGCATCTGGGCGGAAGAGACCAAGGGCGGCGACTGAGGGCGAAAGGCCCACACCAGCAACTGCCGGATATTCGTCATTGCCCGCGCTGAAGTATTCCTGCGCCTGGTCGGAGGCGAGGTATTCAAGGAAAGCAATTGCATTGTCGCGGTTTGGTGCGTTGGCAGCTACACCGCCGCCCGACAGGTTCATATGCGCGCCCTCAGCATTCTGCGCGGGGAATACCCAGCCGATATTGTCGAGTGCTTCGGCATTCAGGCCATCAACGTCCTTCCGCAGCGCGCGGGCGAAGTAATAGGTGTTCGAGATTGAGATATCGCATTCACCCGACACCAGACCACGCAGCTGATCGGTGTCACCACCTTGTGGATCACGGGCAAAATTGTTGACGAACCCTTCGGCCCAGGATGTCGCCGCTTCCGTGCCGTAATTCTCGATAATTGCCGAAACGAGGGTCTGCGAATACACGTTGGTGGAGGACCGGTGGCAAACCATGCCTTCATAAGCCGGATCGGCCAGATCGACATAAGACATGGGCGGGTCGGTCACGTCGGCCTTGTCATAGAAGATAATGCGCGCACGCTGGCTAAAGCCGAACCACTGGTTGTCATCATCCTGCAGCGCTTCGGGAATGCGTGTCTCAAGCACCGCACTGTCGATGGATTGCAGCACACCGGCCTCCTTCGCGCGCTCCAAGCGGGATGTATCGACCGTCAGCAGGATATCGGCGGGCGAGTTTGCACCTTCCGCTTCCATACGTGCAATTAGCTCATCCGCATTGCCTTCAATCCGGTTGATCGTGATGCCGGTCATATCGGTGAAGTCGGAATAGAGCCGCTCATCAGTGTCGTAATGACGCGATGAATAAAGGTTCAGTTCACCCTCGGCATAGGCCGAGGATGCGATCGCCGTCAGCGCGGTTGCGCCGATAAGAAGTGCTTTGGTGGTCTGTGTCATGATCCAATCCCTGTTTTATGAGCGTTTTACTCAGGAATTGCATTTACCATGTTTCAAGCCAATGTCCAGATTCCTGAGCGAAATTGTCAGATTGACATGGGTGACAAAATCACTCAGGTTTGGACTCATCTTCCAGCCACCCGTGTTCGCAGCAGGGGAAGCCCGACAAATCACCCGATGAAAGGACTTCTCGTCATGCCCAAACCATTGGACAGCTCGAAAACGACCAAACAGGACGACCAGCTCTCGGTGCCGACCAAGGCCGAGCTCCTCGAAGCGTTGCAACACGATGGCAGCCGTGCGGGATTGCAGCTGGAATGGATGCTTGACCGCTGCGCCGGACGTGAGGGGCGGCTGTGATGGGTATGCCAAAGATGATGCCGCAACCGACGCAACCTACCCAACATCTGCCCTGCTTTGATGCGCGCGATATGGTCAGTGATGAAGGCCAGGCCAATATCGTGCTGGACGATCAAGTCTATGTCTTGCGTATCACACGCGCGGGCAAGTTGATCCTGACAAAATGAATGCGTCCCTTGCACATCGTGGCGCGGCCACTGTTGCTGTTATTGATGATTTTGACGGGCTGACAGCCGCTGCTGTTATCTACCTGCGCATGTGGTGCGAAGGTCCAGAGACGCAAACGAACGTCATGAATGACCTGATCAACACGCTGGGAAGAGGACGCGGGCACAATGCGGTTGCCGCCTTTGCAGAGCTTTGCAGCATGTGTGTTCGGCACGGACGCCGCCCGCTTTGCCGCCATGGGTTAAATTGCCGCTGTGTTGGTGCCGATGAGGCCAGCTTTGCCCATTTCGTGGCGAGCGCCGCAGACGGAGAGCGTGAAGATGCCATGATGATCGCTATGCTGCTGGTCCGTCCCGACATGGCCCCTGCCCTGACCAGCCTAGCCGCGGATTTCGGCCTCGCGCTCAAACAAATGAACCTCGCCGCGCCCAAAGCGGTCGCGAAGAAGCCAATTCATCAACCAGTACTTCACTAACAGGGAAAAACCTCATGAAATCCACGTATCTCGCGTCAACGGCACTCTGTCTGGCACTTGCGACGCCTGCTCTGGCGGTCGAAAAAACGGACGTCCTCGACACTTATGCCGATATGGCGGCCGCAAAATATACTGACAGCTTAACATCTGCGAAAGTGCTGCAAACTGCGATCAACGCGCTTGTTGCCGATCCGTCGGCGGAGCACCTGGAGGCCGCGAAGGAAGCTTGGCTTGCCGCCCGCGTTCCTTACCAGCAGACTGAGGTTTTCCGCTTCGGCAATGCCATCGTCGATGATTGGGAAGGCAAGGTGAACGCGTGGCCACTCGATGAAGGGCTGATCGATTACGTAGATGCCTCTTACGGTGGTCCAACGGATGAGAACGCCGCAGCGACGCTGAATGTGATCGCCAATGCGTCTTTCACGCTGTCTGGTGAGACTGTGGATGCATCCACTATCACGCCCGCACTTTTGGAAGACACACTCCAAGAGGCGGACGGGGTGGAGGCGAATGTCGCCACCGGATACCACGCGATTGAGTTCCTTCTGTGGGGGCAGGACCTCAACGGGCACGGGGCGGGCGCAGGCAACCGCCCCTGGACAGACTATGCGCAGGGCGATGCTTGCACGAACGGCAATTGCGACCGCCGCGCGGAATATCTGGTGGCGGCAACCGACCTCCTGATCTCAGATTTGGAATGGATGGCCGCGCAATGGACTGATGGTGGTGCGGCCCGCGCTGAATTGATGGCCGACGCTGATGCAGGCATTGCTGCAATGCTAACCGGTATGGGCTCGCTTTCTTACGGCGAAACTGCTGGTGAGCGGATGCGCCTTGGCGTGATGCTCAACGATCCCGAGGAAGAGCATTCTTGCTTTGCCGACAACACGCATAATGATCACTTCTACAATGGTGTGGGCATCCAGTCTGTCTATCTTGGCAGTTATACGGGCATCGACGGCACCGTGGTAAGCGGACCATCGCTTTCCGATCTGGTGGCCGAAGCCGATCCTGCGCTGGATATGGAAATGAAAGCGAAATTGTCCGATGCCGTGATGGCCCTGGGCCGCATCAAAACTGCGGCCGAGGCGGGCTTTACCTATGATATGATGCTTGCGCGTGGCAATGATGCCGGCGAAGCTTTGATCATGGGCGGCGTGAACGGGCTGATCGACCAAACGCGGTCCATCGAACGCGTCATCGCCGTTCTGGGCGCCGATGGGATCGAAATCGAAGGATCGGACAGCCTCGATAATCCAGAAGCCGTTTTTCAATAACTGACCTAAAAAGCTCGAAAACCGGGGCGGTGCTTTGGTGGCACCGCCCCTTCTCTTTTGAGCAAGTTGGTATTTGGTCGTTGCATCTTCTTCAAAAAGCTTTGGGTGAATGCGTGCGCCGCTACTTGACATTACCATCGCTAAAATTATCCAAAATTTACTTCGGTTCTGGCGCATCAAGTGCGTCGGATGAAAAGAGAACGCAGTGAGCACTCAAGATCTAAATCTGCGGCTGTCCCCGCAACTGCAAGCGGTGAGCGAAGCCGGAATGACCAATGACGCACCAGAGCGCCAGTAACGAAGGCCTGGCAAAGCTATGACCCGCGAGCAAGGAAACCGCCATGCGATTGCGATATCTTCTTCTGCTCTTTCTTCCCGCCTCCGCAATGGCGGAGGCAGTCCAGATTCCCGGACCGCCAGGGCCGCTGGAGGCAGAGCAGATCGCACCGGAAGGTGCAGCGCATGCTGTGGTGATTGTACCGGGATCAGGGCCGACCGACCGCGATGGGAATTCTCCCCAGTCCGGGCTCGCCACTGATACCTACAAGCTACTCGCCGAAGGGTTGGCGGTGCATGGTATCGCATCATTGCGCATCGATAAGCGCGGTTTCTTTGGCAGCGAGGCGGCCATCGCTGATCCAAACGATGTCACCATTGCGGCCTATGCCGATGATTTGCGCGGCTGGGTGAACCGTGCTTCCCAGATTGCGCCATGCGTCTGGATTGCCGGACATTCCGAAGGCGGGCTGGTGGCCTTGGTAGCGGCAAAGGACCCGCCTGCCAGCCTTTGCGGTCTGATCCTTCTTGCAACACCCGGGCGACCTGTCGGGCAGTTGATGATCGCGCAGTTTGAAGCCAATCCGGCCAATGCGCCAATCATGCCGGAAATCAGGTCTATCGTGACCGACCTGGAAGCTGGCACAGGCCGCGATCCAACCGACATATCGCCGGTCTTGCAGTCGCTTTTTTCACCCAGCCTCCAGCGCTATATGATTGATCTCTTTTCCTACGATCCTACTGCTATCGCCGCAGACTGGAATGGTCCCGCGCTGATCATGCAAGGTGATGCAGACGTGCAAGTCAGCCTGGATGATGCGAACCTGCTCAAAGGTGCGATGCAGCAGGCGCGGCGCGTAAACCTGCCTGGCGGGACCCATATGCTGAAAGAGGCGGTCCCTGGGGATCCTCTCGCCGACTACTACGACCCCACGCTACCGCTGCACGATATGGTGCTGCCCAGCATCGTCGATTTCATTTCGGAAAACGGGACAACTGATTGACAGAGTCCGCGTACTGGTCACTGAGACGTGCTGGCTTGCACAAAGGTTAGGTCAAATAATCGGATTGACGCCGATCACGCGTGGGTGGAGCCACAGCAGCCCCACATAAACAAAACCAGCAACAACGATGCGCAAAGCATCGCTGACCGGTGCTGACATGAAAGCAACCGCATGAGCCTGACGGCCCATGTCATCTTTGAGCATCTGCCACCCCTGCCCCATCTCGCGGCGTTTGCGGCGATCAACAAGCAGCCCACCAAAGCTGGCAAAACCTGCGAAGACACCAAACAGGATCACATGCGCCAGATCACCATTCGGGATCAGATGGGCCAGCGCCCACACTGCAAGTGCTGTCAGCAGAGGATGGCGTGTCAGGCGCACAATGCCCGGTCGCTGTGGGTCGAATAGGTAATTTTGCGCGCCGCCAAAGGAAAACGGATTTGGGCGTCCAAGCCCCAGGCTGAAGATGATGCAAGACAGTCCCATCAGGATCAGTGCAACACCATTTTGCCAAGGCGCCCAAGACCAAAGGGGGACAAAGGGTGCCTGTCCCGCGGCAATGATCAACCATGTCAAGGCACCCAATGACAATGCCCCGTAGGCCAAACCGAACCCACGCGGGCCAAGCGCCCGCACCAGAATGGGTCGCAAGGGTGGCCTGACAGGCAAAGAATGCGTGACAAAAAAGGCGATGAAAGCCACGATAAAACCAGCCCATGCCATGTTTATCGCCCTCGCTTCGCCAGCGATAAGGCGTATAAGACACTGCAAAACGTTTCCGTTACGATCATCAACCTATGTCCTGTATCGTATTTCAGCATGATCGACTTGCTGGTCTTGCGCTTAATTACTTCAAAGGGTTCGGACATCGTGAGCAAGTACCAAAAGCGCCCACGGCAATTGTTTTCTGCCCGGTGTAGTGCACCTTCACAAAGGCGGGCACCATGACACTGATCAAGTCGCTCCTGCGCTTGGCAGGTCGCCCGTTTTGGACAGTGGCAGGTGTTGTTTCTGTCGCAATAGGTGCTGTGGGCGTTGTGCTCCCCCTTTTGCCGACCACACCATTTATGATCCTTGGTGCATTCTGTTTCGCCAAAGGCTCACCCCGGTTGGCCCACGCCTTGGAACGAAACCGTATCTTTGGACCCATGATCACCGATTGGCGCGCATATGGATCCATTGCACCGCGCTATAAACTAATCGCCCATGTGATGATGGTAGCGGCTCTACTTCTCAGCATCGTCGCCGGTGTGTCGTCGATGGTTCTGTTTGTTCAGATCATTTGTATGGCAGGCACGAGCGCATACATCCTCACGCGGGCGAGCGATGGCATCCCGCGCAAGTAGTTTGGGATAGGATTGCTGCCGATCTCACTTCAGTTCATGCCTAGGTGTCGCTTCGAAACGTGCGCGCGTTCCGCTTTTCCGCGCCCATCTCGCTAAAGACAATTGAGCGGTGCTTCATCTTCGTTCAAACTGGAAAAGCCAGATCGGGCTCTGTTCCCGTAGGGGGCAGGATCGTATCATAAGGCGCCGTTGGCGCATCGCGGAGCAAAATCTCACTTAAGACCACAGTCACCGAGTTGCTGCAGTGGAGCGAAAGCTCGATCTTTTCTCGCAAGGTGTCTTTGCAGGGCACTCACGTCCCACGCTTCGGGTGCGTTTGACGCATGCTGTGGAACTGCGTCGTGATCAGAAGCACAGAAAAGACGATGATCAATGACCCCAAGAGTTGCAGGCCGGATATCCGTTCCGAAAGAAAGAGAGCACCCAGGGCAATTGCCCAGATTGGTTGAAGGAACGAAGCCGCGCCGACCTTGACAGCTTTATAGCGCGAAATCACCACAAGGAAGAGGACGGCAGGAAGTGCGGTGCTGAAAGCGCCAAGCATGGTTACAGAGAAGAAGAGGTCATTGCTCCAATCAAGCTGCCACGACTCACCAGTAAGGTAGCTTGCAAATAGAGCCACTCCAGCAGCAACGACCAATTGGCCTGAAGCGATCAAGGCAGGCGCTTTTGGTTTTGCCCATCGTGCATAGACAGCCCCCGCTCCGAAGCTGAAAGCGACACCGATCATCAGGAGATAACCTATGAGGGTTCCCGTCTTCTCCGCGCTGCCAGATGAGGCAATAACAAGAACGACGCCCAAAAACCCGCCGACGAGACAAAGGACGGTTCTAACCGACAGGCTTTCATCGCGCAGGAGCGCGGCAGCAAGCAATCCGGTAATGATGGGGGTGGTCGCTTGCAGAACCCCGGCCTCTGCGCTCGAAATCGACGTTATTGCCAACGCTGCCAAACAATTGGGAAGCCATCCGTTTAGAGTTCCGATGACAAGCATGTCTCGCAACACGAGCCGATCTATCGCGAACTGTCGCAATGTAACACAGACTACGAGTAGTATAGGGATGGCGATACCGGCGCGCAGGGCTGCGAGTAAGAGCGGCGGTATGTCGGCACTCGAAATCTTCAGGAAAAGGTAAGCGCTTCCCCACATAAGCGATATGGCGACCAGATAAGGTAGCGGACTTCGGTTCGGCTCCATATCCAGGCATTGTAGGCCAAATTATGGTAGTGTCATGCCTGCTCTCTTTTGTCGAAGTCGCCATCAGGGCAGATGCAGCAGAAGGGTCCTTTGTCGCGCATCATGCGCCTCTATCACCTTTGCTGCAACGGCAGGTGTACGAATAAGACCCGGATCTGAGACTTCTATCGTACCACCTATGTGAGACGTAAAATCTGGCATCTGCCGTGCAAAACGATGCGATGAAGCGCTCAGTGGGCCCCTTATATTACGCACGTGCCCCTACCGGAGTCGACCGCAGGTTAAGACATATATCGCAACACGCCATGTTAATCGATTTCTTGGTTCTGCATGGCGTGGCGAGTGGCAGATGTGCTGTTATCGACACGCAACAGCAAAGCAAACCCTCAGACTTTTACGACCTACCCTCATCAGTGAGCACTCAAAAAAGTGTGTGCCGCTATTTGGCAGAGCAAAGATTCAGACTTCACCCTTTTGCATTTATCAGCCAAAAGACCGCCAGATGCATCGCATCGATAATCGCATTT
>NZ_JAXBMD010000013.1:0-36659 GCF_033963825.1 Cognatiyoonia sp. IB215446 | reverse complement strand
GCCGGAAGCCTTGATTAGTCGTCCGGAGCGTGTCGCAACCCGCGCTACAGGGCAACTAGGGTTAGGACCCGACAATCTCAGGTTGGCGGCTTGCTTCACGACTCAAGAAAGAGCGGTGAACATAGCCGATCTATTTCGGCTGACGGAGGCGCAGATGGCGCGTTTTGAACCATTCTTTACAAAATCCCATGGCAAACCTCGTGTTGAAGACCGGCGGCTACGGAGTGGGATTATCTTTATCAGTCGCAACGGCTTAGCTCGCCGCAGCAAACCTATCGGACCAGACTGGCAAATAATTGATTGTCGGACCCAGAGTCTGTTCTGACGCCGGAATGGTATGCTGCCGACCAGATAGTCGGCAGCAATTTTGTTTTGTCAGGCGAATAAAACGCCATCGTTGATCATCGGCAACGTAACAGCCGTCCTTCCAGCATTCGCGATGGCGTTGGCTAGTGCCGGCGCTGCTGGTGGTGTGCCGGGCTCACCAATACCGGTAGGAGCTTCGGCGGACGGGATGATATGCGTCTCGATCGCGCCAATATCACCGATCCGCAGCGGTTCGTAGTCAGGGAAGTTGTATTGATCGACCACGCCGCCGGTCAGCGTGATCTCGTCCCGCATCGCGTGGCCGAGGCCATAGCCGACACCGCCTTCGATCTGGGCCTTGATCACGTCGGGGTTGACGGCAATGCCGCAATCGACGGCACAGGTCACCTTTTCGATACGAACGCCAGCCTCTGCATCGCCCGAAATCTCCACGACCTCGGCCACAAAGCTGCCGAACGACTTGTGGACCGCGATGCCCTGCGTGTGACCGGCAGGGGCGTTGCCCCAGTTGCCTTGTTCCGCTGCCAGTCGCAGAACAGCCGCCTTGCGTTGGCCATCCAGGCTGTCGCCCAGATGCGCGAGGCGGAATTCGACGGGGTCGCGGCCTGCGGCGCGGGCAGCCTTGTCCATCATCACTTCCATCGCATAGGCCGTATGCGTATGACCAACCGCGCGCCACCAGAGCGTGCTTGTGGCCTTCCGCGTGTCGGTCAGGCCGACATGGAAGCCGGGGATCGTGTAGGGCGTATCAGCGACACCTTCGACCGACGAATGATCGACACCGTCATGTACCGCAAAGGCCTCAAACGCGGTACCCTTCATGATCGACTGGCCCGCAATGCAGTGGTCCCAGGCGACGATCTCACCATCCTCAGAGAGGCCCACGCGGACACGGTGGCCAAAGGCCGGGCGATAATAACCGCCTTTGATATCGTCCTCACGGCTCCAGACCAGCTTCACGGGGCGGGTCCGGTCGGTGATCGCGAAAGCCAAACCAGCCTCGACCTGATAATCCGCCGTTGGCGTCGCACGGCGCCCGAATGAGCCACCGGCGAGCATCGTGTTGATGCGGACCTTGTCCATCGGCAGCTCAAAGATCTGGGCAAGTGCCATATGCGGCCCGGTCGGGAATTGCGCGCCGTCATGCAATGTGATGCCGCCATCGTCGTTGGCTTCGATGGTACAGTTCAGCGGCTCCATCGGCGCATGGGCCAGAAGTGGAAAGTAGAAAGTTTCCTCAATGACTGTCGCGGCCTGATCTATCGGCGCGGGGTCATTTTTGAGGACGTTGAACTCCTCTTCCGCATCAAGGGCGGCCATGATTTCGTCCTTGATCTGGGCACTGTCGCGATCCTCGGCATTCGATAGATCCCATTCGACGGTGAGCAGATCGCGTGCCTGCATCGCGGCCCAAGTGTTTTCGGCGTAGACAGCAACTGCAGCATTGTTGGGCAATGTCGCGGCACGGATGAAGCCCGGGATTGTCTCGGCGTCGCTGTCGTCAAAGCCAGTCACCAGACCGCCCATTTGTGGCGGACGGGCCAGCATGGCGATCATCTGGTTCGGCAGGAAGACATCCATCGCGAACATCGCCGTGCCGTCACCCTTGATCGCACTATCCAGACGCCGCACATCCGGGTTGCCGATCAGGCGCCACTGGTCTGGTGTTTTGAGCACTGGTTCCTCTGGGGCGGTCAATTCAGCCGCTGCCGCGACGAAATCGCCGAGCGGAGCTGCGTTACCAGCGCCGGTGACTTCCCCGTCAACGATCTCCAGCGATCCAGCGTCCACACCCCATTCGGTGGCGGCCGCGTCAATAATCACTGCCCGCGCCGCCGCACCGGCCTGCCTGTATTGCATGAAGGAATTGGCCATGGCCGTTGAGCCGCCGGTCCCCTGGAACTGACCGAAGGCGAGGTTGGCGTAGAGTTCCGGGTTGGATGGCGCAAATTCATAATCGATCTGGTCCATCCGCACGCCGATTTCCTCGGCGATGAGCGTTGACAGACCGGTCGCTGGGCCTTGCCCCTTTTCAAAGTGCTTGATGACGGCGACGACGCGACCGTCCGCGCCGATCTTCACAAAAGGGTTCAATTGTGCTGCAGCATCGCCTGCAGCCAAGGCGCCATCGGGCCGTGCACCGATGACTAGCAGAACACCGGCGGCGGCGGACCCTTGCAAGAACCCACGACGAGACGTGTTGATAGTCATGATCAAGCCTCCAGAATTTCTGATGCGCGCTGGATACCGGCGCGGATGCGTTGATAAGTGGCACAACGGCAGGCATTACCGTGCATGTAGTCGTTAATGTCCTCCACCGTCGGCTTGGGGTTTTCTGTCAGAAGGCCAACGGCGGACATGATCTGCCCCGATTGGCAATAGCCGCATTGGACGACATCAAGTTCCTGCCAAGCCTGCTGAATGGCGGCGCCTTCCTTGGTTTCGCCTATGGCCTCGATGGTCGTGATCTCAGCACCTTCCAGATCGCCCAGATAGGCCTGACAAGACCGGGTTGGAAATCCGTCGACATGCACCGTGCAGGACCCGCAGGATGCAACACCGCAGCCAAATTTCGTACCGGTCATTTGCAGCTCGTCTCTGAGAACCCACAAAAGCGGGGTATCCGGGTCCGTTTCGACGGTGCGTTCGACTCCATTGAGCTTGAGTGTGATGCTCATATTCAAACCTTCCTGTTGGCTTTATTGCTTTAGGTGGGGATGGAAACTTGTGAGTTTACCTTACGTCGCAGTTTGATAGTTGTAAACCGGCGCGTTTACCCATTATCCTGAATGAGTAATCGAAAGCTCCGCATGAACGATTCCGTCTCTCCAATACACGTAAAGCGCGAGCAGATTTTTCAAGCCGCTGTGGCAGAGTTTCACGAGAACGGATTCAGCGCGGCCAGCATGGACCGGATCTCAGCCCGCGCTGGGGCCTCCAAGCGGACCGTCTATAAGCACTTTGAAAGCAAGGAAAAACTTTTCCAGGAGCTGATCCGCCGTCACTGGGCGAAGTTCACCGAAACGCTGGATGTGCGATACGAGAAAGGGCGGGACATCCGGGACCAATTGACCGCCTTGGGTCAGGCCGAAGGGCGTTTGATGACCTCGTCCGAGATCATGGCGACAACCCGGTTGGTCATGAGTGAAGTGCTGCGCAGCCCCGAACTGGTCGAAGAGAATCAGGAAAAGACGGACTATAAGGCGTCGTTCGAAGCCATGCTGCGCGATGCTGCGGCTGATGCGCAGCTTTGCATTGACGATCCCCGTGAAGCCGCCGAAGAGTTCATCGCACTTCTGAAAGGCAAAGCATTCTGGCCGGTGGTCTTCGGCGCTCCTGTGGTTTCAGTTGAGGAAATGGCGCAAATTGTCAGCAGTAGCGTTGAAATGATGATGCGACGCTATGGCCCTCAATATCGCCGTTGAAGCCGGTTTTCTATATCTCGAACGTCTCTAGCTGCTCCAGCGCTGATTTCAGCGCGTTGCTCCAAGCGGCGGTGGTCTTCGTGTAGGCCACGTCACCCTCTTCAATCCTGCGCTGGCGGTCCGTGTGGTAGCTGTCGTTTTCGTAGATATGCAGATCAAGCGGCAACCCAACCGAGAGGTTAGATTTGATGGTGGAGTCGAAAGAAACCATCAGCAAACGCACCGCCTCCTCAAAGCGCATGTCTGCATCATAGGCGCGAACGAGGATCGGTTTGCCGTATTTTGTCTCACCGATCTGGAAGAACGGTGAGTCTTCTGTGATTTCAATGAAGTTGCCCGCAGGGTAGACGAGAAAGATCGTCGGCTGCCCACCCTTGATCTGACCGCCGACGATGACGGACGCGCTAAAGCGGTCATCGGCGGTTTGTCCGGTGGGGCTGCTGTAGGAGATGACCTCTTTCAAGGTTGTGCCGACAAGGCGCGCGACCTGAAACATCGTCGATTGGCGCAGGATGCTAGGGTCCCGATCCTCAACCGCCTTGGAGCGTTCCTCAAGCAGCGAAACCACGGCCTGTGTCGTCGCTAGATTTCCGGCTGTCATCAGCGTGATCGACCGCTCTCCCGGGATTGACCACGTGAACATCTTGCGGGCCGACGAAAAGTTATCGACGCCCGCATTGGTGCGCGTGTCTGACATAAAGACCAGGCCGTAATTCAGGCGCATGCCCACGCAATATGTCATGTCGGTCCCTTGGTCGGTTGCACGATGTGACAGCCTTACTGCTGGACCTGTAAAGATACAATCAAGCCCTCGCGTCCACTTCCCATCCGCAGTCCCGAAATCGGCGCTGCGTCTTTTGCATCACGCCCGATTGCAAGCCGTAGGTACTTTTCATCAGGGCATACCCCGTTAGAGACATCAAAGCCGACCCAGCCCAGACCATCCAGATGTGCCTCGGCCCAGGCGTGGCTGGCATCCTGATCGACCCGGTCGGGCATGAAAAGATAGCCGCTGACATAGCGGGCGGGTAGACCGGCCTTGCGGGCAGCGGCGACAAAGATGGTCGCGTGGTCCTGACAGACACCGTGGCCGATGGCGATCGCCTCTTCCGCGCTTGTGTTGGGATGTGTCTTGCCGATCTCGTAGGGCACTTTTTCAAGGATCGCCGCTGAGAGGGCATGCAATCCATCAAGCAGTGTCGCATGTTGTCCGATCACCTGAGACAATGCTTCGACACCTTCGCCCGCAACCGTTGCCGGTGTCGTCTGTGCAAAATGCCAAAGCGGTGCGCGTCCTGCATTGCGGCCAAGGATACCCGCGGCGTCGCGGGTCAGGGCGGTACCGGTCGCGGTCAGGATGACCGACTTTGTCCCCGGCGTGGCGCTGACAAGATCCACATGGTTGCCATAATGATCGGCGTATGTCGCCTCAACCTTGCCGCCCTCGATCGTCAGATCCCAATCCTCGATCTCCTGCAGTGGATTGGGCAGCGGGCGCAGCCGCACCTTTTGTAACGCGTAATCAACCGGATGGTCATAATCGTAGCGGGTAATGTGGCTGATCTTGAGAAGCATCTAGGCGTTGAACCTGTAATCATCCTCGATCTGCAGACCGAGTTGGGCAGTGTCGTTGATGACCGTTGTCAGAAATTCGTGCAGTCCTTCATCGAAAATCGTATCAATGCTGCGATCACGCAGTCGCTGTTGCAAAGCATCCGCAAGCGCGACGCTATGCTTCTCATCTTCATATTGTTTGGCCAAATAGGCCAGATTATCGGCGATCTTGCCCGCACAGAAGGCCAGCGACCTTGGCATCCGCCCATCGAGGATTAGGAACTGCGCGATATTGGCGGCGTTATATTCACCATCCATCGCCCAACGAAACGCACGGTGCCCCGAGACCGAACGCAAGATCGTTTCCCATTGCACATTGTCCATCCGGCTGCCCACAAGCGACGGGGAAGGGAGCAATGTGTAGTATTTCACATTGATAATGCGCGCCGTGCTGTCCATGCGTTCGACAAAGGTGCCGATCCGACAGAAGTCATAAATGTCGTTGCGCAGCATTGTTCCGTGCAAAGCGCCACGCACCAATGCGGATTGTTGCCGAATGGCGGCCAGTACCTCTGGCAGATCCGTCTCGGCCACCGGGTGCTTGAGCCGATCAGTCAACAGCATCCAGGTTTCGTTCACCGCTGACCACACTTCGGATGTCAGGGCGGTGCGCACGAGCCGCGCATTGTCGCGCGCGGCTTTGATGACGGATTGGACCGAACTTGGGTTTTCCGCGTCGCGCAGCAAGAAGTCGATGACGCGGGCGCTGTCATAGCCGTCATGTTTGGCCTCATAGGCCGCTTGCGCGGCGGAGGTGACAATAACCGATTTCCATTCTGAAACCGGATCGCTTGAGCGTGTCAGCGCGATGCGAAAGCCCGCCTCGATCAGGCGCGCCGTGTTCTCGGCCCGCTCAAGGAACCGGAACATCCAGTAAAGTCCACCTGCGGTTTTTCCCAGCATATCAGTCTTCCAAAACCCAGGTGTCCTTGGTGCCGCCGCCCTGACTGGAATTCACCACAAGGCTGCCCTCGGTCAGGGCAACGCGCGTCAGACCGCCCGGCACAATGTCGACGCCGCTAGATGAGACGAGCGCGAAAGGTCGCAGATCCACATGGCGTGGGGCAAGCCCGGCCTCGGTAAAGATCGGTACGGTGGAGAGCGCGAGCGTTGGCTGGGCGATGTAGTTGGCCGGTTTCGCCTTCAGCTTCTCTTCGAACGCAGCAAGTTCTTTCTTCGATGCGGCAGGACCGACCAGCATCCCATAGCCGCCGGACCCGTGGACCTCTTTCACAACCAGTTCAGACAGATTGTCGAGAACATATTGCAGCGCCTCAGGTTCCGCGCAGCGATAGGTCTCCACATTCTTCAGGATCGGCTTTTCACCGGTGTAGAACTCAACGATTTCAGGCATATAGCTGTAAATCGCCTTGTCGTCGGCCACACCAGTGCCAGGCGCATTGGTGATGGTGATATTGCCCGCACGATAGACATCCATGATACCCGGCACGCCCAGCATCGAGTCCGGATTGAAGGTGAGCGGGTCGAGAAAATCGTCATCGACGCGACGATAGATGACGTCGATCACCTTATAGCCCTTGGTGGTCCGCATCGCGATATGGCCGTCCACCACGCGCAAATCATGGCCCTCGACAAGCTCGACACCCATCTGGTCGGCCAGAAAGCTGTGCTCGTAATAGGCGGAGTTGTGGATGCCGGGGGTCAGTACCACGACGCAAGGCCTGCCTTCGCAATGCCTCGGCGCTGCCGCCTCAAGCGACAGGCGCAGATTCTTGGGATAGTCGCTGACGCGCTGCACTTTGATCTTGCTGAAAAGCTCAGGAAACATCTGCAGCATCGTTTCGCGGTTTTCGAGCATGTAGCTGACGCCTGAGGGCGTGCGCGCATTGTCTTCGAGGACGAAGAAATCATTCTCACCCGTGCGCACAATGTCGGTGCCGACGATATGGGTGTAGACACCGCCTGGCGGAGTGAAGTCGATCATCTGGGGCAGAAATGCATCGTTTTCGGCGATCAGCCGTTTCGGCAGGATACCGGCACTGATAATTTCTTGCCTGTTGTAGATGTCGTGCAGAAACGCATTGATGCCCCGCACGCGCTGCGCGATCCCCTTGGCAAGACGGTTCCACTCGGTGTTCGAGAGTATCCGGGGCACCAGGTCAAACGGGATAAGGCGCTCCTCTGCATCGCTTTGCCCGTAGACGTTGAAGGTGATGCCGGTGCGCCGAAAGAAGGCTTCGGCCTCTTTTGACTTGGTCTGTAGCCGCGCATTGTCCTGATCTGCAAACCAGTCATTGTAGCTACGATAGGGCTCTCTTACCGCCCCGTTGACCTGCAATTCGTTGAAAAACGTCACATCCTTACCCATGGGCCGACGATAACGACCCTTGATTGGTTTGCAAGTCAGCGCGTTTGCAACGCCGCTACACGAAAGGAGATAAATGTGCGCGTTTTGATGCGCTTTTTGCCGTTGATCCCAAATTGTGGGCGTTGCACAGCTGACGATTACAGTGCGAATTTGTCCGCTACCCAGTCAAACAGCCCAATTTGTCTAGGGCCAAAGCATAGCCTCGATGAGATCTTCGAACTTATCATGGCAATCCCACTAAGATCTTGAATCCTATGGGGAACTAAAGTCTTACAATCAAGAAAGCAGTGCTTAGAATGGTATTTCAAAAACCGTTAGCCTGTTCTCGCGAAAACGGGTTTCGTACTCCTCAAACCTATATGATCTCTAGGTTTTTGGATAGCTTCAAGAAGAAACATAAAGTGGTGCGCTCAAGCGGACCATCTTCGAACTCCAGTTTGGCCGATTTTGAAGATGCCGCAAGTAGCGAGAGTGATCCATCCACAGACTTAAACAACACGGACATAGATGCGCTCTTCGAAGAGCTGGAACGCTGGCATGATGTTCTAAAGCCCCATGCTGATATGTTGCGGGGGCCACGCCCATGAGCCGCCCTGCCCCATTCTCAATTCGCCTTACCCCTAAAGAACGCCAGCAACTTGATGCACAGGCGGGATCAATGCCACTTGGGTCATATATCAAGTCCGTGGTTTTATCCTCGGAGGCCCCCACATACCGGCAGAGAAAAAACCACCTGTTGCGGAGCAACAGCTTCCAGCGGCTGTTCTAGCTCGACTGGGTGAGACCCGCACAGCCAATAACCTCAACCAGATCGCTAAGCATCTCAATCAAGGGACGCTGGTCATTGATGAGGAGTTGGAAGCAGATCTGAACGCCGCCATTGCGGAAGTCGCATGGATGCGTGTCACGTTAATGCAGGCCTTGGGGATCAAGCCATGATCCTTGTGGCCTCTCAACGCTCTGGCGCACGCGCTTTGGCCGATCATCTGATGAATGATCGGGACAACGATCACGTTGAACTGGCCGAAATCAGCGGGTTCATGGCCGACGATTTGCATGGCGCTTTGGATGAAACCTACGCCATAGCCAAGGCCACGCGGTGTAAACAGTATCTGTTTTCGCTCAGTCTGAACCCGCCTGAGGATGCATTCGTCACCGATGAGGGTTTTCGGGAAGCGACGGATCGTGTCGCCCAGAAACTCCGGCTCACTGACCAACCCCATGCCATGGTCATTCATGAGAAGAATGGCCGTCGCCATGCTCATGTCGTGTGGTCGCGCATTAATGCCGAGACCATCACCGCAATCGTAAGCGTTGCATCTGACCCCCTAATTGACCCCTGATCAGCCTCCTCGTCGCAGTTTATGGTGCCCGAAAAAAGGATACAGGCATCATGAACTCTCAAACGTTAGGTGACCTCGCCAGTGATCAGAAAATCGACAAAGTCTTCCACGCCTTCGGCTACTCCATTCCCATCGGGAAAGATGGCCGCCGTCTGTGGCCCACAAAGTTCAAACGCGCCATGGGTCAGCGCATGAGGTCCGGTGATTTGTCGATAAACGAAGTGCAGAAAACCTGTCAAATCTCGGATAAGACCGCCTACAAATGGCGGAAAGCCGGGCCAGGCAAATCATCACGGCCACCATTACAGACCTCGAAAAGTGCGCCTACGTTTGCGGAAGTTAGAGTTCAGCACGAAGAAGTAACTGCCGAACCGACTTCAAATCGGATCATTTTCAAACGTGCAGGATGCGAGATCCTGCTGCCATGCAATTATCCGATTGATAAACTGGCTCAACTGATCCGCACGTTGGAAGCGGGTCCGTGATTTCCCAATCAGGCAACTTCAAACTGTACCTCGCCTCGAAACCCGTCGACTTTCGGAAGGGTATGGACGGATTGGCCGCCATCGTCACGAATGAATTTGAACTTGACCCCTTCAACGGCGCAATTTTTATCTTTCGATCAAAAAGGGCTGATCGGCTGAAACTCATTGTGTGGGATGGCACAGGACTTGTGATGACTTACAAGAGAATTGAGGGTGCCGGCTTTGTTTGGCCACGCATCACGGACGGTGTGATAACGATCAACCGATCACAATTTGAGGCGTTGTTCGAAGGTCTCGACTGGCAGCGTGTCGTACCCCGTCATACCAGAAAACCTGCTATCGTTTGAATTTCTGCAAGGAGGCAAAGCTGTTGGCGGATCTCACTGACTATGAACTTGGCCACGACCTGTTGGCACAGAAAAACTTGTTGATGCAGGCATACGAAACCGGCGATGACGAACTTATCGAAAAGGGACTTACACGCGTGTTGGCGGTTCGGCGCATGAAGAAAAATGGCACTCTGGAATGGGAAAGTCCTGATTTCGAGTTATAGGAGGCAGGCCCGCGCCCTGTCTTCTAACCAGCGCAAAGAAGTTAGCAGAATGCATGACGCTCTGGGGCGCAGGAGCGCACATCTGTTCAGCGTCAAACCAAATATGATTTGGCTTGCAAAGGATTCGAGACAATGAAAAAATTAGAAATCACCAAAATCGAAAGGAGTTCTGATCTCACGGTAGCACTTGAACGTGCCGATGTACTGTGGGGGTCCGAGCAAAATACGCCAGAGGGTGACGAACTGGAACGTCTTGTAGAACTCATTGAAGCATATGAGAGCCAACACTATCCGATCAATTCGGCGGCGGGTTTGAAGGATACAGACCGATGATACCTGTTGGTGCGGATCATGATTAGCAGCCCTTCCTCGAACACCCCCTCCACTCACACAGTGCGGGACAAAGGCCTCATCGAATCAATGGCTGCTTAGGTGAAGCTTAAGGAGAACCATGTAATCTCTTCGGGGGAACTCCATTTACTTCATAATTGAGCGAAAAATGTGACGAATGAAAGGTGGGCTCCCTCGGTCAGCCTCCACTATCAGTCGGACCACAAATTGCAGAAAGAAATTCGGCAATACTCGCCGATTCTCAACGGGGCCTCAGTGACAAAATGAAGTTCTCTTTGTCCGAGGTGAACAAAATCTCACAATAAATCAGCTGCTTACGAAAATATGCGTCATAAGGGAGCACGTGTATTCATAGGCGCAATGTCGTGTTCAAAAATCTAAACCTTGATTGTTCTGCCGCTCGCGACCAGTAATCTGGCGCAGAGAGCGTCTTTGTGCTAATTATACCCAGCTCCAAAGTGCTGTCTTGGCAATGCCCCATAAGAATGACGTCAACGAATTCGTAATTCACGTTCGCGGAAGTTTCCGCTTGATTGACGATGACGGCCTGGACAGGACGCCTAAGGGCATGAAAGAGCGTGGCCTTTTAGCGTTGCTCGCGTTTGCGCCGAGCAACCGGCGATCTCGCAGCTGGCTTCAAGACAAGCTGTGGAGCGATAGATCACCCGACCAAGCTAGCACCAGCTTTCGGCGGGCATTGTCGAATATCCGAAAAGTACTGGGCCCCTCTTCCAATTTCTTGGGCGCCGATCGAACAAACGTTTGGTTCACCCGCCCAGTACGGCTCGACTTTGGCGAAGAACCGTCAAGCAATTCGGAGGTCCTGGAGGACGTCGATGTACCGGACGCCGAATTCGAGAACTGGATACGTGACCTAAGGCAAGAATACCAGGGTGACACTCAGACCAATAGATTGCGCCAACCCCCGATAAGAAGACCAGATATCACAACAGTTGTAGTTTCTGTTCCAAACTCAACAGGCAGTCACAACGAAGACTTCCTAGCCTTGTATGCAGCAGGTTTGGTTTCGGATCGACTTCAGAGCCTTTCTGATGTCGGGTTATTGGTCGAGCGCAGCGATGGCGAACGCGTCGCGACAAGCAATGGTGTGGACCTTGTCATCGACGTTCAAAGCTTGATGGAAGGAGACAGTTGGTTTCTTCATACCGGCGTCTTCGCGCAACCGCATAGGCGGTTTCTGTGGTCCGGGCGGCTAAGGCTTCCTGTGTCGTTTGACTCAATATGGAAGAGTCCCGAGTTGTCCGAATTCGTAGGTCGTGTGGTAACCTCGATCATCCAAAGGAACGCGAGGAAGCCATTTTCCTCGAAGTATTTCGCTATTCAAGCCGCTGCAAAAAAAATGTTTGATGGAAATCGAGGCAATATTGAGGAGGCCGTCGGCATTCTCGAAAGCGTCAATGGCGAGATGGTATCAGGGGTAGCATTGGCCTGGCTTGGCTTTGCGCGCCTCACAAATGCGCTGGAATTCGGCGAAAACGACCCCGAGAATGTTGAATATGCAAAGCAGCTTTCCGGTGACGCTATTGCAAGGGCTCCCAGCAACCCCTTGGTCTTGGCTCTGGCCGCCCAGATTCAGTTAAAACTGGCGGGCGATTTTGAGTACGGTCATCATTTATCGGATCTTGCCTTGGAATGCTGCGACCAGAATCCCTATGCGCTCGATTCGATGAGCCAAGCATGCTTTTTTCGCGGTGAGTACGATCGCGGACTTCGCCTTGCAAATTGGGCGCAGCAGTCAGCCAAGGGCCTGCCGAACGCCTTTTTCTGGGATATGCAATGCTGCTTGTCGGCACTGAGCTTGGGTTGCACCGACGAGGCGATCGATCATGCCCGTCTGTGTCACATCCGTATGCCTACCTATCGCCCCGCATTGAGATACCTGATTACACTCAACCTCTTAGCCGGTCGAGACTCGGACGCGGCCAGGTTTGAGACAAAACTCCGCAGTCTCGAACCGGATTTTTCTTTGCAGCGCCTGATGCATCCGGATTACCCGTTGGAAACGCTGAGAACCTTAGGTCTTGGCGGTGACTTGAAAGCCAGGCTTTGACCGGCTGATACACCCCGCCGCATCAAAATCACGATTTGATCACGGTGACCCAATCCTCTGAAGCCACACAACAGAAAGGCTCCAGAGGATGTATAAAGTTATTGACGCGGCGCAGGACCTTAGCGCGCATGCGACCGAGATCGCAGCAGCTGGGGTTCAGGCGGTAGTTCGGTATTACAACCACCGCAATGTGAACCTGCCGACGAAGCGCGTTACCCGATCCGAAGCGCAGGCTCTGGACGATGCCGGGCTTGCGATTGCTGTCGTGTTTCAACAACGAGGTGGAGCAGGCGGGCACATCCAAGACTTCAGCACGTCCAAAGGCGCCAACGACGCCGAACGTGCAATGGAGATTGCCGCCGACATCGGACAGCCCGAGGGCAGCGCTATCTATTTTGCCGTCGATTCAGACTTTGTCACTCAAAGCGATCTCCGGCGGATCGGTGACCATTTTGCAGCCATCAAGTCCACCCTTGCCGGGAAATACCGGGTGGGAGTGTACGGGTCTGGAAAGGTCACACGACATATTCTCAATCAAGGAAGCGCAGATTTAGTATGGTTGGCTCAGGCCACTGGCTGGAGCGGCTATCAGGCCATGGTGAACAGTCAGGACTGGGCTCTCTTGCAAAAAATGCCCCGCGTTTGGCCGGGCAATGCCTTTAGCTACGATGGCAACATCGTGAGCGCTGCTTTTCCCGATTTCGGGCAATTCGAGGTCAACGGATCGACCCATCGGGTGACGGTCGAAGCGGCGAACTCGGTCGCCTATGCCGTCGATGCTCGCAATGGGCTGAACCTACGACGCGGGCCCGGCACGGACTACGACATTGTCGAGACAATCCCGCATGGCGCGATCGTTCACGGCCTCGGTTTGGACGGTGTTTGGTTGCGAACCGACATTCGAGGAGACGGAGTCACCGATGGGTATATGCACTCGGGATATCTCGTGCCACTCGCTGGCGCTTTACCGCCACGCTATCCAGCCGGAGCCACAGCCTATGAAATCGCCAAGCTGGAGCTTGCCGAGAACGTCTCGGAATTCCCAGGGAGGCGCAATAACCCCAGGATCTTGCTGTATCATGCCAGCACTGGCCACGGTGATGCCGACGCCGTTCCTTGGTGCTCGTCTTTCGTGAACTATTGTGTCGAGTCGTCGGGCCTAATTGGAACGGACAGTAAATGGGCGATGTCCTGGCACGATCAGAGCTGGGGATACGACACCACCGATGATCCGCGAGAAGGAGACGTGGCGGTCTTCAAGCGTCGCTGGACCGCCCGGGACGGGACGCCGAAAGCCGGCGGACATGTCGGTTTCTTGGTGAACGCGCGGGATGACACGCTGACGATCCTCGGCGGCAATCAGTCAAACAGCGTGAGTATCGCAAACTACCCGAAATCCGGATCACTTGGCGGCCAGCGCTACGACCTGCTGTCCATAAGGCGTGCCAGCTAGCTGATAGCTCGCTGGGCCACGGACCTGGCCGTTTTGCCAACAGTCAAAAAGGAGAAGTTAAATGACTAACATAAAGCGAATTGCCGTATGCCTATTGGGACTTGTCCTGGTTTCCTGCGGTCCAATTCGGCTGCTGCCTGAATATGACCCAGAGATCGAAAAGGGCTTGAACAAATACCATGTCGAAACGCTGCAGTTCATGGCTGAAATGGAGCGTACCGGAGCGCCTGCAACGGGGACATATAATGGTCAGCCGATCTCGAAGTACTATCAGGACACAAGCGCAAGTCTTACAAACCTAGTCGTACGCGCGGAGGCACAAGGCGGCCGCACGCCATGCTCCAAGCTCGGAAACGCGTCCGATACTGTTCTGAGTTTCATTGCCGAAACGTCAGTGATCGATGATGCAATCGACGCGATCGATCCTAACACGCAGATCTCGGTGAACCAAAACGAGAGCGACTGCTCGAGCATCGTTTTGCGTGCCGTTTTGGCTAACCAGCGCGAGCTTGAAGGGTTTCATCGCTCTGAGGGGTCCCTGAGGGGCCCGGGCGCTCAGATTTTCAGGGAACTGATCTCTGATGGAGTGCGGGTCGCGCTGATCACCGAAAACGCAAAGAAATAATTGGAGGTTGAAATGACTGGACTATCTGACTTGAACGTCGGCACACTTGGAACGCGTCTCGTGAATACCGCTGCGGGAATTGCCGGCGAAGCATGGACCAATATCAAATCGGTCGTGGCGCATGAACTGCGCGTCCTGGCCGGGCGCATCCGCGATATCGCCGAGGCTGCCCTATCCGGCGAGGTGTCCAAGACCGGGGCGCGAACGCTGTTGCGTGTGGCGCGTAACAACCTGGCCGCCACGATTGCAATGACCAGTGTCCTGCTTCTGGCCGCGGCGCAAAAACTGATCAATGCCGTTCTCGGCGAGGTCAAGAACTTCGTCAACGGTGCCATTGGCTTCAAGCTGCTGTGATCATTCGCGTCCCAACTTGTCAGGCGAGATGAATTGGGACGCGGCATACAGCCTGTGCTAGATTTCATGCCGAGAGGGGTTTGAAGTCATAGTCTGGGGCACATTATTTCGGCAATTCAAAGGGGGCCAATATGTCAATCGCCAATAAATCGAACAAGTCGAACAAATCCAACAAGTCGAACAAATCCTCTTTCGATGCCAACGAACTCGCGCATCTGGGCGACGACAATTCTGCGTTCCTGTCGGATGCTCTGGACACGTCGGCAGCATCGTTGAACGACGCTTGGTACACAGTCGATAACGAACTGCCCAAACCGGTCGCGCAGAACCAATACCGCCGGCTCAACGATCGGCACCGGAATCATTTGCTGGTCAAGGCGCTGCTGGCCGGGCTTTCGTACACATTGGACACAACAAATACCAATGCGCCAAAGGCTGTAATCAATTCGGGCTCGCAGAAACTGAGTCTGATTTTCACCAAGCCCGATTTCCCTTGGAACGCGCAGCTCAAAGATCTGCACGCCCGTCGGTGGCACCGGGACGACCGCATCGCTGAGATTGTGTTGCAGCAAGAAGACATACTGAGTTTCCTCGGCACTGCCGTCCCAATCTCACAGCAAACCGCGCCTTGGACGGCGGTGCTGCTCGACGCGATCCACGATGCGATCTTCGAAATCGAGATCGAAATCAAACACGCGTTCTCGATTCCGCGCCCGAACATGTTCTCGCGGCAAATCACCCCGATCATCCAGACACCGGCGCACAGTTCGTTTCCCAGTGGGCACGCAACCGAGGCCTTCGGCCTTGCGGCCGTAATCAATGCCATCAGTCCGAAGCCGGATTACGTTAGCGGCTCTAGTCCTCTGGCATTGCGCAAACTGGCCGCGCGGATCGCTGATAATCGCAGCTTTGCGGGCGTCCACATTCCGATCGATAACCACGCCGGAGCCATTCTGGGCGACGTCCTAGCAGCGTTAATGCTCGAGAAGCTCTTCCAGGGAACATTGTACTGGCCAGTCGACGACAACCACAGGCCTCGAGATCTAGTTTTCGACGCCAAGGAATTCGCTAAGGGTGAGCAAGACGATGACGATCGCGCCAATCTGAAATCCGATTTGATCGAATACGCTTGGCATGAGGCTCCCGTGCGTTACGAGCCGGTCGACGACTTGACCACGAAAAACAAGCTGTCCGGTATTCTCGCCTGGATCGCAGGCGAAGTAAAAGAAGAACTGGGCAAGGTTTAGGAGATCGCAATGGCCGACCAACTTCCAAATTTACCTGTCAATTACCTGCCCCTCGCCCTAGCTCTGGACAATGACCGCAGCGGCGACACATTCCCGATGTTCGCCCCGGCTGCACTTTTGCAGCGGGACGTGGACCTTGAGGATTCTGCCCCCGGGCCATCCCAATTGCCGGTCCTGACCCTAAGTGAGTTCCCCAGAGACCAGGATGGAACGCAGCGACTTCGAGAGGACATCGGCGCTTGGTTGTCAGAGAACAATCTACCCCTTGATACGGATGTATTTCTGGGCCCGCCGGTCACTACGCAGGCGCAGCACTACACGTTACCTATGCCAACCGCAGAGGCGGGGCTTGTGACCGACAGCACAAAGGCGGTGACAGTGGTCATTGATGCCGGGATCGCTTTTTGGAACACGCGGTTTCGCGACAGCACGGGGAAGAACTCGCGATTTGCGCAGATCGAGATATTTTCCTTTGACGAGCGGCCCGCTGGTCCGCCGCCGGTGCCGCCGACGACAAGTGAACCGCTCAAACGTGGAGAAATCCAAGAGCTCTGCAGAGTGTCGGATCAACCCAACGGCAACGCCAGGGTTCTGCGGGACTTGGCTAGCGACCCCCGGTACAAAGAGCGGTTCAAACACAGCGTGTTTTCCGAAGAGGCAAATCCGGTTTGGGAGGCTCCATGGCGTGGAATCGGCATGGACGACTTCTGGCATGGCACCGCCATGGCCGATTTCGCGGACCGGCGCCACATCGACCGGATTGACTTCGACCGGGACGATCACGTCCTTTTTGGGATCGAATTGCCTGCCGATGTCCTTCTTGACCGGCGCGGAGAGTATCTTGCAGGGGTCGCCAGCGCGACGATAGGGGCGGCACTGCGCCTAACCGAGGAATACTGGAACAAAGAGGTCAATCCAATTCCGGTCTACATCGTATTCCCCTACGGTTTTCTGGGCGGACCCCATGACGGCTCGCACGGAGCCGCACAACTGATCGACCTGAAATTGTCAGGGCTTGGAGGCAAGGCGGAAAACGTAAACGTCTCGGTACCAGCAGGTAACCATTTGCAAGACCAAGTGCATTGGCTGATGGGTGGTCTCGAGGCCGACGAGACGGCTGAAACGGTGATCTGGCATCTGCCGCCTGACGATCACTCCTTCAACACGCTCCATATGATCTGGGCGCAAGACGGGCCTCCTGAAATCAATCTCGAACTGCTCACGCCGGCGGGCGATCGCTGTGTGACAAATATCATCGCGGGCAACAAGTTTGCGACCGATATCGAGCTCGGCGAAGATGTGATCGGGAAACTTCTCCATCGCTTTCACGTATCAAGCACAGGGCTGCTTCATGAACTTACATTGAGCCTAATACCAACCGCGCGTCTTGAGCCGAACGATGTCAACGCGCCATTCGGAGACTGGGAGTTGAAGGTTACGGCAAAGAAGAAGGTCACTGACGCAAAATTATGGATACTGCGCGACGACAATCCTGATTTGTTGGGCACGTGGGCTCCGCGACGGCAGAGCTATTTCCGGCACCCCGCCTACCGAATATTTGGGCCTACAGGCGCATACAAACCCGACGACACGGGGAACGCCAGCCCGATCAGACGGGCCGGGACGATCTCGGTCCTCGCAACCGCCTCCCGTGTTCAGTCCTTCGGCGCAAAACAATCATTTGGTGGCGTCGAGGAAGCGGCATGGTATTCGGGAAAACCTGAACCGCGAGCGAACTTGCCGACAAGACACATTCTTGTTGATGACGGGCGTCCGAACATCGGGGAAAAAGCGGTCGGAAATGGAGGCCAGCGAACGTTTCGCGTAAGCGGGACTTCCGTGGCTGCATCATGGTTCTATCGGACGTAGTTGTCTCAAAAGACAAAACACGCCTGCTAACACGTCAAATACACTTGACGATTTCTTTTTTGCAAATCAGGTACCTTGAGATGTTTAGGAATCAACCGGGAGGGTTCTGACCGCGGACAGATTCCACGAACAATCCTGCATCCCAATCGACCGTAATCGTTCTGCCAAGAGTGCTCAATTAATCTTAAACAATAAGCCGAGCCATAGACCCTGGGCAAAACTGGATGCAATTTTTTTGCTCATCCGAAATTGCGGACAATCGCCGCACTCTGTCTAACGGGTAAATTGGGCTCTTCTGACGCCTTCGACGCTGTATCGATGAATGACTGCATGGAAGGCGTGTGCTGCGCGCCCTCTCAAGCTAGTCCCTACTATTGGTAGCCATGATGTTTGGACTTCAGCCCGCCTTTCTTATGTTTTCCGCTGCACGCTTCGCAGCGGTCACTCGAACGCGATACTCGAACATATCCCAACTGACTTGGTATTCATTTTCCACCATTGGTCGGGTATACTCGTTCAAAACCATGAAGACTGTCGCCTTCCTCGGTAATAGGAGCGCCGCACCCAACCACCGTGCCTCTTCCTCCACATCGCGGTCGTAGGCGCGTTCACCGTTTTCTTTCAATGGTGCGTCCATATCGTGCCCGAGGATGATATGCGCCAATTCGTGCGCTAGATCCGAGTTCTGTCGGCGGGGATGGCTATAATCGTTGTGGTGGATTTCTTTGTAGCTACCATCCGCAATGATCAGCCCCGAAAAAGGATCTTTAGGGTGTTTTGCCCAATAACTCAAAATGTCTTTAGGCAAAGCCGCGTTGCCTTTGATGCCGAATATCGGGACGCACAGATGATCTGCCAATTGTCTCGGGCAAAGCGGCGCATGTGATTTGACGCCTAGCTCATGCCGGTAGTCTTCCGCGTATCGCTCAGCCTCGGCCTTGAACCCATATCGGAACTTATGCGCCATCCGCCCGACGTTTCCTCATGTCTTCATACAGCGTCTTAATCATCAACTCCATGGTCTGAGCATCTTCGCCCTTTATGTTGCGATCTGCCCGTAGCAGCGTTGTGATCTCAGCGAGCGTATCTTTCCGCGCTGTCGGCGCAGTGCTTGAGCGATAGAACTGACTGACGTCCAAGCCAGACCAGGAAGCAAGGGCAGCGAGGCTGTCGACGTCAGGCCGTTTCCCCTGACCCATGCGTGTCAGTGTTGATGCCGAAACCTCGGCCTTCTCCGCGACTTTCTTCCATGAAACTTCACGATCTCTGCGAATAGCGTCGAGGGCAGCATAGAACCCCTCAGCATCAAAAAAATTCGACATATGACCTCTCGTTCGACCATTGCAATTATCCGCGAATCAGATATGCAGTAATTGCTAACTAGCAACACAAAGTCACTCTAGCAAATGAAAGGATAGCCAATGGCTAAAAAGGGAAGCCGAACACGCGCCCGCAGTACGATTTCAGGACGGTTTGTCACCAAGGCACATGCCAAACGCAGTCCACGCACAACCGTAAATGAACGAGTAGGCGGTGGATCAACCCGCGGTGCAACACGCAGCGCCATCTCGGGCAAGTTTGTAAAAGCAAGCTACGGCGCGCGAAACCCACGGACGACGATGCGTGATGGATAAGATCCTCAACGATGGCGAGCAAAGAGATGGCAAAGCCGCGCCCGACCCAATGCGGTTTTGTCATCGCGCCGGTTGATAGACCAATAGAGCGATGCATACCAATCAGGACTGATGGGTGAAAACTATGAAAAGTGCGGAAGAAACATCGAAGGCAGCAAAGCTGAACTTGGCCGGATTGTTGGGAGTTGTTGATCGTGCATGGGAAGGTGCTTGGGCGGCGCGTGTCGTATGTCTCGTCTTATTCTTTGACACATGCATGCTGCTAAGCCTGCGTGTCGGTATTGTCGATTGGGCAACGACCGGATCTACACAACTGAATTTTGGATGGTTTATCGTAGCCTTGACTGCGTACTGTCTTGTCGCTGGCCTAATATTTCCACCTGCGCTCGACATCATACGTTCGCTCACAATCCAAATGGCGCCTAGTAGATCTTTTACAAACGAACGTCAGCTGAAGTCTGTTTATTCGACGGCCATATTGGACAAGGCGTTAAGGGCGGAGAGTCAATTCTGGCTCGACTACTATCAAGATCGTGTCGAGAAAAAGCGGAGCTCTCTTGCAAACGGCGAAGCATTTGCGGGGCTGCTCGTCGCAACCCTATGCCTGACTTGCGTCAACGGCATGATTGGCCAATGGTATTCGAGCAATGCGTCAATCGTCTCTGGTTTTTTCCTCTGGTCGGGAAACATTGGGATTCTTGCTGCGATGGTAGTCGTGTCTGGAGCACTTGGGACAGTATTTCAGGTTTGGACAGCTTCACCGACAATCCACATCTACGACCCTGAACTCGCCGCAGAGACCGAAAATGAACGGATCAAAAATTTGAAGGATTTTCAGGCTGCACTCGCGCCGCAGCGCCCGTTTCAAAAGTAGCTCGGCACACCGAAAAATTTGTTGCTAGCCTTATCTCGCTTTTGGCCGATGCCAAGTCGGCTCACTGTAGGCGCCAATCTTTCGTCGCCCAGAGACCACCTTGCTGGTGATTGATGAGGCGCGGTAGAGGGTGTAGCGCCAATGTCTTAATCGACATAACCGTCATCAGCTTCAATTGAATGGAGCGTTCCCGAAGCGTGCCGTTCGCATGCGGTCTTCGGGAACACCCTTGTTTAGGCTACAAGCATTCTGGGCGTGCACCCGGCAGTAGCACCTTATCGATCACATGGATGACGCCGTTATTGGCTTCGATGTCTGCAATAACAACATTTGCAATGTCACCAGTGCCATCTGCAATTGAAACGCCATCGGTGTCCTTGGTGATGCACAGGCGTTCGGACGCGAGGACCGGTTTGAAGTAGTTCGACCCACTCGGGATCATGTCAGCCGACAGCTTGCGATCGTCCACATGGTATAGAAGTACGTTTGTCAGCTGGTCTTTGTTTTCGGGTTTCAGCAGGTTTTCAACCGTGCCTTGCGGAAGAGCCGCGAAGGCATCGTTGACTGGGGCATAGACCGTGAAAGGCCCTGGGCCAGCCAATGTATCGGCGAGACCGGCTGCCGTAACGGCAGCAACGAGCGTAGAGAACCGCTCGTCACCGGCTGCAATGTCGACGATGCTTCCGGCTTGCGCGGACATAGCTGCGGTACCGATGCCAACTGCCAGAGTGCAGATCTTAAGTGTATCCTTCATGAGTGTCTCCTTTGATGAAGGGGGAGGTGAAGGGCCCCAAGGGGCCCAGGAAACCGGGGATCCCGGAATTCAGAACCGAAAGGCAGTGCCTAGAATGATGTCGACGCTTCGATAGTCCGCACTTAGCGTTCCGCCCGGACCGCTAAGCGACTGACTGCCAGCATCGAAATAGCGCAGCTCTCCGGTGATCGACCAACGGTCGGACACTGGGTATGCCCCACCCGCCATTAGTTGATATCCAAAGACGCCTGTGTCGCTGTACTCGCCGGGTGCCGCGCCGCCGCTGACGTCGAAGTCGATCTCGGTGACATAGGCGAGACCGGCGCCTACAAATGGCGTTAGGCGACCTCCGGCAATAGGCTTAAAGTCATAGTATCCATTCAGTGCCAGCGTCGTGGATGCAAAGTCACCCGTAATACCTGCTGCACCGTCGGCTTCGGCTGTACGGTAGGCGAATTCAAGTTCGGAGCGGAACGGACTTTCGGCGTAGTCGTAACCCACGGCCCCGCCGAACACCTGGCCAGTATCGAAACCAGAGGTTCCGGTGAGCGGACCCGCAAGGTCACTCTCAGACAGTAAAGAGGCACCGCCGAAGGCCTTGAGGTAAAATCCGCTATCTGGCGAATCTGCCAAGGCTGAAGATCCGATCAACGCGATTGTGGCTACGATCAGCGTTGGTTTAGTAAGCGATGAGATAGACATATGAACGCTCCTTGTGTGTTATTCAGATGATCCGCCCGTCCTGCGGACCTTGCAGTGGATTTCGCCGTTAACCCCCAGTTTTCAAATAAGATTGCATGAATGGCATTGAATGCTGCACGAATGGCTTGAAGGCTTTTGGGCGGCAAAGGGTGCGACTGCGCGAGCGACCGCTTCAGCCCAAGATGCGGGACTGACCCGACATCAATTTCGCGACTTCATTGCCACGGCGTTTGTTCGCACACGTTGGACAGACCCCGCGGCGAAACCGCATCTCTCACAGAAGCAGCGGTTGAAGGGCGCCTATTTTGAATTGATCAAGGCTCAGCATACGGCAAGCGTTAGTACGACAGTTCAGATGGGGATGAGCCTGCCGCATGACGTCCAAACGGCAGATTTTGCTTGGGCGGCTTCACGATTTGAGTGACGCGCCATTCAAACAAGTGGCTGCTATTCTAACGGCATTCCAACCGCCTTCCGTCCTTCGTCAACCTTGAGTGAGAAATCTGTGCCGAGCCATTGATCAGCGGCTGGTGTCGTCAGAAAGGCGATGGCTTTTGCAACCCAATCTGGCGTGATGTGGCGTTCCCAAGGGATCTGGCTTACCGGATTAATGCCCGAGGCGCGGATCTGTTCTTGCATCTCCGTGGCGACCGTCCCGGGGGATAGCCCGACTACGCGAACACCTTTGTCGTGAGCCTCTTTGTGGGCCACCCCTGTCAGGCGCACCACCGCAGCCTTGGAGGCGCAATAATGCGACCAACCTTCGAGGAAGGAATTTGCGGCCCCGGATGAGATATTGATGATTGTACCACCGCCCGATTGCGCCGCCATGATGGGCATCGCATGGCGCAAGCCGTGATAGACACCTTTGATGTTCACGTCCATGACCTGCCCCCAAGCGTCTGGATCGGTGTCCATGATGCGCGCGATTGGGTCGATCAACCCAGCATTGTTCACAAACAGATCGAGTCGCCCCGTCTGATCAATCGCTGTCTGAACCAGGGCGGCAACGGCCTCGCTTTCGGCGACGTCGGTCGCCAGCGCAGTGGATTGACCCCCGGCATCGCAGATATCATTGGAAATCGCCTCAATACGGTCCTTTGATCGCGCCGCAAGGATCACATGCGCGCCGAGGGCTGCGAGGTGCCGGGCGGCAGCCTCGCCAATGCCACGAGAGGCGCCAGTGACAATCGCTGTTTTGCCGTGAAGGTCAGGTGTCGTTGTCATTTTGGGTTTCCTTTCAATTTGGGGCGCATTGCGCGATCAGTGAAGCTGAGACGGTTACTTTCGGGGCGACGGCGGCCTGGCCCACCCCGATGCCGTATTGAGTTCGGTCGAGAACGCCGCGTATCTGCGCTGTCGCATTGCAATCCTCGACGGTCAGACTGCCTGACAAGGTCAGCGGCAAACTGATCCCCTTGAGTGTCAAACTGCCTGGCACTGACAGTTGGGTTGCGTTCGAAAGCGCGAAGGAGTCTGAGGCGAAGAACGCCTGTGGATAGGCCTCCGCGCCAAGCCAAGCGGCATCTGCGATGGCTTGGGCGCGAGGGTCATCTATGACCACACTGGCGATATCGATCATAACAGCGACAGCGCCGTCCGCGGGCGATGTCGGATCATAGGATATGGCTGCGGTCCAATCCTCAAAGCGCCCATTGGCATCAGCGCCACCAATGCTGACCGTGAAGGCCAAGGTGCTTTGAGAATGGTCCACCACCCAAGACTGTTGGGCCAGTGTGGACGTGCCCAGAAGGCACAGGAAGCTAGTGATAGCCGGTTTAATCCACATGATGAGAGCTCCGACGGTTGAGGTTGGTAAAGCGTGGCAACATCGCGCGAAGCACGTCGTCGCGATCAACCAGATGATGTTTAAGCGCAGCCGCGATGTGCAAACCGGCCAGGCCGATCACGGCCCAGGCGCCGGCCCAGTGCAGGGTGCCCAAAAAGGCTTCGCGCGCTGCATCGGGGCCCAAGGGATGAGGCAGTTCGAAAAGGCCAAAGACGATTGTCGGCAAACCAAGTGTAGACGACGAGGCAAGCAACCATCCGGTGATCGGCACGCCAAGCATAAGCCCATAAAGCGCGACCTGAACCGAACGTGCCGCTACCCGCTCCAGAGCGGACATGTCTGCCGGGAAGCTCGGGGCGCCGCTATGGAGCCGCATTACGCCCCGCGTGATAACCGTAAGAAAGAGAATGAAGCCCAAGGATTTGTGAAGTTGGTAGGCATCAAAAAGGCTGAGGCCGAAAACTGTTAAGCTAAAGTCCCCCGTCGCCTCAGCCAGATGTGCCGCGCGTGTCATGGCAAACCCGGCTAGAAGCATCGCGCAAAGAGCTACCGCCATCACCCAGTGGAGTAGGATGATGGCGGGCGACCAGCGCCATGATGTCAAGTGACGCTGTGCCATATCAGCTCTCGTTCGGGCCTTTGAAGCCCTCCACGTAGCCCCAATTGCAGGGCACGTTGGTTGCGCGCACGGCCTCGGGAAGGGAGCCGCAATCCACGAGGTCGATGAGGATGTCGAGATCGACCTCAAGCCCGATGGGCGAGCCGGGGAAGGCGATGAAATCCATGCCGAAATCCGCGCGGGTCAAAGTGCCGCTGGCCTGAAAGGACGCCGTGCGTATTTCATCATAGTTCGGGATGAAGTCCGGGTATGTGCGATCTCTGAGCAGCGTGAATTGCAGTTCCACCGGCGCAGTTGCACCAAGCATGGTGACATTCCCTGTCATAGTGCCGTCGGTCTCGGATTGCATGGTGATTGTCTCGGACGCGAATGTCACAGTGGGGAAGACGCTCGCGTTCAAGAGATCGGCGTTCCGGATGTGGTTGTCGCGCCCGATATGGTTGGAATTTACCGAAGCCGCATCGACCGTCACGGTGATTTCTGAGTTCTCGGGGTTCTCTTCGTCTATCAGGAACGTACCGCCGAACGTGTCGAACCGGCCGACTGTTGGGGCAAGATCCAGATGCTCGATTGTCCACCCGATATGAGCGTGGCCCAGATCGAGCGTCCATTCGGTCGGCTCGGCCAAGGCTGGCAAAGCGGCCAGGACGAGTGCTGCACTGATTGCAAATGATTTGAAGGTCATAGGTGGTCTCCAGGTTGGGGGGGCGGTCATGTCCGCCAGTGGGGTGGGTAAGTGTCGGCAACGCCGGGGACGGCGCGGAACCGATCCATCCAGTCCGCCAGGGCGGGCCGGGACGAGGTGAGGCTCGTGCAAATCTCTGGTGCTTTTGGACCCGCAAGCGCCGTGCCGCGCGCGATCCAATGCAAGGCCGGGTAGAGCCAGATGTCGGAGGCCATCGCGCTGTCACCGCCGAGGAAGGGTTGATGCGCAAGCCGCGATGCATATTCATCGCACGCGTCCGCGAGTGAAGCGAGGTTCGTGGGATCGTGGGATGTGCCACGAAGCAATGCTTGAGCTGTGGCGGTGACTGGAGCGCGGATCACGGCCTCCATCTCCATCACGTCCTGCCAGACTTGCGCTGCATCGTCTTTTGTCGCACTCCAGATCGGGCGTTGCGTATAAGCGCGATCAAGCCATGCCAGGATGGCGATGCTCTCGCGGATTACCAGATCGCCGATCACAAGCGTCGGCACCTGGCCTTTGGGGTTAAGCTTCAGATACTCTGGCGCCCGGTTTTCGCCTGCGCCGTGATCCAACTGACGGTTTTCAAAGGCAATGCCCTTGAGCGTCAGCGCCAGCATGACGCGCCAGGCAGGCGGGCTGCCAGAGATCCAATAAAGTTGAGGACGCGGCCCTGTCATGGCGCAACCCGTCCATCAATCTGGGCTTTGACTATGGCCAACCGCTCCATAGCATCTGGCCCGGTCGTATTCTCAACCGTGAAGACCTCTTGCGATCTGAGCCCGATGAAGCTCAGCACATGCGTCAAGTACGGGCGCAGATAATCAAAGGCGGCAAGTGGGCCATCGTTGCCGTAGCCTGCAGCCCCGTAGCTCAGCACGAGATAGACCGGACGATCCGCCAGCAATCCGCGGAACTGTCCGTCCTCATAGGCAAAGGTCCTTCCGCCACGCACGATCTGGTCGACCCAGGCCTTTAGCGCAGAAGGGACCGAGAAGTTGTAGATTGGAGACGAGAGCACAATGATGTCTGCTGAGGAAAGCTCCTCAATGAGCTCGTCGGACATGGCCGTTGCTTCGAAAAGCTCTGGCGTCATCTGTGCAGGGTCCGTGTAATACCCTGTAATCGTCTCGGCCGCGATGTGTGGGATCGGCTGTGCCGTCAGATCTCGGGTCACCACCTTGGCGTTGGGGTCATCCGCAATCAATCGACTAACAAGATGGTCCGTGATGGAGCGTGTGAATGACGCGCCATCTGTCGTTTGCCCAGCTGGGCGGGAGGAACTGTCGATCCGTAAAATTGTCGTCATGGGAATGCTCCTTCTTTTTTGGATTGACCCGAAGCTATTACCCGCCGAAAACTCTGGAAACGCATTGTAATGACAAAGTGTCGTGCGAAATCCGCACGAATGAAGTGCAATGGAAACTGAACTTCTCAGAACCTTCGCTGGTGTCGCGCGCCTTGGCTCGTTCGCTGCACAGGCGCGGAAGATTGGCGTCGATGCATCCGCCGTTTCGCGTCAGGTGGCGCAGTTGGAAGCGGCAATTGGGATCACGCTTTTTGAGCGCACGACACGGCGGCTGTCCCTGACAGATGCCGGGCGGCTTTACTTGGAACGCGCATTGCCTCTCCTGGATGCTCTAGATGAGGTGCGGGACGAGGTACGTGATGTCGTGACTGCACCATCCGGGCTATTGAAGGTAACGACATCCGTCGCGTTCGGTGAGCGTTGGTTGCTGCCGCGCCTTCCCGCGTTCCGCGAAACCTTTCCAAAAATCGATCTCGATTTGCGCCTGACAGACAATGTGGTTGATCTGGCTGGCGAAGGTATTGATCTGGCACTCCGGCTGGGACCGGGCGTGGAAGGCGCTTTGGTCGCGGCAAAGCTTTTCGACACGCGCTACCGTGTGGTCACGTCGCCCGACTACGTCAAACGTGCAGGGCTACCAACAAGCCCCGCCGCGCTGGCAGAGCACGACGGTCTTGTTTTTTCCCTTCCCGGTTTTCGCGAAGGTTGGAAATTTCGCACAGGGCCGGGCCATAAGGCTCTTGTCGCGTCACCGAAACCAACACTTGTGATCTCGAACGCGTTGGCGATCCGACGTGGATGCCTAGACGGGCTAGGGATCGCACTGCTTGCAGACTGGACAATTGGCGATGACCTTGCTGCAGGTACACTTGTCGACCTCTTCCCGGAGTTCGACGTGAGCGCGTCTGGTTTCGAAAGCGCGGCCTGGGCGGTTTACCCGTCAAGATCATACGTGCCGGCGCGCCTCAGGGTGTTCTTGGACCACCTGAGGCGCTCAGCGAAGGATCTTTGAAGGCCGATAACAGCTGGTGTTGTCTACTCAATCTACTAGCGCCCTCCCGATTGTTCTGAAAACGAACAGTTCTTCGCGGCGAGCCAAGTATAAGGGTGTTATCTTCAAGTTATTTCTTTCTCGGACTCTAGTTCGGAACGATCAGCACTTTCCCGGCGCTCATGTCATCGGCATATAGCGCGGGGGCTTCAACGGCATTTTGCAGCGGCACTTTTCGTGCGATGCGTGTCTGTGCGAACCCATTTTCCAACGCCTGCATGATCTGCCGGGTCAGAAGAAGCTGTTTCAGAAATGAGGTCTGTTTGGACCACTGCGTGAGCCAGAAACCACGGATGGTGAGATTTTTGAATGTCATTGTTGCGGGATCAAAGTTTGATCGTTGTCCCGACAATTCCCCGTAGACGAGGATTTCACCGTTTGGCAACAAGGCTTCAGCCAACCGACCTGTCATGTCACCAGCAACCGCGTCAAATGCCATGCTGCTGCCAAGATCGGCGGAAAGCATACGCAAATCGTGGTCGAACGCGTCGCTGGCAGATGACAAGACGTGCTCTACACCCATCGAGCGGAGTTCTGCAGCCTGATCCTCACGCCGCACCACGTTGATGACAGTAAATCCCTCTTTGCTCGCCCGTTGTCGGATCATGCGACCAAGTGCGCCGCCAGCGGCCGTTGAAATCACGGCACGATGTCCACCGTCTTTTGCCGCTTGGACCAGGCCGATTGCCGCGAGCGGGTTTACGAAACTCATCGCGCCAACATCCTCTGGCATGCCTTTTGGCAGGGGGAGGCACCGATTGGCCGGTACAACTGCATAGTCCGACCAAAGGCCATCTTTCTCGGGCGCACATGCTACGGTCTTGCCGAGGATACTGCGTCCGAGAAATCCTCCGCCGGTAGCGACAACCGTCCCCGAACCTTCCAGGCCCGGAACGAATGGATAAGCCCGCGACTGGCCATAGTCGCCGCTGATCATCAGAAGGTCTGATGGATTAATTGGAGACGCGGAGACTCTGATCAATACCTCGCCATGCTTGGGTTCTGGAACAGGAATTGTACGCAATTCAAGACCAGTGTCGGGCCCCGAGACAACGAGCGCCTTCATCTTCTTTGGGATGTTGTTTGGAACGGTTTTGGATTTTCGGCGCGTGCTGCGACTCGATTGATCAGGGCGCGTGTCCAAACTCTTTGGATAGCTGGTTATCAGACGCGCATTTGGTGCGGATGGTATGCCTTCGACATTGAGTGCCATGCTATATCTCCATTGGAAATTTCAGGTGGAAATATATGCTTCAGTCTTGCGATGTCGACATGAAATATTTACAGTGGAAATAATTATCGATAAGCCACTGAAAATAATGAAAAAGAATTATCACCATGGTGATCTTAAGCGCGCTCTGATCGATGCGGGTCTCGTCGAACTAGAGGAAAGCGGCGTTGAAGGCTTGTCGATGCGGAAAATCGCGTCTCGCGTTGGCGTAAGTCACACCGCGCCTAAAAATCACTTTGATGGGTTTCGTGGTCTGCTGACAGCGCTTGCGACCCGAGGGTTTGAGATGCAGGTCGCTGCAATGTTGCACGCCACTGCACCATCAGACGAAATACCCGATCGGGTCGGCAGGCCGGGCAATGGCTATTTTGCGTTCGCGCTGGAGCATCCTGAGCTTTACAAGCTGATGTTTTCTCGGACGCTGACGGACGGGACGGACGAAGAGCTTCGGCGTGCATCACAGGCCAGCTACGATATCTTGCGTGGGATCGCGGCGGAGCTTTCTGATCAGCAAGGTGATCATCGCCTGACCGAATGGGCTTTATGGAGCCTTGTTCACGGCTACGCCATACTCATGATCGAAGGTGAAATCCCGAGAAGCGAAAATGGTGACGTCATCTATGATGTGCGGGACCTGATAGCAGGGTTGCACCCGACCCGAAGTGCCCACTGATCTCGCGCCAAACTCCCCTCAAAGTAAATTGCTGAAGCCACGATGTATGTGGATATGTGGGCCGGAGGTACTCCCCGACCCGTAGTGTCTAAGCATTAGTAGAGCGGCTGACCTGCCAGCGCTTGAAACATCACCAAGACGGTGAGGATTGCGTAGCCTGCGGAGGCTGACAGCAGAATTGGGAAGCCTGACTGCACCCCGCGCAACGTCAGAGCCAGCACCGGTAGGATCTGCATTGCATGTAGGGAAAGGAAATGAGACGGGCGCAAGTCACCAACCTCGCGCGACCAGCCGAACAGCGGCACACGGGCACCACCGTCTGTCGGAACACCAATGTAGCGTCCTCCGCCGCCAGCCATTTCGCCTGCGACCCAGAATGTCAGAACGAACGACAGGCCAAACCCCAGCGCGATCCCCCACTTCATCAGGGGATCGAGTTTTGCGTCCTTGTCAAAAACGGCTATGGCGCCAACGGCCAAGGCCGAGACCATCAGCGTTGTGGCACCCGCGCCCATCAGCCCGTACATCATCTCGTGAAACGGCGTCGCTTCATTCCAATGTGATGATTCAAGCAGGTTTGCCTGATACATCATATAGCCCATCTCAAAGACCATTGCGCAGCCCGACGCCACCGCCATCACGACAAGAACCAAATTGAAGCGCCACCGGTCCGAGAGGCAGGTCGCGACGAAAGCTTGCGTCAAGAATAGGATGACGAATGAAACGGCAAATTTGGTCGGTTTTGTCCATGTGAGTTCCATCCCGAACTGGCGAGGATCGAATGCCATCAGACCGAGGCAACAGACAAAAAATGCGAATGCTGCTACAGCCAAAATGTAAAAGGACCGGGCTGCATCAAAGCGTGTCTGAAAGCGATCGTTTGCGGCAAACCTGTCGGCGAAATCGATGAATTTCGAAAGTGTCATAGCGTGTTCCTTCACGTGTGTTGATGAAGGTCAGTTGATCTGCACAGCACCTGTTTGCACCTGCGTTTACACCAATGGTCGATGCCGATGCACCGATGGCATTGATCATCCGTGCAGTGGCACAGCGTGGCGAAATCATCGATACCGCATTTGACAGTTACGCTGTGTCGGGGCCATTTTTTGTCGAACGAACGGCGGGGTGCGAGCGATGAAACCAAAACTGACAGAACGATTGCCGCTAATCTATCTTGGGGTCGGCACTGCCTTGACCATCGTCCTGTGGCTGCTTCGGCCCGCAGCTGGGGAAGGGCTCTCTGGGGTGACGGCGCTGTTCTTCTGGGCGCTGCATGTCGCGATTGTCCTGCCGCTGCTTTACGGTGCGCAAGAGCTGTTGGGCAAGCTATCTTACCTTGATCGGCTATCGCCGATCTCAGCCACGGTCGTTGCCGGCATATTAGGATCTGTTGCTTTCACACCTTTCGCCGTTGGACTTGATGCGCTGTTTGCCGCCCCCAATGATAGCGAAGACACAGGACCAATCTGGCAATTGTGGACCAGTGAATTTGGGTCATTTGTCTTTCCAATCTCTTTGGTCTGGGTTCTGCTGAACGCACGTGCCCTGTCAAGATTGTCCGTGCCGCGACTGCTTGCTGACGAGGAGATGACCACTGCTGTGGACCCGGAAATCTCGGAGGATGAGCGCGAGTTTTGGAGCAGAATGCCGAAACCACTTGGCAAGAATATTGTCGCTGTCAGCGCCGAACTCCACTACCTGCGGGTTTATACAACGCTTGGCGATACGCTGATCCTCTTTGGCTTCGGGCGGTCGTTGGAGGTGCTTCAGCGATTTGATGGGATGCAGATCCACCGTTCGCACTGGGTGGCGTTGCCACATGTCGCAGACTTGGTGCGTAATGGCGGAAGCCTTCGCGCACGATTATCCAACGATATTGAGCTTTCGGTAAGCCGCGCAAATGCCAAGGCGCTGAAAGACCGCCTCGCAGGGCAAACCGAGAAAGAGTTGGCCGCGATGACTTAAACACGATCGAAGGGCGTGCCTTAAGGCCCGCCCTTCACGATTGGTATTTGCCGCTTAAGGTTAGTTTTCGACAAATGGCAGCTCGATATAGCTTTGGCCATTTGCATCACTGATCACAGTGATTTCGGCCGCCTGCAAATCGGCGCTTTCGAAGATGGACGCGCCGGTCTGCGGGTTCCGGTCCCAGGCTGGGAAATCTGAACCGGCAACCATAATTGCGACCCGATGACCGGCATTCAACTGGTGTCGGATCAAACTCATGTCGAATGGTACTGTTACCGGCGTCTTCGCCTCATTCTCGATCCTCAAATGATCGGACAAGATTATGCTGGCAGTGCCATCTGGTGCGACATCAAGAAGCCGGACGCTCAGATCAAAGCTCGGCGCGTTGCTGGTCGCTACAATTTGGCCGGTGACCGGGCCAGCGAGGATGCGAGTTTCGGAAAGAGCAGCCGCCTTAAACACCAATGTGTCCTGCCGTGTGATCAGGTCAGTCTGATCAAGCGCACCTGACGCGGCCAACAGATAACGACCACCCTGTGTGGGGACAGGGTTTGCAGGATCGCTGGTAAAAGTATTGCTGGATTCACTGGCCGTTTGGACCAATTCGCCTTCTGCGATGTAGTAGCGTTCCGCGACCCCGATGATGTCGATGACTTCGGAACCTTCAACGAACTCAGCATTCCCTTGCGTAGCAGCCTTCACGACGGGACGGTCGGCGCGTGGTTCGTCCTTCAGCCAATGGTCAAACCACGAGAGCATGCGCGGCTCTGGGAAAATGCGCGGATCGTCGATATCGTAATGCGTCCCGTTGACCACCAGCAACTCGCGGGGAATGTCGCGTTCTTCGAGATCAGCAAAGAGATCGAACGTGCTTTGTGCAAACGTGTCCTGCCAGAGGGTCACAACGGACGTTGGAACCTCGATCTTACCAAGCGCATTCGTTTCGTCGCGAAATGTCTCGCGCGCTGATACATCACTCAGCATGGACCAGAACGGCATCAGTTGATCCAACTCTGGCACATCGCCCAGAGGCGCGGCCAACCAGGTGTCAGAGTTAAGCGGATCTTCTAGGCCTTCGAACAGACCTTGTACGTATCCACCGATGGCAGGGACGAGGTCGGCTACCTCCTCACCATCAATCCCCCGACCAGCGATATGGCTTTCGCTGACGTCAAATGCGAGAAAGCCACCCTGTACCAACAAAGACTCTGTGCGCAGCGCTCCGTCGCGCGGTGCCATATCGGTACCAAAGGGGTCGGCCGGGGTTGTTTGCAGGAAGAGGGCATCGAGCGCCGGCGGTTGCTCCGCCGCTGCCAATGCTGCGCTCACGCCAACGGCGCTGTCACCAAAGAGACCGATGCGGCCGTTGCTCCAGTCTTGTGCATTCACCCATTCGATCAGGTCGTAGCCGTCTTCACCGTCATCGCGCCAAGACCGATCAACGCCGTCCGAACCATTTCGTCCCCGCGTGTTCTGAATGACGAGCGCATACCCATTTTCGGTGATCAGCGGCCACCCCGCTGTAATGGCCGCGTCGTCGTCATCGTCATCTTCAGACGGGACAAAATCTGTGAGTTTCATGCTGCTGTCGTAGAGTTCGCCGCCGATTGGGATAATGGGTGGCCCGTAAATGGTCCGCGCAACTAGCGTCGGAAACGGACCGTCTCCATCAGGCAGGTATACAAGTGTACTCAACTCCGTGCCGTCCCGCATCTCAACGCGGATTTCAAGAGGTTCGGCGATAATTGATGTGGAGGATATTGCCAGCGGCACCGTAATCATGATTGCCTTGAGTGCTGTCATCATTGATCGTGTCATGTCGTGTCTCCGTTTTTTGAAATTGACACGTCATAGCTCGCGGGTGCCCAACTGCATTTACAGCGGGCTTGCACCAGTTGCAGTTGCCTTTGCACGGATGGAGGTAGTTCGCCGTCAGTGGTGCAAAGGTCTGCACGAACAGCCGCCCTAAGTGGACGTTTTTTCTTTGTCTTCAGTTGTTGAAGGCTTGCGACAGAGTTCTGCTGCCTTTGAACTTCGGCACAAGGGATCGAGGCTAAGCCGAACCCTTTGAGACGATAGCTGACCAACTTGCGACTTTCCCAAAAGGTATTTCTGCTTCTCGAAAGCTCACGACATTAGCTTCGCGTGCGCGGCGAAGGTCCGGTTTCTCGAACCGCACCGCAGCATTCGCATCTGATGGCCAATGTCCAGTAAGGGCCGTTCTCTTGGGAGCCAGCCGACACTAGGCATAGGATGCCGCAGTCGCTCCGATGGCCGCGAAGAGCCCATAGGAGACCTCTCAGATTTTTGCTGCGAGCGCATGCAGCACGAAAATCGCTGCCGGTGCTCGGTCCAGTATGCGGCGCGGCGGTAAAGATCGCAGCCATTCGTTCATTGTTGGGCGACAAATTCGACGGGAGTTAATGACTTGCAGAACAAAGCAAGCCTTTGCTGCGCCTTCGTCAAAGTGCGCTGTCCAGAGAGCTGACGCTTTTGTGCCATCTACCCGACAAAACCGTCGTTTGCGCATAAAGCTTCACTAGGCAGTTCCGAACTGAGTAGTTCCTTGAATGGTCTTAGTGTGTAACTATAACATCTCCGAGGGGTCGTCGAGGCGCCGCTGCAAGAGTGTCTTCTGGATACCCTGCGCGCAGGAGAATCTGGGGCTGTTGTTCGTCGCCGACGAGTTTGCTCACCTTTGCGCGTAGCTCTGGTATTTCAATGGGTTGGTTGAGATAGCTAGCCTGCGCTCCAGCCACTGCCGCTGTAAGAAGAAATCTTTGCAAGGCTTGGCCAGCTGAAAGCCAGTCTTGTGTTCTGTCTTGTTCGGTTGAGATGACAGCCAATAAAGGGGCCTGATTTGCGAGTTCATGGTCTTGCGCCGCCACGCCATTGCCCAAATCAAAACGTCGAACAAGCGCTCGGGCGAGAGGAGCGGCAAGCGCTGGCATCGCAAGCCCGTCGCCCGCGCGGCGCGGGTGCATCCATTGTGCCAACTCACGGCGCCAACTGGGATTGTCCCATTGTAGCGCATCGCCTTTAACCACAAGGTCGCAAATCAGCTGGCGCTGCCCTTCGTCGTGGATAACAGACAACCGCGCGCCCTCAGCCTCTGTGACTGAATTCAATTCACTGATCAAATCGACTGGAAGCTCTTCTGATTCAAAACGCTTTCGATAGGTACGTCGGTTTGGGATTGCTTTGGAAAGACACGCAAGCACGTCGAGTGCAGGTCCAGAAAAGGCCAGATCTGCCAGAACGTCTTCATCTGTTGGATCGGGATGATACACCACTTCACTACCGTATCCGGCAGCCGCCCCCGCCACGCGAAGGTTCATCAAGGCGCATCCGCAACTGATGCTCAATTCGCGGTCATGCGGGTCATTGACAGGCAATGCGCGTGTCCGGTCCGCTAACAGGCGAATGCTGTTTTCCCCGACTTGGAAAAGCCACGGCTGCGAATTGTGACTTGATGGCGCCAAGATTGCCTGAGCAATGAAGGCTGTCAGTTCGGCCCTACTCAGCATAGGGGCGTACCCGCGTCACGAGTTCTATCAAGTATCGACCGGGCTCTTCATGTATGATGAAATGGCCAGAATCTCGAAAGGCGACGTAGTGTTTGTGAGGCGCCTCAATGGCATCAAACCAAGGCCGGACCAATGACGTTGGGGTCTGCCAGTCATGTTCGCCTTGGAAGATGAAGATTGGCACGTCGTAGGTGCGATTCAAATCTGTGCGAAAGTCGCGATCGTGCAGGTCGCCAACCAAGGCCAGGATTGTATCGCTGGCAGAGAGCATCCGATATGCCTCCATCAGAGAAGTGTCCGGTGAGACAATCGTGTCCAGAAAGAGATTGGACCGCATGTAGGCCCCCGAATGAGACGCGTGCATGCCATGGCCCATTGGGCCGAGGAACGCATGGATCGTTGCGATCCTGTCGAGAATGGCCCTAGGATTGCGTGCGTCGGGCCACTCAGAGGGCAAATCGGTCAGAATGCGCTCGGCTTCAACGTTCTGGGTACGCCTCGCCTCATCGATCAGCAGACGTTGCGTTTCATCGAACGTCGCGCGCCAAGCCAGCCCCTGGCCGACGCCGACATAACCATACAGCAGATCGGGCCGTTCCTGTGCCACACCAAGGCCAAGCATCGAGCCCCAGGAATGCCCGACCAGAACGATCCTTTCGACCGAAAGGCGCGTGCGCACCTCTTCAATGATAGCAATCGTATCAGCAACAAGACGCTCGTAAGTGGCGTCGCTCGGGGTGCCAGGCTCGGTCCGTCCTGCGCCCCGCTGATCCCATTCGACCAGAGTGAAATACTCAGTCAGCGGTCTCAGCGTGCGATGGGTATAGCCCGATTGGGCAGCACCGGGGCCGCCATGCAGGTCAACGAGCACGGGATTGTCCCGGTCGCGCCCACGGATGCGGACGAAGTGGGCCACGCCGTCGATGTCGAGATAGAAGGACGTATCAATACCAATGGGTGTTTCGAACCAATTGCCGTCCGCCGCCAGGTTCTTGCCCTGCTGAATAACCAGCAGAACAGCAATCACCCCACCAAGCGTCAGAAACAGCACCGGGAGACCAAACCAGACTGCGAAAAAGCGAAGCAAATCCATTCTCCTTGGACATGGCCGATCTTAGGTTTCTTAAAATGGTTTAAGGACGCCCATGTTCTTCTTCATGGCCCGCGCGCCGCAGCAATGCCGCCAATCGCCCCGGTGAATGCGCAAAAGCCAGTGTAAGCAGACGAAATCCAAAAACCTCTCAATGGCTGTTGCGATGTTCCGTGGCGGGCCCTTCAGCACTCCATTAGGAGGGACGATAGCAAAGCCGTTTTTCGTTTTCTTTGACGCACATCAACAAGCATAGGTCATCTTTCAGTTAGCCTATGCAGTGAAGCGAAACTGACAACCAAGCCCGTCCCATGAAAACCGTCTTGGCCTGGGTCAAGCCATCTGAGATGTTTGCGTGTCTGTCCCTCATGCAGCGTTGGTCGGTACCGAGCCCATACCGGAAGTCCTTGAATTGTGATGTACGCGCTTGCAGCACAAAAAATGCTACGATTGCTCGGGCCCTGTCGCTTTACGGTTGCAAGGAAAGCAGAAGTTAGAAAACGCGTGAAACGGATGAGGGGGCTAGCCGAAAGCCCACGGACTCCCGTTATTCGGAAATCACCTGTTCGAGTTTAATTCAGTACAAAGAAACCGTTCAACCAGTAAGTAACGCGATTGCTCGGCTAAGATCTCTTGCCTGACCCAAATCAACATGCCCAAAGCCGCCGGCATCATTGTCCCAATACTGTCCAGATGCATCGGCGAAG
>NZ_JAXBMD010000012.1:0-45648 GCF_033963825.1 Cognatiyoonia sp. IB215446 | reverse complement strand
GTATTTAAGAGCCGTGGTCGTGATTATTCGCAATTCAATAGGTGAATGCGTCGCAACACCGCAGTGCGCATATCAAACTTGACTCTTTTTGTCAGCTTTTCTAACCGGAAAAGGTTAACCGCTGCCGCCAGCTTCCCTGCCAGCACCATAGCTCAAGAAATGAACGGGAAGCTCATGCGTATCTTACAATCCAAACGTCCTATGCTGCGCGCCTCAGTCGCCATGTCGCTGGCCCTGTCGGTGCCAGCATTTGCACAGGAGACAACCGAAACTTTCACACCATTAGGCCGGATCGTGCTGGGGGCCGGTGCCGAAAAAGTGGCGATTGACGCACCACAATCCATCTCTGTGCTGGAAGAGGAGGATATTGCCGAGGTCCAGCCTGGCACAATTGGCGATGTGCTTGAGCGCAGCCCCGGTGTGTCGACAGTCGGGTCCGAGTCGCGCTTTGGCGAAAGCTTCAACATCCGCGGGATCGGTGGCGGCACCTCTGCCGATGAACCGCGCATTGTGACCGTGATCGACGGGGTCAGGAAGTACTACGAGTCCTATCGGCAAGGCTCCCTTTTCACCGACCCCGAGTTCTTTAAGAGGGTTGAGATCTTGCGCGGTCCTGGCTCATCCACACTTTATGGCGCGGGTGCTCTGGCAGGGGTCATCTCGTTGGAAACTAAAGATGCGTCCGACTTTCTGGAGCCCGGCGATCCATTCGGCGTTGATCAAAAACTGGAATATCGCAGCAATGGCGACGGCGTCGAAACCGCAACCTTTCTCGCCTTCGCCCCGGATCAGCGTTTTGATGGCCTGATCGGCTTCATCTATGACGACAGCGATTTCTTGGAAAGCGGCGATGGTGATGAGATCCCAGGCACCCGGATCACCGAGTACAACACGCTGATCAAAGGCACTTTCTCCTTCGGTGAGGCGATGGAGCATGAGATTGAAGCGGCCTTCATTCGCTATCAGGGTGAGGCAGATGATCAATTGCTGGATGTCATTGACCTTGGCACCAGCTTTGGTCAGGTCGACCGCGAGGTGATCGATACAACCGCCTATGTGCGCTATAACTTCGCCCCCGTTGATCGCGATCTAATCGATTTGACGGTGCAGCTCTCATACGGCAAATCCGAAAACAACATCACCGATTTTCGTGTCCCCTCGCCGCCCCCTGGTTTCACCGAAGATAGCGTACGCGCGCTCTTTGACGCTGACTATGCCTACGAGGGCACTGGCCTGCGTGTTGAAAACACCTCTCAAATCCTCGGAAACCGGTTTGCCAACTATCTGACCGTTGGTACTGATATCAGCACGCAAGACCGGATTAGCACGCGTGCAACGGCGGCGAATGCCGAATTCCAGCCAGAGGGTGTCACCGACATATTTGGTCTTTTTGCCCAGAACGAGTTCATCTGGGATGAGCGCTTTACCGTTCTGACAGGCACACGGATCGATTTCCAGGAAACCACCCCAGGTGATCTGGTGGCCACCGACGAAAAGGTCGAGGACGAGGGTATCTCAGCCACGCTCGCCCTGCACTATCAGATCAATGATCAGTTCGCCCTGTTTGGTTCGACGTCATATACAGAACGGCTGCCTGTTGTGGACGAGCTTTATGATGCCCGGCCAGTCTCACTCGGACCAGGCGTCACTGGCGCCGATCAGATTTCGGCGGGTTCGCTCGAAAACGAAGAGAGCCGCAATGTCGAACTCGGCTTTTCCTATAGTCAGGATGCCGTGTTCCAGACCAATGACCAGATCGCGCTCAAGACCGTCATCTTTCGCAACAACCTTGAAAACCTCATCGCGCGCAATGATGAGGGCGTGGCCGGTGACCCGGTCTTCATCAATATCGACAAGGCCAATATCCAAGGGCTGGAGCTAGAGGCTGCATATGAATCTGACCGCCTCTTTGGTTCGCTTGCCTACACATTTCTTGAAGGTGAGAACGAAAGCGATCCCGACGGTATCAACCCGGAGCTTGAAAATCGTATTCCGGCAAACACGATCGTGCTGTCCCTGGGGACACGCATACCGGCTGCTGATCTGGAACTCGGTTGGACAGGGACACATTATGAAAGCAAGAGCCGGGAAGTCAGCTTTGCCGGCGCTGTCCAAGAGGTCGACACGCCCAGCAACCTTATCCACGATGTCTATGCAGCCTGGGCCCCTGACGAAGGCCAATTCGCAGATATCACTGTGCGTTTGGGTGTCTCAAACGTCGCTGACGAAGACTATCGAACTCATTTGCAAGACCCAGCCGTGCGTCGCGCTGGGCGCAGCATCAATCTGTCCGTGTCGCGCACATTCTGAATGAAATTCGAACAACGATATTCCTCGTTTCTTACGTTGTTCGATGCTTGTGCCACGGCATACGCTGCGGCACAGAACACCGTGTTACTCTATCGAACACCAATGCTGGGCGGGTTGCATTCTCAGATCTTCAAGAAGACGCTTTGAGGGGGCTTATCATACTGTCCGAACTCGTTGAAAGAGATATCCCGCAATTCGCGAACCGTTGTCTCTGCGCAATCTAAAAGTGGTCTCTGCTGAGACTTGCAACCTCGTTTGGATGAGCAGTTCATCACTCGGCCCCACTGCGATACCCAGTCCGTTGGCAAATCGAAAAGAGACACGCAGTATTTCGCAAGCTTTATCTACACCCGATTGATAAGCCGCCAAACCACAGCTCACACATCTTCGAGGTCCACGTTGGGCTCGTGAAACTCAATTCTTTGCAATTCGGTCTCTTCCCTATGCTGCTGTTCGATTTCGCGGAAATGTTCGATATCCAAGGTGACACAATATCACTCCCTCTTCAGGCTGACCGTTTCGACAAGCCCAAATCGACTGCAAGACGATCGTTCGACGAACGATTCCCCAAACATCTATAGCTGCGTTCCTTTCGTTGAAAGTTGTGGAGAGGCTGGGGGCGCTTAGAGCGCCGCCCAGGTTGAGAAATTCTCGGCGACATGCGCTGCTTTTGTCGTGCCAGGGATCACGACAATGTTGGGCGATCGCTTCAGAAGCCAGGCGAGCGCATCCTTGGGGTCCAGCTTCGCCCCGGCTTGCATTGGGTGCGCGCCGAGAGGGCCGTAGGGAATGAATGCGATACCTTCACGCGCCGTGAAATCGACCATCTGCTCCGCACCACGCTCTGCCGTGTTAAAGCGGTTCTGGACGGATGCGATTGGCGCGACGGAAAGCGCACGCTCCAGCTGGGTTTGATCCACATTGGACAGCCCGATATGCCGGATCAGTCCTTCGGATTGCATCTGCGCCAAGGCTTCGATTGAGCTTTCTATCGGCGTGTTGGGATCGACGCGGTGGAGCTGGAAGAGGTCAATCTTGCTCCGACGCAAGTTCACAAGGGCGTCTTCGACCTGACGGCGTAGGGTGTCTGGTGATCCATCTACAGTGATGCGATCTGGCGCTGGTTTATCGACGCCACCTTTCGTTGCGAACACTGCATCGGTGTCACCGAGTGCTTCACCAAGGATCTTGTCAGACCACTCGGGACCATAGGACCGGGCGCTGTCGAAGAATGTCACGCCTTGAGCATGAGCAGCACGCAGAAGCTCCACGCCCGCGTCCCATTGTTCATATGGGCCAAAGTTGCCGGGCTGACCGGTCAGGCGCATCGCGCCATAGCCGATACGGTTGACTGGCATATTGCCACCGATGGCGAAGGTTTCAGGGATTTTGATTGTATCGAACATTTTCGTCTCCAGTTCATTCAGTGATCCGGTCCACCAAGCGCCGAACGATGGGCGCAAGGAACGTGACCGATGGGAATGCAAGGGCAAAAGCCAGCGCGTAGGCTTGCAACCAACGATCAAAGAAGCCCGCTGTGAGGCCGGTGTTAATTGCGGTGATTAAGGCGGACATCACGCCGCCCAGGCTGGCAGACATGATGAACGCAAAGACCACCGGCGCAGCCGACTTAGGCAGTTTGTGGCGGGTGAGCGTTGTCATGGTGTCAGTCCTTTCGTTTCGATGGACTGAATATGAACGGGGCTGGAAAACTTTAGAATATGCCGCAGATTGATATCACTTATTAGTCAGACTAAATAATACGAGATGATCGACCTACGCCTCATCGAGACCTTTATCCAAGCGGCGCGGCGCGAGAGCTTCAGCGGCGCAGCCAAGGCGCTGGGCGTCTCCCCCGGTGCCGTCAGCCAAAACATCAAGGCGCTGGAAGATCGGCTTTCGACGCGGCTGTTTGCCCGCACTACAAGACAGGTCAAGCTAACGCCCGAGGGACAGCGCTTTCTTTTGCGCTGTGCGCCAGCGGTCGAGGCTCTTGGGGATGCCGCAACAGCACTGCAAGAGGATCATGCGGCCTTCCGAGGAACGCTACGCGTGACCTCGACCACCGCGTTCGGACGCTCTCACGTCTTGCCTGCTTTGACGGAGTTCCAGACGATGCACCCGGAACTCACTGTTGAGCTATCCCTGTTCGACGGTTTCGTTGACCTGGTGGCCGAAGAATTCGATCTGGCGATCCGCGCAGGTGTCCTCCCCGACAGCGACTACATCGCGCGGTTGCTTCTGCCTGTGACGCCAATGGTCTGTGCATCTCCTGACTATTTGAAGAAAGCAGGAAAACCAGAAACGCTGGCTGATCTGGCAGAACACCGATTGGTAGGGATGAGGTCTAACCCGTCACAGCGTGTTTTTGCATGGGAGTTCGAACCCAAAACAGGACGTGATCCGATCCGGCACGAAGTTACGCCATGCGTCGTCGTAAACGACCCCGAAGCACTCGCCTTGTCGATAGTGCATGGCGCTGGCATCGGGCAATTGGGGAGCAATCTGGCTCTCCCTTTGATCCGCGAAAAGAAGGCGGTTCACTTGTTTCCTGAAAGCACAGTCCAGTCTCGCGGCATCTATGCGGTCTATCCAACGAAACGGTTTGCCCCGACCAAACTCACGAGTTTCATCGAACACTTGGCAGAAACATTGGCCAACCGGCCCGACTTGGTTGTTCAGAGTTAATCGAAAGCTCCATTTTTAAAGATGAAAGGTAGGTTTTCCTGCACGGCTGCCTTCAGCACAAACATGGCCAGTTCTGTTGACTTTAACTCTCCAACATCCAATCGAGCACTGATCGAGCGAAGCAAGAAGCCTTCTCAAACCGCTTGTAGCCTTCTCCGTCTGCCGCTGCCGCCACGAGGACTGACTTGCCAAAGCTGATCAGCGTGATGGGGTTGGAGAGTTAATACTCTTGCATCAATTCGCTTTAGTTCTTCAGCAATATACGAAGATCTTCAACCTTGGCGGCATTGTTCGGCGCAATGCGGCCCGTCGACAAATGCAATGAGTTTTCGAACCCCGTCCTGCATTTGCCGCCCTTCGCGGCTGCCTCTTTCAGGCAATCGGATTCGTGCGGACCGAAGGCACAGACGGCCCAGTCGGGTGCCAATGCGCGTGTTTCCATCCAGTCTAGATACGGGGCTAAATTTGTCGGCTGCGCTGGGCGCCGCCCGTACCGGCCAAGAACAAAAAGGACCTGCAAGTCGGGATCGCTCACGTCTTTCTCTGGCAATGTCTGTTCGAGCAGGGCGCAGTCATCGCGGTCATAAAGGATGTATTGCAGCCTGATATGGCGTTGCACGCATTCCTGAACAAAATGCGTCACTTCCCCGGCAGATGCCCGGCAAATCTCGCGGATAGAGACAGAGACCATGTCGGCCCCGCCATCTAGCGCAACCTGCATCTGGTGCTGCGGGGCGTATCGGCCAGCAGCTTCGGTTGTGATTTGCACGGCCATGTCGGGCAGGGCTTCGCGCAGTGAAGCAACCAACTCGCGATAGGCGCCACTGTCCAGTATATGTTGACCTTCATTGTCCCGAATATGGGCATGGATGGCGCCAGCGCCAAAGGCAAAGCAGGATTTGGCGCAGGCGACAATCTCGCCGTTCGTGATCGGAAGTGCGGGATGATCAGCTTTCTGCAGGCGTGCGCCATTTGGCGCGACCATGATTTGCGGCAGTCGCATCAGATGACCGCTGCGAGGCTAGCCGCCAGTTTGTCCATCAGTTCGTCGATCTGCGCCTCAGTACTGATGAATGGCGGTGCCAGCAGCACATGATCCCCGGATTTGCCATCAATGGTTCCGTTCATCGGATAGCAGATGAGCCCGTTTTCCATCGCGGCCCCCCTGAGCCGCGCGGCTAGCTTCTTTTCCGGTGCAAAGGGCGTCTTGGTTTCCCTGTCAGCAACAAATTCCAGGCCCCGGAACATGCCGCGTCCGCGGATATCGCCCACATGCGGGTGCTGGCCAAAGGTGGATTGCAGCGCGCCCAAAAGGTAGTCGCCGCGCTCTGCCGCATGCGCCGTCAGACCGCCATCGGTGAGTTTCGTGACAACCGCATTTGCCGCCGCACAAGCAACCGGATGGCCAAGATATGTGTGACCATGTTGGAAAAAGCCGCTGCCGCTCGCAATGCCATCGTAAATCGTACCACTGCAAAGCATCGCGCCGATAGGCTGGTAACCTGCCCCCAGACCCTTGGCGATGGTAATGATATCCGGGCGTACATTGTCCTGTTCGCAAGCAAAAAGCGTGCCGGTCCTGCCCATCCCGCACATGACCTCATCAAGGATCAGCAGTATGCCATGCTTGTCGCAAATCTCCCGGATGCGGGTGAAGTATCCCTCAACGGCGGGCACGGCACCGGCGGTTGCACCCACGACCGGTTCGGCAAGAAAACCAATCACCGTGTCGGGGCCGAGGCGTAGCAACTCTTCTTCCAATTCGTCGGCGACGCGCTGGCCGTAATCCGTAAGGCACTCATCCTCCGCCTGACCGCGATAAGCGTAGCAGGGTGCGATATGGCTGGCAGACACCATAACCGGATCAAACGGCGCGCGCCGCCACATGTTGCCACCGGTTCCCAGCGCGCCAAGCGTGTTGCCGTGATAGCTTTGACGGCGGGCGATAAATCTTGTTCGGTCAGGCTGACCAATTTCGATCATGTATTGCCGGGCGAGTTTCAGCGCGGCCTCAACCGCCTCTGATCCGCCAGAGACCAGATAGACGCGATCAATCCCTTCGGGCGCGTGAGCGATCAATTTGGAGGCGAGATTTTCAGCCGGTTCGGACGTGAAAAATCCGGTATGGGCGAAATCAAGCGTCTCAACCTGTCTTTTGATCGCGGCAATCACGTCCGGATCATTGTGGCCAAGACAGGAAACCGCCGCACCGCCAGAGCCGTCGAGATAGGCCTTTCCCTTATCATCGTAAATATAGACCCCTTCACCACGCGTGGCAGTGGGCAGGTCAGCATGGCAGTGCCGGGGAAAGACATGAGACATTGGGCAGCCTGTTCGAACATGCTTTGAAACAAATGAAACGCCGTTTGACTTTGTCTGAAACAAGAGGAACACTCAAGCGCGGAATCGGGGGAGACATCAATGTCGTTTGAAACGCGTCTGGCAGAGCGGTATGACAGCCTGTCCGAGGCATTGCGACAGGCGGCGCGGTATCTCGAAGAAAACCCGGTAGATGTTGCAACCCGCCCGCTTCGTGCGGTTTCCAAAGAGAGCGGCGTGTCTCCGGCGGCGTTCACACGGCTTGTGCGGGCGCTGGATTACGACGATATCGAAGCGTTGCGCGATGAATTTCGTGATAAGATCACCCGCAAAATTGACAATTTCGCGCATCGTGCAGAGCGCCTGCAGCAGCAATACCATGCGGATACGAGCAGCTTTTTCGATGCTCATCTTGCGGCCTGCCAGGCGAACCTCGAATCGGTTGCGCAGATCGACCGCGCCTTGCTGGAACGGGCGGCCCAAAGACTCAGTGAAGCCCGGAAAGTCGTTTTGATGGGCGCACTTGGGTCCACGGGCGTGGTCGAATACCTATCTTACATGGCTAATTTCTGTGCCGACAACTGGTCGATGGCCAGTCGCATGGGGGCGTCACTCGGTGGCGGGTTGACGGGGCTCGACAACCGTGATGCCCTTCTGATTGTGACCAAGCCGCCATTTTCTGATCGCGCGATCAGGGCAGCGCGGTTCGCAAGTGACCGGGGGGTCTATGTCATCGTAATCACTGACACACATCGATGCCCTGCTTTGCAGGTGGCCAGTGCGGGGTTTGTTCTGCCAACGACGAGCCCGCATTTTTATTCGTCTTATGTGACGACACTATTTTTCGTTGAGGCGCTGATTGGCCTGATCGTCAGCCGCTCAGGAGATACCGCAAAGGCTCGCATCGCAGAGGTCGAACAAACAACGCAGGTGCTGGCCGAAGTATGGGACCAGTAGCGCAAGAGTAACCAACACATCACAAGGGAGAACACGATGTTTGCTAAGTTAAGAATTGTTGCAGCCGGGGTGGCGACCGCCGCGATGATGGCACCCGCCGCGATGGCGGAAGAGTTCATCACCATCGGCACCGGCGGCGTGACCGGGGTCTATTACCCAACCGGTGGCGCGATTTGCCGTCTGGTGAACCAGGGCCGCCGCGATCACGGCATCCGCTGCTCGGTCGAATCCACCGGCGGCTCGGTCTACAACATCAACACCATTCGCGAAGGCGAGTTGGAGTTCGGTGTGGCCCAGTCCGACTGGCAGTTCCACGCCTTTAACGGCACGTCACGGTTTGAGGAAAACGGCGCATTCGAAGACCTGCGCGCTGTCTTCTCGGTCCATCCAGAGCCCTTTACCGTCGTCGCCCGTGCTGACGCGGGCATCACAACCATCGAAGACCTCAAGGGCAAGCGTGTCAATATCGGCAACCCCGGTTCAGGTCAGCGCGGCACGATGGAAGTACTGATGGAGGCGCTAGGCTGGACCATGGACGATTTCGCCCTGGCGACCGAGTTGAAAGCGGCAGAGCAATCGGCAGCACTTTGCGACAACCAGATTGACGCGATGGTCTATACCGTTGGCCATCCATCCGGTTCGATCTCAGAAGCAACAACCGCCTGCGACTCTGTTCTTGTTGAAGTGTCAGGTCCGGCTGTTGAGCAGTTGATCGCTGACAACTCCTTCTATCGCTCGGCCACCATTCCCGGCGGGATGTATCGCGGCAACGACAGTGATGTGACCACCTTTGGTGTGGGTGCGACTTTTGTAAGCTCGGCAAGCGTGTCCGATGATGTGGTCTACACATTGGTGAAGTCGGTCTTTGACAATATCGACGACTTCAAGGGCCTGCACCCTGCATTTGCCAATCTGGAACCAGCCGAGATGGCATCTGCCGGTCTGTCAGCGCCGATCCATGATGGCGCCGCGCGCTACTACAAAGAAGCGGGTTTGATGGAGTAATACACAACCGCACGTGACAATTCCGGGGGCGGTTCTGCTGGCCCCGGACCTCAACAATGATCAGCTGGGAACCGGTGACAGGGGGACACATGACAAACGCAGAGAGCCGCCAGCTCAGCGAAGAAGAGCTTCAGGAACTCGTCGCCGCCAGTGATAGCGGCGCGCGCAGCCCGACAGGTGCGATTGGCACCATGATCGCGGTGACGGCGCTGATCTGGTCGATCTTTCAGGTTCTGCTCGCGTCGCCGATTGCGCCTTATGTCCTCCCGGGCGATCTTATCAACAACTCGCGGCAAATCCATCTGGCCTTTGCCGTGTTCCTTGCCGCGATGGCTTATCCGCTGTTCAAATCCAGCCCCCGTGACCGGATCCCATGGTATGACTGGATTCTCGGCGTGGGCGGCGCGTTTCTCGCGCTTTACGGATATTTCTTTTACGACAAGATCGTTCAGAACGGTGGCCTTGCCGACACGACCGATGCCTATTTCGGGCTGGCGGGTCTGATCTTCCTTTTTATCGCTGCCTACCGCACTTTGGGCCCGGTCATGGTGATCCTCGCGGTGGTCTTCCTTGGCTACGTTTTCTTCGGCTCGTCCGAGGTGGTGCCAGACCAGATCCGCTGGGCCGGTGCGTCATTGCGCAAGGCGATGAGCCATATGTGGATCACGTCAGAGGGCGTGTTCGGCATCGCATTGGGTGTTTCAACCAAGTTCGTGTTCCTGTTCGTTCTGTTCGGTGCCCTGCTCGATAAGGCCGGGGCCGGGAACTATTTCATCAAGATGGCATTTGGCGCGCTCGGTCACCTGCGCGGTGGCCCCGCCAAGGCGGCGGTCGTCGGTTCGGCGGCCACTGGCCTGATTTCTGGGTCATCCATCGCCAATGTTGTCACCACCGGGACATTCACGATCCCCTTGATGAAACGCGTGGGCTTTACGGCAGAAAAGGCAGGCTCGGTCGAGGTTGCCTCATCCGTCAACGGGCAAATCATGCCACCTGTGATGGGCGCTGCGGCGTTCCTGATGGTCGAATATGTGGGCATTTCCTACGTTGAGGTGATCACCCACGCCTTCCTGCCTGCGGTGATTTCCTACATAGCGCTGGTCTATATCGTCCATCTTGAAGCGGTGAAGAACAACATGCCGACCATCGGCAACAAGGTGGTCAGCATGGGCCGCACCATCGGTGGTATGTTCGCGTTCTTCGCGGGCTTTGCACTGCTCTGTTACGCAACCCAATATCCTGTCAGATTTGTGACCTCGCTCTTCCCGGAAGGCTCTGGCTGGATCCTCGCCGGTCTTTTGGGGCTGGTTTACCTTGCGCTGATCTATCTTGCTGCACAGACCGACGACCTTGAGCCGGACGACCCAAATGCCGACGTGGTCGAACTGCCGGATCTGGCGAAAATCTACAAGTCCGGGCTCTACTACCTGCTGCCGATCATCGTGCTCGTTTACTTCCTTATGATTGAGAGGAAATCGCCGGGCCTCTCGGCCTTCTGGGCGACATTCCTGCTGTTTGGGATCCTGCTGACCCAGAAAACACTCAAAGCGATGTTCCGGGGTGAGGCAAACGCGATCAGTCGCCTGCAGGACGGCCTGGTCGATCTGGTCAACGGCATGATCGACGGCGCGCGCAACATGATCGGCATCGGCCTCGCAACGGCGACCGCTGGTATCATCGTTGGCACGGTATCTCTGACGGGTATCGGGCAAGTGATGGCGGACTTTGTGGAGTTCCTGTCTGGCGGCAACCTGATCTTGATGCTGGTCTTTGTGGCGATCCTGTCGCTGATCCTTGGCATGGGGCTGCCCACAACGGCGAACTACATCGTGGTCTCATCCCTGATGGTGGCCGTTGTCGTGGAACTTGGCGCGCAATCGGGCCTGATCGTGCCGCTGATCGCGGTACATCTGTTTGTCTTCTACTTCGGGATCATGGCCGATGTGACGCCGCCGGTGGGGCTCGCGAGCTTTGCAGCCGCGGCTGTTTCTGGTGGAGACGCAATCCGGACAGGCTTTACCGCGTTCTTCTATAGCCTGCGGACCGTGGCACTGCCTTTCGTGTTCATCTTCAACACCGACCTTCTGCTGATCGATGTGACATGGACACAAGGGATTATCGTCTTCATTGTCTCAACTATCGGCATCCTTGTGTTTACGGCGGCCACGATGGGCTGGTTCCTGACCAAAAACCGGATTTGGGAGACGGTCGCGATGCTCGCCATCGCCTTCGCGCTCTTCCGGCCCGGCTTCTTCATGAACCAGATCCAACCACCATTCACCGATATCGCTCCGGCCAATTTCGCTGAGGCGCTGGGGAATGCAGAGGCCGGCAGCACCCTGCGGGCTGTGATCTCTGGCCCTGATTTCGATACGTTCGAGATGAAAGAGATCACAGTGCCGTTGACTGTACCGGACGTGGCGGGAGGCGATGCGCGTCTTGATGCGCTTGGCTTCATCATCATCCCGGATGGCGATGTGCAGCAAATGGATGAACCCGGTTTTGGCACCGAACTGGCCGATGCATTGTCATCGTTCGATTTCTACGGGGATGACCCTGTGACGATTTCATCGGTTCAGGCAACGTCCGACCAGCTGCCCAAAGAACTGATCTGGATCCCCGCACTTCTGCTCTTGGCCTTCATCGCATTTTTGCAGACCCGCCGCGCTGAACCGGTGCGCGAACCGCAAGGAGAATTGGCATGATTAAGAGTGTGCTTTGTGCCGTTGATGTAAACCGTCCGGAGGAGGAGACACGCGTCCTGAAAACCGCCAAGCGCATGGCCGACCTGGATGGGGCGCAGTTGGATGTGATCACCGTTGTCCCCGATTTCGGGGCCAGCGTTGTCGGCGCCTATTTTCAAGAACATCATGTAGAGACAGCAAGGGACAGCGCCGGAGAGGTCTTGAGCGGGTTCATTGCAGAAACACTTGGCAAGGATGCAGACAGCAAAGTTCGCCATATCGTTGCAGTAGGAAGCGTCTATGAAGAGGTTCTGAAGACCGCGTCACATGCTGGCACCGACCTGATCGTGATTGGCGCCCATCGCCCTGATTTCAAGGATTACCTACTTGGCCCCAACGCCGCCCGTGTCGTGCGTCATTCTGACTGCTCGGTCTATGTGGTCAGGTAACAGTGGGCCGTCGGCAGCTGATGCACAGGCGCAGTCGTCACCTGTCCCCGAACACACCTTTGCGTGGGTGAACCTACATGAAACTGTCGTTGTAAGGTGTAACGTTCTCGCCAAATAGGTGCCAGCAGGGGAAAGGATGCGATGACGACACGCAAAGAACTGTACTGGCCGGATATCCCATTCGTACCGTGGCAGGAAACCTGTGAGGCGCTTCACCTTTGGTGTCAGATCGTCGGAAAGTACCGGCTGCGACACTCTTTTTGGGTCAACCACTCTTGGCATGCCACGCTCTACGTGACGGCACGCGGTCTGACGACTGGTCCCATACCCGACCCGGTAGCGTCCGTCACAGCAGATTTCGACTTCTGTGATCACAAGCTAAAGGTCGACGCTGCGGGCGGCCAGGTGGAAAGCTTTGACCTTGAGCCGATGAGCGTCGCACGCTTTCGAAAGAAGTTCGGCGAGGCCGTCGAGGCCGTCGGCGGCGATTGTCGCATTCATGGGCGACCGAATGAACTGCCTGACCCAACGCCGTTCCTCGAGGACCATGTGGAACGCCCGTACGATGCCGGCGCGGTGGAAAGATTTCACCAGGCGCTTCTGCAAATCCACGATGTATTTAACCGTTTTCGAACGGGGTTTCACGGTAAGGTATCGCCGACTCATTTGTTCTGGGGGTCTTTCGATCTGGCTGTGACCCGGTTTTCGGGGCGTGCCGCCCCTCTACATCCTGGAGGCATTCCATTCCTGCCAGATGCGGTTACGCGCGAGGCCTATAGCCACGAGGTATCATCAGCCGGGTTCTGGCCGGGCAATGGCTATGGCAAGCCAATGTTCTACTCTTACACCTATCCCGTACCAGAGGGTTTTTCCAAAAAGAGCGTTCTTCCGGCGGGCGCATTTTGGAATGATGAACTTGGCGAGTTTCTCTTGCCCTATTAGGTTGTGCAGGGCGCCAGTGAACCCGACGATCTGCTGATGCGGTTCCTACAATCAACTTTCGAGGCAGCGGCCAGTACAGGAAATTGGGACCGAAGCATGGAGCGCCCTTTGGGCCAATGCGGTCGCCCGCCAGGTGAAGTCGTGTAGGGTATGAGGTTCGATCGATCCGAGACTTATTGGTCGGCGCTTGGTCAATTGTTCGAGCCGACTTACAGTTGACCAGTTTCAATGATGAAGACTGTGTCGGGAATTTGGCAAACCCTGCGGGCAACGGTGGGGGTCCTAATCGACAAGATCAACGCCCCAACCAAGTATTTGGATAGAGTTTCCGGAATCTAAACGTTATTTCTGCGAAATACTTTAAGAAATTTCATATTTTTCTGTACAATTAGCATTTCCGTCGATACCAGAATCTAAACGTTTAGATTCGAGACGATGAATGGTAAGCCTCAGGGACGTCAGCAAGAAGGTAGGGTTGTCGACGGCAACGGTCAGCCGCGCGCTAAACGGTTTTGATGATGTCCATCCCAAGACGCGCGCACGCGTCGAGGAGGCCGCCCGCGAGCTTGGCTATGTCGCAAACCGTGCGGCAAAGCTGCTGGTCTCGGGCAAATCCAACATCATCTGCCTGATCGCTGATCTGGAACTGGTCCGTCAAACGCGGGATGCGGGCGGCCCCGATTTCCTTGAACTGATCTCACGCCTTTCGTGTGAACTGGCAGAACGTGGCTTTGACCTCGTTTTTTCGGTCAAGTCGCCCAACGAAACCGCCGTTGCCAAATATCAGGACATGATCAAGCGGGGTATTGTCGATGCATTTATCGTTGGTGCGCCGATGCAGGACGATCCGCGGATCACTTTCCTCAAAGAGGTCGATTTCCCGTTTGTCGTGCATGGGCTACCACCAGTTGGGACTGATCTGCCGTTCGTTTCTGTAGACAACGCCCAGATCGTCCGGGATCCTTTGCTCGCGCTCCTTGATCTTGGCCACAAACATATCGCGTTCGTGCAAGGCCCACCTGACACCACGCATGCCGTCCAGCGCCATGACACCTATCGTGAGGTGCTGAATGAAGTGGGGCTCGCGGCGGATGAACACATGATCATCATGGATGGGGACAATCCGTCAAAGCTGAAGGCGCAGCTCTTGGGGCTGTTTTCGGGCCGCCTTGGGCCGAAACCCACCGCGATCATGTGTGGGTCTGTTGCGTTGGCCCAGGATTGCGCCAACATTCTGGTTGAACTGGGCCTGAAGGTGCCAGACGACGTATCGCTTGTTGCCAATGATGATGGTGGTAATCCGGTCCGGCTTGATCCCAGCATCCCGGAACTCTGCCGTACTTACTTTGATTGGAGCGACACGAGTGGCCCGTTGGCCGAAGTCGCAATCAATGTCAGCCAAAAGGGAATGAAGCCGGGGCCCGACCAATGTCGGAATCTGGCATGTGAGATGATCTTCGGAAAGTCGATCGGACGACCCAGCCCGGGTCTTGGAGGGGAAGCTTAGGGCAAAGCACTAAGGGAGGGAATTTCCGTAAGGAGATAAAATCAACAGCGTTCGTTAGGACGCTGACCGATAGGTTTTGCCTGCGCTCCCCCACCGCAAACACATCCGGAAAGCCGGATCACATTGGAGGAAAGAATGAAAAGAATACTTACGGGAACAGCGCTTGGTCTGGCCATGCTCAGCGGTGCGGCGGCGCAGGCCGAAGTCAGCTACTCACAGACGGGCTATCTGCGGATTGGCGTTGGCGAAAGCAATGGCGGCGACTTTGCAGAGCTGCAGCTGAACGGGGCCTGGACTAACTATCGCCTTGGCAACGAGTCAGATTTCTACGGCGAATTTGGCGTCAACCTGACCAATGAGCTGAAAAACGGCAGCAAGATCGTCGGCGGCGTTCGCTATCACCTTTCTGGTGATAGCAATGACTTGCGCGTCAGCGGTGAAGTGGATGCGAACCTTGCGCTGAGAGAGGCTTGGCTGGGTTATGCAGGCATCGGTGATGGCGCCTTGAGCGACAGCACTATCTGGGCTGGACGGCGCTACTACAAGCGTAAAGACATCCATATCATCGACTTCTACTACGAAGACTATTCGAACTTCTCTGGCTTTGGCGCAGGTCTCGAAAACGTCAAACTGGGCTTCGGTGATCTGTCGGTTGCTGCATTCTCGGATCAGGATTCGACCGTTATCACCCTGGATTCACGGGTTGAAAACATCGCGCTGGGCGAGGATCTGTTCGGTGAAGTGGGGCTGGCTTATGCCGTTGTTGATGAGGATGAGCCAGGCGAAGACGGATTTGCCGTGCGCGGTCACCTGCAGCGCAACAACTTCTTCGGCGGCTTTCTAAAGGCTGGTCTGATGTATTCCGAAGGGGCCGCTTGGGGCTTTTTCGGCGATGGCGCCTCCTTTGCGACCAGAGATCGTTCGCTGACACGGGCGCAGGTCCACGGTCTTGTCCCGCTTAGCGAACGGCTTGAGATGTTCTTTGTGGCACTTCATCAGATCGATGACGACGACGGTACGCAAACCGCATGGAGCTCTGCCGGTGTCCGTCCGCAATACACAATCAACGACAATTTCGCCGTCGCTGTTGAGGTCGGTTTTGACTATGTCGATGACGAAGCTGCGGACGAAACCCGTGACCTGACCAAAGCGACAATCGCGGGCATCTACACCTTCGGCAAGCCAGGCTTCTGGTCGCGGCCACAACTGCGCGTCTTTGCAACACAGGGCAGCTGGAGCGAAGTTGGCGCGATCAGCAATCAGGCCGCGTTCGATGACGATACCACAGGCACAACTGTCGGTGTCCAGTTTGAAACCTGGTTCTAAATCAGCCGCTGCTTGACCCAATTATCAACAGCATCGCGTCACCTGACGGAAGGTATCGGGTGACGCCCATCAAAAACATGATGAAAGGAAAGATCAGATGCGTCTTCATGCAATTCCACTGCAGCTTCTTTTCATCCCCCTGCTGCTGGCTTGTGCCGGACCAACCCTTGGCGAGAGTGAGGATGTCGCGGCCGCCGCGAGCTCGGACTGGAACCGCGAGATTGTCTATTTCGTCATTCCGGACCGCTTTGCCGACGGGAAACCAAATACGCATGAGGTTGACCGCAGCCAGCCGGGTTACTTCCACGGTGGCGATTGGAAAGGGCTGACCGATCAACTGCCCTATCTTGATGATCTGGGCGTCACCGCCCTTTGGATTACACCGATTGTCGACAATATCGACGGTTTCGTGGATGGCGCCGGTTTCCCGGACTGGGCCTATCACGGCTATTGGGCTGACGATTTCAACGCATTGGACGACCGTCTGGGAACAGAGGCCGAACTCAAGGCATTGGTCGATGGCGCGCATGCACGAGGCATGAAGGTTATCGTGGATGTGGTCTTTAACCATGTCGGCTATGACAGTGACTTTCTGGAGGCGCATCCCGATTGGGTCAGACAAGGTGTGCAATGCGGTCAGGATGACCAGACGTCTTGCTTGTTCGGTCTGCCGGACCTGCGCACGGAGCAAGCAGAGGTGACCGAACATGTACTGGCCGCACACGCAGATTGGGTGGAGCGGATCGGCTTTGACGGATACCGGATCGACACCGCGAAACATGTGGCACCTGCGGTGCTCGCACAGAACCAGCAGCTGGTGACTCAGCGGTTCGGCGCTGATTTTCTGACCCTGGGCGAGGTCTGGGGTGCTAATGCCGCCACGCTCTCATCACAATACTTCGCGCCGCAGTTGATGAATGGAGGTATCGACTTTTCGTTTCGCGGTGCGACCCGTGACTGGCTTTTGGGGCGGGGTCGGACCGTCGCATATGCAAAGGGTTTCCTGCCCCGACGCCATGCACACACATCCGGCGCTGTTCTGGGCCATTACTTGTCGAGCCATGACGAGCCCGGATTGCTGCTTGAGCTAGGCGGCGACCGCGATCTGTTCAGACTTGCCGCTGGTCTGCAGATGACATCGATCGGCATGCCCATCATCTTCTACGGTGAAGAGGTGGCGCGTGATATCGGCGACTGGCCCGACAACCGCTCTGCCATGCCGTGGGGTGATCAGGGAATTCTGCCCGGCGCTGGGATTCAGCAAGACGACGACATGCTTGCGTTTTATCGCAATCTCATCGCAATCCGGCGGGCGACGCCCGCGCTGTCCATGGGAACCTATCGCCCGATCTCATACAATGGTGACCTGCTGGTCTTTGCCAGAGGCTGGCAGGGCGAAGTGGCGCTTGTGGCCGTCAATCGAGGTGATGTCGAACAATCAGCGACCCTGATCGATGCAGCGTTTCAAGGTCAGGACAGATGGGCCGAACGCCTGACCGGTCGTGATCTGATCGTCTCAGATGGTCAGTTAACACTCCAATTGCCACCACGCTCCATCTGGATCCTGACGCCAGACAGTAAATGAACCAAAGGGAGATCGCCGTGAGAAGCGCCATTCTTACGTCCTTATTCGCATTGCTGTTGTCTACAGCAGCAGCCGAAACCGTCTCATTCACTGATCCGCGTGGCGACGATCATGGCGACGGCGCGTTGGTCTATCCAACCAATCCGGTTTTCCGACCGGGCGTCTTTGATCTCGTGGCTTTCAAGGCGACGCCAGAAGGCGACGGGCTACATCTGGAATTCGAGATGGCAGCGCCGATCCAGAATGAATGGAATATGGCTGGCGGGTTCGATGTGCAGATGTTTTTCGTCTTCATCGATACGCAGCCCGGTGGGCATAGTGCGGGTTTGCCCGGATTGAACATCGCATTCGCCGAAAATAGCGGCTGGGAACGCGCAATTGTTGTCTCACCGCAACCTTTTGAGCGTGTCGTTTCAGAAATCCGGAAAGCTGGAGATCTGGCACTGGATGTCATTCCGGCCGAGGGCGTCTCAGCCGTTGATCATACAATCAGCGCCTATGTACCACTGGACAAGCTCCCTGACTTGCCGCTGGAGAATTGGGGGTTTCAGGTGGTTGTTCAATCGAATGAAGGCTTCCCGGAGGACAACGACCTGCTGACCCGGCGCGTGAATGAGTTTGAAGGTGAGTATCGCTTTGGCGGCGGCTTTGACGGGAATTGTGATCCGCACGTCATCGATGTTTTAGGCGCTTCTCAGCAATTGTCCTATGATTGCGGTGTAGCAAAAGCGACAATTCAGATGATCCGAGTGACCGATGGGTAGTTGGGAAGTATCAGCGTGCCAAGGCAAAGCTGGTCTCCTTCGCGGCTTGTTCAGAGTTTTCGGAGCTGCATGAAACGCGGCGTTTATCAACGTACAACCGGTCTGACACTGAGTTGTTGCGCTCAGTACCGAGGGTCAGCACCTCATCGGCGTATGAAAGCAATGCGGGGCGGTGGGCGACGACGATCCGTGTTATCTTCATCGACTTGATCGTTTCGGCGATGATCTGTTCGGTTGCGACGTCGAGGTTTGCTGTGCCCTCGTCTAGGATCAATACCTTGGGCTGCCGATAAAGCGCACGGGCCAGCAGGATTCGCTGACGTTGCCCGCCGGAGAGTGCTGCGCCCATGTCACCGACAAGACTGAGGTAGCCCATTGGCATGCGGGCAATATCCTCGTGAATTTGGGCAGCCTCAGCGCAGGCTTGCACGCGCGCCATGTCGATAGCCGGATCAAAGAAGGCGATATTGTCGGCCAGCGTGCCCGACAGCAAGGTGTCGTCTTGCGTCACAACGCCAAGGCCTGCGCGCCAGCGACTGATCCCGAATAGCGGCAATGGCAGACCGTCGACGCGAACCTCGCCAGTGCTTGGCTCGGCCAACCCCAGCATCAGTTTCAGCAAAGTTGACTTGCCCGCGCCCGATGGGCCGGTGATCGCTACAAACGCCCCCGGTGCGATATCAAGCGAGAGATTTTCGAGTATGTAAGGATCCGCCGCGCCGTAGCGAAACGAGACGCTTTCAAGCGCCAATGCACCTTTTGTCGAAGGGGCCGCGAGGGCCGTGTGCGGGCGGATTTCTTCGCGTTTGGCCTGTACGATGTCAGCCAGACGCTCAAGGTGAATCCCCAGCATCCAAAAAGAGATTGCATGTTGAACAAGCGAGGTTGCGCGGTCGGCAAATTGCTGGCGATAGGTCATGAAGGCAAAGAGCATACCAACTGAGAACCCGTCGCCATTTATGGCCATCTTTGCACCCATATAGACGACGATGATCGTTTGAAGACCGAAGATCAGCGTTTGTGCTACGGTCAATGCGATGTCGAGCTTTCCCAGCCGGATCCCCGCATTCATCACATCGCTGAAGAGGTTGCGCCAACCGGTTTCGCGTTGCGCCTCGCCGCCAAAGACCTTGATGGTCCGCGATGCGCGAAGGCTTTCCAGAAGGTAAGTTTGCTCGGTCGCGCGGGCCGCGATCTCTTCTTCTTCGCGGGCGCGGATGGCGGGATAAAGCGCCAGCGATAGCGCCACGTAGAGAAGCGTGCCCGCCAGGACGACGAAGGCGAGTATTGGCGCATAGATGAAGATGACGATAGCCGTGACGATCAGCATCAGCGCATCGATGAAGCATTCGACGATCGTGCTGGTCAATGCGGCCTGGATCGGGTTGACCGAGCCCACGCGCGAAACGATATCACCCATATGCCGGGTCTCGAAATAGGCGGCGGGCAGGCGGAATAGGTGCCTTATGACGTTGCCTGCGATCTGGAATGACATCGTCTGGCCAAGGGTCAGGATCACCCAGGATCGCAGGCCGATTGTTATCGCGTTGATTATGTGGAGCCCGGCAAAGCCAAGGGCCAGCAAGAGCAGGAAATCCATGTCAGCATTGGCAATGGATTGGTCCACGGCGAGCTGTAGAAAGAACGGGAAGGACACCGCGGCAAGCTGTAAAAGCAGCGACAAGAGCAGCAGCTGTGTCGCCGCGCGGGCCCAGCCATCGAGACGGCCCCAAAGATCGCGCAGCCGCGTGCGGGTGCGCAGGACCGGAGGCGCGAAGCTGGTGGTGGGCGTCAGCTCAAGCGCGACGCCTGTGAAATGCTTTGCCGCTTCTGCGGGGGTCAGCCGTTGTTCGCCCTGCGCTGGATCAATGATCACGATACTGCGACCTACGGATTTCAGGACCACGAAGTGGTTCATGTCCCAGTGCAGAATGGCGGGCAGTTTGAGCTTGGCGAGGCTTTCAGGTTCGAGCCTGAGTGCCCGTGTGCCGAAATTGAGCGTATCGGCAAAACCCATCAGATCGCGCAGCGTTGCCCCGCGAAGGGACACACCGAATTTGGCGCGCAAGCCGCGCAGATCGACCCGCGCGCCATGGGCCGTCGCGACCATAGCGAGGCAGGCGAGGCCGCATTCAGCGGCCTCGGTTTGTCTGATTGTTTTCATCACTGGCTCCCAAAGGATAAGCGACGCTGCGCCGTTATTTCGCGTAGCGCCGCAAGAAGAAGCCGCCAGTGAAGACGGCGGTTGAAATAGCAAAGCCAACCGGACCCCCAGCAGCAGTAGCAAGGACAATGCCCCCAATCCCAAGGATATTGGCCGCCCCTTCTCCGCGACCATGCGTTTGGCCGCCACCGACCTGCGCGCATGCGCTTGGATCAATTTCGATGATGTCTGAATTTTGCATTGAGAATTTCCTTTCCATTCAATCTTGCGGCAGAGCCGCCTTCAAAATGTTCGAGCGTGCCTAGAACACGCCGTCGTCAATGATTTCGTTGGGCTGAAACCTGCGGAAAGTGAAATTCTTCCACGGGTCTTTGAGACTGGCCTTCGACAACGATCCTCCACTTACGGCTTCGGTCTCTACCTTGGTCAGTTGCTTGATCTTTCGCATTTCAAATGTCCTTTCGTTGATGGGGTTTAGAAGACGTGGGTGTTGACCGGGGGGCGTGGTGGACAGATCACTGGCGGCTCTATTGGTGCCGGTCTCAGTGGTGGCAGCTTGCGCCTTAGCAAAGGGTCCGGGCAGATCAGCCTTGATCCATGAGCCCAACACAATGTGCCGCCACCGACGCGGTCCAGCTTGTGGTTTTCAATTTCGTACATTCATAAATCCTTTTTGTTTTCTGGAAGTCGGTGCGAGGTTTTGTCTTTGCCCCGCGATTAGGTGTTGGTCTGAGCCTCCTTTCATTGTTGCTGTGGTGAGAGATCGGTCATCGGTTCGCCGCCGCCCGGACAGGGTCGGTCAGCAGGGACCAAAGCGTGCGCGTTTCCAGCACCAGATCGGCGGTGAGGGTCATGCCGGGCTGCAATGGCATGTCGGTGCCGTAGGCTTGGACGGTTTGGGCGTCGATCTCTGCGGTCACGCGAAAGACTGGCTCTTCCACAGTCCGTTGGCCGGGCATCAGGACGGTTTTGGAGACGGTTGCAACCTGCCCGGTCGCGATCCCGAATGTCTGATGTGGAAAGGCATCGTACCGCAAACGCACCGGCTGGCCAGGCGACAGAAAGCCTGCCGCGCGCGATGGCACGAGCAATTCAGCCTGCAATGCAGCCCCCGCCGGCATCAGGCTGACGACAGGCATTCCCGCCTGCAGATCGTCACCGAGATGCGCAAGGAGTGCGCCAACCTCACCGTCAAATGGGGCGCTTATCACGGTCTTGCCCGCAATCTCGGCCTCGGTACGGCGTTGGTCGAGCGTGGCCAGATGGGCGTTGATCTCGGTCTGCCGCATCGCGGCTTCAACGGTTAGTGCGGCGACCTCGGCCTCCGCTTCGGCGCGGACGCGATCCGTGCGTGCGATGGCGGCGCTCAGTTCGGCAATCCGTTCGTGCAAGGACAAGTAAAGGTCCTCGCGCTGCGACAACTCGATTTGCGTGACGGTCCCTCTGGTCAAAAGGTCTTGTGCTGTGTCGCGTTGGTGTGCGGCCAATGTCGCGCGTTCAGTCGTGACGCGCATCTGTGTCTTAAGCGCCGATTGCTCTGACAAAAGACCAGCGTGCCGGGCTTCCAAAAGCGCGCGGCGCTCTGCCGTTTCGTCGCGGAGCAAGGCAAGCCGCCGCTCCGTTTGCATTCGTTCATCGGCGATTTGGGCCAAAAGCTGGTGGTTGGCATCGGCCCCGCCAGCCAGTCTCGCGTCGCGCACGATGGTGATCAGCGGTGCGCCCTTTGCGACCATGTCGCCTTCCTGTGCGTGTATTTCCAGCAACCGACCGGCCCGGTCGGTGCGGATCTCGGCAAGGCCGCCTTCGGGCATCAACTGCCCCAGCACCGTTTCACGGCGGGGATACTCGCCCATTACCAGCAGCGTGAGTGCGGCGCCTGCGATCACCGTTAGCAGGGCCGTGATCGCCCAAGAGCCAAGTGCGACATCAAGCCGGACATCACCCTCTAGGCGTTTTGAGCGGGCATGGATCGCTTCTTCGCGGAACAATGCATGTTTCACGGTGTCACCATCTGAATAGAAGATCGTTAGTTGATGAGGCGGTCGCAGGAATGGACCACCTCGGCTGGTAGCACGCCCCTCAACCAGCGATGAGGAACGCGTTATGACCTACCCGCGTATATCACCTGCTGGCATCGATATTGTGGGATCCTTATCGCCAGCGTTGGCACCGAACCAACCTCCGATGACACCCCAAGCAAATCCTAGGCCAAATTGGATGCTTTGCCCCATGCTCATGGGGCGGGGAGAGACGCTGCCACGCTCGCCACTCATTTGACCGTTGCCAAGCGTGTTTGCCGCACCAAGAAATGAAGAGCCGCCTGCGACATACAATTGTTCTCTCGCGTCTAATTCGCACTTTTTAGTATTCATCATAATCAACCTCTGTCAGGGCCGTCGGGTAATTCCATCGGTAAGGACAGCATAGCGTGATCGTCGGCATTGGGTTTCACCCACATGGGGGATGTTGACAAAGGAATCAGGGGACCTCGCCCTGCACGCAATGGTCTTGCTCAATCCAGCCAGCGATATGGTCCCAGACAAGATCAGGTTGTGAGACAAAGCAGAATTGTCCCCCATCTTCGATCACCGCCAGCCGATCCCCACGTGATGGGTTTTGCAGCTTTTGCATGACCGCCAGTGGATTTGCGCGATCTGCAGCACCATGAATTGTAAGGATCGGCATTTGAGACCTCTCAAAACCTTGCGCGTAGATGTCTTTGTAGAAGATGTAAAAATCGTCAGCGACACCGATGTAAGAGGATTGGTAGCTGACCTGCAGCGCCGGATACGCGGGTGGGCTGGCGCTATGTCCTTCAAAAGCCGCGATATCTGCGGGGGTTTCCTGAAACAACCGTCGCAGGGCCGTACGCATAGCCTTGGGCGTTGCGTAGCGACGACGGAATTCCCGGGCGAGCATCCGAAACACCTCGGGCGAGGAGGCCAGTTTGGCGAAGCTGCCGAAGAAACGGCGATGCAGGCTGTCGCGCTCTGGCCTTTCGCCGCGTACTGGAAACGACAACATCATGATATGTGTGACCAGATCGGGATAAAGCGCGGCAAAACGCAGCGCGATCGGGGAGGCGAAGCCGTGGCCGATGATCGGCACCGATCCGTGTTCGCGCAGGTCGCGATAACTGGCAACATCGCTGCAAAACTGGTCGATATCTGCCACATCAAACGGCGTGCTGGCACTTTCAAGATAGCCCGGGCGCACCGGCATTTTTAGCCGGATGCCCAGCCTATGAAGCTGCGGTGCGGCGCTGGCCAAGAGAGGCGCAAATGTCATGCTGTGGAAAAGAATGACGGGTCTGCCGTCATCCGGGCCACATTCGATGACACGCAGGTACCGCCCGTCTTTCAGCCGATGAAGCCGGAATTGTGTGCCTGCCGGGCAGAAATCTGCAACGAAATCCTCGGTGATCTGATCGCGATCACCGTCATTGCTGCTTAGGGTCAGAAGATGCACTAGCTGACCGAGGGCCAACCGGATCACGTCGTTCTGACCGCCGCATTCCAGCTTAAGGCATATCGTCTTGAACTGGCTGCGCTTTGTCTCGAACGAGACGCCGTCCTGATCAGCGGCGTCGCGCAAGCTCATCCCGATTGTCAGTTGCGCGATGATGCGTGTTTCGGCGTCGGTCAGACCAGCATCGGGGTTGAAGTATTTCAGGCTGTCCGACACGAGCGCAAAGGTGACAAGAAGGGCGCGGACATTGGTTTCCTGCTGCAGGGAATAGGGCAGAAGCCAGACGAACCGCTCTTCGTCCTGCAGTGGAATGATCTCGCCCGGTTTGGCGGCTTTGCCGATGATGACCTTTGACATTTGTGCGATGTCTGCATCTTGGGCGACATCGCTGAACAGGATGTCCGTGCTGTTGTTGATGTCGGTCGCACCTGCCCGCAGAAACTGGCCGTTTTTGTCGAGGTCCAGCCATTTCAGGTTGTCTGAAAAGCCCCAGCCGCTTTGACGATAGCTTTGAAAGAATGATGCACGGGCGCTTTCGGCGTCCTTTTGATCGAGGATCGCGAAGACCTTGCTGATGTCGTTGGGTGCAATCATGTCATGACTTTAGGCAACGGAAATGAGACGCAACAAGATGTGTTGCGCGCGAAATATGCGCAAATCTAAGGCAATCAGCTGTCTTTGATCGCGGGGCCCGTACTGCCACCTTTTTGGTGGTTGGTGCGCCAGGAAAAGTAGCAAAAGAATTGGGTCAGCCAGACAAAACCGAATGCGACGAAAGCGATCAACTCACCATGGTAGACAGGTCTGATGCTGGTTGCATATGCGGAATTGTTCCATGGAAACCAGGCAAAGAACTGGGCCCAAAAGCTGCCATTGGACTGGCCCCACCATGCGTCTTCCCAGATGATCAGGGTAAGACCATAGGCGATGGCGCTAAGCCCGATTGCGTTGATGCGTTTCTCGACCAGTTTCACAGGTCGGGCCACAAAGCTGCGCGTCTCGGTATCATAGGCTTTGTAGCTGTCGCGCGCCCAATGAACGATGCATAAGACTGCTAAAGAGCCGATGATCGCGAGAGCCCCGCCCCAATGAAGATATTGCGACAAGGCGTTGCCGATCAGGAATTCCTGACCGTGAAGGGTGACTTTCTCTGCGAACCACCCCGGCGAGAGGTTTGACCCCTCAAGCGCAATCAGTCGGAAATCTCCGCCATCATCCAATTTGCACCCCAAGCCACGCGTCGGCGCAAACGCGGTTAGCAATGCGCCCAGGCCGCCAATCGTCGCGATCACGCCATCGGCAAAGCACTGACCGCGATAAGCGATCATGAAGGCACCGACAAAGCACAAGACACCAACAAAGAAGGTGCCCGCAACCGGGGCGTAGAAATAGTGGCTGACGCTTTCTCGGGGGCAGGCGCTTCCGTCCAGCATATCGAAATGGCCGACAAATGAGGCAAGGATGATGCTGAGGACACCAACAACTAATGGGACGATGTCCGCCTTGGTTGCCTGGCCGCGTAGCGGTTTCTTCAGATAGTCTTCATCCGGCCTCATTGCGTGGCCGAGCCACTGTCTGCATTGCCTTAATATGTTACGGCCTTTGCTTGATCCTGAAGCCATCACAAACCCCTAGCTGAATTGCAAATGAAAAGGTGCATTGAAAATACAGCCTTTGTATCATTTGCGGTGGTCAGGCCTTTCACCCAAATGGGTGACGCAGTTTCTGGGCGCATCTATCTGACAGATCATGAAAGGCAACATGTGGATCAATATTGTGCAATCAGCTTTGGATGGCTGAGAAAAAGCTATTGCTACTTCTCCATGTAAATGGGCCTTTCTGATCGAGATCCGCCTTAGCAGGCCCTCAAGTTCAATCATCGGCCTTGCCCGCGGCGAATAAGCCATAGCTCTCAACTGTGCTGCGGACGACACAAAGGATAGTTTCTCGCCCGGTTTACGCAGGCGGCGCGGTTCGAGCATCATAATCTTGCCGTCAGTCAGCCCGGCTTCGAGCCCTTTCAAACTTGCCTCCACACCCATTCTGCTAGACGGAAAGAGTGTCTGCTCAAAAAGCTCATCCGCATCCCCCATCTGGGTGAACACGCCATTTGCCACTGCGGCTACGCATGGGCTGCGGCAATTCTGCCGTTGTTCAGATGGAGATTTGAAAATGACTGATAATGAAATGCGTGAATTGAACGTTGACGAGCAGATGCAGATCGCCGGTGGCGGCTGGGGATGGGGGATCGTCGGTGGTATTCTTGGTGCAGGCGCAGGCTTTCTAAAAGGCGGACCGGTAGGCGCCATCGCTGGCGCAGTTGCGGGTGCGACCGTCGGTGCCACCAAGGACAAGGTGAGTGAAAAGGTGTTCAAGGTCACCTTTGGTGGCGGGGGCGGCAGCCCCAACGAACAAGTGCAGCGAATGCACTAGGCACGTAGGAAAGGCCTGCGCAATCGCACAGGCCTTTTCTTTGATAAATCCTTCTCCTCCAAGACTGGTCGTGGCCATCTCGCGTAGATGCAGACATGCTGACCCAGCAGTGTGCCACCGCTCGTAGGCAATCCCGATTGGCATCACGTCATACACGCATTAGGTGTTACTTTGACAAGATCCACCACTCGAAAATCCCGCACTGCAGGAACTGGTAATTGGCGCATATCCTTGTCTTTGCATTTGACCTGACTGAAGCATCGCAGGTCAGGCGGATCAAGAGCCTTCAGATTCTGGGGCATTCGGTGCAATCCGCCTCTTTTCGGCGGGGCAATATGAATGCCGACTTTGTGCCGGATTGGCCCAATGTCGATCTGGGATATGTGGCGAACAACAGCTACGGGCGACGCGTGATCGGCATCATGCGCGGTATCTGGCAGATGATGCAGCACAAGCAGCAGGTAAAGGCGGCGGACGTTATTATTGCGCGAAATTTTGATCTTTTGGTGATTGCCTGGGCCGTCAGGCTGCTCTCGGGCGCGCGACAGACACCGCTTGTCTATGAATGCCTCGACATTCACGGGCTTTTTACACGCTCTGACCGGGTTGGTGCAGTTATGCGCTGGTGCGAAAGGCAGTTGCTGACGCGGGTGCAGTTGCTGATTGTCTCTTCGCCCGGGTTCATCAGCCAGTATTTTGCGCAGACCCAAGGCTATCTGGGGCCCTACGCCCTGATCGAAAACAAACTGTGGTTCGATGGGTCACCGGTCGCCCGTCCCACCGCGCGCAAGTCACACGACCCCCTGACGATTGGCTGGGTCGGTTCCATCCGTTGCGCGCCCAGCCTGCAGCTGTTGCTGGCTGCGGCGGATCACTTCGGCGACAACCTTCGCATTCGCATCCACGGCAATGTGCATCGCCATGTCTTGCCTGATTTTGATGATCAGATCGCCGCGCGCGACAACATAATCTATTTTGGCCCGTACACCTATCCTGACGGTCTCGCAGCGGTTTACGATGCTTGCGACGTTGTCTGGGCGCAGGATCTTTGGCAGCGCGGGGCGAATTCCGACTGGCTGCTGCCGAACCGCATCTACGAGGCAAGCTGGTTCGGTTGCCCCTCTATCGCTGTGGCCGATACCGAAACCGGGCGCAGGGTGGCAGAGGACGGACTGGGCTTTGTGATCGACGCACCCACAGCCGAAGCACTGATCGAACAGATCGGCGCGCTGACCCCAGAGAAGATCTCAGCCGTCAGCCAGCACTTGCTTGCCACACCGGACAACGCCTTCATGCTGCAGCCAAACGACATTGCGGCCGCACTCGCGCCTGTCTTGCCGCCCTCGCGCTAAAGCCCTGCCCGCGCCTTCAGACGTTTCGCAACTTTCCGCGCCCTGTGACGCAGGACAGCGATGTTATCGGGATAGGACACACCCGGAATCGCATCACCCTTTGCAAGCCTGTCGCGGCTGTCAGCCTCAAACCGCGCCAGCCAATCCGCCTGCGCCTGCCGCTTTTGCCGCTCGGGCGTGAAAGTGCCGGCGTCCGGTACGGCCTCGTCAATCCGCACATCCGTATAATCGGCGATCCGGGCCAGCGCCCCCGACATATCGGCGACAATGTCCTCGTAGTAGAGCTCCAGCGGCTGAATGCCGAGGCACTGCAGAAAGCCTTGCCAATCGGCATTCCCGCGCGAGATGTGGTCCATCTTCGTGGCAATCAAACCCCAGTCGTAGTAGGCGGGCGCAATCTCCGGCATGTCGGAAATCCAGGCACCGGTCTGCTGCGCACGCGCGAATGAGATCGCCTGCCGCGTCAGATCACGCCGCCGCAGATGGATGAACTTGTACGTCAGTGGCTCGGGCTCTTGCACCAGAAAGTCAGTCAAGTGCTCGTGGTGCAGTTTTACCGCGAAAACGCCGTTCGGCCCTGTCCGTTTCGACTTGATAAAATCGAGCGTTGGCATCTCGCCCGCACGCCTTTCCCAGATCTCCCAATTGCCGGGGTTGAGATATTCCAGCGGATAGCCAAAGGCGCCAAGGCTGTGCAGTTTGTGCCCCAGAAAATGGCTCCCGCAGCGCGGGGTTGTACACAGCGCAACTTTCGTATTCACCGGAACGGTCGGAAAGTCATGGACCGGATCGAACTGCCGCGACCACAGCCCGGTGTGGCTGTCTGTTGAGGTTTCGGGATTTGACATCATCCAAGCCCTCCGAGAGATTTGACGGTGTGATCGGCCTCAAAGTCTTGCGTGAACCCTACACCGAAATTGACGGCAAAGTAGATATTATTGCTGCAACGCAGAATCGCCCTTTTGCAGCTGCGGGTGCAAGGCCACAGATCTCTGCCATTCGGCGGATTTTCGACATTTCACGCGCAAAAAACCGTCGCCTCGCACAAGTACATGAAAAGAAACAGTAAATAATGATGTTTTTCCCGGCATGTGATTTTTCTCGCCCAAATTCTGGGCGGCGTCCGTCATGACCTCACGACACGTATGGCGGCTTTTCGCCGATTTCGCGCAACGCAGGGATGAATCGCTGCAATTGCACAAAGGTCTGTCACCTTAATTTCGTTCACTGAGTCGCAAACGTGGGGGCACGAAAATGGCGATGATGGATAGTGTAGGCTTTTCAGCCTTTGACGAAAGACCGGTACCAGTTTCCACCACAGTGACGAGTGACGAAAAACCAGCCCGGGCGCTTGGCGGCATCGCCAAACGCGGGCTAGATACACTGATCGCGGGAACTGCGCTGACGCTGCTTTCGCCGCTCTTCCTTTTGGTCGCAATGGCAGTGAAGTTCGCTAGTCCCGGACCGATCTTTTACGGCCACAAGCGCATTGGCCATGGCGGTGCATCTTTCCGCTGCTGGAAGTTCCGTTCGATGGTCACTGATGGCGACCGGGTGCTTGAGGAGTATCTCGTCAAGCACCCCGATGAGCGCGAGGAATGGGAAACCAACCGCAAATTGCGCGACGACCCGCGCGTGACCCGCATCGGTGCTGTACTGCGTGCCTACAGCGTCGATGAACTGCCGCAACTGATCAATGTGCTCCTCGGCGACATGAGCATTGTCGGCCCACGCCCCGTCGTTCAGGACGAGCTGGACATGTATGGCGAGGCCGCACCGCTTTACCTCAGCACGCGGCCGGGCATTACCGGTCTTTGGCAAGTCAGCGGGCGCAGCGACACAAGCTACGATCAGCGTGTGGCGCTTGATACGCGCTACGTCCAGGCGTGGTCGCTTTGGTCGGATCTGATGATCATCCTGCGCACTGTTCCCGCTGTCATCTCCTCAAAAGGGTCGTACTGATCCGCGCCCACCTCTCAGAGAGGCCGAAGATGTTGTTCAATCGTCTCGCAACCTATGTTGTTGCCCTGCTACTTCCCGTGCCCCTGTGGGCAGAGGGTTACCTCGTGGGCGTCAATGACAGGCTGACCGTGCAAATCGCCGTTTGGGACGAGTTGAACACCACCGTGACCGACCTGCCCGGCGTCTCGGGCAGCTATCCCGTGGGCGCGGGCGGCATGATCTCGTTGCCACTGGCCGGATCATTCCCTGCAGTTGACCGCACCTTGGATGCCATCGCTGCAGATATTGAGGAAGCGCTGACCGCTTATGTCGGCATCGGACAATCCGCTGGTGCCGCCCTCAGCGTCGAACGCTACGCCCCGATCTTCATCAGCGGCGAGGTCAAGACACCGGGCGTCTATGACTTCACCCCCGGCCTGACCGTCCAGCAGGCGCTCGCCATGGCTGGCGGGGCTGGCACGCTTGAACCGCCCGAAGGGCAGGAGCGGAACTTTCTGTCTGCGCGGGGTGCCATCGCCATGCTGCAGCAAGAGTTGATGTTTCTCACCGCAAAACGCGACAGATTGATCGCGGAGATTGATGGCACGACATCGGTTCCACCGACAGAGACAAGCACCACAATCGCCTGGGCTGCGGAAGAGGCCATCCTTGCCGCGCGGAACGCCCGTTATGAACACGAACTGCAATCGATCGCGCGCACCAAGGCGACATTGCAGGAAGCAACCGCTGTGTTGCAGGACAAGTTGGAGAACAACCGCGTACAACTTGCCGCCGGACAGGCCGAACTTGATCGCGAAGAGGAACTGGTCGAACGCGGCCTTGTCGCATCCGTCCGCGTCTTTGAACGCGCATCCTACGTCAATGAGCTTGAAAGCCGCATCCTCGATATCGAACGCAGTCTCGTTTTCGCCCAGCAGGACATTCAGGAGCTTGAGCGCAACGAAAGCGTTCTTCTGGCCGTGCGAAACGAGGATAACGCAACCAAACTGCAAGAGGTCGAAGCCCAGATCGCCGAAACCGAAGCACAACTGCGCACGCAATACGATCTGCTCTCTGCCGCGGCTGGCCAGCAGATCGCGCTGATGGCGGGGGTCGATCCGTTGACCGCAGAAATCGGCCTGACGATCACCCGCGTGCGCGGCGGGCCAGCGACACTCAGCGCCGACATGCAGACGGTGATGATGCCGGGCGATGTCGTGGCGGTCACTTACGTCGCACCATCGACCCCGTCGAATTAGGGGCTGGCGCATGACGAGCCCCGCCATCGCGAAGCCGGACATCGACAACGACTACCCGCATCTCACCTCGGGGCGATCCGTTCTGGCCTTGGCCGGGGTCATGTGGTCGTCGCTGCAAACGCTGATCCCCACGATCAGCGCGGCAATCGTGTTTTTTGTGAGCGCGATGTTTCTCTCACCTGCGGATTTCGGGCTGGTGGGTCTGGCGAGCGGCCTTGTCATGACCGTCATCGCCTTCACCCCGGTGGCATTTGGAGAGGCGCTGATCCAGCGCAAGGAACTGTCCAAGGCGCATGCGGACAGTGTCTTCTGGCTGACTGTAGGTTTCGGTGCTTTTTGCTTTCTGCCGCTCCTGATCTGGTCGGGACCCATCGCAAACCTCATGGGGGACGCGGCAATTGCCGCCATCCTGCCCGTGCTGGCCCTGCGCATCCCACTTGATCTTGCGGCAGCCGTCCCCAACGGCATGATCGCGCGGTCGATGAAGTTTAAACTGATCGCGCTGCGCACCGCGGTGGCAACACTCGTCAGCCTCATCGTTTGTCTGGTGATGCTCTTTGCGGGCTATGGTTATTGGGCCTTGGTTGGCAGCCAGATCTCCGGCAGCCTCGTGGCCTGCGCCATGGCCTTCTGGGTCGCGAAATGGCGGCCCGGCTTCTCGCTACGATGGCAAGCCCTGCGCGATCTGGCGCATTATGGTGTCTTTGCATCAGGCAACCGGATGCTGGCCACGGTGAAGCTCGACCATCTGGTGCTGGGCATCTTGGCGGGTCCAGCCATCCTCGGCCTCTTTTTCTTCGCGCAACGTTTTTACTTCATGCTGACCCAGCTTGTGGGCGGCGCGCTGTCTTCGGTCACGCTGGCATTGCTTTCGACCTTACAGGACGACGCGCCCAAAACCGCCAAGGCCTTTGGCATGGCCTCATACCTGTCAGCGGCGGTCAGCATGCCGATGTTTTGCGCGCTGGCCATCACGGCGCCAACGCTTCTTGATCTGCTTCTTGACGATGAGTGGGCGGGTGCGGCCTTTGCGGTGCAAGCATTCTGCATCGCGGGCGTTCTGGCAGGCATCGGCGTGGTTCAGGCCGCGCTGATCAAAGCACAGAACAAGGCGAATTGGTGGTTCTGGTATCAACTGGTGCAGCAGGCAACCTCCGTCCTTGTCATTGCGCTGACCGCCAATCTTGGCCTGCAAGTGCTGATGGTGGCGTTGATGGCGAAGAGTGTGCTGCTCTGGCCGGTCTCGGTCATCATGACCGCCAAACTGCTGAAATGCAGCCCGTGGGATTACCTTGTCGGGTTTGTCACACCGCTCCTCGCCACCACCGCGATGGCGCTCGCCATGCTGGCCACGCCGATCCTGCAGCCGGATCAACCGCCGATCCTGCAGCTTACCTTGCAACTCACCGCCGGGGCCGTCGTGTACGCCCCCCTAATCCTGCTTTTGTCCCGCGACAGGATCACCGATCTCCGCCGCCACTTTGCCAAAAAGGTGCCCGCATGAAACTGACCTATTTCCAGGGTGACCCGCCCAATTTTGGGGATGAGCTGAACGCGACCATGTGGGCCGAGCTTTTACCTGCCAACTTTTTTGATGATGACCCATCAACGCTATTCGTCGGCATCGGCTCGGTCATCCAGCACAACTATCCCAAAGACGCGAAAAAGGTTGTCGTTGGCTCAGGTTATGGCGGTTACACCAAAAAGCCCGACGTGCATGACGGCACGTGGGAGTTCCACTTTGTCCGCGGCCCGCAGACGACAGAGGCGCTTGGCCTGCACCCCGACCTCGCCGTGGCAGACGCCGCGATCCTGTTGCGGCAAACAAAACTGCCCGCACCCGCGGCGGACATTAAGGTCGGATTCATGCCGCATTACGAAAGCATTGAGCGTGGCAATTGGAAAGCCGCCTGCGACCTTGCGGGGATCACCTTCATCGACCCAAGCCGCCCGCCCGATCAGGTCATCGCGCAAATCCTTGGCGCAGAGCTTGTCATCACCGAGGCGATGCACGGCGCCATCGTCGCTGACGCCCTGCGCACGCCATGGATCGGCGTGAAAGCGATGCATCACGTGCACCGTTTCAAATGGCACGATTGGGCGCAGGCCTTGGACATCGATTACGACCCCGCATTCCTTTTCCCGTCAAACCTGCGCGAGGCTTGGGCGCTCTCGACAGGGCGGGGCGGGTCCGGGCCCCGCGCCATGGCGCTCTGCACCAGCCGCCCTGCCGCGCCGTTCAACACAGCCTGCCTGCACATGGCCGCCCGTTCCCTGCAGCGGCTAGCACGGCAAAACCCCAGCCTGTCTTCTGATGCTGCGACCGAGCGCGCAACTGATCGCGCGATGACCGCCATCGATGGTCTGATCGCGCGCTACGTGCGGAAAGAGGCGTTTGCCTGACGGCGCCCCACTGCCAATCCGCGCAATGCGTAGACGAAGGCGCAGATCACGATGACGGAACGAAGTGAGAACTGAAAGAAAACCGGCACTTCGACAAAGCTGACCATCACCACCATCATCACCAGAATGAACAAGAGCGACGCCTCGGCCCGATGCGTCCGCAGCGCCCAAATCCCGGTCGTGATCGCCGCCCCGTAAAGCACCACAACCTGCAAAAGAACGCCGATCATGCCGATCTCAACCGCGTTCGACAGATAGGTGTTATGAAAGTTGAAACCGCTGCGCCCTTCGATACCAAAGCGGAACCACAGCGCCTCAGCCGCGTCATGCCCTTTGACCCAGAACGCCTGATACCCCATGCCAAACGCGGGCCGCTCAGCAATCAGCGTCAGCGCAATCCGCCACAGATCGGTCCTGCCGGTCAGTGTTGCGTCCTTGCCCGTCGTGTCCAGAAGCAGAGCGAATAGCGCATCGGAAAAGATCACAGCCAGCACGATCAGCAAACCGCTGACGAGCGTTAGAAAAACGACAAGCCCAATCTGCTGCAAGGATGACAGCCGGTAAAGCACCAGCAAAAGAACAAGGATCATGATCGCCGGTGGTAGGATAATCAGCGCGCTGATCGACTGCGCCATCAGAAGCAACAACCCACCAACCATCGCACCGAACGCGCCCAGAAGCCGCAGGCGATGAGGCGCAGTGCTGTCCAAAACCTGCGCCAGACTGACAATCACATAGGTAGACGCCGCCCCGGCGAGCGCGTTCTTGCTGCCGTAAATTCCCAGCCACGCGCCGGTATCGTTGCGCACATCGCCGAAAAGAATGCTGGCCAGCATCGCCGTCGAATAAAGCGCAAAGAGCGTCCGGCTGAACATCCGCGCCGAGGTCGTCGCGGCAATGGTCACCGCAATCGCCACCGTCGCCGCCAATTGCAGACCGGCACGAAACGTCGCCTCCGGGTAGGCGGACCAGATGAATGAGATCAGGCAGAAGGCGGGCAGCGCAAAGATGTACCAATAGCGCAGGCAAAGGCTGACCTGGATCTGAAACCGCCGCACGAGCAAGGCGCAGCCAGCCCCGAGGAAGATCAGCGCGCCCATACTTCCCAGCACGGGCACAAAGATCAGGCCGGTCAGGGCGGTGAAGGCTAGGATTGCATCCGATTCAACCGTGATCACATCAATCCGGCGGCGCGGGAGGTTGATCTGCGCTTCAGCCATCCTGGCAGACCAGTGATTGCGGAAACTGGCAGGGTTCGCCCAAAGCGGTAAAGGCAATCCAATCGACCAGCATCGTCATATCACCCGCCGGTTCCGCAAAGGGGCCCATCCAGTTGGGAAAACTGTCACTGCCCCAAAGACTGGCATAGATCTTCTGGTCATTGACCGGCAGGTCCGCGCCGGGCGGCGTTTCATGCATCAACACACCATCGACATACCAGCGGATACCGTCTTCATCCCAGATGAAGGCGTAAGAGATAAACTGCTCTTGCGCGGGTTGCGGCAGCGGCACACGCTTGCCGTTTTTCGGCGCACCACTGACATAGGTGTTCAGGCTGACGGCCCTGGTATCGCGCAAGAGGACTTCAAAATCGATTTCATCATGCGGTCTGCCATGATGCGGGCCGATATAGGTGAAGAAGGCGGCGTTCAGACCTGACCCGGTGCCAGTGCGAAAGCGCGCCTCGTAGGTGCCATAGCCGTAGACATGCCGCGACTGGATCTCGCCACAGGTATAATCGCGCTTGTCATTCGGCTGGTTGGCGAATGTGAGCCACAGAACGCCACGCTCCACACGCAGATTCTCTTCCGACCACATGCAGTTCTGCCAATCCCCATTAACCCAACCGTCAGAGATGCCCCAAAGGCCTTCATCCAGCGTCTCAAAATCGTCGAAAAAACTGGCACCCGCAGGGATTTCCTGCGCGAAAAGCGGCAGTGGCAGCAAAAGCGCCGCACAAAGGGCTTTCAGTTGGGGTGAAGTCTTGCGTCGTCGGCTCATCAGATCACCTCTACGCTTCGATTTATTTCATCTTATCATATATTTAGGCGGAGAACCACGCAAGCTCACTACTATCGGCACAAGGTTGCCGAGGGGGCCTGCGTAAACACGCTTAACGTGAATTCTGACGCGAAATCAGCTATGATTTAGCAGGTAAATCGATGCGAGGATGCTTGCCTTGGCCAACCCAACCGTGTCTGTCATCATGGCAAACTACAACGCGGCGCAGCACCTGCCCGTGGCCGTGCAATCGGTGCTGGCGCAATCGCTCTCTGACATCGAGATTCTGTTTTCCGACGATGCCTCGACGGATGCAAGCGTCACCATCGCGCAAGATATTGCGACACGAGACCCAAGGCTGCAAGTCATCACCAGCCCGCACAACGCGGGCCCCGCCGCTGCGCGAAATCGCGCGCTGACCCGCGCCAAGGGAGAGTGGATCGCCGTCGTCGACAGCGACGATATCATCCACCCGCAACGGCTGGCGCGTCTGGTCGCTGCGGCAGAGCAGCTGGAGACCGACGCGATTGCCGATGATCTGACTTATCTGATCAACAATCAGGTGCAAAATGGTGCTACCCTGCTTGGCACCGCGAGGCAAAGCGTGCCACGCGAACTGACCGCCCGCACCTTCATCGCCCCCTCCGCCGACGCGCCAAAGCTCGGCTATCTCAAGGCCATGATCAGGCGATCAGCGCTCCGAGGTTTGACCTATCGCGAGGACATCCGCATCGGCGAGGATCACGATTTCTATGTCAGGTTTCTGCTCAACGGCGGAAAGATGCATCTGCTGCCGCAATCCTATTACCTTTACCGGCGTCACACGCTGTCGCTGTCGCATCGTCTTCATCCTGACGACATCATGGCGATGATCCGTGTGCAGGACGATTTGCTGACCAGCTATCCCGATTTGTCCGATGATCTGCGGGCTGACCTGGCCGCCCGGCGCACCGCTCTGCAAGAGCCTCTGGCCTTTGAGACGCTGGCCGACAACCTGCGTCAGAAGCGTATTGGCCTGGCTCTGGCAAATATCCTGCGCCAACCCGCGCTCATTTCGCGGCTAGGTGGCGTCATCTGGGCACGCATCCTGCGTCAGTTCCGACCGACACCGCCGCGCCAGACGACAACCGACCCCAGCGAATGGACGTTGCAGGATTGGGCACAAGTCTCTGCATCGGGGATACCTTCATGACCGGAAAAACCCATATCCGCACGCCCACCTACCGGCGGCCCGACGCCTTGCGGCGCTGTCTGGAAAGCTTGCAGGCACAGACGGTTCAAGACTGGATTTGCGATGTTTACGACGATTGCCCCGACGCATCCGCGCGCGCTGTGATTGCCGCCCTCAACGACGAACGCATCCGATACCGCCACAACAGACCGCAGCTCTTCGCCTCCAAAAACATCGATCAGTGTTTCACCCGGAAAAACCCGTATGATGCCGATTATTTCTTTGTGCTGGAGGACGATAACTTCGTGCTGCCGGACTTCATCGAAGCCAACATAGCGGCATGTGAAACCCACCGCGTCAATCTGATTTTCCGCAATCAACTGGTCGAGTTCGCCAGCGGCACCGACAAGGCATATCTGTCGGAAAGGGGCATCCTTGACGACAAGCTGATGGGCGGTGTGCATGCGCCGGACATGTTCCGCTTGTGCCTGATGGCCGATATCGGTGTGTCGAACGGTGGGCTATTCTGGACTCGCGATGCGGTGACGGACCTCGAAATCCACCATGCCTGCAGCGCGACCTTACAGGAATACATGCGCACATTCGCCATTACCGAGCCGATCTACGTTGCGATGAAGCCGCTGGCCGTCTGGGCCGAAAACGGGGAAGGCACGACACGCAATCTCGGGGCGGATGTCGGGTATTACAAACGCGAGCTGTCGCTGAAACGATCCATCGGGATCTTGCAGCGCAAAGCGTGGGCCCTGGCCAAACCGGAGGATCGCAAACAATACCTCTCACATCCTGTCTTTCGTTACCCGCAGCATATGCGTGCAACCGGGCTGGTGAAATCACATACGCGGATGCGCGTCGGAGATGCCCTGCCGACGAAAGAAGTCCTCCGACTGGCTTGGCGCGGCGCGCTCATCCGCTTGCTGGGTAAGGCGGAACCATCGCTCGCCCCGTTCCTCGCGGCACGGACCGGTTAGTGCTTTTGGGTCTTCGTCAGTGGGTTAACACGGGGCTTCGGAGCGTCTTTTGCAGGTGTCGGCTTTGGTGGCGATAGAAAGCTGACCAGCATCAGCAGCAAGAAATAAACAACCTGAAGCACCACAATCGTCGCGATAACACGCCATACGATTGTCCAGCCGCCCACGCCCGCCAAGTAGGAAGAAACGCCGATGAGCACAGCAGCAACACCCATAAAACAGACAAACACCAAAAGGCGCAAAGGCTCCTCCCCTCCGACGTGGGGCAAAGCATACGCGAAATCAGCGTATCGCGCCAGCGGGACGGATCACTTGGTCAGGCATTGTGGGCATTTGGCTGCAGGTAGCTTTCGGGCCAGCCGGGCCGCGCATATCTGGCGAGTTTAGCCATGTTAACCTTATTGAGCGCGATCCCCAGCACCTTTTGCGACACATCCGGTTCCTGCGCGAGATACCGCGTCACCAACGACCGTGGCGTTTGACCCCATTCGCAAACCAGAACGATCCGATCCAATAGCCCCAGCATCGCCTTGACGTCGGCTGTTGTACCCAAAGCAGGCGTATCCAGAACGATGTGATCATAGTGATTGCGCAACTCTTGCACGAGCGCTCGCAAGTGACGCTGGTAGACGATATCGGCCGCAACCGGCTGACGCCGCCCAGTTCCGGCGGGTAAGATGTCGAGCCCCGTCGCATCCAGCCGCTGCAGCGCGTCTGACACCTGCGCCTTGCTATGCAGAACGTCGATCAGGCCCGCGCTCCCGGGCAAGTTCAATGCCTCGCGCAGGCCCGCATCAGTCGCGCCCAGATCAATCAGCATCGTCCGCGCACCGGACGCGGCCAGCATATTGGCATAGTTTACGGCAAGGGTCGTCGCACCCTCCCCCGGCAGCATCGATGTTACCGCAAGCACCCGGCCCAACCCATCCGTTGCCCCAAGGGCAACGGTCGCGTGGATGTTGCGTAAGGTCTCGGCGAAAGTCGATTGCGGCATATCAACAGCCCACAGGAATTGCGTCGGCACTTGCCGTTGAGGCGTACCGGAAGCTGCTGACTTCGGCTCTATCTGCGGCAAATGGCCCAGAAAGGCGTGATCGGTATGGGTATGGATGTCACTGCTGACGCGAAAACCCCGTTCACGCATCTCGCGCAGGACGGCCAGCAGGAACCCCGCCATTAGCCCCAGCAAGCCCATCACGGACAAAGTGCGCCAGAGCTTTGGCAGCGCCGCCGTACGCGGCACGAGAGATTCTGTCAGAATGCGCCCGTTCGACACCGGGAACGACCCTTGCAGCGACATCTGCGCGTAACGCGCCGAGAGCGTCTGATAAAGAGCGTCCAGGGTCGCGGCGCGCTGCGCAAGTTCGCGCAATTCCATCACGTTTTCGGGCTCCGTCCGGCGCATCGCGGCAGCTTCTGCCAATACGGCGGCTGATGTTTCCTCAAGCTCGGCCAGACGGTTGCGCATCCATGCCGTGGTACGCTCGGTGGACTCGACATTTGCATTCAACCCATCGTCCAGATAGGCGGTTGCATATGTGTTCACGACATCAGCCGCGAGGGCCGGATCATGCCCGATGTAGCTGATCTCAATAGAAAAACTCATCCCGATCCGGCTGATACGGATATCGCGCTGCAGCTTTGCGGCGGCACCCCGCAACCGCCGCGCTTCGTCTGCAGCCGGGTCTGACGCAACTTGTGTCTCTTCGGCAGCATCGCTGCTGATCAGGCCGGTCAGCGTGCCTTTCGTGCCCGAGATGATGTCGCGCGCCAGTGAGGATGGCGGAAAAATAAAGACATCCTCATTATGCAGATCAAGCCTGCGCGCGACCTCTGTTGCGAGTTGCAATGATCGCAGCACCTGCATCTCGTTCAGCAGCGACGTATCGTTGCGCGCAAAGGGGATGCTCGCCGTGATCTCCTGATCAAGTGCGACGGGCCGTTCATCCACCAGCACGGTCGCGGCAACGTAATATTGTTTTGGGGTTGTCACATGATGCACGGCCCCTGCCATCAGCCCCAGCAAGGTCAGCAGAACAAGCGGCAGCCATTGACGGCGCAGCACGGCCAGTACGTCACCCAGCGTCGTGGCACCGCCAACGGCGGCCCCCTCTGGCCGGTCGGCCTGTGCATCCGCATCGCGCACGCGCAGCCCGATATCTTTCATCGACCCCACCCCGCGACCTCCTATTCGCTTTGCCGCTGTGTGAATTCTGGCCCGTATTGCTGCAAGCCGCGCCCACCGGCGAGACCCGACAGCGCGCCTAAGTGCAATGCACCGCGCAGGATCGCCTTGTTACGCCGATCCTGCCCAAACACCTGCAACACGGTCGCGCCGGCACAATAAACCACCTTGCCAACGGTGATCGTCCAAAGCCGGAAAGAGGCACCATTTTCCGCGACCAGCCGCCCATGCGTCTGCCCCATCCGAAAGCGTCGGCGCAGCAGCCATTTAAAGCTGACCCGATTGGGCGGGATCGTCTCAAACAGGCGCGCATCGGGTGAAAAGGCGATTGTGCCGCCCTCGGCCACAACCTTGGCGAAAAAGGCAGTATCCTCACCGCCGGTCTGACCGAGTGACAAATCAAACAGCCGGTCGTGCAATGCCGGTTTTTGCCGGTCGATCAGCACGTTGCAGGTATAGCCCGTGATGATCCGATTATCGACCCAGACGGGCATGGTCGCATGAATGCGCGTCCGGCGCATCCAGGCGGGTGCGCCTTCGGCATAATCCGCCTCAACTGGGCCTAGGACCACATCGGCCCCAGTCTTTTCCATCTCGCGCGTCAGATGCAACAGCCAATCGGCGGGCGCTACCTCATCATCATCGATGAACGCCAGAAAACGCGCGGTGCTGTGGGCCAGCGCACCGTTACGGGCAATCGAGATATTCCCCTCCGGACAATGGACATAGCGCAACGGGATCGGCGCATCTGCTGCCATTGCCTCAACCATCTCGGCCGCACTTGGATGATCATCATTGTCGACCACAAGGATCGACATGTCATAGCCGTCGGGCCGCTCCAACCCCATCAACGATGTCAACGTCGCGGCCAGTTGCGGCCTGCGATAGGTGCAGACGCATATCTCCAGCATTTGGGTCATTGTGCCACCCTCCGCTGCAGCCCGGGCGACCGCCGCAGCACTTGCTGCCAAAAGCCAAGAGACCACGCAAAATGCATGATCATCGCCGCAACACCACAAAGAACCAGCAGCGGATCACGCTGCGCGGCAGCCATGCGCGCGCCAGAGAAAAGGCAATAGAGCGCCCAGATGGCTGCGGGCAGTGCAAACACCCAATGCACCGGCGCAAGCAGTGCCATCGCCACGGCTGGCGCCACCATGATCACCTTGACCTGCCGCAATTGCGGCCTGACCTGATGCTTGATCAGGTTGCGCGCCCGCCCGGCCCCGTAGTTGAAATATTGCCGCGCCAAGTCCCGAAACGATGTGCGCGGATGATAGGTAATCGCCGTCGCATTCGTCAGCCAGATGCGCGATCCCGCCTTGCGCAGTCGATAGTCAAGCTCGGCATCTTCGTTATGGGTAAAACTGGGATCGTAGCCGCGAACCGCGCGAAAGGCATCGATCTTCATCAAGGCATGATGCCCGTGATTCACATAAGCGCCGCTGGGGATGTGCCTATGCGCCGCACCGCCATTGCCAAATGATGCGTTCTGCGTCGCCGCATTGATGCGCTGCACTGGCTGTACGCCTTCGGCGATCATGCTGACGACAATGCTGTCGGCATAGACGCTATTGGCCTGCTGCATCAGCACATCGCAGAAATCGTCCGGATAGGTACAATGCGCATCAACACGGAGCAGATGCGTGGCGCGCCCGCTATCCTGCGCCACAGCCAGATTGATCGCGGCGCTCTGGATCCTGTCAGGGTTATGCAGCAGCGAAATGCGCGGATCGGCCGAAACAAATTCACCCACAATATCCAATGTGCCATCCGTACTGCCCCCATCAACAACGACAACACGCCCGTTCAGGCGCTTCATGGCCGCACTGAGCTGTCGCAGAATACCGGCAATATGGGTGGCCTCATTCAGGCAAGGAACAACAACAAGAGGATCGGCAGCACGTTCATACGATGACAAAGTGTCAGGCATCGGGGGGATTCCAGAGGTTGTGAGTAGTCGGATCGCAAAACTGATTTTGCACTCGAAAGCAACGGCAACTTGCGCCTCTGTTATAGGCCCGCACTGTGACGGACGCACGACGACAAAGCCGCAATCGGCAGTTGATTGCCGCGCAGCGGGCGGTTTTTGGTCATGTTCACAGCGAACGCCCGTTAATTCAGCGCAGCTTTGCCGAAACGCGCAGAAAATATTGATTTTGAACGAGGAAACTGCTGCAAAGCTGTAAGGATTTGTAACATCCCGCGGGCCGCCTGCCGCGCATTCCTGGTACATTTTGTTTCAATCATAGATCGCGATAAGGATTTCTACCGCGCCATGGACCGCGCTTATCTCATTATTCAGAAGGTGAGCTACGCCTATATCACCTATGTCACACGCTTCATCCACGCCGAACTGGAACGCAATTTCAGCGGCGGGGCAGAGCTGATCATCTGCGACGAAATCGACGAAGCCACCCACGAGGAAAACGCCATCATCTTCGTGATCGGCGAAGGCTTTGCGCGGCACCGCCGCAGGCCCGGCTGCACCTATGTCTATCTTAACTTCTCGATCATAGCGGTGATGGGCAACCCTTTGAAGCTTAGCCGCATCGGGTGGAGCGCGATCCGCCGCAAGCAGCGCATGCTGCGCGAAAAACAGGACCGCTACGACATCCTGCTTGATTACTTCCCACCCCAGACCAAACGATTGCAACGGCGGATGAAGATGCCTGTCTTCGGCTTTCAGGTCGCGATTGATCCCGACACGCTGCCACCCGCCATACCACTGGCAGAACGCCCTTATGACGTCTGCTTTGTCGGCGGTCCATCCGCCCGCCGCAAGACGGTACTCGATGCGCTTGAACAGGCTGGCATACGCCTCTCGCCCCAGACAGGCGTTGTGTATGAAGAGATTGCAGCCCAATCGCGTTGCTGCCTAAACATCCACGCCTATCGCTCCAACCACCTTGAAATCCCGCGCATCATCGGCGCAATGGCCACAGCTACACCGCTTGTGACCGAGCCGAGCTATGGTCTGAACGCCGTCTTTCCCGAAGGCAGCGTGACAACAGCAGCGTTTTCGCGTCTAGCCGAGACGGCTGCAAATCTTGGTCGTGCGCTAGAGGAAAAGTCGAACGATCAATCCGAGCCAAAATGGTACAAAGACAGTTACCTTCCCCAAAGCAGAGCACTTTGGGCGGATCTTTGCACCAGGATCCGCCAAATCGCCACGTCATAGCTGTTTGGTCTTATTCGAGGGAGTCAAAAGGCAGCACTCTCCGACAAGTTCGCTAAGGGAGCGTCGGTCCAAGCCAGGACGACGGCGCCTCCACCATTGTGCCAGTTCTAGTAGGTAACGGCAGCCCAGCAAAAGGGCAAAAAAGAAGCTTGGTTTTTCCTTACTAAGTTAGTCGGGGTGTGAGCATCAACTTGTCGCCTTTGTCGAGCTTTGGTGTCAGAATTGCCAGATAGGAGGCCATCCTCATGCAAAAAAGGTCTCGACATCATCAATCCAAAGCCTCGATCCATTTTGGTCGAGTTAGACCGAGACGCTGCGAGGCTGTCAGCCGGTATTTTCGAATGCGAACGCCTTAATACCACTCACAGATCACTGGGATCCCCGCGAGGATCATATCCAGCATATTTTGATATGCATGTTACGTGACAACGTCAGGTGGGTTATCCCAAAGACACGAGATGATTGTCCCATTGCAGCGAATGAGTTTCTTGCTTGCGTCGCGATATCAGATCAACAAGTCGTCCAGTTCCGGTTGTTATGATGACGCCTTCTGACGTTGAAGCGGCTCCGCAAGCATCCGTCAGCTTTACTTCGTTGAGCAGAGCTAGTGTTTGTGCATCATAACTCTGGACCAGACCACCGCGGGGCGAAGTTACTATGATCTGCGTGCCATCGGCGATGAAAGTTATGCTGCCAACATAGCCTTGCATTTGCCTTACCGCCGCAGTGGCCAATTGGACAGCAGATCCACGTGTGTGGACGCCGACCAATGATGGTGAGGCGGCGGCGGCCCCTTGCCATTGCATGCCAAACGCGACGCGGCCATCTTGCGCAACCGATAAGTGTCGGATCGAGTTCTTGTGGTGCCTGGCGTCAAGTTGTGCAACGTCAATTACCTCGCCCTCCGCAATATAGGCCAGATTGGGACGCATCGTCGGGATGTTCAGCTTGGTCCGCCCGCTTTCTGGATGCGTGTCAATCCCGCCATTCGCTACGACTAGGACATCAGTGCCTGGGAGGCGTTTGATGTCATGTGGCCCTATACCGCCGCTGGCAAATTCATCGGTGCGTGCGAAACCAGCGGCCACATCCCATACGCCTAAACAGCCCGCTCCGGCACCATAGTCGTTTTCGGTTGTATAGAGCCATTCGCCATCCTGGCTGAACGCGCCGTGGCCGTAGAAATGGCGACCCAACGGCGCATCAAGCATGGCGACAATTTGACCAGAGCTGCAATCGACAACGCAGGCAAATCGCCCTGGTCTGCGTGCAAAAGCGACGGCAAGGGGCCGGGTCGGATGGGCTGCTGCAGCGTGACCACGGGCTGGCAATGGTATCTGGAATAGAACGTTCTTCGCGTCGCTGATCCCACAAAGCACAAAGGCACCATCATCCCGTCGAGCGGCGGACAGGAAAGCAGGGGACCCAGCATCGGCCCAACTGGGCAGCGGTGCCAGCCCCGTTGCCAGAAGCCCGGCGATGAATTGTCGTCGGCTGGCCATCAGTCCCCGTCAAGTGCATTAAATCCAGAAGCAACCCCCAAGCTTGGTCCAAGCTCGTTTTCGGCAATTGCGCGGATTTCTTCGACACGGCTGCGGATCGCTTCGACCTTAATGCGCGATGTAGGGTCGGCCACGCCGGCAAAAGCCGGGTCATCGAGCGCCGCGATTTGTGCTTGGGCGCGACCGAAGGCGGCGTTGAGGCTTTCCTGCAAGATCGGATCATCTACCGAGAGCCGCGTGCCAAGATCGGCCAAGCTTTCAATGGCGATGGCCACATGCCGTGCAGATCGCTCAGACCGCCACGCCTCGGCGCGGCGCGGGCGGGGCTGATCGAACGTGCCCAGCGGGCGGCCCAATCGTGCCTCCGAGGTCAGTTGCAGGCCGGTTGTCAGGGCTTTGAACAATTCCTGCATTGCCTCCAGATCCGTCCGGTAAACCCCGTCCCCCGACGGATTGGTGAGCAGTGCCGCATAGCTGTCGGTCCAATCTGTGGCGATGTCTCGCGTCATATTGGCAATGTCCGCGGCGACCGTTCGGACAAGCTGGCAGCGGTAATCTGCGTCACCGGCTATGCTGATCGCTTCGTCATAGAGCAGGAATTCCATTGCATAAAACCCGCGCGCGGCGATGGACATATCGCGATAGGCTTCTGCACTTTGCGCGATGGGATCTTCATCGCGAAGCAGGGTGCCAAGCGCCTTGGGTGTCGCCCCTCGGCTGTCGGGCCAGAAGGCGATGGCAAAGGCGCGGTCATCCGTTTCGGTTGGGCCAAAGCGCATATGACTGGCGGCGATCCACGTGTCAAATGCCACCCCGTAGGCGATCCGCAAAGGTTCGGACGTCGCAGCGCAATCCTCTGTCGCTGCATCCGACAGATCCTGTCCCGCTGCGGCCAGCATGTCAAAGCGGGGGAGCACATGATTTTCGACGATATCGGCGGTGATGGTCTGTGCTGCAACAATACCGGGCATGACTGCAATGAGGCTGGCGGCGATCAGGCGTTTCATAGGCTCTCCACAAACCGGATCAGCGCGTCCCGGTCTTCTTTCGACATCTCGATAAC
>NZ_JAXBMD010000011.1:0-62657 GCF_033963825.1 Cognatiyoonia sp. IB215446 | reverse complement strand
CCATCCGCGAAGGTGGCCGGACCGTGGGGGCTGGGGTCGTCTCCAAAATTGTAGAGTAATCGAACGACGCGTGGGTTCCACCCACCGTACAGCGAAACATACAAAGGCCGCCCCTAGGGGCGGCCTTCTTGCGTTGTGGCCGTCACGATCAACCAAACCTTCCCCGTGGGGAAAACGCATGGTCAGGTCAGGTATTGTTAACTACTGCGGGGAGCTGGGTCGATAAGGCGGGGTGAGCACCGACCTCACGCATGGCGACACAATACGATGCCTTCCCGGACAGGACATGGGACTCCGAGAAGATCAAAGGCCGCCCCAGTCTGCGCGGCCTTTTGCTTCTGCCCATGCTCTTATCTGGATATTGATGGTTGAATGAAGATGAGGGGATGGAAGGATAGATGCTCGCAACATTGACCATTGAAGAAGGTAGACCACCAATCGACATACTCACGCTTGATGAACTGCGGGCAAACCTAAAACTGGCAATGGATCATGCCACAACCATTGGGCGGCCAAACATTGTTTTTGTCACGATGCCCAACGGAAACACCATGTCACTTGTCGTCGGCGCTGGAAACGAAACGGTTTTGGATTTCGTGTATCATCACAAGGATCCACCCTACTTTGCTAGCAAGGCCGATACTGATGATATCGAGCCTTATCTCGTCGCCTATGTCGGGCTTGTCCACCATACCGAGTTACCGCGCCGAAATGTGGTGCCGATGGACCTAGGAATGCGCGCGCTGAATGATTTCGTCAAAGATGGTGAGCTGCCCCCTGCAGTGGATTGGATTGAAGTGTGACTCGGGCAATGCGCTCCACGTTGAACAGCATTGCGCAAACGAAGTTTGCGCCGCGCCCGAACCGACCCCACGGGGCGGGCGCGGCGACGACGGGGCACGATCATCGTTGCAGGCTACTCGGGACGATCAACGATCCTTGTGACGGTCGTGGCGGAAGTGGGATTTGTACTCTTCCTGCTCGCGTACCTGTTTAGCATAGCGCATGTCCATCTGCGCCATCGTCACGACCACCAAAGCCAGCGCTAAGACAAAGTCAAACACCAAGAAGACGACAATCAGACCATCCATAAACCTACTCCGCAAACCGTTCCTCTCTATCCACATAGAGCGAATTGACAGATTGTCGCACCAAACCGTCAATTCTTGCTGAATACCGGTCGCGCGACCAAGTTTCACCTTTCTGCCGCATCTGAATCCGGGTACGCGCTGACCTGTGAAATCGCGCGGATCAGATATGTCTTTCCCATCGCCTGACACGCTCCACCCCGTGACGTTGCCTGATGGCACTGTTCATAAGGGCAACGTCTTTCTGAAGGCGGCGATCACCCATCCGAATTGGGAGATTGGCGATTATACCTACGCCAACGATTTTGACCCGCCGGAAGAACCATCGCTTTGGGCCGGGCGGCTGGCGCCCTATCTCTTTCCGTGGGCCAACGACCGGATCATCATTGGGAAATTCGGGCAGATCGCCCATGGCGTGCAGTTCATCACGGATGGTGCCAATCACGCGCGGGACGGGTTTTCGACATTTCCATTTGCAATTCATCAGCCCGAGCGTTTTGGCGCCTATGCAAAGACGCTGCGGCCCGGGCGCGACATTAAGGTTGGCCATGATGTCTGGATTGGCACGGGCGCCCGTATTCTCGCGGGTGCACAGATCGGCAACGGAGTGATCATCGGCGCAGGGGCTGTTGTGAGCCGTCCTGTGCCGGACTACGCCATTGTTGCGGGCAACCGGGCAGAGGTGCTGCGGATGCGTTTTGATCCCAGCACAATTGCTGCACTCAATGAAATTGCCTGGTGGGATTGGTCGATTGAGAAGATCCTCGCCCATGAGGCCGCGATTACAGGTGCGAATTTGGCAGCCCTGCGCGCGGCAGCCGGGCGCTGATTACGGGCCGCGTGGCAGGTCCAGCATGTCGTCAGCCCGTGCGGTGGTCTCGACCATGAAATCCTGCAGGCGGGCCCTTAGCGCATCCATCTGATCGGCGTCCATTTTACGAGGGATGACGTCATCGAACTTGGCATATACGTACGCGCCGCGCGTCAACGGCAGCGGGATCAGCATTTTATCCCAACTGTCAGCCCGCTTTTGCTTTTTCGTCGCGAACGCATAGCAAAAGATCGGCAGACCGGTGGCCCGCGCCCAGTGGATAGGTGGGTCTTTCAGTTGCAGTGCAGGCCCCTCAGGTCCATCCGCCGTGATCCCTATGCTGGTGCCCTGCTGCACCAGTTTCATGATCTGGCGCGAGGCGGCGCGGTTCGAGCGTTTCTCGTTCATCTCAAACGGATGCAGTCCTTGCTGGCGCTGCATGGCCCCCACAACCCGCCCGATGGGAGAGCGTGTGTGGATCGTTGAGAGTTGCCCATGCTCTAACGGCCAATGGGCGGGCCCCAGCAGCAACCGGCTGTGCCACACGACGAGGATCACAGGGCCCTTCGCCAAGGCAGCCTCAAGCCTTTCACGCCCTTCGCCCTGCCAGCGTGTGGTCCTGTAACAGACGCCGAAAATCAGGCGCGCCACAAATCCCAGGACGATGGCGAGCGTTTCGGAGTTTTCCAGCCTTTTGCGAAATTTCATGCCCGATCAGCCGCGTGGGATTATGGTTCTACCGCTTCATATTTCCACGCAGCCGACCAAGTCCACCCTTGATCCTCTTTGCAATTCGGACTAGTCCAACATCCGGTCGTAGGGGTATAGCTCAGTTGGTAGAGCGGCGGTCTCCAAAACCGTAGGTCGCGGGTTCAAGTCCTGCTGCCCCTGCCAGACCCGCTTGCCGCCCGCTGGAGGCTTATTTTCCCATATGTCCGCCGATGATTTGACACTCGCCTTTCACATCGGTGCGCATAAGACGGCGACGACCCATTTGCAGCGCTCGCTGATGAAGTCGGTCGAAGGGATGGCGGCGGCAGGTGTGCGGTACTATGGCCCCCAGGACTTTCGTTTGCCGGGGCGGTCGATTTTTGCGCTTTTTGGCCTGAAGGATGATCTGCCCTCTGGGCCGCGCAGATCGCCGCAGGCGCAACTGGCATTGATGCGCAAGGATGCGACACGCGTTGTTTTCAGTGAAGAGAACTTTATCGGTGTCCTCAACTCACCGCGCCGAATGCAGGTCACCCAGCGCTATCCGCATGCGGCGATACGGATCAGCCGACTGGCGGCGGCGCTTGAGCGCCCCGTTGACGTGCTTCTTGGGATCCGCCACCCGACGGCTTTTCTGAACTCGGCTTATTGCCAGCAGTTGATGGGCGGGCGGGTCGTGCCCTTTGCCCGTTACCATCAGATCAATCCGGTCAAGAGTGTGGATTGGCTGGATCTTGTCACACGGTTGCGCGCCGCCGAGGGTGTGGGTCAGGTCACGGTCTGGTGCTATGAGGATTACACAGCCCTTTTTCCTCGGATTTGTCGTGCTTTGGTGGGCGCGAATGCCGCGACTTTGGTCCGCCCCTTGGACAGACGCATTCATGAGGGGTTGTCGGCAGAGGCGGTGGCCGAGACATTGGCCCGCCATGCACGCGATCAGACCGAAAAGCTGGGTTTTGCCATGCGCAAGACGATGCCCGTCGGCCCTAAAAATCCAAGATTTGACGGGTTTGGGGCTAATACCCATGCGGCAGGTGATGTCGCGTATGCACGGCAGATTGCAGGCATCCGCGCGCTGTCGGGCGTGACGTTCCTGGACCCGGATCAGCCAGATTGACGCGGACACCAGAAAGGCGCGGCAATTGGAGCGTACAGCCATTGCATGACATGGGTCACATTTGACCCAGCTATTTCATTCCGAATTTTTCATTACCTGACAGAATAAATCAGGCAAGCCACGCGTAAGCTCGGTGATGACGGTGAGAATGGATGACCCGCTCACCGCATCAGCTGCGGTGCAACCCAACACCGGCAGTTTGCGCATGGGGATGAACCGCGTGTGCCGAAGTTTCCTGGAATGGGGCGCCAGGAGGCTTTGATGATCAAAACGTTCCCGAAATGAGATGAACTTATGACCATGAAGAACCGTTTTTTTGTAGCTCTTGGTTTGGTATTTTCAGCTGGCGTTGCAACCGCCGACACAATTTCGGAACAGAGCGTGATTGACGCGCAAACCGCATGGGGCGAGGGCATTGTGGCCATCTCTGAAACCCATACGACTGGCGGCGATTACACCGCACGCGCAACCGCACATATCAACGACCTTTACGCCTACGGGATGACGGATGTGATGTTCAAACCGACTTTGGCGGCTGACGACCAATTCCGCGAAGATTTTGCCGAGGCACTCAGCTATTTCATCGGTACTGAGGGGACCGAGGATACAGGCTTTGCCATCAAGGGCTGGACCAATGTCCGTTGGGAAAACAACGGCATTTTCACGACCGACGATGCGGCGATTGCGATGGGCAACTACTATTTCACTGGCCCCGATGGCAGTGAGACGAAAGTTGAATACTCATTCGGTTATGTGATGGATGACGAGGGCCAGTTGCGGATCAACCTGCATCACTCATCGCTGCCCTACGCCCCTTCGTAAGACGCCGCCTAGCGCAACAAAAAACCGGGCCGCTGATGCGACCCGGTTTCTTTTGATCAAGTTGATCCGGCTTAGGCCAGTTCGACCTCGGCGCCAGCTGCTTCCAGCTTGCCTTTGATCTCTTCGGCTTCGTCCTTGGCAACGCCTTCTTTGATCTTGCCACCAGCTTCGACGAGGTCCTTGGCTTCTTTCAGGCCAAGACCGGTGATGCCGCGGACTTCCTTGATGACGTTGATTTTCTGAGCGCCGGCGTTCTTCAGAACGACGTCAAACTCAGACTTTTCTTCAGCAGCCGCACCAGCGTCACCACCAGCAGGGCCAGCCATCATGACAGCGCCACCAGCAGCAGGCTCAATGCCGTACTCGTCTTTCAGGATTGTTTTCAGTTCTTGTGCTTCGAGAAGGGTCAGACCAACGATCTCTTCAGCCAGTTTTTTCAGATCAGCCATTTTATGCTTTCCGTTTCCGTTTTGTGTGTTCCAACGTGAGGGTAAACCTCAAGTCAAGTCAGTGCCTTATGCAGCTTTCTCTTCGATGGTCGAAAGAATGCTCGCGATGTTCGAAGCAGGCGCGCCAATGGCCCCGGCGATGTTGGATGCAGGTGCCCCGATGCAGCCCACGATCGAAGCGATAAGCTCCTCGCGGCTTGGCATTTTGGCAACTGATGTCACACCAGCTGGGTCAAGTGCTTGATCGCCCATAGCACCGCCGAGGATGACGAGCTTGTCATTCTCTTTGGCGTAGTTATCCATGACCTTGGCCGCAGCCACTGGGTCTTCGGAATAGGCAAGCACGGTCATGCCGGACAGGTATTCAGCGATGCTCGCGCATGGCTTTCCGTCCAAAGCAATCTTGGCGAGCTTGTTCTTGGCAACGCGCACGGCCCCGCCCGCTTCACGCATGTTTGCGCGCAGGTCCTGCATTTCGGCAACTGTCATGCCTTCGTAGTGGGCAACCACGACGACGCCAGAGCTTTCAAAGATCTGGCCGAGATCTTCGACCAGCTGTTCTTTTTGTGCTCTATCCACAGTTTCACTCCAAGTTTGGGAATTGCTTCCCGGCTCAATTTTGACAGCACGCGAACGCGCTGACAGTCGATGTCCAATGGATACGGGGGTTGAGCCGTTGGAGCCGAGGAGAGCCTCAGATCATTCCGGTCTATCCCGTCTCAGGCAGGAATTATTGGCGCAAGGCCGACCCACCGTCTCGGACGAACAAAGCCCCGACGAATCACGAGACGGGGCAATGACGTGTGGTTACTGGCCCCAAGCCGCGTTGCCAAGCCCCATTCTGTCTCTCTTTGCACTTGCTGGCGCTAACACTTGCTCAATTCCTTCACGCTATGAAACCATGATGGCTGAAGAAAAAGACACCAAGATCCGCGATCTCGAAGATTTTGCGGGCATTGCGTCGGATTGGTTCTGGGAGACCGATGCCGAGCATCGCTTTACCTATTTTTCGGGCCGTATGGAAGAAGTTACCAAGATCCCCAAGGCCGAGATCCTCGGCCGCAGGCGCGATATCGTGGCCAGTGATCGGGCTGACTTGGCTAAGTGGGATGAACATATTGCCGATCTGAACGCTTGTCGTCCTTTCAAGGATTTTGAGTATTCGATCAACAGGCGAACCGATGGATCGGTGCTATGGATGCGTGTTGCTGGCCAACCACTCTTTGCCGATGACGGTACCTTTATCGGCTATCGTGGCACCGGTCACGACATCACCCATGAAAAAGAGGCGATGCAGCGTCTGGTGGAAACCAACACCCAACTGGCCGAACGTAATCGTGAATTGGATGAGACGCGCAATGCGCTTGAGAGGGCGGCCTATGTCGACGCGCTGACCGGGCTGCGCAACCGGCGATCTTTTGAGCGAGATTTGAAGCTTGTTTTGGACAACGCTTACGCGTCGGTCGGACTTTTGCATGTCGATCTAGACCGGTTCAAATGGGTGAACGATACGCTTGGTCATCCGGCTGGTGACACGGTTCTTTCCGAGGCGGCGCGCCGCATCTCAATTGTGGTCAGTGACAAGGGCGCTGTCTATCGCGTGGGTGGTGACGAGTTTCTGATCATCATGCAGGACGGTGTCACATCCGATCTTGCCCAATGGGTGGGTGACGCAATTGTTGAGGCGATGGCTGCCCCGATTTGCCACGGCAATCAACGCGCAACCGTCGGTGCAAGCGTTGGTTTTGCCATCGCCAAAAATGGCTGCGTATCACCCAGCCGTCTGCTTGCGAATGCTGATGTCGCGCTTTACGCGGCGAAGCGTGGCGGACGCAACATGGTTTGCGAAACGACATCAGAGATGGAGGCACAGATCAGGGCAGACCGACGTCTGGCCGCGGATATACCTGCTGCAATTGAACGGCAGGAATTTGTTGCCTACTTTCAGCCGCAGGTGAATGTGGGAACCGGCGCAGTTGTCGGTGCAGAGGCGCTGGTGCGCTGGCAACATCCCGAACTGGGGCTATTGCTGCCCGGCACATTTCTGGATTCGGCAGCAGAGCTTGGACTACTGGCTGAGATTGATCGCCACATGCTCCGCCAGGCGTTAGATACGGCAGCGCGGCTGAAACAACAGGGACTGATACTGCCGTCGGTTTCGGTCAATATCAGTGCGGCGCGTTTGGTCGACCCCGAACTGCCGAAGGAAATTGATGAGATCTGGGTTGATCGCAGCTGCCGTCTCGCGGTCGAGTTGCTTGAAACGATCTATTTCGACGAAAGCCGTGAAACACCTCAGTTTGAGGAAAACCTGACCCAATTGCGCGAAATGGGGGTGCGGATTGAAACGGACGATTTCGGCAGTGGGCGGGCGTCGATCACCGGTTTGCTCAAGATCTGGCCCGACCGGTTAAAGGTGGACCGCAGCCTGATTCAGGCGGCTGTGACAGAACCGGTCAAGCGCAGCATCGTGTCAGCGATTTTGGATATGACGCGTGGCCTTGGTATTGAAGCAATGGCAGAAGGCGTCGAAACACAGAACGACATCGACGTGATCAGAGCGCTCGGATGTAACATTTTCCAAGGCTACGCTTTGTCGCGCCCGTTAAACGAGGCAGATTTGGCAACGTTTCTCGACACACAACAGAGCACGTGGCGTGCCGCCGGTCTGTAAGCGATGATGGGAACTGGAAACTGCGAGTGCCACAACGCCGATTGTTGGAATGGAGAATGCCAGATGGCTAGGACACTCGCGCAAAACCCCTGGATTTTTGGCTTCCCGTTTGTTCTTTCCCGATAAGCTAGACGCACATAAGCGCGGGATGCTTCGACGTCTCGTGGCGAACCACAAGAATGTTGGAAACATGTGATCAATAATCCCGGCAGCGCGGTGCATGCGTCGCCTAGACACTCAGCGGCATGTGGCGGTTGACGTCCTTATAAAGCAGATAGCGGAACGGCCCCGGACCGCCCGCGTAACAGGCCTGCGGGCAAAAGGCGCGCAGCCACATGAAATCACCGGCTTCAACCTCCACCCAATCCTGATTAAGCCGATAGACCGCTTTGCCTTCTAACACATAAAGCCCGTGCTCCATCACATGGGTTTCGGCGAAGGGGATCACGGCGCCGGGTTGAAAGGTGACGATATTGACATGCATGTCGTGGTGCATGTCTGCGGGGTCGACAAAGCGCGTCGTTGTCCAAGCGCCATTTGTGTCCGGCATTGCAGTGGTTTCGGCATTGTCTTCATGTGTGACAAAGGCGGTCGGAGGGGCGATCCCTTCAACAGCCTGATAAGCCTTGCGGATCCAGTGGAAGGTCGCGCCTTCGTCGGTCAGAAGCGCCCAATTCGCTTGCGGCGGGACATAGGCATAGCTGCCCGGTTTCATCGCGTGGGTCTCGCCTGCAACGGTCAGCGTGAGCGCCCCTTTTGTAACAAACAGCACGGCCTCTGCAGCGGGGTCCGTTTCCGGTTTGTCGCTTCCGCCGCCCGCGCTGACTTCAACAATGTACTGGCTGAAAGTCTCCGCAAAGCCAGAGAGCGGGCGGGCGAGCACCCAGGCGCGGGTTTTGTCCCAGAACGGCAAGTTGCTGGTGACGATATCGGTCATCACGCCCTTGGGGATTACGACGTACGCATCGGTGAATACCGCGCGGTCCGACAAAAGCTGCGTTTGCGGCGGCAGCCCGCCTTTGGGCGTATAATAGGTTGGTTTTGTCATTCTAGTGCCGCTCTTTGAAACGTCAGACTTTGGGCGCCGTGGCATATGGCAGATGCCCGGTCTTGATCCAGAGCTTTGCACCTGCCTCACCGGCGATCAAGCGCAGGGGTGCGCCCTCCGGCAGTCGAAGCCACGCCCCATTTTGCAATCTATCCCCGGCTTCCGTCGCGGCCCCCCCGATCATCAATATCTCGGCCCCGCCATTGGGCGTTTCTTCAAGCATCGCACCCGGTTCCATCGCTACGAACCGTACCGTTTCGCGGCTGTCCTGATGCAGGATTTTGCTGCTCACACGATCCTCCGGTAGGCCCTCATCCATCTTCATGCGGAACTGGGTCCGGTCATTGGGGGCGAACTGCCAGAGCTTTACGAAAATCGTGCAGCCGTCTTCTGCGCCCGGCGTATGAGAAGTGGTCGGCGGATTGCGCACATAGGTGCCCGCCGGATAATCGCCATGCTCGTCCTGAAAGGTACCTTCAAGAACGATGAATTCCTCACCACCATTATGCGTATGCGCGGAGAATGTGCTGCCCGGCGCATAGCGCACGATAGATGTCGCTCGCGCCACCTCATCGCCGATCCGGTCGAGCATGCGCCTTTCGACGCCGGGCATGGGCGAGGCTACCCACGGCATGTCATCCGTCTGGATCAGGACACGTTGGCTGAAATCGGCGTTGAGTTTCATCGTAAGCCCCTAAAGCGGTGCCAGCGTGATGCCAGCCTCCGACAGATGTTGCCGGATACCGCGTGCCATCGCTACAGCACCCGGCGTATCCCCGTGCAGGCAGATCGTGTCGATCTGACAGGGAATGTGTTTGCCGGAATTTGTGATGATCGCTTCGGCTTTTAACATCTCCAGAATGCGCGGCGCGGCGATGGCGGCATCATGGAGTACGGCACCCGGCAGGCTACGGTCGACAAGCGTGGCGTCGTCGTTATAGGCGCGGTCGGAAAAGATCTCACCCGCCCAATTGCATCCCAGTTCGCGCGCCGTTTCCTCTTGTGCGGTAGCGGCCAGCACCATGACCACGATATCCGGATCGACATCGAGCGCGGCCTGATAACAGACTCGCGCAAGTGCGTGATCGACCGACGCCATATTGGCCAGCGCCCCGTGCAGTTTCAGATGCCGCACTTTGCCGCCCGCACGTTTGGCCATCGCCTGTGCTGCGCCAAGCTGATAGGCGACGGCATTTACCAATTCCTTATGTGAGATCGGCAGGTTGCGCCGCCCGAACCCTTTGAGATCGGCAAAGCCGGGATGCGCGCCGATGCCGACACCCCTTTCGACGGCGGTGCGCATGGTCCGGTCCATCACATCCGGGTCGCCCGCGTGAAAGCCGCATGCGACATTGGCCGAGGTGACGATGTCCAAAAGGGCGGCATCATCGCCCATCTTCCAGGGTCCAAAGCCTTCGCCCATATCGGAGTTCAGATCGACGTTGCGTGTCATTCAGGGCCTTTCAAGATCGTCACCGGGTGTTGCCCCGCTGATCAACTGGTAGCCGAGCAGATCGGCAATGTCATGCGGGTCGCGGATGATTGGGCGACATGTGGTGGTGAGTTCCCTCAGGAGAGCGGCGTCTGACTTGGCGGTGGCGTCCGCCTCCTCGACGCTCAGAAACGTGAAGCGCAAGGGCGTGCCGGGTGCCGCCTGCGCGACTTTCGACAAATCCGCAGGGATCACGGTGCCGATGCGGGGATAGCCGCCGATGGTCTGACATTCGGCAAGCAGGACAAACGGAATGCCGTCCCCTGTCATCTGGATGTCGCCCGTCACAATCAGGTCGGAGACGATGTTGCGCCCTCCATCAACAGAGAAACCTGGCCCATCATGATCGAGCCGGACACCCTGCCGATTGCCCCGGAGGCTGCGGGTAAAGGGCGTTTCGGTAAAGCGCTGCAACGTTTCTTGACTGAAGAAGTCAGTCTGAGGCCCCGGCATGATGCGGATTGTGCCGCCGGTGAACCGGTCCTCCACCGACAATGCGACGGGAGAGGTCAGTGGTGCAGGGTCCGGTTCAAAAGGCAGCCGGTCACCCGTTGAGAGCAGGGAGCCCATGCCTGCGGTCAGATGGGCCGAGCGGCTGTCCATAACGGGCGTTGTTGCGATCCCGCCTGCCAAAGTCAGATAGCCAAAGACGCCGGTACCGGCCCCGCCGATCGTCAGTTTCTGCCCTGTTTGCAGGTGGTGGGTCTGGTTCGTAGCGATAGGCATACCATCAATATCGACCTGCATCTGCGCGCCTGTCAGCGCGATGCGGGTATCGCTATCGGTACTGAACGTGCCGCCAAAGCCCATCATTTCGATCACCGCCTGCTGTGGTGAAGCTCTCAGTAACGCCGCAGCCTCGAAAAGGGCGCGCCGGTCAACGGCGCCGCCCGCTGAGAGGCCCTGCGCCTTCCATCCCGGGCGGCCAAGGTCCTGTACGGTTAGCCCAGGCCCCGCGTGATGGATTGTCAGATGTGGCATCAGCGCAAGACCTCGCATCGCGCACCGCCATTTGTGGTGCTGTCCGCCCTGATATCAGCAAAGGCGCTGTCAGGAACCGCGTGAAACCGCACGCGGTCGCCGGGCTCAAACGCAAAGGGCGTGGGTGTATCGGGCTGATACACGCGAAACGCCGTCTGACCGATATGGCGCCAGCCGGTCGGCGCGTCGGCGGCCCAGATGATCAACTGGCGCACAGCCGTAATCAACGCCCCACGCGGCAGGCTTTCGGTCAGTGCGCTTTGACGGGGGATATCCCAATGATCGGGCAGCATGCCTTGATAGGCCTGTCCGGGCGCAAAACCGATGGCAATGACACGTGTTTCTTGCGCGGTGATTTCGGCAATCGCCTGATCGACTGAAAGACCCGCCAGTGCCGCCGCTTCGGCCAGCTGTGGGGCATGTTCGGGGCCAAAACAGGCTGGAATGTGCCACAGCCTTTTCGGGCTGGTGTCCTGTAGTGCCCGCTCAGTTGCAAGCGACTGGATAGCCTTGCCAACGGTGTCTCGTGTTGTCTTGGACGGGTCAAAACCGACCCGAACTGAGGTCAATGAAGACGCAACCTCGGTAACGCCGGTAATGCCAGCTGAGGCGAGCCTGTCCCGAAAGGCGAGTGCTTGGGCATTGGCTTCATCGGTCAGAAACCGCGAAAAACGCACGAGAATGCCATCAACACCAAGCGGGCGCAGTTCCGGTTCAGTATTCATGGTCAAGTCTTAGGCGCAACTGCCGACGTCGCCTAGCCGTAATCGACATTGAATTGCTGGACGACCTGCGCCACCTCTGAGACGGTCATGCCGACAGGGTTAAGGCCGCGTGTGAGGATAGCGAGCTTTGCGTTCTCTTCCAGCTCTTCCATCGCATAGACGGTCCCAGCAAGCGCATCGCCCGCAACGACCGGCCCATGATTGGCGAGCAGCACTGCACTGTGCCTGCCCGCGATGGCGCGCACCGCCGCGCCCATCGCCGGATCGCCGGGTACAAAGAAGGGCAGCCATTTGACCTTGCCCAGACGCATGATCGCGTAAGGGGTCAATGTCGGCAGGACATTTTCGCGGTCGATGTCGGGCAGCATCGACAAGGCGGTAGCGTAGGTGCAATGGAGATGGACAACAGCGCCGGCTGAGGGGCGGGTGTCGTAAAAGGCCGTGTGCAGCGGGATTTCCTTGGTTGGTTTGTCGCCTGCCAGATGCGCGCCGTCAGATGAGATCAGGCTGATCCGCGCGGGATCGAGAAAACCCATCGAACTGCCGGTGGGGGTGATCAGGATATCGCCGTGGGACAGTCGCACCGAGATATTGCCCGAAGAGCCATTGGTCAGCCCCCGTTCAAAAATGGACTTGGCAAAGCGGGTGATGTCTTCGCGCGTTTTGGCCTCTTCGCTCATCTCGTTGTTTCCATGTCGCGTAATGCTGTGGTGAAAAAGTCCTCCGCCCCAAAATTCCCGGATTTGAGCGCGAGCGCAATATCGCCGTGCCGCAGGGCGGGCACGCCGGGGGCAAGTTTCGGCCCAATGTAAAGGGTCTGGGCCTTGAGCCCCGTGACCACGGCCCCGGAGGTTTCGCCGCCCGCTACCACAATGCGTTTGACACCCCTTGCAGCGAGTGCGGCGGCAAGGTTGGCGAAAAGTGCTTCGATCCTGGAGGCAATCGTCTCGCGCCCATGGTTGGCCTGCGCCTCGGCGACGATCTCTGGATCGGCAGAGGAATAGATAAGTGGCGGTATGGGCTGGTCCAGCACCCATTCTGCGAGATCATCGATCTGGACTTTACCGGACATGACATCATCAGCGTTGATTTCCAGAGAAGGGGCGCTGGTTTTGTAGTGGGCGACCTGTCCGCGGGTGGCTCGGCTGCAGGAACCTGACAGAACAACGCCGGGTCCTGAGATGGCTTGCCATGGCGGGGTTGCGGGATCCGCGCCGAAATTCGCAGGCAGGCCCAATGCAATGCCTGAACCGCCTGTGAGCAGCTTTTGCCCCTTTGCCAGCTTTCCAATGGCGTAAAGGTCCGCCTCGGAAATGGCGTCAACGATCACCATGGCGGGACCTGCGGGCAGGGCCTGTGCCATTGCGGTTGGGCCTTGCGAGACCAGGGCATGTGGGAGTTGCGCCACGTGCCATCTCGTCTGTCGCGCGAGGACCCGGCGCAGATCGGCGTCTTTCATGGGCGTCAGCGGGTGATCCTGCATGCCGCTTTCATTCAACAGCACGTCACCCACGAACAGATGGCCCATATAGACACTGCGACCGTTTGCTGGAAATGCCGGGCATGTCAGGATGTGTTTGGCCCCAAGATGCGTGCCCAATGCCTCGGCCACCTGGCCGATATTGCCTGCATCGGTGCTGTCGAAGGTGGAGCAAATCTTGAAAATGATCTGCTCCGCGCCTTGGGTGAGGAGCCAGTCGCAGGCAGCGAGACTCTGGTCAATCGCCTCCTGAACGGGGATTGTGCGGGATTTTAGTGCGACCACGCCCGCCTCAACATCTGTCTTGGGATCGGGGATGCCCACGAATTGTGCCGTCCGCATGCCGCCCTCGGCGAGCGTGAGTGCTATGTCGGAGGCGCCGGTAAAATCATCGGCAATGACGCCGATCTTCACGATTTTGGACCCTGATCGAGGCGGGTGATGTGCTCGGCCTTCCCTTGCGGGAAGTTCTCGCGGACCAGTGGATCATGGCCAGGAATGATTAGCGAAGGTTTGGAGGCGAGCCTGTGCAGCGTGTCGAAACCGTCGAGCATGTTTTGCAGATCAACGACAATCGGGAACGGTTTGCGGGCCTCGAAATTCTCATAATAATGCGCTGCGTCCGAAGCCAGCACGAGCCAGCCTGCTGACGTTCGCACGCGGACGCATTGCAGGCCCCGCGAATGCCCGCCGATGCAATGCACCGTCACCCCATCGGCCACAGCTCCGTCACCATCATGAAAGATCAGCCGCCCGGTATAAAGCCGCTTGATCGCCTCACACACATGCGCCGCGGTGAAAGGCATGCGCAACGTGTCGTGGCACATGCAGGGGCCCGTTGCAAAAGCCATTTCCGCGGCCTGCATATGCAAGGTCGCATTCGGGAAAAGGTGCAGGCCGCCCGCATGGTCATAGTGCAGATGCGTGACGATGATGGTGGTGATATCTTCGGGCTTCAGGCCAAAGGGGGCCAGCGCTTCGCCGGGATTGAGGCGTATGGGACGGTCACGCGCAGCGGCTTCTGCATCGTCATAGCCGGTATCGACGAGAATAACCTCGTCGCCACGTTGCAGGAGCCACATGAAGTAGTCCATCGCATGCGGCGCGTCGTGATTGTCATCGAAGATAAAGCTGTCGGCCCGGGTCCGCGCATTGCGGTCGGCATATTTGATCGCGTGAACTTCCCAATCGCTCATTGTGTGACGCGGTCCCAGGTGTGAACGGTTTTTTCTGCGATAAGGTTGTGAGTGGCGGTGTCAAAGGCGCGGAAATGTGCGCTTGTCAAATGGGCATCAAAGGCCGCGCTGTCGGTATAGAGCTCGTAAAGAAAGACGGCGTCGGGATCGTGGCTGTTGGTGGCAACGTCAAATTGGTGGCAATCGGGCTCATCACGCAAAGAGAGCTGCGCATTTTCCAGCATCAAAGGCATGAACTCGGTAGCTTTGCCGGGCTTGAGGGTTAGCGTCACACAAACAGCGTACATTCTAAGTTTTCCTTTGCGCGCCTGCCCAGACCATAGGCTCCAATGGCTTGCGCGCTCTGATACTCTTTCGCCTGATCATCATGGCGGGTGGGTGTTCGATATTGCAAGTATTTGTGCATGGTTTAATGTATACATTCAAGTGGAAGCTCAGGTATAGGAATAGGCATTATGTCTCGTGTATTTCAGATCGCTGTTTTTGAGGGCGACGGCATCGGCCCCGAGATCATGCAGCCGACGGTCCGCCTTCTTGCTGAGCTGGCGACAGGACAAGCGGATTATGCCCTGGACTTCGCGACCCACCCGGCAGGCGCGGCGCATTATGCAAAGACCGGAGAAAGTCTGCCTGCGGCATCTCTGGAGGCAGCGGCTGCGGCGGATGCGATCCTATTATCTGCGATGGGTCTGCCAGACGTGCGCTATGAGGATGGGACCGAGATTTCCCCGCAGATCGATCTGCGCAAGGCGTTTGACCTCTTCGCAGGCGTGCGGCCCGTGCGTGTGGGCCCGGGGCATCCGACGCCTCTCAAAATCCCCGAAGGCCGCGAGATTGATTTTGTGCTGATCCGCGAAAGCACAGAAGGTTTGTTTCATACCCAAGGCCGGGGCGAGGTCAGCGCTGATGAGGCGCGTGAGACGCTTCTGATTACCCGCGACATCTCTGAGAAGCTGTTCCGGTTCACCTTTCAGTTGGCACAAGACCGTAAGAACCGTGGCGTGGGGGCGGGCCTCGTGACATGCGTGGACAAGGCCAATGTCTTTCGCGCATTCGCTTATTTCCGGGGACTTTTTGATGCAGAGGCAGCGAAGCATCCCGCATTGGCCGCCGATCATGCCTATGTGGATGCGACCGCGCTCTGGATGGTTCAGAAACCCTGGGATTTTGATGTTCTTGTGACAGAGAACATGTTTGGCGACATTCTGTCCGATCTTGGCGCGGGTCTGATGGGAGGGCTTGGCCTGGCCCCATCAGCGGATATCGGGCTGAACCAGGCGGTGTTCCAACCCTGTCACGGCTCGGCCCCTGACATTGCAGGCCAGGGCAAGGCCAACCCGATGGCGATGATCCTGTCTGCCGCCATGATGCTGGAATGGCTCGGCACGCGTCATCACGTTCCGGCGATGATCGAGGACGGGCAACGCTTGCGTGATGCGGTTGAGGCCGTTTTGTTGCAGCCTGACAACCTGACCCCTGATCTGGGCGGCGGCAATACGACTGCCGGAGTGGGCGAGGCGGTTATGACGGCCCTTGGCGCATGACCTTGCGCGTTGCCTGTGTTGGCGCGGGCTACTTCAGCCAGTTTCATATCGATAGTTGGCGCCGGATCCCGCATGTGGAACTGGTGGGCGTCTGCGATCAGGTGCGCGAAAAGGCAGAGGCGACGGGCGCGCCGGCTTTCACAAACCTCGCTACAATGCTTGATGCGGTGCAGCCCGATATCGTTGATCTGATCCTGCCGCCCGTCCGACATGCGGAGGCGATAAGGACGGCCATCGCGCATCAAAACCTCAAGGCGATCATCTGCCAAAAGCCTTTTTGCGAGAACCTGGCCGAGGCGGAAGACATGGTGGCGCTTGCCCAAGAGGCCAATGTGCCGCTGATCGTGCACGAGAACTTCCGCTTTCAGCCGTGGTATCGCAGGGCCAAAGAAGTGCTGGATCAGGGAAGTTTGGGTGATCTGTATCAGGTGACCTTTCGCCTGCGCCCCGGTGACGGGCAAGGGGCGGATGCCTATCTTGCGCGGCAGCCCTATTTTCAGAAGATGAAACGCTTTTTGATCCACGAGACCGGCGTGCACTGGATCGATACGTTTCGATACCTTCTTGGGCCACCTCATGCGGTCTATGCCGATTTGCGGCGCGTGAACCCCGTCATTGCGGGCGAAGATGCGGGTTTCGTTGTTCTCGACCACGCAGCGGGTGTTCGCGCGGTGTTCGATGGTAACCGCAACGTTGATCACGCCGCCGACAATCCGCGCCGCACGATGGGCGAGGCCACGTTCGAGGGTAGCGGGGGTGTGCTGACCCTGCGTGGGGACGGATCGCTTGGTCTTCGCAAGCATGGGGCACAGAGCGAAACCGTCATTTTGCCACCCGATGCTCATGAGGGTTTTGGCGGCGATTGCACGCATGCATTGCAATTGCACGTCGTTTCGGGACTAATGTCAGGGCAACCGCTTGAGAATTTGGCGGCAGATTACCTGCAGGTCATTCGCATAGAGGAGGCGGTTTACCGGTCGGCTGAGACCGGTCAGAAAGTGAAAGTTTAAGTCAATGCCGTCGCAAGCGCAGAAATCAAAAAGCAACTCGGCCATCGCGGTGGAAGAGTTGCGAAACCTGATTTTCTCTGGCGCGCTTCCGGCAGGGTCGGATCATCTGGAAAGCGAGTTGGCCGCCCGTCTGGGCATGTCGCGCACGCCCGTGCGCGAGGCGGCACTTCTTTTGGAAGGGCAGGGCCTGTTACAGGTGCGGGCCCGCAAGGGCGTCCGAATCCTGCCGATTTCCATCGAGGACATGATCGAAATCTACGATGTGCTGACCGAGCTTGAGAGCATGTCTGCCGCGAAAGCTGCCGAAAAGCGGTACGCGGCGGAGGACCTGTCCACGCTGGAAATCACGATCAGCGATATGGAAGCGGCTCTTGCTGCGGGGGATCGCGAGGCATGGGCGGCGGCGGATGATGCGTTTCATACCGAGCTTGCCCGGCTGGGCGGCAATTCGCGGGTGGTGACAATTGCCGCGTTGATGGGTGATCAGGTGCGCCGGGCCAAGGCGGTGACGCTTTACATGCGCCCTTTGCCGACGCAATCGAACAAGGATCACCGCAGCGTGGTCGAGGCGATCCGTGCCGGAGACGCGAAGACCGCGCATGACGTACACTACGCCCACCGGACGGCGGCCAAGGAGGTTCTGATCAACCTTCTGCGCCAGAATAGGATGCATATGCTCTAAGGTTTTAAGCGGCATGCGTTGAATTTTGCCGCTTTGCTGGTGGGGTTCTGGTAACTGCGACATCTCGTCCTTACTTAACGTCCACGTAAGGGCCTCGGCCAGGTAGGCCCGGATGCATTTGAGGACGTATTCATGAAAGACGATCATCGGCCCGATTTGGCGGGGCAACTGAGATTTGACAGTGATGCGGGTTCCGGTCGGTCAAAGTGGATCGCGATTGGCCTGGCGCTGGCGCTCGTGTTGTGGATGGGAAGCGGTTTCATCTTTCCCAGCCCGCAGGAGACGACAGAAGCGGAAGATGGTGGCCTGCGCCCCGTCGCAGTGGCCGTGATGCCGTCATCAGCGCAAGACGTGATGCTGGTCCTCTCGGCCGAAGGGCAATCGTTACCGGACCGCGCGACAGGTATCCGGGCCGAGGCGATGGGGCAGGTCACCGAAGTTACGGTGGCGCGGGGCGATTTTGTGAATGCCGGGCAAGAGATTGGCCGCATCGATGCCGCCACGACCGAGGCGCAGTTGCGTCAGGCAGAGACGGCACTGCAACAGGCGGTCCGCGATTTCGACAATGCGGTGTCCTTGCAGGTGCGCGGCATCGCCACGGAGGACCGTGTGACGCAAGCCCGCGCCACGCTTGCCGCGGCTGAGGCGTCGGTCGTGACCGCGCGCGAACAGGTGGACGATACGATCATCCGTGCACCCTTTACCGGGCGGTTGAATGACCTCACGCTCGACGAAGGTGAGTTTGTGAGCATGGGCGATGTTGTCGCGGAGGTCGTGGATAACGACCCGCTGACAGTTGTCATCCAGGTCCCACAGATCGCGCTTTCGCGTATTGAAAAGGGCCAGCAGGCCGAGGTCAACTTTATCACGGGTGAGAGTTTGGCAGGCACGGTGGGCTTTATCGGCAGCAATGCCGACCAGCAAACCCGGACCTTCCGCGTGGAAGTGATGGTCGACAACCCCGACAGTTTGATGCCCGCGGGGCTGAGCGCGCGTGTGACCATCCCGACGGGCCAGGCGCGGGGGCATTTCATCTCGCCCGCTATTCTGTCCTTGGGGCCCGAGGGTGATCTGGGCATCAAGACAGTCGAAGATGATGCGACGGTGGCGTTTCAGCCGGTCGAGATCGTGCGCGCCCAGACCGACGGGATCTGGGTAACGGGTCTGGCCGAGAAGGCCGACATCATCACTGTGGGACAGGGCTTTGTGAATGCGGGCGATGTGGTTGACCCACGTCCACAAGCAGCTGACGTAACCGCAAAGGCCAGCCGATGAACGCCCTCATTAACGCCGCTTTTGACCGCAGCAAGGTTGTGCAATTGCTGCTGGTCTTCCTCTTGGCCATTGGCACGATCGCCTACATTGCGATCCCCAAAGAGAGCAATCCAGAGGTTCCGATCCCGGTCGTCTACGTATCGGCAAGTGTCGACGGCATCTCACCCGAAGACTCGGAAGATGTGCTCTTGGGGCCGATGGAAGCGGAGTTTGCGTCGCTCACCGGTCTCAAGAGCATGACCGGGACGGCCAGCGAAGGGTATGGCAGCGTCCAGTTGGAGTTCGAGCCGGGATTTGATGCAGATGAGGCGCTGGATCAGGTGCGTGAGGCGGCGGACAAAGCCGAAGATGAGCTGCCGCAGGACGCCAACCTGACGGTGATCGAGATCAATACGGCATTGTTCCCTATCCTGACCGTGGTCTTATCGGGGCCAGTGCCAGAGCGTACGCTCAACACCCTCGCCGAAGATCTACGCGACGATATCGAATCGTTGGGTGGCGTGCTTGAGGTGGATGTGGCGGGCAAACGCACCGAATTGCTTGAGGTGCTGATCGATCCAACCGTTTTTGAGACCTACAACATCTCGTTTGACGAGTTGATTAGCTCCATCACGCGCAACAACCAGCTCATCGCCGCAGGTGCGATTGAAAACGAGGCCGGGCGGCTCGTGCTGAAAGTCCCCGGTCTGATTGAGGATTATGAGGATGTGCTCGAACTGCCGATCCTCGTGCGCGGGCAAACGGTTGTGACCTTTGCCGATGTGGCCACGATCCGGCAGACCTTTGAAGACCCGACAGGCTTTGCCCGGATCGACGGCCAACCGGCGCTGGCGCTGGAAGTGAAAAAGCGGGTCGGGGCCAATATCATCCAGACCGTGGACGAGGTGCGCGATGTCATCGATGCCGCACAGGCCGATTGGCCCGAAACCGTGCAGGTTCGCTATACGCTCGACGAAAGTCAGACCGTGCAGGATATGCTGTCCGACCTTGAGGCGAATGTGATTGCAGCGATCATTCTGGTGATGATCGTCATCGTTTACGCGCTTGGCCTGCGTTCATCGCTTTTGGTGGGGCTGGCCATTCCGGGGGCGTTCCTGACTGGCGTGGCGGTGCTCTATTTCATGGGTTACACCATGAACATCGTGGTGCTCTTTTCGCTGATCCTTGTTGTGGGGATGCTGGTGGACGGGGCGATTGTCACGGTCGAGCTTGCCGACCGTTACCTGCATGAGGGCGACAGCCCAAAAGTGGCCTATGCCCGGGCAGCCAAGCGGATGGCGTGGCCGATCATCGCCTCTACGGCAACGACGCTGTGCGTGTTCTTCCCGCTTCTGTTCTGGACCGGTGTTGTGGGTGAGTTCATGAAGTTCTTGCCAATCACGGTAATCTGCACGCTTGCTGCCTCGCTTTTCATGGCGCTTGTTTTTATCCCCGTCATGGGCGGTTTGATCGGCAAACGGCGCGCGCAATCCGCAAAAGCCAAGGCGCAGCTTTATGCAGCAGAGTACGGCGATCCGCGCCAGATGACCGGCTTTATGGGCGGCTATATCCGCGTTCTGGAGTGGTCGATCTTGCGGCCTTGGACGACGCTCAGCCTCGCGGTGATCTCGCTTGTTGGCGCCTTTGCCCTCTATGGGTCATTGGGTAGCGGACTGACCTTCTTCCCGGAGGTGGAGCCGGAATATGCGCAGGTCAGCGTGCGGGCGAAGGATAACTTCTCCGTCTATGAACAAGATGCGCTTGTCCGCGATGTCGAGGCGCGATTGGCCGATTACGACGAAATCGCCAGCGTTTACGCTCGGTCAGGTGGCAGCGGGCAAGGCAGCGACACTATCGGAGCCATCCAACTGGAGCTGGCGGAATGGGACACGCGGCGTCCCGTTGCCTTGATCGCTGAGGATATCCGGGCAGACATGGCCGAAATTCCTGGAATTGAGGTGCTGGTGGAAACCGATGCGGGCGGTCCTGGTGGCGGCAAGCCTATCAATCTGGAGGTTCTGGGACGCGTCGCGGCTGATCAGGAAGTGGCGGTTGATCTGATCCTGGCCGAGATGGAGCGTCTGGGCGGCTTTATCGACGTGATCGACAGCCGGCCCAATCCCGGCGTCGAATGGCAGATCGAAGTGGATCGGTCAGAGGCGGCGCGCAGCGGTGCGGATGTCGCGCTCCTCGGGCAGGCGGTGCAATTGCTGACCCAAGGGATCACCGTCGCGGATTACCGGCCCGAAGGCAGCGATGATGAGGTTGATATCGTGGTCCGCTTCCCTGCAGTTGACCGAACCCTGGCTGAGCTTGAGGCGCTGCGTGTGCCAACCAATGCGGGCCTCGTGCCGATTTCGAATTTTGTCTCCTTCCGCCCCTCACCGCAAAGCGGGGTGATCACACGGATTGATCAACAGCGGGTCATCACCATAGCCGCAGACGTGGCCCCCGGCGTGTTGCCCAATGACCAGATCATCGCACTGCAAGGCGCAATTGATCGCCTCGACCTGCCCGGAAGTGTCGAAATCGACTTTGCCGGAGAGGCGGAAGATCAGGAAGAGGCGATGACGTTCCTCATCGGTGCTTTCTTCTCGGCCATCGGGCTGATGTTTCTGATCCTGCTGACGCAGTTCAACAGCTTCTGGCAGGCCTTCATCGTGATGTCGGCGATTGTGTTCTCCATCGCGGGCGTTCTCTTGGGCCTTCTGATCACCGGTCGCCCCTTTGGCGTGGTGATGGGCGGGATTGGTGTGATCGCTTTGGCAGGCATCGTGGTGAACAACAACATCGTGCTGATCGACACCTTCAATCAGCTCAAGTCCCAAGGGCTGTCATCGCTTGAGGCCGCCTTGCGTACAGGCGCGCAACGTTTGCGGCCTGTGGTGTTGACGTCGATCACCACGGCGCTGGGGCTGATGCCGATGGTCATCGGGCTCAACATCAACTTCTTCACGCGCGAGATCATCTATGGCGCGCCGTCAACCCAATGGTGGACTGAATTATCGGCGGCGATTGCTGGTGGTCTGGTCTTTGCCACGATCCTGACGCTGCTTGTCACGCCTGCCATGCTGATGCTGGCAGAAAGGCGAGCCAAGCGGTTCGAAACCGGGCCGTTGCTTGCGGCGGCGGAATAAATGACGCTCCTCAGAGGTTTATGTCCTTACGTCACGTTTTTGCTGTCTTCACAAATGCACCTTTCGCTTTAGTGTCCTCTAAAGTTTTGGGAGGAACGGATGGACAGGACAGACAAACCCTGGACTGCGCTTTACGACACTGATGTGCGGGCCGAAATCGACGGGCCGCAATTCCGCACCATCGGCGATTTCATCAGCGCGACCGCTGACACTTACGGTGATCTGCCCGCCTTTACCACGTGCTTGCCTAATGGGATGAACGGCACGCTGACCTTTGCACAAGCCGATGAGATGTCGGATGCGCTGGCCGTCTACCTGCGCGAGGTGGCGGGACTGAGCACCGGCGACCGCGTTGCCATTCAGGTGCCCAACTGCCTTGCCTATCCGGTCATGGCCATGGCGATCTTCAAGGCCGGTTGCGTGCTGGTCAACGTCAACCCGCTTTACACAGCCGAAGAGATGGCCAAGCAATTTGCCGATGCAGAGCCTTCGGCGATATTGATCGTCGATATGTTCGCCGACAAACTGGTTGAGGCGATGCATGGTCACCCGATCCCTAATGTGATCGTCACGCGCGTGGCCGAGTTCATGCCCGCCTTGCCCAAATGGATTGTGGGGCTTGTTCAGAAATACTGGGACAAAAGCGTCAAACCTATCACTTTGCCTCATATTCGTCTGCCCGATGCAATTGTAGCGGGGCGCACCAAACATGCCGAATTGCACAACGCGGTTGATGGGTATCGCCGCGATGTCTCACCCGACGATGTGGCGTGTCTGCAATACACTGGCGGCACAACCGGCGTCTCGAAAGGCGCGATGCTGACCCACAGCAACCTTTTGATGAACATGGAACAAACCATGGAACTCATCAAATCGCTGGAGCGTGGGAAGGAAGTCGCTTTGACAGCACTCCCCCTTTATCACGTCTTTGCGTTTACCGTGAATTTCCTCGGCTTCTATTCCATCGGTGCGCGCAATATCCTCATCCCTAATCCGCGCCCGCTGACCAGCATGAAACGCGCGTTCGAGAACTATAAGATTACCTGGCTGAGCGGGGTGAACACCTTGTTCAATGGGCTTTGTAATGAGGTCTGGTTTCTCGACACACCGCCCAAACACCTCAAATTCGCCTCCGCTGGTGGGATGGCCTTGCAAGGTGCCGTCGCTGCCCGCTGGGAAGAGGTGACGGGCAAGCCCGTGGTGGAAGGCTATGGGTTGACTGAATCGTCCCCCGTTCTCACCTTCAACCCGCTGGGCAAATCGCGGGCCAATTCGATTGGCGTGCCGGTCCCATCAACAGATGTGCGCTGCGTCGATGAAGACGGTGCGGACGTGCCGGTGGGTGAGGTGGGCGAGTTGATCGCCAAGGGGCCGCAGATCATGAAGGGCTACTGGAAAAAGCCCGAAGAGACCGAAAAGACGATCCAGAATGGCTGGCTCTTGACCGGTGACATCGCGGTGATGGAGCCTGACGGCTATTTCCGCATCGTTGACCGCAAGAAGGACATGATCCTTGTGTCTGGCTTCAACGTCTATCCGAATGAGATCGAAGACATGCTGGCGGCCCATCCCGGTGTGAACGAGGTTGCCGTGATCGGTGTGCCCGATGGCGCGTCGGGCGAGGCGGTGAAGGCCTTTATCGTCAAGCAGGATGACACGCTGACGGTCGATGCCGTGCGAAGCTACTGCAAAGAACATCTGACCGCCTACAAGGTGCCCAAGCAGGTCGAATTCCGCGACGAATTGCCCAAATCCAACGTGGGCAAGATCCTCCGCAAGGATTTACGCGCCGAAGAAGACGCCAAGACAAAAGTGAAAGAGCAGGCCTGACATGGTTGGAGCATTTGAACAGGCCCTGCTGGCCCTGATGATCTTTGTCATCATGCTGGGCATGGGTGCATCGCTGACACCGCGCGACTTTTACCTGGCGCTGCGCCGCCCCTATGGTTTGGCGATTGGCGTGATCTCACAATACGGGTTTATGCCGTTTATCGGTTTTCTGCTCATCACGCTCTTGCCGCTGGCCGAAGCCATCGCCATTGGCGTGCTGATCATGGCCTGTATGCCGGGCGGGACGACGTCGAATATCTTCACCTATTTCTCAAAAGGGAACCTGGCGCTTTCGGTGTTGATGACGGTGACGTCCACCGTGTTTGGTGTGCTTTTGATCCCGATCATTCTGGTGTTCTACTCGGCAGCACTCGATCTTGAAATCCCGCGCGAAAACATCATCGCCACGCTTGTTCTGCTGCTGGTGCCTGTCGCCATCGGGATGGTGATGCGGCGGTTGAATGCGAATGTTGGTGCGGTGACGGAGTTCTTCGGCTCGCTTCTTGCGCTCTTTTTCATTGTCTTTCTGATGGTCAGCTGGGTGCCGCGCAACTGGCAGTTTTTGATGACCACAACCTCGGCCACCTACATTGCTGCGATTGGACTGGGCCTTGTGGGGATCACGATTGGCTATCTTTTTGCGCGGGGGCTGCGGTTGCATCCGCGCAATGCCCGGACCGTTGCACTTGAGACAGGCATCCAGAACGGCCCGCTTGCCGTCGCGATCATCGCGTTTACCTTTTCGGGGACCGAGGCGCAAAGCTATATGGCGGTGCCGGTGCTTTATTCGCTCTTCATCGTGATCGTCTCGACCCTTGTCACGCTCGTCTTCCGCCGTGCCAACACGGCGGCCGAACAGGCGATGCCGGACGGGTTGTTGTAAGGCGGATGGTTCATCGCCGGTAAACCGCCTAACAAGGGGCAAATAGCTTTGCCGGAGGTTGCAGGTGCCCAATCCGCTTTATGACGCGCTTTTCGCCCCGCATGAGGGCAGTCCGTCGGTGTTTCTGGAAATGCCCGATGGTGGCGAGGTCACCTATGCTGCGTTCCTTGAAAAGGCGGCGCAATTTGCGCATGCCCTGAAGGCGGCAGGACTTCTGCCCGGTGATCGGGCTGCCGTGCAGATTGCAAAGTCGCCCGAAGCGCTGGCGGTTTACGCCGCCTGTGTGCAGACGGGGATCATCTTTTTGCCGTTGAACACGGCTTATACTGCGACCGAGGTCGCCTATTTCGTCTCCGATAGCGGCGCAAAAATCGTGCTGTGCGATGAAAGCCTGGCCGAAGGATTGACGCCGGTCGCGCAAGCCACCGGGGCGCGGCTAGAGACGCTCAATGGCGATGGCAGCGGTTCATTCATCGACTTGTCGCGCGCACATCCCCAACAGTTCGAGACGGTCCCACGCGCCTCGGATGATTTGGCCGCCTTCCTTTACACGTCCGGAACGACAGGGCAGTCGAAGGGGGCAATGCTCACGCAGGTGAACCTGTTGTCCAACGCCCAAACCCTGAAGGATATCTGGCATTTCACGCCCGATGACGTGCTGCTGCATGCCTTGCCGATCTTTCACACCCATGGTCTTTTTGTCGGTACCAACATCATGCTGTTGACCGGCGGGCGGATGCTGTTTCTGCCGCGCTTCGATCTTGATCAGGTCATCGCCATGATGCCGCGTGCGACCACCATGATGGGCGTGCCCACATTCTACACGCGTCTGCTGGCGGATGCGCGGTTTGACCGCGACCTGACCGCCCATATGCGTCTTTTCATATCCGGCAGCGCGCCCATGCTGAGCGAGACACATCACGCCTTTGCCGACCGCACCGATCATACGATCCTGGAACGCTACGGGATGACCGAGACGAATATGAACACCTCAAACCCCTACGAGGGCGAGCGGCGCATCGGTTCGGTCGGGTTTCCGCTGCCGGATGTGGACTTAAAGATTACAGACCCCGAAACGGGCGCACCTTTGCCGCAGGGCAAAACGGGCATGATCGAAGTGCGCGGGCCGAACGTGTTCAAGGGCTATTGGCAAATGCCCGAAAAGACAGCGCAGGAACTCCGCCCGGACGGCTTCTTTATCACCGGCGATCTGGGCCGCGTGGATGATGACGGCTATGTCTACATTGTGGGACGTGGCAAGGACCTGATCATCTCAGGCGGGTACAACGTGTACCCCAAAGAGGTCGAACAGGTGCTCGATGCACAACCCGGTGTGTTGGAAAGCGCGGTAATCGGCGTGCCGCATCCTGATTTCGGGGAGGGTGTTGTGGGCGTTCTGGTGGCGCAGGACGGAGGCACGATTGATCTGGATGCAATCCTCGTTCGTGCCGCAAATGACCTAGCAAAGTACAAATGCCCACGCCGATTGTTTGTGCTGCCCGAACTGCCACGCAATGCAATGGGGAAGGTGCAAAAGAAAGCCCTGCGTGATGCCTACGCCGACACGTTTGCATAGATCGCTGACGCATTCTGTTCCAAAGAAAAAAGCCCCTGCGATGAGGGGCTTTTCGAGTAGCTATGACGCGACGCTTCCGGTCTGATCAGTCGTTGCCGGTTGCCGAGGAAACATCAACAGATACGCCCGGACCCATCGTGGAACTGACCGCGATCTTTTTCATGTAGGTGCCTTTGGCGCCCGATGGCTTGGCTTTGCCAACCGCATCGACAAAAGCCAGCATGTTTTCTTCGATCTGCTTGGCGCTGAACGACGCCTTACCGATCCCGGCATGCACAACGCCAGCCTTTTCCGCCTTGAACTGGACCTGACCGCCCTTGGCGTCTTCGACGGCCTGCTTGACGTCCATGGTTACCGTGCCAACCCGTGGGTTTGGCATCAGGTTGCGGGGCCCAAGCACTTTACCTAGACGACCAACGATGGCCATCATGTCAGGTGTTGCGATGCAGCGGTCGAAATCGATTGTACCGCCCTGAATGGTTTCCATCAGGTCTTCGGCGCCAACGATGTCGGCACCCGCCGCTTTCGCCTCATCTGCTTTTTCGCCACGGGCGAAGACAGCCACGCGGACGGTCTTGCCTGTGCCGTGCGGCAAAGAAACGGTGCCACGCACCATCTGATCAGCGTGACGCGGGTCGACACCCAAAGTCATCGCGATTTCGACAGTCTCGTCAAACTTGGCTTTGGCATTGTCTTTGACCAAAGCTGCAGCTTCAGCGACAGTCACGTTGCTTTTGCCTTCGAATGCAGCGCGTGCGGCTGCTGTACGCTTACCAAACTTTGCCATTACTTCACCTCGATGCCCATGGAGCGGGCAGAACCCATGATGATCTGCATCGCGCCGTCGATGTCGTTGGCGTTGAGATCCTTCATCTTCGCTTCCGCGATTTCACGCACCTGCTTGCCGGTGATCGAGCCTGCGACGGCCTTACCGGGCGTCTGCGAGCCTGATTTAAGCTTTGCGGCCTTCTTGATGTAGTAAGACGCAGGCGGCGTCTTGATCTCCATCGAGAACGACTTGTCCTGATAGTAGGTGATGATGGTGGGGCATGGCGCGCCAGGCTCCATATCGCCGGTTTTGGCGTTGAATGCCTTGCAGAATTCCATGATGTTGATGCCGCGCTGACCCAGCGCAGGGCCCACAGGGGGGGACGGGTTGGCTTGCCCTGCAGGGACCTGCAGTTTGAGCGTACCCACGACTTTCTTGGCCATTGGCCTTCTCCTTTTCCAACGCCCATCGGTCGCGACCGCAGGGCTTTTCGTTGTGTGGTCCGGCTGGACACGCGCGCGCGCCGCACCTCCCACAATGGATTGCCGCGCCCGATGGGTACGACAGTCGTGCCGCTTAGAGGTGAATCATCTTTGTTGCAAGGGGTTTTCGAGGGTGGTGTTATGTAAAATGCGTTTGTTGTCCGACAAAGCCAGGGTCGGCAGTGCGGGCTTTGCCGTCATTCGTTGTTTCCCAAAGAAGGACTGCTTACCCGGGAAAGCTGATTTCACTGGCCGCAACACTGCTTATCAAACCACCAGTGTTCACAGCACAATACATAGATCGTGGCGGGCGGGCGGCTTCGTCAATATGTCGGTGAACCCAGCTTCTGGTTTCCATCGTTTTCAACGTCTGCGACAAGGCGCGATCCGTAATTGTTCGCAGGTTTCGTTTAATCTCATTGAAGTGACGCGGCTGATGGATTGCGGTCAGAACCGGCAAGGTCCATGAGCGCCGGAGCAAATCCTGATCTCCTTCAGCAGTGACACTTTGAATTTTGTTCGCAAGGGCAGCAGCGGAAACTCCAAGCTCTGTCAGTCGAAACTCTGGGCGCAGCGGATGGCCATAGCCGGGGTTTCGTTCCAACAGTCCGATCGCAATGAGGTGGTCCATGCTTTGCGCGAAAGCAGTCCTGCTCGCTCCGGTGGCAGCAAGTAGCGGCGCCTGTCTTCCGGCAATGCCTACATGCAGGCTCGACAGAATAGGAATGGCCCAAGCCCTTGAGGTCGTGTTGACAAAGGTTCCTATGTCCATAAAGTATAGTTAATATATTCGTGCACATAAGGGAAGACCATGTCACTCATCTCACTGGAAGAAACCATCACCATCGCGCTGTCAGTCAAAGACCGCCATGCAAGTGCTGAGTGGTACGGCAGTATGCTTGGGTTCGAAACGATCTACCACGCGGATGAGGTTGGGTGGTCAGAGCTTCAGACAAAAACGACCAGCGTGACAATCGGTCTGGGCGAACACACGGAACCTGCGCCTGGAAACTGTGTTCCTGTCTTCGGTATCGCTGATCTGGATGTGGCGCGGCAAAAAATGGAACAGGCCGGAGTAAAATTTGACGGCGAAACCGATGTTGTTGAAGGCATGGTGAAGACAGCGACCTTCTATGATCCCGACGGTAACGCGATGATGCTTGCCCAGGATTTGACCGGCGGCGCAGGGTAGTGCAGGAGCTCGTTTTCCTTTAGCGATCGTTTGAAGTCTCTGCAGCATTCGTCATTTTGGGCTCCAAACAGCCATTGGGCATAGAAAAAGGGGCGCTCACGCACCCCTTCCCTCAACTATGCAGCCCAACGATCTACTGCTTCGTCACCTGCGTATACTCAAGTTCCACCGGTGTGGCGCGACCAAAGATGGAGACTGTCACCTTCAGACGCTGGTTCTCTTCGTCTACTTCCTCGACCAGGCCGTCGAAATCCTCGAACGGGCCATCGTTGACCTTCACCTTCTCGCCGATCTCGAAGTTGATCAGCGTGCGTGGCGCTTCTTCGCCTTCCTGTACGCGGCCCAAGATCGCCTCGACCTCTGCATCACGCATAGGCATGGGCTTGCCTTGGGGGCCAAGAAAACCGGTCACGCGGTTGATGGAGTTGATCAGGTGATAGCCCTCATCGGACATCTCCATATGCACAAGCACATAGCCGGGCATAAAGCGACGCTCGGCGGTCACCTTCTTGTTGCGGCGAATCTCGATGACTTCTTCGGTCGGCACCAGCACTTCGTCGATCTGTTCATCCAGCCCACGTTCTTCCGCCTTCGTGCGGATTTCTTCTGCGATCTTCTTTTCGAAGTTCGAGAGAACGCTTACCGAATACCAGCGTTTGGCCATGATTTGCGTACCTTGTCGTCCATCGCCCGTGCCGGGCCAGTTGCATTTGTGCCTGACGGGTCATCCGCCAGTCCCGAAAACAAAAGCGGCGCGCAACACCCGTCGCCGCACGCCATTTTCGGAAGATTGCAGGCTGATACCGCCGCCACCCGTTGTTTTCAAGAGGGGATCTGCAATTTCAGCCGCGTCATGCGCCGCCGAAATAGGACAGAACGCCGGTCAGACCATTGCGGATCAAAAGATCAACCAAAAAGAAAAACACCGCCGTCAAGGCCGACATGATAAAGACCATCACCGTCGTCAACAATACCTCGCGCCGGGTTGGCCACACAACCTTGGAAACTTCTGCGCGCACCTCTTGGATGAACTTGAGAGGATTGGTGGTGGCCATTGTTGCTTGTCCTTTTTGGAAACAACGGGGACATACGGCCTCTGCGGTGTGATTTCAAGCCCGCGCGAGGTCACGCGGCGTCACGTTCCGGTCCTATTATCTTGCTTTTGATCCAATGCAAGGCGCAGGACGATTTCATCGCTGATCGGGATGCCGTCGTGGCCGCGCATCGGGATTTCGGGCTTGATCGTTTCTCTGGCCCTGTTCACTGCGCTAATGCGCGTCTCCAGCAACCCAAACCCGTATTTTTGATAGAAGCGGAGCGCTGGCAGATTATCGTTTGTGGTCGTCACGATGATGCAGCGCTTTTGCGCCGCCCGGCATTGCGCAACAAGGTGGTCCAGCAGGTGCCGCCCCGTGCCTTGGCCCGGCAGACAAGCCTTGATCGCGATCACCTCAACCTCGTCCGCGCCCTTGTCGCGGTAAATCAAAAGCCCTTGATGTGGGGATGCGATCAGGCAGGGCGCGTGCGATGCGTCGATCTGCTCTTGGTCGATGACGATGATCTCGCTACCCCAATTGTCTTGCAGACAATTGATGATCCAGTGGTGATCGTCTTGTGTTGCGGGGCGGATATCCATCGTGATGTTGCCGTGGTCGAAAGTTTTGCGAACACCTATGCGACAGAGATTGCCCTCATATGACAGGGCGCAGCCCCTCTATCAAATGCAACACCGATCCCCGGCTGAGACAAGGCGCGAGGTGCGCAGAACCCGTACATCGCCCAGATCACCGCTGAGTGGCGCATCGTAGAACCCGTTGGGTTCCGGCAACAACTCCACGGCGAGGAAAGTCAGCGGCGTGTCCTGCGGCAGCCCGTAATCCGCGAGCATATCTGTCAGTTCCGCTTCCTTGAACCGGCCCTCGGCGCGGGTTGCGCCGCCGATGTTGGAGCCTTGCGTGCGGCGATTGCGCCGTGCGGGCCTGCTTTTCCTTATGCCGAGCTTCACGTTTTGCCAGCTTTCCCCGTCAGCGCGGGCGATACGGGCATAAACGACAAACCAGATCTCGGTCGCCGGTTGCAGCGGCATATAGTTGATGCCGTCCTTGACCGGGCGGGCAAAGGCCGACGACAATGCGTATTCGTCGATAACGCCATTGCGATGCACATCGATTGGCAATGCGGGCGCGGGGTGCTGGACGCCTTCAAGTATCAGCGGCGGGCCAAAGCGCGCCTGTGCGGTCGACCACCAAGGGTCCTGTGGGTCGACGACGTCATGGCCTACCGTGAACTCGTACGTAAAGAACCCGAAGAGTTCGGGCGAGGATGCGGTCAGCGTCGGCGGGATCGGCAACAGATAGTGCCGGACCAGTTCACCATTTTCAGGCGTGCAGGGGATCATACGCTGCGCCACGCCAAGACCCGACAAATCCTGCACCTGATCTGGTCGGATGATCCGCACGAATTCGGGATCAAGCGGTGCTTTGTCATAGGCGGGTGGGTCCGCCAAGGGCTCTGCATCGGGCATCAGCATCGGATCGGTGGTTGAGGCAAGGACGCGCGCAAAGAACGCATCGCGCGGATCGTCCAGCGGTTCCTCAAACTCAACCCACAGCATTCGGTCGCGCACGCCGGTACCTTCATAATCACCAAAGATCTTATAGTCGCCAAAGGCATGGCCGGTCGCGACGATCTTGGGGACCTGCCGGGGCGGGGCGGTGACGGGCAGGTTGTTGCTGATCGTCGCGGTCTCGGTGCCGCCGCCCTTGAGGTTGAGCGTTACAGTGTAGGTGACAGACAGTTGATGCGGCTTCCGGCTCATCTCCGCGACCGGCGGTTTGAAACCGTCGATCAGGCAGAAGTCGAAACTGTCGCGATTAACCTCACCCTTGGCTGCGCGTGGGCTGATCGTATTCTGGATCGCGATGGTGCCCAGATCATCTTCCCAAAATGTGCCGACATCCGGGCCGGGGGCGATCAGTTCGATCCGCCTTGTGACGTTGAATGTAGCACCGGCATAGGCCAGCCAAGTCCAGTCTCGCTCAAGCGTCAGCTTTATAACATTCAGCCATTGTGCGCCCAGCTCATCAGGTGAACTGAGTAGGACACTCGACCTGTCCGGCGCCATCGCATGTTTGAGCCCGTGGCAGGCGAAGATCGTGCGCCTGCCTTCCTCTGGCAGAAGGACCGCCTCATCCTCGACAAGGCCGGTGGCTCCAGCAAGCCTTGTCGCCAATGTGCGCGACGGGCGGCGGCGGGTCACGGTCGCCTCCGAAAGGCTGTCGGTCGAGGGGTCGGGCCGCAGATGGACCGAGGCGATACGTTCAGCGTCGGCGTTTTGCAGAAAGACCACAGGCTCGGTTGTGGGCAAGACCTCAATGGGTATGGGTGTCAGCACGCGCGGGGGGCCACGGCGAACGGTCGGCACACCCCAGTAATTGGACCGCTCCGATCCCAAGGCATGGGCAACGACTCGCACCTTGCGCCCTGTCGGGAGCATCAACGGGCCGGTCAGTGATCCCGGTGGTGCAGCACTGTCAGGCCATGTGATGTCACTAAGCCTCGCGCAATCAACCATGGTGGACACGACGGTCAGAGGCCCGGTCTCTGCGCCTGTGGGGTCAAGATCTGGAAAGGCGCGCGTGGTCCGGTAAAGCTCCACAAAGCCTTGATCATCGGCGAGCGGGTCAAGGCGCGGATGCAGCACCATGATGCGAAACTCGACAAATTGTGCATCAGGGTCGGGCAGAGCCAGCGGGCGAACTACTCCGGCAAGCTGGTTTGCCTGCGCTTGCGCCGCCATGCGATCAAGGGCGTTTGGCGCATCGGCAAAGGCGGCCTGCGGCCAGCCGATCCCCGGACGGGAGAGCGTGAATTCTCCGATATCGGCATCCGGCGCGGTCTCATTGCCCAATTCACCCAGCGGCACATAGCGGCGGAACATGTGGCGGGCGATGGGGGCCTCGGCGCTGTTGACGGCCACCTCATCAACCTGCGGGCCGCCACCGGTCGCGTCGACCATGCGTACGCGGAACTCGTAGGTTTCCCCATAGTGCAGCGGCAGGGCATCCGCGCCGACCGGATCATAAGGCAGGGGCGCATCCTGTGGCTCACCCAGCACATCGCGAAGGGCCGCAGTGTCCGCAACAAGCGACCCGCCACGCCATTGGGTATAGCTGGGCGGCAGCCAGTATTGTTTATCAAGCTGGGCTGGGTGCACCTCGACCGTCAATTCGGTTTCAAAGGCAGGCAAGTTGGCCGTACCGATGCTCATCCCCGGCGATGCAATGCGGCAGAGCGAATTCCAGTTCGCCGTCCCCGGTGCCCGTACATCAATCCGGTATCCCGCCGCACCGGACGGCGCATCGGGCAAGGGCTGCCCATCGGGCGATGCAACAGACAGTCCTCGGTCGAGCCGTTCCACGATGGATTCGTCGTCCCAACCCAACCGAAGGCCCGCATCCATCAGCGGGGGTGGGAAACGATCTTCTCCGTCTTCATCCTCTTCATCATTTGCGTCGGTAGAGCGAGGCTGACTTGCATGGACGATTTTCGCGAAACCGTCATCGAACGCGATGGCTTCAGGGTAGACTTGATCGAGCGGACCGAAGGTAGCTGCGGCAGTTGCATCGGCAGCGACGGGGAAAAGCACGGATGTAAAGACCGGGCGCGGGGTTGCATCAAGGATGGGCACACGCGTGGCAAACCAGCGCGCAAATGTCGGATCGGCGGTGACCTGATCATGATAGGCACCACCCGCCCCCAATGTCACAAAGAGCCAGCCGCCATTTTGGTAAGTTGTCCCAACATCGAGGCTGATCGTGTGGATAAACCCCGCAGCCCGCGCGACCTGTGGCTGGCGCAGCAGCATAGCAAAAAGCTCTCCCCAGCTGAGCCGTTCATCATTTGGCGTGGGTTCGGCAATTTTCGACGGTGGGCAGCGTTTGGCGCAGTGGTAGCTATCGTCGATCACCGCAAGCGGTGTACTTGGTGCGGTAAAGCCAAAGCTTTTTCGATAGGACAGCGGTAGGTACTTTTTGAGGTTCGAAGAGCCTGCCCGGATTGCCGGTTCCGGCGGTAGGCTGAGGTCCAACGTATCGCGGAACTCATCAAAGATGGCGGCCTGATCCGGCGGCGGGTTGAGCAGCATTGATGTGCTGGCAGGCACATCAGCCAGCGTGGGCAGAATGGTCGGATCGTCGCCAATATGCGCCTGTACCTCAATCGTTGCCCCCGCAAAGGGCGGGCCGTTGGGAACGGCGAGACCATCGGTCAGCGGATCACCGGGATCACCGACGGGGATGATCAGGATATTCGCCTCAAGCCGCGTGTCTTCGGGCGACCAGGACGAGAGATATGTGCAAAATGTCAGGCGTGGCGGACTAATCATGGCCAGGGTTCCTTCGTTTTAGCGTTCGTCGCTGACATCAGCCTGGAATTTGATGGAGATGATCATGAAGATCGAAATGTTAACGCCGACAAAGCCCTGATACCGGCGCTTCTTTTCACCGTCTTTTTCGATCTGCACGCAGGCGAACTCTCCAAAAATTTTCAGGCTGGCCACCGGCGTGAGTTTTGCTTTGATCTCAAGAAAGACAAAGCCGCCCATCCCGGTTTCGCTGCCGCGGATCAGGAGCAACCCAAAGCCGGCGGCGAAAGTCGACTGGAACGCCCCCAGCTTGCCGCCCCATTGCAGACCGACGTAAAGCCGCACCTCGATCAGACCTTTGGCCTTGCCCGCATCGGGGCCGGTCAAAAACGCCTTTCCGCCCATTGTCAGGCTAAAGCCGAACAGGATGGCCACGGGTCCAGCCGGTATGGCAAAGCGCGCCTCGAAGCCAACCTTTGTGCCGATGAAGAGCGACTCGTCAGTGACGCCAAGTTCGTTTTCAATGCCAAGCTCGGACAGGGCGAAGAGACGGATCGCAATGGCGGAACCATCAAGCTCGTTACCGTCTTCATCTTTGGGAATTGGCGGGAACCTTACGTCGAAGCCATAAGAGATTTTCGGCGTCACCTTCAGATTGCTCACGCCAAGATCGACCGGGCCAGCCTTTCCGCGTTGGTCGAGGAATGGCATCGCTGACAACAGATTTTCGAGCACGGGGCTCATCAGCGTTTCGATTTCGTCCAGTCGGGCGCGCTGACCCGTGCCACCTTTGACGGTGGCGCGCGCGCCACTCATGTTTGGCAGGTCCTGAACCTCGGTCCAAACTTCTAGGCCCGGGAATTCGAGTTTCCAGTTGTCCGGCTGCAGCTGAAAACGCAATTCTGCGTTGTCATAGCTGATGCGCAGACGATCCGCTGAGGTTTCCGCCAGGATCAGGTCACCCCGCGGCGCCTGGAATTCCACGTCGCGCGAAAGGGAGAGATAGCCCGTCTCGATCTGGACGTTCAGCCAGTAGTTTTTGTCGATCAGCGCGATGGCGTTGCCCAGCGGTGGGAACAGCGCTTTAGAAGATGAGGCCGCATAGAAATCAGCGAAGGCCGGTGGCAGGTCCGACACGATGCGCGGCTGTCCGGGCGCGATCTCGGGTCGCTGGAACAGGAACCGATGCGCGGTATCGGCCTGCAAGAGGCCATATTCCACCTCTGGATTACCGCCACGGAAAAGGTCCGCCGCATCGCGGATGCGGTAGCGTCCGACACCTGGCGCATTGACAGTGTTGCCTGATGCGGGCTGCGCGATGCCCTCGCGTAGGATGGGCGCGCCATCGGTGGCCGCCGCAATGTCGCCACCGCCGCCCACCGATGGACCGGGGCCGGAGACGACCGACCACGACCCGGCGGTGCCAAAGATCGGCATTGTGCGGACGGCGCCCACGAAGACCGGTTGCCCCGCGCGTTCGGCCAGAGCCACCTCAATCCGGGTGGCGCGGGCGCGGAAACCTGATCCGCCGACATTGATTTCAGTATCAACGGGTCCGCCGATGCCGCCTTGATAAAGCACAAGGGCGGCAAGGTCCGCCGGCGACAAGGGCTGGCCTGGACCGGGCGGCAGCGGCGTTTGATGCGCCAGATGCAGAAAGCCGATCAGCCCCTCGGCCCGTGTCCGCTCTGGCGCGCCGTCGATTGTGACATTGGCGTCAAAGGCCATGGGCAGCACCCGCCCGGTGCCGGGCAGGGTCAGTTCCTCACCCGCGGGCCGGATACGGTCGATGTCGTGGATGCCGCGGATCAGGCCGGGATGGATTTCATAGGGCTGCGCGGGCACAGTATCGGTCGTGAAATCGAAAAGACCCGGCGACTGTGCCTGCCAGCCACTGTCGCGGCGAACGACACCGCCGCCGCCGCGCCGCTCAATCGTGACAGAGCGGGTGACGCGGATCCCCCATGGATAAAGCACGCTCGCCACTTTCACGATCTCAAGCAGCGTGCGCCCCACCACAACCTGGAAATTGGCCCGCGTGGTCTCGGCAAAGCTGCCCTTGGGGTTCATCCAGTCGCTGAAGGTGGACGCGCCGTAGCCGCTGATATCGTAGCGGGTGAGCGGCACGCGCGCATTGGCGCCGCCGAATTCCTGGTTGAACAGGGTCTCAACCGATCCTTCATTGCCAACGGTCGCACCGAGCACGCTGATGTTGAGCGGTGCACCAGTATCGAGCGCAACGCCATTCGGGAATTGCACAGCGCGCCCTTCAAAGGCCGCACTTTGGCTGTCCCCATTGCGAGACACATTGACCTCTGACCGCATGCTGACCTGAATGCCGCCCTCAAGCGGTCTTTCGGTCGGGAAAACGGGCCTGATGATGTCCACCGCATCCTCAAGTGGCCCCGGCGGGCGCAGTTTGACCAGCATGCGCATGCCGAACGGCAGGGTGGAGACGACATTGAGCGGATCACCGGTGCTGAGTTCGGCGATCTGGTGATCGAGCGTGATCTCGGGGATCGCGGCTGCAAGCACCGCGGCATTGCTGGCTAGCACCGTGGCGCCACCATCGTCCGCCGAAGCTAGCGGTGTTGGGAAGATGCCCAAGGTGATCGGGTCCTGATCCTTGGGCAGGGTGCGTACAGGTTCCCACTGGATCTGGGGCAACGCAAAGACCCGCAGGGCGGCCAATGGCGCGCCCATACGCAGGCCAAGGACGAACATGCCCCCACCCGCGATACTGCTTTGCCGCTCTTCGATCTGAACACCGATTTGGTCGCGCGCGGTCGAGACGTCCAGCAGCATGCAACTGCCCCGGTCGATGCCAAGCCGCTTAAGATCGGCGCTGAAGTTGCCGATAGCCTCTTGCGTGGCATCCGCTGGATCACCGGTTGGCGTTTGTGGCGGCAGCGCTGCCGAGGCCAGCGGAAAGTCGAAGCGGCCACGTTGCGGGATCACGGCACCTTGTTCGGTCTGGCTGCGATAGGGCGGGTTCAGGTCGTTTTGCGGCGCGGGCCGTGGGCGGCCCCGGCTGGGTGTTGCCTTGCCGCTTGTGGCCCGTGACAATTGCCCCAGAAACCCGAATTCCGCCGCGCCGGTTTCCCACCGGAAAACGCCCAGCAAGGTCGTCAAAGTTTCTCGGCGTAAAAGGTCGTTCTCGCCAACCGAGAGGTTATCGACATAAGGGTCCGGTAATGTGGGGATCCATCCCATCACTGGCACCAGGGTCGCGACCGCCGCGTCAAAGACATCGGTGCCTTGGGCGAGCTTGCCCAAGAGCAGCGCAAGGCGATTTGTGTTGACAGAAAGATAGGCGTTTTCAATCGCCATCATGTTCCGCCGTGGCGGGATATCACGCGCCGGATCGGCAAGGGTGATGCCGACATTCTGATCGTCAGCGGGTCCGGTGATCTGGACAATGACAGGCTCAGACACCATCGGGATCGGCCCGCCTCTGGCATCGACGGGGCGATCAAAGACGTCGTCAAAGAGCCCCGTAAAGCGGACCAGATCGCCACCATCTGCGCCGCACCCAAATGTGGCGGGGAACGGGGTGGTTAGGCCGATGCTGATCTTGGCGTGATGCGCGCTGCCCGGCAGACGCCATAGGCGAAAGTTATGGGCATCGCCAACAGCGCCGGGACGCGCTTCTGCCGCCGAAATCGTGAAACAGTCAGGCCCAATCGCGAGCCGCGCATCATCAAGTCGCGCCTCTGACGCCGGCCCACCGCGCCATGTGACCTTCACGCTGTCGGTAAAGACGCTGACCCATGCATATTGCCCTGCGGCTTCGGGCAAGCTGCGCGGCGTGGCGGTACGGGTGAGGGGTATTGCGAAACCACCTTTGCCAAGCCCCGTCTTGCCGGTCATCTTCGCCGTTTCAAAGGCAAAGTCGGCGGTGTCGATGCGCTCCGGGCCGACCTCGCAGTCAAAGATGATCTGATCGTGGACATCATCATGGCGCATATCGCCAATGGCCCGGAATTCGAGCGATAAACCATCTGCCTTGGCCGCCCCGTTCGAGAACTCTGCCGCGTTTGCAATGCCAGACGCAAATACGATGCGAAAGTCTTCAGGCGCGGCTGTTTCGACACGGGCCGTGGAGATTGGCGACGGGTCCGGTTGAAACGTCAACGCGCCAGCCAGCGGCCCGCCAAGGATCACGTCATCACCGCTAACGCTGACCCCGTTTTGAAGCGCCAGTCTCCCACCAGTGACGCGCAGACCGATATAGCCATCAGCGCCCGCGCTCGGATCCAAAAGGGACGCCGCGACCCAGATTGTGCCGCCGGTGATGGTGATGCGCTGGGCGCCACTGCGCGGTTTACGCGCCGAGGTAAAGAGCATCACCGGTGCAGCACCCGGCGACGGCAGCACCGCAAGCCGGACCGCAGGTGTCAGGATGCCGATGTCAAACTCGCGACCAAACCTGTCCCTCAGCGGTTCAAACAGGAATGTCGGTGCCACGTTCTGCAAGACGTTCTCATCAACCCTATCAAGGAACATCCGCGTGCCAGTTGGTCTGCGGATCAGCATTACGCCGTCCTGACGCAAAAGCGTATCGACATCCTCGCCCAGGCTTTCCAGCGCTGATTTGATTAGTTCGTCATCGGGGATATCAGGGGTCTCGATGGGTGCCACACCCGGCAGATCGAATAACAGGTCCTGTGCGGCGTTGATCAAAATCTCATTGGCGTCCGACAGGACGGAGAGGGCGGCATCAACCTGATGCAGTGTCTGGGCAGTGCGTGCATTGTCGGGTGAAATATCGACGGTCAATCGCTGCCGCAAAGCGGCAAATCTGTCTAAATCCATCTTGGTCAATCCAAGCTAAAAATGGCGTTCAGAAAAATCGAACTGTATGAAAAACCAGCATCTAATTGTTGACAAAAATATCACAATTTGCCGATTCGATCACCACTGTATCTCTAGTGGTGCGCTGCGGTTTGCATAACCTATTGAAAATGAGCATTATATTTTGCCCACTTTAGGGGCAACTCGCGTGGCGAAGCAGGTTGTCAAGGAGTTTGCGAGGGCCAAAACTGACCTAACGCAAGGGACGTGGCCGCCGCTTAGCTGCGTGTCATGTCCCCACGCCAAAAAAATGTCGCCATTCCCTTTTAGGCCCTGATAACCATATGAAGGGTTGGAAGTGGGGAAGAAATGACAATCGCATTGGAAGAAGTGTGCAGCGGTCTGGGCTTTCCAGAGGGACCCGTTGCGATGGACGACGGCGCGGTCCTGTTCGTCGACATTAAAGAAGAGACGCTGGTTCGGCTTGCCCCGGATGGCAAGACAACGACAATCGCCAAAATACCCGGTGGGCCGAATGGTGTGGCGATCGGACCGGATGGCGCGGCTTATGTCTGCAATAATGGCGGCGTTTACAGCTTTGTGCCCTATGAGCATGAAGGCGTTCAGATCACGGTGCCCGCCCCGATCCGCCCCAATTACGAGGGCGGGTCAGTCCATCGCGTTGATCTGGAAAGCGGTACGGTTACGCAGCTCTTTGACTCGTATGAAGGTAAGCGGCTGATTGCGCCTGATGACATCGTTTTTGACGCATCCGGCGGGTTCTGGTTCACGGATACCGGGATCGAAGACGCGGAAAGTACCCGCTACGGCGGCCTCTACTACGCGACGATTGATGGGAATACGCTGGTAAAGGCCGCAACGATCCCGATGCCAAATGGGGTGGGCCTGTCACCCGATGGTGGTACCGTTTATGTATCTGACACGGTTTTTGGCCGCCTTTGGGCGTGTGAGATCACCGGGCCGGGTCAGGTGAAGCCGGGACCGTTGTCAGGCATGCCAGGCAATGTTGTGCAGACTCTGCCGGGATACCAATGGCTTGATAGCCTGAAGGTCGAGGCGGATGGGCGTGTTTGCGTTGGGACCATCTTCAATGGTGGCATCACTGTGTTCAGCCTTGACGGCAGCACCGAACATGTGGCCATCCCCGATCTTTTCACCACCAATATGTGCTTTGGCGGCGCGGACATGCAGGATCTTTGGATCACTGCATCAAGCACCGGCAAGATTTACAAAACAAGATGGCCGCGCCCGGGTCTGAAGCTGGCTTTCACGGCCTGACGCAGATCGGACATGGCAATGCGGGGCAAGGTCAGATAGACGACCGACCGGTATGAGGGACATGAATACCCATTTCGACAAACAACCAACCGATCTGGGCGAGCGGCGCCAGGTATCGGTGCTGTTTGCCGATATGGTGGGTTACACCGCTACGGTCGCAAAGCTGGGCGAAGAACAAAGCGTGGCTTTCGTGCGCATCGTCTATGACATGCTCACCCGTGTCGTTGTCGAACATGGTGGGACCGTCCGCGACTTTGCGGGTGACAGCATCATGGCGCTTTTCGGGATCCCCGATGCGTTGGAGGATCCGGCTTTGCGGGCTTGCCGTGCGGCGGTTGCGATCCACGCCGCCTTTGCCGATGCCGCCGCTGATCTTGAGGCGCAGTTTGGTGTGCATCCTGTTATGCGCGTGGGGATCAGTTCCGGCGATGTGGTCATGGCCGCCGTGCGAAGCGCGGATGGCCCCGCAACGGCGGTGGGCAGCACGGTGAACCTTGCGTCGCGTATCGAACAGATGGCCTCCCCAGCTGGAACTATGATCTGTGATACGACCCAAGCCTTGGTCAGCTGGGTTACCGATCTGACCTACTTTGGTGAAGAGCAGATCAAAGGTTTTGCAGATCCGCAAAAGATCTGGGTGCTGGACGCCGTGCATGCAAGGGCGACGCGGTTTGACGCCTCCATCGCGCAGGGGCTCAGCAACTATGTCGGGCGACAAGATGAGTTGAACGCGATGGCCCATGCGCTCACTCAGGTGCACGATACAAAGCAGGTGATCGACCTGGTGGCAGAGCCGGGCCTGGGCAAAACCCGCCTTGTTTTTGAGTTCCTGCGCCGGATTGGCACCGAAGAGGCGGTCGTGCTGCGCGGCCATTGCTTTGCAGACGGGCAGAACACGCCCTTCCTGCCGCTTCTTGAAATCATCCGCAGCGGATTTCTGATTCGCGAAACAGACGAGCCCGAACGCATCGCGGAAAAGCTCGAAGCGGGATTGAAGGCGTGGGACTGTTACGGTGAGGAAAACCACGCGCTGTTGCTGAACCTTTTGGGCCTGAAGCCGCCAGCTGGTGTGCTGGAGGGTTTGGACGGTGTCCTGATCGGGCTCCGGACCCGGGAGTTGCTGCCGGAATTGCTGCGTGCACGTTGCGTGCGCGAAAAGGTTGTTCTGCTGATTGAGGATTGCCATTGGATCGACACCGCATCCGAGGCGTTGTTGCGTGATCTTGTTGATGCGCCCGATCTGCGGAACTTCCTGATCATCCAGACCCGCCGCCCGGAATATACTCCGCCCTGGCTAGATGCTGCAGTGGTCAAAACGCTGGCCTTGCAGCCTTTGGGTGCTGACGACATTGCCCACCTCGCCCAGTACCGTCTAGGCGTTGAAACACTCCCTGACGCCTTGGCCCGGCAATTGAGTGAGCGTGCTGGCGGCAACCCGCTTTTCGGCGAAGAGATCCTGAGCTTTCTTCTGGAGCAGGGCGCGCTGCGGATTGATGGCGGCGCGGCGCATTTTGACGTGAGCGAAGCTGGCAGCCACTTGCCATTGACAATGCGCAGCCTTTTGACTGCGCGGGTTGCGCAATTGCAGCCAAAGGACCAGGAGTTGCTGCAAGCTGCCTCTGTTATTGGGCGCAGGTTCAGCTCAGGTGTATTGTCCGGTCTGGTTGATGGGCCTGACGATATCGACGTCGCGCTAGACCGTTTACAGGCGCAGGATGTGCTGTATCGCGAGGCGCATTCGCCCGACTACATCTTCAAACACGCCCTGTTGCGCGATTGCGTGTATCAAAGCCTTGTGGCGACGCGCCGTAGCCAATTGCATCTGGCGGTTGCCGATGCGCTGGCGGCCCGCAGCGCGAACCGCCTGCAAGAGGCGGCAGAGACGCTCGCCTTTCACTACGCGCAGACATCGCGCAATGATGAGGCGTTTCGTTATAGCGCGATGGCCGCGGAAAAGAGCCTCGGCGTCTATTCACTGGATGAGGCGAACGGCTATTTCACTGCTGCACTCGCGCTTTATCAAAGCGATCCGACCTGTGCGACGGACGCGGAGTTTGCGTCCTTCCTGAGCTATTTCGCTTTGTGCGCCAATATTTCCTTGCGCGTGCATCAGATGATCGCTCTTGCGGGCGACGTTCGCCCGATCCTTGCCCGGATCGGGGATAATCCTGATCACGCGCTGTTTCTGCATCACTACATTGCCTGCCTTGTGTGCAACGGAAAGTACTACAAGGCCCACCAGATCCAGCAGGAACTGACCGGCATGGCCAAGCGGCTTGGCGATCCGACATCGCTGGCCTACGCGATGGTTAGTGAACTATCGGTGTCGATTTATTTTGCTCCCATGGATAACGCGGATTTTGCCGCGAAAACGCAGGAGATCGAGGCAAACCTCAAACGCATCGATGACGCCTATATCCAGAACTTCTTTCTTGCCACTTTGGGGTGGAACGAACTGACCCGCGGACGCGTCGCGCGCGCGCATGCCGCGGCTGAGCGCATGATTGTTGCAGGCACCGCCAATAATGATCCTCGCTCGCTCGGCTACGGCACCGCGATGAAGGCACTGACCGCAATGGTGACCGACAATCACGCGCTGGCGCTTGAGATGGCGGAAGAGGCTCGTAATGCCTCAAAGGTTGAGTTTGAACTGGCCATTGCCGAAGCGGCGCGTGTCGCTGCGTTGGTGCCGCTGCAAAAACCTGAAGCGCCAGAATTGGTTCAGGCACATATCGCGGCTTGCGAGGCGAAAGGCTGGACTCTTTTCACCATGGGGCCTGCGACGATGTTGGGTGTCGCTTTCGCTCTGAAAGGAGAGATCACCGCCGGGCTGCAACAGATCGAGGCGGCGATTTCAAAGCGCAGTGAAGAAGGCACGCAAGTGGCCGCCGATTGGGCGCGGCTGTTTTTGTGCGAGCTTTATCTTGCGATCCTGACCGGCGAAGGGGACGGGTCACTTTCGGTTCTCTTTCGGAACCTGCGCGCGATCATTCAGGTCAGGCTGTTTGGCGAAAAGCGGTTGATCCGCATGATTGAACAAATCCGCCAAAACCCGCAATTTGACGACACGGGTCACTATATCGCACGTTGCGACATGATTTTGGGGCTGCTTTATAAGGCGAAGAAAAAGCCCGATCTGGCGCGCGATCATCTCACCAAAGCGCAGGTGATCGTTGAGACATCGGGCGCATCGCCAATGCTGACGCGGATCAACGATGCGTTGGCGGAACTTGCCTGAAGCGCCTTAACCCCACAATTCAGCCAGATAGGTGAGCGCGGCGATGCTGGGCAGGAAGGTATAGGCGCCACCACGGGTCTGAATAAGGCGCGGTATGCCAAGCAGCCGGATGCTGTCTCCATCGGGCAATGTCATGTCAAACCAGCTTGTCTCTGGCGTATTCGCGCCCAAAAGCGGGTCATTTGCACCGGTGATATTGGGGTCCTGCAGGCCAAGGTTGATCCAGTCACACATCACCGCCTCAAACTGCGCGCCCAGATTGGCGCCGATGAAGCTGCCCAAGAGGCCGCGTTCCTGATCATCGGGATTGGCCGGGTCGAAATCGGGGCCATAGGACATGCCGCGCCGCACCAGCCTGCGGCTGTAATTAGCGATGCGCTGCACGATAGGGCCGCCGCGCGGATTGCCGCGCCGCAGATGTGCGCCAGCAGGGCAGCGCGAGCGGTGCGTGTAGTCAAAATTGGTCAGCGAGACCTCTTCTTCGGGAAACTGCGCGTCGGGTGACAATTCGTAAGGCACGCCATTGCGCCAGCGTCCGCAGAACTGGGCCGCAACAACCTCACGCAATGCCCCGTGAATATCGAGGCCCGGCCCAATCCGATCAAGATTGGCGGGATCGGCCAGAAGGTGGCGTTTGGGGTGATCCATGAGCAGGGTTGCTGCTTCATCAAGGTATTTCTCGAAACCCATCACATCTTGGGCGAGCACGCGAAAGGCGTTGAAGGTGCCGTTAAAGCCCAGGTCCTGCGGGCTGGGCACGCGGTAAGTCACGCCTTCTTGCCGGGTTGGATAGCCCAAAAGGATCGTGCCCAGCGGGTCCATCGGTTCATCTACGCCCACCTGATCGGGGTCGATCACATGTTTGAACCGGGGTTGCGAAATGCCATCAACATAGCCAAAGAAAACGCGGCCTTCGGGCAGGTTGCGCCCGTTGCGCACGCCGAGCACGTTGAAGGCCTTGCCGACCTGGGCGGCGACCTGATCCAGATGCGCCGTGTCGTCCGCGTGAATGGAGGCGATGATATGCACGCGACCCGGTTGATCGAACGGCGCGGGCCAATGCGCAGGCGCGCTGTCGCCAAAGTCGCCGACCTTCATGGCGCGTTTGGTCATGCCTTCAATGAATTCGGTCGGGAAGGTCGCGAGGTGCTTTGAAGGCGTGCCAAGCGCGCGCAGCCCTTCATACGTCACACCAATGTTGAAGCAATAACTTGGCCTGACGGTCCACGTGACGTCGCGCGTTATCTCCGGCACGTCATCGCGGCCACCGGCTACGGCAGCGCCCAGAAACTGCCGTGCTGCCGCACGGTCAGTAACTTCAAGGATCAGATGGCGCACGAAGTCGCGGCGATAACCGCGCAGGATGTTGCCCTGAATATCGGCGAGATTGAACGTATCCTTCACCAGCCCTGTCCAAATTTCTGGCGCACTTGCGCGGCTGAGACGCCGGGATAGGCGCGATAACCGCCACCGAGCGAAATGTTGGGATTGGCGTGCAATTGCAGAATGAATTCACGCGGCAATGTCTCCAGCGCATGCGGCGGCTGGTTTGGCGGCAGACCTTTGGCGACATCCTGCAGCCCGAACATGTCCGTGGCAAAATCGGGTGCCTGGAACAGATCGTGCTCCTGCACCCAGTCGATGAACGCTTCGACATTGTGCTCGGTCGGGATCAGATGTTCTGCATCGTCGACGAGTGAAATCACCTCGTTAAACACGCTGCCAATGGTTGTGATGAAGTCGCGGATGTAATTGCTGAAATCGCCGTCATAAACCGAGATCATGCAGATGTTTTTGTCGATCAGCAGGAATCGTGCGAAGTGAACGGTGCCGACATTGTCGAGCCCCGCAAAAATCTCGTCCACATTCTGCGCGATGGCCATGGCGGCCTTGGCGCGGCCTGCGGGCGACGGGTCCTTGAGCGGCATGATCAGGTTCATCATGCGCTGCACGTTTTCGCTGGGCTGGGGTGAGGGACGGGGGCCACCGGGCAGTTTCGGCTTTGGGTCGCGCCAAATCCAGTAGGGCACCACGATGTAGCGCGACAGAAACTGGAACCAGCCGCGATCCGGCAGGGAATTGACATATGTGTTGAACCAATTGTCCTGCATACGCCTACCCTTTGGAGAAAGGGCAGGGCGTGGCGCCCCGCCATTCGCTTGAGACTTCGTAGGCCTTGATGCGGATCTGCAGGACCGGATCGTCTGACAGCGCAATGCCATCGGTCAAAAGCCCGGGATTGAAGCTGAGCTTTTCGCATTGCGCGACCTGATCCTCGGGCACCGTATTCAGCGTGAGCGTGCCCATCATGATGCGCTTGCGATGCGGCGGCCAGGGGCGGGCGGAGTCGTTGAAATCGTCGCCAACCTCACCAATCATCATCATGAGCGAGAACCGCGCCGGTTCTTCGGACAGCCTGTCTTTGAGTTCCTGACGCAGGTAATCATCCACCGGCGTGGCCGCAGGGTTGGTCTTCAGCACACCCGCAATAGGCTGCCAATAAAACCGCACCCAGCGTTTGGTGCCATCCTCGCCGGTCACTACAAAGGTGTGCACAGCATGATACGCCTCGCGCACGTAACTAACCGGTGCTCCGATCTGCGCGGCCTGCATCACGCCCAATTGGGCAAAGGCGTTCTGGTCGGCAAATTCAATCGCCCCGTCATCTGGGCTGATCGTCTCGCCCGGATAGGGGTCGCGCTTGGGCAGGATCAGTTGCAAGAGCCCCGCGATCTTTTGCCATGGCGTTTGCCCGTGATAGGGCTTTGGCGCGGCCATCTCGGCAAACTCCAGAAAGCCTTCGGGTGTGGGCGCAAAGAACTCTGGCAGAGTCATCGCAATCAGGTCGGTATCGGTGCCATCGGAGAGATGAAAGCGCACGGCAAGGCCGCGCACATCGGACCACCCGTCATGGACGTTTGCCGCACCCGATCCGTTGGAAAACCGGACGATCACCTCTGATCTGTCGTTGCAGAAATGATCGGCGTTGCAGAAGTTCCGGGCGATCAGAGATGGTTCGAAAAAGCCGGTCGCGCTGATGCCAATGGAGTGAACGGGACGCAGGTTCGTGTTCCCGTCAGGGCGCTGAAGAACGCTAACCAGTTTTTCGGCAAGGTCTTGATCGCTCATAAAATCTGTTCAAACCCAATCAACTGTGAATGCCGACAGAGCCACCTTAGATAGATCGTGGTTAATGACAAGCCCGCATGGGTTTACCATGCCTCTAACAATGCCAATGCATGTCGCCATGCTTTGCTTTTCTTCCCGGTCTCAATTGCATGATCCATCAGCATGTAAGCTTCGGGCGTATGCGTCGATAGCCCAACCATCTTTGGCAGCGGAGGGTTCAGCCGCACCAGCCGATCCTGCAGCATCAGCCGCGCCATCCAGTATTGGTTTTCAGCAGAGGTGGTCAGCATCAGTTCGATCAACGCGCCTTTCGGTGCGTGTGAGGTCACCCCGAACCATTTCAAAAGGCCCCAATCATCGGGGTTCTTGATCATGTGTTCGGAGATATCGGTGGGTTGTTTGCCCGTACCAATCGACAGCGCCTCGATCTGGTCAAGGTCATGGGCATGGCCAGCTGCCATGGCAACATTGATCCCATTCAGGACAGGGTTGTTTGCAAACATCCCCCCGTCCACGAAGTACCCGTAATCCATTCCACCCGCGACGATCTGGTGCGGTGGAAAATAGGATGGGGCTGCAGCACTCGCCAGCGCGACATCCAGCAGGCGCACATCAGTTGTGTCGAGCCATCCAACCGCGCTGAGATCCTGATTGGTCAGTGTGAAGGGGGCCCAACCCACCTTGTCGTCGCGGTGCAGGCACACCGTATTGACCGCCAAAACCAGATCTGGAGAGATGGATGCAAGCGTCCGGTCACCGACAAGCCCGCGCCCCATCTCGGTCAGTCCGGATGGATCATACTGCGCAGACAGGATACCGGGACCACCGGCAAGGTTCAGTTTTGCCAAGAGGTGGTCGATCGATTTGTCCAGAAACCCCTCTTCGTTTTCGCGAAAAAAGACGGCAGCATCACATCGATAGTGATGGGTCAGTTCATCCATCAGACGGCCCATATCCTGTCCACGGGTCCGCCCATCGGCCAGCGCAACAGCAATCAGCCCGCCGGTCGACGTGCCTGCAAAGCCGTCCGCTTTATCCAGGCATCCGGTTTCGTGATGCAGGGCCTGCAGCATGCGACAGGTCAGGTAGCCCCGAATGCCGCCACCATCACAAGAGATCAGTTTGAACGGCATGGCATAGTCCTGTCCTTTGGGCACCGCTTTCTTGGTGCTATCTTCCGTCACCCTGCATCATGGCGTATCAATTGCCGTGCGCAAGATTTACCGTCGAGCCATCCACGCGCCTTTGGGGCACTCAAGGGTGGGCTCTGAAGCGCTGTTCTGTCCATTCATAAAAAGCTATTGATTTTCCCCATCGCCCTTGAACTTTGACCGAATCTCTCTTAGTTGGTGCCACTCAGACCCGCTCAACAATCGGAAAATCGACAAACAGGTTCTTTTGAAACTTATCTTTCAAAGCGCTTAGGCATGCGTTTTGACAGGTAAGTTGATCGTTTCGGGAGAGGTGTTTGGGTTGCACCTCGGGCATTGAGACGGTCCTGCCTTCATCGGGCGTGCGTTCTGGTGGCCCGGCCAGAGCGCGCGTTTACGACATTATTGGAGACCCGGCTGTTATGGCATCTACGTTCCTTGGTCAGAAACGTCTACGCAAATATTACGGTAAAATCCGCGAAGTCCTTGAAATGCCGAACCTCATTGAGGTTCAGAAATCCTCTTACGATCTGTTCCTGCGCTCTGGCGACAGTGACACGCCGCTTGACGGTGAAGGCATCAAAGGTGTCTTTCAGTCGGTGTTCCCGATCAAGGATTTCAACGAAACAGCTGTGCTTGAATTCGTTAAGTATGAGCTGGAAAAGCCAAAATACGATGTTGAGGAATGTCAGCAGCGCGACATGACCTATAGCGCGCCGCTGAAGGTGACTCTGCGCCTGATCGTGTTTGATGTTGACGAAGATACCGGCGCGAAATCCGTCAAGGATATCAAGGAACAGGACGTGTTCATGGGCGATATGCCCCTGATGACGCCGAACGGTACGTTTGTTGTGAACGGCACCGAGCGTGTGATCGTCAGCCAGATGCACCGTTCGCCCGGCGTGTTCTTTGACCATGACAAGGGCAAGACGCATTCGTCGGGCAAACTGCTCTTTGCCTGCCGGATCATTCCTTACCGTGGCTCCTGGCTCGATTTCGAATTCGACGCCAAGGACCTTGTCTATTGCCGGATCGACCGCCGCCGCAAGCTGCCTGTGACCACACTGCTTTACGCGCTGGGCATGGATCAGGAAGGCATCATGAATGCCTACTACAACACGGTTGACTATCATCTCGATAGCAAGGGCAAGGCCTGGACGACGAAGTTCTTCCCAGAGCGCGTGCGCGGTACCCGCCCGGCTTTCGACCTTGTCGATGCCAAAACTGGCGAAGTCATCGCCAAGGCCGGTGAAAAGGTCACGCCACGTTCGGTCAAGAAGCTGATCGATGCCGGTGAGGTGACCGATCTGTTGGTGCCTTACGAAAACATCATCGGCAAGTTTGTCGCACAGGACATCATCAACGAAGAAAACGGCGCGATTTATGTCGAAGCCGGTGATGAGCTGACCATTGAGACGGACAAAGATGGTGAAGTGATCGGCGGGACGCTGAAAGACCTGCTGGATGCGGGCATCACGACGATCCCCGTGCTCGACATCGATAACGTCACGGTCGGTGCCTACATGCGCAACACGATGGCGCAGGACAAGAACATGAACCGCGAAACCGCGCTCATGGACATTTACCGCGTCATGCGCCCGGGTGAGCCTCCCACCGTTGATTCAGCCTCTGCGCTGTTCGACACGCTGTTCTTTGATGCGGAGCGCTATGATCTGTCCGCTGTGGGCCGTGTGAAGATGAACATGCGGCTTGACCTCGACGCCGAAGACACGATGCGCACCTTGCGTAAGGAAGACATCGTCGCATGTATCAAGGCGCTGGTCGAATTGCGCGATGGTAACGGCGATGTGGACGACATCGACCACCTCGGCAACCGTCGTGTGCGCTCCGTCGGTGAGTTGATGGAGAACCAGTACCGCGTGGGTCTTCTGCGGATGGAGCGTGCGATCAAGGAACGCATGTCATCTGTCGAGATCGACACTGTGATGCCGCAGGACCTGATCAATGCGAAACCGGCTGCAGCCGCTGTGCGCGAATTCTTCGGTTCCAGCCAGTTGTCGCAGTTCATGGACCAGACGAACCCGCTGTCGGAAGTGACGCATAAGCGGCGTCTGTCTGCACTTGGGCCCGGCGGTCTGACGCGTGAACGTGCGGGCTTTGAGGTGCGCGACGTGCACCCGACCCACTATGGCCGGATGTGCCCGATTGAAACGCCGGAAGGGCCGAACATTGGTCTGATCAACTCGCTTGCCACCTTCGCGCGGGTTAACAAATACGGCTTTATCGAAACACCATACCGCAAAGTCGAGAACGGCAAGGTGACCGACGAGGTCAGCTATATGTCCGCGACCGAGGAAATGCGGCATACTGTGGCGCAGGCCAACGCGAACATGAACGCGCAAGGCGAGTTCAATAACGAACTGGTCTCAACCCGCAAGAACGGTGACTACACGCTTAGCCCACGCGAAAACGTGGACCTGATCGACGTCTCACCCAAGCAGCTGGTGTCGGTTGCCGCTTCGCTAATCCCATTCCTTGAGAATGACGACGCGAACCGCGCACTGATGGGCTCGAACATGCAACGACAGGCGGTGCCGCTGTTGCAGGCCGAGGCACCTCTGGTTGGTACGGGCATCGAGGAAGTGGTTGCCCGCGATTCAGGTGCGGCGATCATGGCAAAACGGGCCGGGATCATCGACCAGGTGGATGCGCAGCGGATCGTGATCCGGGCGACCGAAGATCTGGAACTGGGCGATGCGGGTGTGGACATCTACCGCATGCGCAAATTCCAGCGCTCGAACCAGAATACCTGCATCAACCAGCGTCCGCTGATCAAGGTGGGCGATCTGGTGCAGAAGGGTCAGGTGATTGCCGATGGTCCGTCGACGGATATCGGTGAACTGGCGCTGGGCAAGAACGTGGTCGTCGCGTTCATGCCGTGGAACGGCTACAACTACGAGGACTCGATCCTGATTTCCGAGCGGATCGTGCGCGATGACGTCTTCACCTCGATCCATATCGAGGAATTCGAAGTTGCCGCCCGTGACACGAAGCTGGGGCCAGAGGAAATCACCCGCGATATTCCGAACGTGGGCGAAGAGGCGCTGCGCAACCTCGATGAGGCGGGCATCGTCTATATCGGGGCCGAAGTTGGTCCTGCAGATATCCTCGTTGGTAAGATCACGCCAAAGGGTGAAAGCCCGATGACGCCGGAAGAGAAACTTCTGCGCGCTATCTTTGGTGAGAAAGCATCTGACGTGCGCGACACGTCGCTGCGCCTACCACCCGGTGATTTCGGGACGGTCGTTGAGGTGCGTGTCTTCAACCGCCACGGAGTGGAAAAAGACGAACGTGCGCTGCAGATTGAGCGTGAAGAGGTGGAACGCCTTGCTCGTGACCGCGATGACGAGCTCGCGATCCTGGATCGCAACATCTACGCGCGTCTGTGGGACATCATCAACGGCAAGAAGGCCGCGAAGGGTCCGAAGGGCTTCAAATCCGGTTCCATCGTGTCCGAGGAGAGCGTTGCAGAGCTTAGCCGCGGTCAGTGGTGGCAGCTCGCCATGGAAGACGAGGATGATGCCAAAATCGTCGAGGCGTTGAACGAGCAGTACGAGATCCAGAAGCGCGCGATGGATGCACGGTTCGAGGATAAGGTCGAAAAGGTCCGTCGCGGCGATGATCTGCCTCCTGGCGTGATGAAGATGGTCAAGGTCTTCGTGGCGGTGAAGCGCAAGCTGCAGCCCGGCGACAAGATGGCCGGTCGTCACGGGAACAAGGGTGTGATTTCCAAGGTTGTACCGATGGAAGACATGCCGTTCCTTGCCGATGGTACGCCGGTTGATTTCTGTCTGAACCCGCTGGGCGTGCCGTCGCGGATGAACGTTGGGCAGATCCTTGAGACGCATATGGGCTGGGCCGCGCGCGGTCTGGGTCTGCAGATCGATGAGGCGCTGGATGAATACCGCCGCTCCGGTGATCTGACACCTGTGCGTGATGCGATGAAGATCGTCTATGGCGACAACGTCTATGACGAAGGCATCGCTGGCATGGATGAGGATCAGTTGATCGAAGCCGCTGGCAACGTGACCCATGGAGTGCCGATTGCGACGCCTGTCTTTGACGGTGCGAAAGAGGCTGACGTGAACGACGCGCTGGTGCGTGCAGGATTCTCAACCTCTGGTCAGTCGGTGCTTTACGATGGCCGCACGGGTGAGCAGTTCAGCCGCCCTGTGACGGTTGGCGTGAAGTACCTGCTGAAGCTGCATCACCTCGTTGATGACAAGATTCACGCGCGTTCGACCGGGCCTTACAGCCTTGTCACACAGCAGCCATTGGGCGGTAAGGCCCAGTTCGGTGGCCAGCGTTTCGGGGAAATGGAGGTCTGGGCACTGGAAGCCTACGGCGCCGCCTACACCCTGCAGGAAATGCTGACGGTGAAGTCGGACGACGTGGCGGGCCGGACGAAAGTATACGAGTCCATCGTGAAGGGCGAAGACAATTTCGAAGCCGGCGTGCCGGAATCGTTCAACGTGCTCGTGAAAGAAGTCCGGGGCCTCGGCCTCAACATGGAACTCCTGGATGCGGAGGACGAGGAATAGGGCAGCAAAACTCTTTGAAGAGTTTTGGCAATTTCCTTCGAAGGAAATTGTCGCCCGACCCCACCCGACGCACCCCAATTCAAGGAATTGAAGATGAACCAGGAACTGACAAACAACCCGTTTAACCCGCTCACCCCGGCAAAAACGTTTGACGAAATCAAGGTCTCGCTGGCCTCGCCCGAACGAATCCTGTCGTGGTCCTTTGGCGAGATCAAGAAGCCCGAAACCATCAACTATCGCACGTTCAAGCCAGAGCGTGACGGTCTGTTCTGCGCGCGTATCTTTGGTCCGATCAAGGATTACGAATGCCTTTGCGGCAAATATAAGCGCATGAAATATCGCGGCGTTGTCTGCGAGAAATGCGGTGTGGAAGTCACCCTGCAAAAGGTCCGCCGTGAGCGGATGGGCCATATCGAACTGGCCGCGCCGGTCGCTCATATCTGGTTCCTCAAATCGCTGCCCAGCCGCATCGGCCTTATGCTGGACATGACGCTACGCGATCTGGAGCGGATCCTCTATTTCGAAAACTACGTTGTGATCGAGCCGGGCCTGACCGACCTCACCTATGGTCAGTTGATGACCGAGGAAGAGTATAACGACGCCCAGGACCTTTACGGTATGGACGCGTTCCAGGCCAATATCGGGGCCGAAGCGATCCGCGAGATGCTGTCCCAGATCGATCTGGAATCCGAGGCAGAGCAACTGCGCGCTGATCTGAAAGAGGCAACAGGGGAGCTGAAGCCCAAGAAGATCATCAAGCGCCTGAAGATCGTTGAGAACTTCATCGAATCCGGCAACCGTCCGGAATGGATGGTGCTGACGGTGATCCCCGTGATCCCGCCAGAACTGCGCCCGCTGGTGCCGCTGGATGGGGGTCGTTTTGCGACGTCGGATCTGAATGACCTCTATCGTCGTGTGATTAACCGGAACAACCGTCTGAAGCGCCTGATTGAGCTGCGCGCGCCTGACATCATCGTCCGCAACGAAAAGCGGATGCTGCAGGAATCTGTGGATGCCCTCTTTGACAACGGCCGCCGCGGCCGCGTGATCACCGGCGCGAACAAGCGTCCGCTGAAATCGCTCAGCGATATGCTGAAGGGCAAGCAGGGTCGCTTCCGTCAGAACCTTCTGGGGAAACGCGTCGACTTCTCGGGTCGTTCGGTCATCGTGACCGGTCCGGAACTGAAGCTGCATCAATGCGGGTTGCCGAAGAAGATGGCGCTCGAACTCTTCAAGCCGTTCATCTATTCGCGGCTTGAGGCGAAAGGGCTTTCCTCGACTGTGAAGCAGGCGAAGAAGCTGGTGGAAAAAGAGCGCCCCGAAGTCTGGGACATCCTTGATGAGGTGATCCGCGAACACCCGGTGATGCTGAACCGTGCGCCGACGCTGCACCGGCTTGGCATCCAGGCGTTTGAACCCGTGCTGATCGAAGGCAAGGCCATTCAGTTGCACCCGCTCGTCTGTTCGGCGTTCAATGCTGACTTCGATGGTGACCAGATGGCGGTGCACGTGCCCTTGAGCCTTGAGGCGCAGTTGGAAGCACGCGTCTTGATGATGTCGACAAACAACGTGCTGTCGCCATCGAACGGTGCGCCGATCATCGTGCCATCGCAGGATATGATCCTGGGCCTTTACTACACCACCATCATGCGTGAAGGCATGAAGGGTGAGGGCCTCGCCTTTGCGGATATCGAGGAAGTGGAACACGCGCTGACCGCAGGTGAGGTGCATCTGCACGCCAAGATCACTGCGCGCATTCCGCAGATTGACGAAGAAGGCAATGAGGTCATGACGCGGTTTGAAACCACGCCGGGCCGTCTGCGCCTCGGCGCGCTCTTGCCGCTGAATGCCAAAGCGCCATTCGCGCTTGTCAACCGCCTCTTGCGCAAGAAAGAGGTGCAGCAGGTCATCGACACAGTCTACCGTTATTGCGGCCAGAAAGAGTCGGTCATCTTCTGCGACCAGATCATGACCATGGGCTTCCAGGAGGCGTTCAAGGCCGGGATCTCATTCGGTAAGGACGACATGGTCGTGCCCGATACCAAATGGGATCTGGTGGCTGAGACGCGCGATCAGGTGAAGGACTTTGAACAGCAATATATGGACGGTCTGATCACCCAGGGTGAGAAGTACAACAAGGTGGTCGATGCCTGGTCAAAAGCCAATGACAAAGTCACCGACGCGATGATGGACACAATCGGGACCACGCCAACACTGGCGGATGGATCACAGGGTGAGCCGAACTCGGTTTACATGATGGCCCATTCCGGTGCCCGTGGTTCGGTCACGCAGATGAAGCAGCTGGGCGGGATGCGCGGCCTGATGGCCAAGCCAAACGGCGAGATCATCGAAACGCCCATCATCTCGAACTTCAAGGAAGGTCTGACCGTTCTTGAATACTTCAACTCGACACACGGCGCGCGGAAAGGTCTGTCGGATACGGCCCTCAAGACTGCGAACTCCGGTTACCTGACGCGCCGTCTGGTGGACGTCGCCCAGGACTGCATCGTGCGTGAGCTTGATTGCGGAACCGAAGCTGCGATCACTGCTGAAGCTGCGGTGAATGATGGTGAAGTTGTCGCCTCACTGGCTGAGCGTGTGCTGGGCCGTGTGGCCGCAGAAGATGTGCTGAAGCCCGGAACCGACGAGGTGATCGTTGAGAAGGGTGAACTGATCGACGAACGCAAGGCGGACATGATCGATGCATCCGGCCTGGCCAAGATGCGCATCCGCTCGCCGCTGACCTGTGAGTCAGAGGATGGCGTCTGTGCCATGTGCTATGGCCGTGATCTTGCACGTGGTACACGGGTGAATATCGGTGAGGCTGTCGGCATCATCGCCGCCCAGTCCATCGGTGAACCCGGTACACAGCTGACGATGCGGACGTTCCACATCGGCGGTGTTGCGCAAGGTGGTCAGCAGTCGTTCCTTGAAGCGTCACAGCCTGGCAAGATCAGCTTTAGCAATGCGAACCTTTTGGAGAACGCATCGGGCGAGATGATCGTGATGGGCCGGAACATGACCATCGCTATCGAAGGCTCTGACGGTAACGAACTGGCAAACCACAAGGTCGGCTATGGTTCCAAAGTCTTTGTCAAAGATGGTCAGGACATCCTGCGCGGCGACAAGCTCTTTGAATGGGATCCATTCACCTTGCCGATCATTGCCGAGAAATCCGGGACGGCCAAATATGTTGACCTGGTCAACGGTATTGCCGTGCGCGAGGAAACCGACGATGCAACGGGTATGACCCAGCGCATCGTGGCCGACTGGCGCGCAGCACCCAAAGGAAACGAGCTTGCCCCGAAAATCATCGTGGTCGGTGCAGATGGCGAACCTGCGGTCAAGGATGACGGCAACCCGGTTGCCTATCCGATGTCGGTTGACGCGGTCCTGTCGATTGATGACGGGCAAGAGATCAAGGCCGGTGACGTTGTCGCGCGTATCCCGCGTGAGGGTGCGAAGACCAAGGACATCACCGGTGGTCTGCCACGTGTGGCCGAACTCTTTGAAGCGCGTCGTCCAAAAGATCACGCGATCATCGCCGAAATCGATGGTTACGTGCGCTTTGGCAAGGACTATAAAAACAAGCGCCGCATCGCGATTGAGTCTTCGGAGGATCCGGAGATGAAGGTCGAATACATGGTGCCCAAGGGCAAGCACATCCCGGTTGCGGAAGGTGATTTTGTCCAGAAGGGTGACTACATCATGGATGGCAACCCGGCCCCGCATGACATTCTTGCGGTTCTGGGGGTCGAGGCCCTTGCTGACTACATGATCGACGAAGTGCAGGACGTCTACCGTCTGCAAGGTGTGAAGATCAACGACAAGCATATTGAGGTCATCGTCCGTCAGATGCTCCAGAAATGGGAGATCCAAGACAGCGGTGACACGGTGCTGCTGAAGGGTGAGAATGTGGATAAGGCCGAGTTTGACGAGGCCAATGCCAAGGCACTCGCCCGCGGTGATCGTCCAGCCCAAGGTGAGCCGATCCTGTTGGGGATTACCAAGGCGTCGCTGCAAACACGGTCGTTCATCTCGGCTGCGTCCTTCCAGGAGACAACCCGCGTGCTGACCGAGGCTTCGGTGCAGGGCAAGAAGGACAAGCTAATCGGTCTGAAAGAGAACGTGATCGTCGGTCGCCTGATCCCGGCTGGTACGGGTGGTGCTACCCAGCGTGTCACGCGTATCGCCGCCGAGCGCGACAATGTCGTCATCGAAGCGCGTCGGGAAGAGGCTGAGGAGGCCGCACGGCTGGCGGCGCCGATGGAGATGGCCAACGAGGTCTCCGGCGACGATGTCTTTGCCGACGATCTTGTGGTCGACACGCCAGAGGGTGCGGCAGAGTAGTCTCTTGCTGAAAGAGTTCTGGAAGGGCCTCACGTTGGTGGGGCCCTTTTTTGTTGCGGTTGCGCCGTTTGCGTCAGAGTTCAGCTGGCGAGCGCATGGCGGTATTCCGCGAGTTATTGGAGCCAATTAAAAAACAGATTTTCGCACGATCATGTCGTGGTATTCCGGTTTGGATTGATTGCGACACTGTTCTTAAACCTTCATGAAACCGCGGCACGGCTTTTTACTTCATTTGTTACCCGACTGATGCCCATTCTTTCTGACAACATGCGCGGTGCGTTCTTGATGATGGGCGCGATGGGCGCCTACACCGTCAATGATGCATTTATGAAGATCGTGGCGGCAGATTTGCCTCTGTTTCAGGCCATCATGTTGCGTGGGATCGGGGCTGTGATTTGCCTGGTCCTGTTGTGCCGCCTCATGGGGCAATTTCGCTTTGATCTTCCGCGTCGGGATTGGTGGTGGATTGCATTGCGCAGTGCCTGCGAGATGGCGGGAACCTATTTCTTTATCACCGCCCTCTTGCATATGCCGATCGCGAATATCAGTGCCATCATGCAGGTCTTGCCCCTATCGGTCGCGCTGGCCGCGGCCTTTTTCCTGCGCGAGCCGCTGGGGTGGCGGCGGTTGACGGCCATTTTTGTGGGATTTGTCGGCGTTCTTTTGATTATTCAGCCGGGTGGGGCAGCCTTCAACAGCTTCAGTATCTATGCCCTGATCACCGTCGCTTGCATCACATTGCGGGACCTGACGGTGCGGCGCATGTCGCCGGATGTGCCGCCGCTTTTGGTCGCGCTCGCCGCAGCGGTTTGGGTTGCTATTCTTGGCGTCTTTGGCGCGGTGGCAACGACTTGGGAACCCATGACGGTCACTGCAGGTCTGCAATTGGCCGGTGCGACGCTCTTCCTAATCGTCGGCTACATCTTTTCGGTCATGGCAATGCAGCGGGGTGAGATCAGTTTCATCGCACCCTTCCGCTATACCAGCCTGCTTGTTGCGCTTGTCCTGGGCGTCGTGATCTTTGGTGAGTGGCCCGATACGCTGACGCTTATTGGCGCAGGGATCGTTGTGGCGACGGGGCTATTCACCCTTTATCGCGAGGCGCAGTTGCGAACACATGCCCATTAGCGCTGAGTGCCGAAGAAGACCCCGTCGACGTTCAGGTCAAAGTCACCACGCGCGGTGCCGTTCACATCACCATAGACCGCGTCGCCATTGATCACGTCGTCGCGCACCTCACCATCAAGGTCGAGGCTCATGAAAGAGTCGACCTCAAACCCGTCTACGTCCACGCCGGTGACTTCACCGCGCGCCTCAGCATTTAGGTTGCCGTTGCTCTCAAATCCGTTGATGTCGAGCGTGCCTTCAAGCAACTGATCAGGACTTCCATCGGGGTTGATCAGGTTGATGTTCGTCACACTGCCGTCAACGTCATTGGTACTGAAACCGACGACCATCGTCATGTCCGCAAGGATGCTGCCATTGGCATCACCGCTGACATCTGCACCGATCTGACCGTCATAGGTGACGGTGCCCGTGGGCAACTCGGCAAGGCTTGTTTCAGGCAAAAGCGAGATCCGGGCCGCCTCCTCCATGGCGCGGTCAACGTCACTTTCGCTGACAGTGGGAGACGTCGGCGACGCGGCACATCCGGCGGCGGTTGCGAGGGCCATCAATGAAAGGGTGATTTGTCTGATCATGGGCGAATCCCGCCTTTTTGCTTGTTTTGCATCTGCCGACAGACATCAGGTACGGGCGGGCGCTATACAATAAAGGCGGTTTGTTATGAGATAACGGCCGCTGATATGGCACGGAAATCAAGCAGAAACGCGCCGTCGGCCGGCCCCTGTTGACAGCCAATTCGACTCCCCCTATACGCCGCTCATCCGGGTTGGGGCCTGCCCCATTATCCCGTTATCAGACCCCGTAGTGGCCAAGAACCGAGCACCTATCGCTTTGTTCCTCTGGAAACTCACCGCACCGAACCTCCGGTAAGGGTTCGACTGCGGAATTTTTGTGCTTTCAACGGCACATCTTTTGAAACCCCGCGTTTGCCGGACGCACATGTGAATAGATGGGAACATCACACGATGCCAACGATTCAGCAGCTGATCCGCAAGCCGCGCCAGCCGAAAGTCAACAAATCCAAGTCCATGCACTTGGAATCCTGCCCCCAGAAGCGTGGCGTTTGCACACGCGTCTACACCACCACACCAAAGAAGCCGAACTCGGCCATGCGGAAGGTTGCCAAGGTGCGCCTGACCAATGGTTTTGAGGTCATTTCCTACATCCCCGGTGAAAGCCACAACCTGCAGGAACACTCGGTTGTTCTGATCCGTGGCGGCCGTGTAAAAGACCTTCCCGGTGTGCGTTACCACATTCTGCGCGGTGTGCTTGATACCCAAGGTGTCAAAGACCGTAAGCAACGCCGTTCGAAATACGGCGCGAAGCGTCCTAAGTAAGGGAAATCATAGATGTCACGTCGTCACGCCGCTGAAAAACGCGAAGTTCTGCCAGACGCAAAGTTTGGCGATATCGTTCTGACAAAGTTCATGAACAACCTGATGATCGATGGGAAAAAATCGGTCGCTGAACGCATCGTCTACAACGCCTTTGACCGCGTTGAAGACAAGCTTAAAAAAGCCCCTGTTGAGGTCTTCCACGAAGCACTCGACAACATCAAACCAGCCGTCGAAGTCCGCTCGCGCCGTGTGGGTGGTGCTACCTACCAGGTGCCTGTTGAGGTCCGCCCTGAGCGCCGCGAGGCGCTGGCCATTCGCTGGTTGATCAAGGCTGCCAAGACCCGCAACGAAAACACCATGGAAGAACGTCTTGCCGGTGAATTGATGGACGCGGTCAATGGCCGTGGTTCCGCCGTCAAGAAACGCGAAGACACCCATAAAATGGCCGACGCGAACAAAGCGTTCAGCCACTACCGCTGGTAATAGGGAAACATCCAGATGGCACGCGAGTATCCTCTCGAACTCTACCGCAACTTTGGGATTATGGCGCATATTGACGCCGGTAAGACCACATGTTCCGAGCGCATCCTGTACTACACAGGCAAGTCGCACAACATTGGTGAGGTGCATGACGGCGCCGCGACCATGGACTGGATGGAGCAGGAACAAGAGCGTGGCATCACGATCACGTCCGCTGCGACGACCACCTTCTGGGAGCGGACCGAGGACGGCCAGACAGCCGACACGCCCAAGCACCGGATGAACATCATCGACACGCCCGGCCACGTGGACTTCACGATTGAGGTTGAGCGTTCGCTGGCTGTGCTTGATGGTGCGATCTGCGTGCTGGACGCCAATGCCGGTGTTGAGCCGCAGACCGAAACCGTGTGGCGTCAGGCTGACCGCTACAAGGTGCCGCGCATGGTCTTCGTCAACAAGATGGATAAGATCGGTGCTGACTTCTTTAACTGCGTGCGCATGATCGAAGATCGCACCGGTGCAAAGGCCGTGCCCGTTGCGCTGCCGATCGGTGCAGAGACAGAGCTTGAAGGTCTGATCGACCTCGTCACCATGGAAGAGTGGCTGTGGCAGGGCGAAGATCTGGGCGCGTCCTGGATCAAGGCCCCCATCCGCGACAGCCTGAAAGACCAGGCTGACGAATGGCGCAACAAGATGATCGAAGCGGCCGTCGAAATGGACGACGACGCGATGATGGAATACCTCGAAGGCAACGAGCCTGACGTGCCGACCTTGCGTAGCCTGCTGCGCAAGGGCACGCTGTCGCTTTCCTTCGTGCCGGTTCTGGGTGGCTCTGCCTTCAAGAACAAAGGTGTTCAGCCGCTCCTCAACGCCGTGATCGATTACCTGCCAAGCCCGCTCGACGTCGTCGACTACATGGGCTTCAAGCCGGGTGATGAGGACGAAGTCCGCAACATCGCCCGCCGTGCAGATGATGACATGGCTTTCTCTGGCCTCGCTTTCAAAATCATGAACGACCCATTCGTGGGCTCGCTGACCTTTACACGCATCTATTCCGGCGTGCTGAGCAAGGGCGACACGATGCTCAACTCCACCAAGGGGAAGAAAGAGCGTGTGGGCCGCATGATGATGATGCACTCCAACAACCGCGAAGAGATTGATGAAGCCTTTGCTGGCGACATCATCGCGCTCGGTGGTCTGAAGGACACAACAACGGGTGACACGCTGTGTTCGCAAAGCGATCCCGTCGTGCTGGAAACGATGACCTTCCCAGAGCCTGTGATCGAGATCGCTGTTGAGCCCAAGACCAAGGGCGATCAGGAAAAGATGGGCATCGCGCTGCAGCGTCTGGCTGCTGAAGATCCTTCATTCCGCGTCGAAACTGATCTGGAATCCGGTCAGACCATCATGAAGGGCATGGGCGAATTGCACCTCGACATCCTCGTCGACCGCATGAAGCGTGAGTTCAAGGTTGAAGCGAATATCGGTGCACCTCAGGTGGCTTATCGCGAAACCATCGGTCACGCGGTGGAGCATACCTATACCCACAAGAAGCAGTCCGGTGGGTCTGGTCAGTTTGGTGAGGTGAAGCTGAACATCATCCCGACCGAGCCAGGCGAAGGCTATTCGTTTGAATCGCTCATAGTCGGTGGTGCTGTGCCCAAGGAATACATTCCTGGCGTCGAAAAAGGCATCCAGTCCGTCATGGATAGCGGCCCGCTGGCCGGCTTCCCCGTAATCGACTTCAAGGTGCAACTGCTCGACGGGAAGTTCCACGATGTGGACTCCAGCGTGCTGGCGTTCGAAATCGCGGCCCGGATGTGTATGCGCGAAGGGATGCGCAAGGCGGGTGCGAAGCTGCTTGAGCCGATCATGAAGGTCGAGGTGATCACGCCGGAAGAATATACCGGTGGCATCATCGGTGACCTGACATCGCGTCGGGGTCAGGTATCCGGTCAGGACACACGCGGTAATGCCATTGCCATCGACGCAATGGTGCCGCTTGCCAACATGTTCGGCTACATCAACACGCTGCGCTCCATGTCTTCGGGCCGCGCGCAGTTCACGATGCAGTTCGACCATTACGAACCGGTGCCGAACAACATCTCAGAAGAGATCCAGGCCAAATACGCATGACGAAGATCAAGGCCCTTATCGCAATTGCGGCAGCTTTCTTGCTGTCCGCATGCGCGGAGGAACCGCTCATCGACCCGCAAGTATCCAGTGCGATGTTCGTGCAGGATGTGGTCGTTGACACGAACGGGTTTGCTGGTGTGACGGGGCGCGCGATTAATGTGCCAGCTACACAGGTGCGCGCGGACATCACGCGCGCGCTGTCTTCGCGCCTGCGCGGTCGGGGCAATCCCGGCGGCACGCCCGTTGTTGTGACTGTGAATGTTGACAGGGTCAGCCTCGTCTCACCCGGCCAGTCATTGCTGGTCGGCGGGATCAGCACTGCGACCGGTACGGTCTCAATTGTTGAGCTTGCGTCGCAGACATCGCTGCTTGCGCCGACACAGGTTGTCGGAACGGGTGACGGCTACGCGCCGGGCGGTGTCATTGGTGCCGCGTCCCGTGGGTCGCCGCAATCTGACTACACGCAGACGATCACACGTTTTGCTGAGACTGTTGCGACAGAGCTTTTCGGCCCTGCGGCAGCATCCGGCAGTTCGGCATCGCCAGCCGTCGCAAGCCCGACGCTCAGCACAGCGCCCGGAGCAAACAACGCCAACAGCTTGCGTGAATCGGCCTGGCAATTGTAACAAGCGCGCCAAAGGCGCGATCAATCGAAGTCCCTCTAAAGGAAGAGAAAAATGGCTAAGGAAAAGTTTGAACGGAATAAGCCGCATGTGAACATTGGCACGATTGGCCATG
>NZ_JAXBMD010000010.1:0-66167 GCF_033963825.1 Cognatiyoonia sp. IB215446 | reverse complement strand
CCGCCACCGCCACCGCCGCCACCGCCGCCGCCGCCACCGCCGCCACCGCCACCGCCGCCACCGCCGCCACCGCCGGTGACAGGGGATGGGGAAGCGCGCTCAAGTTCGCTGAGCCCACCGACCGGTGTTGCGTTGACGCAAGCCGTCGAGATCACGGGTGGCGCAACCGATGAAGGTGTCGTTGCCGTGACCGGACAGACATTGTTCGGCGGTGTGATGGACCCGATGACCTTCGACATGGTCTCGGTAAACATTATGCCTTCAGACCGGACCGTGAACGTCGATGTTGCGCCACAGACCGGGCAATTTGCGATGCGCCTCTTCCCCGAGGATTTCGCGACTGGTGAAGCGACTGTGACCGTGACCGGAATTTCGAGCTCGGATGACACCATATCGACTAATCCGGTGGTCTATCAGTTTGAAGCCGGCGCTGTAACAGACGGCGTTAGCCAGGCGCTGTCGCGTATCACTTACGGCGCGACCGCTGAGCTCTACTCACGGGTCAAGACAATCGGTTTTGAAGCCTATGTGAACGAACAGCTCAATCCGGGCAGCATCGGTGATGCCGCATTCAACAGCCGCAACTTTGATCAGCTAACCCGGAACCTCCCTGATAACGACTATCAGATCGGCAATGCCGATATGGACCATAGGATCGCTCATGCTGCCTTCTCTGAAAAGCAGCTGCAGGAAGTGATGGGCGAGTTTTGGGCAAATCACTTCTTTGCTTCGAACAAAAGCAGCCGCGTTTACCTGCAAACGATCATTGACCGGGATTTCTTCCGCGAAAACGCTTTTGGTGATTTCGAAGATCTCCTGCTTTATTCGGCGCGGAGCCCGCTGATGTCACAGTTCTTGGACAATGACGAGAATCGTGCAGGTAATCTGAACGAAAACTATGGTCGTGAAATTCTCGAATTGCACACCGTTGGCGTCGATGCGGGTTATGGCGATGATGACGTGATTGCAGTATCGCGCGTCTTTACCGGATGGGACCACTTCCGCACCAACCCGAATGCCAGCAACGTTGCGCAAGAGTTCGATTTCGAGTTCCGCCCTGACCGGCACGATACAAATGACAAAGTCATTCCATTCTTGTCCACAACAATCACCGGGCGTTCAGGTCCAGCTGGGGTCCAAGAAGGTGAAGAACTGATCGGCATTCTCGCGGATGATCCGCGGACGCATGAATATGTCTGTGGCAAGATCGTCCAGCGCTTTGTCGCCGATGTGCCGCCGGAAAGTTTTGTGCAGCTCTGCACGGATGCTTGGGTTGCGAGTGATGGCAACTCCGGTGAAATTCTCCGGGCTATCCTGTTGGCACCTGAATTCATCAATACGGTCGAGTTACAAAACAACAAAGCCAAAACACCGTATGAGTACACTGTCTCAATGCTGCGTGCGCTTGATGCGAGCCCGGTGAACGACAACTTCTTCGGACGTGTTCGTCAGATTAGCCGCGATGCTGGATTTGACCCTTTCCGTTTCGCGCTTCCCACCGGGTTGGCGGAAGAAGGCGAGGCTTGGGTGAACTCTGCGACGATGATTGCTGCTTACCGCAAGGCGACCGAGATAACAGTACGCCCCGGTGAATATGGCATCGATATGCAGAACCTGATCGAAGATGCTGGTTTGCGAACTGCGGAAGAGGTTGCAGCCTTCGTTCTGACAGTCGGCACCGCTGATCGCTACACCCTGGAAGAGTACGAAGCGATGGTTGACGTTCTGAAAGGGAATGACGGCATCTTTGAACCTATGACACGCGATGAGCGGGATGCATTCGAACGGGCGATTGGCCTGCTGATCGTGCTACCCAGCTTCATGTTGCAATAACTTCGGCTTCAACCGAATTTAGAAAGGTATCTAAATTGACGACGCGTAGAGAATTCCTGAAGTCCTCCGCTATCATAACCGCCGCAAGTATGGCGGGTGTTGCCGGGGCCCCCCAATTCGCCTTTGGCCAATCTGCGGGTGGTAAGACACTGATCAAAGTGTTCATGCGAGGCGGTGCGGATGGTCTGCACCTCTTCCCAGCGGTGGGTGATCCCTTCTACTATCAGCACCGGCCCAACATCGCGATCGAGCCACCCTCGGACAGCGATGTGAACACGGCGATCGACATTGGTGACAACTATCGCGGCATGAACCCAAATCTCGAACCATTGATGGAGATTTGGGATGCCGGCCGGATGATGGTTGCACCATCAACAGCGCTTGAAAGCGGAAACCGGTCGCACTTTGACAACCAGCGTTGGATTGGTAACGGGGCGCGCAACAATCTGATTGATGGCTACCTGAACCGCTACATGCAGGAAGTTCCCGGGGTCAATGACCCGCTACGAGGCGCTGTTCTTGGCAAGACCAACATGAGCGCAGAGGCGTCCGGAAACATTCCGGTACCGGCAATTCAGACTCAAAGTAACTTTGAGCTTGAGAACGGTAATTTCTGCTCTGGCAATGGATGCGCTGACAACCAGCTCACCGAGATGATGCGAGAAATCTCATCTCATCCGGTTGTGGACAATAGTATTGAAGCGACAGTGCGGGAAAATCAGGTGATCATGCTTGATTCAATCGCGCAGGTTCAGGCCTCGGGCATGAACTACACGACCAACGCGGGCGGTTTGGAGTATTCCAACTCGCGCTTGGGACGTGGTCTGCGGCTTGCAGCGCAATTGCTGAAAGCAGGCGTGCCTTTGGAAGTTGCAGCGATCGACTGGAACATTGGTTGGGATACACATGCCAACCAGATCCCCGGTAGCGCGAACCGCTTTACGGATCAGAACTTCAACTACCATCGCCGCATGCGCGAAGGTGCGACAGACTTTCTGACATTCTATCGTGACATTGCGAACATACTTGATGATGTTGTCGTGATTGTTGGCACAGAATTCGGACGGACAGTGCTCGAAAACGGTAGCCGCGGCACAGACCACGGCCACTCATCGTCCTGGTTTGCATTTGGCGGCCCGACGGCGCCCGGCGTAGCGGACGATATCACGACGCTTGATCGTGATCAGCTGCGGAGCTCGCGCTTCACACCGACACGCACAGAATATCAGGATATCGTTGGTGAAATCATGATCCGGCACATGAACATGGACCCCAATCTTGTCTCTACTGTGTTCCCGGGCCACACATTCACGAACCACAACTTGTTCAGCCGCACAAGCTGACACAGCCGAATAGTTGAAATCCAATGCGCTGAGGGGTTACATGCTCCTCAGCGCAATTTTTTTGAGGCCCGAACGGGTATGACGCAAGCATTAGAGCCGCAAACAAGCGCGTCATCTACGCGTAAATCGGTCAACACGCTGACAAAATACGTAAATCTCGCCTCCGCCGGTCTGTCGGAACTTCACGCGCAAAAGCCGACTCTGACGAAGGCGCCGCCCCCCGAAATCATTGTCCGCGAGCATGGTTTCGCGATTCGCATCGATGATGATGTCGCGGTATTCGATGATCCGTCGCGTCTCATGGAAGAACTGAACGAGATACCGGAAAAGCGCATTGACCTTGTTTTCGAAGGACGATCGGCACTTGATCTGAGTTTTGTGGTGCCCAACGGGCCATTCAATGATCTTGAGGCGATGATCGACACCGAAATCGCCTTTAAGTCCCCTTTTCAGCGCGAGCAATGCATCTGGTTCTGGACTGCGAAAGAGACGGCGGACCTTGATTGGCAGGTTGAGGCGGCGATTGTGCTGAATTCCAGCGTTGACTGGGTGCTTGAGGCTTTGAATGCCCATGGAAAGATCATCAACACTGCCAGGCGGCCAGGACCTCAGGATCAGGAACGCATCGCTGTTTACCCAAGCTGGCTGAAGCCACGGCGGAATGCGCGCGGTCCGGTCACGGTCGGAAAAAGTCTGCGGCTGATCCCCCCGTCCTTGCGGCTGCCAAGTGCGGCTTTTGGGTTCTTTGTGATGTCCGCCATCGCGCTTGCGGTCGCACTATCGGTGAAACAGAGCGCGGCGGCGGATGACGCTGCGGCGGCAAATCAGCAACTTGCCGAACGCGCCGCAGCGGTCGCACAAACGCAGGCCCTGCGCGACAGCCAGAATGTCAGCAATACACGCGTTGCGCTTGTCGGTCAGCTTGCGATGCTGCTGCCGGATGGCGTCTGGCTTGAGCAAATCTCCATCGACGATGATCGTCTGACGATCACCGGATTTGGGCCGTCAGCGGCGGAAGTCACCCGCCTTCTGAGCGAGTTAGAGGTTCTGTCGGACATCCAGTTCGGCTCACCCGTAACACGCGACAACACCCAAAATCTTGAGCGGTTCCGCATTGATGCTACAGTGACGGGGACATTGGGATGAGCGCGTTCGTCTTTCAAAAACCCAACGCTGTGCGCAGATTTGGTGTTGGGCTTATCATTGTCACCTGTATCTTGTGCATCGTCCTGGCAGCAGCGCTCGCCAATCTGGTGACACAGCGTTATGCGCGGATCGCGGAACTGAACGACACGGTCGCGCGGGCCGAGCGTGTGGCCATGTCAGAAGCACAGGAGAATACGGCGTTCAGCCTTTACCAAAGCGAGACGCCGCAACTGTCGCAGGCAGAAATGCAAAGTGATATGCAGGAACTGGCGCAGGCCCATACCGTCAGCCTTGAAGTCATTCGTGCCGATCAGATCGAGACGTTGCCGGGGAACGTCCGCCTTGCGCTGACGCTCAATGGTGTTGTGCCCGAAGAACAACTTGGCGCCTATCTGGTCAGTATCGCAAATCATGATCCGATGATTGTTGTCGACAGTATCGACCTGCGCCGTGCCCGCACGACCAACCGCGCCTTGGGCGAACGGCCGCTTGCCATCCAACTCAAGCTGAGCGGGTTCGCGACACGATGAGCCGACTGACCAAAGCGACTCTTGGCGTGTTGCCCACGATCACGACACTCACCTGCCTCGGTCTGGCAGGCTGGATCTGGCTGCCCTACAATGATGAAAGCACCGCGCGCCAGCAAACCCAAGCAGTCGTCACACCTGCGCCAGCGACAACAATTGCCGATGAGCTAAATGCGGGTGCCGAGGCGCTTGTGAGCCGTCCACTTTTCCACATAAGCCGCCGCCCACCTGCCGCGCCCGAGGCCGCACCAGAAGCTGCACCGGTCGAGGTCACGCTTTCCCTGACTGGTGTGATCGAAAGCGGCGATGTTCAGATTGCGCTTTTGCGTCTGTCGAACAACCCCGAACCGCTGCGGCGACGTGTGGGCGAAAATGTTGGTGACTGGCAGATTACCGATATCACCAAGACCTCGATCACCGTTGTCGCGCCAAATGGCGAAGAACAGATTATTGGGCTTTCGCCGAGCAATCCCTAGCGCGGGCTGCGTTTTGCCAGAATGCGCTGCAATGTGCGGCGATGCATTGAGAGGCGCCGCGCGGTCTCAGAAACATTGCGGTCACAAAGCTCGTAAACGCGCTGAATGTGTTCCCAGCGTACCCGGTCCGCGCTCATCGGGTTTTCGGGTGGTGGCGGTAGCGTGTTGGGCTGCGCCAATAGCGCATTGGTCACATCCGTTGCGTCTGCGGGTTTCGCCAAGTAGTCGGTTGCACCGATCTTGACGGCTGCAACAGCCGTCGCAATCGCGCCATAGCCCGTCAGGACGACAATCCGGCTTTCGGGGCGTCGGGCGCGCAGCGACTCGACCACATCCAAACCGTTGCCATCCTCCAGCCGCAGATCCACAACCGCATAGGCGGGGGGCCGGGCTGTTGCAATCGCCTGACCTGCGGCAACGGATCCTGCCATCTCAACCTCAAACCCGCGTTTTTCCATCGCCTTGGCGAGGCGGCGCAGGAACGCTTCATCGTCATCAACCAGAAGAAGACTTCTGTCTTCGCCAAGGTCCAATGCTTCCATATTCATTGTCGTATCCTTCAGGATCCTCAAATTGAGAGGTAGGCCCGTGGCGCGTGTCGTCAATATCTCAGATATGGGGTGAAACGTTGGGCGATCATCCCCGATAAACGGCCGCATTGATCCGCAGTTCAGGCACGCTTATCAATGCAAACGGGCCAGGACAGGACCTCGCGACGGATATGGCGGCTTCTGAGTTTCAGCTTTTTCAAGAGCAGCAGCGCAGCAATTGGGTGCGGTTGCGCACCTTGGTCACGTTGCGCTGGTTTGCCATTGCGGGGCAGGCCTCGGCGATCTTTGTTGCCGTGCGGTTTTATGACCTGCAGATTGAGGCCGCACTTGCCGCGATGGTCGTCCTTGTGTCGATCATCGCAAATTTCCTGTCGGGAATTGTCTATCCGACAAACAAGCGCCTCTCCGAAAGGGAGGCATTCCTGTGGCTTGTCTTTGATATCCTGCAGCTCAGCCTATTGCTCTTTCTGACCGGTGGTCTGAACAACCCTTTTGCGATGCTGGTCATGGCGCCGGTGACGATTGCCGCGACGGTACTACGGCTGAACAGTACGATCTTTCTGGGCCTTCTGGCTATCGCGATGATGAGCATCATCAGCAGGTATCATCTGCCGATCATCACCGCAGACGGTGTCGTGCTGGACCTGCCGGTTCTGTTCCAGTTCGGATTCTGGCTGGCGCTGATGATTGGTGTCGTGTTTTTGGCGATTTACGCGCGCCAGGTCACGACTGAGATGCATACGATGGGCGAGGCACTTGTGGCCACACAACTCGCACTCGCGCGAGAACAAAAGCTGACGGATATGGGCGGTGTCGTTGCCGCTGCGGCGCATGAATTAGGCACCCCGCTTGCGACGATCAAACTGGTCAGCAGCGAGTTGATGGAGGAACTGTCCGATCAGCCCGCGCTTTTGGAGGATGCGGAGCTGATCCGCAGTCAGGCCGACCGTTGCCGCGACATCCTGCAGTCGATGGGTCGTGCGGGCAAGGATGACTTGCATCTGAAAAAGGCCCCGCTTGAGACGGTCGCGCGCGAGGCGGCAGAACCACATCTTGATCGCGGCAAGCAGGTGTATTTTGAGGTGGGTCCCCTTGCCGGCGCGGCATTGACCCAACCCAGCCTGCCGCGCCGACCTGAGATAATCCATGGTTTACGCAATCTGATCCAGAACGCCGTGGACTTTTCCCGTTCTACCGTGAACGTCGACATCAACTGGTCTGATGACGAGATCACCATCCGGATTGCTGACGACGGGCGCGGCTTTCCGCAATCGGTGATTGGGCGCATTGGCGATCCGTATGTGAAGCGCCGCCGCCTGTCTGAGGACGGGAACAAGCGACCCGGTTATGAGGGTATGGGGCTAGGCCTGTTTATCGCGAAAACCCTGTTGGAACGGTCTGGGGCGAAACTGACATTCTCGAACAGTCGCCGCCATGGCCATGCAAGCTGGACCGGGCAGGCGACGGGAGGTGCGATAATCGACGTCACCTGGTCGCGCGATGCCTTGGTCGACGAGGCGTCCGGCGGCAACGCAGCCATCGGTGAAAACAAACCCAACGTCGCCTGGCCCTGATCAAGTCCTTGATTTAACCAGCGATTAACCTTCCTGCACAATAGTCCGCCCGGGAACGCGGTTAGGACAACCTGTATGGCAATTGGGCTGACGGATTTGGCATTAGTGATTTTTGCGGCCCTTGCGGGTGCGGCCATTCTGTTTCAGGCTTTCATGTCGTATCGGCGGCAAAAGCAGCCCGAGCCATGGAAGGGGACGCAGCTTGGCGCGGGCCTCACATTTCTTTTTCGCGACAAGACGCTTCTGGACGCAACGCCGGACGCGATTGACTTGCTGACCAGCCGCGGCAAACACGCCTCGGAGTTTGAGGCGATGCTTCATGTTCTTGGTCCCCACTTTCCGGATTTGCGGCAAAGCCTCGAAGTGGGCGACGCGGCGAAAACGATCATCGCGCATGGTGACGGCCAGCCCCTGCGTCTTTGCATCACGCGCGAGGCAGGAAATGTCCGGCTGGCGCTTCAGACCACACGGGACGATTCCGAAACCGGTTCTGGCCGGATCATCGAAAACGATGTTCTGATGTCGGAGCTGGCGCTTTTGCGGAACATGACCGATCAGACGCCACAGCTGATATGGCAGGAGGACCAGGACGGGCGGCTGATTTGGGCCAATCAGGCTTATCTGTCCTTCGCAGATCGCCTGACCGATAGGGAAGAAAAGGGTGAAAAGGCAAACTGGCCCAAAACCTCGATCTTTCCTGACTTGCACCAATGTCTGGGCAATGCAGGCTCATCGCGGCGGCGGCTTTCGGTCTCAATCGAAAAATCGGGTGCGGAGCATTGGTTCGACATTGACAGCATCCCGCGTGATGATGGTTTCCTGCATTTCGGCACGGATGCAAATGCGGCGGTCCGAGCGGATCAGGAGCGGCGAAATTTTGTCCAGACGCTAGGCAAGACGTTCGCTCATCTCAATATCGGGCTGGCGATCTTTGACAAGCGGCGTGAACTGGCCATGTTCAATCCGGCGTTGCTTGACCTGACGGGTCTCTCCGCATCGTTCCTGAGCGGCAGGCCAAGCGTCGATATGGTGCTCGACCGGTTGCGCGAAACACGCATCCTGCCAGAGCCCAAGAACTACAAATCTTGGCGTGAGCAGTTCAGCGCTGTTGAGGCCGGCGCGAAGGATGGCACCTATTGCGAGGTGTGGAATCTGCCCGATGGACAGGCATATCGCGTGACGGGTCGCCCGCATCCGGATGGCGCCTTCGCCTTCCTGATCGAGGATATCACTGCAGAAGTGTCGCTGACCCGGCGTTTTCGGTCGGACATCGAAACCGGGCAGGCTGTGCTCGATACCTTGCAGGATGCGATTGCAGTCTTTTCGAGCTCCGGTACGCTTGTGATCTCAAACGCCGCTTACGCGGAATTGTGGGAAAGGGACCTGTCGTTCGGGTTTGATCAGCGTGATCTGCACGCGGAGATGCAAACCTGGCGCAATCGAACAACACCGACACGCATGTGGGCTGAACTTCAGGCTTTCACTCACATGACATCCGATCGCAAGCTCTGGACAGACAGCGCGATCCTTGACGATGGGCGGCAGATCACCTGCCATGCAAACCCGATCTCTGGCGGCATGACGATGATCCGCTTTACGTTTGATGGGGCCAAACCACCGATCATCCAAAAGCTGACGATGCCGGACGCGGCGATCCGCAGCACTGGCCGCTGATTTGGCTTGCAGGGGAAGCCCCACGCCATAATCTGCGCTCATGGCGCAGACGAACTTGCACATCACGTTATCCGACGAAGCGGCTACTGCCGCGCTGGCTGAGCGTATCGCAAGGATCCTGAAATCTGGCGACACTTTGCTGCTGGAAGGGGAGATTGGTGCAGGTAAGACCGCTTTTGCGCGTGCTACCATCCGCGCCATGCTTGGCCGGGACGAGGATGTGCCTTCACCCACATTTACGCTTGTCCAGACCTATGACACGCCGCGAGGGCCGGTGTGGCACTGTGATCTCTACCGGCTGACCCATCCCGATGAAGTCATGGAGCTTGGTTTGGACGAGGCATTGACTGATGCGATCTGCCTGATCGAATGGCCTGATCGACTAGGCGCCGATAGTCCCACCAACGCGCTGCATCTTGCATTCGTCGCACGCGCAGCGGACCACGCCGTGACACTTACAATCCCGGATTCATGGGCAAACCGCATGAAGGCGCTTGATGTCGGCGCGTGAAGAGCAAATCAACGCCTTCCTGCAGGCAACCGAATGGCGAGAGTGGCAGCGCGCGCCCCTGGCAGGGGACGCATCCACCCGACGTTACGAGCGGCTGTCTTCCGGCGCAAATTCCGTGATCCTGATGGATGCCCCATCCGGCAGTGGTGCCACGACCACGGAATTTGCAGATCTTGCGGCCGCATTGCAGGATTTCAAGCTTTGTCCGCCCGCCATCCTTGCCCACGATCCCGTGCTGGGCGCTATGGTGATTAGCGACCTTGGGCGCGACGATTTTGCCCTTTGGCTCGCGAAACGACCCGAAGATGCAGAAATGCTCTACAGGGCGGCCATTGATGTACTGCTTCATTTGCGGCAACAAATGCCGCCTGCCGATTTATCCGTCATGACACCAGAGATTGGTGCCGCGATGGTGGGGCTTGCCGGTGAGCATTATGCCGGTCGTCCCGCAGATGATCTCATCAGCGAGATGGCGCGCGCGCTTGAGCGGCTCGCGCCCCATGCCGATACGCTGGCCTTGCGCGATTATCACGCGGAAAACCTGATCTGGCGCCCCGGTCTGTCAGGGCTTGCGCGCGTGGGGCTTCTTGACTTCCAAGACGCTTTTGTCGCGCCCGAAGGGTACGACCTCGTCTCGCTCTTGCGCGATGCGCGGCGCGATGTTCCACCCGCGCTCGTCACCCGGATGGTCGCGTATTACATGGACAAGACCAACGCTGATCAGGGTTTTCATGCGCAGTTGGCCTGCCTTGGCGCACAGCGCAATCTGCGCATTCTTGGCGTCTTTCCGCGTTTGGCCAAGCAGATGCGAAAACCAAAATATCTGGCCTTAATCCCGCGCGTTTGGGCCAATCTCCAACTTGACCTTGCCCATCCCGCACTTGCCGAGCTACGCCGCGTGGCCGATGCCACCCTTCCAAGCCCAACGGACGCATTCCTGGAAGGTCTACAGCCATGACTACGCCGATCATGCTGTTTGCCGCTGGTTTGGGCACGAGGATGGGCGATCTGGTGCGGGATAAGCCGAAACCGCTGATAAAGGTGGCAGGCAAAGCGCTGATCGATCACGCGCTTGACCTGACAATGATCCCCGAAGTCGGGCAACGCGTCGTGAATGTGCATTACAAGGCCGAGATGCTGCGTGCGCATTTGGCGCCGCACCCGGTTCTCATTTCCGACGAAACCGCCGCACTTCTGGAAACCGGTGGCGGGTTGAAGAAAGCGCTTCCATTGCTGGGTGCCGGTCCGGTTCTGACGATGAACACCGATGCGGTGTGGCAAGGACCGAACCCGATTGACACCATCTTGAATGCCTGGCGGCCCGAAATGGAGGCGCTTTTGCTGCTTGTCCGTCAGCCGCAGGTTTATGGGCATCGCGGTGCCGGGGATTTCAGGATCAATGCGGATGGCAGGTTGGTTCGCGCGCCCGAGGCAGTCTATTCAGGCCTTCAGATGTTGCGCATCGAAGGGCTGGAGGCGATTAGGGACAAGGCATTCTCCATGAATGTGCTGTGGGATCAGATCGCAGAACGCGGCGGCCTCTACGGCGTGCATTACGCGGGGCACTGGTGCGATGTGGGCCAACCGTCCAGCATTCCCCTTGCCGAAAGCATGCCACATGTTTGAACAGATACACAAAGCCCGCGTCTTTGCCACGCCACCTGGCGTCGACTTTGCCGAAGCATTGGTAGCGGGTCTGGAAGACCGGGCGGCCAATCTGGCACCTGCCGATTGGGCGCGGACTGAGATTTACGTCAATACAACACGGATGCAGCGCCGGGTCAGGGCGGTTTTTGATCAGGGTCCGCCACGGCTCTTACCGCGGATCCGGTTGATCACCGACCTTGCAAACGACCCGGAGGTGATTGCCCAACCGACGGCAATTTCTCCGCTGCGGCGCAGGTTGGAACTGTCGCGCTTTGTTGGTCTGCTTCTCGCGCAAGAACCCGATCTGGCATCACGGGCTGCGCTTTATGATCTGTCCGATAGCCTTGCGAACCTGATGGACGAAATGCAGGGCGAGGGGGTCAGCCCGTCCGCATTTCGCAAGCTCGATATCGCCGATCAGTCGGGCCATTGGGAACGGTCACTGAAATTTCTGAACATCATCGCCCCGTTTTTCGACGACGGGGCCGCCCCGCTTGATCAGGAGGCGCGGCAAAGGCGTGTCATCACTGCGCTGGCTGAGAAGTGGGCAGCGCAGCCGGTTCAACACCCGGTCATCGTCGCAGGCTCAACCGGGTCGCGGGGTGCGACGGCAATGTTCATGGAAGCGGTGGCGCGATTGCCGCAAGGTGCCATCATCCTGCCCGGCTTTGATTTTGAACTGCCGGAGCCCGTTTGGGCCAGCATGGGTGACGCAATGCAAGGTGAGGATCACCCGCAATTCCGGTTCCGGCGTCTGATGGACAGGTTGGACATCGGGGCCAAAGACATTGCCCGGTGGTCAGATCAGGGGCCTGCAAATCCCGCGCGCAATGCGATGATCTCGCTGTCGCTGCGTCCAGCACCGGTGACGGATCAATGGTTACAGGATGGCCCGGGTCTGGGTGACTTGTGCGCCGCAACGGCAGGGCTGACTCTGGTCGAGGCCGCATCGCCGCGCGAAGAGGCGGACGCGATTGCGCTTGCTCTGCGTCGGGCCGCGCAGGAGGGGAAGACCGCCGCACTGATCTCACCCGACCGGATGTTGAGTCGGCAGGTGACCGCGGCGCTTGACCGCTGGGAGATTGAGCCGGATGACAGCGCGGGAACGCCGTTGCCGCTTTCACCACCCGGCAGGCTGTTGCGCCATGTGGGGGAGATGATTGCAAAACCGCCAGATGTGGCCGCTTTGCTGACATTGCTCAAACATCCTCTCTGCCACTCAGAGGGTGAGGATCGTGGTGAACACCTGCGCAACACGCGAGAGCTGGAGCTGCATCTGCGTAAGACTGGCCCCCGATTTCCAAGTGCGGAGGACCTGCAGGATTGGGCGCAAACAGAGCAGCAGATGAATTGGGCGCGCTGGGTGCAGGAAGTCGCGCTTGCGACGCCCTTTGAAGGTGAAACCGCCCTGACTGACCATTTGGAGCATCATCTCGATGTGGCAGAGCAGGTTTGCGCGGGACCAGATGCAACCGGCTCCGGCGGGCTCTGGAAAGAGGCGGCGGGGCGCGAGGCGCAGCGTATTTGTACCACTTTGGGTGATGCGGCGGATGCCGCAGGACCCATTACCGCATTCGACTATGTGACGCTTTTTGGTGGGGTGCTGGCGACCGGAACGGTGCGCGATCGCGACCGGGGGCATCCACAGATCCTGATCTGGGGGACTCTAGAGGCGCGGGTGCAAAGCGCGGATCTGACCATTCTAGGCGGGCTCAACGAAGGGTCCTGGCCAGAGGCGCCGCCGCCTGATCCGTGGCTCAACCGCGCGATGCGCATGCAGGCTGGACTTTTGTTGCCCGAACGCAAGATCGGGCTTTCAGCACACGATTACCAGCAGGCCGTTTGTGGAAAAGAAGTGTGGATCACACGGTCAAAACGGTCTGCGGATGCCGAGACGGTGCCTGCGCGCTGGGTGAACCGACTAACGAACCTGTTGAGCGGTTTGCCCGCGCAGAACGGGCCCGCCGCGTTGGCGCAGATGCGCGCGCGCGGGCAAACATGGCTTGATCAGGGGGCGGCGCTTTCTGCGCCGACACGCCGTGTCGATCCTGCACCACGCCCATCACCTTGCCCGCCGATTGCGGCGCGTCCACGGCAATTGTCGGTCACACAAATCAAGACGTTGATCCGCGATCCCTTCGCGATCTATGCGCGCAAGGTTCTGCGGCTCGAGCCGCTCAACCCGCTTGTGGCGACGCCAGATGCACCGCTGCGCGGCACGATTATTCACGCTATTCTGGAACGGTTCATCGCGGCCAAGGGCGATCCGACAGATCGCGGAGGATTCATGCCGATGGCGCGGGCGCAATTCGCGCAAGATTGCCCATGGCCGACGATCGGTGCGCAATGGCTGGCGCGTCTGGACCGAACGATTGACACGTTTTTGGAAGGCGAGGCGCAACGGCAAGTGGATGTCGCCCGACATCTTGTCGAACAACAGGGCCGCGCTGTGCTGCCGGGGCCGGATATGACCCTGACCTGCAAGGCCGACCGGATTGATGTGATGCCGGATGACGGGGTCATCATCTACGATTACAAAACCGGTGCGGTGCCGACCGGACCGCAGCAAGAGCAATTCGATAAGCAATTGCTGCTTGAGGCGGCGATGGTTGAAAAAGGGGCCTTTCGCGATCTGGGTGTGCGGCCCGTGCATTCGGCGGCGTTTATCGGTGTGAATGCCGCGATGAAGGTTGTGCAAGCGCCGCTGGACAAAAATCCTGTTGATCAGGTCTGGGCGGATTTGGAGACCCTGTTTCAGAACTGGCTGCGCGCCGACCGCGGCTATACCGCGCGGATGGCTCTGTTCTCAAAATCCGACACTGGCCCCTATGATCACCTGTCGCGTTTTGGCGAATGGGATACGAGCGATAGCCCAAAGGCGGAACGGTTGACATGATCCGCGACGCCGCCTCGCAACGGCAGATCGATGCCGCTGATCCGCAAGTGTCGACTTGGCTTTCGGCGAATGCGGGTTCAGGGAAAACGCGGGTGCTGACCGACCGGGTGGCACGCCTGTTGCTGAACAATGTCTCACCACAGAACATCCTGTGTCTGACCTACACCAAGGCGGCGGCGGCCGAAATGCAGAACCGCTTGTTCAAGCGGCTGGGTGCCTGGGCGATGATGCCGGATAAGGATCTGCGTCGGGATCTCGCGGTGCTTGGCATTGATCACCAGATTGATGCCGCCCAACTGCGTGAGGCGCGCACGCTTTTTGCGCGGGCCATCGAAACGCCGGGTGGGCTGAAGATCCAGACCATTCATTCGTTTTGTGCTGGGATCCTGCGCCGTTTCCCGCTTGAGGCACGGGTCAGCCCACAATTCCGCGAGATGGAGGATCGTGATGCTGAATTGTTGCGCGCAGACGTCGTCGATCAGATGCTTATGGGGCCGGAGGCCTCTGTTGTGCGGGCCATGCTCGCGCACTTTACGGGTGATGATCTGTCAAAACTGACTGCGGAGATTGCGACAAAGCGTGATCATTTCGGGCGGGGCGTGACCGACGACGATCTGAAAGCCGCTCTTGACATACTTGCCGGTGCGCAGCGCGAGGATGCGCTTAAAATCGCGATTGAGGGACATGAATCCAGCATCGTTGCGGATCTGACTGCAGCTTTCGCCGATCAATCCGCGACCTATCGGAAATTCGCGGCCAGGCTGGCGCAACTCAATTTGGCGGACCCCGATTGGGAGGCGCTCGATACGCTGTTTGACCTCTTCCTTTACAAGGGAACTGGGGCTTCGAAATCCGCTAACTTTCCGCAAAGCAATCATGGCAAGGCCGTCTCTGCGATGGCCCCCTTCGCGGAAGGGGTGCATGACTGGATGGACCGGGTCGCCAAGGCGCGGCAGTTCCTTTGGGCGATGGATGCGTTTGACCGATCAAAGGCGATGTATGATTTCGCGAATGCCTTCATCCCGTCCTATGAGGCGCGAAAGCTGGGGCTGGGCGCGCTCGATTTCGACGATCTGATCCGCAAGGCCAAAGCTTTGCTGACCGATCCCAATGTCGCGCAATGGGTACTGTTCCGGCTGGATGGCGGGATTGACCATATCCTTGTGGATGAGGCGCAGGATACCAGCCCCACCCAATGGGCTGTCATCCGTCATCTGGCGCAGGAATTTGCCGCCGGGCAGGGCGCGCGCGCGGATCAGGAGCGAACGATCTTTGTGGTCGGCGACAAGAAGCAATCGATCTATTCATTCCAAGGCGCCGACCCGGCAGCGTTTGATCAGATGAAGGATCATTTTCAAAGCGCCTACCGGGCGATTGGGCAGCCCTTTGAAACCACCTCGCTTGATCATTCCTTCCGCTCTGCGCAGTCGATCCTGTCGGTTGTTGACGCCACCTTTACCGACGATCTGGCGGAAGGGATGGATGATCAGTTAAGCCACATTGCGTTCAAGCAAAACATGCCCGGTCGTGTCGATCTGTGGCCAGTCATCGAGAAATCGGGACAGGAGGATAATCGCCCTTGGTATCAGCCTGTGGATCAGCCTAGCGCAACAGACCACACCATTTTGATGGCAAAGCGGGTCGCATCGCAAATTAAGCACATGATTGATCATGAGCGACTTCCTGTTGAATTGGGAAATACTGATCACTACCAATCGCGTCCGATTACCGAAGGCGACTTTCTGATCCTCGTGCAGCGCCGGTCAGAGCTTTTCGCTGAAATCATCCGTGCTTGTAAAAATGCAGGTCTCGAAATCGCGGGGGCCGACCGGCTGCGGGTTGGGGCAGAGCTTGCGGTCAAAGACATCACCGCACTTCTGAATTTTCTGGCTTTGCCAGAGGATGATTTGTCCCTCGCCGCTGCGCTGCGCTCGCCGCTTTTCGGCTGGTCAGAGCAAGACCTGTTTACGCTCGCGCACCACCGGCCCGCCAAAAGCTATCTCTGGGCGGCGTTGCGTGATGCGGATCATCCGCAGACACTCGCCCTGCTGAACGATCTGCGCCGTCAGGCTGATTTCCTGCGGCCCTACGACCTGATCGAACGCATCCTGATCCGCCATGACGGGCGGCGCAACCTGCTCGCCCGATTGGGGCCAGAGGCGGAGGATGGGATCGATGCGCTCCTCTCGCAGGCGCTGGCCTATGAAAGCACTGGTGTGCCAAGCCTGACCGGCTTCCTGACTTGGATGGAAACCGATGATCTGGAGATCAAGCGCCAGATGGACAATCAGGGCGATCGGATCCGGGTGATGACCGTGCATGGGGCCAAGGGGTTGGAGGCACCCATCGTGATCCTGCCTGATACCGCGAAGCGAAAAAAGGATGTTCGCCACGAATTGCTCAAGGGTGACGACCATCTGATCTGGAAGACGCCAAAGGACATATCACCCCCAGCGGTGCTGAAACTGCGAGACGAAGCGCTGGCCGCAGATGATCGCGAGCGTGCGCGCCTGCTTTATGTGGCGATGACCCGTGCCGAGCAATGGCTGATCGTGGGCGCGGCGGGCGATGTAGGTCAGGGCAACGAAAGCTGGTACAACATCATCGCAAACGGCATGGAACAGCGCGGCCCCTTCGATGCGATGTCGGGTGATCTGCCGATCAAACGCGTGGCTGATCTCGGTTGGGGCGAGTTGGAGCAGATCACGCCCGAGAAACCAGCGCCTAAAGTGGTCAGCCCGCCAGATTTCGCCCCGCTGCCAGAGGCCACGCGACGAAGCACCATCGCTCCGTCTGACCTGCCGGGGCCAAAGGCGCTGCCGGGTGCGCAAGATATTGATGAAACAGAAGATGCGCTCAGCCGAGGGACGATCATCCACAGCCTTCTGGAGCATCTGCCCATTGTCGCCCCCGCCGAAAGGCACGCATTGGGTCGGCAGATCACCGATGACGACGCGCTGATCACGCATGTTCTCGGCCTACTGGACAACCCGGACCTCGCCCCGCTTTGGAACAGGGACGCGCTGACCGAAGTCAGCATTACCGCAGAGATCGAAAATCTGGGCCGGATACACGGCACCATAGACCGGCTTCTGATTACACCGGACAAAGTGACAGCAATAGACTACAAATCGAACCGGCATGTGCCGGACGCGCCGCATCAGGCGCCCTTGGGCATCGTGAACCAGCTTGCGGTTTATGCGGCAGCACTCGCCCAGATTTACCCGGACAAGCACATCGAAACGGCGATCCTTTGGACCGACACCGTTGATCTGATGGTCATCCCCGAAAATCAGCTTCACGAAGCGCTGAACAATCTTACGCCGCCTTGACCAACCGGGCGGGGGTACCTAGTTTCGCAGTCCATTGATTTTCGCCAAGGAGTAACCTGATGGCCACCGTAGCCGTAACCGACGCAACCTTTGACGCCGAAGTGCGCCAATCCGACATCCCCGTTGTCGTGGACTTCTGGGCAGAATGGTGCGGCCCCTGCAAACAGATCGGCCCCGCCTTGGAAGAATTGTCGTCCGAGATGGAAGGCAAAGTGAAGATCGTCAAAGTGAACGTGGACGAAAACCCGAACTCGCCTGCGCAAATGGGCGTGCGCGGCATCCCTGCGCTTTTCGTTTTTAAGGACGGTGAGGTTGTGTCGAACAAGGCCGGTGCCGCGCCGAAAGCGGCGATTCAGGGTTGGATTGAAGAGTCGATCTAAACTCACGAACATCCGAGTTTTAGGGCGTCCTCTAGGGCGCCCTTTTTCGTTCGAATGATGAGCGGCCCTCACGGTGAAAACAGGATTGGTGCTGGCTCAGACCGGCCACCCATGTCCTCTCAAAACCTCACGAATGCGCATCCGGACTTCCGGGCGGCCTGCGTTGATGGACCGTAGCTGCAGGAACCAATGTATGTAAGCCGCATAGTCGGGCGCATGTACGCCAACCTGAGCAAAGGCAGTCTCCTCTCCGATCTGCTCCACATTCAACGCGATATGGTGAAAGTCGATTTTCCCAAAAAGGATCAACGGCTTTTCAAAGAAGTATCCCATGAATCCCGCGCTGGAGTTCTGGGTCACCACGTAGTCGCAGCCTTGTAGATATACCTCTGATTGTTCGGTCCCGATCCGCAAACGAGGATGCTCAGTCATCAAGCGATCCAGCGCCTGTTTCTCGGCGGCTGAATATGCCTCTGATGGATGCAAAGTGGCCACCACGTACCGCGTAGGATCATGTCGCAACACCGCGCGGAGCATCTCAATCGGACTACAGGTCTGAAAGGACCGCTGAACCATCAATCGCCCTTGCAGGGGCACATAGACAAAACCACCCCGCGTCACCCGCCCTGCACGGCCTTCAAACAACCTGTCCTGCCAGAAGCGATAGAATCTTCGCGCTGCATCGTGGTCCTGAACGTCAGCGTCAAACGCCTCTTTAGCCACGGGCCACTCCCAGCGCTTGGCGCTCTTTTCGATGTGCCAGAACGGATAGGAATAGGTGCGCCGAAACACCAGATCGTCCCGCCCAACAGGCTCATCCATCAAAAACAAGCCCCGACCGGGCCGCGCCATGGCCCGCAAGCGTGCAAGGCTGTCATCCCCGTCATAGGCGACGCTCAAACCGGCGCTTTCCAGCACCGCCGCCACGTGACCCAGAAAGTTGTGATTGCCGCGCTCTGCCTGCCTGCGCAGTTTCGGATGCAGATAGAATGTCACCGTGTTCACAGCACTCATGGCGCCGACGCTAGCCGCGCCTCCCCTCCACCTCAAGCCGGGTCCGGGGTTGTTTGCGCAACCAACGCCCGCCATATAGGCACCACTGCGGTAAGGAGCGAATGATGACGCGTGAAGAGTTTCCCGGCTGGCACGGCACAACGATTATCGGCGTGCGCAAAGGGGGTCAGGTTGTCATCGCCGGTGACGGGCAGGTGAGCCTTGGACAGACCGTGATCAAGGGGACCGCCCGCAAGGTGCGCAAGCTGTCCCCCGGCGGGCAGGATGTGATCGCCGGGTTTGCCGGGTCCACCGCCGACGCTTTTACTTTGCTGGAGCGGTTGGAGAAAAAGCTGGAAGCGACGCCTGGCCAGCTTGCCCGTGCTTCGGTGGAGCTTGCCAAGGATTGGCGCACCGACAAATACCTGCAAAAGCTAGAGGCGATGCTGATCGTCAGCGACGGCACTGAGCTGTTTGTGATCACCGGCGCAGGCGATGTGCTGGAGCCTGAACATGACATCGCCGCCATCGGGTCGGGCGGCAATTACGCATTGGCCGCCGGGCGCGCGCTGATGGCAACCGACCAAAGCGCGGAAGAGATCGCGCGCCAAGCCATGGCGATTGCCGCGGATATCTGCGTCTACACCAACGGCAATCTGACGGTTGAGACGCTGCAGGCGGCATCCAAAGCATGATTGAACGTGATGATGTCAGGGCCGCGGTCAGCAGCGGCCTTTTGTCAGAAAAGCAGGCGGCTGATCTGATCGCCCTCTCTGACAGTCGCCGGGGTGCGCGTGAGAACCTTGATCCGGGTGATGAACCCTTTGAGCTGTTCAAAGGGTTCAACGAAATTTTCATCGTCATCGGTCTGATCATTCTGGCCTTTGGCTGGTCCGGTGTCGTGACCCTTGCGCTGGGCGACGAGATCATCGACCTCAAACGCTATGCGATCATGGTCACGGGCGCCGGCGCAGTGTTGCTGTGGCTTTTGTCGGAGTATTTCATCCGCAAGCGGCGCATGGTCGCCCCGGCGATTGCGCTGTCGGTCATGTTCGCGGGCAATGCAGCCTTCGGTTTCATCGCCGCGATGACCCAACCTTTCATGATCGCGCAGAACGATTTCACCAGCGTGCCCTTGCCGCTGGCGCTTGCTACGCTTGCCCTGTTGGCCTATTGGTGGCGGTTCCGCGTGCCCTTTGCGATGGCGATGATCGCGGTGGGGCTCTTCGTGATTGCCATTGTCTTCACCGCCAGTCGGGGTGGCGCGGTAGAAGAAATCAGTGATCTGTTCCTCCTATCCGCTGGCGGCCCTTTTGCGTGGATCACGCTGGCGCTGGGCATCGTGGTCTTCGCCGTTGCCATGACATTTGACATGAGCGATCCGCATCGCGTCACCCGCCGTGCGGCGAACGGGTTCTGGCTGCATGTTGTGGCCGCTCCGGCGCTGGTGAACACGCTGGCCTTGTCGCTGCTTGATCGCGATACGGGCGGTGCCAACGCGATCCTGTTTGGTGTGCTGATGTTGTTCGCCGTCGTGGCCATCGTCATCGACCGCCGGTCATTCCTGATCGCAGCTATTGGCTACATCGTGGCTCTGGCCGCAACGGTGTTTGACGGCGATGGGGCGGCCCTGACGGTGCTGATCCTTGGCGTCGTGCTCTTACTGCTCGGTGCCTTCTGGGAACGGATCCGGGCGCGTATTTTGCGCGTGATGCCGGGCTTTGTGCCGCTTCACCGCCTTCCCCCGTCGCAAGCTTAAGGACTTTCATGACAGACCTGACCCCCCACGAAATCGTCTCGGAACTTGACCGGTTCATCATCGGGCAAAAGGATGCCAAGCGTGCCGTCGCCGTGGCCCTGCGCAACCGCTGGCGGCGCAAGCAACTGGGCGATGATCTGCGGGATGAGGTCTACCCAAAGAACATCCTGATGATCGGGCCGACCGGTGTGGGCAAGACCGAGATCAGCCGCCGCCTGGCCAAACTCGCCCGCGCGCCCTTCATCAAGGTCGAGGCGACAAAGTTTACCGAAGTGGGCTATGTCGGGCGTGATGTCGAACAGATCATCCGGGATCTGGTCGATACCGCGATCCTCGACACCCGCGAACATATGCGCGAGGACGTGAAAGCCAAGGCACACAAGGCCGCCGAAGACCGCGTGATCACGGCAGTTGCGGGCACCGACGCCCGCGACGCGACGCGCGAAATGTTTCGCAAGAAGCTGAAATCGGGCGAGCTTGATGATACCGTGATCGAGCTTGAGCTTGCCGACACCACCAACCCTTTCGGCGGGTTCGAGATCCCCGGTCAGCCCGGTGGCGGCATGGGCGGCATGATGAATCTCGGCGATATCTTCGGCAAAGCCATGGGCGGACGCACGGTCAAAAAGAAGATGACCGTCGCCGAAAGCTATGAGGCACTGATCGCGGATGAGGCGGATAAACTGTTGGACGACGAAACCGTCACCAAGGCCGCGTTGGAGGCGGTCGAACAGAACGGCATCGTCTTCCTTGATGAGATCGACAAGGTCTGCGCCAATGCCGACCGGCTCGGTGCTGATGTGAGCCGTGAAGGGGTGCAACGCGACCTCCTACCCCTGATCGAAGGCACGACCGTTTCCACAAAGCACGGGCCGATCAAGACCGACCATATCCTCTTCATCGCATCAGGCGCATTCCATGTGGCGAAACCCTCGGATTTGCTGCCGGAATTGCAAGGTCGGTTGCCGATCCGCGTTGAACTGCGCGCGTTGACCGAAGAGGATTTCGTCCGCATCCTGACAGAGACAGACAATGCGCTGACCCTGCAATACTCCGCGCTGATGAAAACCGAGGAGGTCACGGTGGACTTCGCCGAAGGCGGCATCAAAGCCCTCGCCAAGATCGCGGCAGAGGTCAATGAAAGCGTCGAAAACATCGGCGCACGGCGGCTTTACACGGTGATTGAGCGTGTCTTCGAAGATCTGTCCTTCAACGCTCCCGACCGCGCAGGCGAGGCGATCACGATAGATGCGGCCTATGTCGAGGAACATTTGGGCGAACTCGCCCGCTCCACCGATGTCAGCCGCTACGTGCTGTAAATGCTGCGGCTCAGGCGATACCCCGTGATCCTGATCCTGCTGATCGCGGGGATCCTGATCATCATCTTCGCCTATGCCACGCTGAACCTGTTCCAAACCGCGATGGCCAATGTCCGGTTCCTGCGCGAATTCGGCTGGTTAGCCGTGCAAGAGGGCGGCCTGGTCCAACTGGCCCAGATCGTCATGAACGGCACCATCGCCATGCTCAGCTATATCGGCTTCAAGCTCTGCGAAAGCGAATTGGTGCAGCGCTATCAACGCTGGCAGAACCGGTAGGCGGCCCGCCGATCAGTCAAAAATATCCATGATGCTGTCAAACATGCTTTCCCGCTTGCGCCGCTTCGGGCGGCCTTGCTGCATGCGCTGCGGGCTTTCATGGTAATGCACATCTCCATAGGCGTCCTCGGCGGAGACGCCACCATCCATCAAAGCCTCTTCCCGGATCGCCATGATGATCTTCTCAAGCTCGCCCCGATCAAGCCAGATCCCGCCCGATGTGGGGCAGATATCGATCTTGACGCCATAGCGCTCAACTTCCCGCATGGGAGAACCATCGATGGGAGACGTCATGAGAGGCATTAGGCGATCCTTTGTGATTGAAGCGTTTGAATTGAGTTATGGTGGAATGGAGCGATTACAAGGCGTTGATTGCGCGATGACGGGGGAGAGGGGGTAGTTCAATAAGAAGGCATTTGCAGCTCCTGCAACAGTCGATAAGTTGCCGGCAGGTGAAGCGTACGGAGACTATCATTTGTCTAGGGTCTTGTTGCTTCTCACTTTTACCCTGTTTTGCTTCCCAAGCTATGCAGATGAACATGCCCAAGGCAGTATCCGAATTCCAGGATATGATACGGCAGGTTTCGTCGGTGATTTGAACGCAAGCAGATTCTTCAGTGCAATGTCATTGGTGGCATCTGCAATCCCGAACGATAACCCAGACAAAGTCCTGCTTTTGCTCTTCATTGGTGAGGGTATCATAAAAGATGACCGGATCGCTGAATTTGGTCTCCAAGGATTCTCGGATGAGCAGGCGAATGCTCTTGCAGAACTTGAGGTGGCCGACGAGCAATGCAACCTAGTGCGCTTAGATTCAGAACTCGAGCACGAAGTTCATTTGCTCGCTATCGATACAGCGCTTGCGACCGAACAGGATTTGCATCGCTGCATTGCGGTCCTGCTTGCAGTATCTAGAGGCGTGCCCAGCCAAAGGGCCAGAACGCTGACAAACCAGCAGCTTATCGTAGAGTTTTTCGAGAGTTTCTAGGCGTCGAAAGATCGTTAGATCTCACGAAGGATCGCAACAAGAGTCGCTCTTTTGGGTCATCGCCGACCAATCGAATCAGACATCCATGATGCTTCACGGAACGTGAAGTGTCATTTGCTAACCGGGTATCATCGACACTTAACCCTTCCCCTCACCGCAAACACCCTCCATCAAAGGGCCATGCGCGCCTATCTCGCCTTCATCCGCGACAACGCACCTTTCCTCGCCGTCGGCGCACTGCTCTTCTTCCTTTCCAGCTTTGGCCAGACCTTCCTTATCGCCATCTTCGCCGGAGAAATCCGGGCCGAGTTTGCGCTGAGCAACGGTGATTGGGGGCTCCTTTACATGGGAGCAACGGCAGCTTCGGCCACGGTGATGATCTTCGCGGGCGCGCTGACGGACCGGTTTCGCGTGCGCACACTGGGGGTTGCTGTGCTGGGGCTGCTCGCCATCGCCTGCCTCGGTATGGCGCTGAACCAAAGCGTGCTTGGCCTCGTGCTAATCGTCTTTTGCCTGCGTCTCTTCGGTCAGGGCATGACGAGCCACACCGCCGCCACTGCGATGGCACGCTGGTTCAGCGCCACGCGCGGGCGGGCGCTGGCGATTGCCACAGTGGGGTTCGTGCTGGCCGAGGCGGCGTTGCCACTTTTCAGTGCCTGGATCAAAACCATCCTGCCTTGGCGGCATGTCTGGGTCGGTTTTGGCTGTTTCATCCTGCTCATGATGCCGCTGATCTGGCACCTGCTCCGTTACGAACGCACGCCGCAATCGGTCGCCAAGACCGACAGCACGCCGGGTATGGACGGGCGACATTGGACAAGGGCCGAGGCGATCCGCTATCCGCTTTTCTTGACCATCCTGCCCGCCATGACCCTTTTCCCGATGTTCGCCACGACCTTCTTTTTCCATCAGGTCCATTTCGCTGAAATCAAGGGATGGAGCCACATCGCGTTGGTGGCCGTCTTCCCTCTGGGCACCTTTACCCTGATGGCCTCGACGTTCCTTTTCGGCTGGGCGATTGATCGGTTCGGGGCCAGCCGTTTGCTGCTGATCTACCTGCTGCCTTACAGCGTCGCCTTTGTCATCCATGCCTATGCGCCGACAATTACATGGGCCGCGTTGGGCGTGATCCTGATGGGTCTTGCGGGCGGCGGACAGGCGACGTTGCCGGTGACGACTTGGTCGACCTATTTCGGCACGGCGCATATCGGGGCGATCAAGGCGGTTTCGACGGCTGTGATGGTCTTTGGCTCGGCCATCGGGCCGGGCTTGTCCGGATGGCTGATAGATGTGGGGGTCGGCCTTGAGAGGCAGTTATTGATCTATGCGGTCACATTCGTGCTTGCTTCGGGCGCGATGATCGTGCCGCTGCGCCGTGCGAATGCGCGGTTGACTGATCGCGGCGACAGTCCTGTTCAGGCCGGTGGTGGTCCGGGAAAGATCACCGGCACCTGATCCGCGTGCCAGGGAGTGTACTTCTTCATTACTTCGGCAAATCGTGTCGAGTTCAGAAAACTGTCTAGCCAGGTGGTGAGCCTTGAGAGGCCCTGCGCGTCGAACCATTCACGATCGGTGTTGGCGAATTGGCGGACGAATGGCAGGATGGCCATGTCGGCCATTGTCCGGCGCGGGCCCGTCAGAAAAGCTGTATGTTTCAGCCGGGCGTTCCAGTCGGTGAGATAAGACAGCGCCTCGGCCCGGTCGCTTGCTACATCGCGATTCGGAAAACGCACTGCGTATTTCGTGTGGTCCAGCGCCCTCTTGAACGGGCCGTCGCAGGCATCGATCAGGTCATAGCCCGCGGCGGGCATGTCGAGCCAGCCTTCGGGATCGTTCTGCGCCAAAGCCCAGAGCATCACATCGCGACTTTCCTCAATCACCTGATCACCGGCGACAATGACGGGCACCGTGCCCTTGGGCGACGCGGCAAGGAATGGCGCGGGTTTGTCTTTCAGCAGGATCTCTCGCAGCTCCACCTGACAGCCGCTTGCCGCGATCGCGAGGCGCGCCCGCATGGCGTAGGGACAGCGGCGGAAGGTCCAGAGGATGGGGAGCGTTGCCATCCGCGCTAGGCCACCAATTGCTGCCCTGCGATGCCGGTGATCTCGGCTTTCACGATCTGCCCTTCGTGCTGATCCGTGGCGAAGGTGACTTCGGCAAATTGCGGCGTGCGCCCCATGCGGGGGCTTTCCATCAGGATGTCATGGGCCGTGCCAACTTGCTTTACCAGATGGGTTTTAACCCGTTTTGCCCCCGCCGCGCGCAGTTCTGCCGCGCGCGCCTTGATCACACGCCCATCAACTTGCGGCATCTTTGCGGCTGGCGTGCCGGGGCGAGGCGAATAGGGGAAGACGTGGAGCCATGTGAGGTGGCATTCCTCCACAAGCGCGAGCGAATTGGCGAACATCGCCTCGGTCTCGGTCGGGAAACCAGCGATGATGTCCGCGCCAAAGGTCATATCGGGGCGCAGCTTGCGCGCCTCTTCGCAAAACCGGATCGCATCATCCCGCAGGTGCCGACGCTTCATCCGTTTCAGGATCAGGTCATCGCCATGCTGCAGCGAAAGATGCAGATGCGGCATCAGGCGCGGTTCAGTCGCGATGGCGCAAAGCAGGTTCTCATCCACCTCGATACTGTCAATGGAACTGATCCGCAGGCGCGGCAAGTCGGGCACGAGTTTGAGGATGCGCATCACCAGATCGCCTAGCTTTGGCTGGCTCGGCAGATCAGCACCCCAGCTTGTCAGGTCAACGCCGGTCAGGACAACTTCGTTATAGCCTTTGTCCACGAGCCGTTTGATCTGATCCACGACTACACCCGCCGGAACGGAGCGGGAATTGCCGCGGCCGTAAGGAATGATGCAGAAGGTGCAGCGATGATCGCAGCCGTTCTGGACCTGCACATAGGCCCGGCTGCGCGTGCCAAAACCGTCGATCAGGTGCCCTGCGGTTTCGGTCACGGACATGATGTCGTCCACCTGCACCGGCTCGGTCTGTCCGATCAGATCAGGGGCCATCTGCGCCCAGGTCGCCGGGTTCATCTTTTCGGTGTTGCCGATGACGACGTCAACTTCCGCCATGTTGGCGAATATGTCAGGTGCGGTTTGGGCCGCACAACCGGTGACGATCAGCTTTGCATCCGGATTGTCGCGACGCAGCTTGCGAATGTCCTGCCGCGCCTTGCGCACGGCCTCGGACGTGACGGCGCATGTATTTACGATCACGGCATCCGTGACACCGGCCGCGGTCGCCAATTCCTTCATCGCCTCTGTCTCATAGGCATTCAGGCGGCAGCCATGGTTCGAGAAGATCGGGGCGCGTATCATGTCAGCCGCCATTGCCCGTCAAAGACATGGGCAGTGGGGCCCGTCATCCAGACACCATCATCGCGCCAGCTGATCTGAATGCGACCCCCGTCGAGGTCGATTGTCACATCACGCCCCGTCAGCCCCCGCCGCACTGCCGCGACAGCGGTTGCACAAGAGGATGACCCGGAGGCGAGCGTGATGCCCACGCCACGTTCCCATACGCGCATACGCAGATGATCGGGCCCAATGACGCTGGCAAACTGCACATTCGTGCGCTCAGGGAAAAGCGGATGATGCTCGATCTCTGCGCCGCGCATCTGAAGATCAATCGCTTCGGCATCATCGACGAAGAATGTACAATGCGGATTGCCCATACCAGTCGCAGTGGGCGCACCCTCAATGGGTAGGCTCAGCGTCTCCATCTCGTGCGCAAGCGGCACCTGATCCCATGTCAGCAGAGGTTGCCCCATATTGACTGATATCAGCCCATCGTCCGCATCAACGGCCTGTAACGTCCCGCGTTCGGTAGTGATGGTCAGCGCATCACGGCCGGTTTCATCCATCAGATAACGCGCGATGCAACGTGTCGCATTCCCGCATGCCGCCGCCTGAGAGCCATCGCTGTTCCAGAAGGTGAGATGGATATCAGCTTTGTCGGTCTCGGTCATAACTGCCAACTGATCAAAGCCGATCCCCGTGTGACGATCTCCCATCGCCTGTGCCAGATGCGAATCGACAGGCGCCGCAGCCTGCCGCGCGTCAACGACAACAAAGTCGTTCCCCAGCCCATGCATCTTCATGAAGGGCAGATATGTTGCCTCTGATCCAGCCATGGCGGGCATATAGACAATGGTGTACGACATATCCACCCGGTATTGCTTTTGGGGGTTGACCGAGCGCACGCGCCTTTCTAAGTACGCGGCTCAGTGGGCCGTTAGCTCAGTTGGTAGAGCAACTGACTTTTAATCAGTAGGTCGATGGTTCGAACCCATCACGGCTCACCATTTTATGTATTTGTCATTAGACCATGAAAGTGCAGATTTGGAGCATAAGCTTGCAAATACTGTCGTTTGGTAAGCTTGCAATACCAATTCCTGACTGAAATCGGGATGACACTTCGCTTTGGACTAGCGGAGACACGCTGGTTGTTCCGTTAGTCCCATGTTTTGCCGCCAAGTCTTTCAGCCAACTCAATCCACTCTATTTGCAAGCGGCTCCCAAGCGCCCGTGCTCCGCATTTCAGAAGGTTGGCAAGCGCACCAGCTTCTTCTTGCCTTGCGCGGTTGATCGCGGCTTCGAGCGCGAGCACATGCAAACTTGGTTGGGATAGCAAAAAGCGCTGATGCTCAACGATAAAGGCCCATTCATCAGCGAACAGGGTATGGAGTTGCTTGATCATGCGCGCACCGCAACCGCAAGCCGCCGCGCACTGAAGAAGGGAGAGTTGTCGATTGATGATATTGGTCGGGTGCAGCACCTCGTCATCTGGAGCCATCGGCAGCCATCATGCCAGAGACGGTGACGATCTTTTTGATCCGGTGATCCGTCACTGATGCAGACGCAATAATGGAGCCACCCTGGCAAACGCCGAGGCCGTAAATCTCCTCAACGAACGGCAGCGTTCCAAGGTAAGACACGGCATCCCAAGTGTTCTCGATCAGCCGGAACATGTACCGGCTTTTCTTGTACTCTCCGAGCAACGCGGGGCTGTCGCCCATTCCAAGGTAGTCGAAGCCCAAGTAGATAAATCCTCGGGCTGCCATCTCCGGGCCATAGGTCGCTGGGATTTGCCCTCTCACTTGAGGAAAAGGGCTCGCGCCAACGAGCGTCTTGTACTTCTTGTTGAGATCAAAGTCGTCAGGGAGGTACAGGTCACCGACCAAATCCACGCCGAAGGATTTGAAGGTCACAGCATTCGCGCCTGGTTTGAAGGTTGCCTGGGTCATTGTTTTGTTCTGCTCGGGATGTGGCCTGTTGGCCTTGCATAAGTAAATCACGCAGTTTACTTATGGGGCAGAAAGCTAAATGTAAACCATACGCTTTACTTTTTGAGGGATGCGCCGTGAAACGTACTGAATTAAAACGAAAAGATATTGTCGAAGCCGCTATTGAAGAGTTCAGCACACACGGCTTTGAGGGCGCGCGAACGGCTCAGATCGCAAAATCTGCTGCCGTTTCGACTCGCACCCTGTTCAATCATTTCCCGACGAAAGAAGCGCTATTCGGTCACATGGTAGACATCGTGATTGAGCAGACAGGGGCAATTACGTCGGCCCCGTATGACCCGTCGCGACCTATTCGAGATCAACTGATCAAGTCTTTGCAGGACTACATTTCGGCGATCACTGATGACGTGTATATGCGGCTGAACCGCATGGTGATGTCTGAGTACCTGCGCGATCAAGAGCTTGCGCGCCGGATTTTTGCCCACGCTGAAATGAACACAAACCCCGTGCGAGGGATCATCGAGGGAGCAGTTGCGGCCAAAGTTCTGAATGATGTTGATCCGCAATATGCGACTGACCTGCTGTCTGGTCCAGCCATCCGTTTGTTCTTCTGGCCACAGTTTCTTGTCGGGGCTGAGGTCAGCCAAGACGCGCGGACTGTTTACGAGGATAGTGTAGATATGTTCTTGGCGAGATTTGGAAAGAAGGCAAACTGAACGGCCCCAATGCCCTTTCGTTGGAAGTCAGTATACCGCCGCTAGCTTTGCGGAACCATTTGTTCAGCTCACCATTAAGCACGTATTCTTCATCCGTATCCTTGACCGCATCTCGGTACGAAAATGAGCCTACTTCATTGAGAGAGCCTTTTGGCAGGAGCTGAATTAATGAATTCACCTCGACAGTCAACTGATCTTCCCAACCGGAAGGCAGATCATTATAGCTAATGACTTCCTTTTGGAGGATATCAATGATGCTATCAGATCTAGGCAATTTCCGAATAATTGCTTCCAACTTGCCGCGCTCTAAAGCATCATTGTAAAGATACTCGACGCCTTGAAGTTCACAAAGCTTATCGGAGTCTTCAATAGAAATTGCCAGATCTAAATCTACGGTCATTGATTTGGCCTCGTTGGCAATAGACTTGGATCAATACTCCAACGATCAGCGAAATCTGGCAGCTGAGACTAAAAATGATCAAAGCTATTACTATTCTCAATGATTTCACTGAGTTCATTATGGAATGTTGTGCTTCCTGTAAACGGAGCGTTACCCGGTGAACTCACGTGTCCGCCGGCTTGGCCTCCGACATCTAGAATATCATCTGGCACCCTCCACCTTAGATCGGCCGTTGCCGTCGTTAGATCTCTAACCTCATCAACGCTCGGTCCCTAGTTTGAAAATTGCTCATAGTGATCAGACATGCGCCATTCATGCTGACCGCCAGGTCCTCGGATCATAACTTTGAAGTCTTCTATAGTCTTCATACTACCCCAAATCTACCGAACACCATCGGCGCACAGATCTGAATGTCTTAGGTTGAATACTGAACCAAAACTTGAAGCTATATTATCAACTAAAATGTAGCCGACCTGCACGTGGTGCATCTGGTACTCACGCTAGCGCCATAATCCAGCAGACTAGAGGCCGAAAAAGGTTCATTCGCGTCGCTTTGAGATTTCAATAGCTTTTGTTAGCAGTTCAGGATCTTCTCCTTCGGATAGATATTCCAACTGATCATCGGTGGGTGTGAAAGAGACTTTCTCCAGGTCTTCTGTCCGCTTCAAGTAGGCGTAGTCAATCAAATCAGCTCTGCCCAGACTTCGTCTCACCGCACGCCGCCTTTCAACGTCAGCTGTAAGTTTCTTAGGAAGCGCGATATCCCTTGCCCAAGTTATCATGGCATCTGAGACTTTCTTGGCAAAGTCTGAATCAAATTCGTCGGTTTCGAACTTGTCCGTGTTATTCCCACCGAACGGTTTCGGACCACCCCAACCAAGTTCGATTGCAATTCTAGAGTAGCAGTTATCGTAACGGCTCGCTTGCGCGCGGAAAACCTTCGGCCTCAAGTTACGTTTATAGACTGGTCCCATGCTAACCTGACGTTGGCCAATATCTATGAAGAACCGAGGGCCATCAGAGGTTTTTGACAGCGTCCAGCCTTCTTCAACAAGCAAAGCGGTTTCATCGTCATTGAGGGCTAAGCCGGTCAATGCCGCACCTCTTCTACGACAATTTTTAAGCCGTCTATCTCAGAGAGGGGCCTTCCCGCAAACTCCGTTGGAAGGCCTAGGTCACTTAGCTGGTTAGAATTCATTGAAGCGCTGCCGTTCGCTATCTCCGGATAGATCTGTCGTTGATTAGGCGTCAAATCAGCATCCCCTGTCTTAACTTCGATCACATGTAATGTCCTCGTATCAGGATCGTAGACCATGATATCGGGGCGACAAGTTGAGCAGCCGTCGGCTGCACTAACCGCCCGATTTTCAATAAGCCTTGCGTTCTCACCGTAAGTTTCACGTAGCAAATCGAGCTCCGCTTCAACTGCCGCATTGTGTGCCGCACTACCTTTGTCAAATCGCTGCCTGACCTCAACATAGCCTTCGGGCGAGCGCGGTATTTCACCTGCATCCAACTTTCTTTGGACGTAAGCATCGTAGTCCGCTTGTGGGTATGGGCTGCCTTCAGGCAGAACCCTGTTTGGCAAACCAGGAACGGCATTGAGCGCCTTTAGTGCGACACCGGCAGTGCCTGCGCTCGCTGTGGTGACTGTCACCGTTGCTGACAGATCGCCCAGGATTTGCGCAGCTCCATGCCAGTCGCCCGCTTCCTCCAAGGCGCGTGCCTCGTCAAGCTTGGCGACAACATCTTCATAACCCGCCTGAACCGTCCCAACCGGATCGGTCACCGCGGCCCAGATTGATTGCCCGATCAACTCAAGCTGTTGTTGTGCCGTCTCGTCTCCCGCAACCGCCGCCGCCGTGATGCTTGCCAGATCGATAGTGCCGGTGACAGCATCAACAGGTATTTGCTGCAGCGCATCAAAATAGGCGTTTTGCAGGACCTCCGATTTATAGGCGGCGAACAGATCACCGACGCCAAGGCGTCCATCGGTTTCCTGCTGAATCCCAGTGTGAATACCACCGTGTGTGTACTCAGAAAACAAAAGACGGGAATCAAGCGTGCCTGCACGGATATGCACTGCGAAGCTTTCATGCGCCGCGCTCAGATCTGCGAAGGCAATGGCGCAAGCCGCAGATGCCATATCCAGACAGGCCATCTTGAACTGCCGGTCGCGTTCTGCATCAAGTGCGTTCAGCTCCTGAATGGTATCCCAAAGCTGCGCGATCTCTTCGGCTGAGCATTCGCCGGAACTTTGGCAAGCCCAAAGCCGTTCGTTAGCGGCCTGCCGCCGCACCGCTTCGTCATGATATAGGTAGTTGTTCAGAAAACCTGATTTCGCGATGGAGCCGCCGCCTGAGACGTTCTCAGCAACGCCGCCAGATGTCAGAAAACCTGCCGTTGCTCCGACAAGCTCGGCTCTGTTGGTAAAGCTGGCCCGCCATGCCGCATAACTCTCACCATCAGTCTCATCCGGCGCAAAGTCCTTGGCAATCCCTGCAAACACCGACTGTGCAATTCCCGCTGCGGCACCAGAGCCACAAGAGCCGCCCAGAGCCTCACCTGCTGCACAGCCCACTACACCATGAAGAAGCGCATGCTCAAAATCACCCTCCTCAAAGAACCCGGCCTCAACCCCATCCCCGATCCCTTGTTGCAGATCCGCCATAGCGAGGTTGATCGCGGCGCTTTCCAGGCTGCTGCCAAATGCGTCAAGGAAGTCTGTGTCGTCATAAACGGCTGTTGTCAGGCCGGCGGTCAGAGTGGCGTCGATGCCCGCCTCGACAAATCCCGCAACGGTGAATTGGCTGCCGAATCCAGCTGCCTGGAATAGTGATGTCTCGGCCCAGGCCATACCCTCGAACGAGCCGCCGAATGTGTCGAGATTAACCCCGCTTGTCAGCCCGGCGGATACGGCAGAAAAGCTTGCCTCGCCCAGGATGTCGCCCGCATCCACATCACCGGCCACAACACCATCCGCCGTTTCCACCACCATCGTGGCCGCAAAGCTTTGCGTTGCGGTGTTCACAGCCGTCGTAAGCGCGGTGTTCGTTGCCGAGACGCCAATGCTTTGTGCGATCTGCAGGAATTCCAGACCGGCCATGCCTTGCGTCACGGCGATTGTCAGCAACGCCTTGAAAGCCGGGCTAAGCGCGCGCTCTTTTTCATAGAAGCTGTAGCTGACCAGTTCGATCGGTTCGTTGATCGTGTCGTCGCGGCCAAGCACGCCATCAAGATAAGCGTATTCGGCACCATCGGCGCCAGTGGGCAGCGCGATTTGCTGGACAAGGAACGCACCTTCCTCAGACCATTCGCCACCTTCGCGCCAATGTGGATCGGTGCTTGCGTTGCTGTCGTCGCCATCCGCGTCCTGCGGCCCGCCCAGATAGGCATCGGCGATGTTGAACCGGCCCGTATCCTCGTTTTCGGCAACCCAACCACCGGGATGTGTGCCGTCAATCAACGGATTGCGCACACCCGCCAATACGATCTGGGAGTTGATGTCGAAATTGACGCCACCCGCCGCCTCAATCGCGTTGAAGGTGACGTTTTCGGTGATGTCCTCCGCCCGGATATCGGTCATGATGACGCCGTTATCCTTATGCTCGACAAGGAAGTCGTATTCCACATCGATAGCCGCCAGCAGGTAGGTGGTGCCCGTGACCTGGGTGACGAACTCACCTCCCACCGTGAAGTCGACGGCCGTCAGCGTCAGGTCCGCACCGGAATTGAGGTTGATGTCGCCCGCCGCATCGGCAACCGCACCAACGGATGAAGTGATCAGCGACCGGCTATCGCGGGAATTGGTGATCAGACCACCCAGATAACGCGTGCTTTTGTAGCTCGACCGCGCACGCACATCCGTGGGTGCGGTGAATGCAGAACTGCCGTTGACAGAAACGAGTGACAGTTGACCGGGGGCAAGGTCGTCATTCGGCACACCCGGAATTGTGAAACGGCTGCCCTCGACAAGGATGTTGTTTGCAGCAACGCCAGTGATTGAGGCGCCCGTGATTGTCGTCACCTGGTTCGTGACATCCAAAGTCTGCGACCGGCGGATCTTTTTGCGGAAGAAGTTACCGCTTTTGCGCGCCCGGTCGCGGAAATAGACATCCCTCACCGCTGCGAGAACCAGATCACCGTCTTGCGCGATCAAACCGACATCGCCACCAGCAGTCAGGTTCGCCCCTTCCAGCACAATGTCGTTCTGGCCAGAGGCATTGCCCGACGACAAAAGCATGATATCGCCACCAGCGGTCAGACTGGTGGTCAGGTTGTCAAAGCGCTCGACCCGATCACGGTTTGACCCGCTTGTCTTCCCGGTTTCCGAGACCAGCGCGAGGGCGCCAATCGTGATATCGCCACCGGCGATGAGCGTGATGTTATCGCCTGCGCTGATCTCTGCCCCGGCGGTAGTGATTGCATCCCGTGCTGTCAGAACGATCGTGCTGCCTGCCTCAAACCTTGCGGTCTGCAAGGCGCGGTCTTCCTGATCCGTCCAGCCGGAATTGGCAAAAAGACGGGCGAAGGCGGGGTTCGCATTCGGCAGGCGGATCAGTCGGATACCACGTTCGGTCACCACCGTCCGGGCATCTGTCACAATCTCGATATTGTTGCCTACCACGGCGATATTCTCGGCCGAGACCGTGCCGCCGGTTGACCGGAACGTATCGCTCACCGCGATGCTGATCGTATCGGTCGCGCGGATACTGCCCGCATTGTCAAAATTGTCCGTGCGGAAATCCACATTCCGCCCGGTGATCATCGCCCCGCTCAGACCCGCAAAACGGATTTCGGGGTTGGCGAGATAGACTTTCGGCGCCAGCACGCGCTGGCCGTCAATCACTGTCTCTTCCAGCCAGATGATGTCACTGGTCAAGGCACCAATCTGGTCAGGGGTCAATGCCACGCCGGGCGTTAGATCGAGGTTTTCAAGCTCATTGATCGCGTTGTTGTACATCGCCTCGATCTGCCTGCGCTCATCAACACCGGTGATCAGGATCAGCTGGCCCAAAAGCTCTTGCAGTTGTTTGCGGATCAGCAGCGCCTCGGCATAGGCATCACCAAACCGGCGCAGTTCGGGGTCATATTGGATGGCGCTGAGGAAGTAGTCAGACGAGACGAATTGATCGAGATCCACAAATTCCGGACGCGTTTCGACAAGGAAATCCGCATCGGGATCTTCGTTGGGTATTAACAGGTCCGGGTTGCCGATATCGTCAACATTCACATCCGTCAGGTCGACGTCAGTCGGCCTCGCCCGATCATCGGTTAGGGCTGTTGCGGCCCCATTGAAGACATAGCCGGAAATCGCGGTGCCATTGATGTCACCACCCGCCTCGATCACACCAAAGTCCGCACCAATGAACTCCAGCCCGCCACCATTATCGCGGTAATAATTCTGGCCAATATTGGTCAGGCTGTTTGCGGCGATGTTGATGTCGCCAAAGGCCGAGATTGTGCTGAATGCGTTGACGGCATCTCCGGCATTGATGGTGATATCCCCGGCAGAGATGATGCGCGAAGCGTCAGAGGTAAACGTGATAGACTGGTCTTCGCGGATCTCTTCGTAGCAGGTGTCGCGTTCACAATCCGCCTCGCCCTGGTCACCGGCTGTCGTCACACCCGCTGCCAGGTCGGGCCCGTCCCGTTCGTTGCGAAAGCTCAACGCAGCAATGCTGATATTGCCGCTGACTGTCTCAACAACACCGCCAAACTGGTTGATGAAGGCATCGGCGCGCGTGTTGTCATCGCCGCCAATTGTGATGCCACTGTTGGACACGATGCTGCCGCCGCGATTGGTGATCGTCTCATCACTGCGCAGGACAAGCGATGTGTCACCAAACATCAGCCCTTCATTGGTCAGGTCCAGGCTCGTGGTGACAAGCAGCCCACCTTCCGTGGACGCAAGCGTGCCGAAATTCATCAGACTATCGACCTCAACACGCATCGTCTCGGCTGAGACAACATCAGCACCACCACCAACGCGGAACGCCCCTGTGATATCGAAATCAAATCTGGTTGCGGTCAGTTCCGCATTGGCACCAACATCCAGATCGCGTCCGACCGTCAGGATAGCCGCGCTGTCCGCCACCAGCTTGGCATTGGCAGCCAGCACAAGATCCTCGGCACTGGTCACATCGACATTTTGCTGGGCGACCACGTCGCCGCGTACCTCAACCTCTTCAGCCCGCACTGTCACATTCTGCGTCGCGCTGGCATTGTTCATCACCAGCCGGCCATCGGCGGTGATCGTCATGCCACCGGCATTGGCCGCCATGTTCTGCGGGGCACGCACGCCCACCCCCTCTTCGGTTGAGGTGATGGTAATGGAATTAGCAAACATCCCGCCAAGCGCTGTTGAATCGATTGCAAGCGACGGTTTGGTCGAGCCATCATCAGGCTTCGCTGTCACTTCGCGCGTCGCATAAACGATGTCATTGCGCCCCGCGACAATGCGGATGCGCTGGCCACTGACCACGCCGCCAACACGCACCTCGCGGGAAAGCAGGTCAAAGGTCGTGGTATCTGATGCATCAAGTCCGCTTTGCCCGATCCGTACTGCGCCATTATCCACCGAAAAACCAGTGAACCGCTCGCCTTCAAATGTCGGCGTGCCGGTTGTGATTGTCAGGCGATTGGTGTTGATGAACCCGCAGCCATCACAGGTGATCCCGTTCGGGTTCGCTACGATGACGTCCGCACGCTGCCCGCCGACCTCGAGAAACCCGTTCATGACCGACGGATTGGTTGACGTCACCTCATTCAGGATCACCCCTGCCGCCCCACCGGTGAGATTGCTGTTGCCCTGAATGATGCCGCCAAGCTGGGTGGTCGCCGTATTCGTATCGACGTTGTTGAGGATCGCACCGCCCGCGCCCACGCCGAACTCGGTAAAGGTGTTGTGCGAGACACCATTCGCATCCGGCGTCTGGATCATCACCATTGGCAGGCCGTTGGCGGTGTCAATGACCTGCGGGCCACCGCCATCGGCCACAATGGATTGCGCCATCAATGGTTGTACGCTGATAAGCGCGGCACAAAGTGCCGAGATCGCATTCTTGAGATATCTTTTCATCTTCTGTGCCATCTCAATCATCCTTCATCAAAAACGCGCAGAAATCGAGGCCGCAAAAATACCATCTGGTAAGGTCACGTCTTCCGGGCCGCGTAGCAATTGCTGCCAGCTGAAATCAGCCGAATAGGTGCCGCCTACCAAGCGCATGCCAAGTGCAGAGCCGACCAGCGTGGGCGAATAATCCCTGCCAGGAATATCCGATATGCCAAAATCAACGCCCGCATAGGCCTGGATGCGGCCAAGACTTGGCGGCAAAGGGACGTCCGGCCCCCAGATCAGATCATTGCGCAAATAGGCGCCGGAACTGGTGGACAGCGTGCCGACCCCGTCAAAAGTCGGGTCGCTACTTGCCAATTGGCCGCGATCATCCTCGCTGTCATTATTTGTCGCAATCCCGCGGACCGTTGAGTATCCCCCGATGGAGAATTGATAATTAGGATAAAGATCATCCTCGGAATACTGCCCGCGCAGTGTTCCGGAATAGCTGATCTGCCCGATCCCGGTCTGCCATGGGCGAAAGAAGTTTACGCCAAAATCCGCTAGCTGAAACTGCGCATTCGGACCGACAAGCGGGTCCGGTGCCACCTCGGCGCCAAATGCGTCCAGCCCCTGCTCATAGCCCAGTTCCGCTGTCAGGCTTCCGCCCAGAAACTCACGTTCATGTTCCAGATCAATGCGGGCGCTTGCCAATGTCCGACTAGACGCGTTGATTTTGATCTCGGCGATGCGATTGACATTCTCGCGGCGTTCAATCGTCGAGGACAGGATCGTCTTGCTGATCTGATTGCGGTGCATCACCCGCGCAACACCAAGTGTTGCCGTTTCCGTCCAACCATCTGTGCCAATTGTCGAAATCGGACCCAGCGTATCAGTCTCATAGCCCGAATACTGATACGTCGTCTCAAACGCCCAACGACCATAGGGAAAGCGCACAGACGCGCCGACATTCTCGGACGCGGCACCGCCTGTGTCAGAAGAGAATGGATATTCCTCGGTCCCGCGCGACAGGTTCAACGCCCAGCTTTCGTTCAGACCCAGCAGATGATCATAGGTCAGGTTGATCGTGCCCTGATATTGTCCGCTGCCCGGTGTGCCCTGATTGTCAGCCGCAATCCGCGCGGTCCAGGGTTTGTCGGCCGTCGCCGTCACCTCCAGAACGGATTCCCCTTCCTCTTCGCCCGCGCTGATTTCCATTGTCGCATTATATGCGGGCATCCCGCGGATAATCTCCAATCCCTGCTCGATCTCACGCAAGTTGGCGGACTTGCCTGCCAGATTGGGAAAGACGATCTCCTCCCAGATCGGCCTGCGTTCGCCGTTAAAGAGCACCTCGGCCAACTCGCCTTCAACCACGGTGATTTCAAGCGACCGATCCGCGATGTTCTGCTCGGGCAAATAGGCGCGTGCGGTGACATAGCCCTTGTCGACATAAAGAAACGTCACGGCCTCAAGCGCGCCATTGATCCCTTCAATGTCCAGACATTGTCCGCGAAAAGGGGCAAGCGCATCATCGACCTCGGCGGATGAAATAAGTGTGATCCCGGTCACATCAATCCTGTCGATCGGGATGCACGTGATCTGCGCCTGAACGCTGCTTGCCAAAACGGCGAATACGCCGCCAAGCGCATATTCTCTCGGTGAAGTAGGCACAGCGCGGATCAGTTTCCGTCCGCCGCTTCCTCTTCCAGGATACGCGCTTCGGTCCAGGCACGGGCCAGCGCTTGACCCTCGGCAATCTCTTCGGCTGTCAACTCCGCTTCAATTTCATCCCGCAGTATCCCCGCATCGGCCAGACCACGAACAACGGCGAGGTTGGCATAGGAATAGGCCGTGACGGGATCAGGCGATGCGCCAATCATCAGAAGCTTGGCATATTCATACATGCCGCCCGCATTCCCCAGATCTGCCGATTGTTTCAGATATTGTGCCGCTTGTTCGAGGTTGCCAGCATCAATAGAGGTCTGCCCAAGCACGTTCATGGCAAGGATATTCCCTTGCCCCGCAGCACCTTGCCAATATGACAGCGCAACCGCATCGTCCTGAGCCACACCACGACCGGCGCGGTAAGCCAGACCACAATTAAGCTGACCATCCGGGTCACCCGCATCCGCCGCCGCACATAGGAGCCGGGTGCCCTCGACATAATCGCGCAACAGCACGCGGCCCTCATGATACATCAGCCCCAGCCGGACCTGCGCCTTGGTCGAACCGCTTTCCGCCGCGGCACTGTAAAGATTCGCCGCGCGCATCTCGTCCTGTTCAGTGCCCAACCCGAGCTCGAACAGACGGCCAAGATAGAAGGCACCTTCGCCATCCCCGGCCTCATATGCTGCCGCAAATTCCGTCGCGGCGCCCGCCACGTCGCCATCATTTAATAGCGCGACGCCAGTCTCAACATCGGCAAGGGCCGGAACTGTCCAGAAAATGGCAACAAAACAGGAGGTTAATGTGGAACCGTAGCGCATATCACATCCATTTCAGAGTACGTGTTAAGAGAACCGTTAATCAACCGAGAGACGAATCGTCAACGGGCCGTTAACCAGTTCTCGCAAACTGTCACGTTGCTGCACGAAATCGCCGCAATTGCTCAAAGGTCGATAGGTTCAGTCACATCGGCGCCAACTGGCTGATCTTGGTGTGTTGCTACGTTGAGTTTTTTTCGCTCGTAACAGTACCAATGCCTGTTTCCTGCTTTCGCCAGCCCAGGCAGAAGAAGTTGCGGATTGTTGTATGTGGGACATCGAAGTGGTTTGTGATCTCGCTCCACACCGTCAATCAAACGCGCAATAAAACGTTGTCTTAGGCGATTGCGGCAGACGCAGCCTCCTTGGTGCAATCGTCCAAACCTACGGATCCAGGAAAACCCTGATCAATGCCATAAAGGAGAAACTTCGTCGGCTACGCCCCCATGCCAGGTAGGCGGATCTGTGCCCGACAAAAGAGGAGGTGAAGACGATTGAGCCACCACCACGTCTACGCGTCGCTGGTATTTGATACTTGGCTGCATAGAACCCACTGTTGAAGTTCACCGCCATAGCCTTGTGCCATTTCTCTTCGTCCATGTCGGGAATAGGTAACATGTCTCCCGTCACACCGGCGTTGTTGAACGCACCGTCGAGGCCACCAAAACTCGCTTCTGCGCGTTACACGAGTTCGGCTGCGTATCCGCTCCCTCCAACATCCCAGCCACAAAAACTGCTTCACATCTACCGACTGAGATCTCGTTGACGACTTGCTCAAGCAGTTGAGCTCGACGCGCACCGGGGACCAGTTTTTCGCCCTCCACCGCGAAGATCTTCGCGACCGTAGCTCCAATGCCGCTGCTTGCAACGGCATTAATAATAGTCTTTCCGTTCAAAAGCATTCCCGTCTCCGTTTGTTGAACTGTTGGGAGGTGCCTCGTCTATCCGTGCGGCGCGACCGACCCTTTTTTCGATCCTGCGCTGCTCATTTTGCCAGGTCCGCCTTGCCGATCAGGCGTTGGCGGATCAGGCCGGACAGCCAGTCGATCAGGTAGACCATCGCGATGATCAAAAAGATGATCGACCAGGCCTCACCCCAGCGATAGGCAGCGATGCGGTCAGACAGAAGGAACCCAATGCCGCCTGCGCCCACGATCCCCAGGATCGTGCCGGAGCGCACGTTGGATTCGAAGTTGTAAAGCAGGATCGACAGGATCACCGGGTTCACTTGCGGCATGATCCCGAAACGGATCTGCTGCAGCCGCGACCCGCCAGAGGCTTTGACGCCGTCGATGGGACGTTCGGATGTGTTCTCAATTGCTTCCGAGAACAGCTTTGAGAACGTGCCGATTTCGCTCACCGCGATGGCAAGGATACCAGCCAGCGGGCCAAGGCCAAAGGCACGAATGAAGATAAGGGCGAGGATCAGCGTCTCAAACGCACGGATCACGTCAAACCCGCGCCGTGCACTATGCCGCCAAAAGGTGAAGCGGTTGATATTCTTCGCCCCCAGAAACGACAGCGGGAAAGCAAAAACGGCCCCCAGCACGGTGCCAAGGAAAGCGATGGCCAGCGTCTCGCCCAGCCCGTTAAGGATTTCGGAAAACTCTTCCCACGTGGTCCAGATGTAGGGCGGGAACATGAAGCTCGCGACGGTGCCAAGTCGTTCCAGGCCGGTCCATATCCGCTGCGGGCTGAAGTCAAACGCCCAGAGGCAGTAGCAAAAAAGCCCGATCATGAAGACCCGCAAGCCAATCTTGCGCGCCTGCACCGCGGGCGGATCACGGAAGGCGAGGGGTACGCGGGCGCGGGCGACTGCGATATCTTCAGGTGTCATGCGCGGAACCCTTCCATACCGATGATCCGGTGGCGCAGCTTTTCAGAGCCGTAATCGATAATCATCACCGTCACGAAGATGATCACGAAGAGCGCGGACAAATCGGTGTATTCCTGAAAGCTCATCGCGACGCGAAATTCCTGACCCAAACCACCGGCACCGACATAGCCGATGATGGATGAGGCGCGCACGTTGATCTCGAACCGCAAGAGCGTGTAGCTGATGATGTTGGGCATGACCTGTGGCACCGCGCCATAGCGAATCTGATCAAACCAGGTGCCGCCCGCCGCTTTGACCCCTTCCAGCGGACCCATATCGATGTTTTCGTTGACCTCGGAGTAGAGCTTGCCCAAGGCGCCCGCCGCATGCAGCCCGATCGCCAGCACACCCGCCATCGGCCCGACGGAAAAGCAGAAGACAAAGATGATCGCCCAGACCAGCTCTGGCACAGTGCGTGCGATTTCCAGGTAGCGGCGCGTGATCCACAGCACCCATTTGTTCGGCGCAAGGTTGCGCGCAGCGGGGAAGGACAACAGGAACCCGCCGATGACGCCCAGAACGGTCGCCATGTAGGCGATCAGGATCGTCTCAAACAAGAGTTCCAGCCAGGTCCGCCAGCGCCAGAACCACTCGGCCAGATCAGCGCCTAGAGTTTCCCAGCGCAAGACAGGGATCATTTGCGAGATGAACTCGCCAAGCCGGGGAATGCCTGCTGCGATGACCCAGCGCCATTCGCGCGAGCCATCGGGCATGGTGACCTGCGTGACCCGAAAGAAATCGCCGAGCCAGGATGTGATCATGAAAACAATGAAAAACAATACCGATCCAATCAGCCATGCGCGGCGTGATGATTTGCGGGCTTCTGCAAACTCGGCCTCAAACGCGTCAATCTGGGAATGGCCCTGCGGCGCAAAGGCGGGATCGGTAATGGCTGTCATCGGGAACCTCTTGAAACGTCAGGGCAGGCCGGATGGCCTGCCCCCATACGATACAGATCAGCCGCTGCGGCGCTGGTCCCGGATCCATTCGCGCATGTCGACGATCCACTGATAGCGTTCGTGGTTCACGCGCTGAAAACCAACTTCTGGGTTCTCGTTATCTGCTGTCCAAGAGGAATAGAGCTTGTAACCTTCGGGATCCGCCGTCGGGAAGGCTTCAATCGCGGTCGTGACGTCTTCGATCAGCTCTTCGGGCAGGTTAGAGCGGAAAGTCCATGGCCCCGACGTGATTTCAGGGCTTTCCCAGATCGTGCAGATCTCGCCGGCGGTGATCATGCCCTTGTCTTCCATGCGCGTGTAGACAGAGCTTTGCGGGTTATCCATCCAGGTGGCAGCCGTATCAAACGTGCCGTTATAGACGCCCTGCACACCGGCCTCGTGGCTGCCGGAGAAGGTGACGGTGCCGAAAAACTCTTCGGGGATGATCTCTTCGACATTGATCATGTTGAAGTAAGGTACGGCGTAGCCGGACGTGGAATCCGGATCGGCAAAGGCATGCACTTTGCCCTCAGCATCCGCGAGGCTTTCGATACCGCTGTCACAGCGTGCAACGACGATGGAGTAATACCCGGTCGAGCCGTCCTGGTTCAGTGTCGTTAGTGTTGGGATCACGCCGCCATTTGTGGCGGTGTATGCAGCCGCATAAGAGGACGACCCGAAACGGCCGATTTCGATCTGGTCAGCGGCCATCGCCTGGATCACGCCGTCATAGTTGCCTGCGGTGAAGATCTCGACCTCGACGCCCAGCTCCTCTTCAAGGAACGCGCGCAGCGGTTCGTTCCGCATCAGGCGGTCCTTTTCGTTCTCGCCCGACAGGATGCCGAATTTCAAAACGGCATAATCCTCTTTCCAGGCCAATGCCGGTGTAGCAACAAGTGCGCAAAGCGCGGTTGTGGTTAGAAAACGCATCATTGATCTCCCTGATTTGCGTTTGCTTCAGGCCATTTCCCGCACGGCGGTGGAGGTGACGGCCTCGTTAAATTCCTGCAGGCCTTGCAGCCCATAGATATCGCGCACCACACCATCCGTCAGTTGTGCTGCGGTGCCATCAAAGAAGATGCGGCCCTGCCGCATCGCGATGATCCGGTCGCAATAGGCGCGCGCGGTGTCGAGCGTGTGGAGGTTGACCAGAACGGTGATCCCGTCCTCTTCGTTGATCTGTTTCAGACCATCCATCACGAGGGTGGCGTTGGCAGGGTCAAGCGAGGCGATCGGTTCGTCGGCCAGCATGATTTTTGGCTGTTGCACCAACGCTTTGGCAATCGCGACCCGCTGTTGTTGGCCACCCGAAAGCGTGCCCGCCCGTTGCAGCGCCTGCGGCACAAGATCGAGCCGGTCCAAGGCGGCAATGGCCATAGCGCGCTCTTCATCGGTAAAGCGCATCGCCATCGATGACAGAAACCCGTGCTCGGCCAAGCGCCCGATTAGCACGTTGGTCAGCACATCCAGCCGCTCGACCAGATTGAATTGCTGAAAGATCATCGCACAGTCGCGCCGCCAGGCCCGCAGCGCCTTGCCTTTCAGTGCCGTGATCTCGGACCCCTGAAACGAAATCGACCCCGAAGAGGGGTCGATGAGGCGATTGATCAGGCGGAGCATTGTCGACTTGCCAGCCCCGGAACGTCCGATGACGCCCACAAACTGCCCTGGTGCAATGTCGAGTGAAACGTTGTCGACGGCGGTGGTCTCGCCAAAGACGCGGCTGACGTTGGAAAGGGTGAGAGGTGCGACCATACCGATTCATCCGAATGAATTTTATGAGCCGATTTAGCGGCCCTTCGGTAACAGTGCCGAGTCCTTTCGATGACAGTTTTGTTAACGCTTAGGCGACGGTCCGCAGGCGGGCGGCGATACCTGTCATGCTTCCGTTGGAATGGACGATCTCTCCGGCCTTCAGCGTTTCGACAACGCGGTCATTGGCATCAACAATGGCAAGATCAGCGCGTTTGCCGATTGCAATTTCACCTCGGTCAGTCAGGCCCAGCGCCTTGGCCGGGTTGGCGGTGGCGAGGCGTGCTGCACCGGCCAATCCCTGAAGATCGGTCTTTGCCAGAACACGGATAGCGGGCAGGATCGCAGCCGGGTGATAGTCGGCAGCAAGGATATGCAACATACCCGCGCGGTGCAGGTCGCGCGCGGACAGATTGCCGGAATAGCTCTGCCCGCGCATCGCGTTTGGTGCGCCCATGGCTGTCATGAGCCCGCGTGCAACAACCGCTTCGGCAGCATCCATCGTCACCGGGAATTCGCTGATGACGGCGCCGATATCGGCCATCAGCCCTGCCTTTTTGACAGTATCGTCGTCGTGGCTGGCCAAAGCAACGCGATGCGCGCGACAGAGGGCCGACACAGTTTGCAGATTTGCAAACACTTCGTCTTCTGGCGTCCTATGGGACAACCGCTCCTCAACATCAGCGCGCGCTTGTTCCACGGTGCTGCCCTCGCGCGCTGCCTTCAATTCGATCATGCGCTCCAGATTGCGGTACTGTCCTTGTCCCGGCGTGTGATCCATGACCGAGACGAGATCGACCTGATCGTCATCCAGTAGATCGCCCAGCGCGTCAATCGCGGCGGTAAAGGTGATGTCGAACCGCGCATGGATCTTGTGATCGACGCACATGTGATCCTTCGCCGCTTTCAACGCGCGGATGATCCCGCAGGTATGCTCAAACGACCGCCGCTCCCCATCGCGCGCGCCGCGGGAAAAAGACACCGAGGCATAGGCCGTTGTCACTCCACTGGCCGCCAGCCGCGCATCAAGGTGGCCAAGCGCGACATCCATGGGAAAGTCCACTTGTACCCGCGGCTCAAGCTCTTGCTCGATCATGTCGCCATGCATGTCGATGAAACCGGGAAACAGGTGTTTCCCATCCCCCTGCAGGCCGCCCGCGACCGCATGTTTCTTGACATCAGCGATCACACCATCCTCGATCAGGACAGAACCACCGGGCACCACGCGATCTGGCAGAACAAGGGTGAAATCAGATAGCCACATCTTTGCGGTCCTCTTCTGGGGCGGCGTCCGGGGTCAGGTCAATCTCGCGGTCGATCAGGGAGGCAACGTCGCCGGGATGATGAAAGACGCCGATCATGGCCGTGCCATGCGCCTTGAGTTCGGCAAGACGGTTCACCAGTGCCGCCCGGGCCTGCACGTCAAGCGAGGCGGTTGGTTCATCCAACAGAAGCAGCCTTTGCGGCAGGATCAGCGCGCGGGCCAGGTTCACCTTTTGCTGTTCGCCGCCCGAAAACGTGGTCGGGTAGGCCGCCCAAAGCTCTTGTTTCACGCCAAAGGCATCAAGCCAATGCCGCGCCTCGCGTCGGGCCTCATCCGCCGTTCGCCCGGCAAGGCGCAGGGGTTCTGCAACCAGCGCTTCGGCGCTAACGCGAGGCCGCGCGGTCAGGAACTGGGTGACAAAGCCGATCTCTGTTCGGCGCAGATGTGTGACATCCACATCTGCGGCCCGCGCCAGATCGATAACGCCGTGATTGGAGTGAAACAGGATCTCGCCACCCCCGGCGAGATAGCTGCGATAAAGCGTGCGCAGCAGGGTGGATTTACCCGCACCGTTCCGTCCTTTGAGCAGCAGGAACTCACCCTCCTTCAAGCTGAAAGAGATATCCGAGAACGCGCCCATCTGCGTGCCCAGATGGTGCATCGTGAAACCTTTGGAGAGGTCGCGGACGTCAAGAACAGTCATAGCTTTGCATGCACCAATTGTTGCGTATAGGCGTGTTGCGGGTCCTGAAACACCTGATCGGCGAGGCCTTCCTCGACCACTTCGCCTCGCCGCATGACCATCACCCGGTCAGATAACGTGCGGATGACACCCAGGTCGTGGCTGACAATGACCATGGTGATCTTGCGCTCTTGTTGGAGTTTCTTCAGCGTATCCAGCACCAGCGCCTGTACGCTGACGTCGAGCCCAGTGGTAGGTTCATCCAGCAGAAGCAGCGCAGGCTCCAGCGCAATCGCCTTGGCCAGTTGCACCCGTTGCTGCATGCCGCCCGAAAGCTCAATCGGCGGCGCATCCATCCGGTCGAGCGGGAATTCGGACGCATCCAGCGCATCACGGGCCTTATCGCGCAGCACGGCAAAGCGGCGCTCACCGGCGACCAGCAGACGCTCGGCCACATTCCCGGAAGAGGAATGCTTCATCAGCAGCCCCAGATGCGGGTTCTGATAGACGATCCCGATCCGCGTCGCGCAGAGCATCCGCCGCGCGTAACGGTCCAGATCAAAGAGGTTGCCCTGAACATCCGGCAGATCAAGCGTGTAGCTGCCCGTATCGGGATGCTCTTCAAGGTTCAGGCAGCGCAGAAAGGTGGATTTGCCAGAGCCGCTTTCGCCGACAATGCCCAGTACCTCGCCGGGATAGACAGTGGCCGACACGTTCCGCAACGCGGTCACATCGCCGTAGTTTTTGCTGACATCCCGCGCAATCAGGAGTGGCCGGGTTTTGACGATCCGGGGTTCGTCCATCATTGCGGCATCTCCCCGTTCTTATACCAGGTCTCGCCGATTTGGACTTGCTCGCCGTCTCCCTGGTGAATGGTTTTGACGCCAAGCTCGCTGTCGGAGACCTCGTAGGTCGATGTGCCATCGTCCTGTGGGATTTCATTCATGAAGAACCCGCGCGCGCCGGAGCGGGTACAGGTCAGTGCCCCGTGATCCTCCACCTTGTAGGGCACATCGTCAAAGACCAGCGGCTCAACCCGGGTGAAGGGTGGCACCGCATGCAGCCGCTTTTCGCGACCTGCGGACAGGATCGTCAGGTGTTTGGCCATATCCATCTTGGGCACGTCCCAGCGCGGGATGGGCGACGGCGTCATCACGAACCTCCCATGGACAAGGCTGGGGTAAGCGGCACCCTGCATCACCCGGCCGGAGCGCACGATCTGTTCGTAAAGCTGCAGCCACATCCGCCCGTAATCGGCATCCGCATGCATCTGCCGGGCGACGGACATATTCGGCTGAACCGGGCGCAAAGGTTCGGGGTTCGGCACCTGCAGCACCAGCACCTGATCCTCGCGCAGCTTCTCTTCGGGGATGCGGTGGCGCGACTGGATCAGATCGGCCTTCAGCGTGTCCATTGTCGTCGGCGCGCCGGAGACACGCGCGAGGAACCGCCGGATCGAAGCTGCGTTCACGCTATCATCGGCCCCCTGATCGATGACCTTCACCGTGGTCTTCGGGTTGATCAGCGTGCAGGACACCTGCAAGCCACCGGTACCCCAACCGCGCGCCATCGGCACCTCGCGGCTGGCATAAGGGATCTGGCAACCGGGCACCGCGATGGCCTTGAGCGTCTTGCGCCGGATCTCGCGTTTGGCCGAGGCATCAAGGAAGCCGTATGACATCGGCTCCCAGTCTTTGGTGAGGGATTGCAGGCTCATTCCGCGGGCTCCGGTGCTTTTTCCTTGGCGGCCTTCTTGGCCTTGGCATCGCGCATGGCATCAAGGCTCGACTGGAAGGTGACGTAGTGCGGCAGTTTGAAATGAATGCAGAAGCCAGAGCTTTCGACGCCTTCGGTATGGTAGAGGAAGAACTCCTCTTCCGTGGCAGAGCCTTTGGGCGCACCTTCGGAATTCAAGTCGAGTGTCGCAGCGGCGATCACTTTGACCTCGTTCCAGCCCATCGTCGCTGAAAAGCCCAGCTCCAGCTGCGTGCCCTTCTTTTTGACCACTTCTGCCTCGCTGATCTTGACCCTGCCCGCGCTGAACTGGGTGCCGCGCGGATGGGTCACCATCACTTCCGCCTCGGCCAGGCGCAGTTCATTGACCGTTGGATGCGCCTGTCCATAGCCGCGCTGCGCGGCATAGCCGAGTGCCAGAACACCGCCAGTTTCCGCCCGCGCGAGGCTTTGCAGCGTGTGGGCGCGCTTTGCGGGGAACAAGAGCGGTTCGCGGGTCACATCAGGGATGTCGTTGCCAAGGGTGTCGTCCGGCTTGGCCGCAGTCAGCAGGTCATTGTCGGCCTGCCAGGCGGCAACCGAAGGTTGCTGTGCCGGGGCTGGCCGGGCGGCAGGTGTGACCGGGTCGGGCATATGGGTTTCGCCCGACAGCACTTCTGTCGCCAAAATACGGTGCGCATAATCGAGCGTGGGCCCAAGAACCTGCCCGCCGGGGATATCCTTGAACGCGGCAGAGATGCGGCGGTGGGTGAACAACCCATCTTGCGTCACCGGGTCAGCGACGGCGACGCGGGGTTGCGTCGTCCGCCACGCACGCAGAAGCAAGATTGCTTCGTAAAGCTCGCCGCCCGTCTGGGCCAGAGCGAGCGCGGCGAGGTCTTCGTCGTATAGCGAGGCTTCGCCCATCACCCGATCAATGAGGTAGGGCATTGCCGCGCGAACCTCAGCCACGCGTTCGGGGGTGATTGCGCCCATATCCTCGCGGAACAGGCGTTGGGATTGCTCGATGGCCCGCTCGCCACCGCGTGTCGCGACATAGGCCATCAGAGCACCTCGATTTCGGTCGAACGCGGCAGGCCGATCACCTGTTCGCCGTCCAGAAAGAAGATTTCGAACCCCATCGGATAACGCATGATCAGCTGCCGTTCTGCCCAGAATGCCGAAGGGATATCGCCAACGCGGACGTCCAACGCGCCGTCAACACCGGGCCCCGTCAGCTGCAATGCGGAGCCCGTACCGAATGTCGTGGGCATGACGAGGGTCGCGCCATCTTCGGGGTAAAGATCGCTGCCCTGCCGGATATCGCGCAGGAATGCAGGTGTAGGCACGGCAGACAAAAACAGATGATCCGCCGCGTCGGGCATCACCAAATGCGCCCCGGTGCGGCTGGCCAATTGGCGTAGCGTCTCATCGTCCGCATAGACCGCGCATTCGCGGTCGATCAGCGTTTCGATCAACGCGGCCTGCCCGGTTTGGGGCAGGCGCCGCACCTTGCCCGGACGCGACAAGGCCCACATCAGCGCCTCGTAGGTGGCATTGGTGCGCGCTTCAAAATCAGATGGCGTTGGATGATGGGTCATCAGAATGTCTCCATATCCACACGCGTCGCTTCGACCCGGCAAAGCCGGTCATGGTCTTCGCGGGCCTGCGCGGCCTCTTCGGTGGTAATGAAAACGGTGCAGGCCTCATGGGCGATGCCTGACGCGACCGCGAGGTCAATCAGGGCCATGGCCATCGCCGCCTCAAGATCACGCCCGCGTCGCATGCCGTACCCTTCCTGTCCGTCTGCGGCGATACGTGCCTCGCTGACCAGTACTTCACCTAAGTGAAAGTTGGTGCCTTGGGCCGTGTCCTGCATCGGCAGCATGACCAGCCCGGTGCGGTTCTCCAGAACCTCAATCGCACCAAGCTGCCCGATCAGCGGCTCAGCAAAGGCTTTCAGACGATCCGCATTTGCTCTGGCCAACACACTCAGCATTTTGTCATGTGGATGGGCTTCAAGGCTTTGCGGATCGGGCATTGTCTAATCCTCGGATCTGGGAATGGTGAATTTCACACGGGCGGCAGACCAGATCACCTGGCTAAAGGCGATTGGCGTGTCGTCCGGCAAGGTGTCGACCGCGCGGATCACGATGACGGGCATGTCGGGGTGCTGGCGCAGCTGCTGCGCCTCATCCGCACGGGCGGGGCGCGCATGGATCTGCGTGCTACCCCGCAGGTAATCCGTGATCCCATAGGACCGGTAAACCGCACTGACCGAGCCCATCACCTCCCTGCGTTCAGGGAAATCGGGAAACCGCGCGATGTCGTGAAAAATCGTGCCGAAAGAGACCGGAACGCCATCGGCATGGGTCAACCGGCTGGTGCCGACAACGGGTGCACCTTCCTCAATCTGGAGATTGGCGGCGATACGTTTTGTGGCACTCATTCGCTCCACCCCCAGACTTTCGCCTGACACATCCACGCCCTGCGCGCCGAGATTCTGCCGCAGCCTTGTACGGGCACCGATCGTATATTCCAGCAGCGTATGCGGCTGCACAAAGGTGCCGCGGCCCTGCTCAACGCTCAGAAAACCGTCTTTGGCCAACTCGGTCACCGCACGCCGCACGGTATGGCGACCTGCCCCGTATGCAGCGGTCAGCTCTGGTTCCGTCGGGAGCTTTGTTCCCGGTTGCAGCACACCGTCCATAATGTCACGTTCAATTTCCGCGCGTATGTCGCGCCACTTATCTCGTTGCATCTTGATTCATCCGAATGAATTTGGGGTAACCCGGCTCTGTGACAGTCCTGTGTCACATTTCCAAACATAGCGGGTTTCACAAATCTTTCATGAAAGCTTTGCTCAACTGCCACACCTAAAATGATTCATCCGAATGAATTTTCAATGGAGGCTGTCATGAAATTCAAATCTGTTGTTCTTGGCCTGGGTTTTGCGACCGCATCCGCTGTCGCGTCCTTTGCCGACACATGGTCAATCGCAGTGACCGATGTGGAAGGGATGGAGCGTTTGCAGCTCGAATGGGGCCCATTCAAGGAAGCATTGGAAGCGGCAACAGGCGAGACGTTTGAATTCTACGCCGTGAACTCCCGCACTGCCGCCGCCGAGGCTTTGCGCGGCGAAACGGTTGATTTCGTCGTCTCCGGTCCGGCTGAATACGTCGTCATCAACAAGCTGACTGACGCCACCCCGCTGATCGGTCTGGGTCGTCCCGACTATCATTGCGCCATCATCACCCGCGCTGATAGCGGCATCAACACGATGCAGGATCTCGTGGGCAAGACCGTGGCCTTTGGCGATATCGGCTCCACCTCGAACATGCTGTGCCCGATGCAGGTTCTCGCCGATCACGGCGTGGACCCGGTCAACGATATCGAAAAAATCCACACTAGCCGGAACATCGCCCACGAAGCACTGAAGAATGGTGAGGTTGATGCCATCGGGTCAAATGCTGGCAGCTGGCTGAACGTGCGCAATTCGGAGACCGATCTGCCCTACGGCTTCTTCAAGATGATCGGCCGTTCGGGTGACCTGCCCAACGACATGATCATGGTCGGTGCGCATGTGCCTGAGGAAGCAGCGCAGCTGGTCCAAACTGCGATCCTTGAAAACAAGGAAGCGATCATCGCGGGCATCACGGCCCATGAAGAGAACGACAAATATGTCGGCATGGACCTCGTGGCGATTGAAGACAGCGCCTATGATTACGTGCGCTCCATGTACAGCAATGCAGGTTACCCGCAGTTCGACAACTTCATCGGTGACTGATCTGCTGGAAAAACCGGTCGCGCCTGCGCGGCCCGTGGTAGCCGGGGAGGTCAGCTTCCCGGTGCCTGCCGTTGATATCGCGGCGGAGCGCATCGCCAAGTCGTTCGGCGAGACGCGGATCTTTTCCGATGTCAGTTTTCGTCTCGCGCGGGGTGAGGCAGTGGCGCTTGTTGGTGCGAATGGCACCGGAAAATCGACGCTGCTGCGTTGCCTGATGGGGCTGATCCCTGTGAGTGACGGCAAAGTCGTGTTGCTGGATCAGGACACGACCGGTCTGCAGGGCAAGGCCATGCGCAGCCTGCGCGCCCGGATCGGGCTGGTTTCGCAAAAGCACAATCTGGTGCCCCGGCTGAGCGTTTTGTCGAATGTCAGCCACGGCCTTTTGGGACGCAATCCGGGTATGCGGCATTGGAGCCATATGTTCGCTCCCGCTGCCTCACGCGATGCGGGGATGCGCGCGTTGGAAAAGGTGGGCTTGAGCGATTTTGCCCTGCGCCGCGCCGACCGGCTGTCTGGTGGTCAATCACAACGTGTCGCCATCGCCCGCGCCATTGTCGGCAACCCCGAAGTGTTGATCGCCGATGAACCCTGCGCCTCGCTTGACCCCGCGGCAGGCGAAGATGTGATGGAGTTGTTCTTTCAGCTGGCGCGCGACGAAGGCGTCACGGTAGTCTTCACCTCGCACAATATCGAACATGCCCTGCATTATGGGGACCGCGTGCTGGGCCTTGCGGAGGGGGCGATCATGCTGGACGCCACCGCCGCGTCACTCAGCGCGTCAGATTTGCGGGGGCTTTATGACTAGCCTTGCCGCACCCACCCGGATCGAACGCCCCTCTGTCTTTGCCTTTATCGGCTATGTGCTGGGGCTGACGCTGATCGTCTGGTGCCTTGCCGGTGCCGGGTTCTCGCTTGAGAAGATGGCCACCGCCCCGCCGCGCTTTGCCGATTTTCTGGATCGTGCCTTCCCGCCCAATACTGACCCGCAGACGCTGGTGCGGCTGGGATGGAAGATGGTTGAGACCTTGCAGATCGCCGTTGCGGGTGCGGTGATCGGGGTGATCCTGTCGGTGCCCGTGGCACTCTTGGCGGCACGCGGGCTGATTGCGGGCGTTTGGGTCAACCAGATCGTGCGCAACATCCTTGGCTTCATCCGGGCAGTCCCAGATATCGCCTGGGCGCTCGTTTTTGTGGTGGCCGTAGGGCTTGGGCCTTTCGCGGGCATGCTGGCCATTGCCGTCGACACCATCGGCTTTTGCGGGCGCTTTTTTGCAGACGACATGGAAGGAACGGACAAAGGCCCAGCCGAAAGTCTTACCGCCACCGGCGCCCGCAAGATCGACGTGGTGGCCTGCGCGGCAATCCCTGCGGCGATGCCGGCCTTTATCTCTACCTCGCTTTTCGCGCTGGAAAAGGCGGTGCGATCCTCCACCATCCTCGGCCTTGTGGGCGCGGGAGGTATCGGCATTGAACTGAAAGTGGGGTTCGATCTCTTCGACTATCCCACCGCGATGACCGTGATCCTGATGATCGCGGTCGTGGTCATCGCCATCGAACAACTCAGCGGCTGGGCCCGCACAAAAATCATCGGAGAGCAGCGTTGAAAACGGATACCGCCGACGCCCATTGGAACGATCAATGGGCCAATATTGAAGCTGGCAGCAAATGGCTGACGCCCGAGCCCGACGTAACCGCATGGGCCGAAGCGTTCGCGCCCGGATCGCGGGTTCTTGACCTTGGCGCCGGTGTCGGGCGGCACGCGCTTTGGATAGCCGAGCGCGGGCATCAGGTCACCGCTTTGGACGCAGCGCCCGAAGGGCTTGTCGAGATTGCGCGGTTTGGCAGTGTCGAAACCGTCGAGGCGCGCATGCATGCGCTGCCCTTTGACGATGCCAGCTTTGACCATGTGCTGAGCTGGAATGTGATCTATCACGGGGATGAAGACATCCTGCTGCGGACCATCGCTGAAATCCGCCGCGTGCTGAAACCGGGTGGCACCTATCTGGGTACGATGCTGTCCAAGCGGCGCTTGCCATACGAACAGGCAAAGGCCGAAGGAAATGAGATCAGCCAAAATACCTGGGTTTTTGACAGTCCTGAAACGGACAAAGTACATCCTCACTACTACTGTTCCGCTGCCGAACTGGTTGCGCTATTTTCAGGGTTCGAGGTGATTGCGTTGCGTGATCAGGAACATGAAAGGCCGGGCTCCTATCACTGGCATCTGACTCTGGAACGGCTCTGATGACATTCACGTTTCAAGGCGCTGCGGTCTTTCTTCCGGGTATGATCGCCGAAACAACAGTGACGGTGGACAATGGCACGATTGCTGAAATCGGCGGTCCGGTGCAGGGAGAGGTCGTTGACGCACGCGGCCTGATCCTTGCTCCAGCGATGGTCGACGTGCACGGTGACGCGTTCGAGCGACAGTTGATGCCACGCCCGAATACCTATTTTCCTACCGAGGTTGCAGTGCTGGATACTGACCGCCAGCTTGCTGCGAACGGAATTGCCACTGCCTATCACGCGGTCACGCTGGGATGGGAACCGGGGCTGCGCGCTGTCGCGCGGGGCCGGACCCTGATTCAGGCGCTTATCGACCTCGCATCGCGCCTCACCGTTGAAAATCGGATACAGTTACGTTGGGAAACTTTTGCCTTTGATGAGGCTTGGGAGACAATTCAATGGGCGCTTGAGGCCCCACTGACGCCCTCCATTGCATTCAACGACCATACGTCAATGACCATGCGCGCCTTTGACACCTCAATTCAGGACCGGGCTTTTGAACATAGCCCCGATTTCAGCACAGCCTCGCTTGATGATGATCGCTTGCGGCAACGAACGGCAGGGCATGCAAAGCGGTCCGGGATGGATGAAGACAGCTATCTTGAGTTGTTGCGTAAGGTTTGGGGCCGACGTAACGATGTCCCGACCGCCATTGCCAAGGTCGCCGAGGCGGGTAAAGCCGTAGGTGCCCCAATGCTCAGTCACGACGATACCCGCACCGAAACACGTACCTATTTTCGCGATCTGGGGGCGACCACAGCCGAGTTCCCGATGGTGATTGAAGCGGCACAGGCGGCGCGGGCCAATGGCGACATGATCATCTTTGGCGCACCAAACGGCGCGCGCGGCGGCAGCCATATTGGCTCGCTTGGTGCAGGCGACATGGTTGAAGCCGGATTGTGTGACGCGCTGGCCTCTGACTACTTCTACCCGGCAATGCTTGCAGCTGTCGCAAAGATGGACGCCGAAAAGCGGGCAGACCGGAGCACGCTATGGTCGCTTGTATCTGATGGGCCCGCCCGGTCTATGGGGCTGATAGATCGCGGGCAGATCGTCGTGGGCAAACGTGCAGACCTGGTCGTGGTCGACTGGTCTGAAGGCGTCACACCTGCCATTTGTGGTACATGGGTCGCTGGCCGCTGCGCCTATCGCGGCCTGCCAGCGGGGTGAGCGTTTGGCTACTTCACCGTGACGACTATCGTCCGGCGATCGCGCTGAGCTTAATGCAGATCATGGGCGAAAGCGCGCTTTGTTACGCCTATGCAATCCTCTTGCCCGAGATGGCGGACGATCTTGACCCCAGCCCGATGACACTCTTTGGCGGGCTGTCGCCAGGGTTGTTCTTTGGTGGGGCCATATTCGGAACGAAATGCTTCCTGATCTCACATGTAAAGCCTAGACAATCATGAAAAGCGATGGTCGGGTGACGATCCGGGAATGCGGACTGGGCGCCAGTGGCGAAATTGCCCAGGGCAGGTTGGTGAAGTTGAATTGGCCTGAATCGTCGTTTTGACAGTTGTTTCCATTGCCGAGAAATTACCGAATTCATTCGGACCAAAAGTCTATCGCCAGCGCTCCGGCTCGATGAACCGTTTTATCCAACGATTCGTATTGTCTTCTGCCCCAAAGTAAGATCCATCAAATTCCGGGTGATCATCGCAGAGAATTGACTCCAAAGACTGCGCTAGACAAAAGTAGGCCGCTGGAATGCCATTCGGTCTGTTGACGTCGCCAACACTCGGTGCCTCGCCAACTCTGTACACCGTGCCGAAACGTGCCGCACTATAACTCACATCTTCGATACTCTTAGATGACACACAGAAATCATTTCCTACGCCAGTCAACCACCCGATTGTCTTCAGTGAGAAGTTCTCCAAGGCAAGCGTGCCTGCGATATCTTCGATATCAATACACCAAAACCGCCGTGACAGTCGGAATATCTCATCGAAAGCTTGGTCTTTTTCCCACGGGTAGTACGAAAAGGTAAAACCTGCATGAAAGAAACTGAATGGGCATGTGTCGGCAATCCGAAAGGCCAGTTGGCTAACAAGGTCGGGATTTGTCTTTGCGGGCATCAGGAATCTTGCATATGCTCTCGATCCAAGATTGCGAAACTTAATACTGTGAGAGGAAAAACTCCAGCTATACTCTTCGTCAATTTCCTTTCCATCCCACAGGCGGAATTCAAAAGCACGGTCAGAGGTTATTCTTCGCCTTACAGGTTCCAAAATCGGCGACGGGCCGCCGTTTTGGGCCACCTGCCGCCCACTGGCCGTCAACTCAGGACGCGCAACCGGCAGCCATTCCTCCTTTTCTGCGATCTTATACAGCCCGTCTGATGCACCTTCCTCGAGTTGCGCATACATTCTCACCAGATTCTCAAACGTTTCCACATCCAAAGTGCTGAAATAGACGGTCAAGTCGAGCTTTACGCGCAAAACCGCGATATTATCAATTACGATCGGACCTTGGAGCCTCTGAGGGAGCGTCATCAATAATCAATCGTCGTCTTCATGAATTCCGTCCTGTTCATCTTTTATCATCTCATCAAGGGTCTCGAATTCTTGCGTCAGATAGTCGAAGAATGTCTGGAACGTGTCTTCAAGCTCCATTGCGTCGTAGAGTTCGAAAACAGGTTCATTCTCGTGGTTTCTCTTTGTGGGGTTGAGAACAAGAAAATTCTCTATATCCTCACCTAGCATTATTGGCACAGCACCGTTGGCAAACGGGTTCGGGTCTTCGCTTTCCCAAATATCGGACCACTCGGCAACGGTGGACTTTACCCACTCTGCCGCATGATCACCGACTGACAGCAGCTTTCCCTCTCCATCAAAATTCGCCCATCCATCATGTCGGAGAAGAAACGCCTTATAGTTTTGAGGCAGCGTGATGCCGATCCTCTTTTCCAGTTCATTTATATGTACTAAAGAGGCCGGTTTACCCAATACTCCGTCATAGTCCTCATCGAACACAAGCTTTTCGTAAGTCTGATGCGCACTATGAAGCTTTTCGACTAATGCAGTTATGTCCATCACAAACTCCCAATTCAGCAGCAATTCGGTTTAACGCCAGTGTGGGGGCCACCCTTTGTCCGACCCCTATTATCCCTTGGGCACATGAATTTCTTCATCTGTCCGCCCATCCATGAATTTGGTCGGCTTGACATCCATCTGAGGTTCTGTGAAGCGGTTGGGTGTCCCCCAATTTGGATTTCGTTGGAGTGATCAGCGCTAAAGCCTTTGTAGTTATTTGCTTTTGCTTTTTTCTTCAGTTCTGCTTTGCACTTCTTGGAAACCCCGTCATGGAACCCTAAGTTTGCTGGTTTTCCCTGTCGCGCTGCTCGATTCAGCTTGGCACAGATCTTGTTGCCCGCTTTCCTGTTCTTCCGATAAGTTGCTTTTGGTACACGCTTGTGACCGGCAAAGGGGCCGGTGTGTTTTTTTCCTCTTTTTGGCTTTGCAATTGCTGAATTGGCGCGTTTATTAATATGCGCGCACTTCGCGCAGATTTCCTCTTTCTCGCAATCCGTAAACTTCTTCTTGCTGCTTGCAGGGGCATTTTTGCAGTCGATGACAAGCGGATTGCTTCCAGGGTTTCCTGGATCGACATTACCCGCCAGATCCGCAGCATTCTTATTGTTGTGAAATTTCTTATCCGTATGGCGGCAGGCATTCTTTCCGTCCATCTTGACGTCGAAGGAATAGGTGATCCAGTCGGTCGCCTTCATGTTGACGTTGGACTTTACACCACCCGCCGTGCCCGGTTCGTCGCCGTTTGACGACCCGTATTGCGAGCCTTTGATGGCAATCATCTTGCCCTTGGCCTTTACCGTTTTGGTGCCGCCCTTTAAGGATGATTGTTGGGCAATGTTTGGATATGGGATCGGAACCGGCCCGCCGGGAGAGGGTGTCTTGCAGACATCCGGGATTGTGGCTGTCGAAATGCCGATGGTGCTCTTGTAGGTCAGGCCCAAACTGTTGACCACGATATGGCTTGGCATCACATTGCTCCCACGCGGCTCAGAATTGCGGCGTCACGGCGGCCAGCCTCGGAACTGGCCCAGATCATACTAAGTGGCCCTTTTGCATAGCCACGTGCCTCTGCCTCGATCACTATTGCTGTATACAACGGGCCCGACGCTGCGCCAAGGTCCCCCCAACAATCGGCTGGTGCTTCAAAGTCCGCGGCGTCCCGGAACAGGCCGGACGTCTTGAGTGCCGCAAAACCGTATTCATTACCGCGATACCGCTCGCCGTTCATATCGCATATGATCCGGTCAATCTGCGCGCCTTCTGGCAGGTCCACCGCCGCATTTTTAAAGGCGTCTGACAACCCTTCACCTAGGACGATATCCTCTGTCTTGATGAGATTCTTTTCTTGACCCGACCCGGCGGACAGTAACCCGAGCAGCGGCCGGATGCCGAGACGTTTTGCCATGTTTGCTCGTGTCAGAGCCACAAAGCCCGCCGCTTCTCCAGGGCAAAAACCGTAGAGGTTGTTGTTGGAATGAAGTTGTTCGATATCGTCGAGCCATTCCAACGTTTCAGCGTTAAGGTAGCTTTCGACGCCACCAGCAAGCACAATGTCGATCCCATCTCGGTCGAGCAAGTTGAGCGCTGCCTGCATCGCGGCGATACCACCGGAGTGACCGCCCATCCAATGAACGACCTTAGTAATGGTGATGACGTCCCCGAGCGTTCTTTGTAGTCCTGTTGCCACTTGCGCGGCCACCTCGGGTCCCTGTCCTGGGCGTTCCTCTCCAGTGCTGAATGCAATACAAATTGACGGTTTTGTACGCGCTTCTAGGATCGGCCGGATCGCCTCCTGCGCCGCCGCAGTTGCCATTTCTGTAAGTCGAGCAACCCCGGTTACCGCCATGTCGAGCCCAGGATCCAGGGTGACTTTCATCGGTTCGCCAAACCGGTCGATCATGTAGGGATGTTCGGTGATCACCGATATGTCTGCTCTGACAGCCGCAACGCTTGCAGGCCGGTTGTAGCCGAGAGGTGTCCGCGCACCCGATCCGATCACGACAGCTCCACTCATCCTGTTTCAGCGGTCCAGACACCACTTCGCAGTATTGACTGAGGTGTCCCAATACGACGACGAAGACGGATCGTTGAGCTGACCAGCTTTTCTTCTCGGCCGGGAGGCACCTCAAGCGCCGACAAGTATACGAGCTCGAACCGCCGTTTGTTGGGATAGAGCCAAAGCGTATGGATACTTGGCGTCTGCCGCACATCTGCTGCCCGCTTGAAACTGGTGATGATGTCGATACTCAATCGAGGAAGAACGAAGCCTAGTATGCCATCTTGGGAAAAACCGGCCAACCTGACATTCTCATAGCCTACCAATGCCCTGCTGGTCTGCTGATCCATTGGAGCTGAGTGAAAGTATCGTCGGTCAAAGTCGAGGGGAACCAGCGGATCGCGGGTCTCGGACCAGCGTTTGTCATAGGTCCCAGCGAACTTCACTCGTGGCTGCCAATGATGCGCGACCGGACCGATACCCGCCGGTTTTCCCTCCTTATGTCCGCGATAGGGTCGGTTCTCGTACTCGATATTGGGAGCCTGAGTGTCAGCCAGGTGCGCGGCTTTGGTTGCGAAGCCGCGACCGACTGGGTTGGCCTCCTCCCACTCGTTCCCGGTCCGATCCCAACCCCCAAAAGCGTTCTCCCATCTTATCGGCATTTCGGTGAACGGCGCCGGTGCGGTGAGACCGACGCCGCCGACTTCTTCGTAAATCCCCCGATGGCCAACTACCTTCAGTGTCTTGTCGACATCCGCGACTTTGAAACGGATCTGCATGTCGCGGACGGGCTCTCCATTCGCAGATACCGCCGAGCCTTCGACCAGAATATCGGTGACGGTCTTGGAAAGTGCGAAATCACTGTCGCTGCGGAGCCCGGACGTCATCGGATCGCCCGCAAATTCAGGAAATCTCTTCACCTCTGTCTGTTCCGCAGCTGCCCTTTGTTGCCCGTTCGGATCGATTTCGAAGCAGGCCCGCAAAGCAACCAGCCAAAACTCGGCGCCCTTCTCGTCCCGGGTCCATGTTCGCTCAGCCGCGAAAGGTGTTTCGTTTTCGAGCAGCCACACCTTCGATTACACGCCTCTGTCTGGTGGTAACAACACAAGCGATAGGATAGTCTCGGAAGTATCGCTAATACTATTAGACATCCCGTTGCTCCAGCCAGGTTCTGAAACGAGAGGCAACCGGAAGCGGATCGCTTGCTTCTATCAGGAATGCCGTGAAATCGGCATCAAAGTCCTGGGGTTCAAGTGAGAACAAATCTTCGCCCCGTGCGTCGGGATAAAGCTCCAAGAAGGCCTTGCCAGCGTGATTGGCGAGGTGGGGAGACTCCATATGTTTTATGAGCCATTTGTCATAAGTGGTATCTCCGATCATCCCCGCCGCTCGGATCGGGATCTTTTGGGTTTCAGTAGAACGATAGAGTTTAGCAAGCCAACTATCCAGACCGGTGCGGTCCACATTTGTGACGAGAAGCCGGAGGGTCTTCGTCCACTTGTCTCCCATAGTCAGAACACTTGCTTTCAGGATATCTATACCTTCATTGCGCCCAAGTGTGCAGAGCGCTTGCGCCGCAGCCAAACGGACTTCATATTGAGCATCCTTCATCGAGACAATTAGTTGACCCACAAGGTCCTGACGGTCGCAGACAGTGGCTAGCCGACAGGCATCGGCGCGTATCTTTGAAGCGGGGTGCAGAAGCAAATCCGCGAGCACTTCACCCGGATCGTATTGGTGGGCAATTAATGCAGCAAGCGCGGCTCCAGCTTTGATCGGTTCCTTCTCAGCAATCCATTCTTTGACATAGTGCTTGGTCAGGTCTGGCGGTTGCCACTCGAAAGCACCGTTCAGACCGATGGACCCGTCCACAGCGAACTTGGCAAAAGAAACGGCTTGCTGAATGCGCTTGTCGTCCTGTAACTCCAGCGCCAAGAACGATGTGACAAACAACTCACCCCTTTCTGGATAGGTTTCGAACGCGTCTATAATGAATGGCCAGGCGTTGCATCCCGCGATACGTATGCCGTCGAGATGGCATTCAAGTCGATCCGAAACCCACTTCGCAGCGCTCTGATCGATAGGATCTTCTTCGGTTAATGTCTTCCACTGCGCCCATTGAAAAGCGGCAGCTTCAACATGCTCCCGTACGACTCTATCGACGATCATGCGCCCTATGGACCATAAGTTTCAAAAAGCTCTCAATGAAACAGGGTCTAGCACGGCTTCCCTCATCACATTTCATGAAAAAAATGCATTTTTAGTTTAGGAAAGTCTACCGTTAACGACATTTATCTCGCGAAGGCTACGCAATGCCGCCCTTTCTTTCAAAGAACATGACATTCGCTGTCCGTCGAACGTCGGCTTCTGCGAACGACCCGATGATTTTGTGGCAGCGAAAAATACCGGTTCCCCATCCTCCATTTAAGGGGGCGAGGTTCCGATGCACGGACTGCAGGCACTGGTGAAAATGAGCCTGTCCGAAACCCATACCAGCGAAATCGGAATGGCAACAAAAGCAATCGATGTGACGACCCGCTTTGAGCTCAATAAAGGCAATGGGTTTGTCGCCTCCCGCAACAGCGACTATCGCTGTTCTGTGGTCTTCAACCCGCTTTCGGTATTCCTCCGGTATATACAGTGCTTGGCTCCACGCCTTGCACTATTCGGGCGTGAGCGCGCGAGATATGCGGACACTTGCCTCAATCTATGGAGGTGCCTTTTTCGCGCTTCTCGTTCTTGGCCTTTTGCGCATCTATTACGACGAATCTGGTCGCCACTACCACCTCGAGAACACTGTATTTTGGTTGAAGATGGGCGTGTTTGTATTGGTCGCCACGCTCAGCATCTGGCCGAAGGTCTATTCAGTGAAAATATGCAGTAGACGCCAGATCTTTGATGGCTGGGTTAACCTGCTTATGGTGATCCAGACCAAACAGATTCTTCATCGTCAGATCCGAACGGTAGAAGGCTTTGAAAATGCTGACACAGGCGCCGCCACAGTCGCACGGTCTTTCGCCCCGACCACTCAGACCACGGCGGCCAAATGGACCACACAAGCGACGTATGCGCCCCGGTGGAACGCATCATCCGGTACTTTTCCGCGCTGCATGACGAAGAGATGGCTCGCGGCAGCGGCTACCGCCACGACAAATCCAGCGAACAGGGTAAGTAGAATGCGCCGCGTTGGAAGAGGGTTTTCGATCATATCTGCCAACCCAGATTGTAGTAGGTGAGTAGCTTGACCATGTCAGCTTGTGCAGCCCCGGAGTTATCCTACGCGCAGAGCGACGCATAACTTGGCTGGTCTAACGGTTAGCGTCGCTCAAAGGGATGTCCACACGCGTATGTGCGACGTTGTCTCGCGCCTGGTCCGTGGGTCCTCTTTTGCGCTTTCCTACCAGTATTTGGCATTGGTTATTGCCAGGCGGTTTAGGGAACTGGCGGCATTTCGCCGGGCATTGTTGGTGTTTCTTGTTCATATATCTGGCCTTCCAACAAAACTTACAATAATAGTCAGGTAATCTGCACAAGGAGAGATGGATGCGTGCCGTACTCACCGCTTTGGCCTTATTCCACGTGGCAAGCTTCGCTAACGCACAAGAAACCGGCGGCGCCAGCATCATGATCGAACTGAACACGCTTCAGCCAGCCGAAGGCGGTTGTCAGCTTACCTTCGTTACCTCAACGACCCACACGCGGGATATCGAGAAGCTTGTTTTTGAGACGGTGCTTTTCACAACCGAGGGTGCGGTTGAGCGTCTGACGCTCTTTGATTTTGGAGCAATTCCGGCGCATGCCCCGCGCGTACGACAATTCGTTCTGCCACAGCTTGAATGCGCCGATTTGGGCCAGCTTCTGTTCAACGGGGTCAATGTCTGCGAGGTCAACGGAACTGAAGAGACGTCTTGCGCAACCGGCCTCGCGCTGACCAGCCGGACGGATGTGGAGTTGCTCGGGTGACCGATATCGTCGAGATGCTCCGCCAGATCATCGCCCTTGGCGGACCCGTGATTGTTGTTCTGATGGTCTCATCAATCGCTGTGCTGGCCATCGCGCTCTACAAACTCTGGCAGTTCCGCGTGGCTGGTGTCGGGCGGCATCGCGCACTGATGCAGGCCGTGCAGGCATGGGATGCCGGCGATGATAGCGGAACGAATGCCTATCTGAGCCGGTCGACCAGCTATCTAACACCTGTTGTGGAAATGGCGCTCGGCGCCGGGCGCGACGATAATGATCGGCTGATCAGCGAAGCCGAAGCACGCTTTGCCCGTCTAGAACGCGGGTTGCGGATCCTCGATAACGTCGCACAACTGGCCCCGCTTCTGGGTCTTTTTGGAACCGTTTTGGGCATGATCGAGGCATTTCAGGCATTGCAGGATGCAGGCTCTCAGGTCGATCCGTCGATCCTTGCAGGCGGCATCTGGGTGGCCCTGATGACCACCGCTGCCGGACTCGCTGTCGCGATGCCGACATCAATCATTCATTCATGGCTTGAATCCCTTATGGATGCAGAGCGCGGCGTGGCTGATCAAGCTATCCAAACCGTCCTGCACCCCCGAGCCGAGCGGGAGGCTGTGCCCCGCCAAGCCGCCCATGCTTAAGGTAAAGCGGCAAAGGCGTGCGATTTCCATGACGCCGCTTGTTGATGTCATCTTCCTGCTATTGCTGTTCTTTATGCTGACATCGACCTTCTCGAAGTTTGCGGAAGTGGAGCTGAGCGCCGCCTCCGCTGGCGGCGCATCATCGGGAACGCCGCCCATCTTCCTGCAGCTTTACCCCGACCGGCTGACGATCAATGGTCAGACCCAGCCGCTTGACGCACTTTTGATTGACCCGCTGGACGGACAAACCCTGCTGGTCGCCCTACAAAGCGATGTCACCGCGCAACGTCTGACCGATCTACTGGTGGCGCTGCGCGCCTTCCCGGATCTCGACGTCGCTGTCCTCGGCTCGTCCTGATGCGGCAGATCACGCGCAAAAAGAAGGCCGAGCCGACGATTGCGCTGATCAACATTGTCTTTCTGATGCTCATTTTCTTTCTGGTGGCGGGCACGCTGGCGCAACCGCTTGAGGGGGACCTCGAACTGGTTGAAACGCAGGCTCTGGAAGGGCGCGAGCCGCCTGATGCGCTGGTGATAAAGGCAGATGGCGGTCTCAGCCACCGGGGTGCGCCGCTGCCTGACGTGGCAGCTTTTTTGCAGGACAAGACCGATGACGACCTTGTCGAAGTGCGCATCGTCCCCGATCGTGCTTTATCCGCAGACCGACTTGTCACCGTGTCCCGCAATCTGCGCGAAGGCGGCGCGCAATCCGTCATCATCGTCACCGAACGGGCGCTCCAATGATCCGGTCGTCAGCATTTGTCAAAGCGGGGGTCATCGTCGTTTCCGCCGCCCTGCATGTTGGTCTTGTCGTTGCGTTTTACGAGCAGCCCTCTGTTGAGATTGCTGTCGGGACCACGGGGGCGATCAATGCGCAATTGGGCAATAGCTTTGCCGATCTCGTGCAGGGCAAACAGACGCCGCAGATACCAGCCCCCGCGCTCGCGGCTGAAATGCTACCGCCCGCCGAAACCGCCCCCAGCAAATCCACGCAAGTTACCCGACCGACAGAGACGCAGCCCAGCCCGCCAGCCCAGATGACGACCGCCATCGTTGCCGTCCCCCTTGCGACGACGGCACCAACACTCCCCACGCTGACGCCGCAAACACCGACCGCACAGCCCGAGACGCTCGCTCCCGTCGAATTGGAAACGGTCACTGCCACTACCGAAAGCGCCGTTGAGACGTCACGACGCCCTGTCGCCCGACCGCAAAGGCCTGTTCAGCCGCCACCCGGCAACAGCCAACAAGACGCCGTTGCGGGCAGCGCCACGGGCAACACAAGCGCCACCGCGCCGCAACAATCGGGCAATACCGGACAAGCCGCGACAGCTGGGAACGCCGCTGCCAGCAATTATCCCGGCGAGGTGATGCAGCGTATCACACGTATCGGACGGCCACGCGTCCGGGCAAGCGGCATCGCGGTCGTCCGGTTCTCGATTGCCGCGAATGGCGGGCTGGCAGGGGTGTCTATCGTCCAAAGCTCCGGCTCGGCCCGCCTCGACCGCGCCGCAATGCAGGTCATCCAGCGGGCTGCCCCGTTCCCTCCACCACCCCCAGGCGCCAAACGCAGCTTTAGCATCAGAATCGAAGGACGAGGATAGGACAAGAAGATCACAGTCGTTCAACTGTTACCGCCAGACGTTGATGCTGTGTTATGGAAAATGCCTGCGGCATTGCACTGTCCGGCTGCCGGGTCTGATACGATCAACACTTTTTGGCAACCTGCGATATCGAGGCGTCGCAACGCTCTTTATTCCATCCCTTGGATGTCGAGCAGCCCGGATCAGTTCATTTTTATCAATGGCGAGCCCGCGCGACGACCGCCTGCGCCTTCGCTGCCACGGATGTTCAGATCGCCCAACTGGCTTTGAGGGCGTTTCGAATATCAACAGGTTTGCTGGGTGGATGGCAGCGCGCCGCCATACTGGCTGCTCTCCTTTGCCAAGAGAAGGCCGTTGCGGCCCTTTTGAGCCTGTGGCCGAGCAGTCACGTGATTGGCCCGCAGCACTTATACCTACAGGTCTATTGGTGTGTCGGAATGAGCGCTTGTATTGGGTGATGGCCTTGCAACTGACACTATCGCGGCGTTGTCGCGCTGGAGCTTGGTAGGTTTGTAGACAGGCGTGCTGACGCGATTGCAGAGCTTCGCCAAGCAAAGAACGTCAGCATGAACAGGCATGGTGCCCCAACGATATAGACGAGTGCAGGTGCAATCCCATAAAGCCCCGTTCTCAATAACGGCCCGATAACCGCGCCGCCCGAAGTCGCAGCAGTCGTCAGTCCTGCGACACCGCCCTGTTCGTCTTCTCCTACCGCGAGCGAAATGGCAGCCTGATATCCGAGGAAACTCGCGCCAGCGCCAAGCGCGATGATACTAAAGGCAAAGTAGATGCTAAACACGCTGGGTGATCACAAAAGAAGAAGATATCCCCCAGACATCAAAGGAAGACTTGTCCGCAGGAGTTGCGCTAGCGGCCGTTTGAGGCGCGGGATCAAAATGTCCTGAGCGCAGACCATCACGATACCTGCAAAAAAGACAGACGGCACTATTTTGCGCAGCATCCTCCACCCGATATCCGAACCTGTCGAACGTCAGAAAGCCGGTCGTCATCTGAACGACAGTGATTGCAATGACCGAACCGAAACCAATGATCAGCAATGGCCAAACGCGTTCATCATTAAAACTGATCTCGGCGTTCGCATCTGTCAGGCTGCGGCGCGGCGGGTCTGGCATGACAAAAAGAGGACGAGAGCGACGGTGAAGACGGCCATTGCGCCGGCATATAGCGCAACGATAAATCCGATGACGACAAGCCCTGCCACAAGAGCTTGCCCGATAGTCAGGCCGAACGCGGCAGCTTTTTGTTGTTTGGGTCAGGCAATGTCGCATCATTGGTCAGAGGAAGCTGAACATATCTGCGTCCAGATCAGACAAATGCGTTCGGTTGAGCGTGAGGCTATCATCATCTGAGAACTGGAAGACGACATTCCGGCCGTCCTGATTGGCGGTTGCCATGAGGTCATCGAAAGTCTGGACACCTGTAACATCAATCGCGATCTGATCGGAAGGCAGGCTGAAGAACCAGAAGTCAAAACC
>NZ_JAXBMD010000009.1:0-79752 GCF_033963825.1 Cognatiyoonia sp. IB215446 | reverse complement strand
GCGTCTTTATGCCTCACACACGGTGTGGTCGTCAGAAGATACCTTCCGTTCCTGGACGCGCTCAGACGCATTCCGCGCAGCGCATAAGGACGCGGGGAACACGGCAAAGCTGCATCAAGGCAGCCCACAATTCGAAGGTTTCAACGTGATCCAAACAATCACGTGAAACCCCTCGGCTCATGCGGGGCCATGAGCGAGCGTAGCTGGTGCAGAAAGACAATACTAATTTTACATAATAAACCGTATTGGACTCCTAAGAGATACCACTAACATATTGTTTTTGCATGAAGGTTAGGGGCGAGATTATAATCGCATAATCAATCTTATGTTAATTTGCGGTCAACTGAGCTGTGCTTAGTTAAGCAGCCGTTCGACCCGAGCACAGCTTACGGCCGCGTTGAGCCCACTTTTGACAATTGCTGCATGAAGAATGAATGACAGCTTATGAAAAGATGCGCGAGGTCGCCCAAGCGTAAACACCGACCATCGCCGCAACATCACAAAAATAACGTCTGGGCTTGGGAGCTTGTTTCGATGTAGCCCAAACTACGTGCGCAAAATGCTTGGTATGATTTCCTCGGCTGTTTCGATCACTGCAGCTACACGCGCGACGTTCCGCGCTCCAGGTCGGAAAGTAAGGAAGACCGGGTAAGTAGGCGCGTCATAGCCATTCAGACAACGAACAAGTGCTTTTTTTTGGACTTCGTTTCTCACCATGAAGTCCGGCAAATTGGCGAACCCTTGTCCGGCCTGCGCAAGCTGTAAAAGAATACCGAAACTGCGGACTGCAATCGGCCCGGAAACATCTACAGTCTCTTCAGTGCCAGCCTTGACGAACCGCCACGTCCCGCCAGGGTGGTCTCCTCGAAAAGTCAGGCACGGCAAGGTCGCAAGATCAGCGGGCGATTTGGGCGCGTATTGCGCGTGTGTGGCCGGCGTCGCGACGAGCCAACGAGAGAAAGCACCTAATTCCAGCGCGACTAGACGGTCATCCTTGAATGTCCCAACCCGGAATGCGAGGTCGGTCCCGGGGTCTTGCATGTCCTCAAACGCGTAGTCCGGGCGCATCACGAGAGTCAGGTTTGGATGTCGTTCTTGTAGAACCGGAAAAAGTTCCGTCGCTATCAGTCCGCCGAACTCTGGTGTCGCCGCAATGGTCACCTGACCGGAGACACCAACGCTTTCTTCGTGTGCGATGTCTTGGAGCAAGTCGATCTCCGCAAGGATTGAGCGGATGCGTTCGTCAAGCCTCCGGCCCACCGGCGTCAGTCGCACAGACCGGGCCCCTCGCTCCAAGAGGCTGACACCAAAATGGCTCTCAAGTTGCGAGACGTGACGGCTGACGCCTGACTTCGCCATTCTCAACTCGTCCGCTGCCGCGCTTATGCCGCCGAGCTTTGCGACAGTGTGGAAGCTTAGAAGTGCGGGCAGACCCAGCGTTCTAATATCGTGAACCATGGGTTCAAATTTATCCATCTGTTCCGATCGTGGTGCAAGCCGTATTTCTGGATCATCAAAACAGCCCAACAGCTTTTGGGCACAGCTAACGGAGCACAGTCATGAATATTCTGATTACCGGAGCAAGCAGCGGGTTCGGCAAACTCATCGTGACCGATCTGGTCAAAGCCGGTCACCGGGTCGTGGGCTCGATGCGCGATATCGCCGGCCGAAATGCGGCTGCCGTCGAAGAGTTCAAAGCCTTGGGGGTCGAGGTCGTCGAGATTGACGTGACCGATGATGCATCCGTCGAAGCAGGCGTCGCCGCAGCGACCCAAATCATGGGAACCGTCGACACACTCATCAATAATGCGGGCGTCGGCGCACACGGGTTGCAGGAGAACTTCTCCGCGGATGATTTCCGCCGCCTGTTCGACATCAACGTCTTCGGTGTCCAGCGGATGACCCGCGCTGTTCTGCCGGATATGCGGGCACGGGGCGAGGGCCTGATCCTCAACATATCAAGCTTGCTGGGCCGTGTCGCGCTGCCGTTCTATGGCCCCTACAACGCGAGCAAATGGGCGTTGGAAGCGATAAGCGAGAATTATCGCGCCGAGTTGAGTGCGTTTGGCGTGGACATTGCCATTGTCGAGCCTGGCGGTTTCCCGACACGATTCATCGACAACCTGATGCAACCGACGTTGCGGGATCGCGATAGTGGCTACGGAGACATGGCAGGCGCGCCCAAAGCGTCGCTGGAAGGCTTCGAGGGCTTTCTCGCAGCCAATCCGCAGCAGAACCCACAACTGGTCGCAGATGCTGTTGTCGACGTGATTGGAACTGTACCTGGGGCACGGCCATTCCGTACAGAAGTCGACCGCATCGGCATGGCGGAGCCGCTTAAGGGGTATAACGATCACCTCGCTCAGGTCACCGAGGGGCTCTTCACCAATCTCGGCATGCAGGACATGCTGAAGCTCAAGACCGCTGAAAAAGCAGCATGATACTCAAGCCCCGGCCGCAGACTGCTGCGTTCGGGGCCAGATGTTTGCAGGAGCGAGAGTTGAAATATGCAGTTCTGGGGACCGGTATGGTCGGCCATACCCTTGCAACCAAATTGGCAGCGTTGGGACATCATCAGGGCAACGCGAAGAGGCCTTGGCCCATACAAATAGGCATTTACGGCATACCGTAACCTTATCCGTCGTTCATACCTTCGCCTTGGAATGGCTTGGGGCGTTCCTTAAGTGCCTCTGGCAGATAGCCGAAATCCGGCATCAAATCGGACATGTCGAAAAGTAGAGATCCGTCTTCATTCCGGCGAATTTCACCTTCGACCAAAAGGGTTGCATAGCCGTGAACCATGCTCCAGAGCATCCACTCAGTCCGCCAGGGCCCCCCGGGGTTATCAGCTTTATCCCAATCAAGACCATGGGCAATGTCGCGCAGCACGTCATACGACGCCCAGGCAGCGCGCTTGATATCCGGATCCTCTCCATCTTTCAAAGATCCCGAGAACATCAGCTTGAACAGCTCAGGGTTGTTGAGCGCAAAGCGGACGTAGCCATTGCTTGCCGCGCGCAATCGAGCCGGTCCCGGCGGCTGATCCTCGACACCGCGACGCATTTCTGCGGTCTGGATCTCAAACCCTTGGGTCGCGATGGCCGTGAGCAAACCCCGCAAGCTATCGAAGTGGTTTTTGGGAGCGGTGTGGCTCACGCCCACTCTCGCCGCAATGCCACGCAAGGACACGCCCGCAAGCCCTTTTTCCTCAAGCTCTGCCAGCCCAGCTTCGATCAAAGCTGATTTGAGGTCACCGTGATGGTATCTTTTATCGTTCTTTTTCAGCATTTTAAATCCGTTATATTTCCAATGTAAATTTTTTATCTGGACATTGCAAGTCAGTGTACTCAATAAATTACCAATGGAAATTTACACTGGAGATATACAATGACCCCAGAAGAGATCAATTCCCTCGCCAGCAGCACCGTCATGGTGGGCTGGGCCATACTAATTCTTGGACCGCGCAGGTTTGCCGCCTTTAACGCGGTGCCAATGTGGATCATTCCCGCGCTGTTGTCTGCTGTTTATGCGGCCATTGTGTTCAGCCGCTTTTCTGGCATCGGCGGTGGGTTCGACAGCCTCGCTAATGTGGCGATCCTGATGTCCAACGAATGGGCCTTGCTGGCCGGTTGGGTCCACTTCCTTGCCTTCGATCTTTTCGTTGGTGCGGTGATCGCCGCGCGGATGGACCGCGTCGGTGTTAGCCGCCTTGTTCAAGCACCGATCCTGGGCGCGACCTTCATGCTCGGGCCGCCTGGCTTCCTGATCGCGGGCCTAACTGAGCTGGGTCTGCGCCTTCGCAAAATTCCAACGCAATCAATCTCTTTGAAAGGAGAGACCAATGTCTTTGCTTGATGCCCAATTGCCAGCCGTTCGCGAGGACGCCCCGTCGCAATTCGTTGTACTCACTGTGGTCGCCATCGTCCTGACGGGCCTGTCGGTTCTTTGGAGCTTTGTCGACCCGCGTACCATCGAAGGTGTTGCGGTCTGGATGAAGCCGCTCAAATTCTCGCTGAGCTTCGCGGTCCTCTTTGCCACGATAGCTTTCGTCGAGACCCGCCTGTCAGAACAAGCGCGGCAAGGCTGGGCTCTTCAAATCGTTGTATGGGTGATGGCGGCCGCCTTCTTGGCCGAGATGACCTACATAATGTACCAAGCTGGGCGCGCAGAAGCCTCGCACTTCAATTTCGACATGCCGTTCAACGAGTTTATGTACACGGTCGTCATGTTTGGCGGCGCCGTTGCCTTAGTGGCAGGCACGGCGACGATCGGTTGGATCGTGAAGAGTGACAAGGATGCGGATCTAAGCCCGGCGATGCGTGAGGCGATCTGGCTTGGCTTTCTGCTGACTTTCGTTCTGACCATGGTTGTCGCCAACTATTTGGGCGCTACTGGTCGGTTTGTGGGTGTCCACCCCGAAGGCGCGCCGACCTTACCGCTTGTGGGCTGGTCAGGCGTCACCGGAGATCTGCGGCCCGCGCATTTCGCCTCCCTCCATGCAATGCAGGCGCTTCCACTGCTGGCCCTATGGCTGACACGCGGCGGCCAGACAGGGTCGGTCCGTACCATCCGGTTTGCAGCCATTGGATATTCTGCCTTAACGGCCGCTGTTTTTGTTCAGGCCCTGATGGGTTTTCCCCTGATCCCGCTTGCCTAAATGTGCCCATCGCCGCGCCGGTCGAGGCGCGGCAACCCCCTCCTTCAATCCAAAACAAGCTAAGGAAGCATACAGGCACTTACTGAAGATCGACAATGCGGTCATTGGCGCATGCGCAGCGAAAGCTCACTTAGTCCGCATAGCAGACGTACGATCATGGCCGTCCCGTGCGACCGCGTAGCCCTGGTCCAAAGTTCTAGATGCTACGAGATGCTGCTGGGTCAGCCGCGGTGCAACTTCCCTGTATTCAATCAGCTGCAATGGCAACGCATTCACAGCATTATACTCGTGACATTCCCTTCAAAATCTGTGCGTCCGTGTCGGCCTTGAGAGTGAAGCACCGAGTGAGATGGAAGGGTAAACTCGGACTATTTGATCGGCAATCGCTGGCGCACCAACTCTGTAAACCACAATGCACCAGGCAGTAAGGCATCATCGTTGAAGTCAAACCCTGAACTGTGACATCCTACGCTATCACCGTTGCCTATGTTCGCAAATGCTCCCGGAGCAATCTTAAGTGCTTGAGCAAAATCTTCAGCTCCACCTTCTCTTGGGGCGTTATCAGTGACACTCTCCGCTCCGAAGACAACCCTCGCTGCTGACAGTGCATGTTTGGTTGCATTTTGCTCATTGATTAGTGGAACAAATATGCGCTCGTAATTAACTTCTGTTTCGCATCCATGCGAAAACGAAACACCTTGTGCGATTTGTCTCACGGAAGCCTCGACTGCCTTGCTCGTCTCTGTGCTGAAATGACGGCAATCGCCTTCGATGAAGGCATTGCTCGAAATCGCATTCTTTACGTTGTCTCCGCATATCGACGTGACAGACAACACAGCAAGCTCAGCTGGATCGAGCACCCGAGCAACGACTGTCTGAAGCTCAGTAACAATGGATGCTGCGCATAGAAGCGCATCCTTGCACAAATGTGGAGTAGAAGCATGCCCCCCTACCCCTTTCACTCTGATCTGGAAGCTATCCTCGGCGGCCATGAACTCCCCTGGTCGGATTGAAAAGTGACCCAATGGCAGGCCAGGCTTGATATGCAAACCGTAAATCTCGTCGAAGGGAAACTTTGTACCCAGGCCATCGCGGATCACTGCTTTCATCCCTTGACCCCATTCCTCAGCTGGTTGAAAGACAAACCGTACGGTACCATCGAAAGTGTCTTCATTGGCCAGAATGGCTGCTGCTCCGAGGAGAATTGCCGTATGTCCATCATGGCCACATGCATGCATTAAGCCAGGTTTGCATGAAGCGTATGGCAGTGCGGTGGTTTCTTGAATACGAAGACAATCCATGTCTGCACGCAGCGCAACGCTTCGCTTTTCTAAGCCACGCGTCAATGTGGCAATCACACCGGTTCCACCCACGCCAGTGACAACATCTTCAAAACCAAACTCTCTTAAACGACTGGCAACAAAACTTGCGGTTTCGAACTCCTCGAAGCCAAACTCCGGATTCCGGTGCAAGTGACGCCGCCACTTGACCATCATTTGCTTCAGCTGCTCTTTATCGGCGTTTTCCACGTTCACCCGTCTGTCTCGTCACGCGCGCAAAGCCTTTTGGGCGAGCAAAAAATCTAATGCACAGTGACTTCGAACATTTTCTGCCACCAGCCTGCGCAGTCACTCCTGCTACCCGTTTAGTCATCCAATAGCGGCCAACCATTCACGTCGAGTGTCTTAACCTTGCCATGCCGATTGCGTCGACAAAGCTGCCTCCCCGAAGTGCATAGTCTTTCAAAACACCTTCGTGCATAAACCCCATTTTTTCGTACAATCCGATTGCGCGTTCGTTGTCCGCGTTGACGGACAACTCAACGCGCCTCAGGGCCCACCAATCGTCAGCAACTTCAAGTATCAATGTTAGCAAACGCGTTCCCAGCCCTAGGCCAACATACTTGTCGTGAACTCCCATCCCAATTACGCCTGCGTGTGCGCGCCGGCCATCAAACCGAGAAATCGATGCCATGCCGACGACTTCCTCGTTTAAGACTGCTACGATGCAAACGAAGGTCGACGAGCTGTTCGACATTCGTTGACGTACAGAGTCAACGCTCTGAAATGGGAGGCGCATTGTTCCCCACCTATAGCCAGGCAAGTTGAGCAGAGCGGCAACACTGGAAGCGTCTTCTGGTTCGACTGCGCGGATAAGTACGTCAGTCTGAACCTTCGACGTCGCTACTTTTTCCTTGGCGTTTTTTGTCATTCTTCGCTCCTTTACCTGCCGAAGGAGCGCCATCCCCGCTCCAAACGGCGGGGATTTCGTTGAACTTTCAAACTAGACCACGCACGCTACACACCCGCAATGAGTAGTGAGGCATGTGATGTACGTTATCCAAATCGAAAGGCATTCCATTGAGTAACCTCAGAAACTACGTTTTGAAAGTGAGCAAAGGTCTACAAAACGGTTCAGCGCGGGCCAGTGACCGCAACACCCTGTGTTTATGCAACTAGTGGCACTAAATGCCGGTTTTTTGGCACTCCCCTTCTTTTCGTCATCAGAATTGAGATGAGATCAATTAGGTTCAGCGCAGGCAACTTCATCCGATCAGAAAACTCTTCGGCAACACAGTTATAGCTGCCAGAGTAAGAGTTCATGCCATGTGGCAATTCTTACACCTTCAGTTCAAAATTTGAAAACGCGCCCGGTACTCGCTGGGAACAATCCCTATCTGCCTAAGGAACGTTTTGCGCATATGGTCCTCATTTTTGAACCCGCATTTGAAAGCAATGGTCTTCATGCGCAAAGTGGTGGTTTCTAACATATCTCGCGCGCGCTCCAGCCGGATAGCGGCAACTGCTTTTGCTGGCGTGACACCTAAGGTCTCTCGGTAGGCTCTGTAAAAACTGCGCAGACTCATGTTCTCGTGAGCCGCCAATGCTTCGATAGTGAGATCCTGTTGAAGGTTCTTGCCAATCCAATCATGAAGTTTGCTAAATCGTCCCTCCTCGTCGCGCCGCTGCCGCTCTAGAACTGGGCTGAATTGTGATTGCCCGCCCGGCCGCACCATATAAGTCACAAGGGCTCGCGCTCGGCTAAGTGCAGCCGCATGGCCGAGGTCTTCGGCAACGATAGCAATTGACATATCGGTTCCTGACGTGACGCCAGCAGACGTCCAGACCTCGTCATCCTTGATGTAGATTGGGTCGCTTTCTATGTGCAGTTCGGGGAAATCCCGCTGGAGAATTTCCACGTCTTCCCAATGTGTCGTAACACGCCTCCGTTCCAAACAGCCCGCGCAGGCCAGGAGGTATGCACCCGAACAAACCGAACAAACCCGCCGCGCCAGGTCAGCTAGCCTTCTGATCGCGTGTACGAACTGATGGTCTTTTGCCGCAACGTAAACACCGTCGCCGCCGACGACGATCAGAGTGTCGAATGCATGGTCGGAATAATGCGCCAGAGGTTCAGTTTCGAGAGTTAGATAAGAGTCTGTCTGCACGACACCGCCCGGCGCAGACAGAATACGGATGCGATATGCCAGCCCTTCGCCTTCTGTAGAACGTGCCCAACTCAGGACTTGTAGAGGCCCAGCTAGATCGAGCAGGGCCAAGCCTGGAAAGACGACAAATGCAACTTCGCGCGGGTTTGGCACCGTTGGTTGATCGTTGGCAGAAAAAAGCTCCATGTTGGCATTCCTGCCAGCCAGAGCTTTGTTAGTCTAGGTCTGATTGAATTGATAAAGAGAACAACATGATGAAGAACCTTGCCGTTTTCATTTTCCCCGGCATCCAAACGCTTGACCTCTTTGGACCCATCGAATTGCTCGGCGGCTTTCGGGACAAAATTGCGCTAACGATGGTCGCCGAGACCATGGAGCCAGTGCCCACCCGACATGGACAACGCATATTACCGGACGCAACGATACACCACGGAACCGAGTACGACTTACTGTTGATTCCAGGCGGAGATAGCGCACTAGATGTCCCAAAGAACGCTGAGGCGATGGACTGGCTCAAGTCTACGAGCACACAGGCCGACTATGTATTGACCTTATGCACCGGCAGCATCTTGTTAGCGATGACCGGTGTGTTGGATGGGAAACGCGCAACCACGAATAAGCAGGACTTCAACGACACCGTCCACCTTGGCCCGAACGTGACTTGGGTTAAGAAAGCGCGTTGGGTCGAGGATGACAAATTCTTTACATCGTCGGGGGTGTCCGCAGGTATGGATATGTCGTTGGCGATCGCGCAACATTTGTTTGGAACTGAAGCGGCGGAGTGGATGGCGGAAGGTTCGGAATACGAATGGCATCGCGATGCAGCTTGGGATCCGTTTGCAGAAAAGGCTGGGCTACTGGCGTCATGACCCAATCAAGGAACGGTCCAAAACTCGCAATTCACTCGCAAAAGGAGAACTCGGAGAACCAATACTTTACCGATCTGTTGACCCTTCTGTTGACTGCGGTATCGCAGCAATTCTTTCACATGCTGATCTTGCGCAGCCTCGGGCATGAGGCGCTGGCCATGCGGATAAAGGAGGTCGATGATGCTGACTTCGTGTCGGCCATGCAGATCATGGATTGGCTCGTCGTGAATGACCCCAGATTGATTGTCCTGCCGCATAACGTGTTTCCAGGTGCGTGCATCGCATCGATACTTGCTGCTGAAGAGAACACAGAAAATACTATAAATTTAGCGTTGAAGAAGTCCGACACCGTTCAAAGCGCATCAGGTCGCGCACTCCTCGATCGCGTTCGCGCGCCTCGCCAAGCTTATCAGAAGTGGTTGAGCGCTCAGCCGTGTATCGCGACGGAGCCAGAACACGACCTAGGAACCAAAAAGGCTGTACGTGCGCTTGTGCGCAAGTTGCTGATATTGATGGATCAAACGATGTTGGATGCGTTCTGTTATTGGCATGAAAACGATCCCGCAGCAGCAAACACGAGCTGGCGCATAAGCGGTGCCACTATGATGTATCTGACCGAACTAGCTCCTATGAGTGGATCAATCTCGCATGCCAATGGGGTTCCCGTTGGCATCACGAAAGCGAGCCATCGCACCGATCGCGTCACGCTCGAAACGCAGTTGATCGAACAATGCACGAGGACCGCTAAGTCGGCGGCGTTTTGTTGTCCGGAGCAAAATATGACAAAGATCATGAGTGAGATTGCAAATGACTGTGAAAGGCTAGTTGATCTCAGGCGTAACCCTGCCGCCGATATCAAACTGGGGCACAGTGAGGTTTTCCGTGACTTCCGGAAGGCCAGGCATAGAGTTGGATTAGCCGAGTTTTGACGCGCAGCGACATGAAAGTCGAGTTGGCATGATGCGTCTAACCGCCATCTTGAGGTGCGACCAAAGTCGTGATGAGAAATCCCATTTTTTGCTACCTTCATGCACATGGATGATGATCTGGAGCACCTTGAGCGCGGAGCGCTCATTAGTGAAGTGAAGCGGTTGAGAACTGCGATCCGAGTGCATCGTGATGCCACGGGTCATGATTTGTGTTGGTATCAACCCGAGATGTGGGCCTTGCTTCCGGAAGCTACTAAAGCGGAGATTGAAGTACCACCTTGGGACAAATTCATGCGGGGATGCATCCGGTACCGTCGGTCCCTCGATGACCAAGCGCCAGATGCCGCAATCCACGATCAGGATTTCGATGAGCGATCCGCACCGTAGACACCGTGATCTAAATGACCTGTTATGGCACCTGTCACTCGGTAGCCTGTGTGTTTACAGCTTTTTGGTTCGAGAGCACGAAAACAGCACTTACAGTAGCAATAACTATGAACGCCCCTGCCCATTGCAACGGCAATAGTGTTTCACCGAGAAGGACAAAAGCGAGACCCAGTGCGAAGACTGGCACGAGGCAAAGATAAATGCCAGCCGTCGACGCAGGCGTTGATTTCAGACCGAGCACATAAAGGTAGTATGCCGCGCCATAGTACGCGGCTCCGCTGCCAAGGGTCATAACGGCCACATTGAGACCGCCGGCAGACATGGGGGCTCGAAAGAAGAGATGTGCCGTCATCAGTGAAACAAAAGCCACACACAATGATACGACTTGAACGATAAGCAGTGCTGTTAAAAGGTCCGTGTCGGTGCTCAGCTTGCGCATCCAAACCGTATAGAGTGCTGCGCAGGCGATTGAGAGAATAGCACAGGTCAGGCCCACCAGGCGTCCCGAAGTGGCGGTTGTGTGGCCGTTGACAACGATTAAGGCAACACCAAAGACGGCAAGCAGACACAACAAAACCACAGGCCAACCAACGCGTTCATCTAAAAGAAGCCAGGCAAAAAGCAGAACGAGGATCGGTTGGGTGGCAAAAACCAACGACGCCTCGCTCGCCGTGATCAGCGCAATTGCGAGAATAGTTCCTATGGATCCAACGCCAAGAACAAGGCCTGCTAAAGCTGTGAGTTTGAGTTGGGCTAGGCCCTCGGTTTTGATGCCGCCCATGAGGCGCGCCACAAAGAGAAAACCAACACCACCAAGAACTTGCAGACAAAGGACAACAAGTGGCGCAGGAGAGGTGCCGCCGTCTACGCCAAAGGAAAGAATAAGCTTCGATAGGACCGCGCCAAGACCAAGCAGAAAGGCCGAGACGACGAAATAGAGATGTGGGATGGGCATGTTGGCTCCTTTGGAGGACAGCAAAACCTGTTGACTCAGGTTTTTCAAATGACAAAGGGTACTTTTTGAGTAACTTTGAGTAATGTCTGTGAAGACACCCAACCTCTCCTCTGTGCGCGTATTCGAAGCTGCGTCCCGGCTCGAAAGCTTTGTCGATGCAGCCACAGAGCTGGGTGTGACCCCCGCTGCTGTCAGTCGGTCTGTTCGGCGGCTAGAAGAAGAACTCGGAACCGCACTCTTTTATCGCGCGCATCGATCGGTTTCTCTGACCCAGGCAGGAACCCTGTACGCGCAGAAGACGGCGGAGGCCTTTCGCCATCTTGCAGTGGACACAGTTGAAGCCATCACGGAACGCCCCAAACTCACGTTGGACGTGGAAGCGACGTTCCTCCGGCAATGGCTTTTGCCGCGCTTCAAAAAGCCGTCCTTCTTGGATTTGAACATCGCGCTCAACATGCGCACCCATGACGATCCACTGCGTGTGATCCCTGCGAGTTCGGACCTCGCAATCGTTTGGGGATTTGCCGATTACAGTGGGTACAAACGCACGCGGTTGGTCTCGCCCAAGACAATCCTCGTCGCGGCCCCCGATTTGGGCGTCGTAGACCTAAAGGAGGTGGCGGAGTGCGGGTTTATTCATGAGGCGGATGAACACTGGTGGCGGTTAGTCTACGAGGAAGCAGGTATGGACTATCCCGAGCACGCGCGGTCCCTGACCGTCACGCGATGTGATATCCCCGTGGAGGCCGCTCGATTGGGCTTGGGCGTATGTGTGGCCGACGATGTCATCGCGGAAGGCGAACTGCGTTCAGGTGCGCTTGTGCCCGTTTCAGGGCCACGGCTCGACAGCCAAGATTACTTTCTAATGACGCGCAAAACGCCCGCGGTTCCCGCAATCAAATTCACGAATTGGTTGTTCGCCGAAGCCAAAGCCTTCGCTCAATGGCAGGCTCTGATTTGATACGCGAAACCATCACTAATCTCCACACAGGCGCGCGCATAAGGAACCAAAACATGACCTTCGTTCTGCATTCCTACCCTGACTGTGCAAGCCATGTGGTGCGCATGGTTCTCGAAGAGTTGGGCGCCACTTATCGTGACGAGGTCATCGATATGAGCGCTGGTGCACATCGAGACCCACCTTTTTTGCGGATCAACCCGCGCGGCATGGTGCCTGTACTCTATGACGAAACAACAGGCGCGTCTTTGGCTGAAACCGGTGCGATTCTGCATTACCTGGTAGAGCAAACTGGCCGTCTCGCCCCTGTCCTGGAGAATGCAAAACAACGTGCGATTTACCTGCAGTGGCTCTTCTTCCTGTCCAACACACTGCATGCCGATGCACAAATGCAGTACTACACGGAGCGGTACGTTGGTGCGGACCTAGCTGAGAAAGCGCGGCCCAACGTACATGCCCGGATGCGACAACACTTCGAGATGATCGAAGACACTCTGGCCGCGCATGGCGGTCCATGGCTCCTCGGCGATACGCTCAGTGTCTGTGACTTTTACTTGGGTGGGTGCGCGAGGTGGACGCAAATCGCCCCGCGCCACGCACCACTTGAGCCGGATGCAGTTGGTGGACACCCTCACTTGAAAGGCCTGTTGAGCCGCCTAGAAACACGCCAAAGTGTGATTAGCGCGTTTGCGGCTGAGGAAACGCCAGTATCTGCCTACTTTCTTGCCCCAGTTCGCTCAGTCCATACGACAGACAATGCAGGGTGAGTGAAAGCCTAGGCCGTTGTGTCGATAGGATAATAGGGGAGCTGAACGTGACTAATCCGAGTCTCGAAGAATGTTAATCATCTAGTGGGCAGTATCTTGCCGACGGCGATGCTGTTAGCGGTCTAGGCTCGGTGCTCGCGCACGGACCGATCGCAGCCCTCAGCACAGTAAGGTACAAGTCAATCGCTAAGGGCTAGGATTGCAGCAAAAGTCGAGAGTGCAATTGAAAATACTACTGAGACAGCTTTTTGCATGACCGGTTTCTGAAAAAAACTACCAAGCACTAGACCAATCGTGGCCCAAACAATCAGACAAGCCGCTGGAACAAAGGTCGCCAGCAAAACGAGAGGCAGAAGTGATACCTGACTTTGTGATGCATGCGTCGCTGAAACTGCGCTCGCCAACACCCAGGTCTTGGGATTCACGATTTGGAATGAAAACATCGTAAAAAAAAAAGAGCGTGCTGCGGAGGAGTATTCGCGGCGGTGGTTGAAGCACTTGACCAGCCTCCAACCAAAGTGCGTATCGCAAGGTAGCCAAGCACGCAGGCTGCCGCGACCCGCATGACCCCTTCCGCTTTCGGATGCGCTGAAAGAGCGAGATCAAGGCCAAAGCGCAGACCAAGAATTAGAATGAGAGTTCCCAAGACGATGCCAGCGATGGGCGCACCGACCGCATAAGGGCTGCGGCGCGCGACTTCCATAACGACGATATTGTTGGGACCAGGGGTGATTGCCGCAGCAAAAAGTATGAGAGCAATCGAGGCCATCATTGTCTCGGCGCGCCCCCTTGCAGCTTGCTACTTTCTACTTCTGCTGGACGGCATTGCCCGTCTCTCATCCAAACCTGTCTGGCACCGAGACGCCACCGATCATGGGGCAGATGCCAATCCAGATCGGGTGCCACCGCGATTACGCCGGAGGGGTTTATCTCCAGATCTTCGTTGTAATAGGCGTGACGGATCGCGGTGGGTTCAAACGTCTCAGCTACACCGGGCAGGCTGTAGATGTCGCGCGCATAGCCCCACAGGTTTGGGTAGTCTACCAGCCGTTTGCGCGTGCATTTGAAGTGACCGACGTAGACCTGGTCAAAGCGTGCCAGCGTTGGCCAGAGCCGCAGATCGGTCTCAGTGAGAGCGAGCCCGTGCAGGTATCTTGACTTAGAAAGGCGGTCTTCAAGCGCGTCGAGCGTGGCAAAAACATCCTGAACCGCAGCCTCATAGATATCCTGCCGCCGCGCTTTGCCCGCGCGATAGACAGCGTTGGAGAGCTGTGTTTGGACCCGTTCGGAAAGGGCGCGCATGTCATCGAGCAAATGAGTAGGTGCCAGGGTCCAGTAGGCTTCAAAATCTTGGTCTATCTCGACCAAGTCCAAAGCAGGCAATACCCGTGCGGATTCGTTCGATACGATCGTCTTCTCGACCGCGTCCCAAAGAACCGGAACCGTAGCACGGGCTGTGATGCATTGATCGGTCTGCGTGTAGAGTTCATGCAGATGCTCGATCCGTACATCCGTGCCAGGCACTCGCCACGGGTCGGTCTCGCTTCCCATCCTGTAGCCTTGCGTCCGCGGTCCGGTAGCGATGTGCACGGGCAAAAGATCGTTCAACCCTTTGATTGCGCGCACGAGTGTCAGCCGATGTGACCAGGGGCAGGAAAAAGACGCAATCAGATGATATCTGCCAGGTTCATCTGCGATCCCCTTGATCACATGGTCTGGAACCGCTTCGGCGAAGGGTGCCTTTGGTCGCACATAGGCGCCATCCTTGATTGTGCGATCTTCCGTGCTCCAGTGCCCATCGACCAGCATTCCCATCGCATGGCTCCAATTCTAATCCATTCGTGACGATTTTAGGGAAGCGACCCAAAGTAGTATGTTCTCAAATTGCACAAAAACGGTCTAATTTAGTGACCATGCAGAACATCCCAACAAACGCGCTACGGGCGCTGGCTGCGGTCTATCTTTCGGGTGGGATACGCCCAGCGGGCCGTATGCTAAACGTCGCCCATTCTTCGGTGTCCCGTCATCTGTCCGAACTTGAGGCCCTTATTAATGCCCCGATCCTGGAAAAAGAGACGCCCGGTCGTGGGATCACCTTCACGTCTCTAGGCGAACGGCTTGGGCGCGAAGCTGCAGAGAGTTTTACGAAGCTCGATCAAGCATGGGAAGCGGCCCGTGAAAGACGCTCTGCCAATTCTGTTGTAATTTCTGCAGCGCCCTCTGTCGCTGCATTATGGCTGTTACCGCGGCTGCCCATGTTGTCAGAAGCACACCCGCGCATTGAAGTGTCTGTCTTGGCGGATCAACGTGTGCGCGGTCCCGAGGAGGAAGGCAGTGACCTTGCCATCCGCATGGGCGCGCCACAGTCCGACGGCAAGTCGCAGCCTCTCATGGACGACGCGCTGACACCTGTTGCGAGCCCGCGTCTGAAGTCGCGCGCCCAAGCGGCTCGAGGCGGGCGCGCATCGGTTGATCAATTGTTGCAAGACTTGCCACTGCTGCACGATCGCGATCCGCAAGGAGGGTGGTCACTTTGGACAAAAACCTTCGGTCCGAACGGGTTGGATTTGGCGCACGGGCCGCGATTTGCGTCTTCTGACCTTTTGCTTCGGGCGGCCCAACAAGGTCAAGGCGTCGCGCTTGCCCGGTTGCGACTCGCGAAAGACAGTCTTGCGAGCGGGGCCTTGGTTCGGTTGTCTGAACAATCTGTCCGTTTGTCGGACGCGTACCACCTCATAGGACGTTCGGATAGAGCGGCTGGACATGCAGTTCGCAGCGTCTGGAACTGGTTGCTGGATGAAGCAATTCGCGAGGACCTCGCCTAGTTCCCAGCGGTAGAACCCGATCATGCATGACTTCAGACCTACTTTTGGTCTCTGCGCTGGCCGGCTGTATGACCCAAGAGATGCGGGCCAGACCCGAGTTTTGAGAGCTTATCGTCTGCATTGGCCAACGGGCATTCATCGACGCTGAGGCATCCGCACCCGATACAGCCGGTCAGATCATCTCTAAGGCTCGTCAACAATGCTATCCGGGCCGAGAGGTCATCGCGCCAGCGGGTCGAGACCCGCGCCCAATCCCCTACTGAAATCGCGCGATCATTCGGAAGAGGGTCAAGAGCGCTGGCAATTTCAGCCAATGACAATCCCGCCCTCTGCGCAATCTGGATGACCGTCACGCGCCGAATGACGTTGCGAGGATAGACGCGGTGGTTCGAGGACGTGCGTTCTGAGCGAATGAGGCCTCTGCGTTCATAAAAGTGCAGCGCAGATATGGAAACGCCGGTTCGTTTGGCAACTTCGCCGACAGTCAATTCAGCCATCTGAACCCTCCAAAATTTCCCTTGACCTCAACTTAAGTTGAGGCCCTAGCAAGGCAACATGCCAGTCGTAGGTAAGGGTTCGCGTATGCATGAAACAAAAGACGTCGCAGTCCCCGAGCCACAACGTGGGGGGTTTGCCCGCTTTGGCGCATCCGTCGGCTTGGCTAATCTTGGAGACGGGATTGCGGTGGTTGCCTGGGCATGGACCGCATCGCTTCTTACCCGGGATCCGTTTTGGATCGCGTTTTTGCCCGCCGTGCTCCGCGTGCCGTGGATTGTGTTCTCAATCCCTGCTGGCGTTCTGGCGGACCGCGTGGACCGCAGACGTCTCATCGTGCTGTGCGATGCTATTCGGGCGGCGGCCTACGGCGCGATTGCATGTGCCGTTCTTTTCAGCATGCCGTTGTCTGAGCCGCCTGCGCAGGGCTTCGGGGATGGCGCCTTGTACATCATGCTCATTTGCGCGGGGCTGTTGATCGGGTGCGCAGAGGTTGTACGCGACAACACGGGCCAGTCGTTGTTGCCCGCCATCGTTCCGCCCAAAGACCTTGAGCGGGCAAATGGCATCCTGGGCAGCATTGAAACGGTTGGCAACGAAATGGCGGGTCCGGCGGTTGGGGCATTCCTGATCGCTCTTTTCTTGCCCGCACCTTTCCTAGCAATTGCATTGGCTCTGCTTTGCGCCGCGATCTTGGCCGCGTCATTGCCTGGCACGTTCGCACCAGCATATCGCAGAACAAGGGGTGCGGGCTGGCGCGCCGAGTTGATCGAATGTGCTCGTTTCGTTTGGGCCCATCCCATGTTGCGCCTGTTGGTGTTTGTCACGGGTATTTGGAATTTCTTTGCGGAAATGGCGCTCATTGCCTTGGTTCTTCATGTGCAGGAAAATCTGGCATCTGGCGCGACAACTTATGGTCTGATTTTAGCCTTTGGCGCGGTCGGTGGCGTTTGCGGGGGCGTCCTGGTGGCGCCCCTCCTGAAGGTTGTCTCGAAAGGCAATGCGGCGCGCTGGATGGGCGCAACCACAGCGCCCGTTTTTTTGCTGTTTGCCGTCGCACCTGGGCCCGCAACCGTGGCCGCCGCGATGTTCGTTTTCTCGCTCAGCGGTGTGATCTGGGATGCGGTCTCGGTGTCTTATCGCCAACGCGTGGTCCCCGATGGGATACGCGGGCGCGTGAACAGTGTGTATCGCCTGTTCGCTTGGGGCACGATGCCCCTAGGCCTCTTGGCTTCCGGCGCCATGGTCAACATCGCAGAAAACAGTTTAGACCGGAGCACAGCCCTCATTGTGCCGTTTATCGTCGCGGCTTTTGGCATTCTTGTTCTGTCTGTGATCACGTGGCGTCCCATTGGGCGCGGATTTCAGTAGACATGACACCGTGGTCACATCTCAGTGCCTAGGTGAGGTCCGTACTACGACATGTTACTCTAAAGGTTTCTGGCGCAGCGAGAGCAAGACGGCGAGAAGGACAATCCCGCCGCCAATCAGCGTCGTTTGCGATGGCATCTCTCACAGAATGAGCAGAGCAAGGACCGGCGCCAGCGGCGTTTCTAGCGCGCCGATGAGCGCGGTCTGGCCCGCGGGTACGCGCTTTGCGCCTTCGGCCAAGGTGACCGATGCAATCGCGTGAAACACCCCAAATCCAGCCAAAATTGCCATTTCTACCGGTGCGATGCAGAACGGCGCGCCAAGTGATATAGCAAAGGGAAAGAGAAGCACCGATTGCAGAACGGACGGGCCAGCGCTCGGTGTTTCAAGGCGTACTCGGTAAATGACCATTATGATCGACATGGCCAGCGTCATGGCCAGAGCAAGAGCATCCCCCATCAGGTTCACTTGGCCGATGGAGCCCGACACGATGATGCCGACGCCGAGGAGCGCGCCGCCTGCGCCAAAAGCCGTGAGCTTGGACACCCGCTCGCCAATCGCCACCCAGGCCATGAAGGCCGCTAGAAACGGAGCTGCGGCATAGATCAAGGCGACATTGGCGACCGTCGTCAGCTTGAAAGCTGGGATAAGGGCAGCGGTGCCCATCGCACCGACGATGCCGACGGCGAGCCCGGCGCGGCCCATCCCGAAAAACTCGCGGCGCAGCCCACCTCGAGATGCTGCCCAAAGCGTCGTGGAGGTTGCCGCAAAAACGCCGCGCCAGAAGATGACTGCCCATGCGCCAGCCTCGACGCCTTTGGCAAAAACACCAGTGGAACTGAATGCGATTGCCGACACCAGCAACAGCGCAACGCCCACGGCATATGGTGATGTGAACGCTGTGCTGCGTGTTGCCATGCCTCAAATTCCTTCGTCAAAGCTCAGGTGTGCAAATTGATTCCGCGCGATAAGCCATTCTCTAGGAAACGAAAGACCGTGCGACAAAGGAATTGATTTCACTGAATAGGTGAGATTTTCTAATGTATATGACACGTCGCCCCCTGCCACCGTTGCGCAGCTTGCAAGCCTTCGAAGCCGCTGCCCGCCACCTAAGCTTTGCCAAAGCAGCAAAGGAGCTGAACGTGACGCCGGGTGCGATCAGCCATCAGATCAAAACGCTGGAAGACTGGCTGGGGGCTCCTCTGTTCCATCGGCTCACGCGAGCTCTGCGTCTGACGGAGGCGGGTGAAGCATCAGCCCAAACACTCACCGAGGGGTTTGATCTCCTTTCCAAGGCAGCATTACAGATGAAGCCCCGTTGGGACGACGACCTGCTGACTGTGAGTGTCAGCCCGGGGTTCGGATCTCTTTGGTTGGTGCCGCGATTGGACCGGTTTCGCCAGCAGTATCCCGATATTGAGATCCGCATCGATGGCACGGACAGGTTGATCGATGTCGCGAGCGGAGACGCGGATGTTGCGATCCGATACGGTCCCGGAGGCTATTCTGATGTGCACATTGATCGCTTGTTTGCGATGCGCGCCACGCCGGTGTGCAGCCCGGAGACGCGAGATCGGGGATCTGGTTTGAAAAGCCCACAGGACCTCGCGTCGCACACTTTGCTCCACGTCGATTGGAAGGAAACCGAAGGCAGCTGGCGCACGTGGCTGCTCGCAGCTGGAGTGCATGATGTCGATCCGTTCATGGGTCCCAGGTTCACCAAAGAGGAAATGGCAGTGCGAGCCGCGCTGGATGGCGAAGGGGTCGCTTTGATCGGAGACCGCATGGCCGCAAACCATTTGGCCTCCGGGCGGCTGGTCCGCCCATTTAATAAGGATTTAAGTACGCCGCTGGTCTTTGCATATTTTTTTCTGGCGCCAAAGGATCGATTAGATCAGCCCAAGATCAACGCGTTTCGAACATGGGTGTTGGGTGAAGCGAGCCTCGAGCTTTGAGTGTTACTTTGGCCATGGTTGTCCTGCATTTAATCAACATAGCGGACTACCGCGGCAGTTGGAGAAGACCAGCTGAGGGATAACCTTTGCTATCAGTCAAGGCTCACTGACCACTGGCAGAAGTCTCCGTTTTTTCAGGTGTCGTCGTGCGCGAGACCATCGGGATTACCTGAGTACAGGGCAAATTTGTTTCCATGTGGATCGCGAAGACACTGCGAGCGGATACATCCCTAACCTCACCGGTTCACTCCAGCAGGCATACGTCGACATCACCTGCGTAGCACTGGTAGCAACGCTTTTGGTGCTCCCTCCTCAGCTGGAAATCAATGGCAAATAGCGTAGCGGAGCGCCGTAATCCATCTTCAATTTCAATGCGCATGAAACGGGTCGAATGAAGTCGCAGAACGACCAACTTTGTTCCAAGAAAGGGAGCTTGGATCATGCCTGTCATTCGACACCTGACTGGTGCCGCTTACGGCACGCATTTTGCTGATCAGCTGGCTCTCGTTGCCGTTCCACTTGTCGCTGCACTAGCGCTTAATGCGACACCCGCATCGATTGGGCTATTGGTCGCTTGCCAGTCGATGGCACATCTCTTGGGCTCAATTCCGTTCGGAATCCTTGCGGATCAGCGCCAGCTGCGGCATCTGGCAATTACGTCCGCCACTGTGTCTTTGATTGGCTTTGCATGCGCTGCGTTGAGCATCGGGTTTGGCAGTGTCTTAGGATTTGGCGCATCAGTCACATTGGCAGGCTTCGGCGTGGTACTGTTCGGACTTACCGCCTTGTCGATTGTGCCGCGCGCAGCTTCAGCTGAAGAGCTTGGGCGCGCGAATGCGTCGATAGAGGTGCCCCGCGCGGCCTGCTCTTTCATTGTTCCCCTGACCGTCGGTCTCGTCATCAGCGATGTACCCGGATGGGCCATCTTCCTCGTGGCTTGTCTTGGATCAACTCTGGCGCTTCGCATGTCGTGGTCCCTTCCCTCCTTTGAGGTCAAACCGACCCAACAGGAAGCTGTCGTTTCAAAGATTCTGCTGGGTGCAAAATTCGTACTGCGGCACAGGCTGCTCTTACCGATTTCGCTGTGCGCTATTTTCTGGAACTTCGCTTTTGCTGCGCTTCTTGTGGTGCTCGTCCCAGCGATCCAAGACCTCTTTGGTTTCGAACCGGGTAGCTTTGGCATCTCACTTTCCGCGTTTGGCTTAGGGGCAATCTGCGGGACATGGCTATCCGGGCGATTGGCAAATCTCGTTGCCCCTGCCTTCATCCTGCTTTTTGGGCCGGGCACGTCTGCCATGGCATCGGGCGGGCTTTTGCTGTTAGGCCCCGGATCCAGTGTGTTCGTGCAATACGCCCTCTTCTTCCTTCTCGGGTTTGGGCCCTCAATGTGGCTGATCGCACAGAACTCGGTACGCCAGCTAATGACGCCGACAGAGATGCTTGGTCGTGTCAATGCCGTCATCCAAACAGCGATCTACGGGATCAGGCCCCTAGGCGCTATTGCTGGCGGATACTGGGTCACACTTTTTGGCGTCGAAGCGGGATTGCAGCTGGTTGTCGGTGCCTTTGTGCTGTCATTTTTGGTGTCCGCGTTTAGCGATTTGCGCCGTGTTTCGAGCTACGGCGCGCTAGCCGCCGAAGGCCAAAAGTAGACTCGGGAGCGAGCGCTCGGCCTCAGGCGTCGACCGAAGGCACGGTGGCGTCCTTGTAGCGCTGTTCCCAAGCAGAGATCAGTTCTTCCCCCCGCCCCCGGAAATCACTATCCAGAACCTGGGATGCGATCACACGGTCCAGCCGAAAATGCCGCAGACGTCTGCGCAACTCGCACCAGGCGGCCAGCAGCACGGCATCCTGGTAGTAGACCAAGACCAGCGGCCAGATGATCCGCCGTGTGCCGACACCGTCGGCATTGCAGTAGGAAATCAACAGCTTCGTTTCACAACGAATGGCCGCGCGAACATCTGCTAGATTGATGTTTGGTTTATGAGAGAAATCCCAAGAGGATGTCACCAGCCGCCGTGTCCCGGGGGCCGCTTCTTGCAGCTTGCGCGAGGCACGTTTTGCCGCGCGCCACAGGTTTTGGTCCCCTGTGCGGGCGACAAGGCTCAGACCGACAGAAACGGCTTCGGCTTCTGCGACATCAAGGTTGATCGGCGGCAAATCATATCCTTTGCGCATGACATACCCGATGCCCGGCTCGCCCAGAATGGGGATCTGCATGGCCTGCAATGTTGCGATGTCTCGATAGATCGTGCGCAGTGAGACCTCGACCGCCGCCGCAATGTCCAGTGCGCGCATCGGTTGGCGCGCGGATCTGAGCAGTTGGATAATGTCGAACAGCCGATCTGCTTTGGACATCTACCGTCTCCTTTTTTTTGGCTCCCTAGCACAACACTGCTGCCAAATAGATGGCAGTAGTCATCCGTTACTTCAGCTTTATAGCCCTTCTTCGCGCAGCAACGAGACGCATCATGACCACACTGCCATCAGGCAATCAAATCGGCTTGGGAACGGCCTACCTCATTGCCGCCGCTCTGTTTTTCGCCGCAGCACCCGCAGTGGCGCGTGTCGCGGCGGATGGTATGAACGTTCTCGCCCTGGTCTTTTGGACCAACGTGTGGATGTTTTTCTTAATGTGCGTGTGGAGCCGATTTGCAAAATCGGCCAGCCCGCTTGGCACATCAAAACTCTGGCTGCACTTTCTGCGATCTTGTTTCACCTATGCGGCCATCGTGACCTATTTTGTTGCGGTTGTTCGCATACCGTTCGCGAACGCGGTCATTCTTCAATCAATGGGTCCCGTTTTTGTGCCAATCCTGGCCCTACTGGTTCTGCGCAGGATGTCGGATCGGTTTGTTTGGATTGGCGTTGTGATCAGCTTTGCAGGGGTCCTTCTGATTGTGCGGCCGGACAACCTGGGCGTTTCGATTGGTGAAGTTTCTGCCTTGCTTGCGGCGTTGGGCGGGGCCGCAGCGGCACTTGTCATATGGTCGCTTGGTGCCTCTGAGCCGCCCGACAGGCAAATGTTCTACTTTTCGCTGTTTGCCCTCCTTCTTTCGACCTTGACGCTTCCGTGGGTTTGGCAGGTTCCGGAACCCGCCCAGATGCTCCAGATTATGATCATCGCGCTGTTCACAATTGTCGGGCAGTTTTGTTATGCTAAGGCCTTCTCAGTTGCACCGGGAGACAAGGTAAATACCTGGATCTACATGTCGCTGGTCTTTGCCGTAATCATCGGTTTTGTCGTTTGGGATGAGCCCGTGTTTCTGACCACGCTTCTTGGTGCAGGGCTTGTGGTGGCCGGTGCTGTTCTGGCCTCCAGACCCAGTGATTGAAGCGATAGATTGTGATTACACGGGCCGATCTTCCAGCAACTCAATCTCGACGAAAGCGCATTCAAAATCGTTGCCGTTGATCACATCATGCTCAACCCCTCTTTCCCGATAATAGGGCACGCCTGACGTCATGTTGGCAATCGTTCTTTCTCCATTACCAAGGTCGATCTCAAGCTGCCCCGTGAACTGGGGAACAACGATGTAATCATAGGCATGTCGATGCCAACCCGTATTGTCCCCGCGGGTGGCAAAGCGCCATTCCGTCACCCTCACACGGTCATTCTCGATGAGAACTGTGGGCTGGGCGGTTCCTGTTGTTTTGCACATGGCGCACCTCCAAATCTTATCTAGACGCGGGAAACAGATGCCGCAAAGCAACCGGGCTTTGCGTTATGGATGTGGGCATAGGCGACGATCTCATCCTCGAAAGCCTTTGAAATCGACTCACCCACGTCTTCGCCCGACATGACATCCGCGTGGATCATCATGTGATACTTGTCAAAGCAACGCAGCGAGACCAGACGCGACCGGATCACCTCGGGCACTTCGTTGACACCCAACATCGCTTGCTTTGCACCCTGACGCACAAATATCGCATGTGTCGCCTGATAGGGGCTGTCACCCGGTTGATGCGCATAGTTGAGCAAGATCACAGTTTCGCCAACTTCGGCGTCTTGCATGCTGACCCGACATGGCGTCCCGGGGCGAGATGTCACCACCTGACGCACCGCATTTTGCGTGGCAAGCTCTTCATCCGTCATTTGAAACAAGTCTGTGAAAGGTTCCGAAGCGAGCGAATTGATCTGAAAGTTCGTCATGAAATTCTCCATTTTGGGTACGCTTTCCAAGTATCGAACTGCCCCATCGACACGCGACCCGAAACTTGCGAAATCACGTGTGCTGCGGTGGTAAGCGGTCATGATCCAGATCCTCGTCTCAGAACCAACAGCCCTGCGAGAACGATGAGAGCCATCCCGCCAAGTGTTGAAACGCCAAGAACCAACCCAAAGAAAAGAACATCCCAGGCCGCGACAAACACCAGATAGCTGTATTCGAACGTTGCCACGATGGAGGGTGGGGCCGCTTTGTAAGCGCCCGCCAGCATCATGCCGAGCAAAATGGCAAACCCGGCCAAAACTGAAAGAACCATCCAATCATCGATTCCAACTGGGCTCCAAAGACCAAAAATGTAGGGGTAGTCTCGCACGAACGCGCTACCCGGCTCGGACAGTAGGAGGATCAAGCTGACAACAAGTCCGGCGCAAAGCATGGCGGAGTTCTGCGCCAATGACAGCGCCGCCAAGGGAACGCCTTGGCATTTCGTCCGCGTGATAATGTGGGCCAAAGCGTAGCTGACCGCCCCGAAAATCGGCAGAAGAGCCCATACCGAAAATGCGTCCGTACCGGGTTGCAACAGGACGATCACTCCGGCGAAGCCGATGACCACACCGACCCAACCAAGCCACCCAACGGGTTCCTTAATGACGTAGGCTGATAGAAGCGCAACGAACAGTGGTGCGGTGTAGTTCGCGGCCCCTACTGTCGAAAGGCTTAGGAAGGGAATGGCCCCATAGAACGCCAGAAACGTGCCCGTAATGAACACAGCACGTAGCATTGACCAACGGCTAAAGGCTGAACGCACATTGGCCCATGCGCCTTTTTGGGCGAAAGCGATCGCAAAGAGCACTGGCACGGCGAGACATCCACGCAATGCAAAAATCTGCCAAAGCGTCAGCTCGCTGCTAAAGAGTTTGAAAACAACATCTTGGACTGAAATTGCAAAGGCGGTCACGACGATCAAAGTGACACCCAAGAGGATGTTCTGCGGCGTTTGATGTGGTGCCTTTAACATATGCAAACCAGCTAAGTTCTTAATGCCTAGCTCAGCATGGCAGAACTCTCAGAATTTTAGTATTCTTAGCAATCTGAATTGATAGTTTAGCTAGGATAAATAATGGATCGTGTTCCAACGCATGGGATCGAGGTCTTTCTCGCGATTGTGCGTGAAGGCTCAATGCGCGCGGCTGCAGATGCGTTGGGCGTGGGTGCGCCTTCGGTGACCTTGCAGATCAAAGCGCTCGAAGAGCGTTTGGGCGTTGATCTGCTACATCGCACCACGCGCAGCGTCCAACTCACGGAAGCCGGCCGGGTTTTCTTTGATGCTGCTGCTCCTGCGCACCGCGACTTGGGCTAGCCGCCCTGTCGACAAGTGTCAGCTTTCAGTATTGCTTGGATGAAGCACGTCGATCTTTTGAGTCCCTGAATTGCAAAATGCTAATCCATCGAATTTACGGCATGGTCAGTCTCAACAATTAGGAGATCCGACAATATCTGTTGGTTTCCCTAAACGATGGGACTGAATTGTTGGGACTCACCTCTCCTAAACGAACGAAGCGGGCTTTCGCTGCGTCTATCCAAATGGGGGTTTTCGGCCAGATCAGACTATTGGCGCGCTTACGTCGACGGCCGTGCCCGCTGGGTCGCGCACCATAAGACGCCGTTGACCGTAGGGTAGGTCTGTTGGTCCATCGATGATTTCGGCCTTCATAGCGTTTGCTTGATCTTGCACATCTTCGATAGATGCCACCACGAAGGTGAGGACAATACCGGACGTGTCGGCAGCCACGTCGGCAGGGATTGTGTCGTGATCTCGATCCAGGATTCCGAGCTCGAATTCCGGCATGTCGTCATGAGACAAAATGACAAACCAGCCGAAATCACCGGTCCGCTTCATGCCAAGCAGGTCTTCGTAGAACTGGGCCGTGTTCGAGACATCGCTGGTCAGTATGTTGGAAAATGAGCGATTCATGATCCAGTCCTTCGGCAGCATACACATGTGTATCTTGCTTAAAGCATACATATGTGTATGTCTAGGCCATGATTGCTCGTGTCCTTACCGCCGAAGACTGGCTTGATCTGGCCTTGGAGGAACTTAAAGCCCACGGTTACATCGCTTTGAGGGCTCAACCACTTGCCAAGAAACTGAATGTGACCCGTGGTAGCTTCTACCACCATTTCGAGAGCCTCGAAGCCTTTCACACTGCAGTCATTGCCCATTGGTCCAAGAAGACGAGCGGCCAAATCGCCTTGGAGGCAAAGAACATCGACGACGCGAATGAAGCTTTCGACGACTTGCTTCAAAAGACGCTTCGGTCGGGCGAGGAACTCGAGCGTGCGATACGATCATGGTCAACAGTCGCGCCGATCGTTGCCGAGGCCGTGGACAAGGTCGATCAAGAACGGATTAGCATTGCCGAGAACCTATTACGCAAGACTGGGATACCAAAGTCGGTTTCATCAGCGCGCGCCAAGCTGCTCTACTGGGCAGCGATCGGGCGGTTGATGCTCCCGTTTCCTCAAAACAATGTTCTTTCAAGCTCAGAGATATCGCGCCTCGCCGAACTCATGACGAAGAATTAGAGAACCGAACGTTCGCCGCAGTGTAGAAAGTTGGGGGGTTTGGGCTCGATTCCGCTTTTAGCTGGCAACAGATAAATGGCGGCCCCCATCGACAGGAATGATTGCTCCGGTGACGATGGGCGTCTGCATAAGAGCAACTGCAAAGCGGCCGAATTCTATCGGCTCGACAATGCGACCAATCATTGTTCGATCGGCTTCGACACGGCGAAGTTCGTTGCGTTCATCATCGGACATGTCTGCCCATAGCTCAGAGTCGATGAAACCAGGACGTATGACATTGCATCTTATCGGTGCCAAAGCGACTGCCGCCACTTGTGCCATCGCCTCCGTGGCTTTGAACGCGGTGTGAACATGACCAGCTTTGTCATCAATCACTTGAGAGTATCCGCCGGTGATGAGCGTTACTGATCCGTTCTGATCCATTTGATCTTTGGCATGCCAGATACATCTATGGGTGCCCCACACTTTGCCCTGCATGAAGCGCTCTGCTTCACCGGGAGGTGTTTCGCTGAAACCAGAGCGCCCCACAGCTCCCGCTGTCAGCATCAAATGAGAGAAGCGCCCAACGCGCTCAAAGAAAGTGGACACGCTGTCTTCGTCGTAAATATCTATTGGCTCGCCCCTGCAGCCCAATTCTTTCGCAGCTTCGTTCGCTTTGCCCGCAGACCGCGACGTAACAACCACGTCAGCCCCGAGTTCCAAAGCTGCTTCTGCAACGCCACGACCCATGCCGCCGGATCCGCCGATACACACTACAATCTCACCACTCAGCATTCTGAGTCCTTTCTTTTGTATGATCCTCTGACTTAGCTTCCGTTGGCTGAACGACAGCCATTTACGAGCACAGCTTAGAGAGCATCGACCGCATCGCTTTGGAGGCCGCTTCGTGCCGCCGCTCTGTGTCTTCGCAGTCAGCCACCCATAGCGCGGCATCAATCATCGCGCCGTTGACCAGCACAGCCAGGGCCACTGCATCGCCCTCCACAAATGCGCCCTGCGCTTGAAGCTCCGCAATTGCCTCTCGCAGCGGCTCGACACTGCCCTCCTGGTCAATGTCGCGCAGCCTTTGACCCAGCACAGCCGGGCCATCCTGAAACACAATGCGGCGAACTTCTGGGTCTAAGGCTGCTTCAAGATAGGCGAGGCATGTTTGGATGAAACTTTCACGATCTACGGTGTCGCCACCCGCCATCAAAAGGCGCTCGCCGATCTCTTCATCAATCTGCAAGATGACCGCTTCGAGCAGCCCCTCTTTGCCACCAAAGTTGTGATAGAGCGCACCACGGGTTACGCCAGCGTCAGCACAGAGATCATCCATGGATGTGCCTGCGTAGCCCTTCTCGAAAAACCATCGCCGCGCCGTTGCCAAAAGCTTGGCGGATGTCTCCGCTTTCTTCTGTTCACGCAGATTCATGCGGGAGACCCTCGCTTTTCATTTGACATACGGCTCGTATGTTATATTTCACATACACACCGTATGTTAAGGAGTTCGCAATGAACATGCAACACAAGATCGCCCCCGCTGTACGGGCGGCGACCGTGCAAGACATTCCTTTTCTTGCCAAAATGGATGTGGAGGCGTCTTTGCCGCCTTTTGGCACATCTTTCTGGGATGAACTGCTTGAGGGCACCGGAACGGATACGCTGACATTTCTGGAAACGATGTTTCGCGAAGGGGCTTCGAATTGGGGGGCTGTACCGGACTTCCTCATCCTGGAAAGCGATGGCGCGCCGGTCGCGACCTGCGCTGTGTTTCCGCCAGAGCCGAATCCGACGAATGAAGGCCCGCTGAACCTCGATAAGCTCGACCAGATCGCTTGGGCGCTCTGCTGGTCTGACGACATAAGGACCGCCTTTCGCGCGGCGTATGAGAAGGTCTGGAGCGGGGATACAGTTTTTCTGAAGCCACAAGCGGACCTCATTGTTGAGACCGTCGCCGTTGCCCCGGATCATCGCGGACAGGGCTTTGGCACCGCGTTGATGCACGCCGCCTTTGCCCGCGGGCGCACACTTGGTGCCGAGAGCGTGGGGATAATGGTCATTCACGGCAATGACGGTGCGCAAGCGCTCTACGAGAAACACTTCGAACCCTACGCAACCTTCCATTCTGCGTACTTCGAACATCAATTCCCGGGACTGACAAAGTACCGGGCGTCCCTCACGTCAGAAAAGGAGTAAACTGATGGACACTATGATTGTGATGTACAACCTCGCGCCGGATCAGGATCAGGCTGACTTTGAGCAATGGTTGCACAACGTCGATCTGCCTGGCTACGCCAAGGTCAAATCGATGAGCGATCCGGTCTATTACCGGGCCGAAGCTACGCTTGAGGGGAACGTGCCACCCTACAAATACGTGGTCGCGATCAAATCGACGGGCGGCGAAGATGTCGACCAAGAGATGACAGGCCCGGAATGGGAAGGTTTTGTAGCGGATTTTGAGAACCGCACGCGCGATGCGATCTATGTCACAGCTCAGCGCATCATTGGATGAACGATGAAGGCGAGGGTCCGGATCCGGACCTTCGCAACGCTTCGGCGAACGATGGGTCCGACCTGAGATAAACCGCCACCGTTTGCTGTAGCCCAATAAGTTGCGGATTTAGGCGCACATCTCTCAGCTGCTGATGTTCAACCTTGCGATTAACGCAGAGATAGAGATGTGAAATTGTTCCACCAGTGCATCGGCATCAAAACCAGCCTCTTCAAGAGCATCCCGGAATTCCTAATCGCTCATCGCAAGAAGCGCCTCCGGATCCTTCTCAGCCAGCTCGAAAATCCAATGCTCATGCACGCGTTTCATCCACTAGGATATTCGCTAAAAAGCTAGCCGCAGAGCAGATGTAGGCAAACCGGGTGCAAAGGTCGCCGATGCATTACAAGGTCTACGAGTATGCTCTAAGCCTTGAGGATGACTAGTGATGTGATCCCGTATCATCTGGACCGACACCTGCCGAAAGAGCCTTCCCGAGATCAGCGATCGTGCGGTGTTTCAGGTTGGCTCTCATCGCTTCAGTTGCGGCTGCCAGTGCCACGTCTATGTCTTGTGCAACGGTGCGCTCGATTACGCATTCAGGGGGGTTACTTTCGCCTCCGCTTTCCGACGGGACCAGCTGCTCCCCGAGAGCGTCGAAGACATCTGCGAGGCTGATCTCTTCCGGCGGCTTGGCTAGGCGCCAGCCTCCAGAGTGGCCCTTTTCAGACGCGACCAATCCACCAGCCCTCAGAAGCCCTAGTACGCGACGCACGAAACCCGCATGCGTACCGTTGTGCTCAGCGATCTCTGCGGACGTCAAAGATCGATGCGGCTGTGCCGCAAGATGCCCCAAAACATGAAGCGAGAGAGAAAACCTTCCATTGCGTTTCATGCTACTTTTAAAGTATCGTGATTCCCGTTTCTTACTCTCACTAGGTCTAAGTCATGTCCACACCCAAAGCACCCATCAAGGTCGACGTCGCAATTGTCGGGGGCTCCTTTGCTGGACTTTCCGCAGCTCTCCCTCTGGCGCGCATGCGCCGTCAGATCGCGTTGTTCGATCACGAGGTCACGCGGAACAGATTTGCCTCTGCTAGCCACGGCTTCCTAGGGCAAGATGGCTCGTCACCTAACGAAATTCGAGCGACGGGGCGTCGTGAGCTCTCCGTGTATCCAACTGCTCAGGTGCTCAAGGAAAAGGTTGAATCCGTCATCCGGAAGGCAGGAGCATTTAGGCTCGAGACAGACCAAGGCACCTCCCTTGATGCGAAGCGCCTAATCCTCGCAACCGGGCAGCGGGATCTGTTACCCGACATACCAGGATTGGCAGACTGTTGGGGCCAATCAGTCCTTCAATGCCCCTATTGCCACGGCTATGAGTTGCAAGACAGGCCAACGGCTCTCTTGCATGTCGGAGAAGCATCCTTCCACCAGGCGCGTATTCTGCCCCACCTTACCGATGACCTCGTTTACCTAACGAACGGGGTGAAGATACCTGACGATCAACGCGCCGATCTCGGCAGCATTGGCTACCGCATCGAGGAGCGGTCTATTCGATCTTTAAAAAGCAGTGATGGTCTCTTGAGCAATGTCGAGTTTGCAGACGGAGCCTTTCTAAGCCGACAGGCGCTATACCTGATTACAACCTCACAACCTGCTTCTGACTTGGCAGATCAATTGGGTTGCCAGTCTCTCGACGGCCCGTTCGGCCCCTTCCTTGAAGTCGACGAGATGCAGCAAACGTCCGTTCGTTATGTATACGCCGCCGGCGATATCGGCCGACCGGCCTACAATGCGACTTGGGCCGCGGCTGATGGCGCGCGCGCGGGCGTATTTGCCCATCAATCGCTTGTGGTTGATCAGAACCCTTACCAAGGAAACAAAGTCTAGTATTTGATCACGCTTCAGGCTTAGCCGAGAACAGTTTTCGGCTTCCAGCAATTCCTGAACGAGACACGTCAGTCTTCTGGGCCCGGAATTGCAAAACGCTAAGCTATTGAATTCCCCGCGAGTGCTGTCTCGGCAAATTGGAGTTCCGACACGCCTTGTCGTTCTACCGGAATGATGGGACTGACTTGTTGGGACCAAAACGCTCTGCAACCGACCCTTTCGTGGTTCTAGCCCCAACGGCTAAAGAGCTTTGCCAAGTTCAAAAAGGTCTATTGCAAGCGCACCAGTCCGAAGACCTCAAACTGCTACGTCGTTCATGATTTGACACATATTCGATAGTCTTTGGTTATCGAATATGTCACCGAACCGTGTCGAAAAGTCGTGACATCGAACCAGTTCGAGGAGTGCTGTAAGTTAAAACAGCGCTCCAAACTACTGTCACAGATGAGATCACATGAACCTCTGGCTTGTCGCACTCCTTGGCACTGCATTTACCGCAACTCTTGTTTGGGCACAGGGTCTTGAGTCAACAGACCGCTACGGCACGAGTTTCGTAAAATATGCACAGGTTGATCGCACCGACGGGACGTATCGGCGCATGCTGACCACACCTGACGTGCTGGATGCGGCGCAATCTGGTCAGCCACTTCCCGATGGGACCCGCATCTTGATGGAAACCTATTATCGCCCTGGCGAACTCAGCACTGTTTTTCACGAGCAGAAAGTGGACGGTCGTTGGGAATACGGGTCCTTCGATGGGCAGGGAGATGTGCGGCTCGACACGCGACCGCAAGCGTCTTGCTTGTCTTGTCACAGTCGCGCTGCCGAAACGGACTTCACCTTTACCAAACCAGCCTTAGATGCCGCGCTGGATATGGGCGAGATCACCCTTAGCTGTGATCGCAGCGGTCGACGTCCCTGCACGCTCAGCACCTATCGCGTCAGCGTAGCAGACTAATGGCCCCGTACCCCCCATTGATGCGCTGGCTCCATTGGTCCACGGCAGCTTTGGTGCTCATTCAAATAAGCCTGGTTCTGCTCAACAGGGCGGTCTACGAGGCTTACCCGGTGCTTTCAGAAGCTCTTATCCAAGGGCATATCTCACTCGGTGCCTTGATCCTCTGCGTGACGTTGGTCCGGTTTGGCGTGCGCCAAGGGTTAGACGTACCGCCTGCGCCAACGAGGCCGTTTGTGAGGCGCACTGCGAGAACTATGCACCTTACCTTCTATGTCTTGCTGTGCGCGCTGCCGGTCATCGGTTATGCGCAACTCGCGTTCTTGGGGTTCGAACTTAGCCTCTTCAGCGTCGTGCACCTGCCGAGCCTACCCTTCAACCCGACGCTCGCACAGACGGCTTCGCTTTTGCACAGTTCTGCGGGTCTTTTCTTGGGCGTGTTGACCCTGCTTCACATATTGGTTGCGTGTTTTCATAGGAAACTGGACGGACAGCCGATGCTTGGACGCATGCTCCCGTCTGTCAAAACGCGGAGCTAAGTCCCTCACCCCTGCGTTAGCCGTTGAAGCTTGTCGATGACTTCTTGGGTCACATCCAAAGCGGGCCCGTGTCCGGGGCACACGACGTCGCCCGGTTGCACTTTGCGCGCCAGTTTTTGAATGGAAGCCAAGCCTACAGCGCGATCCTCGTAGAGTATGGGTTCTCGAATACCCGCGATCGTCATGATAACGTCACCTACAATCCAGGCACGCCTCTCTAGCTCAATCGGCAAGCCATAGGCGACTTGACCAGCGCAATGGCCAGGCAGAGGGAGGGTTTCGATTTCGATACCAAGCTCTGTTTTCAGCATGGTCAGCGCCTCAATTCGCTCAACAGGAGCAATGTGCTCGGGGTACCTGCGCGCGACCAAACGCGTTAAGACGTGTCCTAACACCGTTGGGGACGGCACGCTGTCTCGCCGCCATTTCCCTTGGCTGAGTAAGGCCGCGTCATCATCCGAAGCGAACACCGAGGCACTAAGGTGGTTTGAGAGCGTAGCTGCACTCCCAGCATGATCGTAGTGGCAATGCGTTAGCAGAATGGCGCGGACCGGCGAAGCCCGTTCCAAAGCGCGGGCAAGCGGCCTCGCAAAAGCTGGCTCCCCGGTATCAAAAAGGAGCGCTTCACGTCCGCGATCCCACAAGTAAACATTCACGCCCCGCCGCGTGGCCTGGAACAGCGCGTCTCTGATCTCAACAAACTTCATACAACGATTGCTCTTCTCGGGGTTCGTGAGTACGGGCCCCACCGGAACCCGGTGGGACAAAAGTTGTCAAAGGATTGGCTAGTTCACGACGACAAGGGAATGCGCCCCCGGCCCTGTTGGAATGCGGTACCCAGTATCACTGAGCCCACGCGTTCCGTCCTCGCTTGTGACGACTTCCCAGATCTGAAGATCGCTGGCGCGGGGTTCTGGACCCGCATATTCAAAAACTCCGAAAGCGATGAAGCTGTCAGAGGCATCAAAGGCCACGCCCTCTGGCAGGTCGCCCTCGAACTCCCAAGAACCCAAGACCGTCTGCTGGCCGAACTCTGGATCGAATTCAACAAGTGACACCGTCGACAGGGTTGCTTCGACAGCGTCTCCGCCGGGCCATGTCTGCCCGATATTGACAGTGGCAATGAGATCACCAGCGTTGGAGAAGGCGATGCTTTCAGCATGTCGCGGCAGAGACACGCCGCCAACTACGAAATGTCGGGGCGCTTCCGCGTCGAGCGGTGCGAGCTCAATCGACGTAAGCTGCGAAGGCGGTGCGTTCAGGTAAAACCCACGTACGTCCGGGCCCCATTGCAGATCATTCGTCACAAAGAAACGTCCGTCGCGCGAAAACTTGCCCGACATCGGCCATTTGCTTGTCGTTACCGGATTGCCCCATACCGAAAGATCCGTGACGCGCCCATCCTCAGACCGTGCGACTTGAAAGAACCGCACTTGACCTCTCAACTGTAGTGTTACGGCGATTACATCCGCCGTGGGATGCCACTCCGCATGGTGCGGCAGAAGACCTTGGTCTGGCAGTTCAGGCATGGGTGCAATCTCTCCAAGATCAAAACGCTGAACGTCGCCGAACTGACCGTCTTGCCAGGACACAAAGACCAACGGCTCGGGTGCTGCTTTGGTTGCTATGACCAAAGTGCTCCCGTCGGGGCTGACAGAGACACCTTGTGGAGCAACGCCCACGTCGATGCTGTCGATCACGCGGGGAGCTGTTGGATCAGACACGTCGACCGCGCGAAGCATCGTCCCCGGCTGCAAATCCATGATCGTCCGGTCGCCTTCTTCTCGTTGCGTATGCGTCTCCACTACAAAGATCGTCGACCCATCCGGGCTGTGGGCGATTGAGTAGACCGGGTTGATCACCGTGTTGGGGACTTCGATCGCAGCGACCGTTGGATTAGTGTTGAGGGGCAGCGGTATCATGTTCAGCGCGTCCGGTCCGCGCGGGACACCGAGATCGCCGTCGATGTATGCAAAGGCACGCATGTCGCCATCCGAGATTGCAGCGATGTAGCGGCCTTGGAAATCCGGCGGCGTGTCTTGCGCAAAGGAATGCGTTGCAAGCACCACAGCGGCGAAGGCCGATACGGTGATCTGAAAAGGGTATTTCATAAACTTGTGCTCCCGATGAGTTTTGGTTCACGGAAGCAATCTGGTCTGGAATTTGCGCGCAGAAACCTAAGTATTTGAGTAATTCAATAATCGATGGTTATCAAATGGCTGCGATACTCGACTATCAATGCGTTCTCGCAATCCGCCAGGAAGGCAACTTCGCGCGAGCCGCCGCAACGATCGGCATATCCCAACCCGCGCTCACTGCTCGGATCCGGCGCTTAGAGGAGGAGCTGGATGTTCGTTTATTCGAACGCGGGCGACACGGAGCCAGACTGACAGCCGCTGGTAGCGCGTTTTCGGAGGCCGCGGAGCGGATTGTTTCAATCGCCGAAGAGGCTGAAAGCGCTGCGAAAGGCGCGGAACGTGGTATTGGCCAAAGCGTACGGATCGGGTTTACACAGATCTCTGCCAGAACCTGTCTCCTACCAATCTTGCACGCGTTCCGAGATGCGCACCCGTTGGTTCGGGTCCAGCTTCGAGAAACGACCACGGTGCGGCTGGAGGCGTTGGTGGCGGAAGATCGCTTGGATGTCGCTCTGCTTCACCCGCCGGTCCACCGAGATGGTCTTGCCGAGCTTCACCTACGAAGCTGTCCAATTCTTCAAGTCGAAAATGACGACGCATCGGACGAAGGGCGTCCACTGGTTGAGTATCCGAGGAGCGATGCGCCGGTCCTGATTAGCGAATACAACCGCCGATATCCTGGGGCGCAATTAGCACCTCCTGCAGCTGAGGCGGACACTGCTTTTGGCGCGCTTCTGTTGTCAGAAGCGGGGTACGGCCCTTGCGTTGTTGCGGAAGACAGTTGGCGCCAAGTCGAAAGCAGCAACGGACGCTTTGCGCGGACGTTGGACATGGAAATCCACACGAGTCTCGTTTGGAGAAACATGGATCGGCGAGAGATTGTGCGAAACCTCATAGCGGTTTGCAAAAGGATCCGGCGCCAAATTTAAAAGTAACCACGAGACTTCGTTGACGACAAGTTGTCCCTCGGGGGTTCTCGGGCAATAGCATAGGTCCAAGGCCATTCATGCATAGCTTCCGAGCACCGCTTTGTCGCCGCCGGCAAAGGAGCATTGGTCTCAAATCGATCTTTTGGTCGGTTCTTCGAGACCTAAAACAACAAACACACCTTGCTTGAACCAACCATGCATATCCTCATAGGGCTTGTCGGAAAGACCGAGTCTGACACGCATCAAACCTAGACCATCCCATATGGATGCGCCAGAATTTGAGCGCTGGTATTGGCCGGTAGAGTCCTTAAACGAGTTCTGCAAGCAACTGGGTTTGTCTGCTTCAGGATCAAAGGCCGAGCTCAGAGAACGCGTTTTGTTTTCCTTGCAACATCCAAGGGAGGTGCAATCCAACCTGCGGCGCAAGTCCAATAGCTCAACGTTCAATTGGGCAAAAGAAACACTGGACCGCGATACTGTGATTACAGATAATGTGAGCTTCGGACCAAACGTCAGATGCTTCTTCAAGTCCGCGGTTGGCGCTCGCTTCACATGCCATTCGGATTTCATGGATTGGATGCGTGCGAACGCAGGGGCGACGCTCGGCGATGCAATCGATGCTTGGCACGTCCTTGAACAAAGAAAAAACGATCCGTCCTTCCGTCGCGAAATCGCCACCTGCAACAACTATCTTCAGTACTTGAGGGATGCGCGGGATAAGGTCACTGGCATGACCTTGGAAGAGGCAAAGTCATGCTGGGATTTTAAGAAGATAAGGCCCGCAAGAAACGGGATCGTCGTTTTTGAGATGTCGGATCTGACGTGCTTAGAGTGAGCACGCCACAGTGCTGTCTTTAACTCGCCCTTCCCTTTCGGCAAACAGTCAATGAAACAAGACACATAATAAACCTTATCGGACTCACAGCTTCTGGGTTTTCGGAGTCTTTGAATCGACAAGATTTGTAATATCCTCTGCTTTCGATCCGAGCGCGCGCGCTAGAACTATTAGCTCGACGACATCTATTCGTCTCTGGCCGCTTTCGATACGCGCAATCATCGATTGATGGCAAGACAACTTCGCAGCCAGATCAGCCTGCGTCATACCCTCGGCCCGTCTGATACGGATCAATTCAGCGCACAACGCTTCGTGTCCCTCACTATGAATTGTTTTTGCCATGCGACGAGAAACCTCTTCGCATCAGCGCTAATCTAGAATATAGATTATCTAAAATTTAGATAATTTAGGGTTTGTTATGCATACTATTTCCTTCTTCGCCAACAAGGGCGGCTCCGGTCGCACCATTGCCACGATGGCGCTGGCCTCTGGCTTTCTGGCGCAGGGCAAGCGCGTTGCCCTGATGGATTGCACCGATCTGGCGGGCGGAAGTACGGATGGTCGTTTTCCCTCGACGCTGCAGGCATGGATGACCCAAATGGCGGCGTGCAAATTTCGCCCGCCCCAGCTTGAACTGATCGAGTGCAGAACCCGCGATGCGGTGGAAGACAGCGCCGCCGCAGCCGACACGCGCGGCGTTGATGTTCTCCTGATCGACACAAAAGCCCGACTTGAAGAACCGCAACTCGCAGCGCTTGGCCTCGCCGATCTGATCATTGCCCCCGCTATCAGCCCCGTTGAGGCAAAGTGCATTTTCGACGGCATCAGCGACTATCTCGGATGTCCGGAACATCTCATGGGCCTGATCACCGGCTGCCGGAACGGAGCGCTTGAGGCAGCGGAGACGCGCAAAGCATTCCGCTATCATCCTGTTTTCCAATCCGAACTGCCGTGGGCCGAGGCGATTTCGGATCAGCTCTTGAATGGAGATATCGCGCACTTCGTCTCATCACTCGCCTGCAGGTCTGACAAACCTGGCTTTGCCCGCTACCGGGACGCACTGAAAGCCTGGGTCGCGGTGCAACGCCTGACCTTTGAGGTCGCATGGGCCTTGAACGGTCAGCGCTTGGAACCCTTCACCGGCGATCAGTCACCCTTCGCCTATAAAAGAAAGGCCGTCGCATGATCCGCTCATCGCTCACCCTCGCTGTGGCTCTGACCTCTCTTGCCGCACCCGCCCTCGCCGAAAACGAGCTGACGTCCATGGATGCGCCAGAGCCCCGCCCCTACCCTTATGAAATCCTCGGTCTGCAACCGGGCGATCCGCTGGACGATGTTCTGGCAGTGTATTCCGAGCGCGGCGACGATGACCCCACAAGCGAGAGCGACGTTCTACGTGTCCAATCGCCTGACGGGGCCGTATTCGAGTTCACCTACCAGCGTTTCAGCCGGATCGGCGATGTTGGGATCAACGGGCGACTCGCCAAGGTGGATCAGGATCAGGTGACGGCGATGTTATCGTCAGATGTGATGGCACAACGCCCGATGGCGATCCATCGCTCAATCCGCAAGCCCAGTGACCAGCTGCCAGAACCGCTGGAACTGAAAGCCCAGCTCGAAGAGACCTATGGTCCGCCATCCCGGGTCGAAATCAGCGGGCGTGAAATGACCCTCACATATGCCTGGGGCGAAGATGGGTTCATTGCCGATCTGGACGCCTTACCCCCGCTGGTCCACGAAGAAACCTTTGCATCGGGCACCGTGCGACAAACGGAGTACACGCTTTGCAGCAATGCCCAGCACTACCGCAACAACGTCGAGTATCACTTCGAGCATCCGCGCCAATCCGACATCAAGACAGGTTGCGTTGCGACCTTCACGGTCCGCTATCGCGGCGAACCTGGCAGTACCGTCATTGGCTTTTCCCTCGAAGACTATCAGCTTGCCCGTCAGCATATGGCAGAACTCGATCGCCAGATCGTTGAGGCACTGACCGGTGAAGAGGTCCAAGCCTCGGACATGGATTTGTAAGAATGGATAGCCAAGCACATCGGGAGCAACGATAGCACCCGCATGAACATCACGCGCAAACATATCACCCAAACCTAGCGCTCGCACATATGGCGGGCGGCATCGCGCTGTTCGCCTTTGATGATTGTCATCTCCGCTTCGCCAGATTGCCGCTCCGCCGACGACAGACGACGGAGAGAAGACATGACCAACTGGTACACCGCCGATCCCCACTTTGGGCATGAAAATGTCATCAAGTTCTGCAATCGCCCCTTTAGTTCGGCCAGTCACATGGACGCGGTTCTGATGCAGAACCTCTGGGCTATGGTTGGTCCCAAAGACGCGCTCTGGATCATCGGCGACTTCGCCCATGGACCAAAAGCCAAGGATACTGACTGGTTGAGAACACTCTTTGACAAGTTACCCGGCGCCGAGAAGCATCTGATCGTTGGCAACCATGATCTGAAGCCGACACAGGCCCTACCCTGGACCAGCGTCACACATCTGGCTGAAGTTCGGGATGGTCCCCAGAACCAGGCACACACGCTCTGCCACTACCCGATGATCACCTGGAACCATGCCCGACGAGATGCGCTCCAGATCTTCGGCCATGTCCACAATAATTGGCACGGCTCGCGCAACAGCGTGAATGCTGGCGTCGATGTCTGGGACTTCATGCCTGTCCGATTCGAGGACATCGCCCGCCGTGCCAAGACGCTCCCCATGAACAAGCACTGGGTGGATGTTGAGCATAACGCGAAGGAGATTTGAGATGGTCGAGGATATGCCAACCGCCACGATAAGCATGCTGCGGCGCAAGACGCATGAACTGCTGAAACGCGCCGAGAACCACCCCATCCTCATCACGCGATACGGCAAGCCTGCCTTGGTGCTGATGTCAGCCGCGCATTACGAGGCGCTCTCCAGCGCGGCCGGAGGTGCGCCATGACCGATCAAACGATCATCCCGTCCGACGCCACGGCACTGATCGCAACAGTATCCGGCGATTTGGAACTGGCTCTGGCACACGGACTCGACGATGCGGATGTCGCGCCGAACGTCCAGTTACTTTGCGCCGTTTTGCTGCGCAGAAGAGATCGTGGCTGGACCACTGAAATGATCGAATAGCTTGAGGCGCAGGGCAAACCTACCACGCCGTAATCCGATCAAAAATATCCCAATCTTGATGAGAATAGCGCCCACTATCTCATCAACAGACGCGCGCCCCAACCGAAACAGGAGACCTCAATATGACAGAAGAACCATCCGACCGTGCCCTATGCGAGAGCGTCGATCTGCAAGCTGCGCTACTGCGGTACGCCTACGCAACCGGCGAGGCAACAACTATTGATCATGCCCTCATCCGTGTCACAAACGCCCGCAGAATGATGAAAAATGGTTTGTACGAACTCATCTATGGCGACGACCCTGAGGACTCGGACAACGCCGCGACGCCCTCCGATCCTTAACGTCTCCGGGCAGCGCCGCTCAGCTTCGAACCGTTTCAAGAGATGCGATAGACCTGACGTCTACCCACAGCGTACAGGAACGGATATGGCGCGCAATCCGTCCAGGGCATCCGGGAAACTGGTGACCCATGGATCGGCATCACAACCTGTGGCTTCTGCAATTAGATCAGCGGCAGTGTTGTTGTCGATTCGATCGAAACCCTGCTGTCATGTATCAGTGTCGACGATACCTTTGCTGCCGGATCCCACGTTACCTGCACATCGGAGCCCTCAAACTGCACGGCCTCCGTCACCAGCGCGGGGCTTCTCGCGACCGGATCATCAGCTGGGGCATCGCACCCCGCCAGCACCGGGCTACCGCTCAAAAAAACCGTTGTCATCAAAATCCGCATACATCGCTCTCCTCAATTTGCCCCAGCTTAGCGGACAACTAGCACTTGCAGAACCCGTCCTGACATCGCCCCCACATGAGGCAGGGGAAGGATGGGTTTTGCGTCGCCCAACGGGCGCCGAGACAACCAAGTTGCTGATGAGATGGCGGCTCTGGGTGGGGCATCACAACAGCTACAATCCGAATGGATCGGCGCGAAGCGCTGGGGTGTCGGGGCCTGCCCTGACCATCACACAAGCGGAGTGAGTGGATGCCTGGGGGTGTCGGGGGGAGGCTGCAAAGCAGTTCCCCATGATCCTCATTGACACTCAGACGTAGTCGGAGTTTCATTATGAGCAATAAACTCCGATACCTGCACAAACACCGGTTACGTTTTGGATTGATACAATGGCCAGACGCCCCCGAAAACCCCGTGCCCCTCGTGGCCCGCGCCAGAAAAAAGAGCGCGCGTTGGCGGGAACGGGCTCTATTGTCACCAACTTCCGACAAGCATCTCGTGCCAACCTGAAAGGTGCAACTTTACACCAAACCAAACGGAGTCCTGATGGCTGGTCTGCAATCGATCTGTCCCGCGTTAACCTGAACGAAGTGTGGGTCGGATCAGGCATGCATATCCTCAATGACGTCAACACCTATCTTTCAGATGTCGTCGAGCCAACCCACAAGAACTCCTCGGCATCCCCCTTTTGCACAATCATACTGGGAGCTTCACCGGAGTATTTTCGACCCAACGGTGAACCACCTGGACAAGAGGATCCTGAGCGTCTGGAAGCATGGAAAGCACGCACCAAAGCCTGGATGAAAGAGACCTTCGGAGACGACCTCGTATCAGCAATCTACAACGGAGATGAAACCACACCGCATGTCCATCTCGCCATCTGTCCGACCTATCTGAAACGGCCGCGCAAGCCGGATCGGAAGAAACCAGGCGAGTCCGACGAAGCGTTTTTGCAGCGATGCGAGGATTGGAAAACTGCCCCCGGCACCAAAACGCTGAGCTGGTCGTCCAACGAAGTTCTCGGACGATACAACAGCTTTGGTCATCTGCGTCAGTCCTATGCTGATGCACTGAAGCCTCTTGGGTTGGAGTATTCGCTGGCATCTTTCGAGCCGGCGCAGTACCCCGAACCGAAGCATAAGAAAAAGCACCTTGAAGATCTGGAAACCGAGCGACTGGAAGCACTTGACGCGCTTGAGGAAGAGCGAGCGGAGCTTGCCGAGGAACGCCGCAAGTTCGAACAAGATAAAGCCGCATTCGAAGAGCAATGCGCTGAGATCGTTCGTGAGGAACTTCGGTCTGCAACCGAAGAAGCCGTACGCATTTCAAAGATAACGATGGCGGCAGGTCAGAAAGTCGCCGCGCGCATCGAAGCCAATGCCAAATACGATGCCGAACAACGCGCGGCGGAGCAGACAGCTAAACTGTCGGCAAGAGTAGAGAAACTCGCGCGAGACGAAGAACGACTGGAACGGCAAAAAAGAGAGATCGAAGATCAGGTTTCGTGGTTCGCGCTGTTCACATCCAAAGTTGAGCTTGCTTTGCAGCGCGCGCTTGATCGTAGTTTCGACACGACAATCAGCAGGGATCAACTGCCCGCCAGCCCATCCACAACCGACTGGATCGCCGCGCGCGGCGGAAATGTGACCCACGGTCTGAAGTTGGAGTTCTTTTCACTCCACTCTTCGACGGGTGTGCCGATCCCCCTTCCCTCCCAACTCAAAGATCTCGTCCGCAGCGTCTTCAAGAGTATCCAAGGTTTCGCCCAATGTTGGCGAACACAACATCGGCAACTGACCGATTTAAGGAACAGGACAGTAGCGATTGCAGAGGCCACCGAAACCGCAGAGCAAGCACTGGCAGACGCAGGCCGACGTCTTGCGGCCATGAGGCAAGAAACAATGGATGCCGAGGCCGCTGCAACGAAAGCCTACGATGAACATGCCGAACTGTCTTATGAGTTTGCGAGGCTTGATGAAGCACTGGCCCCTGCCCGACCGGCCTATGAGGCGTTACAAAACTGGTTGAGTGAGCTGCAGGACATCACGCCGAACGAAGACGACACGCGAAGTGCAAAGACGTGGATAAACCAATGGATGGAGAACGATACTGCGGACACAAGATCACTCATGAGGCTCACCCTGCGTCTGCAAGGTGAAGCATATACGTCTGAACTGGAACACCGCCTTAAATCGAGCGACATATCTTTTCCCACATTCTCTCGCGACATCCGTGATCGTTGGCGCGAAGTCTGCGCGCTCCCGTTCGGTCACCAACACAGAATGGTTAGGGCAATGAAACTGATTGATCGTGAGAACAATGTGCCGCTGTTCCTCCGCGACGAAAACGAAAATGCACTTGCTAAACACATCGCGCAACAACGCGCTCAGCATCAGCAACGCAGCATTCCTCCGCTTGCAAGACAATTCCTCGACCTCCCCGAGGATACTCAAACCAAGCTCGGGGCAGCACTCAAGGCACAGGATGACTACAATGCGACAACCGTCAGTTCAGGGCTTACGATGTAGCGTGCGATTGCTGCATACCTCGGATGCAATGCGGCATCCAAGATGTCGACTACGCTTCTCGGGGCCGGGGTCGGCTTACAGAAGACCATGGCACCCTCATCAAATGCTCCAGTCAGCCTAATGCGACCCGAACTCGACGCTCGATGCCGGTGAAAGGCCAATCGCTGCACGATCAACGAGATCCAAGTTTCAGCGTCAGAAACACCACAAACAAGAGATTATCGAAGAGGCAGCGCCTAAAGCGCCCGACGCAAAACCTGAATCGTGGAGGATTCCCGTAGTCGCTGATTTGTGATTCATCCTGTTTGGGAGGATGGATCATGTCAGCACCTTTATCAGATGCACTTCGGGCGCGTTTTCAGAAACTGGTTGAGGAGGGGTTGAGCGGGCGCGCGGCGGCGTTGCGCTTGAAGCTCTCGCCCGCCACCGGAGCGCGGTGGGGTCTTGCGATCCGGCGTACTGGACAGGCCAGAGCTGCGCCGCAGGGACGCCCACGCGGTAAAGGCAAGCTTGATCCGCATCGCTCATTTCTGATCGAATTGATTGATCAAGACGGTGACATGACCATGCCCGAACTGGCCGGAGCACTGGCGGATGCAACCGGCGTTCAGGCGCACCCGGATGCGATTGGTCGGTTCCTGCGCAAGCTTGGCTTCACGTATAAAAAAAGACGCTGGTCGCGACCGAGCGACGCCGTGCAAAGGTAAGGAAACAGCGCGAGGACTGGGTCAGATACCGCCTATCAGCGGTCGCAGCCCGACCGGAATGTGTTGTCTTCATTGACGAAACCTCTGTCAAAACGAACCTGACCCGCCAGCGTGGATGGTCACAACGGGGCGCGCGGCTGGTGATGGATACGCCCTTTGGATCTTGGGGAACGCAGACCTTCATCGCAGGCCTCGGCGCTGACGCACTGATCGCACCTTACCCGCGGCAGCATGAGCTGGCTGTAGCCCTGAGTGAAATCGGGCGCATAGAGCGGACACTGTTCATCATTGACTGGCTGCTCGATGCTGACATGCACCGGCGCGCTCAGATCGGTCTCAACAAAGGAGAGGCGCATCATGCTTTGAAAAATGCACTGCGCATCGGTCGTCAGGGCGAAATCAGGGATCGTACCACCGAAGGCCAGCATTACCGCATGGCGGGTCTGAATCTCCTCGCAGCGATCATCATCTACTGGAATACAAAGCACCTCGGCCACGCTGTCGCTGCAAGAAATCAAGCTGGCATCGACTGCTCACCAGCCCTTCTGTCGCACATCTCACCCCTCGGATGGGCGCATATCCTGCTCACCGGCGAATATAGGTGGAAAAACCGACCGTGACCCGCCTTAACGTACTATTCTGCACTCAGCCGGAGTCTACCCCCTTTTGCCTCTGCTTACTTTTACCAGCGTGAGGTGAGGGCCAAGCTGACTTCGCGTCCACTGCCATATGAACAAACAAACTCACTCTGGCATCCGGTGACGTAAACCTCATCAGAAACGTTTGATACGACCAAATTCGCGGATACGATCTCGTTAAATGCATAGCCGCCGTAAAGATCATAGATAGTTGAACTTGGAACCTCTAGCGTATTCGCCTCATCGGCGAAGCTGATCCCGCGGTGCCGCACGCCTGCGCCCAATGTCAGGCCGTCCAGCGCATCTGCGAATGCGTAGTTCACGCGGGCAGAGACTTCGCGTTCCGGCACAAGCGTCGGTGTGTTGCCAATCAAATCGGCATTTTGGTCCTCGGTGATCTCCTGATCTATGAAGCTTGCGGCACCTGCCACGGTCAGACCGTTCTGGAAGTCGTAAACACCTTCGAGTTCGACACCGCGCGACCGCACTTCACCCAGCTGATTGAATGGTGCAAAGGTGCCGACCACAACGTTGTCGCGGTCGATCTGGTAAAGCGATGCCGTGATGGCGAAATTGCCATCCTCTGGTGCCCATTTAAGCCCGGCCTCGATCTGCTCTGCCGTCTCTGGCTTTGTCACACCGTCGGCTTCCGAGAGGATCCGCGCATCGAATGAGCTGCTGACCGAGACATATGGCGTGAGGCCATTGTCGGCCTCATAGGCTAGCGCCGCGCGCCAAGAGGTTTCATCATCGGATCGGCTGAATGCGGAGCCAAAGCCAGAGCGCACGGATTGATCGCTTTCAACCCAGTCATGGCGCAGATTGAGCGTACCTATCCACCCTTGACCCCATCTGATCTGGTCCTGAACGTAAAGGCCGATCTGCTCTTGTTCTGTCACGCCGTCGCGATAGGGATCACCGATTGTGGGCTCGCCTGGCGCAACCGGGTCCACAGGAAGCGTCGTTGTGACAGCCGCAGCCTGGGTCTCATCCAGTTCATAGCGGCGCGCGTCGAGACCGAAGAGCACATCATGGGTGATCTGACCTGCGTCAATCTCACCATAAAAGCGAAGGTCGACCTGCGCCGTCCGGACTTCGGTATCATGTTCAAAAGCGATCAGATTGAGCGTGCCATCGGCGTCAGTTGGCGTCGGGCTGGCCGGAAAGCTGGGTGGATATCCGTTGGGGTAGTAATACCGCTCTTCAACGCTTGCAAAGCCGACCCGACCGATCCCGGTAAACGTAAAGCCGTTGTCAAAGCTGCGCTCAATGATCGAAGAAAGTGAAAGCTGATTGCGTTCATAAACGTCCCAGTCGGGATCTGAGAAGTTCACGTCCGGGTCGATCACTCCGTACTCAGCTGTTGGCTCAACAGTGCCGAAGTAGGGCAGGAACGTTGAGCCGGTATGCTGCTCGTCAGCGATATGCAGATTTGCGAGGAATGTGAGTTCGGTGCCGCCGTCGGTGGTGAACTTTAAGGACGGCGCCAGCGTGCCGCGCACGCCGTTATTGAACTCATCATACTTGTCGCCGCCTTCGATACGACCCGTGACACGATAGGCGCTGCCGTTTTCAAGCGCGTCCCCATAATCGAATTCGACCCAGGCTGCTGTCGCGTCGTTGATACCGAAAGTCAGCTCGCGCACACGTTCACCGGGCCGTTTTGAGACATAGTTGACGATCCCACCCGGGTTCGATCCGCCGTAAAGTGCTGAAGACGGACCGCGCAGTACCTCGATCCGTTCCAATGTGTAGGGGTCAATATAGAAAGACCCAAAGGCGAAGGCGAGGTTTTGCGCGTTGTCGAGATAGATGCCGGTCTGGTCAGCTTGAAAACCGCGAATGCGCAGCCAGTCATAGTCTGTGTCGTTACCGAATACATCCGTGGTGACACCGGCGGTATACCTGAGCACCTCGGATACGCGCGTGGCGTTGAAGCGATCAATATCCTCACGGCCAAGGACAGAAACAGATTGCGGTATCTCGTTCAGTTGCAAGGGGATTTTCGATCCGGTGATCGTGGGTGGGTTCCTGTCACCGTCGACCGGTCCGGTTGCGTCCTCCTGATTTCTGAGGACAAGTGTGCCGAGGTCGACAAAGTCTTCGTCAGATTGCGCGAAAGCCAGCGGGCTTGTTGATACCAAAAGGATCATTGCCGTCGCAGATCGCATGGACGTGCGTGTAGCATTCGTCGTTTTCATGATAGCATTCCCCCGCAATAAGCAACGTTCTGATCAAAGAACGCAGAATTTTGGGAATGCTGATAAGGTCGGTCAGGTCCGATTGTCTTGAACGTTCGGCCCAATAAATGCTGGCATCTGTTCGATAATCCAACGGCTGGGCGCGGTGCCAATCACTGATTTAAACGTGCGGTTGAAATGGGCCTGGTCAGCAAAACCCATAGCATCCGCAATCTCTACAAGCGCATGGCCTTTTGCCATCATGCGCTGCGCCTCTCTGATCCGGCGACGCTTGACCCACTGATAGGGGGAACAACCCGTTTCCGCCCGAAATTTCTGGTTGAACTGTGTTCGCGACAGGTTGGCGCAACAGGCCAGATCATCGACCGTAATCTGCTGTCCGAGGTTTGCAATGATGTATGATTTCGTCCGTTCCAGCCAGCCCAGGTCAACTGCATTTGGCTGGTGCGCGTCTCGTTGATGAAAAACCTCCAGCATCATTGCATCGACAAGTGCGTAAAGATGCCTGTCACTTCGCGTGCGATTTTCGCACTCTTGCGCAAGCAGCGCTCCGAATGCGGTGATCTGAGCGTTCTTCGAAAGAAATGCAGGTCTTTGCAAATCTACTGCCTTGCCCAGGCGATTGGTCAGATAATCGCGGTGCATATGGATGTCGAGATGCCGAAAACTTGCAGCGATTTTCATTGCACCATTCAGGTGTAGCCCTGCAGGCACATAGCAGGCTGTGCAGGAAATCTCGCCAGTCCAGGCCGCGCTCGAAAAAGCTAGATTTACGTCACCAAATAACAGTGTCAGGCGTGGATGAAGTGAGGCATAGGTGCCGCTTGCGCCTTTCTGGCTACGCACTTTCCAGTAATCGATGACCATTTTGTCGAGCAAAAGAAACCGAAGGTCGTCCACCGGGACGAAACCCGTAGTTTTAGCATACATTTTAGGATGAAAAGACATTGCGCTACCTGTTGTTATTGGCTGCGCTGTCTGGCTGGCTAACCAAGGTTAACTTTTGAAACGATGAAGTCAACAGCCTCGACTTGGCTGAAGCATTGGTGCGGCGGCCTCAGACGCAACCGGACACGCCCTTCCATCATCAGGTGCCGTTGGCACGCTCAACACTCTGTCATCAGATAACACCAGCCCGTCTTCGCCTAACCTGAGGTTGTCGTGCAGAGAGACGCAACGATTTTCCTCAAACACACAGAGAGTTTCCCATGCAATTGCGTCTCATTTTCCTCCCAACCCTTTTCGCAATACTCAGCTGCTGTGCTGAAATAACCGAGCTCCATTGCAGCAACATCAACTGGTACGACTTTGGCTACCAAACCGGGCTGGACGGAAAATCATCCTCGGTCATTGCGAACGAGGCAGGCATTTGCCGCGGCAGCGCTAGCTTGCCCCGTGAGGGCCGCGCGCTTGAGGGTTACCGCGTAGGGTTGCGCAATTACTGTACGCCGCGCAATGCTTTCGAGGTCGGGCAGCGCGGCGAGGATTTATCCTCCGCCTGCGCACCGCAAGAATTGTCGCTGATGCAGCAACCCCATCTAATCGGCCTCCGTGATCGCCGCCTCTGGTTGCAGATACAGGAGCTTGAGCAGGACCGTGATGCTCTCCGAGATCGCCAGGATGATACAGATATTGATGAAGACACGCAGCGCGAAATCCAACGCGACATCCGCGATATTGATCGCCGTATCGATCGACTTGAGGACAGGAGGTTCCTGCTGCTTACGCTGATCAATTAGCGAACCATGTGACAGGGGCGACCCGGTTCCTGTGAGATGGCACAGGAAAGGGCAACCATGGTTTTAATCGTATTGCCCGGTATGCGGCGGGCGATACGGCAACCGTTTGTAAGTCGGCTGGGTCACATCAGCTGAAATGCGCGCCAGGTGCGCAAGAGTTGCCAGAAACTGGTTGTATCGTAGCACTCGCATAGCAGGAGTGCATTGGTGGCCCACAGAGGCAGTAAAGTTGAGACCTGCAAACGCTCATGTTTCGGTCAACATGCGTTAAATATCGCCCTTTCCTAATGGGGTCCGGTTATGATGATGCATAAATATTGACTCTTTGGTAAAAAATGACGTTGCTCATGACAAAATCATAGAGGATGTGTGATGCCAACTGAGATTTCTACACGTTTCACCGGTCTGGACTTCGTCAATCCATTCGTGTTGGCCTCTGCGCCGCCGACCGAAAGCAAGCGCAAGATCTTAAAAGCCTTCGAATCCGGTTGGGGTGGTGTGGTTACCAAAACGATTGGTTTGCACCACGTCGAAAACGTGGCCGGGCCCAAGACGATCTTTCAGCGCGCAAGCGAGGTGAAGCCCTATGTTTCACGCAACAAGCGGTCTGATACTGTGTCCCATTCGTCATGGAATTGGGAACTGATCTCTGATCAGCCGCTAGATTTGTGGTTGCCCGACCTCGAAGAGATCAAAACGACTTATCCCGACCGCATGCTTATCGCCTCAATCATGGCCGGTGCGGGTGGTGAAGAAGAAATGGACAACTGGCGCAAGCTGGCAAAAGCCGTGGTGAATGTTGGGTGTGACGCGATCGAGTTGAACCTGTCCTGTCCTCACATGGACCGCAAGGATATGGGGGCCAACATCGCCAATGATGAAGACATCATCCGATCAATCCTGCAAGCTGTGACCAGCGCGGTCAGCGTGCCGATTTGGGTCAAACTCACGCCATCCACATCTACACTCGTCGATGCCGCCGGAGCCGCCTATGAGGCGGGGGCCGCCTCAATCTCGCTTTGCAACACATTCCCGTCCTTGCCCTTGATGGACCCGGAAACGATGAAATTTGAGGTCGAGGTAGATGGCCTCGTGACGTCTGGCGGGCTTGGCGGCTTGGCGATACTTCACCAGGCCCTACAGCGTGTCTCCGATATTTCGAAAGCTTACCCGGACAAGGCAATCTCTGGCATTGGAGGGATCAGAGGGTTTCGTGAGGCGTTCAATTTCATCGTACACGGTGCCGGTAATCTGCAGGTTTGCACGGCGGCGATGGAAGAGAAAGGCAGCGGTGGCGTTGGCGTCAAGCTTATTGAGGAATTGAAAACCGATCTCAGCGATTACCTGCAGCGCAAAGGGTATTCTTCCATCGAAGAATTCCGGGGGATCGCACGCGAGAGAATTGTCGAGCATTCTCAGGTCCGCAGAAAGAGCGACGCCTACAATGGCGGTTACGCAAAGTCAGCTTAGAGCGGGCGAGTGATGGGATAATTCTACTGAAACTCATGCACGCTTTCAGCATAAGTAAGAACAGCCTTGCTGCGCCATCAGCGCAGCGCCCTGCGACTTCGTAAAGGTTCGGATGCGACCGCTTGTTTCTGGACGTACCGCAGATAACCGACATCAACTGCAAACGCCTGATGCTCTGCCGACTTTTCAAGATAATCAGCCAAACGCAGAAGATTAACGGGCTGTTGGACAATCAGCTTCTCAATCGCTGCGATGGCGGCACCGGTCGCGTAATGCGACACGAAATGGCAGGCCGTCTGGGTTGGGGTCAGGATGTAATAGTCTTGACTGCGGCGCGGCGTGTCGCGCGCTGCGTCAAACGGAGAGGCACCCAATGCACGGAATTTGGGCATCAGCATGCGTATACCCTCCGCCGTGTTTTCAAGAACGCCACCCGAGATTTGCCGAAAGCCAAGCGGCGCCAGCCTTTCGATCACGCACCGCCGCATGGGCCCCGACAGCATATCCATATCCGCCCGATCATACTGCAGATCATCAAATACAGAGATGATGCGTAAGTTTTCATCCGCAATGCAAATGTAAGGATCACGGTCGATCACACGCAGACGTTCCGCAAAGGTCGCATTCAGTTGGGCAGTATCCTCAACTTTGGATGTATCCGCCGGCCCTGCCGGATGACGTTGAAAAAGCTGTGAAATCATTTGGAACACCGGCTTCTCCCCACGCCTACCCCACCTTTTCACGCCCACCCCAGATCTTATCTGAAGTAACGCGGTTTGCTGGTATTCAATGGCGCGGCGACGTGCGGGTGCATCGCTGTAGTGCTTTCTACCTTCTGCTCACCAGCACGATATGTTAGTGATGCGGCGCGTATGTAATGCCTGCAATGAGGACGTCATGAGGTTGCTTTCGCTCACCACCATTACCATTGCGATGATTGGGTCGGCGGCCAAAACCGACTACCTCTTAGAGTTCAGCGGCACCAGCTTTCGTGAGTATTACTGTGGCGTCACGCTTGTCATGACAAATCAAAGCGATGCACCTTTGGTCGAGATCAACGGATTTGTTGCGTCGTATATCGGGGACGAACAGATCGGTAGAAGCCGCGGTGCCTCCTTTCTGAACCTCGGCCCCGGCGAAAGCGCGTCAGCCTTGTTCGAAGCACCTCACGCACCTTGCGACGAAGCAACCCGTTACGAGTTTGTGGTTGGTGCATGCCGCATCGATACATCCTTTTCAGCCCATGAAGATTGCTCATCACGCATTACCGGCATTGATCCGGTCGCCGAAACCGCAAGACCTTAGGATTAGTTTGTAACACCCGGGGGTAAATGGGGCTGCACCGGTCCAGGGTCGTGATGTCCTTATCTAAGGGTCGTATACCAGAAGAAAAGATCGCTGTGCTGTTGTCGATGGTAGTCGTCAGAAACAGGCCGCGCAGGTGACCAGATCGCGCTCTAAAGGCGATGCATTGACACTTACCCTTGCGTCATGATTTACCCGACAATTAAGGTCAGAAATAGCCAGGGGAATCGCTGCGCGATCGCGCAGTCGCCCAAGCCAGACACTTAATCCAAAGATCTGGGGGTATGCCGCCAAAGGTAACGCGGCATTCTGCATTCTTATGCGACGACTGGTCACTTTCATGCTGCCCTATCGCCAGACCATGACGCTGGTCGTGCTATCCATCCTTGCGGTGACAGCGACGGGTCTTTTGGCACCTTGGCTTGTGCGCGAGATCGTTTTGATCGTGGAAACTGGCGCACAGGATGCAACACGCAACCTCACCTGGATAGCGGTTGGTCTTGTTCTCATCTATGTCGGGCGAAGCACGGCAGAGGCGGCGGTATTTCACTACTCGCATGTTGTCGCTTTCAATACATGTCGCGATTTGCGCGACGCGGTCTATGCCCATCTGCAACGGCTGTCGCCCAGTTGGTTTGCCGCACGCAAATCGGGGGATATCACCAAACGTGTGATTGATGATACGCTCAAGCTGGAACCCGTTATTGCCGACGCGGTTTATGGCTTCGTGGTCTCAATGATCCTTGCCTTTGGCATCCTGATCATCCTTTTCAACCTGTCACCGCTTCTGACGCTACTGGCGCTCATCCCGCTGCCTGTTGCACTTTTCATTATGGTCAAGGTCGGTCGCAAGGCGATCCCGTCTTTCGATAATGAAGCGGACCGCGAAGGGCAATTGGCGGCCCTTGTTCAGGATCACGTCAGCGGCATCCGTGAAATCCAGATCTTTAATCAAGAGCACGCAACGCGCCACAGTTTTCAGCGCAAATCGGATTTCCTGGCACGACGACAAATCAGGTCGCGGACACTTATCGCGCCATTTGATCCGGCTGTTGAAGGGGCGATTGGCGTGTCCACCGCGCTTGTTGTTCTTGTTGGCGGGCGGATGGCGCTGATGGGCGAAATCCTTGTCGCGGATCTGGTCGCTTTCATTCTTTACATTGTCACGCTCTACCAGCCCCTTTTCACGGTGGTCGATGCGACAGAAGCTGTTCAGCGCGGTCTTTCCAGCCTGAAACGTGTGAACAACCTGCTTGATACCGCGCCCGAGGTGGCGGATCCAGCAAAACCGACGCCGCTGCCCCAACCGGTTCGCGGCGCGATTGCGCTTGAGAATGTCAGCTTTGCCTATCGTGCGGACACACCCGTCTTGCAGGACGTGACGCTTGCCATCCAACCGGGAGAGACCCTTGCGGTGATCGGTGCAACGGGCGCTGGCAAGTCCACACTTGCCCACTTGATTGCGCGGTTCTACGACGTGGCGGAGGGCAAGATCGCGCTTGATGGGATTGACTTGCGCGACTTGCGCTTGGCAGACCTCAGGGGTGCCACGTCAATGGTCTTGCAGGATGTCTTCCTCTTCAACGGCACGATCCGGGAGAACATCCGTTTCGGACGCCAGAACGCGGATGAAGATGCGGTCATGTCAGCGGCGAAGGCCGCTGGCGCGCATGCCTTCATCACCGATCTGCCCAAGGGATATGAAACGCTTGTGGGCGAACGCGGCATTCGCCTTTCTGGTGGGCAGAAACAGCGGATTTCCATTGCCCGCGCCCTTTTGAAAAATGCGCCTATCCTGATCCTCGATGAAGCGACAAGCGCTGTTGACACGGAAACCGAGGCGGCCATTCAGGACAATCTGGATCAGCTTCTTGCCGGGCGTACCGCAATTGTTATCGCCCATCGTCTGTCCACCATCCGCCGGGCAGACAGGATCGCGGTTCTCGAAAACGGCAGGCTGATCCAACTGGGCGCGCATGACCAGATCGCACACGAGGCAGGGGCCTATGCCCGGCTTTTGCAAGCACAGGAGAGTGCCGCATAATGACCAGTGAGTTCCCAGCATCACCACTGACGGCCAATGGGTTGTCAGTAGGCTATGGCGATACAACCATATTGAAAAACATTGATCTGGACATTGCCGCTGGCCAGATCACCGCGCTGGTTGGTCCCAATGGTTGCGGAAAATCGACGCTGCTCAAGGCTTTTGCCCGCATCCTGAAGCCTAAATCAGGCCATGTGACGCTGGAAGGCCAGCCCATCACGTCCTATGCCACGCGCGATGTTGCAACGCGGCTGGCCATACTGCCGCAAGGGCCGGTGGCACCCGAAGGCCTGAGCGTCACCGAACTCGTCGCGCAAGGCCGCTTTCCGCACCAGACCCTGTTCCGCCAATGGTCTCCGGGAGATCGGGAGGCCGTCGAACGGGCGATGCGCCTGACCGATCTGGAGGACTTCGCAGAACGCCCAGTGCATTCCTTGTCCGGCGGACAGCGGCAGCGCTGTTGGCTTGCTATGGTGCTGGCACAGGATACGCCGCTTTTGCTGCTGGATGAGCCCACGACGTTCCTCGACCTCAAAGTGCAGGTTGATCTGATGGCGCTTTTGTCCCGCATTGTGCACGAGGATGGCCGCACCATGGTGCTGGTCCTGCACGAGTTGAACCTCGCTGCCGCCTTCGCCGACCGGATCGTGATGATGCGGGACGGGCAGATCGTGGCACAGGGCAGCGGCGCGGAGGTGATCAAGCCGGAAGAACTGCGCGCCGTCTTCGATTTGCGCTCTGATGTGATCGCAGACCCGGCCACAGGGCGCCCGGTCTGCCTGCCGCGCACGTCCGAGCAGGTCGTTCCATTGCAGAGCGCCGCCGAATGAACGCAACCCGCACCATATTTGCCGCCACTGGGTTCTGGCTTTGCATTGCGGGTGTGCTCTTTGCGTTTCTCTGGCACATCTCGGTCGGCGCGAAAGCGATTCCGCTTGGCACCGTCTGGCAGGCGCTGGTGGCACCGGAAGACGGGGTATTCGACCATGTTGTCGTCCGCGATCTGCGCATGCCTCGCGCGATCTTTGCGATTAGTGTCGGCGCAGCCTTGTCCGTGGCCGGGGCACTGATGCAAGGCGTCACCCGCAATCCGCTGGCGGAACCGGGCATTCTAGGCTTAATGGCGGGGGCGACCTTTGCGGTAATCATCGGGATTGGCTGGTTCGGGCTTGCGGGCACGGCTTATGTCCCGCTCTTCGCTGCAATTGGCGCGTTGATCGGCGCGGTGTTGGTCTGGACCATCGCAAGCGCGGCTCCCGGTGGCGCGACACCGCTGACACTGATCCTGTCAGGTGCCGCTGTTGGCGGTTTCCTCTACGCCATCGAGAGCGCGGCGATCTTGCTCAACGAAGATGCCTTCCGCAACTTCCGGGTTTGGCTTTCCGGCTCTCTCGCCGGACGCGATATGGAGACCTATCTCTGGGCGCTGCCATGGTTTATTACTGGTTTAGTCGCCGCCATGGTCATCGCGCGACAGGTCACCGCGCTGGCGATGGGAGAGGAAACCGCGGCCGGCCTCGGCGTTGATACAGTGAAGATCAAGTTCATCTCGCTCGCGGCGGTAGTCGTCCTTACCGCTGCCGCAGTGTCTGTCGCCGGTCCGCTGGGGTTTGTTGGGCTCGTCATCCCACATGTCGTGCGGCTCTTTGTCGGCTCCGACTACCGGCTGATCGTCCCCTTCTCGGCCATCGTGGGCGCGGGCTATGTCATCGTCGTCGATATCGCAGCGCGCGTGGTCCTCGCCCCCATCGAAATCTCAACCGGCATTGTGACCACAATGCTCGGCGCACCCATGTTCATCTGGCTGGTAAGGACAAAGCTATGAGCATGACCACGCTGGAAGGGTTCGGCGGGCGCGTCGCTCTGCAGGTTCCGATGAAGGCGCTGATGGTGAGTTGTGCGTTGGTGTTGGCCATTGTCGGCGTGCTGACCTGGAGTCTGATGACCGGCAGCTACCCAATGACCAGTGCTGAAGTCTGGGCAACGCTCTTTGGCGACCCACCCTCTGATACGGCATCAACGGTGGTGTGGGAATTCCGCTTTCCGCGTACACTTGTCGCGTTCATCGTCGGCGCATTCCTCGCCCTGTCGGGGGCGGCCCTGCAATATGTCACCCGCAACCCGTTGGCTGACCCGAGCCTTGTCGGCGTCAGTCAAGGGGCAGCTCTAGTCGTCGTGTCGGTCACCATCCTCGCACCGACAATGGGCTATTTCTGGCGCCCGATGCTCGCCTTTGGTGGATCGCTGACCGTCGCCGCGATCATCCTTGCAGCGGCATCATCGCATCGTGGCGGAGAGACGTTGCGCTTCATCCTGATGGGGATCGGTGTCGCCGCACTGATCTCATCCTTCACACAAGCATTGCTCACCTATGGCGATATCGACCGGGCGATGTCAGCCCTTGGCTGGCTTGCAGGGTCTGTCCACTCCGTCGGCTGGGACGAGGTGCGCTGGCTCACGGCGACGGCTTGCATCGTCATGCCGGCCCTCTTTTTCGCGGCACGCCCTTTGTCAGCGATCCGGTTCGGCGAGGATGTAGCCACCGGCCTTGGCATTCGGGTCCGCGTTGCCCGCTGGGGCCTCGTGATCCTCGCCGTCAGCCTGGCCGCGACAGCTGTTGCCGCTGTTGGTCCGCTTGGCTTTGTGGGGCTCGTAGCGCCACATCTGGCCGGGAGGCTCGCCCATTCCGGCGTCGGTCTGCACCTTGTACTCACCGCCCTCACCGGTGCGCTTATGGTCGGCCTTGCCGACTTCGCGGGTCGCGCCGCGTTTGCCCCGATCCAAATACCCGCAGGTCTGGTCACCGCCATCATCGGCGTGCCGGTCTTCGTGTTCCTGATCCTGCGGACGCAAGCGCGCAGCCAGCTCTGACGCGCCAATAAGACAGACCCCGAAACGGGGCGCCCTGTAGCCAATCCGCAAGGCAGCGCGTCCAGCGCGACCCAGCAAACACAACTCCAAAAGGATAGAACTGATGAGAGTCTTCCCTGTAGTTCTTGCGACTGCAATCACCCTTTCGGCTGCGTCAACTTTCGCAGACAGCACGCGCACGATCACTGACGATCTGGATCGGAGGGTTGAGATCCCCGCGGACCCACAACGCGTTGTGATTACCGGGATCGAAGAGGTCACGGCCATGTTCACTTCGCTTGGCTATGTGCCGACCGGCATGACCTGGGGCTATCATTCAAACGTGGTCCAGACCCTGAACGGCATCGGTGGTGATGTAGGCGACCTCGGCCAAGTCACCATTGTGGGAGACAGCGGCGATCCTGATCTTGAGGCAATTGCTACCTTGGAACCTGATCTGATCGTTGGATGGTTCCGACAGAGCGATGACGGCATAGCTCTGCTGGAAAAGCAGGCATTGATCGCGCCAACGATTTCAATCCATCCCCGGTTCAACGTGTTCGGCCTTGATGCCTATGGCGAAGGGGCGCATCTCGGCGAACGCTACGCCAAGCAGCGATTTGTGGCGTCACTTGTTGGCCTTGAAGAGCAATTCGACGCGCAGCTGGCGGAATATGAAGCCCTACTGGCGGATGTGAAGGCACGCCACGCCGAGATCATTCCGGACCTCGAATGGACCTTCCTAGACACATTCAGTGACTACACGCCTTACATGTACGATCAAGAAAAGTGGTTTACCTACTCCTATAACGGCGTGATGAGCGATCTGGGGATAAAGCCATCAGACGCCATGACCAATGCGACAGCGCAGGGTATCGGCGAAGAACCTGGCAAGGGATATGCCACCGTCTCTCTGGAAGTCTTGCCTGACTACGCCGCTGATCTGATCTTTGCGGGTCGCTACGACGCCGAACCTTTGGAAGACGACCTGATGCTGGTGCTCAGTCAAACAGCCGCGCATCAGGCAGGGCAGATTTACCGCGTCGACAGCAACACCTGGACCTACCACCTGCTGCAATCGCAAATCGGCGTTTTGAAACAAGTGGATGAAATCCTGTCCGCCGGCGTCGAGAACCTTGGCGACTTTTAGTACGCAAAGCCGGGTGTGTCCTCTTGAAGCCTCGACCGGCCTTTTCATCAGAACCAACAGTAAGGAAGTTAAACATGAGATATCTCACCGGCCCTCTTGTGGCCATGCTGATCACGCTGGGCATTCCCGCATTCGCTTTGGACTGTGATTCAGGGCTGCGCCCCTTCACCCATGCGGGCGGCGAAAACTGTATTCCTTCAGAACCGCAACGCATCATCGGCCTGCATGATCAATCTGTCACGCTGACACTGGTTGAGCTTGGAGCGCCGATCATCGGCTCGCATGGGCGGGTAGACGATGACGGCAACCTTTACATGCGCTCGGTTGATCTGCTTTTCGGCCTCGACTTTGAGAATGCCAATATCGCCTATGCTGGCACCTGGGACGCCATGGATTTTGAGGCGATGGCCGCAATGCAGCCCGATCTGATCATCGGGCGCGACTACGACATGGAATGGGCCGACCAATATGAGGCGATTGCGCCGACGGTATTCATAGCTGACGACGTGACCGACCCAATGGCTTTTCCCCGCAACGTGGCGGATGCTGCAGGGCTCTTGACCGAATGGCAGGCAAGGCTTGCAATCTATGAGGCCAATCTGGAGCGCGCGCGATTTGCGTTGCCGCAAGTTAAAGGCGTCAGCTACTCCAAAATTCAGGGCTGGGATGGCAACCTGGAAGTCTATGCAGGCTATGGAGGCCTGACCAAGGTTCTGAGTGATCTTGGTTTTGAACGTAGCGCGGTTGGTCAAGAAATGGCGGATCGTGGCGTCGCATGGGGCGAAACAGTGAGCGCCGAAATCCTGCCAGAGCTTGAGGCCGATTACCTTTTTGATACCTACACTATCGCTTATGGGGATACCTTGGCCGACCCGGCGACGCGCTTGGGTGAGGCCGTGCCCGGCTGGTGCGACTTTCTGACGGCCTGCAGCGCCGGACGTTACATTGTGCTGCCGCGCGAATATGCGACCGGGTTCAGCTTCACGCAGCTCAACATGCTGGTGCAGATGATCACGACCAACGTCGCTAACGCACCCGCCGTTGGGGGTTAACGCGCGTGTCTGCCCCCGCCGCCGTCTTTCTTGCCGCTTTCCTTGCCTGCGTAGTGGAAGCACTTGAAACGGTCACGCTGCTGATGGCCGTGGCCTCGGCGCGCGGTTGGCGGCCCGTTTTGATCGGCGCGGTGGCCGGATTTCTGGTACTGACAATACTTGTCGTCGTCTTTGTTCCACTAATCGACCTGCTCCCACGCGATACCCTGCATTTGGTGGTCGGAATGCTGCTTTTGCTTTTCGGTGCGGGCTGGTTGCGCAAGTCGATCTTGCGGGCAGCGGGCCAAGCGGCGCGCCATGATTTCGACGCGGAGTTTGACGCGGCCCGCGCGGATTTTGCGCGCCCCGGCATCGCCGATTGGGTTGCGGGGATCGCCGCCTTCAAAGCTGTGCTTCTGGAAGGGTTAGAGGTGATCTTTGTCGTGCTCGCCCTGGGTGGGACAAACAGCCTGACACCCGCTCTCACCGGCGCGATCAGCGCGTGCCTGATCGTCTTTGCTGCGGCGTTCTTTCTGCGCAAGCCGCTGTCACGCGTTCCTGATAATACGTTGAAGTTCTGGACCGGGGTTATGCTGACGGCCTTTGGCACTTATTGGGTGGCCGAGGGGTTGGGCGGCGACTGGCCCGGTGGCGATCTGGCGCTTTTGGGTCTTGTCGCGTTCTTTGCGGGGCTAAGCGGATTGTTGATCCGCAGATTGTCTTTCGCGGTGGCCGCGCCATGAACCTGCTGCGCGATATCCTCAAAGAGCTTTCAGGCATGTTCTGGGCCGATCGACGGCTGAACCTTGGCTTGCTCGCCGTCACCGCCCTGATCGGCATCTCATCCGCCGCGCTTCCCAATGCTGTGATGCCGATCCTACTGACCCTTGGCTACGGCACGGTGATCGCCTGGGCACTCTTCCCGCCTATGAAAGGAGACTGACATGAGCGCTCGCACGCTTGCGCCGATCATTCCCGTCGTCAGTTGGTGGCCTGAAGGCCTTTTTCACCCCGATGGGAAACACTCTCAATTACCGCTGAGCAAAGGAATGAACGCCATGAAACACATCGCCTCCGCCATCGCGCTGACCATTGCCACACCGGCCTTTGCCGATTGCGCCGCCGACCAACGGCTTTTGGACCACCCAATGCTCAACGCATCGGTCTGTATTCCCGCAGCGCCACAGCGGATCGCATTTACCATGGAAGAAATCGTCGCCGCCTACGCCATGGGACAGGAAAGCGTTATCGACAATTGGTATTTCCAGTCCTTTCGGGGAAACTTTCCCGGTATTGCAGCGACATATGATGTACCTGCCGTTGATGTCAGCTATTACCCGCAATCCGACATCGAAACGATGACATTGGCCGCCCCCGACCTCATCGTCTCTTTCACCGAGATCGACAACAACGAAAAGGCCGCTGAACTCGCACCAGTTGTTGAGCTCAAGTGGGAGGAAGAGACGACATGGCGCGATCTGCACGGGTTCATGGCCATCCTGTTGATGAAAGAGGATGAGGGCCAGGCGATGCTTGACGCGCTTGATGCGCGCATTGCCAGACTGGCGGATGATCTTGGGGACACATCACCGACCTTTGCCATTGTCCGCACCATGGATGAAGGCGGTACACTGCAAACCTTCACATCGCAGAACTTTGGTGCATCGATCCTGCAAGACGCGGGCATGCAAATGGGGCCGGAGATCTTATCACCTGCAGCGTCGGCAGAGCTACGCAATGCCTGGTGGTATCCCATGTCATCAGAAAAACTGCAGACCCTGGATGTCGACCATCTGTTTGTTTTGACAGGGTGGGAGCCCGAGATTGAAGTCGCGTTCCTCGAAAGCCCGTTGTGGCAAACGCTTCCAGTCGTCGCCGAAGGCCGCGTTATCCGCCCGCAAGGTGACGGGGAGCAATTCATCCGCGAAAACATCGTCTACGCGCACCGCGTCGTCGACTTCGCCTATGAACATGTCTTGGGCACCACCGCGGGGGCCTCCGGCAATCCCAATCCATTCGCCGCATGGCTTGCCGATTGATCGCCCATGCCGCTGCCCGCCGACGCCCACCTGCCTGACGAAACCGGTCGCATTGTCACGGACCCGGAGCGGTTCTGCACAGGCCACGCATTGGCCGCCGGAGAGCCGCTAGCCGGTTGGGGTGCCCATCAGGCGCGCAACATTCTGATCCGCTGGCCCAAAGGCCGGTGGGAGCACTCATTGCGCATCGCAGCGGGCATGCCGGATGAGCTGATTGCGGCTATCAATGCAGCGGTTGAGGCGCGCTGGCGCATCAACCTGATTGATCGCAAATCGGATCAGAACACCTGCGTGCTGCTATATCCACAGGCATTGCAGTTCACGGTTGAGCCGTCCGATCTGCCCGCGCTGATCCGGGCCATCATTGATGAGGGTGACCTGACATCATTTGCGTCGCAACCGACCACCCGCAAAACGATCCTCGTTTGTACCCATGGCAAACATGATGCCTGCTGCGCCAAATGGGGTTTTGCCGCTTATAAGGCCATCGCCGAAAAGGCGGCGGATCATGAAGGGGTGTTCGATGTCTGGGAGGCAACCCATCTGGGCGGCTGCCGTTTCGCCGGCGGCGCGCTCGTTCTTCCCGCCGGGCGAAAATACGGGCGTTTGGTCCCCGCCGATGCGATGCCACTCTTGCAGGCGGAGGCGCAGAACCTGCCCTACCTGCCAGCCTTTCGCGGTTCCAGCATGCGGGAGGCACCCGCACAGGTGGCCGAGATAGCCGCACTGAAGCACCTGCCTCCGGGCACCCTTTGCCATCATGTCGTCGAGATTGCGGGTTCCAGCCCAGAGCGCACCTATCGCGTGGAAACATCACAAGGCAACCTTCTGGTGCGCTGTGATCCCGGCGAAATCAGTTCCTACGGCGCCTGTTCCGATCTCAAGGCCAAGAAGCCACTGAAACCCAAAACCATCTGGACCGGCCACGTGCTCAGCATCGTCCCAATATCTAAAACAGAAAGTACGAGCATATGAGACTATTTCTTGCCGCCATTACGGCCGTTTTGATCTGTGGTGCTGCTTTGGCCCAAGAGTTTCCACTGACGATTACTCATAAATTCGGTACCACCACCATCGAAGAAGTGCCAAAGCGGGTGGCGAGCGTCGACTACAACGGTGCCGACAATCTGCTCGCCCTCGGTATCCAACCTGTCGCCGTCCGGTATTGGTATGGCGACTTTCCTGATGCCGTCTGGCCCTGGGCTGCAGATCGGCTGACGTCGAGTCCGGAAATCCTGCGGGGTGACTTGAACTTTGAGCAGGTAGCCGCCAGCGAACCTGATGTGATTATCGCTCTGTGGTCGGGGATTACCGCATATGAATATGATCAGTTATCGAAGATCGCACCTGTCATCGCCGTGCCGGAAGGAGTAGGCGACTATGCCCTGACCTGGGACCAACTGGCACTAATCGCAGGTGAGTCGACCGGACGCCGCGACATCGCGGAAGCGCTTGTCGCAGACCTGCAAAACCGCATGGCGGACATGGCCGCCCGCAACCCCGATTGGCAGGGAAAAACTGCAGTCGTTGCATATCACTGGCGTCGCTCGCCCGGAGTCTATGCGGGTGACGATATACGGCCACTGATCCTATCGAACCTAGGGTTCCGAACGCCGGAAGCAGTAAACGAGATCATGGATGATGGGGAGTTTGCAATCACCATTTCCGAAGAAGAGCTCCCGATCATCGATGCGGATTTGCTGATCTGGGTCACCGATGGAAGCCAGGGCCAGCGTAACCGGATTGAACGTATGGCCTTGCGCCCATCCCTCAGCGCTTATGCAGAGGGTCGCGAGGTCTTCACGGATGGCATTCTAACAGGCGCGTTCAGCCATGGCTCACTCCTGAGCCTGCCTTACGTTCTCGACGCGCTTGAGCCGAAAATCGCGGCGGCAGTTGATGGTGACCCCACGACGATTGTCCCGGAGTAAACAAGACAGCTCAGCAAAGGAAACTTCAATGAGAATGCTTCTGATGGCTTTTGTCGGCCTCGCCCTTTCCGCAACGCTTGGCATGGCGCAAGACACACGTACGGTCACAGATGATCTGGGGCGCATCGTCGAGATCCCGGCGGAACCGCAGCGGATCGTCTCGCTTGATGACAATTCGATTACGCTGCCGCTGATCGACCTCGGCATCGATCTCTATGGCAGTGCCGGGCGCATTACTGAGGCCGGAACGCCTTTCGTGCGCGGTCTGCTGGATACCTACGGGATGAGCGTCGCCGCAGGTGATCTGGTATTCCTCGGCAGCCAATGGGAAATCGATATTGAAACTGTCGCCGCTGCCGAACCTGATTTCATACTTGCCGGTGCCTATCAGGCGGACCTGCTTGAAAAACTCGAAGCACTTGCCCCGGTCTACGTTGTCGAAGAGAAATCCGAGCCATGGTTCGTTCAAAACTCCATCGCGCGCGCCATGGGCATGGAAGAGACCCTCGCCGCCCGCAAGGCCGCGTATGAACAGCGGATCACGGAAACGATTGAAACGCTGAACATCACGCCCGGCAGCACATTCTCTGTCCTGCAACCGGATGCGGACGGGGTGTGGACCTATCACGGGCTCTATGCGGTCACGACCGTGCTTCTCGATCTCGGCATGGTGCCGAACGCAATCACGCAGGAGCTAGAGGAAACCGGTCCCGACTTTGGGGACAAGGTGAGTTATGAGCGGTTTCTGGACCTCGATGCCGATTATGTCTTTGTCACCTACTTCACGGGTTCGGATTGGGGCGAACTTGATTGGCAAATCGGGCACCTTAACAATTTCAGCCAGAATTGGTGTGATTTGCTGCCCGCCTGCGCTGATGGGCGGCTGATCTTCATGCCCTATGAACCCGCGGGCGCACCAACTTTCGCCGCGCTGAATGCATCGCTGGACATTATCTCAAGCCAAATCGCCACACGGGCCGCTACGCGATAGCGCGCCTCAACCTGTATTCGCCAGCCATGCCGCTTCCGGCAAGCCAGCACGTCACGATCAAGGAGAAATCAATGAGATTCAGATTGACCGTCGCAAGCCTGCTGGCATTCGCTGCCGCCCCGGCCTTCGCACTGGACTGCAGCGCAGGTTTCCGTGCCTTCGACCACGCACTTGGCGAAACCTGTATCCCCGAAAGCCCACAGCGCATCGCCAGCCTGCGCGATGATAGCATCACAACACCCCTTATGGATATGGGAGCACCGGTATTTGCGACGATCTCACGCGATGGCGAAGGCGGACCACGATGGGTACGGGGTGCCGCGGACATCTTTGGCTATGACAGTGTGGAGGCCACCGGCCTGATCGACCTTGGCGGCCATAACCCACTCGATGTTGAGGCTGTTGCGGTCGCCGGGCCAGACCTGATCATTCTGCGCACCTACCAGCAGGACGCAATTGATCAACTTCAGGCCATCGCACCGGCCATCGTGATCCCTGATGACATGGCCTACTTTGACCATATGGAGTGGCTGGCCGATGCGGCGGGCATGACAGCAACATTCGAGGCCGAGCGTGCCGCCTACCAGGCCCGTATCGACACAGCCAAAGCCCGGATCGGTGATCCTGGCGCTATTGTCGTCTCCCGCTTCGATATGTGGGATGACGGCCTGTGGTACTACCCCAATTGGGGTGCAATTGATCAAGTCATCAACGATATCGGCTTTAGCAAACCCGCCCTGCAGGCCCAAGAGACTGAGGGGTTCAACGGGATGAGCGTCGAACGCGTTCAGGAATTTGATGGTGATCTGATGCTGGCCAGTATCGCACCACGTTGGGGTCAGACCGAGACGATGCTGGCCGACCAATGGGATAGCGTTGCACCCTTCTGGCGAGAGCTTGATGGCGTGAAATCGGGCAATCTGTTCTGGTACGAACGGGACATCATGGTCGGCTACACGTTCGAAAGCCTCAACCGGTCGGTTGAGCTGTTGACCCTGCTGACCGCCGGACGCGACTTTAACTGACCCGCACCAGCCAGCCAAAGGCACCCTCCCCGCCTTAGCCAGCCTTTCTTGTCACAGAAAGGACAGACGATGAAACCACGTCACATCATGGCCGCCGTAGCATTGACCGCCACACCAGCGCTCGCCCTGGAATGTGAGACCGGAATGCGCCCCTTCATTCATGCGGCTGGGGAAACTTGCATTCCCGCCGATCCGCAAAGGATCGTCACCTTGCAGGACCAAAACGCGCTCTTGCCGCTCATGGAATTGGGCGTGTGGCCGGTCGGTTCCGCAGGTGCCACGACGCAGGATGGTGAAAACATCTTTCGCCGCATGGAAGGCTACGACACAACCGGGATCACATGGGTTGGCACCTATGGCGGCCCTCCAGGTGTGGAAGAGGTCGCCGCGATGGAGCCTGACCTGATCGTCGCGTCACCCTGGCCGCCAGAGGCGCCAGAGCTCTACGGTGATATTGCCCCGGTCGTTGTCATCGACATGTTCGACCAACCGCTGCCTGACGCGCTCTATCAATTCGCCGACCTCGTCAATCGCACCGACCGCGCGAAAGAGCTTGAGGCCGAACTGAACGCCCGCATCGCCGAGGTGCGCGACGCACTAGGACCAGCACTGTCCGCAACAACCGTTTCGTTCCTTACAGCGCGTCTGGACGATGGGCAGTTCTACCCGGCCAATCCCACGCAAGCGATGGGCGTGATCCTGCGTGGTCTGGACCCCATACGCCCGGCTGCCGAGCAAGGCTTGGGCAGTGAGCGCGAATACAGATCGATCGAAACGATCGGCGATCACAATGCAGATGTGATGTTCCAACTGGTTTTTGATGCGGACAATCTGGGCTTCAGCAGTTCGCATGACGAATTCCTCGCGCATCCCCTGGTCGGAGCGACCGAAGTAGGCAAAGCGGGCCAAGTATACCAGCTGAACGGGTCAACCATGGTCGGCTCCGCCTGGGGAAAGGTGATGAACGGGTTGGATCAGATCAGCGCGGTCCTGCTGCAGCACGACCTGAACCGCGATCTGGTCGCGGAGTAAGACATATCGCAAGCCAGCCCCATGAGGCATGCCAACCGTTTCATCAGGAAAGGACAGTGAATGAGAAATTCCATACGCTTTGCCGCGCTTGCGGCTTTGGCCGCATCACCCGCCTCGGCGCTTGACTGTGACGCCGGGTTCCGCGCCTTCACCCATCTTCAGGGCGAAAGCTGCATTCCCGAAAACCCGCAGCGTATCGTATCGCTTGGCTCAAAAAACGTGACGGTTCCGATGATCGAGCTTGGCGTCATGCCAGTCGGCAGTCAGGGCACGCTGCCCGATGGGGGAGAACCCATCATCCGCGCCTCGGCCACATCCACAGGCGTGGATTTTGGCAACTCAGACATCGCTTTTGTCGGTGATAACCCGGTCGATCTTGAGGCTGTTGCCGCTCTAAACCCTGATTTGATCATCTGGCCGGATTGGCAGGACGAGGTCAGCATAGATCAACTGAAGCTGATCGCGCCAACGGTGACTTATTTCACGGATTCGACACTGCACGAGGCGCAGGAATTCTATGCCGCGCTTTTTGACAAAGGCGATACACTTACTGCCAATCGCGCCCGCTACGATGCGCAAATTGCGCAACTAGCGTCGCTGGTGCCTGACGATACGTCCTATGCCATCATTCATGGCGGTTCGGACGGTTTCTGGACCTGCACACCCTACGGGAACCTTGATCTCATCTTGCAAGATGCCGGGCTCAACCCTGTAACGTACCCCAATAATCCTGCAGCTGGGGATTGTCCCACCTACTCCGCCGAAGAACTGCAGGCCTTTGACGCAGATTGGGTATTCACCACTTATCGGACGGATCGTGGCCAAATCCCGCAGGATGCGATTGACGCGATGGAGGGCGCGTTTCCGGGTTTTTGCGATGTCCTGAGCGCCTGCCAGCAGGGCCGCCTGATCCCCATCCCGCGCGAAGAGATCACAACGCCGTCTTACGATGCAGTCGGCGGGGCGATCTTTATGCTTACAACTGTGCTGTCCAACCCGTTTTTACAGCCAGAATAGCGTCACGCCGCGCACCGCGTCAGGTGCGCGGCAATGTCTCAACCTGACATCTCCATTTATTCTCGACAGAAATACTCGGAAAATGTCATAGTGCCCACGGGCAAGCCAGCGAACCTTCCACATCCAAGCTAGTTCTGAAAACACATCTGGAGAGTTCGATGAGACGGCTGACCTTTGCTGCTGCCCCCACCCCACTGATGACTGTCGCCCCTGCCCGGGACGGTAAGACAGGTTTCAAGGCGTTCACGCACTCGGAAGGCGCGCAGGCCATCTACGCATGGAAGCCTTCACCGAAATCACTGGCCAAAGTAGGCTCAACAGAGACCCCGTGATCGAATGACCCATATTCCCCGCGACCTACAGACGACAGCAGCAACGCTTGTCCCGCTTGAGGGTGATTTTTCGCCCGTTCTTCATCTGACCGGCGCCACGTCTTCTGGCGTGAACATGGCAAACCTATCCGATGATTGCGTGCGCCGTCTGATGGCCGATGCCATTTTGGATGAACCGGGTGGTGACGCGAAACTTGCGGCAGCCTACCTGATGGGCACAGTGTCTTGGAGCATCTGTGAACCACTCGCCGGATTGGCTTTGCGCGGCCTCTGGCTGGCCGCCGCAAGGTCAGAAGCGGTCAGCCTGATGCAACGGTTTGTGCATTGGGAGGAGGACGGAGAGAAAGGCGTCAGCCTTGCGTTCGACGTCCATATCGATCCGGATCGGGCCGCTTTTGTCGACATGCCCGCCCTGCCCGGCTTGGCCACGACACTGGAGCAAATCCATACGCCATTAATCGATCGGCTCTATGTACTATCCGGACTGTCGCGCGCAGCCCTCTGGCGGCTTGTCGCGGACAGCCTTGCGGCAGCGTTCCTTGAGCATGGTCGCGCGATAGGCCAGACAGATCTGGCGATGTCCCATGCACGGAACATCATACGCGACAAAAGCTCCAGACTTTTCAACAAACAGACAGATTTTGCATGGATCGACCTGCCAGAGGCACCGGAGACAGGCGACTGGATGCGCGTACGCGGTGGCTGTTGCCGCTACTACACGGCACCCAGAGAGGACGCTGACTACTGTACGACCTGCGTGCTACGATCCGACGAAAGCCGCCGCGAACGCTACCGCAATTACCTGCGCCGCACGCGCACAGAAGGTTAGGCGAAGTCATCTACTTGCGGCAGTCAAATGATGGGTGGGACTTTCAAAATATGCCTGATTTCGCGCGGCAGACCATCATGCTTTCTTCTGGACCCGCAACCTTTCTGCAGGTTGGATCGGATCATCATAAAACCGTTCTATTGCTTCATGGCGGCGGTCTTGATTGCGCAAGCCTGTCATGGCGGCTGTTGGCACCTGAATTGGCCAAACACTACCATGTCATCGCCCCAAACTGGCCCGGCTATGCCGGTTCGGCAGCGCTAGGGCGACCCTACACAATTGCCGATATCGGGCATTGGCTGATGCGGTTTCTTGATCACCAGAAAATCGACAACGCTGCCATGGTCGGTATCTCAATGGGGGGTGGTGCCGCGCTTTGGTCAGCGATCAACCACCCAATGCGCGTCAACGCGCTGATACCGGTCGGTACGTATGGCGTGGCCCCCCGCGCGCCATATCACCTGTTGTCGTTCTTACTGACGCGATTGCCGTTGAATGCCATCTCATACGCAGCGATGCGACGATATCCCAGTTTGCTGCGGCGCGCTGTCGCAGGACTTTTTGCTGACCCAAACAAGGTGACGCCTGAACTTGTTGCCGAGGTCAGCGACGTACTTGCGTCAGCAGACAATGGCACGCCCTTCACGCATTTTCAGCGGGGCGAGATGACCGCAAGGCGCCTCCGCTCATTTTACAGGGAAGACCTCCATCGCATCGCGCAACCCACTCTTTTCATTCACGGGGCGCAAGATGCTCTCGTTCCTCTTGAAACCGTTCAGATGGCGGCAAAGCAGATGCCGCACGCAAAACTGGAGGTGCTTGATGTTGGACATTGGCCCATGCGCGAACAGCCAGAACAATTCAATCGACTGGTGAGCACATTCTTGGATTCACTCAACAACTAGCGCGCACCGGTTGCCCATCGCGGCACAAGCCGTGGCGTCTTTGCGGCATAGTTCGCCCATGCAGCCCCAAACTGGTCAGCCATCATCCGTTCTTCCGGGCCGATGCGGATCAGATATAGCGCGGTAAATGCCACCAAGCCAATTGGCCCCGCGATCCAATTGGTTAAGATCAGAGTCTGCCCAAGCGTGATCAGGAAAATCGCGCTATACATCGGATGGCGGATCCGGCTGTAGATACCATGCGTGATCAGACGATGCCCTTCACGAACTTCTAGATGCGCCGACCACATCGGACCCAGATCAGCATGGGACCGCCAGAACAGATAGACGCCAATGACTGCCACAACTGCTCCGATGGCCAACTGACCGGGCACAGCCGTGTAGGCCGCGAAATCCAGCAATGGCGTCGCCAGTGTCAAAAGCGGGAGGAAAATCATCCCAACACCGACAACCCCGGCAAGTGGGCGTTCGCGCTTGGCATCGCGCTCTTCCTTGACCTCAAGCGATGCCCCTTGCGTCAGTACCATGCGGACCGTGTACCATGCGGCCATGACCACGATGAACAAAGGTGTTGCATAAGGCGCGTCGCGCAAAAGTGCGAAACCTGTTGCTGCAAGCATGATCAGATAAGGAACCAGATTGCCGACCATCGTCGTTCTCCAACGCTTTGTTCCGATGGCTGGCGCAGTATGGCTGGCGCGTAATTTGACATACCTCACTTGCGAACGATTCTCAAATACCGATTTGCCTTCTGCAAACCATGTTAGCCCAATGCCTGACTGGCCAAAGCAAAGGCAGGCGGTAGATCATCTGCACCAATCCGCATCGCTGTGGCAGGTTCAACCTCGATGAGGCCATGCGCAGCCAACCACGGCGACAAGCCATGCATGGCGGGCGTGTCTATCCGCAAAAACTGACCCGTATAGCGGTCAAGGAAGAGTGCAATAAGCGCCTTTGCTGTCAAAGTGTCAGATGCGACGACCGGACCAATGACACGGCCCATTCCGAACGCGCGGCAGAGCGCGTAACCCGCCAACTCTCCCGACGCATCCGTTGATATTGCAACGTCACTAACCGTGACCAGCGTTTCCAAGATGTGGGAGCGTTGCAAACCGGTGACCCTTTGATCAAACTGCATGATCTGCGAGGCGACATAGCGCCCTGCAAGAACCGCATCGCTGGTTTCGCCTGTGCCCCGCGCAATACCCTGGTTCTGGCAAATCACCCCCACATCGCGAAACCCGGCACCCTGGTAAAGCGCCATGCCCTCTGGCGTCGCGTTCAATCGCAGCGTCTTGCCGGTGTTGGCCGCCAAAGCCGCTTGCATCAGTCTTGTTCCACCCCCCTGCCCCTGCAGGTGTTTTGGCACCATCACCATGCCCAAAGTCGCCGCATCAGCCCCAAGCGGCCACCACATCACTGTGCCAGCCAGCGCGCCATCACGCTGGATTTTCAATCCCGCCCCGATCCGCAGCATCAGCGCCCAGTCTTCTTGCCGATGAGGCCAACCAAACGTCGCGGACAGGGCCGCTGCGGCAGACACATCCTCTCGCGTTAATGGGACAACGTCGGTTTTCGTATCCATGCGTGTCGTCATGCCGACACCGCAGTCAGATGTATCGTTTCTGGAGGGACATTGATCGTCAGTTTCATCGCCACATCATCCGCGTTGACGCCCTGGCTAATGATCTGACTGGGGCCGTCACAGGCTATTATTGGCGCACTGATTGTCAATCATGAACACGCGTGTCATCTGGCGCATAGACCATGATCAGTGCATCAGCAATCGGACCTTTACGACGGTGCCAGACGGATTTGCGCAATGTCGAATGCACAAAGCCAAACCGCTTATAAAAACGGATAGCACCGGAATTGTCCGCAGCGACCGCAAGCCAGATTGGCAGTGGCAAGCCGTCTCTGGTCACAGCGTCCAACACCGGCCCAAAGAAACGGCCCCCTACCCCGTGGCCCTGAATTTTGACGCCGAACTCTTCTACCTTTGTCCCTTTTGCTGTCTGGGTGAGCCAACAAAACCCGCACCGTTCCGCATTTTCGTCCCAGATAAGAACCTTGCTCTGCGCGCCAGCGATCGCGGCATAAATGGTGTCTTCAGAATAGGCTTCCAACTTGTCCCAATTCTCTGGCGCATTAAGGATCGACTGGATCAGAGGGATATCTGCTGGATCAGCAAGGCGTAACATCGAACGGTCTGTTTATATCATAATGCATTGAAAACATGCCAGAAATAGTCATCTGGTTGCAGAGTTCAGCCGCTTCATCACCTCGTTAAGCGGCATGGCCCGCACACCACCCTGCCCCGGCACTGCGCGGTCACTGGCATAGACAAGCAATCGTTCAGTCACGTTCAGTTCCTCTGCGGCAATATGGAACCCGCGTGTGACTTTCGGGCTGGTCGTTCGCTTGACCTCGATCGCCCATAATGCGCCGTCTGGCAGTTTCAAAATCAGGTCAATCTCTGCCCCGGCAGATGACCGATAAAAGCTCGCCTCTGTTCCCCGAGGGGCAGCTGCGATCAGGTTTTCGATGCAAAAGCCCTCCCAGGATCCGCCGACAACAGGATGGCCCAGCAAGGCTTCTGTCGTTTCAATTCCCAACAACGCATGGGTGAGACCGGCATCGCGGATATAGACCTTAGGTGATTTGACCAACCGCTTTCCGGTATTGGCGTGCCAGGGTGGTAAGCGCCTAACCAACATAAGGTCGACCAAAAGATCCAAGTACCGCGCCACACTTTGGCCAGAGACGCCGAGGCCAGCGGCAAGTTTGGCCGCATTCAATAACCCGCCCTGTTCATGTGCCAGCATTGTCCAGAAACGGCGCAAGGTTTCCGCAGGGATGCGCAGACCAAAGGCCGGAATATCGCGTTCCAGATACGTGCGGATGAAATCGTCACGCCAGGTGAGGCTCGTGCGGTCATCAGCCGCCAAAAAACTGTCTGGGAACCCGCCCCGGAGCCAAAGCTGCGCCAAGGCCCCCTGCCCCACTTCGTCCAGCATGAATGGTGTCAGCTCATGATAACTCACGCGCCCGGCAAGGGATTCCGCACTTTGCTGCAACAGTGTGTTTGAGGCTGACCCCAGCAGCAAAAACTGCCCTGTCCGATGCCCTGCCCGCCGGCGCCGATCGATCTGCCCTCGCAGCGCGCCAAACAGGCCCGGCATCAACTGCACTTCGTCTATAACAACCAGCTTGCCCGCCTGTTCGTCCAGATAAAGGTCCGGCTCTGCCAATACCTGCCGATCTGCCGCCCGCTCCAGGTCAAGATAGACGGCATCGCGGGCTTCTGCGATGTCCTGTGCGAGCGTTGTCTTCCCCACTTGGCGTGGGCCAAGCAGCACAACGCTAGCCTGGGTTGCAAGCGCCGTTTCAAGACGGTTCAGGTGATGTCGCGCGATCATACCTTGCATTTATGCCATCACATGGAATATTTGCAAGGTTTCAAGAGACAGATCACGCCGCGATACCATTTAAGCGCCCAAAGAAACTCCGCTCCAAATGCAGCTCCCCTGCCTCGGCTTTTGCCACCATACCCCGCAGATATCCACCAGGAGAGTTCACTTCGCCGCTATGAACTTTCTCAAATACCAGTGCGAGCGCGGCCGCGGCCTGTATCTTACCCATCTGCTGCTGCGCGGTGGTCCAGGCGTGGTCTGATACCCCAATCATAGGCCTGAGTTCGCCCGCAACGCGCACAAAGTCACTCCAATCCCGCAGATAGCCACCCATGTTGTGCGCCCAAGAGGCAAATTCAGGACAAGCCTGTAAGAGGACTGGCAGTTCAACACCAAGCATTACTTTTGCGTTGCTTATCTCGCCCGCTGGCGCATCATGAGCAACCTTTGCCGGTCTGGGTGCATCGGTTTCGCCTTCCTTATTTTCTAAGGAATTACTGTTTACAGAATGAAGTTCACTTGTAATTAGTATGTGCGGTTCAGAAATGGCCTCTCTGGGGTTCATTTTTGTAGAATTTTGTTGCGGCGATATCGAGTGCGGAACAGGTTCACTCTTATCAAACACAAGCGCCTCAACCTGCTGCAGCAACTCAGAAAGCGCTGACGCCATCGCCATTAATGCGTCAGACCCAACTCTGGCGCCTGGAAGGCGGCTTAGAAGCGCTTCAAAGCTCTTTTGTAGGGATATCCACCCCCTGCCCTGTTGCCGAGCCTCCTGCGCCGCCACAAGCCGCGCACGGATGCTCCGCCGCAGAACCGTGATCTTGCGTTTGAGCCGCTGACACAAGGCCCGCTCAGCCGCCAGCTCGGCGGCGATTGCTTCGAATGTTTCAACCTGCGCTGCAAGCGGCGACAGATCAAAGCCATAAGCCTCGACAATGAACCCTTCGGCGTCTCGGCGACCCCAGCGTTTGCCATTAGGGCTATCCTCGAACGAAATCATCCGGGTTTCCGCCAAACGCCGCGCATGCCGCTTGAGCGTCGACAACGAAAACCCGGTCTGATCCATCAAATAGGCGTTTGACGCCCACACGATCGGGCGCTGTCCTTCGGTCCAATCCTGCGGCTGTGTGAAGGCCGCCAGCGTATCAAGCAGTAAAAGATCTGCGGCCTTCAGCCCGATATGTGCCCCGACACGCTTTGCAGCGACCACAGCGCGTGTCTTTGTCACCTCTTGTGCCGCACCTTCATCCGCCAAACGCGTCGCATTGATCAAACCTGCGCTGGCTTTGCGCCAGCCAGCGTTGTTCTGCGCCCCCGACGACGCAGTTGCCCTTTGCGGGCCTGTTCCAACATGTTCCATTTTGTTTGCACGCCTCAAAAACCCGTTCGCCCAAGGGCGTTTTTTGTTGTCCGGTGATTCGCGGGGTGCTATGATCGCAGTGTCAAAACAATCTGCGCTTTCGCGCTTAGCCCTCGGAACCCCGGTTTCGGGGGTTTTCTTATGCGTTATCCTCCTTGTCTGCTCATCACCTCATTTTGCGAGTTAACAGCTGTTAACCCGCGCTCATCCTCCGGCCTCTTTTTTGAAGGTCTCGTAGGATTCCTGCAGCAGACGGTCGATATTGGCATCGATCCAGTCCGCAAATTCTCTCGTTTCACCATGACGTCTGACAGTCAGCGTCAATGATGATTTCGTAGTCTTGACCGCCGTCCCCGCAACTGGAGACCGCTCTATCGGTCGCGCGTCATCCGCACCGCGCTGCGACAGCGTTTGCAGTATCGCCTGTAGCCGCTCATCTGACGTGGTCTCCACAGGCAACTTCGCAAGCACTGCCAAACACCCATCCTGCGTCAACTTTTCACTTTCCAACGCTGCCGCAAGTGCCATCCACTTTGGACGCCCAGAAGCCGGCGCAGCCCCGATCGCAATACCAACTGCATCAGGGATCAAACGCGCGACACGCTCAAACTGCGACAGGGAGTTTTTGCTGATCGACAAGGCCTGCATCGCCGCGTCCCGACTATGCCCCTGATCAAGGATCGCCTTCACAAAGCGGGCACGTTCGTAAAAGCTCAGATCAACGCGCGCCGCATTCTCCAGCCCTTTGGCCATGAGCGCTGCGCCGTCGTCCAGCGTCCGGATTAGCGCCTTGACGGGAACACCAAGCTGCTGACAGGCCAAAATACGGCGGCGGCCATAGATCACCTCAAACTTGCCGTCCTGGCTCGGCGCTGGCCGCAACAGCACCGGCACCTGCTGCCCGCTGGTACGAATGCTTTCGGCCAGGTCCTGCACCTCTTCTCCGTCAGAGTGAACAGCTGTTAACTCCAATCGATCCGCTGGCCCCCAGGGCAGGATCAGGGCCGTTTCAATCTCTTGAATACCACCAAGCCCTGCCCGCACAGACCCAACCGTACCCCGTGGCAACGACCGATGCGCACGCGCCGCAACGTCCGGTTCCGCCTGTTTTGCTTTTGGTCTCTTCAACGGCGCTTTGCCTTCGGTTGCCGCCTGGATCGCCGCCATGATGCCGGCCTTGTTCTTGTCGAGTGCCATTATGTGCGCTCCCATGCTTTCTGAACCATGTCAGCGACATCCGCCCCAACCGCATCCATGCTGGCACGTGCGCGATCATAGGTGCTGCGCGTCATCTCGGACCGCGCCACCTCATAGATCGACATCTTCAACATCGCCGCATCGCCAATGGCCGTGCTGCGCAAGGCCGTTGACGCAATGATGCGATCCTGAAACAGCGCGCGCATCAACGACACGATCTGCTGGCTTGGAATATCGCTTGGGTCATCTCTTGTGATCAGAAAGGAAAAGAAGTCCTGATCCATGCGCACGCCCGTATCCTCGATCACACCCAGATAGGCCGAAGTCATTTCGATGAATTGCTGGGTCGAGGCGAGGTCGAGCATGCTGGGCGTCATCGGCACAATCACCGATGTCGCGGCATAAAGACCGGTCAGCGTCAGAAACCCGAGGGCAGGGGGGCTGTCGATGATCACGACGTCATAGTCAGCCTCAACTGGCGCAATCACATCGGCGAGCCGCTCAAAAAACGCAGTACCACGACCGGCATTCACCGCCGTTTCAGTTTCAAACTCGCTCAGGATCAGGCGGGCAGGGGCCAGATCAAGCCCCGGAAAATACGTATCAACGATCACGTCCGAAAAGGACAGGGGGTCTTCATAGCGCAGCGCGTCATAGACCGTCGGGCCGTCAAACTCCAATTCGGTCTGCAGCCCGCAAAAGCCCGTCAGGCTGCCCTGCGGATCAAGATCCACCGCCAACACGCGGTAGCCATTCAGCGCAAAGTAATGACACAGATGGATCGCAGCCGTCGATTTCGCCGAGCCACCTTTGAAGTTCATCAACTGGATAATCTGCAGTTTGTCACCTTCACGCCGCCCCGGAAGATACTTCCCTGGCGAGCGAGAGGACGCTTCCAAAACCTCGCGCATCTGCCAGATCTCAGCTCCGGTATAAAACCGGCGTCCATTTCTATTCTCTGCCGGTTCTGGTAATGACCCATCGGCATGGCCTTTACGCAGAAACTGGCCCGATACACCCAACAGCTCTGCCACCTCGGTTGCACTGAACAACCGCAAGCTCTTACGCTGATCTGGGGCGTAAACCTGTTGTAAATGCGTGGACAGCGCAGTGCCAAGCCGCTCGGCCATTTCGCGAGTGACATCGGATTGCGAACCCGCGGCGATCGGTCCTGTTTGGAACATGGTTGCTGTTTTCCCGCTCTTTGTTGCTTATTTGCGCAACTTCAAAACAGTTAGGGCGTGATTCACCATGCTAAGTCAAGGAAATTGTCCACAATTTGGCGCGGGGCAGGGACATGCGTCAAGATATAGCGGTTACCGGCCCGGAATGACGAGCTGCAACTGCCGCAATTCGAGTAAAGACCGTGCTATTCCGGCGAGCAGCCCAACCAAAAGCCCGCCAAAAAAGATGCTTGATTTTTCCTTATTAAAACAGTCAGGATACAGCATAAGATCATATCGCCCTTGTCGAGCCCTGATTTCAGAATTGCCAGATAGGACGCCATCCTGATGCAAAAAAGGTTTCGACATGCACCAATCCAAAAGCCAGTCCCATTGTGGTCGGCGCCCTGACCAAAAAGAAATCCTGCGCACCGATGCACGGTTCGATTACACAGAGGATCACATCCTCACGATTGCGCGTTTCTTTTTTCAATCCTTTGCAAGCCCGCAATCGCATGCATGGCTCAGGGCATCCGATATTGCCCAAGCAGCCTTCGGTGATGAGATAGGACCGATCATCGCCGCGCGCCTTGTCGACGTTTTGCGCAGCGTGCGCGAGGCACGGCGATCTGTCTTTCATTTCAACTCACCGGTCTGCGATGGCTGTGCTGCCATTGTCAGCGAACATGAGCGACGCCTGATGGGCGCGCTGCAGGCGGTACGTCGCGGAAATGCGGGTCGCGCGCAGACGGAATTGATGATGCTCTGCGAAGGGAACAACATCACCCAAAGCCTGGGCGCGATCACGCGGTTGTCGGTGATGCTGCCCATGGCGCAAATGCCTGCCGAGGTGCCTGCCGATGTCTAGAGCTCTGATTGATCTGTTGGCCATGGATGCGTTCGCCCAGCGGACCGGTGTGGGCCTGAACCCCCGGTTGCGCGCCGCGATTGAAGCGGACATACGGTTTCCGGCGAAAAGAGCAGGTCCAATCCCTGAGATTGCACCGGACGACCTGCCAGAGGACATCGCTCTATTCCGACAATGCGATGCCGCAGCCAGGAAAAAGGCATGAAGGCCATGCATGCCGATATGGCCCCGCGCGCAGAGCAGCTTGATGCGGCCAGCAAGGCGCTGCTACCGGTGATGCGTCATTTTCTAAACGCTTACCTTCATCCAGAAACACTGGGATGGCGCACCGGCTTTGCCACAGCGACGGGCACTTGGGGGGAAGCAAGGGGGCTGGCTATTGCCAACGCTGTGCAAACGTTCCTGTCAGCCGTTTTGCTGAACCGACCGGTGCCGCTACGCTACAACGATCCGCTGGATGTAGACGCGCGCAAACACCTGACGACAGATGAGGTTGAGCTGTTGGCGCTAATCGCGGCCATGCGCGCTGACAAGACTGACCACGCCCGCACCATCATCGCCCATCTGACCGGCGGTTCGGTCAAGGCGGCAGTTGTACGGACGGGTCTGTCGCTTGCCACGACACTCGACCCGACAGCGGCACGGCCCGCGCGAACAAAGCGCCCGGTCTTGCGCGCCGTGACATGATTGATCTCATCCCAGCAGCTGCGCAGGGTTAGAAAAGGAGGAGGCCATATGAAGCTGACCACGAAAGGCCGCTATGCCATGGTTGCCTTGACTGATCTGGCATTGGAGGCGCGCAGTCACCCGGTCAATCTGTCTGAATTGTCCAAGCGTCAGGATATCTCGCTGACTTATCTGGAACAGCTTTTCGTGAAACTGCGCCGTGCTGGACTGGTTGTCTCGGCCCGCGGACCTGCTGGGGGGTACCAGCTGGCGCAGGCCCCATCAGATATCCGAGTTGTCGATATTCTGGCCGCAGTGGATGAGACCGTATCGGCGTTGCATACCGGCGCAGGGGTGTCGGGCGGGGCCTCTGGTTCACAGGCGCAATCCATGGCCAATCGGCTTTGGGAGGGACTGAGCGCGCATGTCTATGTGTTCCTGCATCAGGCGCGGTTGTCTGACGTCGTTGGCAACGATCTGGCCCCATGTCCGGCGGTTCCGGCGTTGTTCGAACTGGTGGATCAGACCTGAGAAAACATGGGTTGCGGCTGGTGCTACTGGGTGCTACCATTCCGTTATGACCGTTAAATCCTCTATATCTTTAACCGACCAGCAGGATAGTTTTGTCCGCCATTTGGTGGCCGAAGGTCGATATGCCAGCGCCAGCGCAGTGATCCAGAAAGGTCTTGATCTGTTACGGCAGCAAACCGAGGCTGAAATGGCAGATACTGCCGCGCTAAAGGCTATCCTGGCAGAACGTGCGGCAGGTGCATTCGTAGATGCAGACACGATGCGTCAGCAACTTGATATGATGATTGCCCAGAGACAAAGCGCCCGTGTGGCGGATTGAATTTGCGGCGGATGTCGGACACGACTTCGCGCTGATATTCGATCATCTGCTTGCAGCCTATGTTGATTTTGGCGATCCGGGCGATGTCGCGCTGGACCGTGCCGCAGTGCGCATCAGAGCCATTCAAGCCGACGCGGAAAAACTGGCGGAATTGCCGTTCCAGGGGACATTGCTCCATGACATCGTGCCGGATGTTCGATTTGTCAGACGCAATAACGCGGTCTTTTGGTTTCGTCCCGATGCGGAAACGGAAGTCGTCCGCATCTTGGCGGTGTTTTTCGGCGCACAGGATCATATCCGGCATATGATGGTGCGCATATTGGACCGCAAAGCGCCGTAGTAGCTAACCCAATGACACCAGATGATTGTCCCATTGCAGTGATGGCGTGTCCCGGCTGCGTTGGGTCAGCAGATCAACCAGCTGACCGGTGCCGGTGGTGATGATGGCGCCGTCTGCAGTCGCAGCCGCACCGCAGGCATCAGTCAGGTCCACTTGGTCAAGCAACGCCAGCGTTTTTGCGTCATAACGCTGCACACGACCGCCACGCGGGGATGTTGCGATGATCTGCCTACCCTCACCGGTGAAGGTGATGCTGCCGACATAGCCCTGCATCTGACGTTCGGTTGTATGGGTCAGTTTTGGGGCGGTGCCGCGTCGATGCAAGCCGACCAGTGGCGAGGCAGGGGTGTCGCCTTGCCATTGCATACCAAAGGCAACCGTCCCGTTCTGCGCGACCGACAAATGCCGAATTGAGTTCTTGTGGTGGATTTGGTCGAGTTCCACCGTTTCGACCACCTCGCCATCGGCGATGTAGGCAAGGTTAGGTCGCATGGTCGGGATGTTCAGCTTGGTCCGTCCGCTGTCAGGATGCGTATCGATCCCACCATTGGCGACCACCAGGACGTCGCTGTCGGGCAAGCGTTTGATGTCATGCGGGCCGATCCCGCCACTGGCGAACTCGCCTGCGCGGGCAAATCCGGCGGCGGCATCCCAGACCCCAACACGGCCCGCGCCTGTGTCGTAGTCATTTTCGGTTGTATAGAGCCATGCGCCATCCTGGCTAAAGACACCATGCCCGTAGAAATGGCGGCCCTGTGGCGCATCAAGTGTGGCCCTTGGCTGTCCTGTGCTGCAGTCAATCACTTGGGCAAAACGCCCCGGACGGCGGGCAAAGGCCACGGCAAGCGGTCTTGTTGGATGGCCTGCCGCCGCGTGCCCACGGGCGGGCAAGGGAATCTGGAACAGCACCTGCAGCGCGTCGCTGATGCCACAAAGAACGTAGGTTCCGTCATCGCGCAAGGCCGCTGACAAAAGGGCCGGCGAGCCCGCATCAGCCCAGCTTGGCACGGGCGAGAGCCCGGTTGCCAGAAGCCCGGCGATGAACTGCCGCCGGTTCGCCATTTCAATCGCCGTCAAGGGCGTTGAAGCCTGATGCCACCCCAAGGCTCGGGCCCAGTTCGTTTTCGGCGATGGCACGGATTTCTTCAACGCGGCTGCGGATCGCCTCCACCTTGATGCGTGACGCAGGGTCCGCGACACCGGCGAAGGCAGGATCATCGAGGGCGGCGATCTGTGTCAGCGCGCGCGTGAAGGCGGCATTCAGGCTCTCCTGCAACGCGGGATCATCGGCAGAAAGGCGGCTGCCAAGATCGGCCAAGCTTTCAATGGCGATGGCCACATGCCGCGCGGAGCGGCCTGAGCGCCAGGCCTCGGCCCGGCGGGGGCGGGGCTGGTCAAAGGTACCCAAGGGGCGGCCCAACCGCGCCTCTGACGTCAGTTGCAGGCCGGTTGTGAGCGCTTTGAAAAGCTCTTGCATCGCTTCCAGATCGGTGCGGTAGATGCCATCACCGGATGGGTTGGTCAGTAGCGCTGCGTAACCATCGTCCCAATCATTGGCGATGTCTTGCGTCAGATTGGCGATGTCCGCGGCCACTGTCTGGACAAGCTGGCAGCGATAGCCTGCATTGCCTGCTGTGCTGATCGTCTCGTCATAAAGCAGGAACTCCATCGCGTAGAACCCGCGTGCTGCGATGGACATGTCGCGATAGGCATCGGCACTTTGCGCGATGGGATCTTCATCGCGAAGCAGGGTGCCAAGCGCTTTGGGCGTCGCACCCCGGCTGTCGGGCCAAAAGGAAAGTGCAAATGCGCGGTCGTCGGTCTCCGATGGACCAAAGCGCATGTGGCTGACAGCGATCCAGGCATCAAAAGCGGCGCCATAGGCCATGCGCAACGGGTTGGAGGTTGCCGCGCAATCCGTCGCGGCGGCATCCGACAGGGCCTTCCCTGCCTCTGCCAAAGCATCGTAGCCGGGCAGGACGTGATTGTTGACGATATCAGCGGTGATGCTCTGGGCCGCCACAAAGCCGGGCAGGATGGCAAGAACGCTGGCGGCAAGAAGGTGTTTCATAGGCTCTCCACAAACCGGATCAGCGCGTCCCGGTCTTCTTTCGACATCTCGATAAC
>NZ_JAXBMD010000008.1:0-116067 GCF_033963825.1 Cognatiyoonia sp. IB215446 | reverse complement strand
CTCTTGTAACAGTTACAGCATTATGCACTTTGGGCTCTAAGCCGACGTCAGGTGCGACTTTGCGAAGTCCGCTTCCTGCGCAAAGCTACAACCCTTCGCTCCAATTGTATTGGTCAACGTAGCCTCAAACCAGCCATTAACACTTTCTCAACAAACGACCGCCGTACGCGCCATTAACCGCCAAAATCGGCATCGATGTACGTACAGGTTCTGTACGGCTTCCATACGCCTTCTGTACGGCGGAAAACACCTTATTTGCTTGTGCTAACGCGTCATTCTGCACCTCATCCCATGCGACACGTTCGGGGCGTTGCGTCCTTCCCCTTCCCAAACCCCCAAAACTGCGTTATGGCCCCGAAATCTTGGAAGACCGGCGCCCGCATCCCAGCGCCCGACAAAGAAGATACCGGGATGAGGGGGAATACGCCCCCTACGCAAATGGGCCCGAGGCCCTGTTAGGAAAACATGATGTTCAACGAAGTGAAAAAATCGATGCAGTGGGGGCAGGAGACGCTCACACTGGAAACGGGCAAGGTTGCCCGACAGGCTGACGGCACCGTCATCGCCACCGTGGGCGAGACCTCCGTCATGGCCAACGTGACTTTTGCTAAGTCACAGAAACCAGGGCAGGATTTCTTCCCCCTGACCGTCCACTACCAGGAAAAATACTATGCCGCCGGGAAAGTCCCAGGCGGCTTTTTCAAGCGCGAGGCGCGTCCGACCGAAAAGGAAACGCTAACAGCCCGTTTGATCGACCGTCCCATTCGTCCGCTCTTTGTCCCCGGCTTCAAAAACGAAGTGCTGGTGATGTGCACGGTGCTGAGCCACGATCTGGTCAATGATCCCGACATGGTTGCGATGATTGCGGCATCTGCCGCGCTTACGATTTCCGGAGCGCCTTTCATGGGCCCGATTGCAGCAGCCCGTGTGGGTTTTGTGGATGGAGACTATGTCCTCAACCCGGAAATCGACGACATGCACAATCTGCGCATGAACCCAGAACAGCGTCTGGACCTCGTCGTCGCGGGCACAAAAGACGCCGTGATGATGGTCGAATCCGAGGCCTATGAATTGTCCGAGGACGAGATGCTGGGTGCGGTGACCTTCGCGCACGAGCAGATCCAGCCTGTGATCGACTTGATCATCGATCTGGCCGAGGAAGCCGCGAAAGAGCCGTTTGAGTTCACCCCACCCGACTACGCTGACCTCTACGATGCTGTGAAAGCGGCAGGCGAAGACAAGATGCGTGCCGCCTACGCGATCACCGACAAGCAAGAACGCACGACCGCCGTATCTGACGCCAAGGCAGAGATCGTCGCCGCGCTGACGGAAGAACAGCAGGAAGACGAAAACCTTGGCCCGGCGATGAAAAAGCTGGAATCCAACGTGCTGCGCGGCGATGTCGTCAAGAACAGCCGCCGGATCGATGGCCGCGCCTTGGATGAAATTCGCCCGATCGTGTCGGAAACCGGTGTCCTGCCGCGTACCCATGGCTCTGCCCTGTTTACGCGCGGCGAGACGCAAGGTCTGGTGGTCACCACGCTCGGCACAGGCGATGATGAGCAGATGATCGATGCGCTGACCGGCGTCTACAAATCCAACTTCATGCTGCACTACAACTTCCCGCCCTATTCGGTCGGCGAAGTGGGCCGCGTGGGCTCGCCCGGCCGGCGTGAGATCGGTCACGGCAAGCTCGCATGGCGCGCATTGCAGGCCGTCCTGCCCGCACCAACTGACTTTCCCTACACCGTGCGGGTCGTATCGGAGATCACTGAGTCCAACGGCTCATCCTCAATGGCGTCCGTCTGTGGCGGGTCGCTGTCGATGATGGATGCAGGCGTGCCGCTGAAGGCACCGGTCGCTGGCGTGGCCATGGGCCTGGTGATGGAAGAAGATGGCTCTTACGCCGTGCTGTCTGATATCCTGGGTGACGAAGACCACTTGGGCGATATGGACTTCAAGGTTGCCGGAACCGAAAACGGCATCACCTCGCTGCAGATGGACATCAAGATCGCCGGTATCACACCTGAGATCATGAAAAAGGCACTCGAGCAGGCGAAAGCCGGGCGGATGCATATCTTGGGCGAGATGTCCAAGGCGCTGACCGATGCGAATGAATTCAGCGTCCATGCGCCTAAAATCGAAACGATGACCATCCCAACCGACAAGATCCGCGAAGTGATCGGCTCTGGCGGTAAGGTCATCCGCGAGATTGTGGAAACGTCAGGCGCCAAGGTCGACATCAACGATGACGGTGTGATCAAGCTGGCATCGAACGATGCCGAGGCGATCAAGAAGGCCTATGACATGATCCATTCGATCGTAGCCGAGCCGGAAGAGGGCGTGATCTACAAAGGGACCGTGGTGAAACTGGTAGACTTTGGTGCGTTCGTGAACTTCTTCGGCAAGCGCGACGGTCTTGTGCACGTCAGCCAGATCGAGAATCGCCGTTTGAATCACCCATCCGACGTTCTGAAAGAAGGTCAGGAAGTCTGGGTCAAACTGCTGGGCTTCGATGATCGCGGGAAGGTGCGTTTGGCCATGAAGATGGTCGACCAGAACACTGGCGAAGAGATCAAAAAGGAAGAAGCGGCAGAAGGTTAAGCCTCGAAACGTTTGCTTTGCGAAGGCTCGGCTGGAGACAGCCGGGCCTTTGTTGTTTCTGACTGGAGTTAAGCCTTTCGCAAGGAACAAAGCGTATGCCCTAAACAACTGTTTGAGTTGGAACGCCGTATGCTGCGATTTGTCGTAACTGCACTTCTTGCCCTGATCGCCAGTCATGCCGCGGCACAGGAAGGCTCCTCAACAGTGTCTTCAGTGCTGGACCCTGCATCAACGCAAGAGGTCGTGGTCGCCTTTGGGGTATCGACCTTGGGCGCCAACATCGAAACTGCTTACCGGATCAATCCAAACTATCAGGTGCGCGGCATCCTGATGGGCGGCATCGACGCTGATTTCGAAGAAACCGACGAGGATGGCGATTTCAGCGGTAACGTGACATTGGGTGGCGTTGCCCTGATGGGCGACTTCTATCCCCTGCAATCGGGCTGGCGTGTATCGGGCGGTTTGTTGTTGTCAAACACCGAGCTCTCCGGCAGCGGTACGGCCGAGGTTGAAGGTGCGGGGCGCGTTGAAGCGGATGTCTCTGCACAATTTTCGGGCGATATCAACCCGATGCTGACCACGGGCTATGACCTTGGGCTGGGCAGAGGCTGGTCGCTGAACACCGAGGCAGGGGTAATCTTCACGGGCGGTATCGACGTGACATACACTGCGGATGATCCGGCGCTTCAAGACGAGTTGGACAGCGATCCCGAATTACAGGAAATCGTGGAAGATGCCAGCGACATCGCCGTCTATCCCTATGCGAGCGTAGCCGTCTCATTCCGGTTCTAGGCCACCGCACGCCATATGCTGCTCCTGCAAACCGCGTGGTGTTGCTATGGCGTGCCTGTGTTTGACTTAGGCATCGACACGGCCATAACCATCGCCATTTGTGGCACTTTGACTACAAAAACAGCTTTAATCCGGTCAGTTGGTAGGATTCTAGAAAAGTTGATACAATCAACCAATTATTTGACCCGAGTCGTTGGTCCATCGACCAACCGACGCTACCAATATTCTGCGCAGAAATTGCTGCACGGATGTCTAACAGAGGAACGGTTTATGCTTTTGAAATCCCTTATTATAACAACAGCCTTAGCGACATATGCAACAACCGCGTTTTCCCAAAACGCCGGTGACTTTGCTGTCGGCCTAGGTGCGACGAACTTTGGCCTGTCTTTGGAAGGCGAATACACGGTCAATCCGCAGGTCCGCGTGCGTGGCCTGATCATGGGCGGACTCACCATTGACGACGAGTTTGAGGTTGACGACGCAACGGTTGATGGTGAGGCCGAATTTGGCGGCTTTGCCCTGCTTGGCGACTATTACCCGCTCGGGAATGCCTGGCGCATTTCTGGCGGATTGTTCGTCTCAAACACCGAAATCACCGGCCTAGTGGATGATGACGGGCTGGAATACGAAGGCACGGTCGAGTTCACGAATTCCGTCGCTCCGATGATCGCGACGGGCTTTAGCACATCTTTCGCTGATGGCTGGTCTGTGTCCGGCGACCTTGGCGTCATCATCTCTTCGCTCGAGGTGTCGTCTGATGAAGATGACCCGGTCGTGCAGGCCGACATCGACGAATTGAATGACGATTTGGAAGACGTCCCAGTCTACCCAATCGTTGGCGTGACGGTCAGCTACCAGTTCTAGCTGCCGCCTAACCCATTTTCCGAAAGGGTGGCTGGTTTCTCCAGCTGCCCTGCACTGCGTCGTTGATCAATTGCGGCCGAGCGCCACGCGCCATGCCGGTACAGCAAAGGTCACCGGGTTGACTTCCTGAACCTTCCGTGACCAGATCAGGCGCTTTGTTTCATTGATGATGACATGCGATGCGACTCGGTTCTCAACACAATTCCGAACGAAACCTCTGATTGGCGCCATTCTCTGCCAATTTGCGGTCAGGTGCCTGAATTTATTCGAACAACGCGCCTCACATTCGAGGTATTCCATTTGAGATCATGTGAAATGACAGAGCACTTCGTTTGCGGTCATAGGTCACCAAACGTGGCGCCGGTCTCGGCGCTTGGTCACCTTGAACACATCACTAAGGATCATTCCCATGAAACGAAATATGGCGTTTGTCGCAGCGTTCGGCCTTGTCTTCTGCAGCGCTTCAATCTCGCATGCCCAGGATTTCTATGGCTCGGTTTTTGGCGGCATTGCCAATCTGCAAGACACCGAATTTGACGGACGTATCGGCGGCAATACTCAATCCGTTGACGTTGAATCCGACACTGGCTTTGGGGCCGGTATCGCGCTTGGACGCACGCTCGCAAATCTTGGTGCAGCCAGCCTGCGGGCGGAGGTTGAACTCTCCTACTCTGAAGCAGATGCCGATGAGGTTGCCTTTTCCGGCAATGGCCCCGCGGCAGAAATCAACGTTGATGGCAGCATTCAGACGACGCGGCTATTTGCCAACCTGATTGCTGACTTTGAGACTGGAACGGATTTCAAACCTTATGTTGGTGCCGGTCTCGGCGCGGCGCGGTCAGATATCAATGTCTCCTACGGCCCAGGGGTGGCGTTGTCTGACGAAAGCGACAGCACAAGTGCCCAATTGATCCTGGGCAGCGCCTATGCGCTGTCGGATACAACGAGACTCTTCGGGGATGTCCGGTTCATCCGTGACTTTGATGTTGAGGTTGATCGCCTTTCGCCAACCGGTACGCTGACTGGCGTGGTCTCAGATGACATTGATACCGTCAGCCTCAATGTCGGACTTTCATTCGCATTTTGAAGAATGGGCGATGCGGACCCGGCCAAAGCACCGGGTCCGTGCCATCTTAGTCTTTTAGCTGTGTTGTCCGCAGATAGGGCAAGACAGTTGTGAAGTCGCCGAACTTTTCTTTCGCATCAGCATCACTCACCGTCGCGGGGATGATGACATCGTCACCCACGTTCCAGTTGGCTGGCGTCGCCACGCCTTTACCGGTCGACGTCTGCAGCCCGTCAAGTGCGCGCAGCACCTCGGCAAAGTTCCTGCCCACAGTCATCGGGTAGGTCATCGACAGCTTCAGCTGCTTGTCAGGCCCGATGATAAAGACAGACCGCACCGTGGCACTGTCAGCCGGGGTGCGCCCATCGGGCAGGTAGGCCTCGGCGGGGAGCATGTCGAACGCTTTCGACACTTCCAGCTTGTCGTCCGCGATAATCGGGAAACCAGCAGCTGCGCCGCCTACCTTTTCAATGTCACCCTTCCATTTCTTGTGGTCTTCCACGCCGTCGACACTGACACCGATCACCTTGGTGCCGCGCTTTTCCCATTCGGAGGCCAATTGGGCGACAGCGCCAAACTCCGTCGTGCAAACGGGCGTAAAGTCCTTGGGGTGCGAAAACAGGATCGCCCAGCTATCGCCGATCCAGTCGTGCAAGGAAAAGGTGCCCTGATCGGTTTCGACCGTCAAATCGGGGATCGTATCATTGATGCGCAGACTCATCTGTCATGCTCCTTGGTTACCGTGCAGCGTCTACTATAATTCCCCCGCGTGCCAAGTGCCATGCCTGGCTTGCCATCCCCCCGGACCGGTGCCAAAGATTGCGTCGGATCAACGGGGAGCGAAGCGATGATCGAGAACCGCAATTTCTATATCAACGGACGGTGGGTGCCACCTGTTCAGGCGCGTGATTATCAGGTGACTGACCCTTCAACAGAAGAGCCCTGCGCTATGATTTCCCTTGGCGATCAGGCGGATACCGATGCCGCTGTCGCCGCCGCAAGTGCAGCCTTCCCCGCATGGGCAGCGACGCCACCAGCGAAGCGCGCGCAATATGTGAAGGCGATCCTAACGCAATATGAGGCCCGGGTGGAGGAAATGGCGGAAGCGATCAGCCTCGAAATGGGTGCCCCCATCGACATGGCCCGCAGCAGCCAGGCCCCTTGTCTGCCTTGGCATCTGGAAGGGTTTCTGGAGGCGTTCGACGAGGTGGAGTGGATTCGCGAACTCGGCCCACACGCCCCCAATGACCGCATCGCGATGGAGCCCATCGGCGTGGTCGGCCTGATAACCCCATGGAACTGGCCGATGAACCAAGTGACGCTCAAGGTCATTCCGGCCTTGCTCGCAGGCTGCACGATGGTGCTCAAGCCCTCGGAAGAGGCGCCGCTATCGTCGCTTATGTTTGCCGAGTTTGTGCATGATGCGGGCGTTCCAGCAGGCGTGTTCAACCTCGTCAACGGTGACGGTGTTGGCGTCGGCAGTCAGCTTTCGCGGCATGAAGATGTGGCGATGATCAGCTTTACCGGCTCAACGCGTGCGGGCAAGGCGATCTCTACAGCCGCGGCAGAGACGCTCAAACGCGTGACGCTCGAATTGGGTGGCAAGGGTGCCAATGTTGTCTTCGCCGACGCGGATGAGAAGGCGGTCAAACGCGGTGTCCTTCACTGCATGAACAATTCCGGCCAGTCCTGCAACGCGCCAACGCGCATGCTGGTCGAGCGTCCGATCTATGATCAAGCGGTTGAGACGGCGGCAGAAGTCGCAAGCAATATGGGCGTCGGACCGGCATCCGAACCGGGTCGCCATATTGGCCCCGTCGTGAACCGGTCGCAGTGGGAAAAGATCCAGGACATGATCCAGGTTGGCATCGATGAAGGTGCCCGCCTTGTCGCAGGCGGTCCGGGCTTACCCGAAGGCGTGAACCGCGGCTTCTTCGTGCGTCCGACGGTCTTTGCCGACGTCAACAATGACATGCGTATCGCGCGGGAAGAGATATTTGGCCCGGTCCTCTCGATCATCCCCTTCGAGACCGAAGAGGAAGCGGTCGAAATCGCCAATGACACGCCCTACGGCCTGACCAACTACGTCCAAAGCGAGGACGGGGAAAAGCGCAACCGCATGGCGCGCGCCTTGCGCTCCGGCATGGTCGAGATGAACGGCCAGCCCCGCGCCCAGGGCTCACCATTTGGTGGGGTCAAGATGTCCGGCCGCGCGCGCGAAGGTGGCGTTTGGGGTATTGAGGAATTCCTTGAGGCGAAGGCCATCTCTGGTTGGGCCGCTGAATAACCTCATGTGCGCGCACGCACCAAATCCGTGCGCGCGCGTCACTTAAGTGCGCTGAAGAAAATGATATCTCTTCCTCAAATGATGATGAGGAGAGATACAATGCTCAAGCAAGTAAAAGGACTGCACCACGTCACCTCGCTCGCCAGCAGCGCGCGCGAAAACAACGCCTTCTTCACAAACGTGCTTGGCCTGCGCAGGGTCAAGAAGACGGTGAACTTCGACGCACCTGATGTCTATCATCTCTATTATGGTGATGCGACCGGTACGCCGGGAACCGTGATGACCTATTTTCCGTTCCCCAACGCCGCACCTGGTCGTCCTGGTGTGGGCGAGGTAGGGCGCACATCGTTCAGCATTCCCACAGGGTCGTCGCAGGCCTGGCTGGATCGCTTTAAGACTTTTGAGGTCAAAGGCGTGTCAACCGACGAACGTTTCGGCCAGAAACGGGTGCTGTTCGAAGGCCCCGATGGCGATCTGTTCGCGCTGGTCGAAAGCGATGATGATCGCACGCCATGGACAGGAAATGGTGTGAGCGAGGCGATGGCCATCCGAGGTTTTCATTCTGCCGATATGCGGCTGCGCGATACGACGGCAAGTTCAGAATTGCTCCGTTTCATGGGCTATGAGCATCTTGACACACAAGGGGATGTTAGCCGCTACATCGTGCCCGGTGCAGACACGGCGAACGTGATCGACCTTGAGGCGATGCCAGATGCGCCTTACGCCGCGCAAGGTGCCGGATCGGTGCATCACATCGCTTTTGCGGTCGAGAACCGCGCGCGCCAGCTTGAAGTGCGCGAGGCACTGCTCGACACCGGGTATCAGGTGACGCCCGTGATCGACCGGGACTACTTCTATGCGATCTACTTCCGCACGCCAGGCGGTGTGCTGTTTGAGGTCGCCACGAATGAGCCCGGCTTTGACCGTGATGAGGATACCGCAAATCTGGGCGAAGCGCTCAAACTGCCCAGCCAGCACGAGCATCTGCGCGCCCGGCTGGAAGGTCTGCTAGAGCCGCTGAGCTAAATGCCATGGCTTATCATGCAAAACGAACCAAGGGGACGGCGGGTCAACCGCTGTTCCTGACCTTCCATGGCACGGGTGGGACCGAGGATCAGTTTCACGGTTTTGCCCAGCAGCTTCGGCCAAGTGCCCATGTCACGTCGCCGCGTGGCGACGTGTCAGAGCATGGCGCGTTGCGGTTCTTCAAGCGGACGGGTGAAGGTGTGTATGACATGGTCGATCTAGCCGAGCGGACCGAAGCAATGGCGGCCTTTATCGCAGCTGAGCAAGCAGCGGTTGGCGCGCCGCGCACCGTGGCGCTAGGCTATTCCAACGGTGCCAACATCCTCGCCGCCGTCGCGTTGGAGCATCCGGGTCTGGTCGATGACATGGTCCTGTTGCATCCGCTGATTCCATGGAAGCCAGCACCGCAGCCCGGTCTGGCAGGGCGGCGCATGCTGATCACCGCTGGTGAGCGTGATCCGATCTGTCCTGCACCGATGACAACTGCTTTTGCGGAGTATCTGCAGGGGCAGGGCGCCGACGTAACGCTTCATTGGCATCCCGGTGGCCATGAGATCGCGCGATCAGAGATCGATGCGGTGGCCGGTTTCATCGGGTCTTAGAAGGGGCATTTCGCAGTGATGCGCATGCCTTGCCCGCCATCGGGATGGCGAAACTGTAGCGTTTCCGAATGCAGCATCAGGCGGGGGTGGTTTCGTGCCGCCCCCGTCGCATAGAATGGATCACCCAGTATCGGATGACCAATTGCCTGCATATGCACCCGCAACTGATGCGACCGCCCCGTGCGCGGCATCAGCCGCACCCGCGTCTCCGCCCCCGATGACCGAACGACCCGCCAATCTGTCACCGCGTCCTTGCCGTTCTCATGGTCGACCATTTGTTTGGGGCGGTTCGGCCAGTCCACGATCAGCGGCAGATCAACCGTGCCCGTCTTTGGCGAAAGCGAGCCGTAAATCCGTGCGACATACGTTTTCTTTGTCTGCCGCTTCTCAAACTGCAAACCCAAGTGACGCTGGGCGTGCGGTGTTAGCGCAAAGATCATCACACCTGACGTGTCGCGATCCAGCCTGTGCACCAGAAGCGCTGTGGGAAAGACATCCTGTACGCGCGCCAAAAGGCAGTCGGAAAGCGCCTCGCCTTTGCCGGGCACTGATAAAAGCCCGCCGGGCTTGTCGACCAACAGCACCTCATGATCGTCATGCAGGATGGCAAGCGGATCCTTGGGTGGATTGTAGTCGTCGCTCACCCGTAATCCCGTTCGCCGAAAATGGCAGAGCCCACGCGGATATGCGTCGCACCAAGCGCGATTGCGCGCTCAAAATCCCCGCTCATTCCCATGGAGAGGCCTGCCAGCCCGTTGCGTTCGGCGATCTTGGCGAGAAGCGCGAAATGAAGTGAGGGTTCCTCGTTCACAGGCGGAATACACATCAGGCCCACAAGCGGCAGGTCAAGGGCGCGCACCTCTGCAACAAAGGCATCTGCCTCGGCTGGCAAGACGCCTGATTTCTGCGGCTCTTCCCCGGTATTGACCTGAATGAAAAGGTCGGGGCATGAGCCTAGCTCATCCGACAACCGCGCCAGCGTCGTGGCGAGCTTTGGTCGGTCAAGTGTGTGAATAGCCTGGGCTAGCTGCATCGCCTGCCGCGCCTTGTTGGTCTGTAACGGCCCGATCAGGTGCAGGTTGATGTCTCCATAGGTCTCGCGAAAGGCAGGCCATTTGCCCGCAGCCTCTTGCACCTTGTTCTCACCAAATGTGCGGTGCCCCTCATCCAGCACCGCCGCGACTCTTTCGTTCGGCTGAACCTTTGAAACCGCGATAAGCTTCAGGTCGTCAACGGAACGACCAGCGTTCGCTGCAGCCTTGGCCATGCGGCCCGTGATTTCGGATAGGGACATGCACGCCTCCTCTTTGCATTCATGTGCAACACGGATGCGCAAAAGAAAAGAGCGGACGAAACCGCCCGCTCTTTCAACTCAAATTCACAAGTGTGAATTAGAAGTCCATTGTGATGCCGAAGTCAGCAACAGCGAAGCTGTCGTCGTCTGCAAACGGATCGTCGATCGAACCAACGCCGCCGGCAAGTGCAACGCCGCCACCGAGATCGTATTCAAAGCCAACACCGAAATCGACTTCGTCTTCTTCAACGTCTGTCGCACCAACTGTACCGACCAACGAAATGTTACCCAATGGGTATGTCACAGATGCACCGTAGCCTGCGATGCCTTCGTCGCCGTCACCGGGGTCAACTGCATCCTGGTTCTGGTGGAAGAACAAGTCGATATCAGCACCGCCTGCAGACACAGTTGCACCGATAGCAAACACTTCTTCTTCATTCAGCTCGTAGAAAGCTGCGCCAACAGAGAATGCACCTGCGTCGTAGCTTGCGCCTACTGCATAGTCATCATCTGCTTCTGTCTCGTTCTCGGCAAGGTTGCCCGATGCCGCTACGGTTACTGCGCCAAACTCGCCTTCGACAAGAACGTTTGCTGTGCCATCATCCCAGAACACAGTCGCAGTGTCGTCAATTCCAATCCCATCAAACCCTGGGTCTTGCAGGCCGCCGATTACAACGCCATCGGCACTGCCGACGTTACCAACGGTTACTGTTACGCCACCAGCAGAGATAAAGACTTCTGGGTCATCGATGAAGTCAGACTGATTGCCGACGTCCAGGTCGAAATCAAGCGATGCACCAACTTCGATACCACCATCTGTGGTGGTCGAACCTGCAATACCGAAGTCGAGCTCGTAGAACAGCTCAGAACCCTCAGGGTTGCCTGCGGTGCCATCTTGGTCCGAAAACTTCAGACCAGCATTCGCGCTACCCGAAACAGTCACGCCAGCGTGGCCGTCTGCAGCTGCGTAGCTTGCTGCGAATACCAGTGCGGTTGTCGCTAGGAGAACCTTTTTCATGGTTTAATTCCCTCGTGTTTATATTTGACTCAACCCGAGCCATCCCGAATTGATTGACAGTGGTTTCTGCCCGTTGATCGTCGATTGCAAGGCGCAGAGACGCTGACTGGGTACGGCAAACGGATTCTGGTGCAGCTTTGCCACAGTGGTTTTGGGCCGTGCATCGGGCTCCAATCAGGGGAAACCGCTTGTGGACCAAAAGCCCAGTTGATAGATAACCTCAACGCTTAATCCATCAGGGCCATGACATTGAAGAAACGAGTGCGATCCCTAATTGCAGCGATCCTCATCGGGTCTTTGGCGGCGTGCGGCGGCGGACCGCCACCCACCCCTCGCGGGGCCGAAAATGTTGCCGTAAATCGGTATCTCTGGGCCGCTTCGCTGGACGTGCTCAGCTTCCTGCCTGTGCAATCTGCAGACCCGTTCACCGGCGTGATCACGACTGGATTCGGTACACCACCTGGTGGTGGCCGCGCCTACAGGGCGACGGTTCAGGTGAGTGACCCGGCGATGGACGCGCGGTCACTGAACCTGGCCCTGCAGACCCGCAATGGCCCCGTTGCGATTGAGACCCAACGTGCTGTCGAAGACGCGATTCTATCGCGTGCGCGCCAGCTACGCATTGCTGACGGCGCCCTATAGCCTTACGCAACCAGCCCGATTATGAATAGCGCCGGGCCCGATGCCCGGCGTTTGCATGTGAGAGACCTGATCCATGACCACTTACACACCCGCCGCGATTGAGCCGAAATGGCAAGCCGCGTGGGCCGAGGCCGACACGTTCAAGGCCGTGCGCAGCGCGGACAAGCCAAAGTATTACGTGCTTGAGATGTTCCCTTATCCGTCGGGCCGCATCCATATCGGCCATGTGCGGAACTACACGATGGGCGATGTGATTGCGCGCTACAAGTTGGCGACGGGCCACAACGTGCTGCACCCGATGGGATGGGACGCGTTTGGGATGCCGGCTGAGAATGCGGCAATGGCCTCCGGCGGGCACCCCAAGGATTGGACCTACCAGAACATCGCCGACATGAAGGCGCAGATGAAACCCATCGGTCTGTCTATCGATTGGTCACGTGAATTTGCGACCTGCGACCCCGAATATTACGGCCAGCAACAGGCGCTCTTCATCGATTTTCTGGAGAAGGGTCTGATCTATCGCAAGAAGGCGGTCGTCAACTGGGACCCGGTCGATATGACCGTGCTTGCCAATGAACAGGTGATCGACGGCAAGGGCTGGCGATCCGGGGCCGAGGTTGAGCGGCGCGAACTGGTTCAATGGTTCTTCAAGATCAGCGATTACTCCGAAGAGTTACTGGACGCGATTGACGGCCTTGATAACTGGCCGGCCAAGGTCAAGCTGATGCAGGCAAATTGGATCGGGAAGTCGCGCGGTATCGAGATTCCGTTCGCGCGCACCGACGGTGCCGATCCGATTGTCTGCTATTCAACGCGGCCCGACACAATGCGCGGGGCGAGTTTCATCGCGATCGCGGCGGAGCATCCGGTGTCACGCGCAATCGCCGAAACCAACCCCTCTTTGGCCGATTTCATCGCTGAAACCCGCAAGATGGACACAACTGAAGCGGCAATGGAAAAGGCGGAAAAGAAGGGGATTGATACCGGTATTCGCGTCAAACACCCTGTCTATCCTGATCAAGAGCTGCCGGTCTGGGTGGGGAACTTTGTGCTGATGGATTACGGTACGGGCGCTGTCTTTGGCTGCCCGGCACATGATCAGCGTGACTTGGATTTTGCGCGCAAATACGATCTGCCTGTGCGCAATGCGTTCTACATGCCGGGCGAAGAGGCCGAGGTTGAGAACACGGCTTTGGTCCCCGCCAAGACCGAAAAGGTCGTATATATCGACCATTTTGCGGGTATTGGTGAGGTGACAAGTCAGGAAGGTATCGACGCCACTATCGACTATTTCGAGGCGAAGGGCCTGGGTAAGGGCCAGGTCAAATACCGCCTGCGCGACTGGGGCTTGAGCCGCCAACGTTACTGGGGCTGCCCGATCCCGATTGTCCATTGCGACGATTGCGGTGCTGTGCCGGAGAAGAAAGAGAACCTGCCGATTGAGCTGCCTTACGATGTCAGCTTTGACATTCCGGGCAACCCGCTTGACCGGCATCCGACATGGCGTGATTGTCCCTGCCCCGCTTGCGGCAAGCCTGCCAAGCGCGAGACCGATACAATGGACACCTTCGTCGATTCGTCCTGGTATTTCGCGCGATTCACCGCTCCAAGGGCAGCCGAGCCGACGGATATCGACGACGCAGATTATTGGATGAATGTGGACCAGTATATCGGCGGTATCGAGCATGCGATCCTGCATCTGCTCTACAGTCGTTTCTTTGCGCGGGCGATGAAGATGACTGGCCATTTGCCGCAAGGGACTGAAGAGCCGTTCAATGCGCTATTCACGCAAGGCATGGTGACGCATGAGATCTACATGACCCGTGACGATAAGGGGCGCCCGGTTTATCACTTGCCGGAAAACGTCAAAGACGGCGCGCTTGCCGATGGGACTGCGGTGGAGATCATTCCGTCAGCCAAGATGTCGAAGTCGAAGAAGAATGTCGTCGATCCGGATGATATTCTGGCGCGTTACGGGGCCGATACCGCCCGCTGGTTTGTCCTGTCCGACAGCCCGCCCGAACGGGACGTGGAATGGACCGCGTCGGGCGCTGAGGCAACATATAAACATCTGGGCCGCGTCCATCGCATCTGCACCGATATTGCGGCGATGGATGACGGTGCAGGGCAGGGTGACGATGAGTTGCTGCGCGCCATGCATAAAGCGATCCATGATGTGACGATGGGTATCGAGACATTCGGCTTTAATGCCGCGATTGCAAAGCTCTATGCCTTCACCAATGTGCTCGCCAAATCTAAGGCTGGCGGCGGCGCGAAACGTCAGGCCGCGCGGGTTCTGGCGCAATTGATGTCGCCAATGACGCCACATCTCTCCGAAGAGATCTGGGCGATGATGAGCGGTGTCGGCCTGATCGCCCAAGCGCCATGGCCGGTTGCGGACGAGGCGATGTTGGTCGAAGACACTGTTACAATGCCGATCCAGATCAATGGAAAGCGTAGGGCCGAGATCAACGTAGCCGCTGATGCACACAAGACGGATGTAGAGAAGATGGCGCTCGGACTTGAAGTCGTTCAGAACGCCTTGGGCGGGTCTGTACCCAAAAAATTGATCGTGGTGCCGGGCCGGATTGTTAACATTGTCATCTGACGGTATCTCTCGCCGCTCAGCCCTATTGGGCCTACTGACCATCAGCGGATGTGGATTCGCGCCGATTTATGGTGAAAGCAATGCTTTGCGCGAGAACATAGCGTACCGGGCTGACGATAGCGTGGCCGGTTTTGAACTACGTGGCAGACTGGAGGAGCGGCTCGGCGTCGCGGCATCCCCACGTTATGTTCTGTCTGTCATACAACGGAGCACGCGCCGGACCGCTGCCATCACCGAAGACGGTGATATCACGCGCTTTAACCTTATCGGCACGGCAGATTGGGTTCTGTCGGATTATGCGACCGGTGCCGAGATTGAGACTGGTCAGGTTCAGACCTTTACCGGCTATTCAGCGACGGGTGCGACAAGTGCAACGCAGGCTGCCGAAGATGACGCGGCGCGCAGACTATCCGTTGCATTGGCTGATTTAATCGTGACGCGTCTGTTACTCCTTTCGCCGGAGCTGGCGGCATGAAGCTGACCGGTGCGGCGGCGCAGGCATATTTGCGCGAACCTGATCCGGGACATGCGGGTTTGCTTATTTTTGGTGCGGACCCAATGCGGGTTGCCATGCAAAGGCAGTCGGTCATTGCTGCGCTCGTCGGTCCGCAAGGTGAGGAAGAAATGCGCATGACCCGTATCGCAGGCGCTGATCTGCGTAAAGACCCCGCGCTGCTGGATGACGTGATGAAGGCTCAGGGCTTCTTTCCCGGACATCGCGTTGCTTTTGTCGAAGATGCGGGTGACGGCCTTGCAAAAATCATGGCCGCTGCATTGGACGACTGGCAAACGGGCGACGCGCAGATTGTCGTCACAGCAGGGCAGCTCACGGCAAAGTCGGCAATTCGCAAAGTGTTTGAAGGGCATCCGCATTCTGTCGCCATCGGGGTATATGATGATCCGCCAAGGCTTTCTGATATAGAAGAAAGCCTTGCGGCGGCAGGCATCGTCCGGCCGGAACGAGACGTAATGGATACTCTCTTGGCCCTAGCCAGCAGCCTTGAACCAGGAGATTTCAGGCAGACGATCGAAAAGGTTAGCCTTTACAAAATTGGTGACCAAGCACCGCTCACAGTATCGGATGTAATAGCAAGCGCTCCACAATCTGCTGAGGTTGATGTAGATGATGTGCTTGAGGCGGTGGCATCCGGGCGTGCCGACGACATTGGGCCCTCTCTGCGCAACCTCTATGCTCAAGGTGTCACGCCGGTGACGCTTTCAATCGGTGCGATGCGCCACTTTCGCCGTCTGCACTGGGTCGCAAGTGATCCGGGTGGTGCTACTGCCGGTGTCACCAAACTGCGCCCACCAGTCTTTGGATCGCGCCGCAACAAGATTGAGCGTCAGGCCGCCCTATGGGGCCGCGTACGCCTTGAGCGAGCTCTGACAGCACTGACCGACACAGACCTTCAGTTGCGCTCAACAGGAAGGGCACCGCCAACAGCGTTGATGGAGCGTACTCTCATTCGCTTAGCGATGATGGTCCGCCACTAAAGAATATGGGCCGGGTCCCAACTTTTCTAAGTAAGTCGCTAAACGGGCGGCGACTAAGTCAATGACGCTGTGGTGCCGTCGTCGTTGAATGCCGCAGCCAGAAGAAGGGCAGTAAGCATACCGATGGTCACAAAGGTCCGGTTGATGGAGTTTTCCACGGTTGCCACCTCAGGTTCAACTGCCGCTTCCATGATTTCGTCGGACAGGCTACCTACGTGGATAACTAGGGCAGGTTCAGCAAAAAGTGCAGCGGCTGCGAATGTTATTGTAAAGCCTATACTAGCGCTACAATTCGGTTTTTTTACGCTGATTTATCAACCACGCGAGTGACGCTAGGACAATCTACGACGTCAGGCTATAACCTTAACAAATGGTAAACGCGCTATTTTGCATGTTACCGGGGCGCTGAAGCATCGCTGCAAAAAACAAGGCAGGCCATTGGCCTGCCTTGTTTCTAAGCAAAACCGTAATAGCGGTGTTGCGCTTTAGTCTTCGTTCACAGCTGCTGCGATCAGCAATGCAGCCAAAACACCCAGGATCACAAATGTTGGGCTGATCGATGTGCCAGCTGGTGCGGGCTCAGGCTCAACTGCAACAACAGGGGCTTCCATCACTTCGTCAGACAGGCCGCCAGCGTTGGCTGCGAAACCAGAAACGGCCAGTGCTGCCGAGGCTGCAAGTGTAGTTGTAAGGCGCATGTCGGTACTCCAATTAATGCACGTTCAGGCGGTAACCGAACGGCCCGCCTCAGATTTTCTTAAATCAGGGTCCTTCGCAAAATCCAAGAGGGCGAAAGTAAGATCAAAAGACGTCGATTTGAAGATATCCAGAATCGGGCGAGACCGCCTGCAGGCTGCGCAAAAGCCTTCCGTTGCGATTCACCCAATAAATATTGGTCAATTGTAGCCCTTGGCCCACACATTTTTCCTCAAAACGCCGTGATTCCAGCGTTTGACCTAGTCTTTCGACAATGTCCGGACCTTGTGCGGCGATGCTGCATTGCAACACTTGCTGCGAAATTTGGTCGTCATCACCCAGGAATTCATGGGTTCTTTGCGCATTTCCGCCGCCTGCGCGGATTGCTGCCCAAACCTGCCCGACATCAGCGCTCATCAGGTCGCGTGGCAAGCCTCTGGTTGCCACAACGACCCCGTTTTCAAGGGTAATCGTGTTGTTTTCCGTATCGACCCAGGTGATCCGCTCCCCGTTTTGAGCCGCCTGCGCCATCGTATCCCAGCGGTCCAGATCGCGGATATTGACGCGCATATACTGGCCAGGATTGTTCAGGATTTCTTCTTGCGGCACGGCGATTGTGGCAGGCGCCGTGGCACCTGTGCGCGCGGTGATCAACTCCGTCGCCAGGGCACCGATCTGATTGCCTGTGCCCTCTTCCTCGACCGAGCCGCAAGAGCAGAGCAGAGCCCACAAAAGGCCCGCCATCAGATACCGGATGTGATGCCTCATCGCCAGAACCGCCCCCATGTATCTGTCAGATCGCCCTGATGCGCGTCGCGCACGAACCCGTAAAGTCGCCCGCCGACATTGAGCCGTGCACCGCCATCGCCAACGCGCGTCCGGATCGTTGTGCCATAGCTGCCGCGATTGGGCTGCCCGGTGATAAAGTCCTGTGGGATCGAGATTTGAACCCCTTTATTGTAAGACCCATCACCGAAATCGTCGTAAGAGATCTCGGTCTGCGTGACATAGGCGCCGACCCGTACGCCATTTTCGTATTCGCGGTCAATCGAGAGCGTTGCCCCCCAATCGCCTGCCAGATACCGCCCGACATCCAACTGCGTGTGATACCCATTTCCAAGATCGTAATAGGCCGAGACGTGACCGGTCACCACATCGTAGTCGAATTCGTCAAACCCGAAAGCCATGTCACTGTCGCGCTGGACGGCATAGTTGAGCTCTGCCCCAAGCCCCAATCGGCTGTCCACTGGCTTCCACAAGAGCTCGGTCGACACACCGCCATACATCCGTTCCAGATAGCCCACCGTGATGCGGCTGTAGATATCCGTTGCGGGCCGTCCGTAGCTGGCAAGCGTCAGGCGTTGCAGGACGGGGACGCCATCATCGCCGTAAGCCCCGCCATCGGTGCGCACATTGGGGATGTCATCGGTATCGGGTGACGGGTCATCCTTGTCGGCAGGCAGAACGCTTTGAGTGATGGCACCGCGCAAGACGGTGCGCGGGGTGATCGTGTAGCTCGCCGACAGGCTCAGCCCCGCATCCACGGCGATTGAGCCATCGCTGCTGAACGGGTTGATCGTCAGATAAGGCCCCAAACCCCAGCGAAACCTCTCCTCAATGGGAATACGGTCCGCAATCGGCCCGCGCGCTGCAGCGTCTTCGATAGCCACGCGCTCCAACATCTGCGCTGTTGCACCGGGTCGGTTCTCCAGCTGCTCAAGATCGCTGCGGCGTATGGTGACAGACGACAAGGGAATGCCTCGCGCCTCGGTTTCCAGGATGAATGTCTCGACAGATGCTGGCATCACTTGCGTCATCATCCGCGCGACACGGCCCATGGCCTGCGCATGCGACCGGTAGCGGTTGTTGGAATACCGGATGCGCGCGGTGTCGTCTGTGACCTCCAGCCCACGCAATGTCAGGCCCTCGATCTCAAGCAAAGCCGCCGTCGCGGCGCGCAATCCGGCGGGCGGTACCGCATCGCGGTCCCAGCTTTCCTCACGCAATTGCGCGGCACTACGTCCGTTCACCGGTGCCGGTGCCTTTTCTAGCCCGCTCATCGCGGGGCGGTTGTTGGCGTTCAACGTGAAGGTCCCCGAAAGCGCGATCTCACTGCCATAAAGCGAAGCAAGTGACAATTGAGTGCCGGGGCGCGGGCGGTAAGTCACACCGAAATTATAAGGCGAGTCCGCTTCAAGCGCGGGGCGACCTGCAGCGACTGGGTAGTCGATTGAGGAGTACTCTGCGACCAGACCCCATTTTTCATTGATCTGATAACTCAGCCCGCCAAAGGCTGCCGCATCTCCGCGGAACCAGAAATCAGAGCCCAGTTGTCCTTCGCTTTCCGCATCATCGAAAACGGGCCGCTCGCCCAGCTCCGAAAACGGGTTGTCAAACCCGTCGCGCAGGCCCATCGCGCCCCAGCCGATCCCGCCGGTGACGATCAAATTGTCGCCGATGCTTTTGGACGCAACGATGTATTCCGACGCAAAACGGCCTGGCGTAAAGGCATCCCGGATGCCGATTGCAAAGGCGGGCAGATAGGTCCCTTCGTTGTTCAGCCGGTATTGCAGGTCAAAGCTGCGTTCGAACGCGCCTTCGTCAATGTCGGTCGTGAGATCCTCGTAAAGGTCAACGACGGAATAGCGCGCGCTGGCCGATAGGCGCGGCGTGAGCTGAAAGGTCGCCGTCGCGCGAAAAAGACCATCCTGATAGGCAAGGCTGCCTGCCAAGGTGCCCTCTGGCGCGCTTTGCGCCGTGGGCATCTCTAAGAGGCCCGGTGTTCCGAACAGCGAATAATTGGTCAGGGCGTCCTGGGCCGACCCGATATTGCCGGCCATCAGCGCAAGCGCGGATGTCGTCACGAGGATGACGCGTTGCAAATTCTTGTTCTCCACACTTCCCGTCAGCGATGTCTAGCGCGCCGGGAAGGGCTTGAAAATGGTTGAAAACTTCCGCGTGGATGGATTTGCACGAATGCACGCTATACGTGTCAACCAATTGTTAACCTTAATGATACAGGTTGCGATCATGTTAGTGTCACATCGTTACCAGTTCATCGTTTTCCCTGATCCTTTGGGCGCATGCCCCTGGATTTCGCGCGCGCTAGAGCCGTGGTTGGATCAGCCCATTGTCGGCAGTCGCAATGCGACGACCCAATCAAATTTCTTTCGCGATATGTCCCCGGCAGAGGCTGAGCTTGCCTTCGACGTCGCCGGATTTGCCTTTCGCAAATACACCCGCATCGCAATTGTCCGACACCCGGCGCAGAAGATGGTGCAGCTTTACGACCGGATTGCGAAGACCAACAAAATCTGGCGCATGCGGCGCAGTGTTGGCGTCGGTGATCCGGGCTTCACGCGTTGGCTCGCCTCAACCCGCCCCAACGGATATGGTGCCGCCCCCTTTGGTGGCCCGCGGTGGCGACGCTTTGGCGCCTGGTCGGGCGAGGCTTGGTGCGGCGATTATGTCTCGCATGTCGTCAGGGCAGAGAATGCGGAAGAGGAGTTGACCGAGGTTTTCCACGGGCTTGGCATTTCGCCCGGCTTTAGCGGGCACGCTCTCGATGCGCTGACACTCATGCAGCCAACCCAATCGCGCTACAATGCGGAGGCACGTACGATCCTGCGCAATCGCTACGCCTGGGATCTGAACCTCTATGGTCATGAAGCCAAAAACCTGCAGTTGGTAGCGTAAAGAAGCCTTTGGGCAGCGGGGCGGACGGCAGCGTCCTTGCATTCCAGTCGCCTAATGCTGATCGCGGGCGCCGTCAGTCTCGCGGGCGGATATCCGTGGCAAAGTGCAAGGCGGCGCGTGCAGCAAGTCTGCCCGTGGCAAGGCACCCGGTGATCAGATAGCCGCCCGTTGGTGCCTCCCAATCCAGCATTTCGCCCGCGCAGAACACGCCGGGCCTGTCGCGCAGCATCAGGCCGTCGGTCAGCTTATCAAACATGATGCCGCCCGCAGTTGAGATCGCCTCATCCATTGGGCGGGGGCCAAGGTGGCGGATGGGCAGGGCCTTGATCAAGGGCGCAAGATCATTGGGGTAGGGGCGCCCAAACTCCGCCAGCAGCGCCAGCCGCACCGGATCAAGCCGCAGCACTTTGCGCAGATGGTTGGACAGGCTGGCTTTGCCGCGCGGTTTGGCCAGGGCATCTGCGACACGCTGTTCCAACCAGTCCGGTAAAAGATCAACCGTGAGCGCAGCACCTTCGCGCACCGCGCGCGACACCGCATATACCCCGCCACCTTCGATGCCTCTTTCCGAGATCACACATTCGCCCCGCGAGACCTGATCCCCGGCTTTCAAAGCGATGGATTTGATGGGTGCGCCAAAGTGTCGGGTCATGTGGTCGCTCCACGCCACGCGAAACCCCATATTGGCGGGGGCAAAGGGCGCAACAGACCCTTCAAATTGCTGCGCCCAAAGCCCGTTCGCGCCCAGCCGCGCCCAACTGGCACCGCCTAGGGCAAGAACGGTCACACGGGGCTGCAAGAACGCGCGCCCTTCGCTTGTTTCAAACACCAGATCGGCGCCGTCCCACCCATCCCAGCGCCAACGCGTACGGATGCTCACACCCAAATCCGCCAGCCGCGCCAACCAGGCCCGCAGCAAAGGCGATGCTTTCATGACGTTCGGAAAGATGCGGCCCGTGGACCCGGTGAACACTTGCTGGCCTAACCCCTTGGCCCACGCGATCACCTCATCCGGGCCAAATTCGCTCAAGGCTTTCTGCATGGCTGGCGGCAATGGGCCAACGGCCGCGAGAAATTCGGCTTCGGGCTCCACCTTCGTTAAGTTCAGTCCGGATTTGCCCGCCATCAGGAACTTGCGCCCGATCGACGGCATCGCATCGGCCAAGATCACCTGCAGCCCGCCGCTTGCCAGCACATCAGCTGCCATCAGGCCAGCGGGGCCCGCGCCAATCACGACCGCATCCGCCATCTGGGCCACCTCTTCGCCGGGGCTCAGTCCAAGTCCGCCATATGCTTGATGGCCGCCACATGGCCAAGATCGGCTTTCAGGACATCCGCAGCGAGTTCTCTCGCGCGGCCCATCAGAGCGTTGGCCTCAACGATCTCATCAACCAGACCCCAGGCCAGCGCATCCTCTGCCGTCACCTTTTGCCCAGCCATCAGGATCATCTTGGACCGTGACGCACCCGCCAGCCGGGTCAGCCGCACCGGATCAGACGGTTGCGGCAGAAACCCCAGCTTCATGACCGGATAAAAGAACTTCGCACTCGGCACCGCAATGCGCAGATCACAGGCCAGCATCATCCCAAACGCACCACCCGCCACTGTGCCATTCAGTGCCGCAATGGTCAGGCCCGGAAGGGCCGCAACCGCCCCCGATAACCGCTCCCAAGCGGGATCAGTGGCCAAACCGGCCTTCGCCGCATCAAGGTCGGCACCCGCGCTAAAGACTTTGCCGGTGCCGGTCAGGATCACCGCCTTCGCCTCTTGCGCCGCCGCCGCATGATCCGCCAAGGCGTTGAGCATATCCGCCGTCAGCGCACCTGCCTTGTCGGGCCGGTCAATTGTGAGGGTCCACAGATCGGCATCCTTGTCACAGCGGATCATGCCAGCCCGACCTTAGCGCGAATATCCTCATCACGCAGGCTTACGTCAGTTCCGAGATATTCGTCTGCTTCCGACGTGCACATCCACAACAGCGCATGCGCTGGCCATTCGGGCGGGATATGCACCGACCAGTCCAACTGACTGACGGGGTTGATCCCGGACTCCTTAATGTCGCGCTGCATCTGTGTGGCAACGGTGCCGGGCGACAGCCCCAAGATACGCAGCCCCTTGTCACGTGCCTCTTTGTCTGCAGCACGGGTCAGCATGTACGCCCCCGCCTTGGAACTGCAATATGCAGTCCAGCCTTCAACGGGCCCGTGGGCCGCGCCGGATGAGATATTGATGATCGTCCCATGCCCCTGCGCAATCATGCCCGGCATCGCGGCCCGCATCCCATACATCACGCCTTTGAGGTTGATATCAATGACGCGCCCCCACGCTTCCGGGTCGGTCTCAACCAGATGCCCGATAGGCTCAATTGCCCCGGCATTGTTGATCAGTACATCAAGCCCGCCAAACGTGTTGGCAGTCGCCGCGATAGCCATCTCAACCTCGGTATGGCGCGAGACATCACAAGGGATCGCCAGCGCCTGATCGCCGATCTCGCCCGCGATTTCAGCGATAGCGTCGGTGCTGCGCGCCACAAGCGCCACATTGGCACCCGCATCGGCAAAGGCCCGTGCGGCGGCCGCCCCGATCCCGCGGCTGGCCCCTGTCACCAGCACGGTTTTTCCGGCCATGTTGATGTTTTTCACACTGATCCCTTTCGATTTGGTCCCCAGGTGGCTACTTAGTGAATCGTAGCATCCGTCCAGGCCCGTATACTACGAACGCTCGGCGCGGTTCGAAAGACAAGACTGAAAGAAGGGATTTGGGATGAAGACGACCACGAAACTGCAAAGTGCGGTTTGCCTTGCTGCGTTGGTGGCAGGCGGCACGGCGCAGGCCGATGTGACCGCAGCACAAGTGTGGGAAGACTGGAAGTCGCAGATGACGCTTTATGGCGACGACAGCGTTTCCATCGGTGGTGAGGAAACGTCAGGCGGCACCCTGACCGTGCGTGATCTTGCCGTCGACATCGAAGACCCGGAACTGACCGTCAGCGCCCAGATCGGTGATCTTGTTTTTGAAGAACAGCGCAACGGCACCGTCAAGGTGACCATGGACGAAAGCTATCCTATCACGCTGACGGGTGTTGACGGCGTTGTGGTTACTCTGACTGTTGCCCAAGACGCGCTTGAGATGATCGTGAGCGGTGATCCCGGTGCGATGAACTACGAGATCAGTGCAAATAGCTACAGCATCTCATTGGACGAGGTGGTTGACGGCGACATCACCTTTACCGGCGACGCGCAGATCGTCGCGAATGATCTTACCAGCGTTTACAACACAACAACATCTGACCTGCGCAACGTCGCCTATGAGGGCAGCGTCTCGTCCATTGACCTGCTGGTTGATATCCAGATCCCTGGCGGGAATGGCGAATACGTGACCGGCGGCGGAAAGATCGAAAACATGGCGCTGAATGCCGACATGTCTCTGCCGGTCGATGCCAATTTTGACGATCCTGATACGATGATCGTTGATGGCTTCAGCTTTGCTGGCGGCTATAGCCTCGACAACTCCGCCTATATTTTTGACATCAACGCTGAGGGTGATCAGGCTTCAGGATCGATCAGCACAGGCGCCACTTCGCTGGAAGCCGAAGTGAATGCTGACGTTATCTCGTACAACACCAGCACAACGGACGTCGCAGCCAATATCTCGGCCAGCGAATTGCCGTTCCCCGTTGAAGTCGGGCTGAGCGAATATGGGGTCGGCTTTGAGATGCCGACATCGAAAAGCGACACGCCCTCTGACTTCGGGCTCAGCCTTGATTTCATTGATCTGACACTCAACGATATGGTTTGGAACCTGTTCGATCCGGGCAGCGTTCTGCCGCGCGATCCGGCGACGATCCAGTTCTCGCTCGCAGGACTGGCCAAGCCGCTTTTCGATTTGATGGACCCTGCGCAACAGGCCCAGATCGACGCATCAGAAATGCCGTTTGAGCTGGCTGAGTTGAGTCTTGAAAATCTGCGGATCGCGGCCGCAGGTGCGCTGGTCACGGGTACGGGTGCGTTCACCTTTGACAACAGCGACATGCAATCCTTTGCGCCGCTGCCCAAGCCCGAAGGTGATGTTGTGGTTGAGATCAGCGGCTTGAACCGTCTGATCGATAACCTGATCTCCATGGGCCTTGTAAGCCAGGAAGACGCGATGGCTCCCAGGATGATGATGGGGATGTTTGCGCGTTCGACCGGTGATGACCGGCTGGAGACCAAGCTCGAAGTCACCGCCGATGGCCGGGTGCTGGCGAACGGACAGCAGATCCGCTAATTATTTCAAAGTTTTGCTAGATGGCGCGGTATCGTGATATCGCGCCATTTTTCTTGACACTTGCGGGCCTTTGGCCATCGCACTAGGTCTGGCACAGTACAAAGGACACCCTATGCCCCAATCCCTCGCCGACCTGTCCCAGCAGATGCTCGATACCGCGCGCCGCGCTGGTGCGGATGCCGCTGACGCCATTGCCGTTGACGGTACCAGCCTATCGATCACTGTGCGGGGTGGCGCACTTGAACAGGCGGATCGGTCTGAGGGTATCACCGTGGGCTTGCGGGTGCTCGTCGGGCAGCGTCAGGCCTGTGTTTCCTCGTCGGATACTGCCGCCGATACACTGGCCCAGATGGCAGAGCGGGCAGTGGCGATGGCCAAAGAAGCGCCCGATGACCCGCATATCGGCCTTGCCGAGCCGGGGCAATTGGCGACCCAGACGGATACCGCAACGCTGGAGCTTTTCGACCCGTCGGAAGAGCCTGACCCAGCCGCGCTGCAAGAGGATGCCACCCGTGCAGAGGCCGCGGCACTCAGCAACACTGGCATCTCGCAGGTGCAAGCTGCGTCGGCCGGATACAACAATCGCCGCATTCATCTGGCCGCGACAAACGGCTTCTCTGCAGGCTTTGCGCGCACGGATCGTGGTGTGTCGTGCGTTGCTATCAGCGGAACCGGGACCGAGATGGAGCGGGATTACGACTTTGACAGCCGCGTTTTCCAAGGTGATCTGCGCGACGCTGCCGAGATCGGCGCATTGGCTGCGGCCCGCGCTGTGGAGCGGTCAGGTGCACGCAAGCCAGGAACAGGCGCTTTCACGGTCCTTTTTGACGAACGGATTGCCAATTCACTGATCGGCAGTCTGCTGCAAGCCGTCAATGGTGCCGCCATCGCGCGCGGATCAAGCTGGCTGCGCGATGCTGTCGGTGAACAGGTTTTGCCCGAAGCCCTGTCGCTGATCGAAGAGCCGCACAGGCCGCGCGTCACCGGCTCGCGCCTTTTCGATGCTGAAGGTCTGCCGACCCAGCGCCGCGCTATCGTGGACAAGGGCGTGCTGACGGGCTGGACGCTGGATCTCGCCAATGCACGCAAGCTGGGGCTTGAAAGCACCGCCAACGCAGGCGGCAGCCCCGGCGCGCCGCCCAGCCCTAGCCTATCAAATGTCAGCCTGACCCAAGGCGAGCACAGCCGCGATGACCTGATCAAAGAAATGGGAACCGGGCTTTTGGTGACCTCCATGATCGGCTCTACGATCAACCCCAATACGGGCGATTATTCCCGTGGCGCGTCGGGCTTTTGGGTCGAAAACGGTGAAGTCACCTATCCGGTGAATGAATGCACCGTTGCGGGCAATCTGCGCGACATGCTGAAAACCATTGTGCCCGCCAATGATGGCCGTACGCATCTCAGCCGCGTTGTTCCGTCGCTCCTTGTCGAAGGTCTCACCCTTGCAGGCGACTGATCTTGCACTTTTGACAGATGCCGCGCGGGAGGCGGGCGAGATTGCGACGCGCTACTTCAAGAACGCCCCTGACGTGACCCACAAGCCTGATGGCGCCGGACCGGTGACAGAGGCCGATCTGGCGGTTAACGCGATGCTGGAGCACGAATTACGTGCCGCCCGGCCTGACTACGGGTGGCTGTCGGAAGAGACCGAGGACAGCACCGCGCGCCTTCAGACCAAGCGTCAGTTCGTCATCGATCCTATCGATGGCACCCGCGCCTTCATCGACGGGGCAAAGGATTGGGCCCACTCGCTGGCCATCGTTGAGGAGGGGGCCGTGATCGCAGCTGCGATCTATCTGCCGATGCGAGACCAGATGTTTGCCGCGTCCTTGGGCGCGGGGGCTACCTGCAATCAGGGAAAGATCCGCGTCAGCGACGTCCGGATGGACAACGCGACCATCCTGGCCGCCAAGGTCAACCTGCAACCGCATTTCTGGAAAAACCAGGAAGTGCCTGCCATCAAACGGACGTTTCGCTCATCGCTTGCCTATCGGCTGTGCCTTGTGGCCGCAGGGCGTTTTGACGGGATGATGACGTTCCGGCCCAGTTGGGAATGGGATATCGCCGCCGGTGCCCTGATCGCATCGGAGGCTGGGGCGACCATCACCGATCAATATGATCGGGATCTACGGTTCAATAATCGGCACCCGCAAGTTCCCGGGGTGCTTGTCGCTGGCCCAGAACTGCATGCCGATTTTGCCGCCCGGCTTGAGCCACCGTCGCCAAGCGCTTAAGCTACGGCAGATTTGAAACTCACGCGAAGGTTTTCCCATGACGCAACGCTTGCACCTGGTCTTTGGGGGCGAACTGGTCGATCCATCCAAGAACGTGTTCAAGGATGTCGATGATATTGATATCGTTGGTATGTTCCCCAATTACGATGCGGCTTACAACGCTTGGAAAGGGGCGGCACAGCGCACGGTCGATAACGCGCATATGCGCTATTACATCGCCCATATTCACCGCTTGCGTGATGAGGAAACTGCAGCCTCTTCGACCGAAGAGCTGGGTTAAGCGCAGACCCGTAGGACCCGGAAGAGATGGCACGATCCCTTTCCATTGCGGCCTATCTGGCCAATCTGGGCGTCGCGGATCGCAGTTTCGGCCCTAACGATCACCCGCCGCGCCCCGCTGGCACCATCATCTGGGCACGGTGTAGCGCACCGGATCAGTTGACAATTGTCGAAACACTCGGCCGCAAACTGGCCGAAGACGGTGATCCGATCCAGATCATCGCGACCTTGCATAACTGGCACAAAACCCGCTCGAACCGCGCATTACCAGAACCACAGGGTAAAGAGACCATTCGCAGCTTCCTCGACCATTGGCAGCCATCCATGGTGATCTGGGTGCGGGGTGATCTTGATCTGGTGATGCTGGATGAAATCCGCTCGACCCGGGTTCCGACCATCCTCGTCGATGCAAATGGCGAGGGGCTTGATAACGTGGCTGGTGGCTGGGTGCCGGGTGCCATGCGCTCTGTCCTTGCGCAGTTTGAGGCGATCCTCACCATTGATCGCGGTTCTGCTGAACGGTTGATCCGCGCGGGCGCGCCAGCGGACACGGTGCTGATCGCCGGTGCCATGGAAGACAGCGACCCGGCGCTCCCCTGTGACGAGGAAGAGCGACAGGAACTCGCCAAGGCGATTGGCACGCGGCCGGTCTGGCTGGCCGCTGCAGCCCATCTTGGCGAATGGCCTGATCTTTGTCTGGCCCATCAGGACGCAAGCAGGACAGCGCACAGGCTTTTGTTGATCATCGCACCGGCAGACATACGGCAGGCCAATGATTTTGCCGATATGATGCGCGGTCAGAATCTGAGTGTCGCGTTGCGGTCCGAACAGCACGATCCCGAAGAGACCACCCAGGTTTTCATCGCTGACACGGAAGAGGAATTGGGCCTTTGGTATCGCATAGCACCCATCACCTATCTTGGTGGCAGCCTTTATGGCGGCGGATGCCGCGACCCGTTTGAGGCCACGGCATTGGGCTCAGCAGTGCTCTACGGCCCGCAGGTCTCTCCCTATCAGAAACATGCGGCACGGCTGAACGCGGCGGGTGCGTCGCGGCTCATCCGCTCGACAAATGATCTTGGCAAGGTGGTTGAGACATTGCTTTCCCCCGATGTCACCGCGGAAATCGCCCATGCGGCATGGGATGTCACCTCGCGTGGGGCGGACGTGACAAACCGGATCGCCGCTTATATCCAAGCGCGCCTGGAAGAGTTGGAAACCTAGCATGCGCGCGCCGCTCTTCTGGTTTCTGCCGCCGGACAAGCCGAGCATCCTCACACGCGTTCTGGCACCTCTTGGCGCGATCTATGGTGGTCTCACCGCGCGAAGGGTCAGACAGCCCGCCAAGATCAAGGCCGACGTCCCGGTGATCTGCATGGGCAACATCAATGTCGGCGGCACTGGCAAGACACCAACAACCATCGCGCTGATTGAGCGGCTCTTGGCCCGCGGCTACCAACCTCACGTCGTGTCACGCGGTTACGGCGGTACGCTGGACGGGCCGGAGCGTGTTGACGAACGCGCCCACAAAGCCAGCGAAACCGGTGATGAGCCGCTTTTGCTTGCGGCCTTTGCCCCCACATGGGTCGCCAAAGATCGCGCCGCAGGTGTGCGGGCGGCGCAAGACGCCGGTGCCGACGCGATCTTGCTGGATGACGGCTTTCAAAACCCTGATGTGGCCAAGGACCTTTCCATCGTCGTGGTCGACGCGATGCGGGGCTTCGGCAACGGGCGTGTGCTGCCCGCAGGTCCGCTGCGCGAGACTGTCGCTGCGGGCCTCAAGCGCGCAGATTTCGTTCTCTCGATAGGTCCGCCAGCAGCACAGGACCGGTTCGCCGCGCAATGGGATCTAACTGTGCCGCATCTAGTCGGCCATCTGGCCCCATTGCCGACGGGCATGCCGTGGCGCGACCTCAAGCTCTTGGCCTTCGCGGGGATCGGTCATCCAGAGAAGTTCTTTGTCACGTTGCGGGATATGGGCGTTGATCTGGTCGGGGCAGAGGCGCTGGGCGATCATCAGCCCCTGACCGATGCTCTAATGAACCGGCTTTCACGTGAGGCGAAGGCGCTCGGCGCGCAGCTTGTGACGACGGAAAAGGACGCGGTGCGACTGCCCGACCATTTTCGCATGAAAGTGCTCACTTTGCCGGTCCGTCTGGCGCTTGTGGATTGGGCGCCACTTGATGCGGCGCTCGACAAAATCGGGCTTGCTGGCAAGACTTAGCCCCACAAACAAACAGCCCCGGAAGTCATCCGGGGCCGCTCACGACGTCTCAATAGATCTGGGGCTTAACCCAGTTTCCCGTCAAGCACTTCAGCGAATTCATCATAGGCCATGTTGGAATAGCCTCGCCCGTCAATGATGAAGCTGGGGGTCGAGTTAATGCCATCCCGCTGCGCGTTATCCTGATACCAGGTATAAAGCGCCTCGGCCTTCGCGGCATCGCTCAGCACCGCATCCAGCGTCGCATCATCCAGCCCGGCGGTCTTTGCTAAGGTCCGCAACTCCTGAATGATTTGCGCAGGATCGCCGCTGGCCAGCCATTCGCGCTGCCGCTGATAGAGGATGTCCGAGAACGCAAAGAAGAAATTCGTATCATTCGTGGCCCGCGCAATCATCGAGGCCCAAAGACCCGGACGATCAAAATAGACCTCGCGATAGACGAACTTCACCTTTTCCGTGTCGATGTAATTCTGCTCGATCAGCTTGAACTGGTTCGCGTGGAACGAGGCACAGTGCGGGCAGGTGTAAGAGGCATATTCGATCAACTCAACCGGTGCGTCCGGATTGCCTTTGATCATCTCGATGATCTCAGGCGCGCTGCCATCTGTGGTCTGCGCATTTGCGGCACCGGGCAAAAGGCCTGTTGCGGGGTCGGGCCGCGTCAGCATCCATCCGGCACCAAGTGCCACCACAGCGCCGCCACCTGCGGCCAAAAGTGTTCTGCGTTTCATATCTACCTCTTGTCAGGTCTTTTGTTTCATCAAGACATTTTCGCCCAAAGCCGCCAAAGCCTTGCGCAAGTCATCACTTTGCACGCCATCAGATAGGGTGCGCGCCACCTTTTGCACAGCCGGATCGCGCATTTGTTGGGGCTTTGGTGCCGGTTCAAAGGCCACCCGTCCTTCGGCAAATCCCGTTGGCGCCGTCTGCGTGATCCGAACCCGTGAAATCGCGCGATACCCGTAGCAGGCATTCACGCGCTCGCGGATCTGCTCCTTTTGCATCTCAAGCATCGGTGCCTGCGCGCCGGTCGTCAGCAAGGTGAGGGTCGCCCCCATCCCGCCTTGACCGTAGCTGACATTCACCGGTGTCGCGACTTGGGCCGTAGCCGTCCCAACGATCTCGGCCCAATGGGTCAACAGGCGCGTCACGGCAAAGCCCCGCGCCTCGCTCGCCTTGCGAATGCGTGTCTGCACCAAGGTCGCCGCGCGCGAAAAGCCGCGGGTCGTGCTGGTATGACGTGTCTGTTTCATCTCTGCGCAATACCCTAAAACACTTTGACGGGCGAGTCAGTGTGGCAACAAAACCGGGACATAAATATTGCGTGACCTCAGTGCGGCATTATTGGAATGGTACGACGTTCATGCGCGAAAGATGCCGTGGCGCGTCTCTCCCGCTGATCGCAAAAACGGAATCCGTCCCGACCCTTACGCGGTCTGGTTGTCAGAGGTCATGCTGCAGCAAACCACGGTCGCCGCCGTTCGTGACTATCATCAGAAATTCATGGCGATCTGGCCAGGCGTGGCGGACCTTGCCGCTGCCGATGATGCTGATGTAATGGCGGCATGGGCGGGGCTCGGTTATTACGCCCGTGCGCGCAACCTTCTGAAATGCGCGCGGGCAATTGTCGCTGACTACAACGGCATTTTCCCGGACACCTACGATGCCTTGCTGACGCTGCCGGGCATCGGACCCTACACGGCCGCAGCAATTTCCGCTATCGCCTTTGACCGCCCCGAAACCGTTGTGGATGGCAACGTCGAACGGGTGATGGCACGGCTTTATGATATCCACGACCCATTGCCAGGGTCAAAGCCGGTGCTGACAGAACATGCGCGCGCGCTCACACCGCAGAAACGCACCGGCGATTACGCACAGGCGGTGATGGACCTGGGGGCCACGATCTGCACCCCGCGCAACCCTGCTTGCGGCATCTGCCCATGGCGTGATCCTTGCGTGGCACGTGCGGCTGGGACGGCTGCAGAACTGCCCAAAAAGACTCCGAAAAAGAAGACACCAACGCGGTTCGGGATCGTCTATGTCGCCCGCCGCAAAGATGGCGCCTGGCTCTTAGAGACACGGCCTGAAACCGGGCTTTTGGGCGGCATGCTGGGCTGGCCGGGTTCCGACTGGTCGGAAAGACCGGAGCCTGCGCCGCCGCTTGAGGCCGATTGGGCAGAACTGGGTGAAGAGGCGCGGCATACCTTTACCCATTTTCATCTGCGGCTGAAGATCATGACGGCGCGGGTCGCAAATGACGCGATACCGCACCGCGGGACCTTTGTTGACCAGTCAGGATTTCGCCCCGCAGCACTCCCTACCGCCATGCGCAAGGTGTTCGACCTCGCCGCAGTGACGCTACGCGATAATTGAGATTTTAACGCGAGCTGACTAGCATTGGCGGCAAAGGTCAGGAGGATCACGATGACCGCCATACCAGGTGCTCCGAAAATCGCACATCTTGGCACGGCACTTCCTTTTTGGATCTCGTTGGGCCTCGTGCCATTGGCCGTGCTCGTTGCGAACTTGGGCGGCTGGTGGATCCTGCTTCTGCCGTTGTCGACTTGGTATCTCTTTACCGGTCTTGATTATTTCATTGGCCTCAACACCAAAAACCCCGACCTTGATACGCCGGAAGAACAGCTTTTCTGGTACAAGCTGATCACGCTGCTTTGGGGTCCAATCCAGTTGGCCACGATCTTCGGTCTGATGATCTATGTCGTCCAGACCGACCATCTCAACCGGGTTGAGGAATGGGCGCTTTTTGCTGGGCTTGGCATCCTTTCTGGGACCGTCGGCATCACTTATGCGCATGAACTGATGCATCAAAAGCCGAAGGCCGAACGCTGGATGGCTGACATTCTGATGGCGTCCGTCCTCTATTCGCATTTCCGGTCAGAGCATCTGCTGGTCCATCATCGCTACGTGGCAACGCCGCGCGATCCGGTAACCGCGCGCTATGGGGAAAGCTTTTATCGCTTCTTCCCGCGTGTCCTGTGGCAATGCTGGATCTCGGCCTTCAATGCCGAAAAGGCCATGCTCGCCCGGAAGGGGTTAAGCTGGTATCACCTGTCAAACCCATTCTGGCTTTATTGGGCCCTGCAGGTTGGCTTCATTCTGCTCGCCGCACTGATCGGCGGTTGGTGGGGTGTGTTCCTGTTTTCGGTGCAGGCGTTCTGGGCGATATTCCAACTCGAACTCGTCAATTATGTTGAGCATTACGGGCTCACCCGGAAACATCTGGGCGACGGCAAATATGAACATGTCCAGCCGCGCCATTCTTGGAACGCCGCACAGCGCGCCTCAAACTGGCTGTTGATCAATTTGCAGCGCCATTCCGATCACCATTATAAGCCAAGTCGCCGGTTCCCATTATTGCAGACATATTCGGCGGATGAGGCACCGCAATTGCCCCATGGCTATCCTGTCATGACGATGATGGCCCTTGTTCCGTCCGTCTGGAAAAGGTCCATGAACCCCCGGGTCAAGGCGTGGCGCGACCAGCATTATCCGGAAATTGCCGATTGGGACGCGTATAAACACGGCACAAACCCGTTGCCACGGTAACGACGATTTGGCGAAAGATCGCGAGGGAGGGTTAAGGCGAAGGGCTGGGTACCTGTTTGGCAACAAGGATCAGTTTTACAAAGCTGCCACTGGCAAGCCCAGCATGACCTGCGTGCCTGAACGATCGCTCTTGATGGCAAAGCCGCCGCCGGACTGTTCGCAAAAGCCCTTGACCATTGGCAGCCCCAACCCTGTTCCCTGGCCAACATCCTTGGTCGTAAAGAACGGTTCGATCACTTTTGGCAAAAGGTGTTTTGGGATACCCGGGCCGTTGTCACGCACCGTAACGATCCCAAATGCGCCATCTTTGTCCAAACCAAGATGAGCCAAATCAGCTGACGTTGCCTGCCGACAGCTCACCCAAACCTCGCCGCGTTCATCCATGGCGTCACGCGCATTGACGATCAGATTGATCAGCGCCACCTCGAGCTGGTTGACGTCGCAGTAAAGCGTTTCGGGCTCTGACTGAGGCTCCAGATTGACACGCATTTGCGCTGACGCGATGCGCGGGACAATCGTTGCAAAGTCGCGCCAGAATTGATCAAGATTGATGCTCGCGGCCTCTAGCCGCGCCTTGCGCGACAACGACAAAAGCTGGCTTGTCAGTGCATCTGCCCTGTCGGCGGCCTTGATGGCATCGTTCAGCCGCGCCTGGGATTCTGAGGTACCTTCGCCAAGCTGCGCAAGTTCGATGTTGCCACGAATGACCGTTAGCAGATTGTTGAACTCATGCGCGACACCGGCGGTCAGTTGCCCCACCGCCCGCATCTTTTGCGTTTGCACGGCCTCTTGCCGGGACGTCTGCAGTGCATTGTGGATCTGGATCTTCCGGATCTGGGCGATCACGTAATAGCTGCACACCCCTAATGTGGCGATGACAATGATCATTTGCTCGGACAGATTGCCATCCACTTTCCAAAGGCTGGACAATCCGAAAAACAGACCGGCCAGCGCAACGACCGCCGTATCGAAAATCGCCAATACATCGCTTTGCCGATGACGCGAGATGTTGAACAGCGCCTGAGCCGTCAACGCGGCCAAGGCAGTGGTAATAAATGATGGTGTGTCGACTAGAAAGATGTAAACCGCGCAGGACGTATAAAGCGTGACTGAGAGCATAAAAAGCGCCTGCAGCCCCAAATAGGTCTGGGCTGAAACAGGGGCGGTAACCTTCGACAGCCGCCAACTGTAATAGCCGTTAGTCAGCAAAAAGATGATCAGCCAAAGGGCAATCGCGCGCTGTTCGGTGGCGACGATCAGGAAAAGCGCGGTAAAGCCCACCACGAAAAACCGCAAAAGCAGTTCCGTTCTGGAACCGATGTCAGCTTCGATCATCGATTCCACAACGGGCCAGTAGTCCCGCGTTGTGTCGCCTGACCTAACGCTGGCGCGGTGAAATAGCGACCGCTGCATTATCGAAAATGAACTCTGCCTACTGAACACGAAGAGCATATTGGCACGTCATCCGTGTTTGACCCACACCTTTATGAAGAATTTAAGGAAATAGTCTGTCGCTAAGGATGTATGGCGGCGCCTTGTGCATGATCAGAAAAAACCCCGCCATCATTGCGATGGCGGGGATAAAGTTAGTGCATGCGGACCCTTCCACCATGGTCGGGCTTCCCGCAGGCACCGGCGGTATCAACTTTGGTGAAGTGCCCGATCTACCCGGTCAGTGCTTCGCCATCTCTGCGCGGATCTGCTGGCGTAGTAGATCAATGGGCACCTTCTGCCCGTCGCGTTTAAACTGCCAATAGGTCCAGCCGTTACAGCTTGGTGCGCCTTCCAGATGCGCCCCAACCTGATGGATTGATCCTTTGATATCGTCGCCAATCAACGTGCCATCAGCACGTACTTTGGCCTTGTGGCGGCCGTTGATCGACCAAAGCTCTTCGCCCGGACGCAGCATGCCGCGTTCGACCAGAACACCAAAGGCCACGCGCGGCTCGGCTCGCTTGGAGGCGGAGACCTCAAGCGCTTCCTTGTCGAACTTGCGCGTATTGGCGATGCGTTTTTCGGCGACCTTGCGGTATTCCTCTTCCCGCTCGATCCCGATGAAATCGCGGCCCAGCATCTTGGCCACCGCACCTGTTGTGCCAGTGCCAAAGAAAGGGTCCAGAACCACATCGCCGGGATTTGTGGTGGCCACCAGAACACGGTGGAGCAGCGATTGTGGTTTCTGGGTTGGGTGTGCCTTGTCGCCTGCATCGTTTTTCAGGCGCTCATGTCCGGTGCAAATGGGCAAAACCCAGTCAGAGCGCATTTGCACACCTTCATTCAGCGCCTTCAGCGCCTCATAATTGAACGTGTACTTGCTCGCCTCTTCCTTGGAGGCCCAGATCATCGTCTCATGTGCATTTGTCAGGCGCTTGCCTCGGAAATTTGGCATCGGGTTCGATTTGCGCCAGACCACGTCGTTGAGGATCCAAAACCCCTGGTTCTGGAGTTCAGCGCCCATGCGAAAGATGTTGTGATAGCTGCCGATGACCCAGATCGCGCCATTGGGTTTCAGGAGCCGCCGTGCGGATTTTAGCCATGCTTTGGTGAACTGATCATAGGCCTTGAAGCTGTCGAACTGATCCCAAGCGTCATCCACCGCATCGACGCGTGAATTGTCGGGCCGGTGCAATTCGCCCTTAAGCTGCAGGTTGTAGGGTGGGTCCGCAAAGATCAGGTCAACCGAACCGGCGGGCAGGTTGTTCATGACCTCGATACAGTCACCATCAATAATCGTATTCAAAGGAAGCACAGTCGCCCCCCTACGCGTCGTCTTGGTCGTCATCACTTGCCTCAAAGCCCCGGCGGGTTGGCCCGCTCATTTGCTTGGCCCTAATGTGAGTCAGAGACGATTCGCTGTCAAAAACTTTATTGAATCAATTACTTACGTTTTTATCTTGATACAAGATATTGTGTATCGGCTTGAACGAACGTCTATGATGTGGGGTGACGCCAAAACGCGCGAGGCCCAGTTTATGTTGGGCCGTGGGGTATCCCGCGTTCTTTTCCCAGCCATAGTGCGGGTACTGTTGCGCCAAATCCACCATGTGTCGGTCGCGCCACACTTTTGCGACGATAGAAGCGGCCGCGATGGAGAGGCTGCGCGCGTCGCCTTTGACGATGGTTTCGGCGGAGAGGGTCAGGTCACGCGGGACCATGTTCCCGTCGATCAGCGCGTGATCCGCTGGTTGCCGGAGGCTCCCGATCGCCCTGACCATCGCGATGTGGCTGGCGCGCAGGATGTTGTGGGTATCGATCTCTGCCACATTGGCTTGCGCGATTGAGACATCTGCATCGGCCATCAACGCATCATACAGCGCGTCGCGGCTTTTGGCGGTCAGCTTCTTGCTGTCATTCAGCCCCGCCGGGATGCGCTTTGGGTCCAGAATGACCGCAGCCGCAACAACCGGACCCGCAAGAGGGCCGCGCCCGACCTCGTCAACGCCAGCCACATGGGCAAAGCCGTTCTGATGGGCCAGCGTTTCGAAACTGAAATCAGGTTGGGACATGAGGCCACTCAGCAGAGCAGGACGGCGACTGCAAGCGAAATCATTGGGCAGAACGGGATCAACTTTTCGCGGGGTCGCCGCATTTGGTCCGAAGACCTGTTCGCCGTTTCGGCAAGCTGAGCTAATATCTCTACCAACAGGCCACCTGACAGGAGATTGCCCAATGACCCTGAATAGACTGACCCGCCGGACCTTGATTGCTGGCGCCGCTGCGACAACCCTGATCCGTCCCGCAATGGCGCAAGGCGTTGCACCGACCCCCTCCATGCGTGGCGGGTCCAATAATTATCGCCCCGGCGCGCCAATTGTGGAGCGGATTGGTGGCGGCGGGTTCTGGATGACCGGGACGGTGCGCCGCGCGGGTGACGGCGCGCCGCTACCAGGCCAACGCATTCAGATCTGGGCCCATACGACCGAAGGCCATGAGCGTGATGCGCGCAGCCATGGGGCAACGCTGACCGACGCCAATGGCGAATTCCGGCTGGAGATGCCACAGATCGTGCCTGCATTCGGGCAGGCCCATGGGCATCTGGCCTATGACAGTGATGAGTTTGAAACCGTATTTCTGCGCCCCCTGATGAGCAGCCCGAATGACACAACGCTCGCCGCGCATTTCGTTCTGCAACCTGCCTGAGCGCGATGCGCCCTGTCTTAATCTGGGGCGCATTGATTGCCCTCCTCTTGTGGCCCGTCACGATGGCGCTGGGCTCTCCGTTGCTGCAATGGCGTGAACCGGTTTACATCGTCGCTGGCATTGCTGGAGTTCTGGCCATGGCGCTGTTGGTAATGCAGCCCTTGCTGGCGGCGGGGCTGTTGCCGGGTCTGCCGTCGATGCGAGGCCGCAGGGTGCACCGTTGGATTGGCGGCACCTTGGTGTTGGCCATTCTCGTCCATGTGGGTGGCTTGTGGATCACCAGCCCGCCTGATGTGGTCGATGCATTGCTCTTTCGCTCGCCCACACCGTTCTCGATCTGGGGCGTGATTGCCATGTGGGCGGTTTTCGCGACTGCGCTTTTGGCCATCTGGCGCAGGAACTTGCGCTTTCGGACATGGCGGGCGGCGCATATGTCGCTGGCAGCTCTCATCGTGATCGGCTGCGTGGTGCATGCGCTCCTGATTGAAGGCACGATGGAGACGCTTTCAAAAATCGCTCTGAGTGTTTTGCTGTTGGCTATTGCAGGGCCAGTTTTGGTGCGTCCTTTTCTGCCGCGGTCAAAGCGCCGCGCATAGGCGACGGAAAGGTAGACCTTCCCTGGGGGGAAACGCGCGTTGGGGCCATCCTTTGTTAAGCTGTGAATGCAGGTGTTTCTGCGCAGACCAAGTGATTGCTCGTGTTCGGCGGTACAAGATGCGTTCCAGCAGACTCACAAGGAGACGTTGCCGCAAAAGATGTTCTTGTTTATCTGCGCGTTTCTCTGATAGCTGACTAGGCGCGAGGACGGACCATGTTAGTACGGTTTTCAGAACGAGATTGCTGGACCAACGCCCTAGGAGGGTGCGTGGACTAGACATGCGCATCCCAAAAGGTTGGGTTCGCGAGAGCCTTTCTTTCAGGGCGGCACCATCAGGTGGCCGTCTTTTTTGTTTCAAAAATGCAAGGAGATCAAAGCTGTGTCCAACCAGCCGTTGGAAGAACCTAACGATACAGAGGAGACCCCGCACAACCGCGAGGTCTCCTTGATCTTATCTTCACGCATACGACACCAGCGCTCTGTTCCGACATTGCCACCTTCGGCAGTGAATAGAGGAGATGTAGGCTAAGCAATTGTTTTAAAATAATAATTTGACGTCGCGCGCTCGCCCGATGTATTCATATCTCATCGGCTTTGGGGCGTTCGTCTAGTGGTTAGGACATTCGTCTTTCTAACGGAGAACACGGGTTCGAATCCCGTACGCCCTACCAAGCAGATTGCGGTCGCGTAGCTCAATGGGAGAGCACCGGATTGTCTATCCGGGTGTTGCGGGTTCAAATCCCGTCGCGACCGCCAAGTGTATTCAAGAACCACGCCAAATCTGCTTTTGCGGTGACAGTCTTGGCCGGCTTTCAAACCAGACATCTGACCTCAGCAAAAAAGGGGCAGAGAGCCATGTCCAACCTCTCTGCCCCTGTCGGGCTTTGCGTCTCTCTTGGTTAGGGCTTTCTTATCTGAGACAGCATCGCCCGATTCTTGCGCGGTAACCGGGGCAAAGTGTCCGCGCATCTGTCTGACGGGTTAAGCGTCAGTCAGCTCGGTAGCCGCGTTCACGCAGGCAAAGCGGATCGAAGCCGCGGCGCGGGCCATCATCGGTATAGACCCGCACGGCACAGCGACCGGGCAGGCTGTTCACATGGCGATAGTTCCGTTCCAAACAGCGTTGGCCGAACATGCGCTGGGTGCCAAAGCGGGTTTCGACATTGCGAAAGCACTGGCGCGGCAATACATGGCGATTTCTGCTGTTGTGGTTTGACCAATCGTTGCGGCTTCCGAGGTCAGACCAACTGTTGTTGCGGTTGATGCCGCCACTATGGTTGTCGTGAACGCGTGTGCTGCTGTCACGGTTGCGGTTTTCCTCGATCGCGGCACCAATCACGGCCACGGCGGCGAGTCCGATCAGGAGTTTGCCAAGATCCTCGCGGTCGAAGTTCTGGGCAGTTGCGGGTGACGCGCAGACCAGCGACAGGCTGGCAGCTGCTGCGATCAGGTGCTTTTTCATCATGTTTCCTTTCAACACGTGCTGGGGACGGTGATTGGGAACACATTGGCGGGAACCTGATCAGCCAAACAATAACGAGGGATGGTTATGCGATGTCAGGCGCGATAACATGAGACGTTATTGAATATCATGGGTGGCGCGGGCCAATTGAGATCATGAAAAAGCTTTGTTCCACATTTCTGATCTTTTGGCTGAGCGCCGGTATGGCCCACGCCGCCTGTTACGCCGATTACAAGGCCAAGCGGGACAACCCGTTGCGCCTGCATTACGGCGTTGTTGAGGTACGCGGCGATTGCAATGCCAGCAATGCCGCAGATCAGTTGCGTTCAGCGCTCGCCCGTGATGGATGGCAGTTGTTGAACGTTGTCAGTGTCTTTGACGATGCTGGTCTGGATCAAAGAAGGGACAGCGCAGGTGAATACTTCCTCCGCTACTGAAGCACGCGAAATTGGCAGCCGAATCGTTGTCGCAGGAATTGCGGCGATTGTGGCGATTCTGGCGATTACCGCAGTGCTTTTGTTCATCAACCTGCCAGACGCCAATGCCTTTAATGCCAGGGTTGAGCGGTTGTTCATCGAAAACGACACGCTGACCGGCAACGCGGAAATCAAGCTGCTTGAAATCCTCGCGCAGTCGGGCACGGCGTTCTCGGACACGCTGGTGTCGTACCGCTTTATCATTTTTGTTCTGCTGGTCTTTTCGACAGCCCTGCTGATTGCTGCTGTTGCGTTTCTTGTGATGCTGATCGCGTTGAACCGCCGGATGGGCCGGATTGAGCGGCAGGGGATCGAGGTGAACTCACTGACGATCAGCCGAGACCAAAAGGCCGTCTATCTCAATGATTTTGAGTTCAAGCTGACGGATGCCGCGATCGAAACCCTGGCTGTGTTGGCCGAAGCACGGATGGATGATGAGGTGCTGACGGGGGCCGAGATCGAAGGAGTGATATCGGGCCGGAACGCTGCCGATTGTGACGAGGCCGCCGGTGCCACGCGCATCAAGCGACTGCGCGATACGTTGGGCAATCAGATGATGAGCGAACTTCTGGTCAAGAACATCGCTCGGAAAGGCTATGTTCTGGCCATTGATAAAGACGTCATCCGCATGATCTGAGTCTATTGGTGCGCAAACCCGGTAAGACAGCCAAGTTGACCTTGCGTCCCTATCTTTCGCCTCCGCCGTAATCGAATTGTTAACTTTATCGCAACTTTTTCGCTTGTTGCCCCTGTATTGGAAAAAATTTGCCCAAATTTGTGCACAATTACTGAGCCATAAAGTTAGAACGTAAACAGTTGAACCCTGGGTTGCGGGATGTTCCATGGCTTTCGCGGTCACGAACCGAAGCTCTAATACCCCGGATAGGAGTAGATGATGACGAATAAGTGGAATAGTACTGCGCTGGGTATGCTGACGCTGGTCGGTGCCCTGACGTTTTCAAGCGTAGCGGTCGCCCAGGAAGTCACGCTGAGATCCAGCGACGGAACGGTCAACATGACAGGTGAGTTCGTCGATTTTCGCGACAATTCCTATGTTATCGCGACGGCATTGGGCGAACTTCGGGTATCTGCAAGCCGGGTACAGTGTGAAGGTGCTGCCTGTCCTGATCTGGGCGGTGGCGAGGCTGACGTAAAGATTGGTGGCTCTGATACCGTCGGTTTGGGGCTTATGCCGTTGCTTCTGGAGGGGTATGCGGGCTCGATCGATGCGGCAGCGACACTGGTGAATACCGGGAATGGTGACGATGTCGTTGCAGAACTTGTCGGCGACCAAGGTTTTGGGGATGAGCTTGCTTCTGTCCTTGTGACCTCGACCGGGTCAAGCGATGCGTTCTCGCAGCTTTTGGAAGGCAACATTGAAATCGGCATGTCCTCCCGCCGGATCGTCCCTGATGAGGCGCGCGCCTTGCGCAGCGCCGGTGGCGGTAACATGGTCAGCCCCTCACAAGAGCATATCGTTGCCGTCGACAGCCTGGTTGTGATTACCAACCCCAGCAATCCGGTGGAAACACTGACAACCGACCAACTCCGTCAGATCTATTCTGGTGAGGTCACGAACTGGTCTGCCGTCGGTGGTCCGGATCTGGCAATCACCGTTGTAGGGCGCGCAGCGGAGTCGGGTACGCGGGCTGTGTTCGAGGGCCGGATTTTTGGTGACGCCGGTGCGTCCGACCCATCGGGACTGGTCGTTGCGACGACCAACAGCGAAGCGTCGCAGATCGTTAATCAGAACGATGGTGCCATTGGCTATGTCGGTTATGCGTTCCAGCGCGGTGCTAAGGCGCTGAGCCTGGTGAACGAATGCGGTATCGCGATGGCTCCCGACGCCTTCTCGGCGCGGACCGAAGAATACGCGTTGCAGCGCCGTCTTTATCTTTACACACGTGAAGATACGGCATCGGACCGCACGACCGACTTTATCAACTACGCGACCTCTGACGAGGCGGATAGTCTGATCGGTAAGGCGGGCTTTATCGGCTTCGCTGTTGACCGCCGGGCGCAATCCTCTGATGGGGATCGGGCGCGTGCATTGCTTGATGCGGCTGCTGACCCTTACGAAGCAGGCATCATGCGCGACATGCTTGATCTAATGGTGGGCTATGACCGCCTATCGACCACGTTCCGCTTCCGCACAGGCTCTTCTCAGCTGGACGAGCGCGGGCGCATCGATAAGGACCGTCTGATCGACTATCTGGCAGCACAGCCTGCTGGAACCCAGGTTATGATGGTTGGCTTTACAGATGATGTGGGCCAGTTTGACGGGAACCTTGATCTGTCGCGGTCGCGTGCCGCGCAAGTGGCAGACGAGGTACGGGACGCTGGTGGCAGCCGTCTGTCGAATGTCACCTTCGCGTCGGCAGGCTACGGCGAAATTGCACCGTCTGGATGCAATACCAGCGACGAAGGTCGCCGGATCAATCGCCGTGTGGAAGTCTGGATCCAGTCGCCAGCATAAGACTAATAGACTAGCCCAAATAACCCCGTATCTGCCATATGATACGGGGAAACGACCTGGCAGATAGAAGCGTGATTCACGCTTCTATCTTGCTGTTATTGACACTGATCGAGTGACGAAATTCCAAAAGGAATGGAAATGTTAAATCTGAAACAAGGTATGAACCGCAGTCGTGCTGGCTTGCGGTATTTTTTCGCTCCAATGCTGTTCCTTTGCGCAGCAACAAGCGTAGCCGCGCAAAACATCGCTTCGGATGTTGGGGGAAGTGAGCGCATCAATGTCGCCGGCCAGCTTGGAACGCTGAGCCAGCGCATTATCAGTTCCGCCTGCAATGTGCATTCTGGCGTGACGGTTCGCGAAAGCCAGGCCGTGCTCCAGATCTCAGCCGACCAGTTCGACCGCATCGGTGATGCATTGCTATACGGTAACCGCAGGCTTGGTATTCTTGGCGAAGAGACGCGGCCAAGGACATTGCAGACCATTAACAAGCTCAATGAAGCTTGGGTGCCGCTACTCGATCAAGCGCGGCAGATTCAGATCTCTGGCAATGACGCGTCGGTGGTTGCAACGCTTGCATCGCAAAGTGATCCACTCCTTGAAACAGCGAACATCCTTGTGTCCGAGATTACGGGGCAGTACGCCGATCCCGTCTCGCTCTTGCATGCCGATGCATTGCTGATTGATCTTTCCGGTCGGCAGAGGATGCTTGCCGCCCAGATGTCCAAGGATATGTGCCTTATTGCAGCCGGCATCAATGTCGAAACCGCCAAGGCCGATCTTGCGGTGGCGAGCGCCCTGTTTGGTGACACGCTGACTGCGCTCCGCAATGGATTGCCAAGCGTCGGCGTGCGCCCACCGCCAACCGAGAGAATTGCCCAAGGGCTTCAATTCGTTGTCGAAGAATGGGAGGCAATTCAGCCCTTCATCGCGCAGGCACAGGCCGGTGAGGCGATCAGCACGGCGGACCGGCAGCGTGTCTACTTTGCTTTCTTGGGCATCGAGGCGCGGATGAACAACGTCGCCGTCGCCTATGATCGGAACTCGAAACTCGGGCTGTGACAGTGGGGCGGTCGCGCCCCTGGCTTCAGGTTTGTTGTTTGGTGCGGCGCAGCGTGTCGCCCGGTGAAAGGGTGGGGTCCAACGCGATAATGGGCCCCTCTCCGGTGTCTTCACCTTTATTGCGGGCCGCGATCACTCGCGCGGCCTTCACCCCGATATCGCGGCGGCAAGCGTCCATCGTTGCCAATTGTCGTGGCAAGCCATCAAGCAATTCGACACCGTTGAAGGCCGCCAGACCAACCTGGCCGGGCACGTCGATCCCTTGTTCGAGCAGGTACAAAAGCCCCCCCGCCCCGATCATGTCGTTGGAGTAATAAAGAAAATCCAGATCAGGCGTTCGCGCAATCATCTTTGCCGTCATCTCGCGCCCCTTAACGAGCGCCGATCCGCCGGAATAAAACTCCTGATCGGCGATCTCGATCCCGGCCTTGGCCAATGTTCGGGTAAACCCCTCAAACCGTTTGCGCGCACGATGGTCAAGCGGCATCTTGGTCCCCATAAAGCCGATGCGCTGATAGCCAGCCGCGATAATCTCTTCAGCCATCTTGCGTCCGGCCCGGCGGTGCGAAATGCCGACGCAGGTGTCAATCGGTTCGCCATCAATATCCATGATCTCAACGACCGGGATACCGGCTTGCTGCAGCATGGCCTGCGATGCATCGGAATGCTCAAGCCCCGCGATTATCACACCGGACGGACGCCATGACAGCATCTCAAAAAGCACCTTTTCTTCCTTTTCGGGAAGATAGTCCGTCACCCCAACAACGGGCTGCAGACCGGTATTCTCCAAAGTCTCGGAGATGCCTGAAAGCACCTCGGGAAACACCATATTGCCCAGCGATGGAATAATGACGGCAACCAGATTGACGCGCTGTGACGCAAGCGCACCGGCGATCTTGTTTGGGACATAACCGAGCCGCTTGGCGGCGTCCTGAACCTTCTGGCGCGTGGCACTGCTGACGTCGCCCTTGTTACGTAGAACGCGGCTGACGGTCATCTCACTCACGCCAGAGGCTTCTGAAACATCCCGAAGGGTCAGCGGGCGCCTGATCTTGCTGCTCACATTGTGGTCCTGTTGTTGCTGGGTCATTCATATCTGCCCCGACTATGCTTGACCACCGCGTTTCCAACGATTGCTGATGCAAAGCCGCATCGTCCTCCTCGCATCACCGGGATCGTTGACCGCGACCCAAAAGCCGGGCATTCAACGCGGGAACGGCCCCGTGGCTCAACTGGATAGAGCAGCCCCCTCCTAAGGGGCAGGTTGCAGGTTCGAATCCTGCCGGGGTCGCCAAAAACGCCTGAAAAATATGGCTTATTTTCAGCCTGTTGTGCAGAAACGCCCAATTCATTTTCTGCCCAATTCTCAAAAAATGACCGAAATCTCGTACAAAACCTGTACAAAATTCGCACGTCTGTGCGGCTTTTGAGGCCATCCAATGAGCTGGCGCGTGGCAAACGCTTCCGCTGAGCGGCAGTTCGGGAGTGCGAGGCGAAAGCAGATCATCATGTTTCTGGCGGACAAGGCCTCGGACGATGGCTCGGGCATCTGTTGTTCTAGGCTCAGGATCCATTGATTTCTCCTAAGCGGCATGATTCACGGTTCAAAATGAGTGGTGAACATGTCTGACTTTTCTGGCTAACGGATGCGTAGAAGGCGCCTCGTGGGTCCTTCTCTCGGAAGTCCCACTGCAAGCCGCCTGGCGATGATAAGCGTGTGCTCAGTGGGATTGTCTTCATCGATCGCGATGGCTTACGGTGGCGTGACGCGCCTGCTGTCTACGGCCCGCACAAGACGCTGTACAATCGCTTGAAGTGGTGGAGCGATAAGGGTGTTTTTGCTCAGATGATGGTCGGTCTGGCCGCCGAGCATGGCGAGGAGCAGACTGTGATGATCCCCTCTCATCGAAACTGCGTTTCGACTGCCGGGCAATGGACGCGACTTATTTGAAGGCCCACCGCACCGCGACCAGCATCGGCGTCAAAAAGGGGGCGTGGATGCTCGATCGGTCGGACCAAAGGGGGGATGAACTCCAAAGTGCATGCTATCTGGGGTAGCCAGGAGCGTCCTCCGAACCTATTTGTGATTGCAGGGCAGGTCAGCGATTACATCGGCGCGCGGGCATTGCTGAGCAGCCTGCAGAATGTCGATTGGCTGCTTGGTGACTGCGGCTATGGCGCCTACTGGTTCAGAAAAGCATTGAAAGACAAGCGGATACGACCACGTATCCCCGGTCGAAAACAGCGGAAGAAAATCGTTGAGTACGACAAGCGCCGATATAAACGGCGCAACTGGATCGAGATCATGTTGGGCAGGCTCAGGGATTGGTGGCTTGTGGCGACGCGATACGACCGATGCTCGAAGGTCTCTCTGCAAGCCATCGCTCTCGCGGCAACTGTCATCTATTGGTTATGAGCGCTGACCCTAGCGCACGACAAACTCTGCATGCAGGGCGCCGCTTGCTTTGATGCTCTTGAGGATGTCAATCATGTCCCGGGGTGCAACGCCTAACGCGTTCAGTCCCGCAACAACATCGCTGAGCGATGTGCCCTCGCGGATTTCGGCCAGTCCGATACCTGGTTCCTCAATGATGTCAGCGTCGGTGCGTGGGACAACAACGGTTTCTCCAGGAGAGAACGGGTTTGGTTGCGAGACAAGCGGCGCCTCCTGAATGCGGAGGGTTAGATTTCCTTGGCTGACTGCAACGCGATCAATACGTACATCTTCCCCCATGACAATTGTGCCGGAGCGCTGATCGACAACGACGCGGGCACGTCGTTCGGGCTCTACAAGGATGTTTTCAATCCGTCCTAAGGCATGAGCCGGTGATCGCATTTGTGTTGCGATGATGTTGAGTTCCACAGTGCCGGCATCGAGCATCAGTGCGACTGGCCGTTCGAAAGTCTGATTGATGGCCTCTTCTATTCGCGCGGCAGTGGTGAAATCTGGTGTGCGAAGGGCTAAGCGCAAATCGGTCATGTTTGAGAAATCAAACGCCACCTCACGCTCGACTGTTGCACCAGAGGGTATGACGCCCGATGTTGGCACGCCTTGCACAACAGCAGCGCCATCCCCCTCGGCGGCGGCACCACCGGCGATTATCGTTCCCTGAGCCACCGCATAGATATCTCCGTCAGCGGCATTTAATGGTGTCATGATAAGGGTCCCGCCGAGGAGGCTGCTGGCGTCACCAATTGCAGAAACGGTTACATCCACTGGACTGCCTGCACGTGCAAATGGGGGCAAACTTGCTGTGACAAGGACCGCGGCCACGTTTCTCGGACGGAACTGCTCTCCAGTAACGTTGACGCCCAGACGTTCAAGAATGTTGCTGAGGATTTCTTCGGTGAAGGGTGAGTTTCGCAAACCATCGCCAGTGCCATTCAGCCCGACGACCAACCCGTACCCGACGAGGTCATTTGATCGCACACCGTCAAACTCGACAAGGTCCTTGATGCGAATGGGGGTCGCGGCAGCAAAGGTGGGGATCGCGATCAATGCGGAGAGAATGAGGGCCAGGAACAGACGCATTAAATATACCTCAGCAGGCTTAACTGGGACAGTCGCGCAGTGACGCTGTAATGCGTCTCAAGCTGAATCTGGACGCTTTGTAATTGCGATGCGGTTTCAAACGGATCTGCGAGAACAATGTCGTTTCGCGCGATCTGCAGGGCTGAAAGCTGCGCATTTGTGTCGGTCTGGGATTGTTCAACCTCTGATTCAGCCGTCCCGATCCGGGATTGGACCGATACGAGATCTGCGGCGGCAGTGTAGAGACCGGTGCCTGCCCGCTCCAACATCGTCACCTTTGTGTCGCGATCTAGCCCGGGGAGGCCGTCAGCCAAAGCGGCGTACGCAGCTGATTTTAAGGTCTCTCGGATCGCTGGATCATCGGCCCTGGCCTCAATGGGAATGGTCCTGGTGTCCGAAATGCGCTTTTCGACAGGCGCGCCAGTGTCACCAAGATATGCGGTTGTTGCAAAACCGCCGGCGGGATCGTCGAACCAGGTCGTGATGGCCGCGTCAATTGTGGCAAAATCCGTGGCGCCGCCGATGGCCGCCTGCAAGTCTGTGAGCATCACATCTGGTGTTTCCAGAGGAGCCCCCGTGACATCCGCACCACCGAGAAGCGCCCGATCAGCGACCTGCGTATTCAACGTTGTGATCATGACCGAGAAGTTGCGCGCGGCGTCCCGAGCGGCGTTGTCAATTTGATTAATCGTGCTTTCACCATTGATGAGGAGAAGTTGCGCGCTGCTGTCGCCACGGAGCGTATCAAATTGTCCGAGAACATTTTGGATATTTGCAAGCGTTTGGCTGGTTTCTTCGGCTGCTTGGGCATAGCCATCAAGCTGCTCCAGTGAATAGTTGATGCCCGATAGACGTGTTGTATCACCGTCAAGAGCCTGGGTGACATCATTGACCAAACCGCTGGACAGGCTTTCAGAGAGGCGGGCGAGTTCCGTTTTGATTGTACCGCCATTGCGCATTGAAATGAATTGTTGGGACATATCGCCCACTGAAACCACTGGCATGGGTTAAATCTCCGTCAGGCGTTGTAGCATGAACTCTGCGGTCTGAATGACGCGGGCGTTTGCGGCATAGGCTTGCTCGATTTGCAGAAGCATCTGAAGTTCAAGGTCTGTATCGACGCTATTTGCCAGTTCAGCCTCACGCAGCGTGTCCCAGCGCGCAGCTGTGAAACTGAGTTGTTCATCAGCCGTCAGGCGTGTCGCACCGAGTTGCGCAGTGAAATTGGCGGCCCGCCCCGCTGCTGTTTGTGTTGATGCGCCAGGTAGATCAGAACGCGGAACATCCAGCGCCGCAATCCAGCTGTTGAGCTGTGCGCTGTTCCCGGCAGGACCCGGTGCTGTGGTATTCAACCCATCACGCAAAAGCGCTGGATCGCCTCCTGCCGACGGATCAACCGTGGTGTTTACGGCGATCCGACCGGCTAGGCCTGCCGTGTCTGTCAAATCAAGTGCGCCACCTTGATCGGTCAAAATGCCCGGATCGCCCGGATTAAGTGTTGGGTCGTTCGCGGGGTCCTGAAACCGTGCGACGAGATCAACTGCGATACCATCAAGCGCCTCTTGCACATCGACAAGTGTTTGGTCGCGCATGGCAAACGATGCACCCAGTGAACCGCCATCGAGCCCCCTGACCCCGGTTGTCGTATCAAGCGGCAGGCCATCGCGCGAAATGCCCGACAATGCGCTGGAGGCGAAGGTCATATCCGCTGTGATGGTAGGCGTCGGTGTGAACTCGAAAACTGCCGGTCGGCCATCGAGAAGCGTGGTGCCAGAGGTTGTAAACAGGCCGATTGCACCGCTGTCACGTGGTACTTCGCGGATCGGAACAATGCCCGCGATCTGATCGACCACGTTCTGGCGTGCGTCGATCAAGGCGGAAGGATCATTGCCGCTACCCACAAGGCGGGTGATGTCGGCATTCATCGCCGCGACCTGCTCTAACGCGCTGTTGAGCGTGTCAATGTCGCGGGCAATGGCGGCGTCCGCCTCCTGCCGCATGGATTGGATGGTGCGTGTGTTGTCTTGCAGAGTTTGGGTTACATCGTTCAGCCGATTGACTGCTGTGGTCATACGCATCTCTGAGGCAGGGTCACTGCTGGCACTAATGAGCGCATTTTCAAATGCTGCGACACGTGCGCCGATACGTGTTGGATCTTCTGGCCCGCCCAGTGTCTGCTCGAGACGGTTCAGAGCATTTGTGCTGCGTTCCTGACCTTGCAAAGAAGCGTCCGCCAACCGCCGATCCGCGAGCAAACCAGCATCTGAAAACCGTGTAATACCGTCAACCTGTACGCCACCACCGCGATTGCCAGCCTGAATGGAGGACAGATCGACGGAGCGTCTTCCATACCCGTCCGTCAGCACATTAGCGAGATTTGAAGAGGTCACCTCGGCAATGCGCGCATTTGCGGTCAGTCCGGAAACGGCGTTGTTCAGGGCGCTTGAGATACTCATGGCCTGGTTATCCGATCAATTGGTTAGCGTTTGATGTTTGTGGTCTCTTGCAGCATCTCATCAACGGTCTGGATTACCTTCGCATTGGATGAATAGGCACGCTGGGTCTGGATCAGTTCTGTCAATTCGCCAGCAACATCAGTTGCGGATTCTTCGCGTGCGAAGCTCACAATATCACCGGTCGGACCGTCGCCCGCATCCCAGAGGAAGAATGTGCCGCTGTCGGGTGTCACGCGGTAGCTTTGCTGGTCAAGCGTCTCCAACCCGTTCACATTGGGCACATCGACCAGCGGGATCTGGTAGAGGACGCGGTTGATGCCGATGTCAAACGAGGCGCGAACAAATCCGTTCTGATCAACCTCAACCGAGGTCAGGCTGCCCACCGGCGTACCATTCTTGGAAATGGAAACAGGTGCGAAGGCGTCAGACAATTGTGTCAGGCCGATAGAACTGCCGATCTCGCCTATATTGATTTCCATTGGGCCGCCATCAACAGCAATTGTCAGAACACCGGTAGCCGGGTCGTACGGGCCGCCAATGCCAGCGGCAGTGTTAGCGACGTTGGCCAGTGTCCCGCCGCCGCCACGTGTCGCGTCAAATGTCAGGGTGTATTCACCAACAACATCAGGAATGCCGTTTGCGTCGACATCGGATTCACTGTCACGGATTTCCATCGTCCATTCGTTGGAGGCACCGTTGGCCGGTACGGTTGGCGTGAATGTGAAGCTCAGGTTCGATGACGCGCCGAGATTGTCGAAATACTCAACAGAAAGTGACTCACTGTCGCCCGGTGAACCCTCACGCGTCGATGTGGCCGGCAGGTTGACGGAAAGATCAACGCGTGTCGTCGCTTCACCGGCAAACTGGTTCGCATTGATCTGGACTGGAACAAGGCCGTCAATAGAGTCGCGCGGGTAGTTGGGAATCGACCCATCGGCAAGAGCAGGTACACCCAGCAAGACAAGCCCGCCCGGACTGCGCAGATAACCTTGCGCGTCAGGCCGAAATGAACCGGTCGTGGTGAGAAAGAGCGGATTTTCCCCGTTAGCCACGGCGACGGATGTTTCCGAAGTCACCGGCAGCATGCCGCGACCTCGCACAGCCAGATCCGTCGGATTTGAGGTTGAAACCAGTGCACCCCTTTCATCAATCAAACGCGAGGTCGTGGTGCGGACGCCACCGGCGGAGTACGTACCACGACCACTTTCGATCACCATCGACTCAAAGTCGGTCACTGCACGTTTGTACCCAAAGGTCGATGAATTCGAGATATTGTCCGAGATCGTCGCCAAACGAGAGGCGTTCGCCGCCAGACCTGCAACACTCGCATTCAAAGAGGAGGATATCGTCATGTAGTAGAGCCTTTCTGCGTCGGATGATGATTTCTGTTGATCTCCTTCTACGCGCTCAGGCTTAACGTCCGGCTAATAGCTAAAATACGAGCCACTTCTCCTACCGATCGTCGCGCAGCAACACGATCTCCAGCCGATTGTTGCGGGGGGCGGTTGCATCGCGCACCGCCGGATTTCGGTCGCCAGCACCCGAGACACGTGCAATCCGCAAGGGGTTCAGCCCGCCATCTTCAAGCAGAAGGCGCATTTGCGTTGCGCGCCCCATCGACAATTCCCAAAGCGGGTTGTCGACATGCAGAACGGATTTAGCGCTGAGATGCCCGGTCACCGCAACCTCGTTACTGACGCTTTGGAAAAGGCGAGCCAGGATATTGGCAACCTCGACCGTGACCGGGTTTGGCACCACACTATCCGGCGGAAAGAGCGTTGCATTGGGCAGATCAAAGATTTCGATGACCAGCCCTTCATCCGTCAGGCGGGTGACGATGTGGCGCAACGCCTGCTCGGACATGAGGCTTTCGCCCCCGACGCCCAGCAGAACCGCCTCGATATCACGCAAGGCGGCCACCTGCGCGGCCTCTGCCGCGTCCGCCGCAGCCTGCTCCGCCGTCACGGGGTTCATGCCAATTGTAGGTTGGTTGATGCCGGTCCCGCTTTGTGCAAGTTGTTGTTCGGTAAAGATATTATCGCCGCCAAAAGCATCCGATCCGCCGCCCGAGACGCGACTGATAGAGATTGTCGGTGCAAAGTAATCGGCGATGCCCTTGCGCTGCTGCTCGGTCGTGGCGTTCAAAAGCCACATAAGCATGAAAAAGGCCATCATCGCGGTCACAAAATCCGCATAAGCCACCTTCCAGGCGCCGCCGTGATGACCATCACCGCCGGTGATCTTTTTCTTTTTGATAATAGTTGGCGCGTTTGATCCTGCACTCATCCTTGACCACTCATTCTCACCCAGGATCAAGTGCTAAAGGACGAGACGTGAAAGGAGGCTTAAAGGAACAATTCAACCCAAATGCAGGGGAATTTTTGGGGCAGGCGTGGGTATTTGGTGTCTAGATTGGTTAGTCCGAGACTTTATGCACAACGATGTTAAAGCCCTCATCCGGCGTTGGTGGCTGGAAATGCTTGGAGATCTTTTCAAAGTCTGACGCGGTGACTTGGAAAGGGTGGTTTCCTGCTGCGTTGCGCGCCTGCAGGCGGGCAAGGCAGACGTGATCGGGCGGATCAAGCAGGTGCAACTGATGGTCGGCGCCTGATTGCGCGATGATCTGTCGTATCCACGTGCGCGCTTCGACCGTATTCGCCGCAAAATCGAGGACTACGGGCAGTCCCGCCTTAAGCAGATCGATCACATGAGGCGTCATTGCCTGCCGCAACTTTGCAGAGCAGCGCACAAAGTCCGAGATCGTCTTCATCTCATCGCCGTAGAGAGTGCGTAGCCACTGATCCTCGGACACAAGAACGGTCCCGTCCGCTTGAGCGAGATGGGTGCACAGCGTCGATTTCCCCGCGGCAATCTTTCCGCAAACAAGATGGAGCGTTGGTGTGTCAGAGGACATCGGATATCTCGCTTTCAGATGCTTTCATCGTCAAGGTGTCGGTTGATCGACGTCAAGGAGTCGATTGCGGTTCAGGATCTGACAGTCACGGGGTCCTCCTCAAGCTCTCTTCACTGAATCAACAAATCTCTCAATTTCATCTGCCGTGTTGAAGTAATGCACCGATGCCCGCGTCAGCGATTGCAGATTGCGCGCCTCAAGATCAAGGCGGGCGCAGGTGATGGGCGAGACGGACACGTTGATCCCGTCAGCGCGCAACGCGTCGGCGAGGGCTTTGGGGGCGATCCCATCCTTGGTGAAGGTCACAATGCCACATTTGCGTTGACCCAGATCATGCACATGAACGCCCCCGACCTCGCTGAGTGCCACGCGCAGGTCTTGCGCCAGCTGCGTCACACGCGCCTCGATGTTGGCAAGACCGAGATGTCTGGCATATCGCACGGCCTCCATCAGACCCACGCGGCCTGCCACATAGCTTTCCCAGTTTTCAAACCGCTTTGCACCGGCGGCAAATTCAAAACTGTCCGTCCCGGTCCATTGCGCAGAGTGTAGGTCAATGAAGGGCGGGTCAATCTGGTCAAGGATGCCGCACCGGACATAAAGGAACCCGGTACCGCGTGGGCCTCGCAAGAACTTGCGTCCTGTCCCCGATAGAATGTCACAGCCGATCTCGGCCACATCCACATCAATTTGTCCAACCGATTGGCAGGCGTCGAGCAGGTAGAGCACATTGTGTTTGCGTGCGACCCGCCCGATTTCGGCAGCAGGGTTCACAAGGCCCCCTTGTGTTGGCACATGGGTAATCGCGATCAATCTGGTCTGCGGCGTGATCATATCCTCCAGCGCGGCGACGTCGATCTGACCGGTTGCATCAGAAGGCACCAGATCGATCTCGAATCCTAGACGGCGCGACTGCTGCAAAAGGGCCAGATAGTTGGAGGCATATTCGGAGCCGTGGGTGATCACCCTGTCGCCCGGTTTCAGATGCAGCCCATAAAACGCCATGTCCCAGGCGCGGGTTGCGTTTTCGACAAAGGCGATCTCATCCGGTTCTGCGTTCAGAAGGGCCGCAAACTCGGTATAGAATGCCTGGATGTCGTCCTGCGCACGCTGCTCGGCCTCGTATCCGCCGACCTCGTTTTCGTCACGTAGCACCCGCTGGAGCGCGTCAAATACCGGCTTTGGCATGAGCGAGGCGCCCGCATTGTTGAAATGCAGGACGTTCCTGCAACCCGGCGTGTCGGCGCGGAGTTCGTCGATATCAAGCACGTGCTAGATCCCTTGTTTTGGTCGCAACAAAGCATGGCTATGCGAGCATGGGAACCGGTGATGCACCTTTTGCCGGTATGGCGGGTGGCCCCGATTGCGATCTGCCCTCTGGTCCCGATACAATCCCGCAAGACTGATCAAGCAGCCACCCTATCTTTGGTGCAGAACTGCTTTGTGAATGTCGCAGGGCACGAAGAGATGTCGATCCTGAACAAACTCATCTGGCAGGTTGAGATGCGGCTGCATCAATCGGTAAGCCTGCGTGATCTGGCACAGGTTTGCGCGGTCAGTCCGTATCACATGGCGCGCAGCTTTCAGATCGCAGCGGGCCTGTCGCCCATGGCTTATCTGCGTGCGCGGCGGCTGAGTGATGCGGCGCAGGACTTGGCACGGGGTGATCGCGATATCCTCTCAATTGCGCTTGATGCGAAATACAATTCCCATGCGGCTTTCACGCGTGCCTTTGTCGCCTATTTCGGGGTTACGCCCCAAAGTGTGCGGCGCGCGCGATCTGTTCACAACCTGACCTTGATGGAGCCTTTGAAGATGCAAAAAGAGATGATTGTTGACGTCCCGCCGCCGGTGACAAAAACGCGACCAGCTTTTCGTGTGATCGGCCTCGGCAAACAGGCGAGCTTTGATGACAATGCCGCGCTGGCAACGTTGTGGCAGCAGTTCAACGCGCGTGAGGATGAGATCGGCGATATCATTGGGGATTGTGCCTATGGCGTGTGCTGTGCCGCGGGCGAGCAGGGGCATTTCAGATATGTGGCGGGCGTCGCCGCACCCTCTGATGCTGGTATTCCGGCCGGTATGGAAGAGATCGTGTTGCCGGACGGCAAATACGCGGTCTTCACCCATAAAGGCCATATCGCGGACTTTCCCAAGACTGTCTACACGATCTGGAACAAGGCGCTGCCGGATGCGGGGTTAGAGCCGCGACCGGCGCCGGAGTTCGAGCTTTATGACAAAAGGTTCGATGTCGAAACGGGCAGGGGCGAGGTTGAGGTTTGGATTCCGATTCAGTGATCGTGCCGGCGCGTGATGGTCTTGGCCATCACGCCTCAGCCACCAGAACCTGTTGTGCCTCATGAAATGGGCACGCGACGAAGTGGCGGTCGCCAATGTCCTCAAGTGCGGGGCGTGCTTCGGCGCAGGATGGCTGCACCTTGGGGCAGCGCGTCCGGAACACGCAGCCTGAGGGTGGGCGCAGCGGTGATGGGAGTTCACCTTCAAGGATGGGCCGGGGCCTTGCGCGTTCCAGAACCGGGTCGGGGATCGGGACTGAGGAAATCAGGGCCTGGCTGTAAGGATGCTCTGGTGTCGTGGTCAGCTTGTGACTTTCCGCCGTCTCCATCACACGACCCAGATAGAGCACCAGCACCCGGTCGCTGATATGCTTCACGACGCTCAGATCATGGGCGATGAAGATCATCGAAAGGCCCATGTCTCGCTGCAATTCCATCAAGAGGTTGATGACCTGCGCCTGCACGGAGACATCCAGGGCCGAGACCGGTTCGTCACAGATAATCAGCTTGGGTCGCAGGATCAGCGCCCGCGCGATCCCGATCCGCTGGCATTGCCCGCCCGAAAACTCATGCGGATAGCGGTTGATCAGGTTGGGCAGAAGCCCGACCCGTTCCATCAATTCGCCAACACGCCGTTTCACTTCTTGCCGGGATGTGTTCGGCTCATGCGTGATGAGCGGCTCTGCAATGATCTCACCGACCGTCATGCGCGGGTTCAGTGCCGCAAGCGGGTCCTGAAAGATCATCTGCACGTCGCGCCTGTGCACGCGGCGTTGCCGGACGTCCATATTGGCAAGGTCCTGATCTTCGAAAAAGATGTTGCCACCTGATGAGGGGATCGTGCCGACAACGGCCCGGGCGATGGTGGATTTGCCGGATCCGGACTCGCCCACAATGCCAAGGCATTCGCCGGGTTGCAGATCAAACGACACCTCAGAGACCGCGTGCAACTTGAGCGATGGTGTCCAGGGCCAGGCCCCCGGCGGACGGACGTCGAATGTGACCGAGAGGTTGCGGACAGAAAGAAGCGGGCCCATCATGCCACCTCTTTCAGCGGCAAATGACAGGCGCGGCGCCGGGTACCGTGGGTTGTGAGCGCCGGACGTTCCGCGCGGCAATTCCCAAGGATCTGCGCGCAGCGGGGTGAGAATGGGCAGCCGGGCGGCAGGTGCGACATATCTGGCGGTTCACCGGCGATGGTCGAGAGTGTTACGGTTTCCTTATCCAGGCGCGGTACGGCCTTGAGCAAGCCGCTCGTATAAGGATGGGTCGGGTCGGCGAAGATATCGTCAGTCGGCCCTTCTTCCATGATCTGGCCGCCATACATGACCAGCGTGCGATCACAGAAGCCTGCCACGATCCCCAGGTCATGGGTGATCAGGATGATAGCGGTGCCAAAATCGTTGCGCACATCTGCGAGCACCTGCATGATCTGGGCCTGCACTGTGACGTCGAGCGCTGTGGTCGGTTCATCCGCGATCAGGAGACGGGGCTGACAGAGCAGCGACATCGCGATCATGATCCGTTGGCGCATGCCGCCGGAAAACTCATGCGGATACATCGTGACGCGTGTGGCGGCATCGGGGATGCGGACGGCATCCAAAAGACGCACGGCCTCCTTCACCGCCTTGGATTTGCTGATCCCCTGATGCAGCATCAGCACTTCGGCCATCTGGTCGCTGACCCGCAGATAGGGGTTTAGCGATGTCATCGGATCCTGAAAGATCATCGCCATGTCTTTGCTGCGGATCTTGTTGAACTCGCGCTGGCTCATCGACAAGAGATCCTTGCCGTCAAACCGCGCGATGCCAGAGGCGCGTCCATTCTTGGCCAGAAGGCCCATGGCGGCAAAGGCGGTCTGGCTTTTGCCCGACCCGGACTCCCCCACAATCGCCAGTGTCTCACCCTTGTCGATGTTGAACGTTACGCCGTTCACCGCATTCACATCGCCATCGGCAGTGGTGAAGGTGACCGAGAGATTTTCGATTTCCAAAAGGCTCATGGGCGTCAGCGGTCCTTGGGGTCGAGCGCGTCACGCAATCCATCGCCAACAAAGAAGAAGGCGAAGATCGTGACGACAAAGAAGAAAAGCGGGAAGGCGATCTGCCAGTGATAGCCGAATTGCATGGTGCGCGAGCCTTCGTTGATCAATGCACCCAGCGAGGTCGCCGGTTCCTGCACGCCGAGGCCCAGAAAACTGATGAAGCTTTCGAAAATGATCATGTTGGGCACCAGCAGCGTGGCGTAGACGATCACGATGCCCAGCAGATTGGGCACGATATGGCGCAGAATGATCTTGATGGGGCGGACGCCGGTCGCGACGGCGACCTCAACAAACTCCTTGTTCTTGATCGTCAGCGTCTGGCCGCGCGCGATCCGCGCCATATCGAGCCATGAGATCAGACCGATCCCTAAGAAAAGCATGAAGATCGATCGACCAAAGATGACCAGCATCAGGATCAAAACGAACATGAAGGGGATCGACATCAGCACATCGACAATCCGCATCATCAACCCGTCAATTCGGCCGCCGTAGTAGCCTGCGGTCGCGCCGTAAAGCGTGCCGACAATGACCGCGACCAGCGCCCCGACAATGCCCACCATCAGCGAAATACCGGTCCCCTGCACGGTACGGGCAAAGAGGTCGCGCCCGTTGCTGTCGGTGCCAAAGTAATGCCCCGTCTCAAGCGAGGGCACGCCCAGATACGCGTTGCTGCCGATCAGTGAGAAATTGACGAAGTCTGTCTCGTACTGCGCGATGAAGCCGCCGAAGAGGGCAAATGCGGCCACAAGGCCCAGCATGATCAGCGAGGCAACAGCAGCCTTGTTGCGGAAGAACCGGGTGCGGGCATCGGCCCAAAGGGAGCGGCCCTTGACCTCGGCCAGTTGCGCGGCTTCACCAACACTTTCGACGGCGGCTCTATTCGGAAACATCTGCCAGCCCCCTTAGTAGCGGATCTTGGGGTCGATCCAGGCGTACAGTACATCGACCACAAGGTTGAAGAAGATCGTGAGCGCGCCCACCAGAATGGTGATGCCCATGATGACGGAATAGTCGCGGTTAAAGGCGGAGTTAACAAAGAACTGCCCGATCCCGCCGGTGGAAAAGAACACGTCGATCACGACCGAGCCCGTGATCATGCCGACGAAGGCTGGCCCAAGGTAAGACAGGACGGGTAGCATCGTAGGCTTCATCGCATGCCGCCAGATGACCCGACGCATCGGCAGGCCCTTGGCTTGGGCTGTGCGGATGAAATTGGTGTTCAGCACCTCCAGCATCGAAGACCGGGTGATCCGCGCGATGGACGCCATGTAGGATGTAGAAAGCGCGATGACCGGCATGATCAGATATTGCCATTGCCCACCGCTCCATCCGCCGCCAGGCAGCCAGCCGAGCCAGAGTGTGAAAATGAGCAGAAGGATCGGGGCCATCACGAAATTCGGCAGCACCTGCGCGCCGATGGAGACGCCGACGGCCAGATAATCCAGCCACGAATTCTGCCTGATCGCAGCGGCAACGCCAAGCGACACGCCCACAGTGACGGCAACGACAAAGGACCAGAACCCATAGGTGAGCGTCACAGGAAAGCCTTGCGCGATCACATCATTGACTGTGCGGTCCTTGTACTGAAAGGACGGACCGAAATCGAAAGCGGTTACAACGCTCCACACATAATTGACGATCTGCAGCCAGAACGGCTGATCCAGCCCGTATTTTGCCTCAATATTCGCAAGCACTTCGGGCGGCAGCGGGCGTTCGGAATTAAACGGACCGCCGGGGGCCGAATACATTAGGGTGAAGGACAGAACGACCAATATCAAAAGGGTCGGCACGGCCACGGCGAGGCGGCGGATCACAAAGCTCAGCATGTGTCAGGATTCCTAACGGAAATGGCGAACCGCGCCCCGGTGACAGGGCGCGGTTCTTACGACAGATGATTACTCAGCGATCTTGTAAAGATCTTTGGAGTACCAGTTCTGCTGGAAGTTCTCGAATGGCCAGCCTTCGAGGTTTTCGGCGAACATCTTAACCGAGGCATAGTGATAGATCGGGATGATCGGTGCATCTTGTGCGATGAACTCTTCCACCCGGTCATAATTGGCCTGTGCGTTGTCGGCGGTCTTTGCTTCAGCGAGCAGGGCGTCAACCTCGGGGTTGACGTACTTGCTGTCATTGTAGCCCGATTCCGACTGCATCAGATCAAGGAAGGTCGAAGCCTCGTTGTAGTCTGCGCACCAGCCGCCACGGGCGACTTCGAAATCACCGTTTGAGCGGGCTTCGAGGAATGTCTGCCACTCCTGATTGGCCAAGGTGGTTTCAACGCCCAGGGTCTGTTTCCACATCTGGCTAATCGCGATTGCAACCGACTTGTGGCTGTCAGAGGTGTTGTAGACCAGATCAATCTCAAGCGGATTGTCAGGCCCGAAACCGGCACTGGTCATCAGCTCCTGCGCCATGGCGTTGCGCTCTGCCTGGGTCATGGACGCCTTGGGGATGTCAGGCGTTTCGAACCCGGCTGTGGCCCAGTGTGTGAAGGTGTAGGCTGGTTGCTGACCACCGGCGAGGACGTTTTCGACGATGATGTCACGGTCAATCGCGAGGCTGAGCGCGCGACGGACATCCGTATTCTGGATTTCTTCCGGCGCACCGTCACGCAGGTTAAACATGTAGTAGTAGGAACATGCCAGCGGGACAGAGACGGCCTGTTCAGGGTATTCGGCGGCAAGGCGTGGGAACTGGCCAGCAGGCACGTCCGTCCGGTCCAATTCGCCCGCCAGATAACGGGTCAGCGCCACATTTTCATCGTTGATCACCAGCGACGTGACCTTTTCGATGATCGTGTTGGCGTTGTCCCAATACATCTCGTTGCGTTCGCGGACGAGCTTTTCCTGGGGAACATGTTCGGTCAGCATGTAGGCACCGTTTGAGACCATGTTGCCGGGCTTGGTCCAGTCCGTCCCAAATTCTTCAATCGTCGCCTGATGCACGGGGAAGGTGGTGAAATGGGTCAGCATCTGCGGGAAGTATGGCAGCGGCTGCGTCAGGCGTACCTCAAGCGTTGTGTCGTCAATCGCGGTCACGCCAAGCTCTGACGGATCGACATCACCGCCGATCACTTCGGGCGCGTTTTCCAGTGCCATCAGCTCAATGAACCATGAATAAGGTGAGGCAAGTTCGGGGGATGCGGCGCGTTTCCACGCATATTCAAAGTCACCTGCGGTTACAGTATCTCCGTTTGACCATTTTGCATCGTCGCGCAGGGTGAAGGTGTAGACCAGATTGTCGTCGCTCACTTCGTGGCTGAGGGCGACGCCGGGCACCAGATTGCCGGTCGCATCCTGATTATAAAGCCCTTCGAAGAGATCACGGAGGATGTCACCGCCTGCACTATCCTCGGCCAGACCCGGATCAATCGATGGGCTTTCATCGAGATCGCGGTAGGTGAAGGTCTGATCAGAGGCGAGCAGCTCACCCGTTTCAGGATGTGTGGCGTGGCCGTCGGCGTAGAGCGCGCCGCTTGTCGCGATCAAGAGCGCCGAGGTGGTGGCGAGCAGTTTTGTCTTCAATGTCATGAGCATCTCCCTGTTGTTGTATCTTGGCGCGATACAATCATTGGCTGTGTGATGCGCTGGCTAAGCGCGGATAGAGCTATCTTTTGGCGGGAAGACGGAAATGGCAAGGTTAATCAGATGTTAATCTTTCATCCGGTCATTCCAATGCGCATATGCCCGCCGATGGCGCAACATGTGGATAGAATTGCGCCGATCTGCGGAATTTTTGAAAGTGCGGTGCCTTGATCGGCCCTCTTGATTCGCGCTTGCGGAGGGCGCAGATGCAAAATCGTGACGCTCAAAACGTTTGAATGGAGCCAGAATGGACACGCTCGCCCTCGCAGAACGCGAAAAACTGCCCGATGCGTTGCGGGTTCTGTTGCAGGAATATCCGCGCGATATGTGGGAATATGATCCGGGGCTTGATGGGCTCGTGCGGTTCTGGCTCGACCGGCATCTGATGTTCCGGCAATTGCTGGAAACGATGCAGGACGGCACCAAGGCGCTGCTTGATCAGCGGGTCGCGATCGAGGTCTATGTGCAGGCGCTTTCACGCAATGGGGGGATGTTCGTCAACGGGCTACATGAGCATCATATGATCGAGGACAGCCACTATTTCCCGAAGCTCACCGTGCTTGATGAACGGATCGCGAAGGGGTTTGAGATCCTCGAAAGGGATCATCACGACATCGATGCGCTTCTGGGTGACTTTGTCAGTTTAGCCAATGAGTTGATTGGTCTTGCAGCGTCGCGAGACCCTTTTGAGAGTGCGGTGGGTGGCTTTCACAAGGATCTGCAGAAAATGGCGCGTTTGCTCGACCGGCATCTGACTGACGAGGAAGAACTGGTCGTCCCCGTCATCCTCAAATACGGCGCGCCGGACCCCGGCTGATCACTGGATCCGGAACGAGGCCGACTGGCCGTTGCCGCGATCAACGGTGAAGCGGACCTGCTGGTCGCCACGTGCTTCGACAAGCTGGCAGTTATAGGGAATAGGGTCACCGCCCCAGTTCATCTCGCGGCAGAAATAGCCGTCCTGCCAGCTCCACGATCCGGTAATTCCCCAGCCAAGCGCAGCCCCTTGGATGGCCCCATTGTCAAAGACGCTGACCCGCACACCGTAAAGCCGGTTGCGTAACTCTTTCCCGTTCACAAGTGACAGAAATGTCGCCTGATCCTTGATCGGGACATAGCTGTCGGCCAGGGCGGGTGTCGCAGCGGTGGCGAGCGCTGCACAAAGAACAAGATGTTTCATCTGGCACCTCATTTTTCTGAGTATGCCGTTGATACGCGGGTGATCCGCTTTTGGTTCAGTTGTGGCCGATCACGTGGGGGTTATATGCCTAAAACGTCCAGCATATCGTATTCGCCGGGGGCTTTGTCCTGCCCCCAAAGTGCGGCCTTGAGCGCGCCGCGCGCGAAAATCGCCCGGTCGGTGGCGATATGGCGTAGCACGATGCGTTCACCCGGTGCAGCAAAAAGCACATCATGTTCGCCCACGATATCTCCCCCGCGAATGGCGCTGAACCCGATATCGCCTTTCTTACGGGCACCGGTGATGCCGTCGCGCGCGCGGTCGCTCACATCCGGGAGTGTGACGCCACGTCCTTCTGCAGCCGCCTCACCCAGCATCAATGCTGTGCCAGAGGGCGCATCCACCTTCTGGCCGTGATGCGCCTCGATCACCTCGATATCGAAATCATCGTCCAGAGCCGCCGCGACCCGTTTCGTCAGTTGCACAAGAAGGTTCACACCCAGTGACATGTTGCCCGCGCGCACAATGACGGCATGGCGTGCAGCGGCATTGATTGCCTTCAGGTCCGCCTCGGCGAGCCCCGTTGTCCCGATCACATGCACCGCCCGCGCCTGTGCGGCCAGACCGGCAAAACCAACGGTGGCGGCAGGGGCGGTAAAGTCGATGACGGCCTGCGCCTTGGCGAACGCCTCAACCGCGTCGTCGGTCACGGTCACGCCGACCGCCTGGCCGCCGGTCACAACACCCACATCCTGACCGACCCAATCGTGCCCTTCACGCTCTAGCACGGCTACCAAACGGCACTTATCTGACGCCAGCACGGTTTTCGTCAGCATCTGCCCCATCTTGCCCGAGGCGCCGGTGATCACGATACCGGGTAGGTCTGTCATTGCGGATGTCCCTCTTTCACCCCGCCCCTCTTAGCGGCGCTTTGCGATTGACGCAAAGCCTTGCTTGGCATCGGTCGCGCCAAGGCGTAAATGAAGATCATGGCAAAGACTTCAAATCGCGACGGCAAGGCACCCACGCAGCGAATGCTGCGGGTGGGTGAGCAATTCCGCCGGATCCTGTCCGAAGTGCTGCAACGGGGTGAGGTGCATGACGATGACCTTGCACGCATGTCGATCACCGTGGGTGAGGTGCGGATGTCACCGGATTTGCGCATTGCGACGGCCTTTGTGCTGCCCTTGGGCGGGCAAGGCAAGGATGAGGCATTGGACGCGTTGCGCCGGAACCGACACGAAATTCGCCATCTGGTCGTCAAAGGCGGATCAATGAAATTCGCACCGGAATTACGGTTTCAGATTGATGGGACATTTGACCAGATGGATGCGACCCGCGCCCTTTTGGCGGATGATCACGTGCGGCGGGACCTCGAAGACTAATGCGCTGGTTGGTAATGCTCTGGGCGCTCTGGGCCGCGCCTGCTCTCGCGGTGACCTGTGAGGATGTGACCTATCAGGGGCAGAGCTTCACGACCTGCAAGGTCGATGTGACGAAAGCCGATCTGCGCCTCTTCCATGAGGACGCAAATGGTGATGTGATCGGTAGCTTGCGCGCCATTGCCGACTTGCCCGGTGTGAAAGCGGTGCTCTTTGCGATGAATGCAGGCATGTATCATGACGACCGGTCGCCGGTCGGCCACTACGTCGAAAACGGGGTTGAGGTAATGCGGGTCATCTCAAACGCAGGCCCCGGCAACTTCGGATTACTGCCCAACGGGGTGTTCTGCATCAATGACGACCACGCGCAGGTCTACGAGACGGGCATTTTTCTTGATGAGCAGCCCACTTGCCGAGATGCCACCCAATCGGGGCCGATGCTGGTGATCGACGGGGCACTGCACCCACGATTTCTGCCGGACAGCACTTCTCGTTTTATTCGCAACGGCGTCGGCGTGAATGCAAGTGGGACAGAGGCGACCTTTGTGATTTCCAACGAAGCGGTCACCTTTCACGAATTCGGCTCTTTCTTCCGAGATGCCCTCGCTCTGCCGAACGCGCTCTACTTCGACGGGAAAGTCTCGCGTCTGCACGCACCGTCCTTGGGCCGGTCTGACTTCGGTTTTCAACTGGGGCCTATGGTGGCCGTTGTCGAAAAGGGTTGAGACGGGTCAGACTTCTGCGGCGATAATCAGATCAACGACGTCCTCCACATTCGGGCTCTGGTTCAGATCGCCGATCTCCGATGCCGTGAACCAACCCGCATCAGCGGCATCATCTGCCGCAACGGGCGTGCCGCTCTGATACGTGCAGAAGACGGCCGCGAGCATGTAGTGATACAGGACCTCGCCATTCTCGGCGCGTGCAATAACGTCCACATTGGTCAGATAGCGCCGGGCCTCGCCCACGACACCCGTTTCTTCGAAAAGCTCGCGTTCGGCGGCGGCAAGGGCCGTTTCTCCCAAATCAACATGCCCGCCCGGAAAGCCCCAGGTGCCGGCATTGGGCGCGTTCTTGCGCTTGACCAATAAAAACCGCCGGTCGTGATAGACGACTGCAATAGCCGCCAGTTTCGGTCGTCTGGGTTCCATATTATCCATGGGCGCAAGCTATGGCCAGGGCCGACAAGGGTAAAGTGCCTTTGCCCCTTGGCCTTCGCCACGATTGGGCACATATAAGGCCCAACAACGAACGAGGAGATGGACCATGCTGGAACTGGACGCAAGCCCGCAGGCCCCCGCCGATCTGATCAAGGACGGCACCGATGCCAGCTTTGCCGCCGACGTGATCGAAGCATCGCAAACCGTACCGGTGATCGTCGATTTCTGGGCGCCCTGGTGCGGGCCATGCAAAACGCTCGGCCCCGCAATTGAGGCCGCGGTGACGAAGGCCAAAGGACGGGTCAAGCTCGTCAAGATCGATGTGGATGCGAACCAGGCCTATGCCGGGCAATTGCAGGTGCAGTCGATCCCCACCGTTTATGCCTTCTTTCAGGGGCGTCCCGTAGACGGCTTTCAGGGCGCGCTGCCGCCCTCGCAAATTGATGCCTTTGTCGAAAAGATCGCAGCACTTGGCGGGGAGGGTGCGGATGACGGCCTGACCGCCGCAATTGAGGCCGCCGATCAGATGCTCGCCGAGGGTGCGGCGACCGACGCGGCAGAGACGTTTGCCGCGATCCTGCAGGAAGACCCCAGCAATGCCGCCGCCTATGCCGGACTTGTGCGCGCCTACCTTGCCCTTGACGATGTTGATCAGGCCGAGGCAATTCTGAACGGCGCCCCGGCTGAGATTTCAACCGACCCGCTCTTGGAAGCGGTGCATGCCCAGATCACGCTCGCCCGCGAGGCGGCAAATGCAGGCCCCGTTGCGGAATTGCAAGCCAGCGTCGCGGCAGAGCCGGACAATCATCAGGCGCGCCTTGATCTGGCGATTGCACTGCACGCCAACGGCCAGGTGGAAGAGGCAGTGGCAGAGCTCTTGGAGCTGTTCCGCCGCGACCGGGAATGGAACGATGGCGCGGCCAAAGCGCAGCTCTTCAAGATTTTCGACGCGCATGATGCCAAGGACCCGGTCGTTCTGCAGGGACGGCGCAAGCTTTCATCGATGATATTTGCCTGATGGCGGCTTCGGCCTACCTTCGCCTACATGATATCATCGACCGACCTGCCAGAGATCATTCCGGTGTTTCCGCTGCCGGGTGCGCTGCTCTTGCCGCGCTCCCGCCTGCCGCTGCATCTGTTTGAGCCGCGTTATCTTGCGATGCTTGACGATGTGCTCAAAACTTCCTCGCGGCTGATCGGCATGGTGCAGCCTTATGATACACCCGGCGGCGACGGGAAACTGCATGCCATCGGCTGTGCGGGCAAGTTGACCGCGTTTTCGGAAACCGAAGACGGACGGTACATGATCACTCTCTCCGGGGCTTCACGTTTTCGGATTGTGGAAGAGGTGGAAGGGTTCACGCCTTATCGGCGGTGCAAGGTCAATTGGCAGGGCTTCGACCGCGACCTTGGCCCGGTCGAAAAGGACGGGTCTTTCGACCGCGACAAGTTTCTGGAGGCGTTGGGGCGCTATCTGAGCGATCAGGGCCTTTCGACCGATTGGGACAGTCTGAGCGAGGCGGAAGATGAGTTGCTGATTAACTCCCTCTCGATGCTCTGCCCATTTGAGCCCGAAGACAAACAGGCGCTACTCGAAGCCCCGTCATTGTCCACACGGCGCGAAACGCTGATGACACTCATCGAGTTTTCCCTGCGCGGCGGCAACGGCGAAGAAGTCATGCAATGAGCACCCCGGACTTCGACCCAAAGATGCTTGAAGCACTGGTGTGCCCGATGACGCAGGCCACGCTGGAATACGACACCGAGAAGCAGGAACTGGTGTCCAAAAACGGCAAAATGGCCTTCCCCATCCGCAACGGCATCCCTGTGATGCTGGTGGATGAAGCGCGTCGTTTGGAGTGACCTTAGCAGCTGAAGCACGGTGCATGCGTGAATATCAGTTGTGAGCCGAATAATGCAGGATGCTGCACAATGCACAAAGCCTGCTATTAAAAAAGCAAAACACGTGGACAGGGGCTGAGTTCCGCATAAAGGTCGGTGCATGAGAAGATATACTGTATGGAACCGTTAACTGTTTCAGAATAATTGAACAGCAATCCATTTACTGAACAGCATACACCCGAGTTCTTGGAGTTTGCTCGCCTGGATAGGTGCGCATCTGAAACGGTTCAGAGGATCAGAGAGATTTGTGCGACGGATTGTTCGGAAATAGATGATCGGCAAAACGAAGAGTTAAAAGAGCTGGAGATCTTCGTTTCAAACTTCGCGATAGAGTGCGGCAGAAGTCTCCGGATGTCGGCTACTGCTATAAGTTTCTTAAAACATGCTGCTGAACAAGACTTTGCACAGGACGAAGACCGGACGTCTGATCGTTGAGCGCAGAGTCTGCTTTGTCCGTAGGGTAGACCTGCAACTGTAAAAGCTATCTGATCGCCTATCTTGAACACGCATTGACGTTCATCATTGACGCAAGTGACGAATAAGGCTCATTTTTGAATTCAAATCTTTCTCTGAACGCATTGCATGTTCGCGGCGACGGGCCGGTTTCGCATACATGAACCTCCAACAATGCCGCTTTATGGGTCAATCGGGTCCCATATCGGGCGACCCACTATCATGAACTTGTGACATCACGCAGCAAGGGTCTAACCTGTTCATACTGGAGAGGGAGCTTCACCATGCCAATTCAACTTAACCGACGCCATTTCATCGCCGGGTCCGCGGGCCTGATCGCAATGCATCCGTTTTCGGCCAACGCCGCACCCAATCAGGCGCATCTGCGGCTGATGGAAACCACGGACCTGCACGTTCATGTGTTTCCTTATGACTACTACGCTGACCGCGCCGTTGACACGGTGGGTTTGTCGCGTACGGCCAGTATCATTCAGGATGTGCGTGCTGAATCCACCAATTCGCTGCTGCTCGACAATGGAGACTTCCTGCAAGGAAACCCGATGGGCGATTATATTGCTTATGAGCGCGGCATGGCCGAAGGCGACATGCACCCGGTCATCACGGCCATGAATACGCTGGGATTTGATGCCTCGACGTTCGGCAATCACGAATTTAACTACGGGATTTCGTTTCTGATGAAGTCCGTCGCGGGGGCGGCTTTCCCCGTTGTCTCGGCCAATGTGGTCAAGGAAATGGGTGCCTCACCCACGGCGGACACGACTCTTGTGCCGCCCTATACGATCCTCGACCGCGAGATTGTCGATGGTGATGGCACTGCTCATCCGATCAAGATCGGCCTCATCGGTTTTGTTCCGCCGCAGATCATGAACTGGGACCGCAAGCATCTGGAAGGCAACGTACAGGCACGTGACATCATCGAAAGCGCCCGTGCCTATGTGCCGCAAATGAAAGAGGCGGGGGCCGATATCATCATCGCTCTGTCGCATTCCGGCATCGGAGCCGCCAACGCCGAAGATGGGATGGAAAACGCAGCGATCCCGCTGGCCGCCGTTGACGGCATCGACGCGATTCTGACCGGGCACAGCCACTTGGTTTTCCCGTCCTCGAACTACGATGACTGGGCCGGTGTGGACGCGGCAAACGGCACAATCGGCGGCAAGCCGGGTGTCATGGCCGGGTTCTGGGGGTCGCATATGGGCCTTGTCGATCTGCTCTTGGAACGTGACGGCAATGGCTGGCGCATTCTGTCACACACAGCTGAGGCTCGCCCGATTTCGCGGCGGGAAGAAGACCGGAGCATCACGCCGCTTGTAGGTGACTACCAGCCGGTGCTTGACTCCGTTCAGGACATGCACGACGCAACGCTTGCCTATGTGCGGACTGCCGTGGGCAAAACGGATGCCGCGCTGCACAGTTACTTCGCGCTGGTTGCCGATGATCCATCGGTCCAGATCGTCTCCAACGCACAGATGTGGTACATCAAGGATCAGATGGTTGGCACGGAATATGAAGGTCTGCCGATCCTCTCAGCTGCAGCCCCGTTTAAGGCCGGCGGGCGCGGCGGCCCGGAATACTTCACAGATGTGCCGGTGGGTGACGTCGCGATCAAGAATGTCGCTGACCTCTATCTTTACCCCAATACCGTCCGCGCTGTGAAAGTCACCGGTGCCCAGATCAAGGACTGGCTGGAACGTAGCGCCGGTATGTTCAATCAGGTCGAAGCGGGGGCAAGCGATGCCGTCCTCTTGAACCCGGACTTCCCCAGCTACAACTTCGACGTGATCGATGGCGTGACATATCAGATCGACTTGTCGCAATCGGCAAAGTTCGACCGGGACGGGGCCGTTGTGAACCCGGACACGAACCGGATCATCGACCTGCAATATGATGGCGCACCCATCGCACCCGATCAGGAGTTTATCCTGGCGACCAACAACTACCGCGCCTCGGGTGGCGGGTCTTTCCCCGGCGCTGATGGGTCAACGGTCATCTTCGAAGGGCCTGATACGAACCGCGACGTGATCGTACGGTACATCGTGGAACAGGGCACGGTGAGCCCGCGCGCCGATGGCAACTGGTCCTTTGCGCCAATGGAGGGCACGACCGTGATCTTTGAGACCGGCCCCGCCGGTGCGGCCTACGCCGACAGCGTGCCCGGGGTGACAATCGAAGAAGCGGGGCAAAGCGATACCGGCTTTGCGCAATTCCGCATCACGCTTTGAGCAAATGTCGCGCGGCTGTGAAGGACAGTCGCGCGATTTCGGCCACGATTGGCCATCGGAATTAGAGTTTGAATGCGGCGCGCGACGCAACGAGTTCACATTGAGCTCGATGTCCTGCTCGTCGGTGCCTGAAACGCAGACAGGGATCGTGCCTTCGACCTGACGATTGGTGAACGCAGCACCCCATTTTGATTGCGACAAAAGCATGGAATGCTGTGCAGACAAGGAGAATGATCCGCACAGCGTCTTCGCTTTTATCTGCGGTGGTTTAGTCTGCGGTCCTTGGTGTCACCGTTTCAGATAAAGTTGAAAAACCGTCTGATTTTGGCTTTTTGGTCATGCGGCGGCCCGTCGCACTTTCGACGGTAACTATCGTTATTCACTAAGCCTTAGGGGCTTTGTGCAATCACAGGGCGACGCCAGTTATTTTGAGAATCTGATGAAACTTCGTTTGGTGATGGCCCTAATCATTTTGCCGCTCCTGACTCTGTCGGCCTATTTTGCTTCGCGTATGATGGAGGTTGCCAATACGCAGACGCAGAACGCAACACTTGCGGCAGAGCAAGCGGTGCAGCAAAGCCATATCAACGACTTGATCCATGAACTTCAGAAAGAACGCGGTTTCTCCGCTGGGTTCGTTGCATCTTCGGGCGCGAGTTTTCGCAGTTCCTTGTCTGAACAGCATCGGGCCACGATGAATGTCCTGCCACGCGCATTGAATGATACTGCGCTTCTTGCGCGGGATCGTAGTGCTGAGTTTGCTGAGGCGACTGCGGGACTTGAAAGGCTGCGAGACATGAGGGGGAAAGTGCTGAATCTTCAGGTGACAGTACCCCAGCTGGCCAGCTATTACACCACGATCATCAATGATCTTCTGATTGTAGCCTATCCGGTAAGCGATCAGAGGGCGGATAGCTCGCTTGACGCATTGCAGGCCGCAAGATCATTGCTTGCCGCAGCGAAAGAAAGGGCGGGTCTTGAGCGCGCGATGGGGGCCACGGGTATTGGCGGTGGGTTCTCAACGACCGTCTATCAGGCGTTTCAGCAGCATGGTGGCGCGCAAACGGCGCTTTTGCTTGAAACTGCAAAGAGGCGGGGCAGCATGGCGGAACTTGATACGCTTTATCAGACACCAGCTTTTGCAGCCGTTCAGGATGCGCGTGAGATTATCGCACGCGGGCATAGTACGGGAGACTTTGGCAATCTGACCGCGCCGCAATGGTTTCAGCTGTCAACCGCGTGGATTGATGTCTTACGCGAAGCGGAGATTGCGAAGGCGCAGCAAATCGATGCACTTGCAGCGGGCTTGCAATCGGAAAGAGTTCGGCAGGAAAGGATCAATCTTTGGTTTGGGGTCGTCTCCATTCTTGGTGTGGGTGTATTTGCGATCGCCAGCTTTGAATGGATGATTTGGCGAATTAAGCGGCTGACCGAAGTCGTTTACGGGTTCGCCAAGGGTGATTTCACTAAGTTCGTGCCGAGTATCGACCGAAAGGATGAAATCAGTCGCATGGCCCGCGCGATTTATCACTTCAAACAGGAAACGCTCGCTATGCGGCGTGAGGCTGAAGAGATGAAAGCCAATGATGAGGCTGAATTGAACGCCAAACATGGCAAGGTGGTTGAACTGGTCACTGAAGGTCTTGCAGCCTTGGCGCAGGCTGATTTGACTTGCCGCTTCGAACAGCCGCTTGATACCGAATACGATAGCATTCGCAGCGACTTTAATGCGGCATCGGACCGGTTGCGCTCTGTCTTGCGGGCGATTGCAACAACCATTCGGCAGCTGGATACCTCCTCGACAGCGATGAAGTCGTCCGCCGTTGACCTAACACGGCGGTCCACAGAGCAATTGGAAACGATTCAGGACACAACCAATCAGGTAACTGACCTGTCATCTGAGATGGAAGTTTTCGGTCAGGAGATCCAGTCGGCCACATCCCTGGCGGGTAATGCGCGCGCCGCGGCGACAAAATCGGCAGATCTTACCCAAAGTGCTGTTGAGGCGATGGGACGCATTCGCGCCTCATCGGATCAGATTGGCGCGATCATCGAGATGATCGAGGACATTTCATTTCAAACCAATTTGCTTGCGCTGAATGCTGGCGTTGAGGCAGCGCGCGCTGGTGCTGCGGGGCGCGGCTTTGCGGTGGTGGCATCCGAAGTGCGGGCGTTGGCGCAGCGGGCCAGCGACGCATCGCTCGAGATTAAGACATTGGTCGATGAAAGCCGGGTTCACGTCCAGGAGGGGGGTGCCCTTGTCGATGAAGCCGGTGCAGCGCTGCAAGAGATCGTGCAGGAAATCATGCAGGTGGACGATGTGTTGGGTAGCGTTGCAACACGCTCTGAAAGCCAGATCGGTAGCCTGCGCAGCCTTTCATCAGCGATGAATCTGATCAACGATTTGGCCAGCAAGAACATGGTGATGGCAGACGACACCAGTACCGCGTCGGAAGATATCGCCCAACATGCCGAGCAGCTTGCTGCGTTGATTGACGATTTCAAGTTGCAAGAGGGTGCCCCAGTCATCCGCGCGGCATAAAATAAACCCCCGCCTGATCGCTCAGCCGGGGGGTATGATCGTCGCGCCAATCGCGTGAGCCGCTTTACAGCAAACCTTCGCGCTGCAGCTTTTTCCGCGCGAGCTTACGCTGACGGCGGATCGCTTCGGCTTTTTCGCGTGCTTTGCGCACCGACGGCTTTTCGAAATGCTGCTTGAGCTTCATTTCACGAAACACGCCCTCACGCTGAAGCTTTTTCTTCAGAGCACGCAACGCCTGATCGACGTTGTTATCACGAACACTTACCTGCATGTGGTTGACACCACCTTTCTAAGTTGGATTTGCAAAAATTGCAGGAAGTGGGCAGATAGCAAAGACGGGCTATTTTGTCCAGTGCCCTTGGACAGGAGAGGATGTCATGCCAAGCGATCCGATCAAAGAGCAACTTCTCGACGCAATCCTGCCGCATGTGGCATTTGATGGCTGGTCACCGGCAGCCTTCTCTGCAGCCATCCAGGACGCCGGCCTCGGCCGCGCCGCTGCCGAGATGGCCTGTCCGCGCGGGGCAGTGGACCTTGCGGTTGCATTTCACGAACGTGGGGATGCGCAAATGCTGGCTGCGCTTCGTGAGGAAGACCTGACAACAATGCGGTTCCGCGATCGCGTCGCGCATGCCATCCGTCTGCGTCTTGCGGCGATTGATGATAAAGAGGCGGTCCGGCGCGGTATGACGCTGTTTGCCCTTCCCCATATGGCGCCCTTGGGCACGCAGCTGGTCTGGGGCACGGCAGATCAGATCTGGACTGCGCTTGGTGACACGTCCACCGATGGCAACTGGTATACCAAACGCCTGACATTGTCCGGTGTCTACGCCTCCGTCGTGCTTTATTGGCTGGGCGACGACAGTCTCGAAGGTCAGGCGACGAACGCATTTATTGACCGGCGCATCGCTGACGTCATGCAGTTCGAGAAAGTGAAGGCCCGCGTTAATGACAGTACTATTCTGAAACCTTTCACCACTCCGCTCGCGCGGATCATGGCAGGGATCAAAGCACCCAGCGGCACCCTGCGCGGTGATTTACCGGGAATTTGGCGCGAACACTAAGCTGACACGCCCCGTCCATCTTGAACATTTGCCCGATGCAATTTGTGTTTGCCTGCGTCCTGCCGCATAGATGGCTGAATACGAGAAGGGTATTATGATGAAAGCGATTGAGATTACGCGTCCCGGCGGGCCCGAAGTCCTGAAACTGACGGATAGGCCTATGCCCGAACCCGCGTATGATCAGGTCGTTCTCAAGGTCCATTATGCTGGCGTCAATCGCCCCGATGCGCTGCAACGCGCGGGGCTTTATGACCCACCCAAGGGTGCGAGTGACCTGCCCGGGCTTGAGGCTGCAGGCGAGGTCGTGGCGGTTGGCGCCGGTGTGACCTCACCGAAGGTCGGTGATCGGGTCTGCGCACTTCTTCCCGGCGGCGGTTATGCGGAATATGTGGCGACACCTGCCGCGCACTGCCTCCCGGCGCCGGGTGGTATGTCGTCAAAGCGGGCGGCGTGCCTTCCCGAGACTTTCTTTACGGTATGGTCCAATGTCTTCATGCGCGGAGGTCTGAAGGCGGGAGAGCGTTTTCTCGTCCATGGCGGCTCATCAGGGATTGGCACAACCGCGATCCAACTGGCCCGTGCAATGGGGGCGCGGGTCTTCACCACCGCCGGGTCGGACGAGAAATGTGCCGCTTGCCGCGATTTGGGTGCGGAGATCGCAATCAACTACAAAGAGGACGACTTTGTTGAAAAAGTGAAAGCCGAAGGTGGTGCGGATGTTATCCTCGACATGGTCGGCGGCCCCTATATGCAGCGCAACCTCAAAGCACTCGCTGACGATGGCAGACTGGTTCAGATCGCATTTCTGCAAGGGATGAAAGCCGAACTGAACATGGTCCAACTCATGACCCGCCGGTTGACCTTCACCGGATCAACGTTGCGCCCGCAATCGGACCTGGCCAAGGCGCGGATCGCAGATGAGCTACGTGCGCATGTCTGGCCACTACTCGTGAGCGGACAGATCGCGCCGGTCATGGATCAGGAATTCGCGCTGGCTGATGCCTCCGCCGCGCATGCACGGATGGAAAGCAGCGCGCATATCGGAAAGATCGTGCTGAAGGTCAGCGAGGACGATGGCTGACCTTCCGATCCATTCCTTCTCGGTCTCGTTGGTCATTTTACGAGAAGTGGCGGGAGAGGCCGAGGTGCTGCTTTTGCAGCGCAGCGCCACGCTTATGGGAGAATGGTGCCAAATAACCGGCACCATTGAAGCAGAGGAAACGGCCTGGCAAGCCGCATTGCGCGAGATGCGCGAGGAAACGGGACTGACCCCGCTGCGGTTTTACTCTGCCGATATTTGCGAGCAGTTTTATGAACCGCATCGTAACGCGATTACGCTTGTGCCGGTTTTCGTGGCCTTTGTGGATTACGACGTCGAGATTGTCTTGAACCCGGAACACAGCGGCTACAAATGGGTGAGCCTCGATTGGGCCGAGGACATGGTGGCCTTCGGTGGGCAACGGCGTGTGCTTCGGCATGTGAAACAGGAATTCGTCGTCCGGGACCCTAACGAGGCATTGCGGATCGCGTTTTAAAGGTCAGTCAATCCTGTCCGGCAATCCGCGTCCGTTGTTCCACCAACGATGGGGATTGTCGCTGTTTGGATCATAAGCGGCCCGGCTGGCCCAATCTTCACGCAAAAAGATCACCGGCTCTTCATAGTGATGCGCGCCGATAATCGCATCCATCACCTTTTCCAGAACAGCCAGATCACGTTCGATGGAAATCTTGAGCTCCACCATCGGATAGGTTTCGGTCATGCCAGCCTGAAATCCTGCGGCGTGGTTCGTCGTTGTCGAATTCGGTTCCGGCTGGGATGTTTCCTTGCCGAGTGCGGTGATACTGGCGTTCCGCTGATACCGGCCAAAGCTCAGTTTGTGGACAGTCATTACAGCGTCGAGTATGCGATCCACATCTTCCGGCAATGTCTGAACCTCAATGGTCCAGACAGGCTCGAAACGACCGGACGCCGCCTGATAATTTGCAAGGTCATGCATCATGTCCGTGCCCTTTCAAAGTCTGCCCAGGCGGCCAGCAGCTTTTCAAGATCAAATCCCGGTTCTTTTGCCGGGCCGAGGATGATCCGCTCCCCCGCCCACATCTTTTCAATTGCGGCTTTGAGGTCGGGGATGACGTCCGGCGGGATGACCAATGCGCCGTGTCGGTCTGCATGGACCAGGTCGCCCTGTTGCACCTCCATCCCGAATACCTTCACCGGAGTGCCAAGTTCGCGGACATGCACGAAGGCATGTGAAGGCCCGATGGAGCCAGCGACCACCGGGAAACCGGCGGCCAGATCACCCAGATCGCGCATCACGCCATTCGTCAGCGCGCCGTTCAGGCCGAGGCCCTTATGCACATTTGTATGGACTTCGCCCCACCAGGCGCTGACGCAATGCGGAAAGTCCACATCTTCGATCACCGCTATGGCTGGACGCGGCCCGGCGGCCATGGCGCGGAAGTAATCCAGACGGCGCGCGCGGATCACATCGGGGGCCTCATTCGGCGGTTCCCGTCCTGCGATCTTGGCTGTTCGGGCAAAGCCCACCATGACCTCGCCCGGAGCCGAGCATTGCATGGTGCCTTTGGTGAAGGCGTCAAACCCGCGTTTGCCCTGCGCCACTTCGATCGCGTTGCAGACAGTTGGCGTATCGACCCGCTGGAGGAGCGCAAGGAGGTCGTCGGGGATTATCGGGTCAGCCATTCGGCAATCGCCTCGTTCGTTGCATCAGGTTGTTCAAGCGTCGGAAGATGCCCCGCGCCCTTGATCACGGTCAGCGTAGCGCCGGGAACAAGTTCGTGCATCAGCGTATGGCGGTGCAATGGACAGAGCGCGTCATCCTCACCACACAGGACCAAGGTTGGCACGGTGATGCGGCGTAAGGTGTCTTGCTGATCGGGGCGGGACTGCAAGGCGCGGGATTGGGAAATGAACGCCGCTGGGCCGAGTGTTTCCGCCATGGCCATGCAAAGATCGAGGATCGCGCCTGTGTTCGGACCATCGGTCAGGTAGTTGGGCTTCATCTCGTCACGCATCACAGTGCGCAATCCCCCTTTGCGAACCTTCGCGATTTGCGGTTCGCGGCGCGCGGCAATGGCAGGGTCTTCGGCTTTGGGATTGGTGTCCAGAAGGGCCAGTCGCGTGACCCTTTCGGGTGCCTGGCGGATCACCTCCATCGCGACGATGCCGCCCATGGACAGGCCTGCGAGCGCAAAACGTGGCGGCGCGTGGGCCAACACCTCTGCCGCGATCTCATCGACCGTTTCATGCAGGCCAAACGGCACCACCATGACCGGGCACTTGGCCGAAAACGCAGCCAATTGCGGGCCGTACAGACGCGCATCGCACATCATGCCCGGCAGGAGAAGCAGCGGCGCACTCATTTGAAGGGGGCCATCCCAGCGCGCGCAAGCTCATCCGCGCGCTCATTTTCCGGATGGCCGGCATGCCCTTTCACCCATTCCCATGTCACATCGTGACGGGCTGCAGCCGTATCCAGGCGCTGCCAGAGCTCAACATTCTTGAGCCCCTTCTTCGTCCAGTTCTTTGCCTTCCAGCCGTGGATCCACTTGGTGATGCCATCCATCACATATTTGCTGTCGGTGACGACGGTAAGCTTTGTTGGACGCTCCAGCGTCTCAAGCGCGGTGATTGCCGCCATCAGTTCCATACGGTTGTTGGTGGTCTCAGCCGCACCGCCTTTCAATTCCCGCTCTTTCAACACGCGGTCACCATCGCGCGCGATCAGCAGGGCTCCCCAGCCGCCGGGGCCGGGATTGCCCGAACAGGCCCCGTCGGTATAGGCAAAAAGCTCAGCCACGCTTGCGCGCCCGCATGATCACGAAGGGATCGATCGTGCCAGCAAGGCCGCGTTCGGAGCCTTCGCGTGTATCGAGAGTCTCAAAACCGGCGGCGCGCAGCAATGCATCCAACTCGACCACTGTCACATAAGTGTAAAGCCGGTCGATCCCGTCACGCGCACTGCCTTCGCCGGTTTTCATGCCGATGTGAAAGATGCCGCCCGGTTTGAGCGCCCGGTAGAGCGCCGCCAGATGCCGTGGCAGGTCCGCCCGTGGTGCATGCAAGAGGCTGAAATTGGCCCAGATGCCGTCGTAGAAATCCACTGCGTCGATATCACCAAATGTTCCCAGCCTGGCCCCGATTTCATGCGTTTCGTTGGCAAGTGTTACCATACCGGGTGATGCATCGACCGGATCAGCTATCAGGCCAGCGGCGCGCATATGCGCCGACGAAGTCGCTGGCCCGCAGCCAAGGTCCAGGACATGGGCGCCCGGAGGCATCAGTTCAATAAAGCCTTGCAACGATGCGTCCGGCGCGTCTTGCTGGGTCAGCTTGATGTAATCCCCAGCTTTGGCATCATAGGTTGCGATGGTTTTGGCATCGACCATTCAGAGCACCAAAGGCAGGAAAGAGACGACAACAATCGCCGTGAGCAGGATGCGCAGGTGCATCCACCATGGCGGGGCGAGTTCCAGTTTCCAGAAATGCCAATCCAGCAGCAACAACGCCAGAAATCCGACTATCAGGTTGACCCCCGCGGTCGTTGGCCCGCCGCCCGTCATAAAGAAGGCCCATAGGGCAGGTATCACGGACAGGACGTAACCGGCAGTGGCGGTGCGTCCGGTCGCTTTGGTCGCAAAGCCCCACAATACGCCCGACATGAAAGACAGGATGATTGCCCCGTAAAATAGTTGCACATATGGGCCAATAAAACGGGGACCGATATTCTCGTTGCCCCATTGCGCCACATCAGGGCGAAGCACGGTGAGCGCCCCCCACAGGAATGGCAAAAGGCCAGCAAGACCCAGGATCAGGGCAGAGCGTGGTATGGCGTTCATGTCAGATCAGAAATCAGTTTGGCGATGCGTTTGGCGCGGGTTTCGGCTCGTTTGGCCGTCTTGATCTGGTGCAAGAGGCCCCGTTTTTTGCCCGGGGTCAAGGCCTCCCAGGTTGCTGTGATATCTGCCTCTCTGAGGGCGCGCATTACGTCCTCGGGCGTGTCAACGCTATCGTCTGCCTTGCGCAGCCGCACCTCAAGCCGTTCGCCGGGTGTGATGCCGATTTCGTCCAAAAGCGATCTCCCGGCCCACAGAAAGACCTGATCAAGAACGGGCGCCTTAGTCAGCGCCAGATTAACCGGATGATCGTTGATCTCACCCTCCACACGCTTTGCCCGTTCGGATTGGAGCGCGGCGGCGATCTCATCTGGCAAGGGCAGGACGGTATAGGTCGACTTGCCCCACGGCATTGGAACGACCTCGCCTTCAAACGTGTGATAGTCGCTCATGCCTTCTCAAAAGCAAGCCGCAGGCCAAGTGCCGCAAACATCGCGGCAAAGGAACGATTGAGCCAGCGCATCGCCGCTTCACTGCGCAAGAGCCAGTCACGCGCAAATGCCGCGAAGACGCCGTAAAGCACGAAGATCACGAAAGTCAGCGCCATGAAGACCGCACCAAGCAAGACCATTTCGGATGTGACCGTTGCAGGGTTACCCGATAGGAATGGTGGCAACAATGCCAGAAAGAAGATCGACAGCTTGGGGTTCAGGATATTGATGAGTGCGCCGCGTATCGCGATTTTGACCATCGGGGTAGAAGTCGTCTCACCACGAACGGCAAGCGCGCCGTCCGCCTTGAGCGCTTGCCAGGCGAGGTAAAGCAGATATGCAACACCCGCAAACTTCACGATTTGGAACAATAAGGCGCTAGTATGCAGGAGCGCGGCCAGGCCAAGCGTTGCTGCCGCCAGATGCGGAACGATCCCGAATGTGCAGCCGATGGCGGCAGCGATGGCCGCGCGGCGCCCTTGGCCAAGTCCCAGTGCGAGCGTGTAAATCACACCTGTCCCGGGGGCGATACAGACCACGATTGCGGTCAGAAGGAATTGCAAAGATATCATGAATGACAGCCTAGCGTCGTTTCGGCGGGGCGCAATTCTTATCATAAGAATTGGGTTCAAATCCTTTGTGAAAGGATTCGGCACAGATTTTTCTGAAAAAATCTGCGTAACTCAATCCAAGCGTGCGATGACCCGGATTTCGACCAAAGCGCCCTTGCGGCGTAATCCTGCAATCTCAACAGCAGTCCAGGCGGGGTATGGCGGCTTAACATATTGCGCATGCACAGCGCTAAACGCATCAAAATGCGCTTCAAGATCAACGTGGTAGCTCGTCATCTCGACGACGGCACCAAAGTCCAAATCTGCCGCTATGAGTACGTTGGCAATCTTTTGAAATGCAGCGTGAAATTGGGCGTCGGGGTCGTCCGGCATGGTCTGGTCGGGCCCGCTGCCCGTCATGCCCGTAAGGAAAAGATGTCCGTTCGAGATGATCCCTGGGGACAGCTTGAGCGGAATATCGGCGGCTGACACCCCTTGAGGATAAATGCCGCGCTGGGTCACGCAGGCTCTCGCAAGACCCGCGGCACTTTGAATTCCACATTCTCTTCTGCAGTGACGACCATTTCAACCGTGACGTCATAGCGCGCACGAAATGCCTCAATCACCTCATTGATCAGCACTTCAGGGGCGGATGCGCCCGCCGTGATGCCGACCGATCCGATGCCGTCAAGCGCCCGCCAATCGATATCGCTGTTGCGCTGCACCAATTGCGCATAGGCGCAGCCTGCACGCGCACCGACCTCAACGAGCCGTTTGGAGTTTGATGAGTTTGGCGCACCCACGACCAGCATCGCATCGCATTTCGGCGCCATCGCCTTGACCGCCTCCTGCCGATTGGTGGTGGCATAGCAGATATCTTCCTTATGTGGTCCCACGATTGCTGGGAAGCGTGCCTGCAGCTCTGCAACGATATCTGCCGTGTCATCAACCGAGAGGGTGGTCTGTGTGACAAAAGCCAGCCTTTCAGGGTCGCGCACAGCGACCGTGGCCACGTCTTCAACTGTCTCAACCAGCAGCACCTCACCTTCGGGCAATTGCCCCATGGTCCCGACAGTTTCCGGGTGGCCTGCGTGACCGATCATGATCATCTGCAAACCGTTATCAGCGTGGCGCTGCGCCTCGATATGGACTTTGCTGACAAGTGGGCAGGTGGCATCGACATAGACCATCTGTCGCGCTTGTGCTGCCGCGGGGACGGATTTCGGAACGCCATGGGCTGAGAAGATCACCGGCCGGTCATCAGGGCATTCGTCAAGTTCCTCGACAAACACAGCACCTTTGTCGCGCAAGTCGTCGACCACGTATTTGTTGTGAACGATTTCGTGCCGCACAAAAACCGGCGCGCCCCATTTCTCAAGCGCCATTTCAACGATCTTGATTGCGCGATCAACACCGGCGCAGAACCCGCGTGGTGCCGCAAGATACAGGGTCAGCGGTGGTTTGTGCATGTCAGCCTCCGATCAACTCAGTCTAGAGTTAAGGAGTCGCTGCGCCAAGGTCCAGCGCGCGTGCCCGTGCCGCCTTGGCACGGGCACCACGATAAGAACCGCGCCCTAGCTTTCTTCGGTAACTTCCTCTTGCGTGTTGACGCGCGGTTCCCGCGCCGGGCGACCGACGACATCGCGCAATTCATCAAGTTCGATGAAGTTGTCAGCCTGCCTGCGCAGTTCATCTGCGATCATTGGCGGCTGGCTGCGAATGGTCGACACAACAGAAACACGCACGCCTTTGCGCTGCAATGCCTCGATCAATGGGCGAAAGTCCCCGTCGCCGGAAAACAGAACAACATGGTCAACATATGGCGCAAGCTCCATCGCGTCGACGGCAAGCTCGATATCCATGTTACCTTTGACCTTCCGGCGGCCCATGCTGTCGGTGTATTCCTTGGCCGGTTTCGTGACCATTGTGAAACCGTTGTAGTGCAACCAATCCACGAGTGGTCGGATCGGCGAATACTCATCGTTTTCCAGCAGTGCCGTGTAGTAAAAAGCCCGCAACATCTTGCCACGACGCATAAACTCTTGACGCAACAGTTTGTAGTCGATGTCAAACCCGAGTGACTTTGCAGCGGCATAGAGGTTCGAACCATCGATGAAGAGCGCTAAGCGCTCGTCCCGATAAAACATGCAATGTATCCTTCCAAATCCCGTCCTGCATTTCTGACATGCTGAGTGGCTTGCATCATGCAAAACATTCGTTACCTTAGCTTTTTCCCCAAAACTGGCAAGTAGCGAATATGACTCAGTTCGGCGATATGGCGCTCATAGCATTGGGAAGCAATAAGAAATCGCCATGGGGTGACCCTACGGAAACGGTAAATCGAGCACTCGAATTGCTCGAAATGTTAGCGCAAGCACCCGTGTTGAGAAGTCAACTTTATGTCACACCGGCATTTCCCGCCGATGCGGGCCCCGATTTCGTGAATGCGGCAGCGGCGTTCAAGACCGATCGTGCACCCAAAGAGATCCTCAAAGCGTTGCATCAGATCGAAAAAGAGGCCAGTCGCACCCGTGATGCCCGCTGGGTAGAACGAACGCTTGATCTGGACCTGCTTGCAGTGGGCGAGCAGGTTTTGCCCGATGCCGAAGCACACGCGTTCTGGCGCAACCTTTCGTTGACCGAACAGCAAGAGACGGCGCCGCCTGAATTGATCCTGCCCCATCCGCGTCTGCAGGATCGGGCCTTTGTGCTTGTCCCGCTTGCCGATGTTGCCCCGCATTGGCGCCATCCGCTATTGGGCGCGACGGTGCAAGAGATGCTCCTCGCATGCGCCGCTGACGATGTCGGCGCCGTCAGGCCTTTGCAGCCTTCGCAGTGATTTGCCACCCTTGCCAAACACCCAACGCCAAAAGGGTGATAGGGCTTGTCAATACCTTTTGGACGCATTATCAGCATGGCTTCTGACTCTCACCCACCTTTGGAGTATGTCCATGGCCCGCGTCACCGTCGAAGATTGCGTCGATAAAGTTCCCAACCGGTTTGAGCTTGTGATGCTTGCAGCGCACCGCGCGCGGGAAATCTCTGCCGGGGCGCCGATCACGGTGAATCGCGACAACGATAAGAACCCTGTCGTGTCCCTGCGCGAGATCGCAGAAGAGACCCAGCAGGCCGACGATCTGCGCGAGCGCATGATCGAAGCGAACCAGACCCAGATCGAAGTGGATGAGCCTGAAGAGGACAGCATGTCGCTTCTGATGGGTGCCGAAACGGACAAACCCGTCGAAGACGATATGTCAGAGGAAAAACTGCTCCGCGCGCTGATGGATGCGCAAGGACAGCGATAAGGCCGCAACCCCGGCCTGATATGGATAGGCGCGGACCACATGACGACGGCTGATGATCTGATCGCAACGGTCCGCACCTACAATCCCAACACCAACCAATCGCTCCTGAACGATGCATTCCTCTTTGGCGCGGAAATGCATGACGGACAGTTTCGTCATTCAGGGGAGCCTTACTTCACCCATCCGGTGGCCGTGGCCGAAATCCTCGCCGGTCAACAGATGGACGACGCCACCATCGTCACCGCCCTGCTGCACGACACGATCGAGGATACCAAGGCATCCTACGCACAGGTCGAAAAGCGCTTCGGGCACGAAATCGCAGAACTTGTCGATGGCGTCACGAAACTGACAAATCTGCAGCTAACATCCACGCAGACCAAACAGGCGGAGAATTTTCGCAAGCTTTTCATGGCGACCAGCCGCGACTTGCGGGTGACGCTCGTCAAGCTCGCTGACCGTCTGCACAACATGCGCACGATCAAGTCCATGCGTCCTGAAAAGCAGGCGCAAAAGGCGCGCGAGACGATGGATATCTTTGCACCACTTGCGGGCCGCATGGGCATGCAATGGATGCGCGACGAACTCGAAGACCTGTCCTTTCGGGTGCTCAACCCCGAAGGCCGGAACTCGATCCTGCGCCGTTACATCACCTTGCAACGCGAAACAGGCGATGTGGTGCAGAAGATCACCGCCGATATGCGGGTCGAACTGGAAAAGGCGGATATCGAGGCCGACGTGCAGGGTCGCGCCAAAAAGCCCTACTCGATCTGGCGAAAAATGCAGGAAAAGGACCAGGGTTTTTCGCGCCTCTCTGACATCTACGGCTTTCGGATCATCACCGCTACCGAGGCAGATTGTTATCGGGCCCTTGGTGCGATCCACCAGCGTTGGCGGGCGGTCCCCGGTCGGTTCAAGGACTATATCAGCCAGCCGAAATCGAACGGCTATCGTTCGATCCACACCACTGTCTCTGGCCGCGATGGCAAACGGGTCGAGGTGCAGATCCGTACCCGCGAAATGCACGAAGTGGCCGAAACCGGCGTGGCGGCCCATTGGTCTTACAAAAACGGCGAACGGGTCGAAAACCGCTTTGCCGTTGATCCCGTCCACTGGATTTCGTCGCTGACAGAGCGGCTTGACGACGATCAGGATCACGAGGATTTCCTCGAAGCCGTGAAGCTTGAAATGTATACCGACCAGGTCTTTTGCTTCACGCCCAAGGGCGATGTGATCAAGCTACCGCGCGGCGCGACACCAATTGACTTTGCCTATGCTATCCACACGCGGATCGGGTCGGCCTGCGTCGGGGCCAAGGTGGACGGGTTGCGCGTACCACTCTGGACCCGTCTGAAAAACGGCCAATCGGTTGAGATCATCACCGCCGAAGGTCAGACACCACAGGTCACATGGATCGACATCGCCGTGACCGGGCGTGCCAAGACGGCCATCCGCCGGTCCTTGCGCGAAGAAGACCGCGAACGCTTCATCCGCTTGGGTCGCGAATTGGCGCGTGTGGCGTTTGAGAATGTCGGCAAGAAAAGCACCGACAAGGCCCTGCGCCTTGCGGCCAAAGCCCTCGCCGTTGAGGGTTTGGAGGAGTTGCTGTCCCGGCTGGGCAGTGCCGAGATCACGGGGCGTGAGGTCGTCCGCGCCATCTATCCTGAACTTGAACAGCAGCATGGGGACGAGATTGATCAGGGTCGCGCGGTTATCGGTCTCTCGCCTGATCAGGTGCAGCATCGCGGCGCTTGCTGTCAGCCCGTACCCGGTGAGCGGATTGTGGGCATCACCTTTCGCGGTCACGGCGTGGTGGTTCACTCTATCGATTGCGCCGCCCTGGCCGATTATGAGGATCAGCCCGAACGCTGGCTTGACCTACATTGGCAGGAAGGCACCCATGGCGCGGTCAACACCGTGACCTTCGATGTCACAATCGTCAACGCATCCGGCGTGTTGGGACGTATTTGCACATTGATCGGCGAACAGAACGCCAATATCTCTGACCTGAGGTTTATCGATCGGAAACCGGATTACTTTAGGCTTTTGATCGACGTGGATTTACGGGATGCGGAACATTTGCACCGGGTGATGACCGCGCTTGAGGCGGAGGACAACGTGTCGTCCATCAAGCGCTATCGCGATCCAGGTTTGGCGAGTGCAGGGCGCGGTTAGTCGCGCAGGTAAGGATAATGCGCAGTGGTGTTCAAACGCAGGGATAGACGGGCGATCTGGCGGGTCGTCTTTGACTTCTTCTATCCCCGTGGCGGCTGGGCGCGGGCTGCGCAATATGTCAAACACAGGCTGCGGCGGTTGCCCGATACGCCCGAGAAAATCTCGCGTGGGATTGCGGCAGGCGTCTTCACGGCCTTTACGCCCTTTTACGGGCTGCATTTCATCTGCGCAGCGATCATCGCGCGACTGATGGGCGGGAATATCCTTGCGGCACTTCTCGGCACGTTCTTTGGCAATCCGCTGACCTATATTCCTATCGGGGTTGCCTCGCTCGGTACCGGCTATTGGCTTTTGGGGCGACCTTTCAATGCGGCTCTTTTCGGTGTCGGGCGCGATCTGGAGCCGGGGTACTGCACGCTGGGCTGTCGATTTGGAAACGCGTTCTCGGATATCTGGCACAATTTCCTGGCCATCTTTACGCCGCGCATCGCTGATTGGCATGGGCTGGCCGAGTTCTATCACGAGGTGTTTTACCCTTACCTGATTGGTGGCCTGATCCCTGGTGTGATCTGCGGTGGCGTTTGCTATTACCTGTCAGTGCCGGTGATTTCGGCCTATCAGATGCGGCGCAAAAAGGCGTTGCAGGCCAAGCTCGACCAACTCACCAAAAAAACCATTTCAGCGGATGACGACGGCGCGTCAACGTCCTAGGTTCGCTTGCGAAGGGGGACGGATGATGACCACAAAGAAACTGCGTCTCGGTGTGAATATTGACCACGTGGCTACGGTACGAAATGCCCGCGGCGGGGCCGTGCCTGACCCGGTGCGTGCCGCGATCATGGCTGAAGAAGCAGGGGCTGATGGCATCACCGCGCATCTGCGCGAAGACCGGCGCCACATCACCGACACTGACATCGAAAAGCTGATGGAGGCGCTGGAAGGGCCGCTCAATTTTGAGATGGCAGCGACGGCCGAGATGCAAAAGATCGCCCTGCGCCACAAACCGCATGCCGTCTGTATCGTGCCCGAAAAGCGTGAGGAACGCACGACCGAGGGCGGGCTTGAGGTCGCGCGCGAGGAAAATTCACTTGCCCATTACATCGCGCCTTTACGGGATGTGGGCTGTCGCGTGTCGATCTTCATTGCTGCCGACCAGCGCCAGATCGAAGCGACCCACCGGATCGGGGCTGAGGTGATTGAGCTACATACGGGTGCTTACTGCGACGCGCATGCCGAAGAGCGCTTCGCAGAGCGCGATGAGGAACTGAAGAAGCTCACCGACATGGCCGCTTTCGCCGATGATCTGGGGCTTGAGGTCCATGCCGGGCACGGCCTGACTTATGGTTGCGTGGGTCCCGTGGCTGCGCTGCCGCAGGTGGTGGAATTGAATATCGGCCATTTCCTGATTGGTGAAGCCATCTTCCGCGGCCTCGGCCCTGCCATCGCAGAGATGCGCGCGATCATGGATGAAGCCCGAGGCTAGATGTCGGCGCGCATTGCTCATAGATATCAACCATCTTATCGGAAGGGTACGCTATGATCCGTCATATTGTCTTGCTGGATCTCAAGGATGATCACGATGCCGAAGAGCTTGGTGCGATCTTAGACCAACTCGCCGCATTGGTCGGTGCTTTGCCCGGTTTTGTGACCTTCGAACACGGACCAAACCGGGATTTCGAGGCCAAGTCGCAAAACTACCCCTACGGCTTTATTGGGACATTCGAAGACACCGATGCCTTGCAGACTTATGCCGGCGATGCACGCCACAGTGCGCTTGGCGTGCGTTTGGTCGATCTGTGTGTCGGCGGGGCGGATGGCATCATGGTCATCGACCTCGAGGTGCCCGGATGATCCTTGGCGTCGGCACCGACCTTGCCAATATCGAACGGATTGCGGGCACGCTTGAGCGGTTTGGCGACCGCTTCCGCAACCGCGTCTTTACGGAAGTCGAGCAGCGCAAGGCGCAGCGGCGCAAGGACGTGGCTGGAACCTATGCCAAACGCTGGGCCGCGAAAGAGGCCTGCTCCAAAGCACTGGGCACCGGCCTGCGCATGGGCATTTCGTGGAAGGATATGGCTGTGTCCAATTTGCGCACGGGTCAACCCGTCATGGCCGTCACCGGTTGGGCCAAGGACAGGCTCGATCAGATGACACCGGAAGGGCACGAGGCGATCATTCACGTAACGTTGACCGATGATCACCCCTGGGCACAGGCCTTTGTGGTGATTGAGGCGCGCCCCATCGCTTGACAGGCGCACCCCACCACCGCATGTACCCTCAAAACGACTAAAGGATCAGGCAATGGCCGAAAAATCTGGGTTTATCGGCGTCATTGTCGAAACGATCAAAACTGTCTTCTGGGCACTTGTGATCGCTGGCATCTTCCGGACCGTTTTCTTTCAGCCATTCTGGATCCCCTCGGGCTCCATGAAAGACACGTTGCTGATCGGTGACTTCCTGTTTGTGAACAAGATGGCTTATGGCTATTCCTACGCCTCCTGCCCCTCGATCCGTATCCCACAGATCGGCCTTGACCTGGGTGCTGACGACTTTTGTGGCTGGTTCGAAGACCGTGATGAGCGGCTTTTCGGCTCCGACCCCGAACGCGGTGATATCGTGGTCTTCCGCCATCCCGTCACCGGCATGGATTTCATCAAACGGCTGATCGGCATGCCGGGAGATCGCATCCAGATGCAAGGCGGGCGGCTATTCATCAATGACGCGCCTGTTGAGGTGGCTGATGCTGGCGTCTTCACTGAAATCATGGAGCCGCAAGGCCCGTTGCGGCTTCGACCCCGCTGTGAAAACAGGCCCGTGGGGAGCGGGGCCGATTGCATCAAGAGCCGCCAGATTGAGACTTTGCCAGGCGGTGCAACGCACAACATTCTCAACATCATTGATCAGCCAGCCAGCCGCTTGTCGACCGACGATACCGGTGTCTTCACCGTACCCGAAGGCCAGTTCTTTTTCATGGGTGATAATCGCGATAACTCAAATGACAGCCGTGTGCCCCAAACGCGCAGCGGTCTGGGTTTTGTCGACCGCAAAGACCTCGTCGGGCGCGCGGATCGCGTGATGTTCTCATCCGCAGGCCGTTCCATGTTCGCCTTCTGGACATGGCGCGGTGACCGCTTCTTCAAGGCGCTGGAGTGAGGCTCTCTGCCGATCTGTCCGCCTTTTCCGACCGGCTGGGTCATCGCTTTGCACGGCCTGATCTTTTGGTGCGCGCGGTCACGCATTCCTCAATCACCAGCCCGCATCGTGACGACAATCAGCGGCAGGAATTTTTGGGCGACCGCGTGCTGGGCCTCGTAATGGCCGAGGCTTTGCTCGACGCCGATCCAAACGCCCCGGAAGGGTTGCTCGCCCCGCGTTACAACGCGCTGGTGCGGCGGGAAACCTGCGCCGATGTGGCCCGCCAGATTGACCTTGGGGCGGTCCTGAAGCTTGGCCGGTCCGAGATGAAATCAGGTGGCCGCCGCAAAGAGGCGTTGCTGGCCGACGCGATGGAGGCGGTGATTGCCGCAATCTATCAGGATGCCGGGTTTGAGGCTGCACGCAAGGTGGTCCTGAAATTGTGGGGCAAACGCATCCACAACGTAGCCGATGATGCCCGCGATGCCAAAACCGCCCTGCAGGAATGGGCGCAGGCCCGTGGCGAGGTGCCACCGCAATATGTTGAAATCGCGCGCACCGGTCCCGATCATCAACCGATGTTTACGATTGAGGTACGGCTGGCCTCTGGCCCAAGTGAACAGGCGACTGCAGGGTCGAAACGCCAGGCCGAACAGGCCGCCGCCGATGCGATGCTCAAGAAAGTGGATACATGACCGACGGGACAACCAAAGCAGGCTTTGTGGCCCTGATCGGAGAGCCGAATGCAGGCAAATCCACGCTCCTGAACCATATGGTTGGTGCAAAGGTCTCTATCGTCACGCACAAGGTGCAGACCACCCGTGCCCGCATTCGCGGTGTTGCAATGGCGGACGATGCACAACTGATCTTTGTCGATACGCCGGGTCTTTTCAAACCGCGCCGCAGGCTCGACCGCGCCATGGTGGCCGCCGCCTGGGGTGGGGCGGCGGATGCCGATGTGGTGGTGCTGATGATCGAGGCGCATCGCGGCTTGACCGACGGGGTGAAGGCGATCCTCGCCACATTGACAGAGCGGGCCGGCGATGCCCCCGTGGCACTCGCCATCAACAAAATCGACAAGGTCAAATCGGAAAGCCTGCTCGCACTCACTAAAGAAATGAATGACGCCTACCCCTTTGCCGAGACATTCATGATCTCCGCCGAGAAGGGGCATGGCTGCGACGCGCTGAAAGATTGGCTGGCCGCGCAGGTGCCGGAAGGGCCGTTCCTTTACCCCGAAGATCAGATCGCCGACCTGCCCATGCGCATGATCGCGGCAGAGGTCACGCGGGAAAAGCTGACACTGCGCCTGCATAAGGAATTGCCCTACGAACTCACCGTCGAGACCGAGAGTTGGGAAGAGCGCAAGGACGGCTCGGCCCGGATCGACCAACTGATCTACGTGGCCCGCGACGGGCATAAGGGTATCGTGTTGGGCAAGGGGGGCGAAACGGTGAAGGCCGTCAGCCAGGCCGCGCGCCTTGAACTCGAAGAATTCCTGGGCCGCCGCGTGCATTTGTTCGTCAAGGTCAAGGTGCGGCCAAATTGGCTGGAAGAGGCGGAACGGTATTCCGAAATGGGCCTTGATTTCAAAGATGGCAACGCTTGAGACTGACCGCCGAGATCTGGGTCTCAGCGTACCTGACGCGCCTGCGCCTGCAGGACATCCCGGCCTTCGTCGTCAAGCGTGGCGACGGCACGGCGGGGGCGGTGCTGGTCAAACTCAACACGCTTGACGGGCGGGCCTGTTGTTACCAGCGCAGTTTCGACCTGATGACCGGCGCACGGCAATGGGTCGTGCTGACCGAAGGGGACGAGGCCGAGGTGGACGTTTCCATCACCAAACAACAAGGCTTCGATCCCGATCTTTGGGTGATCGAGGTCGAGGACAGACAAGGCCGGCATCTTTTGGATGAACCGGGGCTCGAATAACTTTTATGCCTCCGGCGGGAGTATTTTCGGCGAGATGATAAGGAGTTGTTAACCATGCGGGATCACACTGAAATCACGGCACAGGCTGGAGAGCCGATGGTCGCGCGAGGTGATAAACGCAAGTTAGTCACTGGGGTGAGGTGATCATCATCTCGCCCCAAATACTCCCGCCGGAGGCATCCGAAACTCTCCGCGCGCGCTGCCGCTTGCATCTTTCGATGCCGCGGCAGAAGCTGTGATGATGTCTCAGGTCAACAGATATGATTGAGTGGTCAGACGAGGGCGTCTTGCTCGTCACGCGCCCCTTTGGCGAGACCTCGGTCATTGCGGAGGTTTTCAGCGAAAATCATGGCCGCCATGCGGGCGTTGTCCGCAGTGGCACCAGCCGAAAGGTGGCGCCAATCCTGCAGCCGGGGGCGCAGCTCTCGGTGACATGGAAAGCACGCCTCGACAGCCATCTGGGATCGTTCACCGTCGAACCCATCCGCAGCCGAGCGGCTTCGGCGATGGGCGACAGGCTTGCGCTTGCGGGTCTGAATGCGGTCTGCGCACTTTTGGCTTTGGTTTTGCCCGAACGCGAAGGCCACCCCGCGCTCTATGGCCGCACGATCAATCTGCTGGACCTGCTGGGGCAAACGGATATCTGGCCGCTCGCCTACCTGCGGTGGGAGCAGGCGCTGCTGGAAGAGATGGGCTTTGGCCTTGATCTCTCTGCCTGCGCGGTGCGGGGTGTGAATGACGATCTGATCTATGTCTCGCCCAAATCGGGGCGTGCTGTCAGCCGCGACGGGGCCGGGGAATGGGCGGATAGGATGCTGCCGCTCCCGCCAGTGCTTTCAGGGCAGGGGGACGCGACAAATGCCGAGATTGTCACTGCGTTAGGCACAACAGGCTATTTCATCGAACACCGGCTTGTCAAAAGCCTCGGTGACCGACCCGTCCCTGGCGCACGCGGACGCCTTTTGGACGCCATCGGTCGCTCTTGAGTGTCGTCATATTTTCGTCCTTTAGATTGGTTAAACAACTTTGATGAATACCTCTCATTTGAAGTTTGTGATCTGTGGCGTTGTCGGCTTTGTGATCGGTGATGCTTTGATAAAGGGGGTGAGTTTTGGCTGGGTCGCCCCGCTGCCAGAACCGTTCTTTCATGAAGGTGCCACCCGGTTAGACATGCGCCGCGATGCCCCCAGGCAGACAGAGGCTGCGCAAGCATACAGTGAATGGCTGGCGTCAGACGATTACTTTTCTGCCTTTGCCACGGACTCAAAGGGCAACTTTGGATGGGTGCGCGAGTATAACAGTCTTGAGATGGCTGAGCGCGGGGCGCTTGCTTATTGCGAGCAAGGGGACGGGAACTGTCAGATTGTCGCAGTACGCGTGCCGGATATAGAGCTTCCCGCGGATAGAGAAGTCATCGGAAGTCATACCAACAAGTATTATCAGGAATACCTGACCTTGCCCGGGTATCGTGCATTCGCTACTGCCGAAGACGGATCGACAGGTTGGTCATGGGACTACGACAACAGAGCAGAGGCGGCAGCCGCTGCAATGTCATTTTGTGAGGAGTGGCGACTTGAATCGGATCAACCTCTCCCCTTCTCCACCTGCAAGGTCATACACGTGGCGCCTTAACTGGTCCAAGCAGTTCATGGTCTTGGGTTAGTCAAGCACCCGCCGCGCGATCACTTGCGCCTGAATTTCGGCGGCCCCTTCAAAGATGTTCAGAATGCGTGCGTCACAAAGGATGCGGCTGATCTTGTATTCCAACGCGAAGCCGTTACCACCATGGATCTGCAGCGCGTTATCCGCACAGGTCCACGCAACACGCGCGCCGAGCAGTTTCGCCATCCCGGCCTCAAGATCGCAGCGCCGATCATTGTCCTTCTCATGCGCGCTGAAATAGGTCAGTTGCCGCGCGATCATGATCTCAACAGCCATCATGGCCAGCTTGCCAGCCACACGAGGGAAATTGATCAGCGCTTTGCCAAACTGCTTGCGGTCCTGCGCGTAGCGCATCCCCTCATCAAGCGCCGATTGGGCCACACCCACCGCGCGGGCGGCGGTCTGGATGCGGGCGCTCTCAAACGTCTGCATCAACTGCTTGAACCCTTGGCCCTCGGTTTCGCCCAACAGGTTCTCGCCCTTCACTTTGAAATCATCGAAGTTGAGCGTGTATTCTTTCATGCCCCGATAGCCAAGCACCTCGATCTCGCCACCGGAAATGCCGGGGTCCTGCCACGGTTCTTCATCCGTGCCGGGGGTCTTTTCGGCGAGGAACATTGACAGACCTTTGTAATTGTCGGTGTCCGGGATGGTCCGGGCGAGCACGGTCATCACATGCGTGCGGGCGGCATGGGTGATCCAGGTCTTGTTGCCAGTGATGATCCAGTCATCGCCCTCTTTCCGGGCGCGGGTGCGCAACGATCCGAGGTCCGACCCTGTATTGGGCTCCGTAAACACCGCCGTCGGCAAAATCTCGGCCGATGCCAGACCCGGCAGCCATTTCTCCTTTTGCGCATCCGTGCCGCCGCAGATGATCAGTTCGGCTGCAATCTCGGACCGTGTGCCGAGTGAGCCCACACCGATATAGCCGCGCGAGAGTTCCTCTGACACCACGCACATCGACGCTTTCGACAGGCCGAAACCGCCATATTCCTCGGGGATCGTCAGGCCAAACACGCCCATTTCGGCCATCTCTGTGATGATCTCCATCGGGATAAGCTCGTCCTTCAGGTGCCATTCATGGGCATAGGGCTCGACCTTTTCCACGCTAAAACGGCGGAATTGTTCGCGGATCATCTCAAGCTCTTCATCCAGGCCTGACGCGCCGACAGTGATATTCGCCGATTGCTCTTCCATCAGTTCCACCAACCGCATCCGTGCGGCCTGCGTGTTCCCCGATTGAGTCAGCGTCATCACCGCAGGGAGCATCAACGCGCGCATATCGTCCTGGCTCAGGCCCATGTCCTGCAGGCGGACCATTTCGCCCTGGTTCATCTGGATGCCGCCATAGATCTGCCAAAGGTATTCGCCGAAGGCGATCTGGTGGATCAGTTGCTCCACCTCGCCAAACGTGCCCGCCGCATGTAGTCGCGCCGCCCACTCCTGCATCTGGTGCAGCGATTGCGCGTAGGTGGCGAGCCAGGCGAGACCATGCGCCGCTGTCTGGTGGTCTTCGATCAGTTTGCCGGAGACGCGACCATCATCCTCGACCAACGCCCGCACAGACGCCTTCGCGCGGGCCAAAACATCGTCTACCGCAGGCAAGGATGCCGCTGTCAGATCCAGGAGATCCGCCAGAATCGGGTTGGTTTTCAACGTCATATCCTGACCATCATGCGGCATCACGAGAATCCTTTCAATTTGCAGGCGCAGAGATAAGCTTTTTGCAGTTGCAGCGCAATAATAATTCACTCGAGGCATCTGAAATGAATAAAAGTGTCGCAGTTGTTTCATGATGCAGCCCCCCGCAGATCGGCGTAAGAGGGCATATGGACGCGATTTTTACGACCTTACCGCCCGCCTTGTTCGCCTTTGCCTGCGGGGTCACCTTGCTGGGGGGATTTGTCAAAGGTGCGGTCGGCTTTGCGATGCCACTGGTGATGATTTCAGGGATGGGGATCCTGATTGATCCCCAGATTGTCGTGGCCTGCATCATCATTCCCATCGTTTTCGGCAACGGATTGCAGGTGGCGCGGGCCGGGTTTGGGGCGGCGCGAGATGCTGTGCGGGATCATTGGCGCTATATCACGCTGGTCTGTGTGATGATCCTGATTTCGGCACAATTCCTAAAAAGCATTCCGACAAACGCGATGTTCATCGTGCTTGGTGTGCCGGTTGTGGTGTTGTGCGCGATCCAGATCGCGGGATGGCGCCCGGCGATCAGTGACCGTTGGCGCCGGCCATTTGAGTGGGGTGCGGGTACATTGTCGGGCACATTGGGCGGTCTGGCAGGTACATGGGGGCCGCCGACGGTGCTGTACCTCTTGGCGCTAAATACACCGCGTGACCGTCAGATGGCCGTCCAGGGCGTGATCTACGGGCTCGGCTCGGTCATGCTGTTTCTGGGGCATCTGCAATCTGGTGTGCTGAACGCGCAGACATGGCCCGCCTCGGCCGCGCTGGTTGTCCCGGCGATGCTGGGTATGTGGCTGGGGTTCAAATTGGGCGATCATTTCGATCAGGAGCGGTTTCGGCGCGTGACGCTGTGGGTACTGGTGATCGCCGGTGTCAACCTGATCCGGCGCGGCGTGATTGGTTAAGACAGCAGATCGAGGTATCCGCAAACACCAGCAAGCTCTGGCACCATTTCGGGCGGCACGACCTCAAATTCGATCTGATAGAGGACCTGATCAACCCGCATCGCGGTCATGGTCCAGGTGCCGGGCAGGAGTTCATAGCTATAGTCGAACTGATAGAAGGTCAGAGATGGTGACACGTCACTGATCCGGGTCAGGAAGCTTTGACTTTCGACCGCCTCCTGTCCCATGGCGGGATGGGTGACCACCATCGTGACCTGATTGATCCCACCCACGATGGGCGTCTGTGCTTTCACGCCAAAGCCAATGTCGAGGACGGCTGGCACCACGCGGTTGGTTGAAACAAATTCAGGCTCTTCCTCGATCAGATGAGTTGTGCCCGCAATCGTATCCGGTGCCGGACTGGTGCCCACCGTCTCTGGCGGACATATGATCCCCGCCTGAATAGCCGAGATGTCCGGGCTGACTGGCACCGATGACATTGTTGCATCTGCAAAGGCGAGCGCCGCCGACAAGCTGAGTGCAGCGACGCTAAGAATATAGCGCATCATGCGATCTGTTTAACCGATCGCAGCGGCTTTGACATCGTCATCGATGAAGGGGACGTATTTTTCGAAATTGTCGCTGAACATTGTGACCAATTTGCTGGCTTGCGCGTCATAAGCGTCCTTGTCGGCCCAGGTGTCGCGCGGGTTCAAGAGGCCGTCATCAACGCCATCAACAGAAATCGGCACTTCGAATCCGAAATGGGGGTCCTTGCGGAAGGTCCCTTCAATCAGCGTACCATCAAGTGCTGCGGCCAATAGCGCCCGCGTTGCCTTGATCGGCATGCGCGACCCGGTGCCATAGGCCCCGCCGGTCCAGCCGGTATTTACCAGCCAGCAGGTCGCTCCGTGGCTGGCGATCTTGTTACGCAAGAGGTTACCGTAAACCTCTGGCCTGCGCGGCATAAAGGGGGCACCAAAGCAGGTGGAAAATGTGGGTTCCGGCTCGGTCACACCACGCTCGGTGCCTGCAACTTTGGACGTAAAGCCCGACAGGAAGTGATACATCGCCTGCGCAGGTGTCAGCCGGGCAATCGGGGGTAGGACTCCAAACGCATCGCATGTCAGCATGATGATGTTCTTCGGATGCCCGCCCAAAGCCGTGTCAGACGCGTTGGAGATGTAATTCAGCGGATAGGCGCAGCGCATATTGGCGGTCAGGCTGTCATCCTCAAAATCAAGCTCCATGGTCTCTTCGTCGTAGACCATGTTTTCGATCACCGTATGGGGCATCTCGCAAGTGGCGTAGATCTCAGGCTCAGCCTCGGCGCTGAGGTTGATGGTCTTGGCATAGCAGCCGCCTTCGAAGTTGAATGTGCCGCGATCGGACCACCCGTGTTCATCATCCCCGATCAGTACACGGGACGGATCGGCGGACAGGGTGGTTTTGCCTGTGCCGGACAGGCCAAAGAAAACGGCAGTATCCACCGGATTGCCCGGCGCATGGTTGGCCGAGCAATGCATCGGCATGATGCCTTTTTCGGGTAGCAGGTAGTTGAGCAGGGTAAAGACCGATTTCTTGTTCTCACCGGCATATTCCGTGCCGCCGATCAGGATCAGCTTTTTGTCGAAGTTCAGCGCGATCACCGTTTCAGACCGGCAGCCATGTTTTTTTGGATCAGCCTTGAAGCTGGGGCAGTTGATGATCGTGAAATCGGGCGTGAATGTCGCAAGCTCAGCCTCTTCGGGGCGACGCAACATGTGCCGGATGAACAGCCCATGCCAGGCAAGCTCGGTCACCACACGCACATCGAGCCGATGAGCCGGATCAGCGCCGCCGAACAAATCCTGCACATTGTAGGTGCCGCCCTTCATATGGGCCAGCATATCGGCATGAAGCGCATCAAATTTCGCAGGTTCCATCGGGGGGTTGTTGTCCCACCAGATCGTGTCCTGCACCGATGGCGTGGCGACAACGAATTTGTCCTTGGGCGACCGCCCCGTATGCTTGCCGGTGGTGACAAGAAACGTGCCGCCCTTGCCTGTCACGCCTTCACCTGCCGCAACGGCAGCTTCGTGCAGTTCCTTTTCAGAGCGGTTGTAATAGACATAACCCAGCCCTGTGATGCCTTGATCCTCAAGCTTCATCTTTGGGTTGACCGTGCCGTGGTCCATGGGTTCGCTCCTTTTTAAGACGGCCGGGATGGCCAGCGATGGACATCCATAACATCAAGTTTTGAAGGGCCGATAGTGCGTCCGATCACAGTTAGCGCAACCATTTCGATGTTAGCGCAACCAAGTTCTCGCCATTGGGGGCTGATGCTCAAAACCGTCGCCGTTTCGGCAAAAATGAACCAAATAAGGCAATAATGTGGCAGGGGCCCAGTTAGGGATTGATTCGTTTGAATAAAACGATGAAAACTCATGCAGCAGGGCGAAAAAACATAACGACGTCGTTTGAGGGAAGAAAAGCATGTCCAGAATTGCATTGGTTGACGATGATCGAAATATCCTCACTTCCGTAGCCATGACGCTTGAGGCGGAAGGTTTTGAGGTTGAGACCTACAACGATGGCCAATCCGCATTAGAGGCGTTCAACAAGCGGATGCCGGATATGGCGGTCTTGGATATCAAGATGCCTCGGATGGATGGCATGGATCTTCTGCAGCGGCTGCGGCAGAAAACGTCGATGCCGGTGATCTTTCTGACGTCCAAAGACGACGAGATTGATGAGGTGCTGGGTCTACGAATGGGCGCGGATGATTATGTCAAAAAGCCGTTCTCGCAGCGCCTTCTGGTCGAGCGTATCCGCGCGCTGCTGCGTCGGCAGGATGCGATCTCCGGCGAAGAGATCGAGGAGACCGAAGAGACCAAGGTGATGGTACGCGGCGATCTGGTGATGGACCCCTTACGTCATGCGGTGAAATGGAAAGGTCAGGATGTTTCCCTGACGGTCACGGAATTTCTACTCTTGCAGGCGCTTGCCCAGCGTCCCGGCTTTGTCAAAAGCCGTGACCAGCTGATGGATGTCGCGTATGATGACCAAGTCTATGTGGATGATCGAACCATCGACAGCCACATTAAGCGTTTGCGCAAGAAGATGCGCAATACTGATAATGAGTTTTCCGCGATCGAGACTTTGTATGGCATCGGGTACCGCTACAACGAAGAATAAGGCATGACTGCCGCCCCCAAGATTGACGTACGCGACCTGAAGTCCGTGCGGGCGGCAGCCCGTTCGCGTTCGCCTGATCTTGTGCTGGGCGATGATTGGGTCGAGCCGGATGTTGTCAGTGACCGGCTGGATGAAAGTGATACGCGCCGTCGCGGTCTTTTCGCACTGCGCACCTCGCCCATCGCGCGCAAGATTGTCACCTTCAACCTGATCGCGATGATCCTTCTGATCGCAGGTGTGCTTTATCTTAGTCCTTCGCGCGACAGTCTAGCTTATCAGCGTGCCAATGGGTTAGTAAATGAGGCACAGCTGATTGCTGACGTCTTTGAAGCGAAACTGCCCGGCGTCGCCCCAGTGAATCTAGTTACTTCTGACGGGATCAACGTTGCACGAACCTTGCGAGGTATGAGCCTGCGCGGCGGTGTCGAAGTTTCTGTTTTTTCAACTGATACAACTTTGGTAGCCCGTGCGACAGGTGCACTGAATGCCGAACAGTTGGCTAATCTTGAGCTACAGACCGGAGGGACCCAGGTCACTGATTTTCTGGTGCGTCTATGGGATGGGCTTGTGGGGATTGTGTCGCTGAATTCCGAACGCTTAACGCCAGAAGAAGAGCTGATCGCGCTATCGCAGCAAAACGTGCAAGCGGCGATTGATCATGGCACACAGCTTGAAGTGGCTGATATCGGAGGCATCACGAGCTTTATTGTTACAACACCAATCATGCGCGATGGCATCGCGGTGGGTGTTGTGGCCGTGCGCACGGCTGCCGGTGAGGTAGATAGCCTTGTGCGCCGCGAGCGTGAACAGGTCTTACGGCTGTTTTTCGTCGGTATTCTAGTCAGTGTGGGGCTGAGCTTGGTGCTCGCTTCGACAATCGCAAACCCGCTGGCAGATCTCGCCACGGCCGCTGAAATCAGTCAGGATAAGAACGCCCGCAAGATGTCACCAGTCAAGGTGCGCATTCCCGATCTGACGGCGCGACCGGATGAAATCGGGCGCTTGTCTGGTGCATTGCGTTCCATGGTTGCCGCTCTTTATGAAAGGATTGAGGGTAACGAACAATTCGCCGCAGATGTATCCCACGAAATCAAGAACCCGCTTGCCTCTTTGCGCTCTGCCGTTGGTACAATGCGCGTCGCCAAACGCGATGATCAACGCCAAAAGTTGCTTGAAGTGATTGAACATGACGTCAAGCGGCTTGACCGTCTGGTCAGCGATATCTCGAACGCGTCCCGCCTCGACAGCGAACTTGTCAAAGAGGAAGAGCAGGCATTCGATCTGCTCACAATGCTGGACAATATCCTTGAGTTCCTTGGCAAAGACGCAAAATCGCGCGGGATTGATTTTGTAGCCGATGTCCCCGAAACCCCGATCCAGGTACTGGGCCTGGAAGGGCGGCTGGCGCAGGTCTTCGTCAATCTGATTACCAATGCAATCTCGTTCTGCGAAGAGGGGGACGCGATCCGGGTCTGGGCACGGACGCGCGAAAACCGGGTGCTTGTTGTGGTCGAAGATACCGGGCCCGGCATCCCCGAAGACGCGCTCGGGAAGATTTTCCAGCGCTTTTATTCAGAACGCCCTGAAGGTCAGTTCGGCAATAATTCAGGGCTGGGTCTTGCCATCTCGAAACAGATTGTCGAGGCGCATGGCGGCGTGATCTGGGCCGAAAACATCCGACCTACCGATGCTGACCCCACGTCGGAACCGCTGGGCGCGCGCTTTGTTGTCGGCTTGCCGCTTTAGATGACACCACCTGTTGACCGCGAAACGGTCCACGCGACCTGTGTCGCATGGAGTGATCGCGCCGTGCTCATCCTTGGCAAGTCAGGTAGCGGAAAGTCTGCGCTGGGGATTGAGCTGATGGCGTTGGGTTGCCATCTTGTCGCTGATGATCGCGTCCTGCTTGAACGCGACGGTGAACGGGTTATCGCGCATTGTCCAGAAACCATCGATGGGCTGATTGAAGCGCGGGGGATTGGCATCTTGCGCGCTGAGCCGACGGGTCCTACAGCTGTCGCGCTCGTCGTCGATCTTGACCAGGATGAAGCGGCACGTTTGCCACCTCACCGCAAAATCACACAACTGGGATGTGATCTGCCCTTGATTAGCCGCATTGCGGGTGCACATTTCGCTCCAGCGATCCTGCAGATGCTCAAGGCAGGACGGAGCGAGTGATGTCAGAACCACAGCAAGCCAAAGCACCGAGTGTCGTGCTTGTCACCGGCCCGTCTGGGGCCGGACGCTCCACCGCGATCAACGCGCTTGAGGATCTGGGCTACGAGGTGATCGATAACCTGCCCCTGTCGCTCTTGCCACGGCTTCTGGAGGGGCCGCCGCCAAACCGGCCGATAGCACTGGGCATCGACGTCCGAAACCGAGACTTTGGGGTGAATGCGCTGATTGAGATCATTGATCAGCTTTCCGCAGAACCCGACCATGAGCCGCAAGTGCTCTACGTCGATGCTGATGAGGAAGAGCTTGTCCGGCGCTACTCTGAGACGCGGCGGCGGCACCCCTTGGCCCCCGCAGGTCCGCCCCTGACCGGGATCGCAAAGGAAAAAGAACTGCTTGTACCATTGCAAGGGCGGGCCGACGTCCTCATCAACACAACCGGTCTCTCCCCGCATGATCTGCGCGCGGAAATCGACCGCTGGTTTGCCACGGGCGAGGGGCGGCATCTGGGCGTCACCTTGCATTCATTTTCCTACAAACGCGGGCTCCCACGTGGCCTTGATATCGTCATGGATTGCCGGTTTTTGCGCAATCCGCATTGGGAACCCGAGTTGCGCGACCGGGACGGTCGGGATGCAGATGTCGCGGCATATGTTGCCGATGATACACGGTTCACCGCTTTCTTTGAGCGCGTCAAATCGCTGATCGATCTTCTGTTGCCAGCCCACAAAGATGAAGGCAAAACACATCTCTCCATCGGGTTCGGATGTACCGGAGGGCAACACCGCTCGGTCGCATTGACCGAGCGTATGGCTTCTGCCCTTGCTGAAGACGGATGGCAGGTGTCTAAACGCCACCGCGAGATCGAGCGCCGCGAAGCACAAGGAAACAAGGGACCATTGGTTTGATTGGTATTGTGATTGTTGCACATGGTGGTTTAGCCCAAGAATACCTCGCCGCAGTCGAACATGTTGTTGGTCATCAGGATGGGATGATCAGTATCGCAATCGGACCTGATGATGACCGCGCCGCCAAACAGACTGAAATCTGTGATGCTGCCGATGCCGTCGATACGGGCGATGGTGTGGTGATCGTGACGGATATGTTTGGTGGCTCGCCTTCCAACCTGTCACTACGCGCCTGCAGCCCGGCAAACCGGCGTATCGTCTATGGCGCCAATCTGCCCATGCTCATCAAACTTGCCAAGTCTCGCAAACGCAGTGTGCCGGACGCGGTTGAGGCGGCGATTGCCGCGGCTCACAAATACATCAACAGCCACAATGGCAACCCTGACCCATGACATCACGCCGCATGAAGATCGAGAATATCAAGGGGCTGCACGCAAGAGCGTCGGCCAAGCTGGTGGAACTGGTTGAAGAGTTCGACGCCGAGGCCACCGTCAGCAAGGACGGCGAGCGTGCGAGCGGTGACAGCATCATGGGCCTTTTAATGTTGGCAGCGTCGATTGGAACCTTTATTGACGTGGAAACAAGCGGCCCGGACGCTCAGGCGCTTTTGGATGCAATAGGCGATCTGGTGGCGGACAAGTTCGGCGAAGGTAACTAGGGGCCGCATGGTCTGTGGACAGGATCAGTTGATTGACCGATACATCGCCTAAAGTACACACGCCACCTGTCGGCAGTAACCAGGCCCCTCGCGTGTATGATCGCGGCAGCCTGACCTATTCCAACACCTTCGACAGCCCCGTCAAACGCAGGATCATCAAGACCATCGAATGGATGACGGGTAAAATCCACGTTGTCCGCATGATCCGCCAATTTGAAAAAAAGGGAAAACTGCACGGGCCAGCGTTCTGGCGCGGTGCGCTGGATGTGATGGGGATTGATCTGATCACCCCGACCGAGCAAATTGCGCGCATCCCAAAAACCGGTCCCGTTGTGCTGGTTGCAAACCATCCGCATGGGATGGTGGATGGCATGATCCTCGCTGATCTGATCGGGCGGGCGCGGCAGGATTACAAAATCCTGACCCGTGCGTTTTTGACCGATATCGACAAAAGCGCTGGGGAATACATGATCCCCGTGCCGTTTCCGCATGACGAAGATGCGCAGGCGAAAATGGTTGAAATGCGCAAGAACGCGATGGCACATCTGAAAAACGATGGCCTGATAGCGCTTTTCCCGTCAGGCGTCGTGGCCTCATCCAATTCTATGTTTGGTCCTGTGATCGAAGATGAATGGAACGTCTTCACGGCCAAGATGATCCGCACTTCGGGCGCGCGGGTCGTGCCGCTCTTTTTCCCCGGCGCCAACTCGCGCTGGTATCAGATCGCCAACCAACTCTCGCCTACCTTACGGCAAAGCCTGTTGATCCACGAAATCGTCAATGCCTGCGGCAGGCCGCAAAAGCCCGTGGTCGGCCACGTCTTTGACGAGGACGAGGTGAAAGAACGCCTTTCCGATCCCCGCCGGTTCATGGCGTGGTTGCGGGAAGAGACCCTCAATCTGAAAGGCTAAGCCAGCCTGCGCGTATAGCTGACAAGACTCTTTGTCAGTTTCGCAAGCGCCTGCTTGTTCTGCCGTGGGACCTGCCAGTAGAGCGGCGTATCAAGCGCGATATCCGGGCGCAGGCGGATCAGATCGCCCGTGTCAAACAGCGGCTGCACCAGCGGCAGTGGGTTCACCGCCCAGCCCAGCCCCACCCGTGCAGCCTCGGTGATGCCATGGGTAGAGGGCAGAAAATGCGTGGGCAAAACAGAGACCTTCCGCCCCGCCACTTTGGACGCCCAATTCAGTTGCAGCGCGTCCTTGCGATTGAAGGTCAGCGCAGGTGCCGTCCTCAACGCCTCCGCCGTCACACCCTCCGGGAAATAGGTCGCCACGAATTCGGGCGCGGCAAAGGCCGCATAGCAAAGCGGCCCAAGCGCGATCACATCGCAACCGGTGAGGGCCCTCGCGCGTGATGTGATCGCGGCTGCCACCTCTCCGCGCATCAAAAGAGCGGCTGAATGGTCCTGATCATCAATCACCAGATCATAGAAAAGCTGCGCTTCGCTTGGCAAAGCGGGCAACACCCAGCTTGCCAGTGAATCCGCCGTCACGGCGATGCGCAGCGGTCGGTCAAGCGCCTTTGGCGCGCGCCCCATGGCCTGCGCAACGTCACGCTCCAACAAGTTAATCGTTTCAGCATGCGCCTGCAGCTTCCGCCCCGCCTCGGTCGCCGTCGCTGGCCGGGTACGGCGCACCAGAATAGCACCCACATCATCCTCCAGCTTCTTAATCCGCTGCGAAATCGCCGATTGCGACATATGCAATTTCTGCGCCGCCGCATCAAAGGAGCCGGTATCCAGAACTGCCGAAAGTGCGGCGAGGGCCGTCCGGTCAAACATAAGCAATCCTTATACTTCATTCAGATTATGCGTTTGTCGCATGAAATAGCATCTGTTAGCCCGCTCAGGCAACAAACCGGATGTTCCCTGATGTTCTCGACCTTCGCGGCAGGTTTCGCCCTGTCCTTCTCCCTGATCCTGGCGATTGGCGCGCAGAACGCCTTTGTCCTGCGGCAAGGGCTGCGGCGCGCCCATGTTGGCCCGGTGGTTGCCGTCTGCTGCGCGTCTGAGGCTGTGCTGATCTTCAGCGGCGTTGCGGGCTTCGGCATCATCGCCCAATCGGCACCATGGGCGCTTGAAGTGATGCGTTGGGCAGGCGTCGCTTTCCTGATCGCCTATGGCCTGCGTGCCTTGCACGCGGCGCTGACCGCAAAAGAAACGCTCAGCACCGAAGGGCAGGCCACGCAAAGCCTGAGAGCGGCGATGCTCACCACGCTGATCCTGACCTGGGCCAACCCGCATGTCTATCTGGACACGGTGGGCCTGATCGGCGCAGTTTCGGCCACCTACGGCGCGGGGCGTTGGGTCTTTGGCACCGGCGCACTCGCCGCGTCATGCGTGTTTTTCCTGATCCTCGGCTACGGCGCGCGCGTGCTGGCGCCGTTCTTTGCCAAGCCAAAATCATGGGCCGTGCTCGACGGGATCGTGGGCGTGACGATGCTGGGGCTCGCGGTCAAGCTTGCCTTGGGCGCCTAGCGCGTCGGCACCGGCACCTCGCCCCGATAATCATAAAAGCCGCGCTTGGATTTGCGGCCCAGCCACCCGGCCTCAACATATTTCGTCAAAAGCGGACAGGGGCGGTATTTGGTATCCGCGAGGCCATCATGCAGCACATTCATGATCGCCAGACACGTATCCAGCCCGATAAAGTCGGCCAGCGCAAGCGGCCCCATTGGGTGGTTCGCGCCAAGCTTGAGCGACGTGTCAATCGACTCGACCGACCCAACTCCTTCATAAAGCGTATAAATGGCCTCATTGATCATCGGCATCAGAATGCGGTTGACGATGAAGGCTGGGAAATCCTCTGCGGTGGCAGAGGTTTTACCAAGATTTTCCACGACACCATGGCAGGCCCTGAACGTCGCCTCATCCGTCGCGATCCCACGGATCAGTTCGACCAATTGCATGATCGGGACAGGGTTCATGAAGTGAAAGCCCATGAACTTTTCCGGTCGGTCCGTCCGGGACGCGAGACGCGTAATCGAAATGGATGAGGTGTTGGATGTGAGGATCGTATCGGGCTTTAGGTGCGGCACGAGATCTTCGAAAATGGCGGTCTTGATCGTCTCACGCTCGGTCGCGGCCTCGATGATCAGGTCGGTCTGGCCCAGATCGGTGAGGGTTCCGGTCGTCCCGATCCGGCGCATGGCCTCTGCCTTTTCGGCGTCCGTGATCAGGTTTTTGGCGACCTGCCGGTCCATGTTCTTGTCGATCAGCGCCACGGCGGACTGCAGCGCCTCCTGACTGATATCGTTCAGCAAGACGTTATATCCCGCCAGCGCAAAGACATGGGCAATACCGTTGCCCATCTGCCCCGCGCCCACAACGCCGACTTGTTCAATTGTCATGCCGTTCCCCTTGCCAATCGGGGGAACCATAGGCCTGTGCAGGGGGCAGCTTCAAGGCGCGGGACCTGCGAAAATTTTAAACAAATTCAATCATTAGCGAATTCGCAAAGCATTTCAGCGAATCTGCGCGCCGGGTGAATGACAAAAAGGTGGGATTGATGAAGCAGGAACGCATTGAATTCGGTGAATTGTCCTATGCGCCGTGCCGGTACGGGGCATCGCGGATGCTGTTTCGCGGCCCAAGACGGCGGCTCGACCGGCCATATATTGCCTTTGTCGGTGGCACCGAAACCTACGGAAAGTTCATTGAAAAGCCCTTTCCTGTGCTGGTCGAAAAGGCGATGCGCCAGACCTGCGTGAATTTTGGCTGTGTGAATGGCGGCATCGACGTATTCGTGAACGACCGTGCGGTGATGGAGATTTGTCGCGAGGCCGATATGACCGTGGTGCAGATCATGGGCGCTAACCACTTGTCCAATCGCTTCTATTCGGTCCACCCACGACGCAATGATCGGTTCCTCAAGGCCTCTACCGTCTTGCAGGCGATCTATCAGGATGTTGATTTCTCGGACTTCTCTTTCACTCGACACATGCTTGGTGAGTTGCACGCCAAATCGCTTGAACGGTTTGACACGGTTGTACACGAATTGCGCGAGGCTTGGGTGGCGCGGATGCGCAACCTGCTGGGCCAGATCGGCCCGCGTGTGATGCTGCTGTGGTTCTCGGAAGAGGAGTTGAGCGACGCGCCGTGGTCCGAGCGCGAAAATCAGTTGCAGGCCGATCCGCTTTTCATCACAGCCAGCATGGTGGATGAACTCCGGCCTATGGTCAAAGGTGTGATCGAGGCAAATCCATCAGAGGCATCATTGGCCCGCGGTACCGAAGGCATGTTCTTTCCCCCAACGCAGGAATCGGCAGCCTCTGAAATGCTCGGCACCGCATGCCACGTTGACGCAAGTGCTATGATCGTCCCCGCGCTAAGAGAGCAGCTTTATGCGATTTGATAGTGAGGGTCGAGGCGGTGGCAGAGCCGCGTCGGATCGGCCGTGTTTTCCTAAAGTAAAGATGCCCACCCGAAAGATCGGGTGGGCATTTGCTCAAGTCATATCTGCGCCAGTCAGCCCAGCTTTTCGGTCAGCGCTGGCACCGCGTCGAACAGGTCAGCCACAAGTCCATAGTCAGCAACCTGGAAAATCGGTGCCTCTTCATCCTTGTTGATCGCCACGATCACCTTGCTGTCTTTCATGCCCGCGAGGTGCTGGATCGCGCCAGAGATGCCAACGGCCACGTATAGATCAGGCGCAACCACCTTGCCGGTTTGGCCGACCTGCCAGTCGTTCGGCGCATAGCCGCTGTCAACAGCCGCGCGCGACGCGCCAACGGCTGCATTCAGCGTGTCGGCCAACTTCTCGATCAGCGCGAAATCCTCTTCCGATCCCACGCCACGACCGCCAGAGACGACAACACCGGCAGAGGTCAGCTCGGGCCGGTCAGATGCGGCCACCTTATCCTCAATCCATTCAGAGAGACCTGGATTGCCAGCGGCATCGATGTTTTCGACATGCGCCGAACCACCCATGCCTGCGGCATCAAAACCCGCCGTCCGGATCGTCATCACCTTCCTGTCATCCGCCGATTTCACCGTCTGGATCGCGTTGCCTGCGTAGATCGGGCGCTCAAACGTCTCCGCATCGACAATGGCGGTCACCTCAGAGATCACCATCGCATCCAGCAACGCCGCTACACGTGGCATCACGTTTTTCGCATCCGTCGTGCCGGGCGCCGCGATATGGCTATAGTCACCGGCCAGCGACACGATCAGGTCCGCCGTGGGTTCAGCCAGCCGGTGGCCCAGCACCGCATCCTCGGCACAAAGCACCTTGGCCACGCCGTCGATCTTCGCCGCTTCCGCCGCAGCATCTGCCGCCGACGCGCCAGCGCAGAGCACGGTCACATCACCCAGCGCCTTCGCTGCAGACACAGCCTTGGCCGTTGCATCCACCGACAGCGCACCATCCGTCACTTCACCAATCAGAAGAACAGCCATCACACAGCTCCCGCTTCTTTGAGTTTCTCAACCAGTTCATCTACTGAGCCGACAATGATCCCGGCCTTGCGCGCCTCAGGTTCTGTCGTGCTGACAACCGTCAGGCGCGGAGTGACATCCACGCCGTAATCGGCAGGTGTCTTTTCATCCAGTGGCTTTTTCTTCGCCTTCATGATGTTGGGCAGCGAGGCATAGCGCGGCTCGTTCAGGCGCAGGTCCACGGTCACGATGGTTGGCATCTTGACCTTGATCGTCTGCAAACCGCCATCAACCTCGCGGGTGACAACCGCGTCGTCGCCTTCAAGATTGACCTCAGAAGCGAATGTCGCTTGGCTCCAACCCAACAGCGCCGACAACATCTGACCGGTCGCGTTCATATCATTGTCAATCGCCTGCTTGCCGCAAAGGACCAGACCAGGCCCTTCTTCCTTGACGACTGCTGCCAGGATCTTGGCTACAGCCAGCGGCTCGATATCTGTATGCACATCATCAGCGGCAACGACCAGAATAGCGCGGTCAGCACCCATTGCCAGCGCCGTCCTCAGCGTTTCCTGCGCCTGCTTGACGCCAATCGAGACAGCGACCACTTCCTCGACCTTTCCCGCTTCGCGCAGGCGGATCGCCTCTTCGACGGCAATCTCGTCAAACGGGTTCATGGACATTTTGACGTTGGCTAGATCAACCCCGGAACCGTCCGCTTTGACGCGGACCTTCACGTTGTAGTCGATCACGCGCTTGACGGGTACGAGGACCTTCATCTGCGTTTCTCTCCCAAAGAATCTGATCAGTTTTGTTCTCGGGCTGTTGTTATCGTGCGCCGCCGGTCAAAAATAGTGCAAAATCGACGCGGTAAGACGTACAGACGCCACGTTTCTGTCTCTCAGCATTCCTGCCCGGCGCAGATACATGGGCGCCCTCTACCCCTGAACCGGCGCTTTTCTGGTTGTGCAAAGCAGCGCCAGGTTTCGCGTGACGAGAAAGCGCGGGATCATTCACCCAACCATCCAAAAAGTGATGCGCAAATGGCGCATTCTGCATTATCTTCTACTTCAAATATGGCACAGAACCAGTGTAGCCTGCGCGCCGCGAAACGGCGCCAATGGGGTTGGGGAAATCGAAATGCAGTTTGGTCTTCGCTATCTTGTTTTCATATTATTTCTGCCAACAGCGGTGATGGCACAGGCCAACCAGGCCTGTGAAGAGCTTTGGTTTGCCCGCAACGCTATGCTGAATGATGCCGGTTACTGCTTTTCCACCCCGCTTGGTCGCAACCTTTTTGACAATACAGATTGCACAACGCGGCAACCAATTGTTGATCGCGATATCTCGGAGCAGATCTCGCTAATTCAGAAGCTTGAAAGTGATCCGCCATTCTCCCTGCCGCAAACGCGCTGCCGCATTGATACGTCGCAGCCCAATCTGGAAGAGGTCCCATATATCGGCATGCGGCTTCGCGTTGCGTTTCAGCCGGCGACCGACGGCACAGCAGGCGGATGCATCGGCTATACTGGCGACAGTTTTCTGCTTTTTGAGGCGCCTGACAGTAATTCGGCTGTGCTTGGACGTGTCGAACAAGGCAATAGCTTTAGCCTGTCGCATCTGCCTTGGGGCGATTGGAATTTTGCGATTGTCTGGGGCAGCGACATCGTCGGAGAGCCCGTGACCTTGGGCTGGTATCGCATGGATATTGGTGAAAACTGTATGCTCTTCGCGAGTTAAGCCACGGACAAGCCGTCGCTTTCAGCGGTTCGCTCCCGGAACCCACAATACATCATCCTTGCCGTTATCGTTGGCAATGCGGGCGGCCTGAAAGCACCAGTCGGACAACCGGTTGAGGTACTTCACCGCCGCCGGGTTCACCGACTCAACAGTGGCCAGTTCCACCGTCAACCGCTCCGCGCGGCGCGACACGGTGCGGCAAAGATGCAGATGTGCAGCAAGGGCAGAGCCGCCCGGCAGGATGAAACTGCGCAAGGGCTCAACCATCTTGGTCATCGCGTCAATCTCGCCCTCAAGCCGTTCGACCTGCGCATCCGACATCCGCAAAGGCGGATACTCCGCCTCGCCATCCTTTTCCATATCCGGACGGCACAGGTCCGCACCCAGATCAAAGAGATCGTTCTGGATCATCGCAAGCTGGGCATCCATTTCACCCGTCGCGTGCAACCGGGCAAGGCCGACCGTCGCATTGGTTTCATCCACCGTGCCATAGGACGTGACCCGCAGCGAATGCTTCGCCACACGGCTGCCATTGCCCAACGCCGTCTCACCCGCGTCGCCAGTCTTAGTGTAAATCTTGTTCAGAACGACCATCGCCTCAGCCTCCTTCGCCGCGCAGAAATACGAAAAGCAGGATCATCACGACCGCAAAAAGCTGTGCGCCAATCCGCCAGCGCATGATCTTGTTGGCGTGCTTCTTGTTGAAATCGCCACCCTTGCCGAATGTGCCGATCCCCATCATCAGGATGATCAGCACCGCCGCGACCGACAGCGCCATGAACCAGAAAAGCGGGTCACTTGCCATTTTGTTGTCCTTCCTTCACGTCCCCCGCGATGTAGCAGGCAGGCCCGCGAAGAAAACCCTTCACGCCCGCAAAATGAGCGCGTCGAGCATCCGCGTCGGCAGAACCCGCCGCAAAAACCCCATCAAATAGGTGGGTGTCGTCACATAATAACGCGGGCGCGGGCGCGGTGCGGTCAGCGCGTGCAGCAGCTTCTTGGTCACCGCCGATGGCGGCAGTTCAAACCGGTCCGGCCCGCTCTCCTTATAAAGCCTGTCCATGACCTCCTTGTATTCATCCGCCCGCGCGGAGTTCTGCCAATCGATCCACTTCTCAAAATGCGGGATCGCGTTCTGGCGGATCTTTGATGTCACCGGACCCGGCTCGATCAGCACGACCTCGATCGGCGTATTCGACATCTCAATACGCAGCACATCCGTCAGCCCCTCAAGCGCGTATTTGGTCGATACATAGGCACCGCGCCATTTCATGGGCACAAAGCCCAGCACGGACGAGCAATTCACAATCCGACCATGCCGTTGCGCGCGCATGACCGGTATGACCAGCCGCGTCAACTCGTGCCAGCCAAAGACATTCGTCTCAAAAATCGCGCGCAAACCCGCGACCGGCAAATCCTCGACCGCACCGGGGCAGGCATAGGCCCCATTGTTATAAAGTGCATCCAGCGTGCCACCCGTCGCCTCCAGCGTCTCGGCAAGGCCGGTGACAATACTGTCCGGGTCCGTGTAATCGATCCGCGGGCTTTCAAACCCCTCAGATCGCAGCCGCGCGCAATCCTCCGCCTTGCGGCAACTCGCAAACACACGCCATCCCGCCGCGCGCAGCCCATAAGCCGCATCCAGACCCAGACCCGATGACGACCCGGTAATCAATATGCTTTTCTGCGTCATCCAGCCTTTGTGCCCGGACCGGGCCAGGCTGGCAAGCCGCGCTAGTCCGTCGAGAGCAGCCGCTCGGCCATCCAGCCCATCTGCCCGGTATCCACCAGGCGAATTTGCGCCCATCCCGCGCCGTTGACGTCGAGCACCTCGGCCTCTGTCCCGCGCGGCAAGGTGTCCAACACGCGGTAATCGGTGCTTGGCCCGTCGCGCATATTGACCCATTCACCCGATACGAGACGGATATCAACTGGTTCGGGCGCGACAAAGGCGGGCGAGGCAACGGTTTCCAAGGCTGTATCCGGGACTACGGATGAGATCGCGAGCGGTTCGTCCTCGTAAGAGGCCAACATGATTTCGGCGGTCACAGTTGCTTCCGGTTCGGGCGCCTCGGCCACTATAGGCTCCGGCGTTTCGATTGGCGCGACGATTGCAACGGCAACCGGCTCAATCCGTTCCGGGGGTTCAAAATCCGCCCCGCCGGACATTTCATAAAATGCCCAGAACAAAAACAAAGTCGTCACAACAATATAGTTTGGCATCGGTCATCCCCTAACCGATTGTTAAGAATCAATAATAGCACGTTTCCGGTCATCCATACACCGCAACAACACACGCAAAGCGGGACCGAATGTCGCTTTACGCCCGTTTTTCGCGCCGCTAAACCAACGGGATGAGCGATGAGATCGATAGCGATTATGATCCAAACGATGTGACCGAGACCCTGCGCAAGGCGATCGGTGACCGCTATCTGACCTACGCGCTCTCCACCATCATGCACCGCGCGCTGCCTGATGCCCGCGATGGGCTGAAGCCTGTGCATCGCCGCATTCTTTATGCGATGTCGCGCCTGCGACTGTCCCCCACCGGGGGATTTCTGAAATCAGCCAAGATCAGCGGCGACACGATGGGGGATTTCCACCCCCACGGCGATGCCGCGATCTACGATGCCATGGCCCGCCTCGCGCAGGATTTCAACGTGCGCTATCCGCTCGTGGACGGGCAGGGGAACTTTGGCAATATCGACGGTGATAACCCTGCCGCCAGCCGCTATACCGAAGCGCGGATGACCGCCTTTGCCGAGGCGTTGCTGGAAGGGCTGAACGAAAACGCGGTCGATTTCCGCCCCAATTACGATGGCCGTCTGGACGAACCCGCCGTCCTGCCCGCCACATTCCCCAATCTGCTCGCCAATGGCTCCAGCGGGATCGCCGTGGGCATGGCCACCAACATCCCGCCCCATAATCTGCACGAGTTGATCGACGCCTGCCTGCATCTGATCAAGACACCGGACGCCCGCGACGACACGCTCTTGAACTACATCCCCGGCCCCGATTTCCCGACGGGCGGCGTGATCGTTGAGCCGCGCGAAAACATCGCCGAAGCCTATCGCACCGGGCGCGGCAGCTTCCGTACCCGCGCGAAATGGGAGATTGAGGATCTGGGCCGCGGCCAGTGGCAGGTCGTGGTCACCGAAATCCCTTATCAGGTCCAGAAATCCAAGCTGATCGAAAAACTGGCCGAGGTCATCCAGACCAAAAAGGTCCCGCTCCTCGCCGATGTGCGGGATGAGTCCGCCGATGACATCCGCGTCGTCCTCGAACCGCGCGCCAAGACGGTGGACGCTGAGGTCATGATGGGCATGCTCTTCCGCAATTCCGATCTGGAAACACGGTTCAGCCTGAACATGAACGTCCTGATCGACGGCCTGACGCCCAAGGTTTGCAGCCTCAAGGAGGTCCTGCGCGCCTTCCTTGATCACCGGCGCGACGTCCTGATGCGGCGCAGCAAGTACCGGCTCGAAAAGATCGATCACCGGCTGGAAGTGCTCGAAGGCTTCATCGTCGCCTTCCTGCATCTCGACCGTGTCATCGACATCATCCGCTATGACGATGACCCCAAACAGGCGCTGATGGTCGAAGATTGGGCCAAGGAGCATGTCCGGGCGACATCCGAGAAAGACTATGTGTCCCCCGTCGATGACGACCCGGAAATCGCGCTGACCGAGACACAGGCCGAGGCGATCCTGAACATGCGCCTCCGCTCCTTGCGGCGGCTGGAAGAACTTGAACTCATCGCCGAACGCGACGCGCTGATGAAAGAGCGCGCTGAGATTGAGGACATGCTGGAAAGCGACGAGTTGCAATGGGCGAGGATCGCCGAACAGCTCCGCGAGACCCGCAAAGCCTTCGGTCGCGACAGCGAGGGCGGCGCACGCCGCACGCAATTCGCCGAAGCCGAAGAGGTGGTCGAGGTCCCGCTGGAAGCCATGATCGAACGCGAACCAATCACGGTCGTCTGTTCGAAAATGGGCTGGGTCCGCGCGATGACCGGCCATATCGACCTGACCCGCGAATTGAAGTTCAAAGACGGCGACGGCCCGCGCTTCATCTTCCATGCGGAGACCACCGACAAGCTCTTGGTCTTCGGCGCGAACGGACGCTTCTACACGGTGAGCGCGGCAAACCTGCCCGGCGGGCGCGGCATGGGCGAACCCTTGCGCCTGATGGTTGATCTGCCCAACGACGTCGAAATCGTGGATTTCCTGATCCACCAGCCGGGTGCCAAATTGATCGTCGCCAGCGCAGAGGGGAACGGCTTCATCGTGCCCGAAGAAGAGGTCGTGGCCCAGACCCGCGCCGGCAAACAGGTGCTCAACGTCAAGGACACTATCGCCAAAATCTGCCACCGCATCGCGGGCGACCACATCGCCGTGGTGTCCGAAAACGCCAAGTTCCTCGTCTTCCCCACGGACGAACTGCCCGAAATGAACCGGGGCAAGGGCGTGCGGATCCAGAAGTACAAAAAGGCCACCGGACGGCAGGGCATGCTCGAACTCGATGGCGGCCTCTCGGACCTCACGACCTTCAATTGGGCCGATGGCCTCTCCTGGCCCATGGGCGGCGGCAAGACCCGGACAGAGCCGGACATGACCGAATGGAAAGCCGCCCGCGCCGGCGTCGGCAAGCGCCCGCCCTACGGCTTCCCCAAGAATAATCGGTTCTCGTAGATGAGCGCCCGCGCGCACAGGCTGTACGTACAACATTTGTACAGCTTCTGTACGGATTCGTTACGCGGGTTTCTGGTGGTTTTGCTGGTCGCGGGCCTCATCGCCCCGCGCATGTCTGCGGCCATCGCGCAGGTCATTCCCGGCGTACAGGTGATGGTCATCTGCACCGGTGATCAGATGGTCACGCTGACCATCGGCGCCGATGGCGAACCGATTGAAGTGACCGACACCGCCGACCATGTCTGCATCAAGAGCGATGTCGTCAAAGCCGCAGCTTTGGTGGACCCGTTCTGGTCGGAACTCGACCGGAGCTATGCATTCCGCTTTGCCATCCGCGAAAGCACGCGGTCCGCTCCCTCACCACTCACCCGGATATCCCCATCCCGCGCGCCACCTGTTGTCGTTTGATTTAACCCACTCAAACCAAAAGACAAAACAGGATTACCCGCATGACCGATGCAACCGCGTCGGCACCTGACCGGTCTCAGACGACCGGCAGTGCCTTCTACCGTCTGGTGTGGAAATGGCATTTCCTCGCCTCCCTCTATGTGCTGCCCTTCATGGCCATGCTCGCCATCACCGGGGGCATCTACCTTTACAAACCGCAGATCGAAGAGGTGATCTATGCCGACCGTCTGAACGTCGAAATCGGCACCGAGCGCCAACCTTATGAAGCGCAACTCGCAGCCCTTGCCGCGCAGACAGAAATCACCCGCATCCGCAGTATCAAGATCGAAGACGAACCGGGCCGCTCGACCCTGACCGAATTCGATGATGCCAACAAAATCAGGACCTTAGCTTGGATCAACCCCTACACGGCAGAGGTCCTCGCCACCCAACCCCGCGACGAAACCGCCATGCAGATCGTCCGCAAATTCCACGGCGAGTTGCTGTTGGGCGACTTCGGCACCAAGTTCGTCGAACTCGCCGCCCATTGGGCCATCGTGATGTTCATCACCGGCCTCTACCTCTGGTGGCCGCGTGGCCAACGCACTGTAAAAAAAGCGTTTTCGCCACCCAGCGGAAAGGGCCGCAGTTTCTGGCGCGAGACACATCTCTTTATCGGCATCCTCGCCGCTGTACTCGTCGTCCCCATCATCGTCTCTGGCCTGCCATGGACAGATGTCTGGGGCGGCGGCCTGCGCGCCGTGCAGGAACAAACCGGCACCGCGTCCAAAAGCCTGCGCTTCGGCGGCGACGTCCCCAATTCCATAGCTTCCGAAGGCACCCCGATCCCCTATGAACAGGTCTTTGCCATCGCCCGCGCCGAAGGTCTTGTTGCCCCTTACGAAACAAGGCCACCCCGCAACACCGAGGCCGCCTATTGGCTACGCTCCGCCAGCATCAACCGGGCCGAACAGACCGAGCTGATTATCGACCAATACAGCGGCATGGTACTGAAAAGGCACGACTTTGCGGACAACCCCGCGCTCGCCCGCGTGGTCTCACAAGGCATCTCGTTCCATCAGGGTGAGCTTTACGGATGGCTCAACTTGGCACAGAACACGCTCGCCGCGATCCTCGCGCTCGTGCTGTCGGTCTCAGGTTTCGTGGCCTGGTGGATGCGCCGCCCTGTCGGGTCGCTCGGTGTGCCTGCGGCGCCTGACGCATCGCTGGGCACTGGCATGATCCTGCTGGTCATCGGCCTCAGCATCCTCTTCCCGTTGGTTGGCGCATCACTGATCGTGGCACTGATCCTCGACTGGCTGATCTTCCGCCGGGTGGGGTGGTTTCAAGGGGTCAGCAAGGCGACCTGATTTGGCACATGGAAAGAGGGCGGCGGGTTCGCCCTCTTTTGCGGCCGCATCTCTTGAATACGACACGGATGGGCGGAGCGTCTTTGCCTATCCCACCTGCAGGATCACGTTGCCGCGTTTATGTCCGGTATCGACATAAGCATGGGCCTCAACGATCTGGTCCAGCCCGAACCGCTTATCGATCACCATCTTAAGATGACCCTGCGCAATCCGATCCAGCAACTCGCGCAGTAGCGGCTTTTGCTGGTCCACCGGCATCATGCCGGTCGCCGAAAACTTGGCCTTCTTGCTGCCAAACCAATCGCTCCACAACATATTTCCCAGCAAACGAAAGGACAAGACCGGCGAAATATAGGCCCCACCACGCTTCAATGCGGGTTTGCTGCTGCGAAAGTCGCTCTTCCCAACGGTGTCGAAGATCACGTCATACACCTCGCGCTGCCTTGTGAAGTCTTCCTTGATGTAGTCGATGATATGATCGGCGCCGAGCGACCGGACGAAGTCGACATTGCGCGTACTGCAGACGCCAGTCACTTCCGCGCCGAGACTTTTGGCCAGCTGCACAGCAGCAGAGCCGAGCGACCCGGCAGCGCCGTTGATCAGGATATGCTGCCCCGGCTTCAGATCGGCCAGATTGCGCAGGAAATTCATATCGGTCAGCGGGCCGTCACATAATGGGGCTGCTTCCTCAAACGACATGCCCTCGGGAATATGCGCGACCATTTCGTCGGCGTTGATACTAATGAACTCCGCATGCGCGCCAAAGGCCATGCCGGTTTCGCCAAAGACGCGGTCACCGACACGGAAGCCCTTCACATCCGCGCCGACCTCAATGACTTCGCCTGCAAATTGTGTGCCCATCGCGGTGGTCCTGGGCCGACGCAGCCCCAGAAACAAGCGTCCCCAACGCGGCATGCCTTGGCGGATCATGCTATCGGCGGTTGTCACAGCACTTGCGCGGACGGCCACAAAGATCTGTCCGGGTTTCGGGACGGGGCGTGGGACGTCGACCAGCTTGACGACATCGGCAGGTCCATAACGGTTATAGATAACGGCTTTCATCTTATTCTCCTTCATCGGCTTCGTGCGATTGCCGCCGGTTTACGGATGAAAATTTACCTTGAATATCCTCATCAAAGGACCACAGTGGATCAAAAATAAACCACAAAGGAGTGCGGATGCGCGACTGGGAGCAGATGCCGTTCTTTCTGGCCGTCGCGCGCAGCGGTAGTCTACGCAGTGCTGCGGAACAGCTTGGCGCAACCCACGCCACCGTCCGCCGTCATGTTGAGGCGCTGGAGGCCACCTATGGCGTGCAGCTTTTCCGGCGCAGTCGCAAGGGGCTGACCCTGACAGCGGCGGGCGAGACGTTGATGCCCGAGGCGCAAGAGGCTGAACGCTTGCTCGCCCGAGCGCGCAATGGTCTGCAAGGGCTGGACCGTGAGGCGTCAGGCAAGATCAGACTGTCGGTGGACCCAATGACCGGGCACTTACTGCTGGCACCGGTCTTTGCCGAATTTGGCCGTATCTACCCACAGATCGATCTTGAGATCAGCCTGACCTATGACATCGAAAGCGTCAGCCGGATGGAGACAGACATCGCCATTCGGCATGCGGCTGAGATCAAAGATGATGTCGTTGCACGGAAGCTGGCGCCCTTGTCACTCAGCATCTTTGCCAGCCGCGATTATGTTGAGACGCATTTCGACAAGGCTGGCAGGAAGGGCGAGGGTCTGTCATTCATCAGTTATGGGCCGGTGCCGGAACTCATGGCTTGGGTTGCGCGTTCACCTTTTCCCGCCGCGCGGTTGCGTCATCAGGTCACCGATCCTGAGATGCACTTGCATCTTGCGCGCGCGGGGGCGGGCATGGCGTTCCTGCCGCTTTGGTGCGCGCAGAAGTTTCCCGAACTTCAACGGATGCCTGGCGCGGAGGTGGATGAAAGCCGCAACACTTGGGTGGTCATGCACGAGGATTTGCGCCGCATAAGGCGGGTTCGCATCTTTGTTGACTTTCTGGCCCAGGCGCTGGTGGCGATGGGCCGGTCCTTGCGCTAGCGGTGCTGGTCAACCAGGATCGGGTTGCCATCGGGATCCATCACGACGAAGCTCGCGGGGCCGGTGGTGCTTTCATCCGCTTCACTGAAGAACTCTACACCGTCGGCCTTGAGACGCTTTTGCAGGTCGCGCACGTCGTCAAAATCATCAAGGTTCTGCGCATTCTGATCCCAGCCGGGATTGAAGGTCAGCGTATTGGCCTGCAGAAACCCGCCAAAGAGTCCGATCACCGTTTCACCATTGCGCAGCATCAGCCAACCCTGGCTCTCATCGCCACCAAAAGGCTCAAATCCAAGCTTGCCGTAAAATGCCTTGGACGCCGCGATATCCTTGACGTTCAGGCTGATTGAAAATGCACCAAGTCTCATGCGTGATCCTCCAAATTCATGATGGCAGGCTAACGCATCGCGCCGCAATTTGGTGTAAAATAATCAGGCCCTTGGGGTGTGCAGCCGAATGCCGACACACCCCTTGATTTCCACACCAATTCCAAATACATCGCCCGCGATGTAGGACCGGGCCGCTCTGGCCCCTCAAAATCAAGGGCCCATGTGAAATGGCTAAGGAAAAGTTTGAACGGAATAAGCCGCATGTGAACATTGGCACGATTGGCCATG
>NZ_JAXBMD010000007.1:0-124047 GCF_033963825.1 Cognatiyoonia sp. IB215446 | reverse complement strand
GACAAGTTAGACCAAGCCATTTCTTACATTCGCGCGGAACAAACCGGTCTTTGGCATCGCAGAAGCAATGCTGCAAAAAAGTGTTGAGCCTCACTTGGTAAAATGACGTGTCTGGTACGCCGACCTTTTGGACTTGCGACAAAGAGGGACGACGTATTTTGGCAGTAGTCTCGCACCCGCATGGCGACAAGTTCGCTGGCTCGGCAGCCGGTATAGAGCGCGCCACGAATAAGCTTCGAGAAATCAGGCCGGGAATTGGCCAAGAGCGTTCGGCATTCTTGGCGATTGAGAAAAATGACCCTTGGTCGATCCACGTTGGGCAAGCGTTGAAGACACCGACGTGGTCGGTCATCTTCAAGATGACCGCGCTCCCAGGCAAGGTCGAACGCGCCTCTCAAGATACTTACAAGCGCATTGAAAGTCTTCTTGCGGCGTCGAAGCTGATCTTGCGAAAGCTCTCGTATCTCAAGCTTGATAGTGGGATCTTTGCGTCCCAGCTTCGGTGGTGTTTGCAGGACATCAACGGCCAATTTATGGAAGTGCACACCATCAAACTGGTTGAGCGGGATATGTGAAACGCGCGGAACAAGATGGTAGTTGATCAAGCTGACAATTGTTTCAAAGTGGGATCGTGTTGCAGCTATGAGTTTCCAATCGACATAGTCGCGCAGCGCATGACCGACCGTAAATACTGAACCAATGGGACAAATGTTAATGTCTCGACGTGACCCGACTTGATAGGCTTCGGCGGCCAACGCGGCTATTGAGGGCCACTGAAACCATTCTTCAGCCAGCTTTACCGCGTGAGCGAAATCATTGGCAATGTAGTCACCGTCCGCGGCGATACATAGGCGCTTCCTGAGATAGCCACCGTCTTTTCGCCGAACTCGGGCAACCCAATACTTCTTGCCATCGTTGACAACATCGACCCCGATATGGCGACAATACTGAAGGATGTTATAGTAAGCCGAACACCGTGGCTTGAGCAACAAGACGACAGATTCATCCGATAGGTCTGGCCGCCAGTTCTCGTGCATCTTCGGTTCTCCTATAGCGTAAAATTCATTACTTTGCAGAAGCGTGGAATGAGCTGAAATGCAGGTTTGATCCTTTCTCGTCGGCTCATTGCATCCCGCAATCTATAGCTAGGTCAGAAGGGGTAGCCTAGTTGTCGGCTCAACGCGCCAAATGACTGCGATGACGCGAACAAGGCCAGCCATCACTAGACTAATCCTTCCAAGCTTTGTCGTCTGGGTTGGATGAAGAAGGGACAATATGGCCTTATCCGTCAGCCGGTGTTTCATCATGCGCGCAAGCCAAGTAAATCGGACAACAACCTAAAGGCAATCCGCATGTCGATCCTCTGAACGCTTGATCGGAATGTCTCCTTTGGGGCTGCACCGGTCAACCGACCAAAACCGTCGGATGTCGGCGCCGAACCCATAGTTCCTGACGCCGCACCAAGCACAAAACCCGAATGACAGGTCAAGAAGCACATTTAATGCCGCATTCAACGCAACATGCTTAAGAATTGTTAGCAAATAGCATCTAACTGATGGGTACCTACCCCGGTAACCGGTAACTAGTGACTTGTGAGTAAGTGAATTGTTCGACGGCAGCGAGGGAGATTAAACTCCGCTGCCGTCCCTCGCATCGCATCGCGCTCGACAACCCGCCAATCCCCTAAATGATCAAGTGCGGTTTGCGATCAACAGCGGTGGTCGCCCGCTTGGCTTGCTGATGGCAACGTCTGGCGACAACGCGCTAGAAAGAAGCTTCCAACGTCAGGTCTGTGGAACAAAAAGCACAATCACTTATATCTAGAGGGTCCAGTCATTGCGACCACCCCGGATCAGTGCAATTTCTCAATGTATTCAATTGCATACGGAAAAAACCTGTAACAGTAAACGAATTCAGCGAGATGCCCATAAACGGCCATAATCGCGCCCATGTAAGCGCTTTTTTTGTCCGCTTGTTGCGGGCTTGGTAAGTTAGTTAGGGAGAACCCAGCGATGCTTGACGGTAGCAATGTAGCGACGAACGATAAGTCTGAATTTATCGATGTAGATGATGCAATCACACTAGGCCGCCTACCCGAACTAGTGCAGCATCTTGAAGAAACTGCCTATGCGCTGGTCCGCAATGGCGACGCGAAAAACGGAAACGCACTCTTTTTGGCGGTTGTCGCTGCTCAACGCGCAGTGGACACCATCGCCGCAGATAAGAATAGTGGTTCGGATCAGTCTCTCAGCGCATTCTTCAAGACGAAAGGCTAGGCGCTCAAAGCCGCTAAGGCCGCCAATGCCTGACGGTATTCTCCGAGATCTCTGGGAAGGTCTTGTAGCTCCCAAAACACGCGGCCCTCATTTATGATTTCATCAAGCCTCTTGGGATCAAGAGGCTTGTGGACAAGCGCCGAGACATCGTTGGCCAGAGCCAGAGAACGAACTGTGTCCGAGCAATTTGCGGTCAGCAAAACGACCGGGCAATCCGCAGTAGATTCACAGTTGCGGAGTGGGGCCACGAGCTCGGTTCCAACGGCCCCGTTTAGCTTCTGATCTATCAAGACCAAATCAAATGGGATCTTTGATTTCCGCGCGTGAGCGACCGCATCGGCTAGATTTGAGGCCCGCTTTACACGGGCCCTTGGCTTCACCTGTTGCACAATGCGCGTCGTTTCCGATGCGTCGCCATCAATGTCTTCTATGCACAAGACCTGCATTTGACCTCACACGTTAACGTATTCCTTCGTTCTTTAGTGAGATTGGTGAATAATCTATGAACACGTCAATCCGTCATGATGGCTCAGCCGATTTTCGCTAGGCGGCGGATTTGTAGCGCTCCAGCGCAGCCACAGCTATGAACAACGAATTCGCTGTCTCAAAGGAGCCGTTCCGAGCGAGTGCATACGCGCGTTTCTCCATGCTTTTAATCACATAATCAATCGGCAAGTCTTCGAGGGCGTCCTGTGCCATCTCTGAATCGAAACCAAGATCTTGAGAGCTCACTCTTTCCACTTTCACTTTTTCGTTCCCGATGCGTTATCGTGACAATCAAGCTCGCTCAAAACCGGTTAATCGTTTATGAACGGGAACAACGCTTTGGCCTGGAAATGCCACGTGCGAAGGTTTGTCGCAGGCGTTTCTGAGCGCGAGTTGGGACCGCTGGCAAACAGGTGAACCTGCTTACCACGTGGCTACCTCACCCAACTTCAAAGCTCGAAGCGCATCTCTGCCGACATCATGTACTCCTCAATACCGGTAGGCTCTTTCCGTAGTTTGGAAATCGTCTCTTTGACTTCCTCAATCGCATCCTCATCCAGTCTTGGGTCATTACCCTCCCACACTACATATCCGGTGAGAAAGACCGCGCAGTCCATGCAGATCCGGACAACAAGATCACGGCTCTCTCCCAAATCATTTGCTACATCGGTTGCGCTCCAAGTTTTTTTCAGCATCTCGTCCTACGCCATTTAATTCAATTGCGAGACAGTGTTTCAGGGACTCCTTTCGAGCAAGTTTATTGCACCCGCTCTACCTATGCGTCAAAATGACGTCCCAGTTCCGAAGGCCTATTTTGATGCTTGGCGGCTTCGAGGATGCCTTCAAGGCGCGTTACCGATAAAGTTGAGCGCCGTGTAGCTACAGATACACAAGTGTCAAGGTCTCGGATTACTGCTTGGTTACAGCAAATGCCCCAGATTAACGAAAAGAAAATCCTATTTGCAGCGTCAATACTACATGCGGTCTAGCACCGTGCGCTATCCGCACGCGTTTTGCGCAGATACATCATCGGGACTGAAGACAAAAAAAGAGCGCACCAACCTGTTGGAGTAGAGGCACGAAAATGATCTTAGAAGTTGAACGACATGGACAGCATTCCAACTCTTTGCGCTTCAGCTTGTCCCACAAAGCTGGGTGACAACCAAGCCTGACCGACAAAGAAGTTAGCATAACCTAAACTGCTTTGCAGGCCCAATCGTGAACGAAATTGCGTGGGTTCAAGTTCAACTGAGAATCCCTCAGGCAAATGAACAGAAGATTCGACGGCGCGAGCATCCCAACCAACTACCCAGCTCAGACCTCGTATTTGATCGACTTGTGGAGTGAGTAGTCGTCCCGTCACTACGTCCCTAGTCCAAATTTCAGCGGACGACATCGGTCCAAACACAAGATCTACCCCGGCTGTAGCCGCTTCATCAGACCCAAGTACAAGCTCGACGTAAGGGCGCACAATAGCTCGCTCATTTAAGTCGACTACTCGCCCAATTTCAGCCTCAAATCGGAGTTCAAATCCGTCTTCGACTCTATCAAGGTCATCTCTACCTGGATCAAAACTATCGTCCATACCTAGTCCGTCGTGCACAGCGCGTTGCACCGCCTCTGCCCCAGTTGCATCACCTAGTAACATGGCCTCGCCGCCAAGCCTTGTTTCAAAACCGAGAATACTATCATGTAAAAAGACTCCAGCGCCGAGGAGTGTAGAATAGGGGAGGTCGCCTTCCGGCTGTTTTGAAGGGACCCATGGTGTTACAATTTCTGAACGAGCGCGTAACTCGATACCGCCGAACCAAGTCGAGCGATAACCTTCCGAGTAGTACGATCTTTGATACGAACCACTTCGCCAGCGGTCGTGACCGTCGCCAAAAAAATCGTTGGTAAAGCTGCCTACTTCGCCTCGATAACTTGTTATTTCTTCTGCAACGACTTTGTCCCCAAAAGCAGAAAATATGAATACGTAAAAAACTATAGGTGCGATGTACCCGCAAAAAACCCTCTTCAACATCGGTAATGCCTTCTAGTTTATGAAAGACTTCCGCATCTTGCAGCTCGCGGCATTCTTTGCATCTTTTTGGTTAATAATCTGTTTGAAGGAAGTAATGGTCGCTGCTTTGCGCATTTTTATTAATTGGCGACGAATTGACCCATACTTAACTCTTTTGATCCATGAGGTTTGTTGGCGCAGGCAGTCGTCCACTAAACTTATCAATTTACTGAAAATACTAATGCGAGATCAGTAGACCTCTGGGGCCTTGCCTAACGGAGGCTACACTCGTTGGTAACGGAACGTGTTGTCGAGCTTTAGGTCTTCTGTCTTGCTTGGTTAATTCAGAATTAACTGGCTCCGCCTAAGATGCAAGTATGAAGGTGGCTCCGAATAGAGGTAGTAGATTAATGGAAAACTCAACTAAAGCTTCAGCCTACAGCGACAAGTACTGTCGTCCTGTCTTGGGCTTACACTTCCTTCTTTTTCTCGCGGGCTGCATGAGCGGTGAATCACCAGAAGCGGAACCAACAGAGCTAGAGTTGAAGCAGGCAGCGGCACAGCAGATGTTTTCTGATTTTGACACAATGGACTATACGGATCTAGGCGTACTGCCGACGTCCGGTTCAGTGTCTTACGAAGGCTTCCTGTCCGGTCGACTTTCAAATACAGAAGATGGTGTAACGGATACCCTCATCGGAGATCTATCAGTTAATGTTTCGTTTGGAGACTCCAGCTTGATTTCAGGTGTGGCTAGTGGATTTCTCGATGACAACGGTGACGCCTTGGATGGTGCGATTATTCTTTCAGCCGGTGAGCTGGATCGTGCCGGTGACCCAGACGTTGATGCCACTCTCACATTTGAAGGCAGTGGTGAATTGACCAGTATTAGTGGCGACGTCCTCGTCTTCGATACAGATTTTGCGGGCGATTTCTTGGGAGAGGAGTATCAAGGGATCGGGGGAGAAGCGCTCGCTCAAGTGGCTGTTGGCGGTGCTTCACAATCCTTCAGTGGAGTCTTTGCCGCCAGTCGGTAAAATGTAGGTAAGAAACGGGAGCCGCCCAGGGGTACCGAAACTCCTGGACGCCAGCCCAAAGAACTCTATTAATGAAACTATCCGCCCAGAAGCTCGTAGTCGCTTACAGTGAGACTTCCAGAGAGTTCACGAACATCTGTTACTCCTTCAATCGTCAATTCGTTACCGCCGCCAAACTCAATTGTAAGCGATGATTCACCTACACTTGTGTTCGAGGCCACGATTGCATTCAATAACTCCTGGCTTTCTACTAGTTCTACGCTGATGAGGATTTCGTCGATACCAATTTGAAAATCACCAATCGAGTCGGACCCTTGACTGAAAACGAAGGTATCGAAGCCGCTCCCCCCCCAGAGTTCGTCGTCACCTTCGTCACCAGACAAAAGATCATTACCAGCGTTTCCCCGAAGTACGTCATCTCCTTCTCCGCCGAATATGAAGTCACTGTTGTTACCACCAGCGGCGGTAAAATCGCCCGTCGAGCCTCCCATTGACGACAGTCCTGCGCGACCCGCGCCTCCATCCAAAACGTCATCGCCTGCACCACCGAATAGAATATCTGATCCGGCTTCCCCAAAAATCTGATCAGCATCACCAGTCCCCGATACAGGTAGGGCATTGCCATCAAAAACCGCTTCGGCCGCAATAATATCCTCAATCATTGCGGTGGTGGCATAGTTGGCACTGTCAGACTTATTGATGTTCACCATTACTACTTCGAAGTCTTGATCAAAACTGATTTGAACACTTCCATCGGCAACCGCTTGCTCGCTCTCGGTCAATAACGATGCGCCGTTTTGACCTTCAATAGCCATATCAAGATTGACCACCGATACACTATCCACATCGCCTAGTATGCCTAGATCCACGTCAATTGTCGTGCCGTCACGGCCCACGCTATCTACGTAGTAGAAAATTGTGAATTGGTCATCTGTCTCGTAAAGGAAACTACGATATCCTTCGCCGTCACCCCCACCACGGCCCAAGAACTCCGCCCCCATCACATTCTCGGTCATTAGTGTGAGCAATGCCTTTTGCGGCGAATCAAACTCGGAAAGTCGATCTGTGATCGTTGTCGTTGACATACCATCCCTGTATCTAAATTCGGTTGTCACGCCCCAAATCGCCGCTCGATCAACGCCTTCTTCCAACATAAAGGCGTAGACATCGAGTAAGTTGGTGGCACCAGCCATCTCAAACGGCATTGAGTTGCCATTACTTGTATTTGTCGAGAAGGCTGAATAATAGTAGTCTATTTCTTCGTCCCAGTTGATACCGAGTTCGGCGTAGGCTTCTCTCCAATGATCGACGATCATCTGACGTTGACTCAGCGGAGCGTTGGGGTTGTCTAGATCGTCCCGGCTAAAGCCGAGAGCATGATGACGATTACCACCAACGTAGGCGAGCGATTCATCTAGGATTTCCGTCATCATCTTGTCGATAGCAATTTGTCGAACTTCATAAGGCAAACCCACTCCTGGAACAAAATCAAGTTGACTCAGTTCGGAGATCTTTGCTTCGCCATTTTCAAAAAACAAATCAAAGTAGCCATCTTCTAACAGGTTATTGAATTCAAAGCTGCCTCGGCCCATTTGAAATGCCAACTGATATGAAATGTCACTATCAGCCATATCTTCGGTTATCTTATCAATAATAATTTTTGAAATCAGAGCATATTCAATAGGGTTGGAATACAGCTCGTTTCCAATTTCGAAAATGAATTTTTCTGGATATTCTCCATTGTTGAATTCCTCATTCTTCAATCGATTAAGAAAAAAGGAGATATCTGCTTCTGCGGCTGCGGTGGCTCTCGCCATGGCTTCAGGGTCGGTAAGATCTTGGTTCAGAAAGTAGCGTTTGACCGGTATTACCAGTGATATGTTCGTACCACTTTCAACAGCTCGCTCCAACATTTGACTAAAGGTCTGGACATCATCTCGCCGCAGATGATTTTCGTCATCATATTGAAGCGCAATAGGACTAATGAGTTCAGGGTGGGTCAAGTCGAATGCGATGTTTGATCTGTCTCCATCCAGAACATCCAGATCGATTTCCTCAACACGCTGGCGAATGCGCCCATCAACCACCCAACCTTCCTCGGCAACGGTGCCACCGGTGAACCTGCCGTCTTGCAGACCCATTTCAGCAACATCGATCATCCATTCGTTGGTCCCAAACATATTTTGCGCGGTTACACCAAACATCTCGGTTCCTAAAGTTCCAATCGAGTTGTTCAGAGTCGTTGTGACAATTGGCCCAGTCGATATCTCGGTCATATTTTACCCCCAGGATAGATGCTCTATTCCAATCCATATCGCGAATAGGTTTCTAAAATGTTGAGCATTAACGAGGTAGATTTTGGGCCCAATTGCAACTGGAGTAAGACATCAGAATAAACTGAAGCAATAATCTTTCTCTCATTTTAGGCTATTTGATACTATGAAATGTTTCTGATGATCAGAATTTATTACTACGTAAATTCAATATTTTTTTAGCTCTTCTGGAAATAAATCGTGCGCCGGTCAGATTAGCATACTACATATCATTTGACACAAGTTGATTAACATGTTGCCAAAATCTGATTCCATTTTTACGTTTCTTGGCCGAAAAAGAAGAATGTAATGCTTGTTGTTCGACAGTATGGCTGTGTTTTCGAATTGAAGCGGACTTAATGGCACATAGGGTTGAATTCATTGAATATAAGGTGCTTTCAGTGTAGTTGAACTGGGGTCGGGACCCATTGATTTCCGGATGTCTGCAAGATTCAAGGTTCAAAAAACGAGCGGTGAACATGTCTGATCTATTCTGGCTGACGGATGCGCAGTTGGCACGTCTTGAGCCCTTCTTCCCGAAGTCCCATGGCAAACCTGGAGTCGATGATATGCGTGTGTTGAGTGGGGTTATCTCCATCAGTCGCAATGACTTACGGTGGCGTGACGCACCGAGTGCCTAGGACCGGCATAAGTCACGCTACAACCGTTGGAAGTGCTGGAGCGATAACGGCATCTTCGCGAAGATGATGATGTAATTGGTAGCCGGTCACGGCGAGGAGAAGACCGTGATGATTGATGCGACCTATCTGAAAACGCACCGTACTGCGTCCCGCTTGGGCGTCAAAAAGGGGGGCGTGGTCGTCTGATTGGTCGCACCAAGGTCAGCATGAACACGAAGCTGCAAAGCCATCTGCGACAGCTTGCACCGACCGCTGAATCTGTTCTTAACCGCTCGACGGGTCAGTGACTGCATTGGCGTCCGTAGCAACTTATCTGGGCGCTGGAGGGGCGGCTCAGCAAATGCTGAGCCGGTAGAAAACACATGTGTTTTGTCAATCAGTCAAAGCAAGAAGGCTTGGAATATGAGTGCAATCATGAGCAAGCCTTCTTCTACAAATATCAGAGTTTGCTATGTCTACCTCCAACTCTACTTCGTCTGTTTGACTCCGGAGCAGCAGTTCTTGGTAGCCTGCTGACGAGTACTTCCATATACCGACATTGACTTCGCCATGCTGGGTCCGTCCGGTGCCAACGACCTCTGGTGAGACCCCTGCTCGCCTATAGATACGTTTCATCGACGTACCAAATGTTGCAACAAACTGCTTGATCGACATCTCTTTCATCATTCTGGCCCCTGCAGCGAGCAGCCGTGAGGCTGATTTTTGATCGGCACCTGGTGCCACGCAGAACCTGGTAACTTCCCAAGTGTTTGGGTTGCTGAATTTATGGATGCCACAGAGTTGGGGGAAGTGGTCGTTCAGCATAGTGCGACCTGTCGTTGGAAGTAGGCGCATGGAAGAAAGGTGCCTTCCATCTTCGTCTTGATCAATGATGTATATGGGGTTCTGGGTGTCGTATTCGTCTCTCTCCATACCGACCGGGTCGACATATACGTCCCACCCAAGTCGCCGACCGAATAGATCGGCTCGGTCCGTGAACATCTGGATTGCGAGATCAGTGTGAAGGAAGAGATTTGTAGCGTGAACGAATTTAATCATGACTTGCTCCTGTAGTTGGCAGGAGAAGCATCGGGCGTGATGGTTAACAAAGAAAAACACCACAGTACGGTGGTGTTGCGCGGCCTGATCCTCTTGCATTCCTGGCTCTAGGGTCGATCATGTCCAGGTCTGATCACCTTTCTCAGCGTGTGTAGAGAATCGAAGTTCTTAAGCCTTTGAGGTTCTTGTGTGGGTGGTGGTGAATGGGGCCCTCTGCCATGTCAAAATGGAACGCAGGAGTAAGGCAATGCGATCGCAACCGGTACTGTTTCATGCGCTCCTGTGCTGCCTGCCGCTAGGGCTTCGGACAGGTGCAACCGACTCGCCAAACCAGAGTTCTGCAAAAGATCCGTTTAATGGCTCAGAGTTCATCGCAGCACCATTGCAAGAATGGCTAAGACATTTGGGGACTCAGCCGATCCAAGTCTCTCCAGAGCCGTCGTGGGAGAACGGGTACAACGGTCGCTTCAACAGTACATTGCGTCGCTAGGTTCCTAGACGCAGAATGGGACTATATCACCATCTACGCCCAGATCACCCTCAATAGACGGATCAGACAGCGTTGTCATTTGCGACCACATCAGGCCCGAAACATGCGCATGTCCGTTCCTGAAACCTTGCAAAAAGCTGCTCATAGACAAGAGATTGGATACTGGTGCTTCAAAATTGCCAAACCCTAGTCTCATTGAAGTCAAGGTTTTCCGCACTATCACCTACTGCGAATAGTCTGCCCAATTTAAAGTGAACGACGGCAGAAAACCAAACTGGAGATGATTGATTGTGAATGATAATGCTTGGTTGCTTCCAGTTCTTTCCGACTTGGAGAAGGCCAGTCGAAAGGAAGGGTTGACAAAAACTGCTTCGTTTCTGCGGTTAGCTCAGGGAACTGCAATCGCTGAGATAAAGTGGAATTCCGAGATTTGGAGAGCAAGTGATGAGCATGACACAATTAGTGTAGCGGAAGATTTGGGTTCGGGAGTTCGCCAATGACTTCGCGTAGTCTAGAGCGCTTCAACAGGATTGGCTTGCGCTAGCAACACAAGAGCCTATATGGAAGCATCCTAACTTAAAACAGGTGCTCGATCTCTTCGTAGTCTCGGTGTATGGATTCCCTGATGCTCTCAACCATCAAGCATTTCTGATGTTCGCTCGATGACGAACTTATGTATTGTTGTTCGACACTTTCGTGGAGTAACCGTTTCAATGCGACTGCCGTATTCTCAAATCCCTCTTCGGCCATACGAGCGCTCGCTAGTGCAATGCTAAATTCATATTCTGTTGTTAGCATTCCATGATCTCCAAGATTTCCAGTTTGATGCCTCATTTTCAGCATACATATTAATGGTTGGCTAATTTTACGAAGCTGGAGATCTAGCTGAGCGGAACGTCGCTTACGGATCTTTGCGACATTAAAGGATGCTGGCGCAACACCTTCACTTCTTTTTCTGCCAATGCCACCTCAATACAGGCCTTAATTAACACTTCTTCCTCCTCTTCAGTTAGTTTCTCTACCAATGACATGGCATCATCAAGAAACTTAGCTATTTGTCGTGCGTCCATTGCGTCGCTCTTAATTTACACTACGGGCGTCATCTGTATTAGACACTACTTAATTCTTTATTAATGGCATTAATTAGAAAGCATGAAATTGGAGAGCGCTTCAACGAATCCCTCTCAGATTCACCGCGGGTTAACCAATTTAAGCTTAACGTAGGTCGAGTGGGGCAATGCTTCTTTGATTAGTGAACGTGTGGAGGCCTGAAGCGTGATCGCAAACACCAAACATCCGCTTGTAAATGACGAGCTTGTAGATAAGCCTGGGCAGCTCCGCGTGGATGAACTCATCAGTTTTATGGAGAAGGCCGCGTACAACTATGCCCATCATGGTAACTCAAACACTGCCACCGCCCTGTTCATTGCAGTTGCGGCCTTGGAAAGACATCGTGCATGAGACCGCACGCACTCCATCTCATGCGTTGTCAACATGAGCTATTCGTTGATTAGCTTGTCGTTACGAGAGTGCACTCTAGGCAGCGCGTTGTCCGCACATGTCTTCATTTTGGGCTCGTAGGGCCGTTAGCACCTGCATACCTAGAGCCGTCACCGAGACTTTTTCACGGTTCGGTGCTGCATCGGCAAGTCTAAGTTTGATGAGAGATTCAGTGACGTAGCAAATCGGTAGATTAGGTTCGGTCCAAAGGTCGATAAGTTTGCTTGCTTCGCGTTCGTTGAGGCTGACGACGAGCAATTCAGCTATTCTGCTCATTTTGTTTTGGTGCGTCCTATTGCTGTTTCCTTTTGTCAAGCCTGATCTGCTATTCTCAGTCATACTGATACAACTTGGTGGATCAACGTTGACTAAGGTGGGCGGCTTGCTTCCTGACAGTCGTACAACGAATCCCCTATTAACCAAGATGTTTTCTCCCCAAACTACCTAAAAGTACAGCTGTGATTGGATAATTTAACTTCACTTGACAATGGATTAAGTGAGTATTCATTCAGACACCCCGCAGATTAATACTTCTTCTCAATTGATTTGTTGCGACATGTGTCCGCGAAGTTAGCACTTGTCTTGTCAGATGCCGATTCGGTCAGCATTTGAGCCTGCAAGCTAATGTCTTAAGTGCAGGAGTGTATAGAAGTGTTCGTGTTGAACTCTGGCATGTGCGCGAGGGGAAGTTTCGTCGGTAATAAACCTAGCTGAAAGGAACCCATGAAACACTGTCTCACAATCAAATTAAATGAAGTAGGAACACATGCCTAGAAAGACTTGGAGCGCAACTGATATCGCTAACGACGTAGGCGAAAGCCGCGATCTTGTTGTTCGGATCTGCATGGACTGCGCCGTCTTTCTTACCGGAATTGTATTCTGGGACGGGGATGACCCGCGATTGAACGAGGATGCGTTTGAGGAACTCAAAGAGGTTGTCACCAAGTTACGCAGCGAACCCAGCGGCATTGCTGACTATCTGGCGGCAGAGGGTGTTCGTACTGAACTTTGACTTTGAGCTTGTGTAAGCTGCTCTAACGCTGCTCAATAAGGCATACTATTTGGCCAAGCAGATCATCGTCAAGTGCGGAGCTTCGTCGTTCTGAGTCTTCGCCCGATATCGCAGGCTAGAGCGTGCAACGCCCAAAACAGCGCAGATGCGGCGCTCAGGTGCATCTAGCTTTTGGCAGGTGTAAGTATCATCCTCTTTAAGGCTTTGTTAACCTCTCGTGCAGAATCTACCGATATGGATCAGTCATTATCATTTATTTGGATTAGCTCGGCACTGATCGGAGTAACGGTTGGGGTTCTGGCCTGGTTATTTGGGTTGCCTTTTTGGGCATGCTTCCTTGCCTACCTTATTTCTACGGCATTCTCTTTGTGTGTACTGGGGTACCTAACGAGCCATTCTAAGAAAGAGTAGTGATCCTCGCGCTCAACACAATACTTATCGTCAATGTCAGTTTTCAGGATTCTGGGACAGATGGTCTCCTGAGCTAAGAAAGGGTCTGGCGCATCTGGTTGGATTAATTATGCGGCAGGTTTGCCCGAAGATTTGGGACTTTCATAGTTCCCGACCTTGTCGTCTACTTGGAGAACGCGACGATTTTTGGGTCGCTATTGCTGCTTGTTGCCGCCGTCGCCCAAGCCGCCATCAATTTCCGCCGCTTTTCAAATAGATCCGAGCGGGCATAAGCCGCTTCCGCCTTGTCCTTAATGCCATGTGCCAACGCTGCTTCGATCACCTCGCGCGGGAAACCGGTGGTTTCACCTGCCCAATCGCGGAAAGTCGAACGGAAGCCGTGGACGGTGATGTCGTCGCGTTTCATGCGGCGCAGAACAGCGGTCATGCTCATATCTGAAATTGACTTACCGTGTTTGGCTTCGCTTTCAAAGATCAGTTCATTGCCGCCGCGTTTACTGCCAAGCAACGCAATCGCCGCTTTGGAAAGTGGGACACGGTGTTCTTTGCCCGCTTTCATCCGGCCCGCCGGGATCGTCCAGAGCTTCGCGTCAAGGTCAATCTCGGCCCATGTCGCGCCACGCGTCTCGCCTGAGCGCGCCGCCGTCAGGATAGTGAAGCCCAGCGCGCGTGCCGCCACGCCTTCGCGGGCGTCCAACTGCATCATGAAGTCCGCTATCTCGGCATGGGGCAAGGCAGCGTGGTGCTTGACCGCCCGCACATTCTTCGGCTTCGGCAACAAATGATCCAGATGCCCACGCCAGCGGGCCGGGTTGTCGCCTGTGCGGATACCCAGCGCGGAAGTATAGTCGAGCACCGCTTCGATGCGCTGCCGGACGCGGTTCGCAGTCTCGGGCTTGGCTGACCAAATCGGAGTGAGCGCGGCGATTACATCGGCAGTTTCAATCTTGGCGACTTGAACCTGTCCGATCTTTGGGAAGGCATATGCTTCGAGTGTCGAAGTCCATTGCGCCGCATGCTTGGCGTTCTTCCAACCGGGGCGTTTCCTTTCGATCAGTTCGAGGGCTGCGTCCTTGAATGTCTTTGGCGTGGCTTGCTGCTTTTTGGCGATGGGGTCTTCGCCTTCGGCAATGAGGCGACGCGCCTCGGATGCGCGGTCGCGAGCCATGGCGAGGGTAACGTCGGGAAAAGACCCAAGACCCAGATCACGCCGCCACCCTTGCATCTGATAGCGCAGCACCCATGACCGAGATCCGGACGGCTTAACGTAAAGGAAAAGCCCACGCCCGTCGCCATGGCGTCCGGGGCCTGCCGTCTTAACTTTTTGCGCATTCAATGCCATTACGTTCCCACATTTGTTCCCACACTTTTTTTTGATTTAGGATGAACAAGTGCAAACGTCAAGAAACCGGCACGGATCTAAAAAGCTGAATCTATTTTCTTAATCTGACTTTATACAAACTCCGCTGAACACGTAGAAAAGGGGGTTAGACGGTTCCCCAGTCCGCCATTCCCCCATTTGTGAGGCGACACATAGTTTTGCCTTTTGCGACAAAACCTTTCCTCTGTCTGCATCTCTCACGTTCCACTTCCAAACCCGCTTGTTTCGTTTGATCCCGTTTCCCAAGCGGAAAATCGGGGGCGATTTGAAGGTTAGACGGCGAAGCCGCCTGCTCCTGCAAATCTGCCACGTGGCGAACGCGGAGGGGGCGAGACAAGATAAATCGACAAGGTTGGTGCGGCCCGCAGGCGTAGCTGAGGACACAGCCTTGTCTATTTGTCTTGTCCGAGGGGGAGGCCGCGCCTCCACCCTATGGTAGTCCGCACGTTCCATCAATGTCTGCTTCCGGGAAGCCGGGCTGTAGCGATGTTGGAGTAGTCGAATGACCGGTTTGGGCCGTCGTTGAGAGGCGACCCAAAGTTGCTAGATTTCAATAGCTTCGATCGTGCGGAATAGCTGGCACCAAAAGATGCGCATCATACTCATCTCCAAAATGCAGCACGTGTAGGCCCCTGTTTAGACTCGTGTCCTTACCAAAAACTGGAGCGTGGACAAGCTCTCGCGGCGAAATGATCACATGCAGGCTTTCGCCTGCTGAGAAAAACGTAGCGATGGGACACAAAGGGATGTCGACCGGAACAATCTGTCCAGCCGTCAGTTCTTGAACCGTTCTACCGTCCAGAACGGGAAGCCAATCGGTTGAACGCGCAGCGTCAAGCGATCGCCGGGAAACGCGTAAGTATCCGCGGGACAAAAGATCGTCCTCCGACCCGATCGTGCCATTGAAGCGGACCGAATGGCCATGGACGTCGCGCTTATCCAAAAAACAACACAGGACCATGTCGGTGGGCGTCTCGGCGACAGTGTCGCCTCTTGCCTCTACCCAGAGGCGCAGTTTGATGTGGCCACTCAGTTCAGTGTCTTCGGAAAAGGTCAGACCGAATTCCGTAGCACCCTGCATATCATAGTACACCTCGGATGCGATTTCAGGACAGGTTTCGACAAGGCCTTCGCCAGATAGGAATAGAGGTCTGTACTCTGCATCAGGCAGAGGCCAATCCTGCTCCCAACGCACATCCTGAATTTGGTCTTTTGAGGAACGTATTTCCAGACGCAACTTGGGGAGACTGTCGAAACGGTTGCTTTGGCTCTTCAGATGGTGATCCATGAAGTCCAGAAGCAGTGTTTTGACTTCCTCCGAATAGTAAGAAGCCCATTTGCCAGTCCTGTGCGTATACATCCACTTTCGGGCACTTGAAGCCTCGCGAAAGGCGCGATCTGAGCCCGGTGTGTGCAGTTCGTGATCCGAGAAGGATGTACAAACGAGCATAGGTGTCCTTATCGCGCTGAAATCCACGGTCTTGTCGGCCCAATACTCATTGAACAATGGATGAGCGGTCAGAATCTCTGTCGGTTTAGCACCTTCGCGCGCTGCCAGTTCTTCGTGGGAGTTGTTAAGCGTTTCCTTGATCTCGGTGTGCCACCAAAACTCCAGAAAGGTCGTATCTGCAACGCCACCGCGGCAGATCAAATCCCGGTAGAGGTCCGAAACGCCCTCCCAGGGTGAGATACATTTGAGAGGTGATGCATCGCCATCTTTCGCGGCAGCGACGGCTGCGTGATACTGGCTGATGGCGAGGTAGCTGACACCGCTTAGGCCAATCGCGCCATCGCACCACGCCTGCGCGGCAACCCATTTGATTGCTTCGTAGAAGTCCTCGCCCTGCTTCGTCGACATGAGCTCTGCCTGACCCATGCTATTGGCGTAGCCGGGCAGGTTAAGGTTCACCAATGTATAGCCATTTGGAACCCAGAAATTAGGATCTGGTGACTCCCAGCTTGTGAGCGTCGAAAACTTTGGGATCTCTCCGGATTGCGGTATGAGGCGATATTGCTGCGGGGGCCCTTTTAGCGGAGTGCGACCTAAAACCGGTAACAGGTGATTGTCGTACGGATGGGCACACATCACGACTGGGTCTGCCAAGCCATCTTTGGCCCGCGACTTTGATCGGAAGACGTTGCAGGTCATAACGCTGCCATTATCGATGGGCACGGTCACGTCGTATTGACATAGAATGTCTGGGTCCGGCTCAATCAAACTGCATTGCGGGCGAAAGATCTGACCACTGCGGATCGCCCGAGATAGCATCGGCCAGGCCGCCCGAATTGTCCTCAGCCTTTCAAGCACCAGAGGAATCTCTATCAAAGGCCGAAATGCCTCTAGAAACACCCGTAGTCACAAAGATTTCGCTCATTTGGACGTCCTGTCGCTTTAATTGTGTCGGTGTAAGTGGATGTCTTCGGGCCCGCCGGGGTCAGTCGGGATAGGCTTGCCAGCGCTGAAACGATGGATCTCCTTCACCACAGGTGGATAGCTGAAGGGCACGCGCAAGATGCGAGAATTTCGGATTGACTGGGCGCCCCCGACCGCGCGCGTCCTGTCGTGGCTCGAGTGCTTCATCAAACCTTGGTCCGGTGGCCTCTACAGCGAGGCAAAGATCAGAATCGCTTAGGCGCAACTCGCCGATCTCTTTGAATGTGAAGTTCTGAAGTTCGTTCGCTTCGCAATCCTCGAACGAAAACGGCGCCTCAGCTTGCGCTGACGCAGCCGTCAAACAGGCGGAGCGCCCACCGAATTCCCAACGGATCATTCCGTTGCCATTGCCGTTGAAAATAAAGACTTGATCCGGAAGCGGATCGAAGTGACAGGTATGCGCTATCGCAGGCATCGCCAGTATCGCTCTGTCAGCCGGACCCGGGACATCGATGCAATACCCATCCGGCTCGTCGAGAAAGCGCACCAACCGAATACGCCCCTCATACCCGCCGGGAGATGAAAGCAGCGATGCGCTCTCGTTCAGCTCCTGGCTCTGCGCATACGCATCAATCGGTATTGCCTTCAGAAGCACGGCAAAGAACGCCATTTGTATGAAGTGGGATGTTCTGATGAGCTTTCTCCTTGTGTTGCGGCGCCACCTTAGGTGGATATCATTGGACACGCGCTGACCCCGTCGCGTGACGAGACCAGAGGTCAATTGCCGCGAGTTGGTTGTGCAGCGCGCTGGCGCTCGCGCTTTCGGCTCCGGGTGGTTCTGGGCCGAGAACGAGTAATGTTGCGACGAGAGCAACGGCAGAAAGAATACTCACCGCCAGACCGAGCCAGGTCGCTTTGGTCAAACTGCCGAAGTGTTGGATGTCGAGGACAGCAATAATCGCCATCAGCGCAAACCAAGCTGGCATTGCCAGGGCTTCGGCTCCGAAGGGTTGAAACAGTCTGGCGAGCGCCGGCGTCATGAGAGCGAGGCTTGCAAAAAGGATCATCCGCATATGCGCAACACGATCTTTGCGCCAGACCATCGCGGCACCAAAGAAAATCGCGAAGGTCACCATGTTACCAGTGTTCGAGACTACCTGGATCCAATTGAATTCTCTCAAATTCAGTTCGATGATCATCAACGATCCCGTCACCACGACCAATAGCGCAGCGAGCTGGCCAAACTGACCTATATGCATGTGAGTGGCGACTTCGCGCCTGTTGATCAGCAACGATTGTGTAACGACTAAGAAGAACCAAACGGCCATAACAACAATATGGACGATGAGTGCTAAGCGGACCGGTGGCCAGTACTCAGGCAGAAACACAGCTCTGCTGCCAAAGCCCAAGACCACCAGTAAAAGGAGCATGAGACTGAAGTGAAATGCGAATGATTTCTTTTTTGCCGATTTTTCCATCGTCAAGCTCCACGCCAATCGCAAAGGCGCTTTCAATTGTGCCGAGACTGCCCAGTCGCCGAATCGTAAGCCTCCGCAGACAATAGCCTGAGGCAAGATCACTAAGATGAACCTCGGTTAAGCATGGAACTCAGTTCTCCAGACGGGTGGTCGCGAAAACAGAACCGGTACTCTGAACTGCAGAGCTGGGCACTTTTATCGACTCTGCGCATAGTGGCAAATACCGCCGAACTTCTTCGCGCCAAGGGCTCAGCCCGCTCCCGGCAAACCGATCACCGAGCCGATGTGACTGAGGAACAAGATGCCAAATGCACATGCAGCCCAGATCAATCCACGCAAGAAACGCATCCGCTTGATCTCGCGCAACTTCGAGGTTTTCAGTAGCTCGTAGCAATATTCGCTTAGGAATGCCTGGTCTTGCCTCCGAGACTTCGAAGCTGGGGTCCCTTGCACATCCCGACAAAGACAACGTTGCGACGCCAAGCATGAATGCCCTGCGATCAAATGAACCGGACGTCATGAGCGTGTTGGAAGCATTTGTTAGCGTGTCGAACGGCCACGCAGTGTCCGATGAGGCGATCACAATTCCAACCCAAGCTTATCATCGAGAAACGCTATGACCGCTTGGATAGTCGCGGGCTCGTTGAACTCACCGCCGCCATGTGTCCCTTCAGCGAGGATCTCCAGCCTGACACCACCGTTGGACGGACTCGCAGCGGTGGCATCGTGTAGACGCTCGGACTGCCGCGCTGCGATCAAAGGATCTTTTGCACCATGCATTATCAGGATGGGTGGCAAGCGGGCGTCTTCAGGCAGAGCCTCAAGAAAAGTAAGTGGACTGGCGGACCGCGCCAATTCCGGGTTTTCGCCCACTGGAGCGCCAATGAGCCCCGACTCCGGAGAACCTGGACCGTCCGTGTCGCTCGACCCTTGTCCGGAAGCAGCCATGTCGTCATCCATCGTGTTGAAGTCCACCGGGCCGAACCAAACGACGACCGCTCGAATGATGTTTGCCCCTTGTGCCGCGAGGTCAAACGTAGACGTCGCAGTCAAATGGCCGCCGGCGGATTGTCCAAAAATCGCGATCCGATCTGGGTCGATCCCGAAGTCTGTAGCGTTGTCATGTAGAAACCGCACTGCATGTGTGACATCAGTCAATTGCGCGGGCCACGTTGCTTCCCCAGAGAGCCGATAGTTGATTGCAGCGACTGCGATGCCGGCTGCAAGAAAATCGTCTAAGTGGCTTGGTCTTGCCTTATCACCTGACCGGAAGCCGCCACCATGAACCAAGATGACAACTGGCTGCGGCTCGGCAGCTGTCTCGGAGAGATGGACGTCAAGCGTGTTTCTGCTGCTTTCCTTGGCATACGCAACATCTTGAAAATGCGGCTGCGAGGCCGTCAGCCAGTAAATGGCAAGCGAGGAAATCGCTGCAACGGCAACGGCAATGGCGAATGCGGTCGCTATCCTTATTATTTTCATGCGAACCGTTCAATTTGGTTACACTACGTAGGTCTTACTCGAAGAAGGTGCCACATTGCTGAACCTTGGTTAACTCTCTAGCCGAGAAAAGCAGCGGTTTAGTCTTTTCGATCAGGGGGAGGAAAGAAGGAGCGTCCTCTACCGCTCCTTCGTCATCTTAACCATTTCTTCTTTGTATCCTGCTATAGGCTTGCGGGGTAATCCCTAGGAAAGCGGCAACGTCCTTCTTCAGTGCATGCTCCATGACAGAAGAATGGTGCGTTTTGAGAAACCTCAGGCGCGCCTCAGGGAAGTTCAAGTTTTGGCAAACCAAGAGATCTTTGTCGAACTGCAGCGTTTGGATGAAATGCAAACGGATAAACCGACCGAACTCTTGCCCGTAGGAGTATTCGTGAAAAAAGAAGCCAAACGGAAAATCGAGACCGACAACATCGGTGATCGCGATAACCTCCTCACTGCCATAGTCACCAGTCAACATGCTGTCGACGTTCGTCGCTATGTGTCCTTGCTCAAAGAACCGTGTCAGTGTCACATGACCATTCTGATGGTTGAAGAAAGACGCGGCAATTCCGGATGAAATAAGAAAGACACGATCAGCGATCGTCACGTCGTCGTAAATGGGGGTACGTGCCTTTACCTTCCTCTCGACCCCGTGTTCGCCGACCCGATCCCACTCTTCATTTGTTACCTTGCAGCCAAATCTTTCTACAAGGTCTTTGAGATAGTCCAAACGGCACATGGCAGGCTCCTGAATTTCAACGTTCGCACCCGGACTGCGGCGCCGGCGGTCCAGTATTGGAGGCCTTCCAGCAGTATTCACGACTTGCGCTTAATTTACGCTTGTGTTCACAGATTAGACTTAACCGAGGTTCAGTGAGTATGCAGCAATAGTGCTAAGCGCCATCCTGCGAAACTTCGGCGGTGGTGGAACAAGCGGTTTGGATTTCACTGCTTCGAACAGCTTCAAATGTCCGTTCTGGTGAGCAGGAATGCAATTTAGCGAGGCCCGTGCTACAGAAGCACATGGACGCCGTATGAACGGTATGCGTTTTACACATCGTGAGGATTGTTTTGTTGAGTAATTGAGAGGATTTTCGTGCCCAGACCATTTCGTATCGGAACCTACAACGTCGAGAACCTGTTTGATCGCTTTGACGATCCATATTCGGTGGGAGATGATCTCTATGGCCGCTTTCGAGCAAACCCAAAGTCGCGCGCCCATGCCTTTGATGTTGCGGAGCGCATCAGGGAAAATGGCGTTGGCAACAATTCCATCGACATTGTTGGGCTTCAGGAGATTGAGAGTTTTGGCGCTCTCTTAGACTTTGTACAGGGCAGTGTAGGCCCAGACTATGGACCAAAGACAGGGGTTGTTTCGATCCCGTCAAACGACCCTCGCGGGATCGATCTTGGCCTGATCTGCACCAAGAATTTCAGAATCGGGCGCGTCGTCAGCCATCGCTATAAGAAGTTTCGTCGCGCTGATGACAAGCTCTATCAGTTTGGCCGCGACTGCTTGCAGGTCGAGATCATGGATAAGGATCAGGATGGGGTCATCCTGACCGTCTTCATCTGTCACCTGAAGTCTAAATACACCGTTGTGGATCAGTTCAAGAGCCCGACCGAATACGCAGAGGCACAGGCGCTTAACACCATAAAGCGGAAGGCAAGCGGGAATGGGTGCGGCTGGTGTCGCGTTTGTTCTGAGCTGCCTAGTTTTGTCGATTTGGTTGGTTACTTTGCTGATATCTCCGAGTGAACCAGTCCAACCCATTGCGCTAGAAAGTGATCCTGAGCCCGTACGCTGCGTTCAGTGCTGCTCTGGCACCAGAATTTCGCGTTTACCTACATGGTTGGCCGCGCTGACCACGCCCTGATCTTCCATCTGTTCAACCAGACGAGCGGCCTTGTTATAGCCGATGGCCAGTTTCCGCTGGATGTAGGAGGTCGAGCACTTCCGATCCTTGATCACGATGGCCACGGCCTGATCGTAGAGCGCATCCTCACCATCAGTATTCCCGCCAAGGCCAAGTACCATGTCGATATCGCTTGATTTCTCTTCATCGGGGCCGTCCACCACGCCGGACATGTAGTCGGGTGGGCCGAAGGCTTTGAGGTGGTTGACGATTTCTTCGACCTCCTCATCGCTCACAAACGGGCCATGCACGCGGGTAATCTTCGACCCGCCCGCCATATAGAGCATGTCGCCCATGCCCAGCAGTTGCTCGGCACCCATCTCTCCCAGAATGGTGCGCGAGTCGATTTTCGACGTCACCTGGAAGCTGATCCGCGTCGGGAAGTTCGCCTTGATCGTGCCGGTGATCACGTCGACGGAGGGGCGCTGCGTGGCCATGATCAGGTGGATGCCCGATGCTCGCGCCATCTGGGCGAGGCGCTGGATGCAGGCCTCAATCTCTTTACCGGCAACCATCATCAGGTCGGCCATCTCGTCCACGATTACGACGATATAGGGCATCGCTTCGGGCGCGAATTCCTCGGTTTCGAAGATCGGATCACCCGTCTCGTCGTCAAAACCGGTCTGGACCGTGCGGCTGAACAGCTCGCCTTTCGCCAGCGCATCCTTCACGCGGCCATTGTAGCCGTCAATGTTCCGCACGCCCATTTTGGACATCTTGCGATAGCGTTCTTCCATCTCGCCCACGACCCATTTCAGCGCAACAACCGCCTTCTTGGGGTCAGTCACAACGGGCGACAGGAGATGCGGGATGCCGTCATAGACGGAAAGCTCCAGCATCTTCGGGTCGATCATGATCATCCGGCATTCATCCGGAGTCAGCTTGTAAAGCAGGCTGAGGATCATGGTGTTGATCGCCACCGATTTACCCGAACCGGTCGTCCCCGCGATCAGAAGGTGAGGCATCTTGGCGAGGTTCGCCACAATCGGCTCGCCGCCGATGTTCTTGCCCAGCGCCAGCGGCAGCTTGTGATTACCATCACCAAAATCGCGGTGGCTGAGGATTTCGCGCAGCACCACCTTTTCGCGGTTTTCGTTCGGAAGTTCGATCCCGATCACCGAGCGGCCCGGCACGGTCGAGACCCGCGCCGACAGCGCAGACATGGAGCGCGCGATATCGTCGGCGAGGCCAATCACACGGGACGCTTTCAGACCAGGCGCGGGCTCAAGCTCATACATCGTGACAACCGGACCGGGACGGACCGAGACGATCTCTCCCTTCACGCCATAATCATCCAGCACGCTTTCCAGCATGCGGGCGTTTTCCTCCAGCGCCTCGTCGCTCAGATGATGGCGCTGGACCTTCACAGGGTTCATCAAAAGGCCCAGAGGAGGATGTTCATAATCGGCATAGCGGTCATCAAACTTCAGCGCTGGCTGCGCCTCTGCCTTGGCCTGCCGTGACGGCTGTGGCGCGCGTTTGGGCGGATGCTGTACAACAGTGCGTGGCTCCGGTGCAGGCGGGACATGCACATCGGGGATCGGCATGTGCGGCGTCGCCATAATAGGCGCGTCGTCCTCGACCAATGCATCATCTTCGGGCTCGTTGAAGACCAGAGGCTTGGGGCCACGCCCAGCGGTCAGCGAGGGTTCGATCCGCACGCCCGATGGGACCGGAGGAACGCTCCGGTTCTTGATCGCATCCGCAATCCGCGCACTGACCCGGTCAGGATTGGTGTCCTCAGCAGTGCCGGACAAAGGTTCGGGCGTCACCAGTTCGGGTTCTGGCATCGGGTCATTACGTTTCAACAGCCCCGACAGGAACCCGTTGGATTGTGGTGGCTCCGGCACGCGGGCCTGCGCAGCCAAGGGCGGCGCAGGCGGCATCTTAGGAGCGGTCAAAGGCGGCTCGCCCATTGGCATGACAGGGTTAGCGCGCACCACGGCTGCGGCGCGCATCTTGACGTCGTTCTGGGCAATACTGCGGAAATCGGGAATATCGACGGGCGTTTCGTCCACCGCGATGTCGCGTGCCTCTGCCGCGGCTGCGCGCTTTTCTTGCAAATTCGTTGCCATTCGCTGGGCCGCATGCGCCGACAATGACGCACCTTTGCCCAAGCCGCGCACGATGAGCGCATAGAGCATCACCGTTCCTAAAAGCAGGAACCGACCCGCAACCCGCAGTTCTGGCCTCGTAAAGCCGAGTGCAAATGCCAACGCAGTCAGCATCGCCATTGCTGTCAGCAGTGACAGAAGCTTTACCCCAAAATGCGCTCCAAAAGGAACAATCGTCAGGACCACGCCCAGAACTGTATCGCCAAAAAGCCCGCCCAACCCGAAATTCGCGGGCCAATTAGCACCCGGCGTCAGGGTCGCCGCGTAAAGCGAGGCGAGAATGATCGCCAGCGGAACAAAGATCAGACGGCCGAAAGCCCGCTCTTGTCCGTAATGAAAGACAAACCGCGCGCCCCAGGTGATCAGCAATGCGGGCAGAACCCAGATGCCCAGACCGATGATCATCATCACCGGGGCGGCGATCGAGGCACCCAGATGCCCCATCCAGTTCTGCACCGGAGCATCCGTTGCCGAAATCCAACTTGGGTCGTCGGGCGAATAGCTGCCCATCATGACGGCAATGACGACCCCAAGAACGGCCAGCGACAACCCGAACAATTCACGCCCGCGTTTTTCGATCACCGCCTGCGTGGTGCTGTCCAAAAGCGGGTCGCGCTGTCGTGTCTGATATGATGCCATGATTACCGTTCCCTCAATCGTAGAGACAGTCGCGGATCAGGGTCAGACCGCGCTGCATTTCTTGTGTTGGGGCGACCATGGCCACCCGAATGTAGTTTTTGCCTGGATTTTCGCCGTTGACCGCGCGGCTGAGATACGCGCCGGGCAGAACCCGTACGCCGGTTTCTTGCCAGAGCCTGACTGCAGCTTGTTCGCCATCATCCGTTGGCAGCCAGAGAAAGAACCCCGCCTGCGGGGATTGATAGCCGGGGATATAACCCAGAATATCGTCTGCAATCTCGTATTTGCGGTGATATAGGGCGCGGTTCTCAACCACATGCGCCTCGTCATTCCAGACAGACGCCGCGATGGCCTGCAACGGCTCTGGCAATGGCGCACCGGCAAAGGCACGCAATTGCCGCAGCCGCGCAATCGACTCTGGCCCGCCCGCGCAAAACCCCGACCGAAGGCCCGGCAGGTTTGAACGCTTGGAGAGCGAATGGAAGATCACCACACATTCTGGATCAGCACCCATCTGGTGCGCGATCTGTAATGCTCCGGGCGGCGGCGTATCGCGGTAGATCTCGGAATAGCATTCGTCGGCCAGCACTTTGAAGTCGTACTTCTCCGCAAGCACGATCAGATCGCGCCAATAGGTTTCATCGGCAACAGCCCCCTGCGGATTGGCGGGCGAGCATATATAGGCGAGCGCGGTTCTATCCAGCACGTCATGAGGCAGGGCTGAGAAATCCGGTAAATGACCGGTTTCGGCCGTCGCGGGCACATAAACAGGCTCCGCACTCACAGATAGGGCCGCGACCGCGTAGACCGGGTAGAACGGGTTGGGCGACAGAATGATGGGCTTGCCGTTTTTCTGTTCAGGGCACAGCGCCATCGCAGCGTTGTAAAGCCCCTCGCGCGTGCCATTCAGGGTCAAAATCTGGCTTGGCGGGACGTCCACACCGTAGCGCCGATGAAGAAATCCGCCAATCGCCTCCAAAAGTGCCGGAACACCGTTATTGTCGGGGTACTTTGCAAATCCTTGCAGATTGGCCGCAAGGATGTCGCCCACAAAAGCGGGGAACGCATGGCGGGGTTCGCCAATGGTCATATTTATAGTCTCGGATGCCTTCGTTGGGACGTCAAGAAGCGCACGCAAGCGTGGCCACGTCGCTGCCGGAAGGTCCGCAAACCGCTCTGGAAACACCATAACTGCCTCAATATGCGGGATCGTTGCGCCCCGCTTTGTTACAAACTAGCGTGCATGCGGGATGTCTGTCCAGAATAAGGCGGCCCCGCGCGCGTTTTTGTGGCTTTTTGGTCAGGGCTGAAGGGCAGTATGCGGTGCGCGCGCGGGAGGAAACGCGCACCGCTGCACCGCGCTGCTATTCTGCGGCGATTTCCTGTGGGCCATGCGCAGGACCCGGAACGTGTCGCCGCCCCAGAAGACGCAGCAGAGCACCTGATTTTTTCTGGCCTGCGCGGTTGCGCTTTTCTTCCCGCCGCTCTTTGCGCAGATAGGTGTGATAAAGGGCCGGCACCCCGATCAAAGTAAGGATCGAGGCAAAGCCCAGGCCCGCCATGATCGCCACCGCCATTGAGGCAAAGAACGCATCCGCCAATAGCGGCACCATGCCCAGGATCGTCGTCGCCGCAGCAAGAATGACCGGGCGCAGACGACTGACTGAGGCGGCTACAATCGCCTCCGATTGCGGTTTACCCTCTTCGATCTTTTGCGCGTCAATTTCCTCCACCAGCACGATGGCATTCTTGATCAGCATGCCAGAGAGGCTGAGAAGACCCAGAAGTGCGGTGAAGCTGAACGGCAGATTTGTGTAAAGAAGGCCGAATCCGACACCGGTGACGGCCATCGGCACCACTGTCCAGATCACCGCCGTCTGGCGCAGCTTACCAAAAAGCAGGATGGTGATTAGCAGCATAGTGCCAAAGGCCAACGGCATCTGGCGGCCAAGACTGGCCTGTGCGGTGGACGCGCTTTCAAACTCACCACCCCATTCAAAACGATATCCCGGAGGAAGCTCCATCGCCTCAATGGCGCTGCGCACCTCGGCAAAGGCCTGCGGCGGCAGCACATCCGGCACCGTAAAGGCCTGCACGCTGATCGTGTTGACGCGATCCCGGCGCTGGATCAGCGTGTCGCGCGCGACAACGTGAAAGCCATCGGTTACCTGGGCCAGTGTGGTGTATCCTTGCGTGCTGGGCGCATAGACAGGCTGGTCAAGAAGCACGCCATCGGGCGTCTGATCGGCCGCTGGCGTGCGGATCACGATTGGGATCAGGCGGTCATTTTCGCGGAATGTACCCGCGCGAATACCGTCCGTGCCAAGCGCGATGGCCTGGGCGACATCCGAACGCGATATCCCCAAGGCCTGTGCGCGTTCAACGGCGTAGATTGGCTGCGTCGTCAGTTCGCGTTCGCGCCAGTCGATCCGTTCAACCATGAGCAAATCGGTCTGCGTCTCAAAGATGCGCTGCGCCTCCATAGCAAGCCCGCGCAAGACATCCGGATCAGGGCCCGACAGGCGCACCTCGACATCCGCCCCCACAGGCGGGCCATAGATGATCTGCTCTACCCTCGTTTCGGCCCAAGGGATCGCGCGACTTGTAAATGCCGTCAGATCATCGCGGAGCGCCGGGATCTCGGTGTGATCGTTCACGCGAATGACCAATTGACCAAAGGAGGGATCGGGGTCCGCTGGGGTATAGGTCAGCATGAACCGCGTCATGCTTTGGCCGATTGTCGTCGTGACCGCGGCCACGTCTGGACGCTCCAGCAACCAGTCCTCGACAATTGCAAGGTCATCCGAGACCGAGGCGATGGAGCTGCCTTGCACGCCTTTGTAGTTGAGGTAAACCAAGGGGGTGGTCGCTGGCGGAAAGAATTGCTGCTTCACACCGCCCATTGCGCCAACACCGGCGACTGTGGCACCGATCAGCCCGATGATGACCAGCCAGCGCACCCGCAAACTGGCCCGGACGACGCCAGCATACATGCGGAAGAACAAGGTGTCGTAGGGGTCTTTGGCATCCGTGGCGGTTTCTGTTTTGAAGAAGTAACTCGCCAGAAGCGGCGTGACAGTGACCGCGATCAGCCATGACAACAAAAGCGAGATGGCGATCACCGCAAAGAGCGAGAACAGGAACTCACCCGAACTGTCAGGGCTCAGCCCGATGCCCGCAAAGGCCATGATCCCGATGATCGTGGCCCCCAAAAGCGGTGTCTGCGTGCGTCGTGCCACATCGGCAGCGGCATCGATGGCCTTGCGCCCGCGTCGCATCTGGATTTGCATGCCTTCGGCGATCACGATGGCATTGTCCACCAGCATGCCCATCGCGATGATCAGCGCACCAAGGCTGATCCGTTCGATCTTGATGTCAAAGATGTTCATGAAGAAGAAGGTGAAGCTGACGGTCAGCAAGAGTGATCCTCCAACGACCACCGCCGCACGCCATCCCATGAAAAGCGCCAGCACACCGATCACGACGCCAACGGACATCGCGAGGCTGCCAAGAAAATTCTGATTTGCCGTGTCGACAACCCGGTGTTGTTCGTAGATCGGCTGCAGTGTCACGCCCGCTGGCAAAAGTGGCGCAATGGCGTCCAACCGCTCTTCCACCCGCTGCCCGACCGAGACGATGTTTTCGGAAGTCAGGCCCGCGACACCAATCGTGAACGCCTCTTGCCCGTTATGCCGGATGATGTGGCCGGGGTCGCTGACACGCCCGCGATAGACCTGCGCGATGTCGGTGAGGTTGATCACCTCGCCCTGAAAGCCAAAGGTCAGGGCGCTGATTTCAGACACGGAATCGTCCGGGGCAGGAGCGTCCACACGCAAGTCCCGCCGTGCGTCATCAGCCGTTCCCGTCGGCACAATCGTATTGGCATTGGCAACGGCACCCAGAATGACATCCGGCGGCACCCCCAAGGCAGTCAGCATCGCACTCGATGGTTCGACAAAGACAGCCTCTTCCGGCAATCCAAGAATCTCGGCATTGGCAACGCCATCAACGGCCAAAAGCTCTCGCCGCAGGAACGTACCAATCTCCCAGATATCGCTGTCGGCATAGCCCGGTGCCGTGACCGCATAAAGCAGGCCAAACACATCGCCGAAACTGTCGTTGACGACAGGCGCCAATGCGCCTTGTGGCAGCGCTGGTACGGCATCTGCAATCCGGTCACGCATATCGTCCCAGACCTGGGGAAGCTCTGTTCCGTCATAGGTGTCCTGGATCGTGACCTCGATCACAGAAAGGCCGGGCGTGTTGGCAGATGTGACAAAATCGATCTCGTCCATCTGCTGGATTTCCGCCTCAAGCACTTCGGACACTTCCACAGCCACTTCGGCTGCGGTGGCGCCGGGATAAGGCGTGATGACAAGCGCCGATTTCAGGGTAAAGACGGGGTCTTCCAGCTTACCGACGCTCAGATATCCCGCCGCGCCGCCAAAGAGGCAGAACAGGATCAAGAGCCAGGTGTAAAGCGGGTTCAGGATGGCGAGGCGGGCGATTTGCATGGATCACTCCCCCTCAACAATCAGACCGGCATAGCGCGCCAGCGGCATGTCGGGGCCAATCAGATGGCCACCCAAAGCCACAATCTCTGTCCCGGGCGCCACGCCGGAAATGCCGAGGTCAACGCCCGTGGTGGAGTGCACGTCGACCGGAATGAATTCCGGCAACAGACCGCCATCCCCTTCCTGCAATCCCACCACCGACGCAGCACCGTCTGGCCCGGTGATGACCGCCGTTGCCGGAACCGGGATAATGTCGTTTGGCCGCGCAATCCGCGCCGTCACAGTGACCGTCTTTCCGGGCAGCACGCGGACCGGAAGATCACCGGCCACGGCCAGCGATATGGTGTAGCTTTGCCCGACCGATCCGGTCTCTGCCGCAATCTCGCGAAAGATCAGAGGGACCGGGTCCGTTTGACCGGGCAACACGGCAGAGAACAACACCCCCGCCGGATCACCGACTGCCGTCAGCAGGCGTTCGGGCAAATCAAACTCAACCCGGATCTCGGACATGTTGTGCAAACGCAAGATCGGTTGGCCGGCGGCGACATTGGTAAAGGTCGACACCATCCGGTCAGCGACAATGCCATCAAAGGGTGCACGCATCTGTGCATCGGCCAGCGCCTCTTTGGCATCGCGCAGCGCGACTTCTGCCAGATCGCGGGCCGTCTCGGCATCCTGGGCCTGCACGTCGGATGTCACGTTGCGCGAAGCCAGTTCGGCCAATCGTCCAAGATCGCGTTCGGCTTGCAGCAATGACAGTTCCGCCCGCTCGACGGCCCGTGCAAACGGTCCCAGATCAAGACCCGCAAGCGCCTCACCCTTTGCCACAAACGTCCCGCGCGGCGCGTCGAGCATTGCAAGATAGCCGGGCACTTCAAATGAAAGATCCGCAGTTTCAAGCGCCGCGATGCGTCCGAAGAACTGGCGCTCCTGCGTCACGCTTGCGGACCCGAGAACCATCGTACGCACAAACAGTGGGGGCGCCTCTTTCACTGGATCTGGCATTGGCTCTTGCGCGGCGACAATGCTACCCAAAAGGCAGAATGCCAGGGTTGCTGGGATGAGGGCAGAGACTTGCATCGGCATGGCGGGCTCCTATCTGTCGTTAACCGACCGTTCGGTAGGGAAACTAGGAGGACTATTGGAAGGGTCAAGCATGAATATGGAAATCGCAGGAGCGGAGACACGTCGGGACGAAATCATTCGCATTTCCACGCAGCTTTTTCTGGAAAACGGTTTTGCTGGCACTTCGATGAGCAAAGTGGCCCAGGCCTGTGCCATGACAAAGGCGAGCCTCTATCACCATTTCACCGGGAAGGATGCGCTCTTTATCGCTTGTGTGACAGATGGTTATGCGCCTGCGCTGGATGATTTGCGCGTGCTTGGGGCTGACACGTCTCTCGACCCGGCAGACCGGCTGCGCGCGGCAATCAGGATACTTTACGACAAGACAATCCATTCCGATGTGGGCCGTATGTCGCCGCTGATTGCCGAGGTATCACGCGCATTCCCGAACGTCGCGCGCTCTTTTCATCAAGACTACATCGCCCCCCAGCAAGACATTGTCTGGCATATGATCGAGGATGGTCAGGCACGCGGCGTCTTCGAGGACGTCGATCAGAAAGCGTTTTTTCACCTCCTCTTCGGCCCCATTGTCACCCTGTCGCTATCGCGCGAGATGTTCACAAGCTTTGATGATCTCGACGATCATTTTCCCGTAAAGCCATTACGAGATGCTCATATCGACGCAATACTGGCCCATCTTGGAGCAACGGTCCCGCCGCCGTAGTCGCGGCATCTGACCTACTCTGCCCGAAGCACCTTCTCCGCTGCCGCACAGACCCGCAGCAGCGCGGCCTCATCCCCGTTCTGTCCGTTGAACATGATCCCGCAGGACGGAACGCCGGTAGGCAACGTGATCGCGCAGACATTCATCAGGTTGGCCACCCGCGTATTGCGTAAGGCGAGCAGGTTCTCTGATTTGTAGTAGTCATCATCATCCAAAAGCCGCTGCGCATTGGGTGGCAAAATCGGTGCTGTTGGCAGGATAACGGCATCGAATTGGGACGTCTCAGCGGCATATTCCTTGCGGATTTGCCGCAACAAGTTCCAGCCTGCCACATAATCCGGTCCCGTCACGGTCTGCCCGCCCCGGACCCGTTCCAGAATTTGCGGAAACATCTTCTCGGGATGGGCCTCGACCAAATCGCGCCACCAGCCATAGCTGTCAGCAGCGTAAAGATTGCCCGCCACGTTGAACGCATCAAAAAGCTGCGCAAAAAAGCGATGCTCGATTTGTGCGCCCGCCGCGCGCAGCTTGTCCACCGCCCCTTCAAAGGCTGCACGAGGCGCATCGCGCACATCCTCCGGCACAATCGTATCAAGTACCATCAAGCGCAAACCATCAAGGCGGGACGCCGTCAGATCAGCCGGTTTCTCTCCACCAAGTGCTGCCATCAGTAAGTTCGCATCCTCGACGGAACGACAGAGCGGACCCACCGTATCAAAGGTCAAGCAAAGCGGTACAACACCATCGAGAGACAGCTTGCCATGGGTCGTCTTCAACCCCACCAGATCGTTCCAGGCGGAGGGGATGCGGACAGACCCGCCGGTATCAGACCCGATCGCCGCAGCCGCCAAACCAAAGGCCACCGACGCACCCGCACCAGAGGATGAGCCGCCCGGCACCGCATCTTCGTCATTTACGCAAGGCGGTGTCGCGGTGATCGGGTTCAGTCCCAGCCCCGAAAACGCGATCTCCGACATGTGCGTCTTACCCAGACAAACGAGCCCCGCCGCCGTTGCGTTTTTGAGCACCTCTGCGTCATCCTCAGGTACCCGGCCCGCCATCAGCGCCGTGCCCGCCTCAGTGCCGATACCGGCGGTATCAAAGAGGTCTTTCCACGATACCGGCACCCCGTCCAAAAGCCCCCGCCGCATGCCCGATTTCGCGCGAAGACTGGCTGCGGCCGCCTCGGCGCGGGCTCGTTCATGGGTAACACGCGCATAGATGCGGTCGCGATGCGGATGTGTATCAATCGCCTCTAGAAAATGGTTGGTCAGCGCCACCGGATCAATCTGCCCTGCCCCGATCGCGCGACCAAGATCTGCGGCCTTCATCCAGCGCCAATCCTGCATGTCTGTCTCCCATTGTTCGCGCGACCCTAGCGGCCATCAGGCGCATGGACAATCCCGCGCGGGCGCGCATATTGCAGGCCATGGAAAACGATCTGATCATCGTCGGTGGCGGGCTGAATGGCCCCGCTCTGGCGCTCGCAGCAGCACAGGCCGGATGCAAAGTCACCATCATCGACAGCTTGCCCGTGGATCGCCGCAAACGGCCCGATTTCGACGGACGCTCTTATGCTTTGGCACTGGCCTCGATGCGACTTTTGCGCGGGATCGGCGTCTGGGACGCCATCAGCGAGAACGCCCAGCCCATGCGCGAAATCAAGGTGACCGATGGCCGTGCGGGCGAAGGGCCAGGTGCCTGGATGATGCATTTCAACCATGCCGAGATCGAAGAAGGGCCGATGGGCTATATGGTCGAAGATCGCCATCTGCGCCGGGCTTTTCTTGATGCCATGGCGCAAGAGCCGCAGATCACGCATCTTTCGAGCGAAACGGTTGTTTCTCAGGAAGTTGGTCCTGCAGAAGCGCGTGTGACCCTGCAAAGCGGCAAGACCTGCGCTGGCACGCTGCTGATCGGGTCGGACGGGCGCCAATCTGGTACGGCCGCGCGTGCCGGGATCAAGCGCACCGGTTGGGGCTATGGCCAGAAGGCAGTTGTCTGTGCCATCGCCCATGAAAAACCGCATGACGGCATTGCGCACCAGTTCTTCATGCCAGCAGGCCCCCTCGCTATTCTGCCACTAACCGAGAACCGCTCGTCCATCGTGTGGAGCGAGACAGATGCTCGCGCGGCGGAACTTGCCGCCATGAATGACGCGGATTTCCTGACCGCGCTCCGCCCCGCCTTTGGCAGCTTCCTGGGCGAGATCAGCTTGACCGGCAAACGCTTCACCTACCCGCTTGGCCTGACGTTGGCCAACAGCTTCGTCGCGGACCGTGTAGCATTGATCGGAGACGCGGCGCATGGCGTGCATCCGATTGCCGGACAGGGACTGAATGCGGGCCTGCGTGACGTCGCCGCCTTGGCCGATGTGCTGACCGAGGCACGCGGACGCGGTGAGGATATCGGCAGCCCACAGGTTCTTACGCGCTACCAACAATGGCGCAGGTTCGACACGGCGACACTTGCCATGGCGACCGACACATTCAACCGCCTGTTCTCAAACGATAACCCTCTCTTACGTGCGATCCGAGGTTTTGGCATGGGCGCCATCAACGCAGCGCCCAGCCTGCGCCGGGCTTTCATCCGTGAAGCTGCAGGGCTGACGGGCGATTTGCCATCGCTCATGCGGGGATAAGAGGATATTGGGTTTCGACTATGCGGGACAAAGCGATCTTTCATATGGATCGTTAAAACTCAGCTTTGAAGTAGTTTGAGGCACGGTCTAGAACGCACGTCCATTTGAGCGGACTGTTACCGAAATCACCCACAATGGCGGTAAAGCGGAGCCGAAAAGGATAGTCGCGATGCCAAAAAGCGCGGTCGAGCCAATAGGTGTGTCAAAGATAACGGAAGGCCGCTATCGCGGACGGCCCGAAGCCGACATCCGACACATCTCTCGAATGCTGCGTTGGCAGCCCGCATCGCCGCCATTCGCTGTTCCAGCAAATTCCGTCGTTAGTTGAATGAGCGGACTGCGGATAAGGGACTTACGTTGCATCGCCCGACAAGAGATTGGGGATCAGTTCTTCTGCGAGGGTGGCAACAGCATCAACGCGCGCGATCCGGCGGGTGCCTGGACGGAACGTCAAATAGACAGAGTATGGCCGTGAGACGTGATTGGGCAGGCAGCGCACTAGTTTTCCGCTGGCCAAAGCGTCCTCAAGCATAAACTCCGGTAGGTAGGCAAAGCCCTGCCCCCGCTTTGCGAGGTCCAGTAAGACGGAAAAGCTCCGTGTGGCGAAAGGTCCATGCACCTTGATGGTCGACACCCCGTCACCAGAAAAGAAAGTCCAATTACTGCTGGCAACATCGCCTCGGAATGTCAGACACGGCTGTTCCCTGAGATCTTCTGGTGTGTTGATCGTCGATTTGGCAGCCAGCTCAGGCGAAGCAACGACCCAGCACCGGAAGCTTCCCAATTGCTTTGCGACCAGTCGGTCATCGTCGAAAGTACCGATCCGAAATGCGAGGTCGGTGCTTGGATCCTGCATGTCTTCGAAATCATATGCGGGGCGCATGACCAGTGTGAGATCAGGAAAACGTTCCTGGACGGCAGGCAGAAGGACCGACGCGATGACGGAGCCGAACTCTGCTGTCGCAGCGAAGTTTACCTGGCCAGAGACATTGCCACCTTCCTCGCGCGCGATGTCATCAAGCAGATCAATGTCCGCCAGAATAGACTGGATGCGCTGGTTCAGGCGGACACCGGTCGGCGTGAGCTTGACGGACCGCCCGCTGCGTTCGACCAGTTTTACACCAAAATACTCTTCCAGTCGTGATATATGCCGGGACACGCCGGACTTCGCTATACTAAGATGATCTGCCGCAATGCTGATCCCACCGAGACGTGCGACGGCGTGAAAACTGACCAAGGCCGGCATACCAATTGTTCTAATGTCTGCAACCATTAGTTCAATTTGATATGTCTGTTGCTTTGTATTGGCAATCTCTAATTTCCTGTCATCGCAAGGCCCGATGGAGGGCCGCAATCAGGAGAGACGAAATGAACATACTTGTAACAGGTGCCAGCAGCGGATTTGGAAATCTGATGGTGGCAGATTTGGTAAAAGCCGGACACCGCGTCGCCGGGACTGTCCGTGACCCCGAGGGGCGCAACAAGGACGCTGCGCAAACCTTGCGCGATCTTGGCGTTGAAGTTGTCGACATCGACGTCACGGACGATGCATCTGTTGAAGCTGGCGTGGCCGCAGCAGAAGCTGCTCTCGGACACATTGATGTGTTGGTTAACAACGCAGGTGCCGGTGCCCATGGTTTGCAAGAAAACTTCTCGGGCGATGACTTCCAGCGCATCTTTGACGTCAACGTCTTCGGTGTGCAGCGGATGACGCGGGCTGTTCTGCCTGCAATGCGGGCGCGACAATCGGGTCTCATTTTGAACGTCACAAGCCTTCTTGGCCGCGTGACTGTTCCTTTCCTCGGGCCTTATAACGCCGCGAAATGGGCCGTCGAGGCGCTGAGCGAAAACTACCGCTGGGAACTGAGCCAGTTCGGCGTCGACGTTGCTGTTGTCGAACCCGGAGGTTTCCCCACAAACTTCTTTGCCAACTTGATCCAGCCATCGTCTAGTGATCGCGACGCAAGCTATGGCGAGTTTGCTGGTGCGCCGGAAGCCATGCTCCAGAGCATGGGGGAGTCGCTTGCAAATAACCCACTGCAGGTACCGCAGATCGTGGCGGATGCGGTGCTTGAGGTTATCGAAACGGCGCCTGGACAGCGCAAGCTCCGCAAAGAGGTGGACAAGAGCGGCATGGCCGAGCCCGTCATTCCCATGAATGTTCAGGCGGAAAAGGCGACAGAAGCGCTCTTCACCGCTTTCGGAATGGAAGGCATGATGAAGCTGAAAACCGATATCGCCGACGCGGCCTGATATCACTAGGCAGGCCTAGCGTGTGTCTGGGCCTGCCAAATTAACGTTCACACAGGAGGAACCTCGCCCATGACACATCCTGCATTCAACTCAGATTCCGTGGCCGTGATCACCGGAGGTGCCTCGGGTATTGGCCTCGCCGCCGCCACGAAGTTCGCCCGCATGGGTATGCGCATCGTCGTTGTTGACCGTGACGCGGAAAAGCTGGCAGAGGCGGCTGAGAAGATAAGCGCAGCTGGTGCGACCGAGGTTATGACCTCCGAGGCTGATGTGAGTGATCGTGCGCAGTTGGCGGCACTGGAGCAGCAAGTGACCGATCGCTTTGGCGGGACGGATATCTTGATGAACAACGCTGGTGTCGGTGGGAAATCCTCGACCATCGAAGACGCCGCTCCATGGGAGAAGATGCTTGGTATCAACCTCTGGGGACCGATCCATGGAACACAAGTCTTTGCCCCAAACATGATCGCGCGCGGCAGGCCCGGAGCGATTATCAACACCGGGTCCAAGCAAGGCATTACAACGCCGCCGGGCAACCCGGCCTACAACGTCTCAAAAGCGGCTCTGAAGGCGTTTACCGAGGCACTCTCCCATGAGCTAAGAACTGGCCCGGGGCATCGGATCACGGCGCACCTTCTGGTTCCCGGATTCGTCTATACCGGCATGATCAGCGCCCCTGAAAAGCCTGCCTCCGCCTGGACTGCTGAGCAAACAATCGACTTCTTTGTCGACAGCGTGAACCGTGGAGATTTCTATATCCTTTGTCCGGACAATGATGTCTCGCGCGACATCGACGAAAAACGCGTCGCGTGGAGTGTTGGTGACGTCATCGAAAACCGACCTGCGCTAAGCAGGTGGCACCCTGACTATAAGAAGGCCTTCGAGGCCTTCATGGCGCAAACCAACTAAGCGCCAACCCCACAAAATCAAATCGCTAACTGAGGTCCGTCCGGCAGCCTAACGGCATGCCGGACCTTTGCCCTTATACGACATGCAATTGTTCAATCGAATGGAACTTAATGTTTCTGAGGCAAGTCTTGTTGCAAAAAAAACACAATCATCAGTCTTGAGAGCACAGCAACCAATTGGAGAAACCCAATGACTTCTTTGTTCAAAACAGTCAGCTTCGGTGCATTGATGCTTTCAACCGCAAGCGTGGCGTTAGCGGATGGCGTCACGTTGGAAACGCGATAGATATGGCCGAGCTGCTTCCATTCCGTCTGGGATCCGAGTTGCCGCGTCAGTTCGGCCTTATCGCGCACGGACATCCGCAAGACGGCCTTTGAATCCGCAACGGCGGGGCTGTTTGACAGCTTCAAGCCAAGGATACTGCGACTTGCAGTACCGAATGCGACGCACAGCGCGTGCCGCATGCAATGCAGCTCGGCTGGGGGTGCTTGATGTATTCCGCGCGCAGCTTCTTTTGCTTCGGTCATTTGATCACAATCATTGATGTTCGGTATCGATGTTCATCAAGGTGAAGATCTGGCGGACGAGATCACATCGGCGTTTGACGATGAAGTCGCCTATGTCCACTTCCATAACACACGAAATCTGGCTGCTTTGCAGCTTCTACGTAAGCGTTCAGCATTATACTATGGATATTGGAACTGTCGCGCCAATCCATTTGTCCCTTAGCCGCCTAATTGTAAGGGTAAGGCGGTTCTTGACGGATTTGACACTCAATTTGAGATCTCGCGGCCATTCATTGTCGCAGAGTCAGTACTAGGCGACCAAGTCATGCGGTCTCAACCCAGATTTGCCAATGATTTGGAATGGCCCAAAATTTACATATTGTTTCCAACTGAACCACAATTTCGCCAAAATGTATTTTCATCACAAACGCGCGAGATTTGAGCGGGAGAGACTCATGATTGGAAAGTTGTTCCAAGGATTTTTGTCCAACGCGTCATCAGGCACAGTAGCCAACATCATCACTCGCGACCTGAAGCGTCTGAACAACGTCGAAAAAGGCATGGGCGACCAGGCGATTAAATACGTCCTGACCGGCGAATCGGCCACAGTACTCTCGACTCTCTCGGTCAAAGGTGGTGGCGATCAAATCCATGTTTGCGGCACGCGGTACCAGTCATTTGGCGACAACGACGTGCACACCAAACGCCCCGGTCTGTTCCTCGACAATGACCCTTACGAACTCGATTTGCTGGCCCGTTATGCCCAAGCTCTTGCGGCCTGCTGCAAAACCTTGCCCGGCCACGCCATTGGCACGACCAAATCCTCACCCGCCTTACGCGTGCTGTGCTCAGAAGCGTTCCAGGCGGCGATGCAAGACGTCCGACGTTGGCCGCCGCAACCGCGAAAGAAACCGATCAAGGGCCTCAGCGCTGATCGCTTGATCCAGGTCACCAAAGCGCTCAACGCCAAGCTCGAAGACCTGTTCGAACTGCTGTTCTGGGAAACTGGCCCGTACGAGCGAGTTAAGACCGAACTGTACCGCGCATGCGTCGACGTTACTCCGTTGATACAGCAACACTCCGATGCCGCCTTTGCCGGTGTCGCACGCTGTACCGCGCCGGGGCGAACGGCGTTCCTCGTGCATCTCGCAAAACACGACATGGCAAACGCCGAACCATTCCTCGGTCATGTCCTCGCGCAAACCAGCGACAGCGCTAAATCTGTGCGCGAAGCCGCCCTCGCCGCTTTGAAAAAAGTTGATGCCACGCTCATCGAAACTCATGCGACTGAGCAGCTCTCATCTGGCAAAGTCATCACCCGCGCGGCCATGGTCGATTTGTTGCTCAGCATCGACACCGACAGTGCTCGCGCCGCCCTCGAAGCGCACGCCAAAATCGAAAAAACCGCCCGCGTCAAAGCCGCCATCGAAAATGGCCTGTCCGTTTCACAAGTCGCGGCGCAGCTGGAACAAGACCCTGACGACACGAGCGGATACAGCGCCATCGATGGCACCCGCGTTGCCATCCCGGGTTCAAGACCCATCAACTATGATGAGCCCGCATATAGGCTAACCGCCGTCGACAAGCGGGGCTTCGTCGACGCGATCAAGAATGAAAATGAACGGATCGAGCAATACAACCGCGAAAACAAGGGCCAAAAATATTTCTTTAAGCAACACAAGCTCTCGCCAAACCTTGCCGACCTCGCCGCTGATTTCTTGAGCATGAAAAATGGGCTTAACCAGTCGCGCCGATATCAGATTACGAATTTCCTCGACCATCGTTGCCGCGACCACACCAAAAGCATCATCGCGAAAATGCCCTTGCATCAAAGGATGACGCTGGGCTTCAGGGCGACGCACTCTGTCGCCTATTGGTTCAGCCCATGGGCGGCAGGCACCTTTTCCGAAGTTTTTCAGGAATACCTTGGCAACCCCGGCGCGGATCTGCGCACGGTTGAAGAGCTTTGGATAAAGACTGAACAAGAGGTCACCATTGGCGGCTGGCGAAAAAACGTCACCCGGCCGGCGCAACGGGGCGACATGCTACGTGTCCTAATCCCAGACGAAGGCCATTGGGGGCCTGAACCCTCGGATGTACCCACACATGCGCTTTGGCCCTATGTGGCCGAAAACCTGAATGTTCTCGACGAAGCCTTCGGTTCAGGCGCTAACGCGGTCGCACTAAGTCGGGTCGGCGCGGTGTCTTGCATTGCCGCCCTTCCCAAGGTGCCGCTGCGTTGTTTAGGGCCGTTGCTCGATATTGCGACCGGCGAAAAGAAAGCCGGCAAAGCCGAGGCGCGCAAGCTCCTTTCCGACGTGCCGGAAGTACTTGATCGTTTGATAGCCCTTTTGGATGACAGTCGGCAGGCCATTCGCGCCGGCTCCGCAGAATGGATCGGGCAGCGTGGCGACACGCCTGCTGTCCCCGCGCTCAAGAAACGCCTCAAAAAGGAAAAAAGCGAGGTTGCCAAAGCGGCCATCCTGACTGCTTTGCAGCAATTGGGCGAACCACTGGACGATTACGTTGGCCCCGCAGCATTGATCCGCGAAGCCGAGGCGGGCCTAAAAAAGGCTAAGTTCGACAAGCTCGACTGGATGGGCCTTGATGCACTGCCTGCCGCCAAGTTCAAGAACGGCAAAGCGGTGCCTCAGGATGTGCTGCTTTGGTGGCTGTTCCTCGCAAACAAGCTCAAACAGCCGGGCGGCAACGCGCTCTTCGAGATTTTTCTAGACCAGCTCAAACCCGACAGCGCTGAGGCCTTTTCGCAATGGGTTTTCGACAGTTGGGTCACCTATGACACTACTGTGCCCTCCGATGAAGAAGCGAATGCCCATGCCGAAAAAAATGCCGATCGACGATTCAGGGAATGGAAGCGCTGGATCGAAGACTACACGCGCGAAAGGGCATTCGCCGATCTCCGGCGCGAGATCAAAAGCAATTACCTGAACAGCGGCGCGGCCACGAAAGGTATTCTGGGCCTTGCCTCGCGTACACCCGCCACCGTCGCAGCCGATCGCGTTCGCGGCTACCTGCGCAACCACGGGTCCCGCACCTCGCAAGCCTCTTCGCTTCTGGACGTGCTGGCCAACAAGGGCGATCCGGTCTCTTTGCAAGTGGTGATCGCGGCAGCCACGCGGCTGAAACAAAAAGGCGTGCAGGCCTATGCGGGCACGCTGATCCAATCGGTCGCCGACCGTATGAACTGGACGATGAACGAGCTTGGTGACCGCGTCATTCCCACGGCTGGGCTTGACGATGACGGCGCCCTCGACCTTCCATGTGGTCTGGACGAAAAGCTCTACTGCGCCACACTCGGCGAAGACCTAACATTTGTGCTGAAAAACCCAGATGGCAAAGTGATCAAATCGCTCCCCGCTGGAACGGACGACCATACCAAAGCGTCGAAAAAACAATTTTCAACTTCAAAAAAAGAACTGAAACAGGTCGTCTCCATGCAAACTGGTCGCCTATATGAGGCGCTTTGTGGTGCGCGTAGCTGGGCGGTGGAAGACTGGCAACGCGATTTCCGCGATCATCCCGTCATGCGCCGCCTGACCGAACGCTTGGTTTGGCAAGGCCTCGACGCTGACGGGGAAGTTCTCACCGCCTTCCGTCCGACGGCCGAAGGCGAATACATCGACAGCGAAGATGCGGATGTTGAGCCGACCACCTTTGCCGCCGTCCGCATCGCCCACGGCGCCATGATGGCGGACGCCGACGCCAAGGTGTGGGAAGCGCACCTTAAAGACTACGAAGTCAAACCGCTCTTCATCCAGTTCGGTCGCAGCCTAATGCGCCTCGAAGCAGATCAGGCCAACAAAACCCTGATCGAAGACCGCAAAGGTTGGGTGCTGGAAACCTTCCAAATCCGCGGCGTGGCCACCAAGCTGGGCTACGAACGCGGCGCAGCGGAAGACGGCGGCTGGTTCTACGAATACCGCAAAGGCTTCACCGGTGTCGGCTTGACCGCCGTGGTCTCCTTCACCGGCAACTGGCTGCCGGAAGAAAACCGCCCCGCCGCGCTGATTTCGCTGGGGTTCGAGAAAGACACATCGCGCATGCGCCAAACCGTGCCCCTCAAAGACGTCCCCGAAGTACTGCTGTCCGAATGCTGGAACGATTTCCACGCCATGGCCGAAAAGGGCAGCTTCGATCCGAAATGGGAAAAAACCTGCCAATGGTAGACCAGATCCAACGTGCGCCCGCCGAAGTACGCTATGCCGCTGAACTCATTCGCCTGACCGAGGCCGACAAAGACCCGAAACCAAACGGTTGGAACCTGTCGCCCAAAGCCGTCCGCCGTTTTATCCTGGGCGACAACGCGCTTGACGTGAAACAGAAATTCTTTGGTGACGACCCCTTGGTTGACCGTTGCATCGTTTCGCTGATGGGGCACCAGGGCCTTATGCTGGTTGGCGAACCCGGCACCGCCAAGTCGCTGCTCTCCGAACTGCTTTCGTCTGCGATCAGCGGTACCTCCAAACTGGTCATCCAAGGCTCGGCTGGCATTATCGAAGATCACCTCCGCTATGGCTGGAACTACGCGCTGCTGCTGGCCGAAGGGCCTAGCGAACGCGCGCTGGTCGCGTCCCCCATCCTCACCGCCATGCGCGAAGGCCGCATTGCCCGGATCGAGGAACTCACCCGGTGCGCCCCCGAGGTGCAAGACGCCATCATCTCGCTTATGTCGGAAAAAACCGTTTCGATTCCAGAACTTGGCGCCGAAGTGGAAAGCCGCGCATTGCCCGGCTTCAACCTAATCGGTACGGCCAACCTGCGCGACCGCGGTGTGCACGACATGTCCAGCGCCCTGAAACGCCGCTTCAATTTCGAAACCGTGCACCCTATCGCCGACGCCGCTTTTGAGAAAGACCTGATCGACAAGCAGGTCACCGAACGCATGGCCGACGGCCCGATTTCGCCCGATGTGAATGCCGACGTGCTCGACCTTGTCGTCTCGGTCTTCCGCGACTTGCGCACCGGCAGAACCGCCGACGGTGCTAGCGTCGCGGTGCCCAACAGCGTGATGTCCACCGCCGAAGCGGTTAACGTGACCCACGCCGCGGCGCTCGAAGCGGCTTACCTCGACGACGGTAAAGTCACTGCGGGCCATATCGCGCGGCAAATCGGTGGCGTGGTTTTCAAGGACGATCCGGAAGACGCCCGCAAGTTCCGCGCCTACGTCGATCAAATCGCCAAACCGCGCTCGCGCACTTCGCGCACATGGTCGGCATTCTACGGCTCGGCTAAAGACGCGCTGCGTGACTGAGCATCCGTCATTCGAAGCGATTGCCGACGCTCTGTTCCAACCAAAGCGCGGCATTTATGTGGTACCCATCAGGCACCATTCTCCGGCCTGCGCCTGGTACCTAAAAAAACTCATCGCCGAGATCAAACCGAAGCGGGTTCTGATCGAAGCTCCGCAAGACTTCGCAAACCAGATCCCGCTGCTGCTCGACAAGGCCACACGCCCGCCCGTTGCCTTGGTGTCGCTGGTCGATCCGAAAGGCGATCAACCCCGCGTTGCGGGCTACTATCCCTTCTGCGGTCACTCGCCTGAATTCGTCGCCCTGCAAGACGGTCATGCCATTGGGGCGACACTTGAATTCATCGATGCCCCCGCCGCCGACAAGGCGATGCGCCTTTCTACCGATGCAGCCGAACCCGTGGCGTTGGCCAGCGAGGCGCACTTCAACACCGGCGATTACATCAAAGCTCTGGCCCGCCACACAGGCTGTCGCGACGGATTCGAACTGTGGGATCACTTGTTCGAAGCGCGCATTGGTGGCGACGATTGGCGCGCCTTTTTCTGCGACACAGGCATCTATTGTGCCGGTATCCGTGCCGCAACGTCCGAGGCCGAAATCAAGGCGACAGGGGATGCCAACCGCGAGGCGCACATGGCCCGCGCAGTCCGCAAAGCGCTCGAAGAGGGCGGTCCGGTTGTTGTCATTGTTGGCGGCTTCCACGCACCTGCGCTCGTCGGCGACCTGAAAGACATTCCAAAGACCGAAAAGACCGAGGACAAAGCCGAAAGCTATCTCATCCGCTATGGTTTCCGCGCGCTCGATGCGCTCAACGGCTATGGCGCGGGCTTGCCACAGCCCGGCTATTACCAAGCGCTTTGGGATCGCACAGCCGAAACGCAGGATTGGCGCGGCCTTGCCATCGATCTTTTGTCCGACTTTTCAAACAAGCTTCGCGACGATGGCGCTATCGTCGCGCTGCCAACCCAAACCGAAGCCATCCGAATGGCCGAGGCACTGGCCCACATGCGGGGGCGCCCCGGCGCAATGCGGCACGACTTGATCGACGGTATTCAAGCCGCCTTCATCAAAGGTGAAACCTCTGGCCAAGATGCTATTATCACCGATTTCCAGGCGTTCCTTTGCGGCGATGATATGGGTGACGTGCCCGCCTCTGCAGGATCGCCCCCGCTTGTTGAAGACGTGCGCCGTCGTGCCAGTAACCATCGTTTCGATATCTCCGACAGCGCCCAACGTCGTCGCAAGCTCGACATTCGCCGCAAGGATTTCCACCTTGACGCCTCGCAATTCTGTCACGCCCTCAGCCTTATCGGATCGCCGTTCGCCGGGCGCAACATCGGGCCTGACTACATCACCGGGGCGCGCACGGAACTGCTATTCGAAGAATGGCTCTATGCCTGGTCGCCGCAGGTAGAAGGCCATCTGATCCAAAGCGCCGTACTGGGCGACAGCCTGCCCACTGCCTGTCTTGCCTATCTCGCGCGCGCGCGTGGCGCGCTGATCGGCGACGGCAAGGCCCGCGATCTGCCCGAGATGGTGACGCTTCTGTCGCGCGGCCTTCTGGCCGGGTTAGGCGAACGGCTGGCGCCGTTCGCAAGTGACCTCGCGGGAGACATCGGGAACTACGGTACGTTCTCCACCGTTACGCAGGCACTGCAACGGTTGATGTTCCTACAACGCTCGTCGGGGCCCCTTCGCGTGCCCGCGAAGCTTGATCTGCAAGGCGTGGTCGAAACGGCGTACAGGCGGTTGGTCTATCTCTGCGATGAACTGCCGCGCACAACCGAAGAACAAGTCGCCGACCGTCTCGATGCCCTCCGCCTGATCACCGAGATATTGCGCGGTACCGACTATGCGGGACTGGACCGCGACTTGTTGAACGACGCGCTTGATCGTGCGGCGGACGAGATCACCGAGCCGGTGATCCTGGGCGCTGTCCTCGCAGTCTGCGTGCAAGCGGGCCTGCGTCAGGCCGACGAACTTGTCCGCGCAGTCGAAGGGCGCTTGACAGGCGTCAGTCTAGATCTGCCCGCCCGCATCGGCGTGTTGCGCGGCATCCTGCACAGCAGCCCGACGCTCATCCGGCACGCCAAGGGTCTGCTGCCTGCCGTCGATACGTTCCTTTGTGGCCTCGACGCCGAAGAGTTCCTAGAACTCCTGCCGCACCTGCGCCTCGCCTTCACCGCGCTCAACCCACGCGACACCGACCACCTCGCCGAAGAGCTTGCCCGCATGCACGATATTCAGGCCGGCCAGCTGCTTTCGACCTCCGACACGATCAGCGAAGCCGATCTTACCCGCGCGCTCGCCATCGAGCAAAAGCTCCACGCCAGCCTGCAGCAAGACGGTTTGACCACCTGGATTGGAGGTGCGTCATGAACGAAGGTACACGCCGCTGGCGCCTGACGCTCGGCCGCTATTCCTCGAACAACCTCGGCGGCCTGTCCGGCAAAGACGGCCAAATGGACAACACGCTCGAGTTCCTCTACGGTCGCGAATACGACCGGCGTGGCATCGAACGCGATCGCGGCCCGGGCTCGCTTGATCCAACGCAAATGCGCCCGCTGAAATGGCTCGGCAAGGCCCGCAGCCTGTTCCCCGACAGCGTCTATGAAACACTGCAAGGCCACGCGCTGGATCGCTACGACCTGACCGACCTGTTGAAAGACCCGAAGACCCTCGACGAACTTGAACCCAATCAGGACATGCTCAAGGTCCTGCTGTCGTTCCACAACCGCGCCGACCCAAAGGTGCGCGACAAACTGCGCCAGATCGCCAACCGCGTCATCCGCGACATCATGGAACGCCTCCACCAAGACGTGAGGCGGGCCTTCTCGGGCCGCAAGAACCGCTTCCGCCGCTCGAACATTCCGTCTGCGGCCAACTTCGACTGGCGCGCAACGTTGCGCGAAAACCTCAAAACCTACGACCCCGAAACTGGCCGTATCATCGCCGAAACGCTCCGCTTCAACAGCCGCGAAAAACGCCACTTGCCGTGGACGGTCATCCTCTGCGTCGACCAATCGGGTTCGATGACCGACAGCATCATCTATTCGGCCGTGATGGCTGCCATCCTCGGCGGCCTGCCCGGTGTCACCGTCAAAATGGTGCTCTTCGACACCTCGGTCATCGACGTCTCCGATAAACTGACCGACCCCCTAGATACGCTGCTCTCGGTGCAACTCGGTGGCGGCACCGACATCGCGCGGGCCACAACCTATTGCGAAGACCTGATCACCGATCCCAACCGCACCGTCTTCGCCGTGATCACCGACTTCTGCGAAGGCGGCTCCCCAAGGGCGCTGCTGGCCTCAATCGCACGCATGGCCGAGGCGCGCGTGCGTCTTGTCGGACTGCTTGCACTCGACGAAGGCGGCGCACCATTCTACGACGAAAAAATTGCAGGTCAGGCGGCGGCCCTCGGCATGAATGTCGGCGCCATGACGCCCGACAAGTTTGCAAAATGGCTGGCCGAGATTATGTCATGACTCTCGCCGCCCTCCTCGATACTCACGACGAAAGCGCGCTTGCCGCACTGGCCTCGGTCGGTCTGGTCCGCCGGGCAAGCCGCGACCTCGAAGCCGGCAACTTTCAGATCACCAGCCGTGACGACACACAGGCCAAGGTGACAACAGGCGACCAAACCGTCGAACTGAAGGGCCCCTCACTCACCGACGCAACCTGCACCTGTCCCGCCACCGGCATCTGCCGCCATGTGGTATTGGCTGTCCTTGCCTTGCGTGCCAATGAAAGCCTCGCGACTGCACCCGACGATGTACCCAAAAGAACGGCTCACGATGATTTAACGAATCTCACCGAAGCGGCTTTGCGCAAATTTGCGGGCGTCGATTGGGACAAGGCCCTGACCCAGGCCACGATCAGCGTTGAAGGCACGGTAGTCGAAGATGGCACAAACCTCAGCGTGCAATTGCCCGACACCGAAATGCCGGTCACCTTCCTAGCCGGGCTTGGATTGAAAGGGGCGGTGTTCAAAGGGCCAAAGTCGACCAAGCGCCGGGTCGTCACCGCCGCCGCGCTGCTGGTGCGAACGCAGTCCGGCACGCAAAAGCTTGATGATCTGGCCCCTGCCAGCGCCGAAGCCGGACCGCTTTCGGTCGACTTCTTGCAAGACGCACGCGCAGCGGTCGAAACGCTAGTTTCAGGTGTCTTTGGCGGTGGCTCGTCCGTCGCAGAAGAGGCAATGTTCGATATAGCCATCTCGGCCCGGTCCCAAGCTGCACCCCGTCTGACTGGTTTGATGCGCACCTTGGCGCGTCAGGCGCGACAGGCCCGCGACCATCACGTGCGCTATGACGATGTCACCTTTCTGACGCTTTCGGCAACCACCTGCGCCTTGATCCACGCGCTGGAAGCTACGCCGCTTGACTCTGAACTTACAGGCGTCGTGCGCCGCAGCTACTCCGATCTGCCAGAAACGCATCTTCTGCCACTAGCCGCTGTCAAGTGGCAGTCGGCGACGGGCGCGCGCGGGATGCGATTGCACATCTTCGTGCCGGAGGAAGGTCAATGGTACAGCTCCGGCCAAGCCCGCGGGGCAGGAATGGACCCGACCTTTTCTCCATCGGCGGCCTATCAAGCTCCACTTTGGATCGCCGGAACCACGAAGTCATTAATCGGCAAGCATGTGACGCTCAGAAACGGGCGAACCAGCCCGGACCGTTTCCTGCCGATGGATCATGGGCAGGCTGAAATCATCACGGGCGCAGGAAATGCAGCCGAAACACTTGCGCAATGCGGCGCCTTGTTCGCGAATTTTGCAGCGGCGCGTGCTGATCTGACCGCACGCTTGCCCACGGGCCTGCGGCAAGCCGGTCGCGCCGTGCCGATTGCCCTGCGTCCTACGTCATACGGCGAGGCCAGCTTTGACGATATCGCGCAGCTTTATCGGCTGCCCATCGTTGGCACCGACGGCAGCACATTGGAACTGACCCTGACCAGTGGCGACGACGTGAAGTGGCTGACGGTACAAGCGAGCCGGGTGGAGTGCTTTGTCTGCGAGGCAACTTTTACCAACCGGCAGCTAACGCTTGCGCCAGTGACGGCTTATTTGCCCCGCACCAATGACAAACCGCAAAACATCTGCAACCTGACTTTGGATAGTGAACGCCAACGCGCCAACGCGATGGCTATCAGTGGCCGCGCATGGTCGCTACTCAAAAACACCATTACCGGGGCGCCGACCATGGCCCGTGATCCAATCGAAGATCTATCCATTCAGGTTTTGGAAGGGATTGCCGAGATGTTAAGATTTCATGACCCCTCAGTGCTGGCGAAGATCTCCCGCAAAAGCGAAACGCTCGGTCTGACGGGTCTGGCATCTGCCATTGAAAAGACTGTCGAAACAGGAAGCGTCGCCGATAGCTTGCGCGCAAGCTATATCGCCGCCGAGGTCAGTCACCTCGCCACAGTCACGGCCTGAACTTCACTGGATATGCTCAATGCAGGGGCTTTGATCCCGAGAATGTGTCCTCCGACAAAGAGAGACCTGATCTCGGAGCTAGAAATCCGGAACCCAAGGTGCGGACCTCATCAAGGCCTGGTTGGCAAAATCGGCCGCTGATCATAGGCCGTGCGAGGATGCGCATCGAATTTGATTATCAGCACTGTAGCCACGACTGCAGCATTTTCGTTTCTTTGTGAATGTCGGCTAGGGGGCGCATCATCCCAGCAGGCCGTGAGTGGCGTCCCGCAATCATCGCAGCAGACAAAGCCGCGCATTGGGCAGCCAGCATTGATGTCCTTAAAGGCAGGCGCACGCGCACCATCCTCGATCCGTTGTTGGTTCAGTTCATAGGTTTCGAACGAGATCGGACCCTGATGGTGACCCTGGCGCAGGGCGACGTCCCATTCGGGGCTTTCGATCTAACCCGCAAAGTGGATGCGGGGTCATCAGGCGGATGATCCGTTCAAGAGGACGTGGTGTTTATAGGCAACAACCTCCTCATCAGATGGCAAGTCACCGGGATCAATGGCGTCGCGACGTACCAGTTGCGCTTTGATGGGTGAGTATGCTGACGACGTTGAGCTATTTGTCTCCACCTTTGACCGATGCTCATTGGACACCCTCGAAACCAGGATAAAAAACCACAATGCTGCTGCAAACAAGTTGACGCGTCTGACAATGAGCTTCCCGCGCGACACTGCGTTCTTCGTGGATGAGGTTGAGTACCTGTTGGACACCTAAATTAGGGCAGTCATGCTTACATGTCTGAGGTCAGGTTTTTTTTGGGGGGGACCAATGGCGGCCTGCACTAAGCGAGAGTTTGGCTCATCTTGTTGGTTTGATTATGCGGCGTGTTTGCGGTGATGCAGGCCGGGGCGTTGCGGCGGAAAGGCCGCTGCGAAACTTCGGATGACCGTGGCGCAATCATCACCTTGTCGAGCAAGCCCTCCACCGTACCTTTTTGTCCGCCGACAGTACTAACAAGCTGACATCGTTGCCATCTGCATTGCGACTGGATGTTGTCGCGGTGCCTGATGAATATGAGGAATCCGAGGTCGCTCAAATGGTCGATGGCGCGTTCATAATTCATGGAAGCAAGGCCCTGAAACGTTTTGGCACGCTCCCTAAGAGGTGCAGTGACAATCGGCGCGCCCATCTCAGAAAATGAGACAATGTCAGTGACTGATGGTACATACCAAATCAGAGGTTACACGCCCATTGATCTACTCAGCGACGATATGCGTGAGTTGCGGAGTGGTATATTCCTTTCCGGTGCGCGCGTTCGGTTTCTTGACGATCTTGGCAAAACAGCCGGTGGCTATGTCGCGATTACAATCGTTGTTCCAGATTCCGGGCTGCTGCGTATGACCGCAATTTCAGAATACGCCACCAGCAACCTGGGTATTAGCTACTACTTCACAGAAGAAGCGACGGTCAGATCATCATTCCGGCAAGCCGTTATCAGCGACGTACTGTTTCAGCTATTGATTGCGGTCTTTGGCACAGTCGCAGGCTATAGCTAGTTCCGCCGTATTTTGGCACTTTGAAGACACACATTCCGTGGGCGCATGAATGCCTGCATGGATAATTGGGGTGGAGGCGTTTGAGCACGTCCTTCTTCTTGCCATCCCGCAGACACTGCCAGTTGGTGTTGTCGTTTCCATTGGGAAACTGGCGATGAACAGCCCAGGCGTACTGAATACGGTGCGGTCAAATGCCCCGTCACTAGAGATTGCAAACCCGTAGGTGACCCAAAGTCCATTTTGCCGGAACTCTATGTTCTCGCGATGCGAAGGCGGACGCGACCACAAAACAATCTGATAGGGCCGCTTCTCTGGTGCGCATTCGGTTTGTCATCCCATCTTATGGATTTGGCTTGCAGTTTATCGTCAGGGCCCAACACAATATGATATGTCCACCAAATCGCTGTTTCTGCCGCGCCCTACAGCTTGAGGGATGTACTGCGGTTGGTTTTCAGCCCGCTCAGCAAATGCGAGACTTACGCCAATTGTTCGTCCCGAGGTTGGAGAGAAGGGCCAGGATCGGACGCGATGAGAGCGGCACCAAGTTTGGCGACGAGTTTTTCCTGCGCGTATTCGCTAGCCAACGTCACCGTGCAAACCTTTGGACAACCAAAGGGAGAGCCAAAAACTTTTTAATTGGAAGTTGAAGGACCATACACCAACGCTAACTTGCTCGTTATAGATCATGGTAAGACGCTACACAATGGGCTACAGCCAAGGGGGCGCGGTGACCAGTTTTTTACAAATACTCGCCTTTTAGTCGTATGAAGGCGAATGAAAACTTCGCTGCGCGAATTCCCGGCACTATGGCCGGTGTCGTTGTCTTGTTTGCTGCTACGAGAGCACTTTCTCAAGATCGCGACCTTACGCTCATTTACGACCAAGACGGTCTGAAAGTTCGGGGGCATTTGCAGCTCGGCTTGAATGCCGTTGCCGAGAACAACCTGTTTTGGGATCTCGCTGCAACAACCTCTCCAGAAAGTGGCTTCGATCCGGATGCAGAGTGGCTCGAGGGTTATATCAAACCGGGCCTGAGCTTTGAACGCAGGCTAAACTCCGATGCCATTTTCTACGGCAAACTTTCGGCAGTGGCGTCTTATACTTGGGGCACAGATGCATTCGACACGGGCGATACTGGCGACACGACACTTGAGGAAGCCTATCTGGCGCTGCGCAATGATCTTGGGACCGGCTTTTCATATGACATTTCGCTCGGGGCGCGCGAGCTGAGGCTGGGCTCCGGCATGTTAATTGCCAGTGGAGCGACCAGCGGTTTCGAACGCGGAGCATTAAAGTTTGGACCACGCAAAGCCTGGGAGATGGCCGCTATCGGCCGCATGACCTTCGATAAAACAACGGGGACATTTTTCTATCTCGACCCGAACGAATTGCCCTCCACTGACGGTAGCAATGAACTGGCGGGGTTTGATCTGCGCACCGACACATTGGAAGGTGGTTATGTCGGCGCAACTTTCGTCAGCGTACTGAATTCGAACTCACCTTACCCCCAGATCGGTGGGGCGCCCGTCATAGGTGCACGCGAAGGAACAAACACCCTCAACTTTTATGCCAAGACAAATCCGTTTTCCGGCAATTTAGAGAACTGGAATTTCACAAGCGACCTTGCATATCAGCGCAATGATGACTTCAATCTAGATGCTTACGCTGGCCGTGTGACAGCGGAGTACAAGTTTGCCAATATGGCGTGGTCATCGAGCGTCGCTATCGGCTATCATACCTTCTCGGGCGACGATCCAGACACAACGACGTATGAACGGTTTGACCCGCTTTACTATGAAGGCAGTCCGAGCGCTTGGGCAACGGGGTCAAAGTCGGCCTCAACCTTCATCAACTCGAACGTGAATGCCCTTTCTTTGGCCCTTCGGATCAAACCAGCGCGGCGGGATACTTGGACACTGCGCTATGCGCATATTCGGGCCAACGAGCTGAATAGCCCGATCCAATTTGGACAGGCGACACGCCTTGATTCGTCCGGCAATGTAATCGCGGGTGTAACGGATGCGCATCTCGCCGACGATGTGTTCCTTGAGTACAGCCGCGTCATCAATCGAAGTACGTTCCTGACAGCCGGCGTTTCGGTCTCTTTTCCGGGGGCCGGAATAGAAGATGTCGTCGGAGGGAGCGCAGACCCTTGGACAGGAGGATTCCTTAATGTTGTTTTCAACTTCTAATCTGATTGCATGTTTCGCTGGCACGATCCTTGCGCTGAGTGGGGCAACTGGCGCGCTGGCACAGTCGACACCGCTGTCCGCACAAGAGTCCGATCCAAATGTGATGGGCTGGATGCAAGGCTTTCCCCCGCCCCCGGACAAGCTGATCACGCAGCCTGACACCAACTATTTCAGCTTTCCCAGGCTGCGCTGGTCGGTCTGTCACCTGCGCGAGTTCCTCCCTACAGAGCAAATCAGCCGGGGGCTTGGCGCGCCTGTGCCGCTGGACTACCCGACCCCTGCCGCATTTGCCGAGATGCACCAGCAGATCGACGCGCTCACCTTCACACCAATGAACAGTGACGAGACGATGACCTGGGAAGAGTCGCTTTATGCGAACTACACCGATGGCATGCTCATCATCCACAAAGGCGAAGTCGTTTACGAACGCTATTTTGGCTGCCTGGAAGAGGATGGGAAGCACGCCATCATGTCAATGACGAAGTCGATCACCGGGCTTTTGGGGGAAATCCTGGTGGTCGAAGGTGTATTGGATGACACGGCTTTGGTCCGCGACGTGATCCCGGAGATTGGCGACAGTGCCTTTGCGACAGCCACTGTGCGCGAGGTCATGGATATGACCACAGGTGTCCAGTATTCGGAGGATTACTCTGATCGCAATGCGGATGTCTGGCTTTACTCTGCCGCTGCGAGCCCGTTGCCCAAACCGGCAGATTACGTTGGCCCGGATGGATACTTTGAATACTTGCAGCAGGTCGCTCCGGAAGGCGAGCACGGCGCCGAGTTCCACTACAAAACCATCAATTCAGACATGCTCGGCTGGATGATCAGCCGCGTGACCGGCCAGTCCATGACCGACCTGGCATCGGAGCGGCTGTGGAGCCGCATTGGTGCAGAGCAGGATGCCTACCAGACCGTCGACGGCAAAGGAATTCCTTTCGCGGGCGGCGGGGTGACCGCCGGGCTTCGTGATCTGGGGCGCATCGGTCAGTTGATGCTGAATGGCGGCGAGATCAACGGAGAACGCCTATTCCCCGCCGAGGTTGTTGAGAAGATCAGCGCAGGCGGGGACCGAAGTAAGTTCGGAGATGGTTTCCCGACTGTCGGTGCCGGCAGCTACACCAGCCAATGGTGGGTCTTCCACAACGATCACGGTGCCTATGCCGCGCGCGGTGTCCATGGGCAGACAATCTATGTCGACCCGACGGCAGAGATGGTTCTCGTTCGCCTCGCTTCTTTTCCTGTGGCGCAAAACGGGTTCATCGACCCGACCTCGCTGCCCGCTTATCAGGCGGTGGCTGAGTTCCTCATGTCGCGGGATTGATGCGCATCCGGGTCATGCCTTTGGGGAGGATGCGCGCATGTGGAGAAACGACGCGCGTCCTCATGCTGGGCCTGTTTATCTGGCTAACAGCAGGACTGCTTATTCTACCGGGTCCAGCCCTGTCTCAAGACACCACGACTGATCCAACAATCACCAGTAGTGCGCCGGAACTCGTCAATCCTGCGATCTCGACCGATGAATTGGCCTATCGCCTGATCCCGTTGACAAAGGACGAACTCGATCCGCTTTCCGGCGCTTGGCTCGGGATCGTCCAGTCAAAGACCGCAGAGATCGCAGCACGCCAGATCGCTTTGCTGAACAACCCGGCATTGGCAAATGACACGACCTTTCAGGAAATCGCGCTGATGGTTGAAGAACGCGCGGGTCTGTTTGAGCGCTTCTCAATGGTTGTGGCCGCGTTTGAGAGCAAGGGCGGTGATCCCAGGATTGTCGCTGAACTGCGCGCTTACCGCGACTCGGTTCTATTCAACGAAACGATCCTCGCCAGTCCGAGGGCCATTGCGCTGGCCTTTCTGGAATGGCTGACGCGTTCGGACGGCGGGTTGGCTGTCGCACTGGACATAGGTGTGGTCATTCTGGCCTTCGTCGCGCTCTTGTTTGTCTCGCGTTTCGCGCGTGGCCTTGCGCGGCGCTGGATCGGCCGGGTCCCGAATATGTCAAAGCTCTTGGAGGCGTTCCTCGTCGGGGCGGTGTTCTGGCTGGTCATCACCCTTGGGCTGTTGTTCGTCCTCGCCGCACTTGGCGTCAACATCACACCGCTCTTTGCGATGATTGGCGGTGCCTCTTTCATACTGGCATTCGCCTTTCAGGACACGCTGGGCAACCTCGCGAGCGGGCTTATGATCATGATCAACCGCCCCTTTGATGAAGGCGATTACGTTCTGGTTGGCGGTGTCGGCGGCACAGTCCGATCTGTCAGCATCGTCGCAACGACTGTGACGACCGGAGATAATCAGGTCATCGTGATCCCGAACAAGAATGTCTGGGGCAATGTCATCACCAACGTCACGGCGAGCGACACCAGACGGGTCGATCTGGTCTTCGGTATTTCTTACGACGACTCAATCGAAGACGCCGAACGGGTGATCAATGATATCGTAAGAGCACATCCGCTCGTTCTCAAAGACCCCGAACCTACGATCCGTGTGAATGAACTGGGTGCCAGTTCAGTCAACTTCATCTGCAGGCCATGGGCCCGAACAAGCGATTACTGGACGGTTTATTGGGATTTGACGCATCAGATGAAGGATGCCCTCGAGAATGCGGGGCTATCAATTCCTTATCCGCAACAAGACGTTCACATCCGAGGCGGAGAAGCCCATTCTTCTTAATCGTAAGCTCGTTGAACGCGCGTATCATTTTGTATGCATAGCTGCTTCCGCCGCTGTCCCGTATTGTGGCAAATTCGCGTTTGTTTTGCCATGAGCCGCAAGAAGCGTGTCACGGACATAGGCGATTTGCGCGGTTTCCTCGATGATCTCGGCCAAATACTGCGCGGCGATCAGCGTTTTGCCAGTGCCGATTGTGCCATGATTGGCCAGCACGGCAGCGCGGATATTTGTCTCGGCAAAAACAGGGCTGATCTCGTTTTCGGTTTGCGGGCCCCCATTGCTTGAAAGGGGGATCAGCGGCATGCGACCGATCTTTTCGATGGTTTGAACGGTCAGGCACGGGATTTCGATACCGGCGCTGGCATAGCCGGTCGCCCACGGACTATGGCAATGGACGATGGCGTTGATGTCCTTTCTGATCCGGTAAAGGTCGCGATGAAAGTCGAGGTCTTTCGAAGGTTTCAGTTCGCCTTTTGAAAGGATCGTCCCGTCCAGTGCGACAACCTGCAGGTTATCGCGCGTGCATTCGGCAAAGCCCACGCCCGATGGTTTGATGACAATCGCATCGCGTGCATCCAGCCGCACGGATAGGTTGCCGCCCGCATTCGTCTGCAGGCCCAGATCAAAACAGCGCCGCGCGCTTGCAATCAGTGCATCCATCTTGTCGTGCAGGTCTGGAAATCGGTTCAGGTCAGCCATGAAGCATCCTTTCAAGAAGCGCTGCGACAGCGACTTCTGCGCAATCACTGGTGTTGATGTGGTGGTCGATCCGCTGCGTTGTGTAGGTTTTCGCCGAGGCTTCCAAGGTCTCGGCAGCAACCCGGCGCAGTGCGGGATCTTCGATCGCGCCGCCTGGCCGGTCTTCGTGACTGAAGCCGCCCATGGGCAGAATGACATGGCAAGGTGCACGGGCGGCGTTTAACTCAGCGGCCAGTGCCTCTGCCTGATCTGCCATCTCGTCGGGGGTCAGTTTGATATGTGTAAACTGTGCGGTGTGGCGGTAATGGGGGCGTGCCTTATACGCATCCGGGACCGTATCAATGGCACCTAATCCAATGAAGTTCAGCGCACCGGGCAGGACAACGCGCGGCAAATCATGCGCCGCGCTAAAACGCGTGTCCATTGGTACATGCACCCCCGCCAGCCGCAGACGGCCTAATTCATGAACATTCAGGTCAATGACGCCTTGCGCATGGCCTTCTTCGATAAATCGCGTGAAGGCCGCACCACCGTAACCATTGGCGTGAAACACCGTCGCCTCATGTCCCGTTCGGTCGAGTATTCGCGCAACTTCCGCGCCCGCGATGCCGGTGGCGCCCAGTGTCGTGATCGCGATGCAAGCCCGGCCAGACGCTGGAATAGCGCGTCGTTTGGCCAGCCCAGCCACACCCGCCGCGGCGTTTTCAAAGACCTGTTTGAGGTAGGTGTTCAGCCCCTCGATGTCGCAAAGTGTCGGAATAATGGTTATAGAGGTGTCGGCCAGTGCGGGTCGCGGATCGAAGGCAAGCGTTGTGATAAGGATTTTAGGATAGACTGAGGGCAGGCCCTTCATCGCAGCGAGGATGATTTCGCCGCCAGTGCCGCCACCTACGCCGATGGCAACAGCGCATTCAGCGGATTGTTCGGTGATATGGGCCGCTGCAGCTTCGGCCTTGGCCGCCATCTGAGATAGCTTCTCGACTCCCGACCAGATCACCCCGTTATTGGCCAGCGACACATCAAGCGTCGATACCTCCAAACCGTGATCTTTCAAGGCACTTGCGAGGTAGTCCAGCTCCGCTTTTTTGGTCTCGAACGTGCCGATCAAAAGCACCCGCGCCATCACTTACCCTTTCACGGCCCCGGCGGTCATGCCGGTGATGATCTGGCGTGAGGCGAAGAGCGTAAAGAGAATCGGGGGAATGGCGAGCAACATGCCTGTCGCAAAGATCGTGCCCAACCCGTCGAACTCCGACGCGTTGTTCACGATCAGGATCGGCACGGTCATCGTATCGCGGTCAGCAAGGGCGCTGGCCAGCAGATACTCGTTCCATGCAATACGGAAGGTAAAGATCGACGCGGCTGCCAGCCCGGGCTTGATCAGCGGAAGTACCACAAGGAAAAAGGTCTGAAATGGTCCCGCCCCATCGACACGTGCGGCTTCCTCAAGACTTCGGGGAACCTGTACGATGAAGCTCTGCAGGATCCAGATCACGAAGGGCAGGTTCATCGCGACATAGATCAGGATGATCCCGGAATGTGTGCCTGCAAGGCAGACATCGCCGCGCCCGCCGAACGTATCACGGATCCAGGCGCCCACCCCGTAATCGTTGTCGAGGCAGAAGGCATTGTTCCAAAGCCCGAAGACCGGCACCAGCAGAACTGCTGGCGGGATCATGCGGACAGCGAGGGTTGAAAGCGACAGGCTATCGCGCCCCATGAACCGGAACCGCACAAGCGCATATGCCGCCATGCACCCGAAGATCAGTGTCAATGCAGTGGAGATCAACGCAATGATGATCGAGTTGATAAAGGCCCCGCCAAAACGGATTTGGCAGAACCGCAGATGTTCAGGTTCATACCATAGGATATCGCAAAGGGCGGTTTCGTAGTTGCGTATCGTCGGCATGAATAAAAGGCCACCCGCGCCGCTGGTGATATCGACGTCCAGTTTCAGCGAATTGATCAGCAAGAGCGCGACGGGACCGACGCTCATGAAGATCAGGATGGCGATCAGCACATAGAAGGCGGGGTTCTGGCGGTCATAATTGGTGTCGGCCATCGCCCTAACCCTCCTCTTCTTGCGCGAATTGCAGACGTCGGGCGCGGGCCTCTTGCCAGCGGGTGAAGGCGAACATGCCTAAGGTGAGCACCATCAAGAGCATCAGAAGGTAATTCGACATTGCTGCTGCTTCGCCCAATTCGCGGAACTCCCGCGCGGTGCGGGCGATCCGCAGGGCGAGGATTTCGGTGGAAAGGCCGGGGCCTCCGCCGGTGAGGACCAGAATAACTTCAAGCACTTTGAAGGCATCAATCAGGCGCAGCAGCATGGTAACAATCAGCACCGGCATCATCAGCGGCAGCTTGATATGGATCACTTGTTGCCAGCCCGTCGCACCATCAATGCGCGCCGCCTCAAGCGCCGAGCGTGGGAGGGATTGCAGCGCAGCCAGTGACAGGATGAAAATAAAGGGCGTCCATTGCCAAATATCGGCGATGATCACCGATAAAAGCGGGTTTTGCCCTAGCCAATCGACCTTCGGCAGGCCAATCGCCTCGAAGAAGCGGTTAAAGGTGCCGTAAGTCTGGTGGAACATGTAGCGCCAGACGAGGCCCACAACCACAGGTGCGATCATCATCGGTAGGATGAAGAGCGTGCGCAGAACGCTCATGCCCCGGATGTTGCGATCAAGAAGAAGTGCAAGTCCCACACCGATCACCATCTCGACCGCGACAACGGTAAAGGCGAACACCAAAGTCACCCAGAACGATGTATGAAAGGCAGGGTCAACCAGCAATTTGGCGTAGTTGGCAAGGCCGACGAACTCCGTCTCGCTGAGGTTCTGGCTCGGGTCCCAATCGCGAAAACTGCCCCAGATCATGTAAGCGATGGGGTAAAACAGCGCGAGGATCATCACCAATGCCGCCGGTGCGACGAACATATAGGGCGTCAGTCGGTTCAGACGTTGTTTGGACACGAGCGCGCAAGCCTTCGGTTGGTGGGGCCCTGGCCACGATCATGCAGCCAGGGCATCAGGGAGAGTTGAGGCGGGGGAGAGGCCGCCTCAGGTATCTAGACTATTGCCAGATGTAGTAGCCCTCTTCCTCCATCAGCGCTTGGGTGCGTCCGGCGATGCCATCCAGCGCTTCTTGAATGTCGATGCCTTCCGTCAAGACCTGGCTCATCGTTGTGCCGATGTCGGCGTTGATCCGACCCCAGGCGGGGATGATGGGGCGCCAGTCAGGATCGGCGAATGCGAGTGCCTCACCAAAGGTCGACGACCATGGGAACTTGGCGTTGAGCTCGGCGTTTTCGTAAGTTGAGAAGCGGGACGGGTTGCCGCCAGCCATCGCAACCATCAGGTCCCCTTCTTTCGAGGTCAACCATTGCATCAGAAGGAACGCGGCTTCCTTGTTTTCAGCGTTGGCGGGAATGCCAAGGCCGAAACCACCGGTTTGCGATGCCGCCATGACACCTTCAGGATGGGCGGCCCAGCCCACATTGCCGACGACGGTTGAGCGGCTGTCATCTTCGAATGTTGGCGCAAAGGCGATTGAATCAAGGAACATGGCTGCCTGCCCCTGGGCAAAGGCGTTCGCTGCCTCGGCCGGACCAAAAGCGGAGGAGCCTTCAGGCCCACAATCCACAATCGTCTTCAGTGCTTCGGCCGCCTCGACACCGGCTGCATTGTTGATGGTTGGGTTCCAGCTTTCGTCAAAGACCCGTCCGCCCAGCGGGGCAAGGTGCAACAAAAACGCGTGGCTTGCCTGATGCCCGGACGCCGCACGGGACGCGACACCACCCATGCCCGGTTCAAGCTCCGGGATCTGACAGGCGAGTTCAAGGAACGCGTCATAGGTTGTCGGCACCTCCAACCCATGTTTGTCGAAAATATCCGCCCGGTAGAAAAGGACTGAGGTCTCGGACCCGAATGGCAACCCATAAAGCGAGCCTGTGGGTCCTGGCAGATATCCTTTCTCTCCCCCAGCCACGCCGATGTTCTGGACATAGCCATCAATCAGATCGCCCGCATCATAGTTGGGATCCGAGAGCATCGGGTTCATGAAATACTTGGCGAGGTTTTCCAGCTGATCGGCATAGACATAGTCGGCCTTGGAAAACACGACATAGGAGATCAGGTCATAGGCTCCCTCATCCAGCGCCAGTTCCAGTGTCTGCCGCTCGCGCATGTCGAGATAGGGCAGCATGTCCACCTCAACCTCGATGCCGGTCTGCGCGGTAAACTCGGGCAGTACCTCCATCACCGCGTTGTAATGTGGGTGGGCGGGGAAATTCACGATCAGCGTCGTGCCCTCATAAGGGGCGTAGGGGCCTTCGGCAAAGGCCCCGCTGGCCATGACCAACCCGCCCAAGACGGTTGTCGTCTTCAATAGGTTCAGCATCGTTTCCTCCCAATTGCTGATGGACGCTTCAAATGGCGTCCTCGGTTTTATTGTCGAACAGGTGCAGACCCTCTTGCCGCACCGCAAAACGAAGTGTTTCGCCCAAGGCGATCGGTGTTTCAGACTTGATTTCAACGGTCACGCGCGACCCGCCGCAATCGCAGATCAGCACTGATTGCGCTCCGACATATTCCGAGACGACGACATTGAGATCGATAGATGCGTCCTCTGCGCCATCCGGGTTGTATTCGAGATCGGAGGGGCGAATGCCAAGGATCGCAGAGGACACTGCCTGCCGTCGCGACCGCTCGGCAAGGTCAGGGTCCAGCGCCAGCTGAAAACCCTTTCCGACCGCGTAAAGCGTGCCACCCTCATCTTTCAGCTCCGCCGCCAGAAAATTCATCGGTGGTGAGCCCAGAAATCCGGCGACGAACTTGTTGGCCGGGTTCTTGAACAGCTCAGCCGGCGTGCCCTGCTGCTGGATATGACCGCCATGCATCACGACGATCCTGTCGGCGAGGGTCATTGCCTCAATCTGATCATGGGTGACGTAGATCATGTTTTTCTGCACGCTCTGGCGCATCACGGCCAGTTCAGCGCGCATCTGCCCGCGCAGCTTGGCGTCAAGGTTTGACAGCGGCTCATCAAAAAGGAACGTGCCCGCGTCACGACACAAGGCCCGGCCCATTGCAACGCGCTGGCGCTGTCCGCCAGATAACTCGCCGGGTTTGCGGCCAAGGTAGGCGGAAAGCCCCAGGATCTCGGCCACTTCCTTTACCTTCTTGTCGATCTCGGCCTTCGGCGTCTTCTGCAGCCGGAGCGAAAACGACATGTTCCGTGCCACGTTCATATGCGGGTAAAGGGCGTAGTCCTGAAACACCATCGCGATGTCGCGATCCTTGGGATCAAGGTCTTTGACCGAGGCCTCGTTCATCAGGATGTCACCGTCTGACACGGCCTCAAGCCCCGCAACCATGCGCAGGGTCGTGGATTTGCCGCAGCCAGAGGGGCCGACAAGAACGGTGAATTCATTCTCGGCCATCTGCAGGTCGATCCCATGCAGCACCTGAACCGCACCGTAGCGTTTAACCAGTTGCTGCAAGCGTATTTCTGGCATCGAATCCCTCTCCTCCGGTAGCGCAGAGCATTGTGTATACAAAACTAAAAGTAAATATCCAAAATTGCCAAACGGCCCGTCGCCGTGTAACAGTATGCAGTAGCGATAGAAGGATATCGAAGCATTGCAGTTCAAGGATCATCATGAAAAAGGTGCACGCGGGTCCACGGTCCAACGGATCGAGGCCGCCTTGATGGACGATATTGCAACAGGCCTTCTGCGACCGGGCGAGCGGCTGGATGAGGTCAAGCTGACCGAACGCTTTGGCGTCTCGCGCACCCCGATCCGCGAGGCGCTGACGCGACTCACCGCGCAGGCGATCCTGGTGCCCGGTGCAAAGCGTGGCGTGCGGGTGGCCGAGTATAGCCGCGAGGAATTGGCGCAAATCTTTGAAGCTATGCATGAAATCGAGGCGACCTGTGCCCGAATTGCCGCACAGCGCCTGTCTTTGTTGTCGCGATCTGAAATAGAGGCGGCGCAGTCAGCATGCGTCGCGGCAGCGGAATCTGGCGATATGCACGCCTATCTGCATGCGAACGAGGCGTTTCATCAAACGATCTATCGCGCGACAGGGAATCCTTACATTGCAGAAATTGCCTCTGACTTCCGCCGTCGCACCGGGCCGTTCCGTGCGAAAAAGTTCGCCTCCAAGGATGACCTGATCGCCTCCGCGAAATCTCACGAGGCGCTGATTGCGAGCATTTTTTCCGAGGATTCGAAAGCAGCCTCTGATGGCATGCGCGCCCACATGACTGAAAGTTTCTTGCGAACTTTAGAGGTCAATTAGTCCTTTCAACACGATTTCATCTTGCATCTGCATTCTCGATCTTGTTTTTGTATACAAAACTCGACTCGCGGGGATGGAGGGCCAGATGGGCGCGCATGAGACGAAGATTTATCCGATCAATACCGGCTGGCTCGAAGCAGATCTTGGGACCTACACATTCTGGAAAGGACCAGCGGGCAAGAAGTTCTGGAACCCGGTTTACTGCCATTATGTCGATACGGGCACGCATAAGATCCTGATCGACACGGGTCTGTGCGATGAAGAGCGCGCGACGAAATACCACCACAAATGCCAGAAACGCGGCTGTCTGCAGGTCCATGAGCATCTGGAACAGAAGCTCGGCGTGCATCCGGATGAAATCGACGCCATCGTCTTTACTCATCTGCACTGGGACCATGTGCAGAACATGAAGAAGTTCAAGAACGCCCGCTACATCGCGCCCAAGGCCGAGATTGAAATGGCCCATAACCCGCTGCCGCTTTACTACCGCACGTATGAATCCGGTTATCTTGGGATCGAACCGGCCTATACGGGCTGCGTGTTTGAGGCCGTGGAGGACGAATGCGAAGTGCTGCCTGGCATCACCATGTTCCACACACCGGGGCACTCCGTCGGACATATGGCTGTCACGGTTGCCACCTCTGCCGGTGATATCGTTGTTGCGGGTGACGCAATCTTCCAGGAACGCAACCTTGAACCTTGCGAAGCCGAAGGCTGGCGTTATTGGGTGCCCGCCCGCTTTGTGAACTCCTACGAAGGCTGGAAATCGGTCGAGGAGCTCGACAAGCGTGCCGATTACATCCTGCCGTGCCATGACGAGGCCGCGAATGCCCGGTCTGACGTTTTCCCTTATGACGGCATGCCGCTGCGCAAACGCCGTCAGGTGATCCCCGGTTTCCAGTTTTACTTCGGTGATATGTCTGACGGTGCGGTGGCCAAAGCGGCACCCGCCATGAAAAAGGAAGACGTGCCGGCATATCTGGCAAGTCTAAAAGACCCCAAGGATATGGCCGAAAGCTGAAGGATGACCCGCAGCCTTGACAGCCTGACCGAGGTTGCCCGCGACTTTGATGCGATTGTGCTCGACCAATGGGGCGTGCTGCATGACGGAACCCGGCCCTATCCGGGCGCTGTGCAAGCGGTGGAAAGGCTGAAGGCGCTGACGCGACTGGCGGTGTTGTCCAATTCTGGCAAGCGGGCAGATGTGAACCTTGACCGGATCGCCGCGAAGGGATTTGCGCCCGACCTTTTCGATGTTGTCATGACCTCTGGCGAGGCGTTGTGGCTCGACCTGACCCGGCAAGGCAAGGCCCTGTCCCTCTACGCGATAGAGGGACACCCCGGTGATGCAGCGGTTTGGGCAAAGGGGTTGGACATCACACTTGTCGATGATCCTACAACGGCCGATGCAATCCTGCTGATGGGGTTGCCGGAGAACGCCGAGACTGCTGCATATATGGCGATTTTGAACGCTACTGGCGCCTTGCCAGTTTATTGCACCAACCCGGACCGCGCCTCGCCGCGGGCGGGCGGTGTGACGGTGACGTCTCCCGGAGCGTTGGCGCATACCCATGCAGAGGCTGGTGGCCGCGTGATATTCTACGGAAAACCGCATACGGCAGTTTTTCGTGCGGTCGCGGATGCGCTTGGCGCGGTACCGGAGCGTTTGCTCATGGTCGGCGACAGTTTTGAGCACGATATCGCAGGCGGGCACGGCGCGGGTTGGTCGACAGCCTTTGTCGAAGGCGGGTTGCATACTGCCCGGTTTGCCAACGCGGACCGGATGGAAACGGTGCAAACTCTGGCCCAGGAGGCAGCCGCGCCGCCGCCAAACTTCACCCTCAGGAGCCTCTCGTGACAATCACCGCCCCCCCCGATTTTGCGGCATTCCGCGCCCTGTCCGCCAAGCTCGGCCAAGACCCGCTCCGCGTGCAGGGCCCGGGCGGCAACACATCAATCAAGGATGGCGATGTGATGTGGATCAAGGCCTCTGGCACGGAATTGGCCGATGCGGAAACGAGGAACATCTTCGTGCCTGTCGACCGGGCCGCAGCCTTGGCCGAGGCAAATGGCGAGGCAGGAGATGGATCGTGCAAGACCACCGTGATTGATCCAGCTAACACGCTCCGCCCATCTATAGAGACGACCTTTCACGCAGCGCTAAACTGGCCCGTTATCGCGCATACACATTCCATCGCGACTCTTGTGCATGCTGTATGCGATGCTGGGCTGATTGCATTGAAGGAAAAGCTGGACTGCCTCCCCTTCGTAACTGTCCCCTACGCCAAGCCGGGTCTTCCACTGACGCGTGAAATCCTTGCGAGGGTCAAACCTGAAACGCAGGTCGTGGTCTTGGGCAATCACGGTCTGATTATCTGCGGCGCGGATGTGGCTGCGGTCGCGGCTCTGACAGAAGAGATTGAGACACGGCTTGCCATGCCTGCGCGAAATGCACCTTCAAAAGTGTCGGATAGTGCCCCGCCAGATGACTTTGTCTGGGCAGAAGAGGGCTGGATCGCCATCGACGAACGCGCCTGTGCCATCGCCGCTGCCGGCTCATACTACCCCGACCACGTCGTGTTCCTTGGTCCTACCCTGCCCGCCAGCGACCACGACGGGGTGAGACCCGCCTTGCTTATCCCAGATCAGGGTGTTGCGCTGCGGGAAGGCGCAACCTCTTCGCAGAAGGCGATGCTGCGGTGCCTTTCGGACCTTTTGCTCCGCTTGCCAGATGACTGGGTCCCAACGGCGATTGGACCCGCGGCAGAGGCGGAGTTACTGGACTGGGACGCAGAGAAGTACCGTCAGGCCCTGGCGGCACGGTCATGACGGGGCTCGCGGTCGGTATCGACCTAGGCACGTCAGGTGTGCGATCTGCCGTCGTTGATGCAGCGGGCAAACCGCTGTCGTTTGCGCGGTCCAGCTATGGCGGTCCAGAAGATAGCCGCGACCCTGCATGCTGGTGGCAGGCGGTCACCCAGTGCATGCGGGCGCAAATCTCGGCGTTGGAGGACAACGACATCAGTCCAACAGACATCCGCAGCATCGCTGTTGATGGCACGTCCGGTACCCTAGTTCTGGTGGACAAGACCCACAACCCTGTTACCCATGCGTTGATGTACAGTGACGGCGGTTTCGACGCAGAGGCGTCAAAGATCTCCCGACATGCGCCCGATCCGCACATCACTCGAGGCAGCGCTTCCGCCTTGGCCCGCGCGATGTATCTTGTTGCTAAAGATGGCGATGGACGAGCAGCACATCTGCTGCATCAAGCGGATTTCATAGCCGCGAAGTTGCGGGGCACTGGAGCTGTTTCGGACGTGAACAACGCGCTTAAGACAGGGTGTGACCCCGCGCAGGCGACTTGGCCGGATTGGATTGGAGCACTGCTGCCAGTCCAACTCTTGCCGGACCTAGTGTCGCCCGGCACGGAGGTTGGGCCGGTATCATCACAAGTATCAGATGAGTTCGGCCTGCCAAGACAGACGATGATCCACGCAGGAACGACCGACAGCATCGCGGCGTTTCTCGCCGCAACGCCCCCAAAACCTGGCGCCGCTGTTACATCCATCGGCACGACACTGGCGATCAAGCTATTCTCGCATAAGCGCATTGATGCGCCCGAAATGGGTCTCTATGCGCATCGCTTGGGTGAAGGCTGGCTGGTGGGTGGCGCATCTAACACTGGCGGTGGCGTCTTGCGCGCACATTTCAGCGATGCCAAGTTGGTAACACTCTCTGCCCAGATCGATCCAACACAGTCCTCCGGCTTAGACTACTACCCGTTGCTGAAACCGGGCGAGCGTTTCCCCATTAACGATCCCTGTCTGCCACCTCGGCTTACACCGCGTCCAGCAAATGATGCCGCTTTTCTCCACGGTATATTCGATGGGATCGCCCGTATCGAGCATCAAGCCTATACACTGCTGAAGGAACATGGCGCCGAATGGCCGCAGCTCATCCTCACCGCTGGTGGCGCATCGCGGAACCCTGTCTTGACCCAGATCAGGGAAAGGGTGCTCAAGCTACCCGTAGAAGCTGCCGCCGAAGTAGAAGCTGCAGTCGGTACGGCCAAGCTGGCACTCACTAGTGGCAGAACGTTTTCAAGCGAAATCCCAAAAACCTGAAGCAGCTTTTGAATTTCACTACAGTTGCGGGGCATGGCTCCCTGCGATAGCCAATAAGCGTCGTAGCCGATTTTTCCGACGCTGCGCTAAGCCGCTAGATAGCGACCTATGGTGCGTTCCAATCCATCACGTCGAAGGGCATTAAAAGATTTCTCGAATAACGATCTGAAACGGTCGTCATCTCCGATATTTCCGTAGAACTGATGTTGTTCGAGCCAGGCTTGTGGATTTGACATTGCTTCTTGCGCAGCACCTGTAAGCTGTCCCCATGCAGGATCATTGGGTTCGATGACACTGCCGTTTTCCCGTTGCCCCGCACACATAAGGGCCCAGAGCGCTTGGCTTAGGGCCAAGCCTTCAAGTTCAGTGCCTTTTGCGATGGCATCGCGGATGACAGGGATAATCGCGCCGGTGTGACGAGAAGAACCATCGAAAGCTACACGCCGGACGGTGTCGTGAATAGCTGGATTCGAGAAGCGCTGTTCAATAAGATCAACATATTGTGCCGGTGTCATTCCACGAACTGAGGGGACATGTGGCGCGATTTCGGTCAGGGCAACCTTGCGCAAAAGACCTCTGATCGGATTATGCGCCATCGCATTGGCGATGGTCTCAAGGCCAAGCAGCTCGGCGGGCGCCGCGATGATCTGATGCCCGCCGTTTAGTAGGCGGAGTTTCATTGCCTCGTAGTCATGGACCCGATCAGTCAAGGTGGCACCGAGGTTTTCCCAAGGTGGCCGCCCCGCACAAAAGTCATCTTCCATTACCCACTGCCGAAAGTTCTCATGCGTCACAGGTGCTCGGTCAACGATGCCTAGGCTTTGGGCTAAAGATAGCTCTTTCGGACCTGTCGCAGGCACGATGCAGTCAACCATGGAGTTCGGAAAACTCGCGTTCTGTGCAATCCACGCGCCCAGTTTGGGATCGACCAGATTGCCGAGGCCAACGACCACCTCGCGCAAGACCGTTCCATTTCCGGGCAGGTTGTCGCAACTTTGGCACGTGAAAGGTCCCGCGTCCGCATCCCTGCGCGCGCGCAACGCCGAGACGATTGCGCCAAACGCCGTTCGCGGTCGGTCAAGGCGACGTACATCGTGTTGAATATCTGGGTGCTGTTTGTCAAACCGCTTGGTCGCTGGATCGAGGAAGTATCCCCCCTCTGTGACGGTCAACGAGACGATGCGGATGGACGGGTGAGCCATTTGTCTGATCAGTGCGCCATGACCATCCTCGATGGGTAGATATCCGATCATCGAACCTACTACCTCTGCCGAGGTGCCGGAAGGGTCGAGCTCAATCAGCGTCGTCAGGTAGTCTTGCTCTTCAAGCCGATGGCGCTGCGCAGAATCTTCGCTTCGGACGCTTGCCCCAATGATCGCCCAGTCGAGCGCTTGTCCCTCTTGCATCAGACGATGGGAATACCAAGCCTGATGCGCACGATGGAAGTTACCGAGGCCAATATGCACAATACCCGGCGTCAAGGCCTTGCGGTCATAGTTTGGACGTAAGATGGCGGCGGGCAACCTGTCCAAAGTCTGGTTTCTCAGCGGAATGAGTTTTGCGTCGTGATCTCTCATCAGCTCATCCATTGTCCGCCATCCACGTTGTAGGTCTGCGCAACGACGTAATCTGCGTCGTCGCTTGCGAGGAAAACTGCCATGCCTGTTAGATCTTCGGCCTTGCCTATCCGCCCATAGGGTACCGCAGTGCCCACTTCGACCTTCTTTTGGCCGGGCGATTTGCCTTCATACTTGGCGAAGAATGCATCTACTTCGTCCCAATGTTCACCGTCGACGACGCCGGGCGAGATAGCATTCACGTTTATTCCGTGCTCGATGAGGTTTAGGCCCGCACTTTGCGTCAAACTGATCACCGCAGCTTTCGAGGCACAGTAGACTGCGACCAAAGGCTCGCCGCGGCGGCCAGCCTGAGAGGCCATATTGACGATCTTGCCTTTGATCCCCCGCGCGATCATATGTCGTGCGACGGCCTGTAACGTGAAGAGCGTCCCTGCGACGTTAATATCGAAGACGCGTTGGAAATCCGCATCCTTGATCTCGGTGATCGGGGCTGCGGTAAAGACAGCAGCATTGTTAACAAGGATGTCGATTTGACCAAAGGCCGCGATGGTTTCGGCTACCGCAGCATCTATGCTCGCATGGTCGGTGACATCCATCTTGACCGTCACCGCGCCAATATCGCCCGCAGCGGCTTGCGCGCGCGGCAGGTCGATATCCCCGATCATCACCTGAGCACCCTCATCGATATAGGCTTTGGCAAAGGCCAGACCGATGCCGCGTGCGGCACCCGTGATTAAGGCATTTTTGCCGGCCAAACGGTTCATGCGATCCGCAGCCCTGCGTCATCGAAGCGGAGGAGTTCGTCCTCGCGCGGTCTGAGTTGGATCGTATCGCCGTGACGCAGGGCGACGTCACCGACCGTCCGTACAGTCAGAGTATCTGCCAGATTCGTACCATGGACATGGAAGAAGGTGTCGGACCCTAGGTGCTCGGCGACGCCTACTTTGCCCTGCCATATTCCGCCGTCCTCGACAACGTCGATATGCTCGGGCCGGATACCGATGGTCTTGGCATCGCGTTTGTCGGCCTCCTCGCCCTCTATGAAGTTCATCTTCGGCGAGCCGATGAAGCCTGCCACAAATAGACTGCGTGGCGCGCGGTAGAGCTCGAGCGGCGAGCCCACCTGCTCGATCACACCCGCCCTTAGCACAACGATTTTGTCAGCCATAGTCATCGCTTCAACTTGATCGTGCGTAACATAGATCATCGTCGTCTTCATACGCTCATGCATCTCGGTGATCTCAAGGCGCATACCGACCCGCAAGGCGGCGTCGAGGTTCGAGAGCGGCTCATCAAAAAGGAACGCCTCGGGGTCGCGCACGATGGCGCGGCCTATGGCCACGCGCTGGCGCTGACCACCAGAGAGCTGTCCGGGTTTCCGATCAAGGTAATCCGTCAGGTTGAGGCTTTCGGCGGCGGCCATGATCCGCTTTTCCTGTTCTGCCTCACTAAGGCCCGCCATGCGCATCGGGAACGCGATATTCTTCCTTACGGTCATATGAGGGTAGAGCGCATAGGTCTGGAACACCATTGCGAGCCCACGCTTGGAAGGGGAGACCTGCGTCACATCTTGCCCGTCTATCATGATCGAGCCCGAAGTTGTTTCCTCCAGTCCGGCGATCAAACGCAGTAAGGTGGATTTCCCGCAGCCTGAAGGGCCGACAAAGACCGCAAATTCCCCATCCTCAATCGTCAGGTCCAATGGCGGGATAACCTGAACATCGCCAAAGCTCTTCGTTACACTTTCAAGTTGGATACGTCCCATGATTAAATCCTATTTGACGGCGCCAAAGGTCAGACCTTGGACAAGTTGTTTCTGGCAGAACCACCCCAGCACTACGATGGGCCCCACGGCGGCGGTAGAAACCGCTGAGAGCCTGCCAAAGAACAACCCTTCGGGTGCGCGGTTGCCTTCGATGAGTTTCGAGAGTGTCGCCGCATCGGTCGTGGTCAGGCGCACGGTCCAGTACGCCTCGTTCCAGCAGAAGATGAAGCAGAGCAATGCGGTCGATGCGATCCCACCCCAAGCGAGGGGGATCAGAATCTCCCGGATTTCGCCCCAGGTGTTAACACCGTCCATCTGGCCCGCCTCGATGATTTCTTTCGGGATTTCCTTGAAGTAGGTGAACAGCATCCAGATCACGATGGGCAGGTTAATAAGCATCAAGACCACGATGATCAGGAACTTGGTGTCGAATAGCCCCATGCTTTTCGTCAGAAACGTCATTGGGTAAAGCACGGCCGCCGCGGGCAGCATTTTTGTGGAGAGCATCCACATCAGGACATCCTTAGTGGACCGGCTCGGGTTGAAAGCCATCGCATAGGCGCAAGGGATTCCAACCGCCAAGGCAAAGATTGTGGCAAAGACCGCAGTGATGACCGAGTTCCGGGCAAAGCGCCAATAATCATAGTTCTCGGTCATGTTCAGATAGTTCTCAAGCGTCGGTTGAAAGAAGATCAGGAACTCCGGCTTCACCGCATCGGCGTCGGTCTTGAAGCTGGTCAAGACCATCCAGAAAATCGGGAAGAAGAACAGAAGCCCAACGATCCAGGCGAGTGTCGCGCGACTGGCGCGGCTGGCGTTCGAGGATTGTGCGACAATAGCCATCGGTTACTCCATCAATGATTTGCCGATCATCCGCAGCAGGAAGATCGCAACGATGTTGGCGAGGATCACGGCAAAGATGCCTGTAGCGGAGGCGGCGCCAATGTTGTTGTTGGCAAATTCACCGATCAGGTAAGGTAGGTTCTTGTTGCCATTGCCCCGGCTGACGATCTCGATCTCGGCATAGAGGGACAGGTGAAAGATCGCCTGGATCATCACGACAATCGCGATGGGCCGCCCAAGATGGGGCAGCGTCAGAAAGCGAAACTGGCTCCACGCGCCCGCTCCATCGAGGATCGCCGCCTCCTTTTGCTGCTGATCTTCGGATTGCAGCGAAGTCATGAAGATCAGGACCGCAAATGGCGTCCATTGCCATGTGACCATGATTATCACCGCATAAGCACTGGTCTGTGTTGCGCGAAACGAGATCGGCTCAAGCTCTGGCCAGAGCGAGAAGAACCAGCCAACAAGTGGAGCATTTTGAAGGCCGTCGATAAGGCTGTTGATCCCACCAACCGCAAGGCCCTGAAGGCCAAGGACCGGATCAAGGATCATGTTGATCCACAAGACGGCATTCACCGCTGGCATGACGAAGAATGGCGAGATCAGCAGCACCCGCACAATGCCCCGCCCCGGAAAAGCCTTGTTGATCAGGACTGCGATCAGGACACCAAGGATGACGGTGAGAAACAGGATGCTGCAAACAATGAGCAAACTGTTCTGAATGGCGAGTAGAAAATCCTTGTTGTTGAGGACGAATTCATAGTTTCCAAAGCCTCGCCAGTTTGACAGCGACGGCGTAGTCCACTCCGGACGTCTGAGATTGTTCAAAACATAACGAATGAATGAAAAGTAAAGTGTCATCCCCAGCGGGATCAGCATCCAGATCAAAAGCATTACTACTGCGGGTGTCTGGAGCAATCTTGGAAGCCGTCTGTCTGACATAGTCCTATTCCTCCGGGCCAATGGTGCTATCCACCATGCCCTGCGTCATGTGACGTGAAAATACTTGGGTTCGCGGTATCCGCTTTTTGTGCGGCTGGGTGGGCCCGGTCAGTACGCCGGCCCCACCTCAAGAGGAGAGGTGCTAGTAGCCCGCTTCTTCCATGATCGCCTCAGCCGTAGCCTGAGAGGCTGCTAGGGCTTCATCGACTGACTTTGCGCCAGACAGTGCTGCTGCCATTTCTTGCGCGACCGCGGAGCCAACTTCCGGGAATTCCGGGATTGCTGCAAACTGGACGCCCACATAAGGCTTCAGATCAGTCGCTTCAGGCGCTGCAGATTCGATCGCCGCCAATTCGGCGTCCGCAAAGGCCGCGACAGCCTGGAAATCCGGATTGGCGTAAGTTGAAGCACGCTGACCGGTAGGGACCGAGCCCCAACCGAAATCGGGATGTGCGGCGACAGCCAGCACGTATTCCTCGGAAGTTGCCCACTCAATGAAGTCTTTGGCCGCATCTGCATTGGGGGAACCAGCCGGAACTGCCATCGCCCATGCCCAAAGCCAGTTTGCACCCACGGGATTGCCGGCATTTGGCGATTGTGCATAGGCCACGCCGTCAACTTCGAGGAAGGAGGCCGCGATCGTCGCATCGATCCACATACCGCACTTACCTTCATTGTAGAGCGCAAGGATCTCATTGAATGAGTTCCCTTCCGAGCCCGGGGGACCATAGTTGCCCAGCAGGTCAACGTAGAAGTTGATAGCTGCACGCCATTCATCGCTGTCAATGGTGGGTTTGAAATCCGCGTCGAACCAGGCACCACCAAAGCTGTTCACCATGGTTGTGATAAAGGCCATGTTGTCGCCCCAGCCTGGCTTGCCGCGCAGGCAAGCGCCATAGACGCCATTGTCAGGGTCATGAACAGCGGCGGCTGCGGCCTTGATGTTGTCCCAGCTGTCGTTATCAGCAATGGAAACGCCAGCAGCATCCATGAGATCCTTGCGATACATAACCATCGAGCTTTCGCCATAAAATGGCGCTGCGTACATCGTACCTTCGTGGGAAAGGCCAGCGCGGATAGCGGGCAAGATGTCGTCCATGTTGTACTCAGCACCGAAATCAAGCGGTTCGATCCAGCCAGCAGCGCCCCAAATTGGTGCTTCCTGCATACCGATGTTGATAATGTCATACTGGCCGCCGCCGGTAGCGGTGTCAGATGTCACCTGCTCGCGCAGCACGCCTTCCTCCAGCGAAACCCAGTTCAGCTGTATGCCGGTTTCTTCGGTATATGCCTCAGCCACAGTCTGCATATTGATCATATGACCGTTATTGACGATCGCGATAGTCAGTTCCGCGGCATGGCCGTCGGCATAAACACCAACTGAACCTGCCAACGTCAGCGCAGTCGCGCCGAACAAGGCTTTTTTCACAGACATCATCGTCCTCCCTTATCTGATGATGAAGAAAAGGTAGATGATATTTATTCGCGGCGTCAATAAAAACTTATCGCGTGTAAAGTTATAGAATAAAATTCAATAATTACAAAATTTTATGCAGAACCTCGCATGACAAGTCGACCTTCAAAGAAAGTGACTTCGCGTTCTTTAGCACTTTTACCCTCCTCGATAAGCGCCAGAATCGTCTCGACACTCCGCGCGCCAATGGCGGCATAATCCTGGGAAATTGTCGTCAGGCTTGGGCAAGTGTAGCGGGCAAAGGGATGGTCGTCGTGACCAGCGATCCGCAGTTCACACCCCTCCTCCAGCCCCACTCTGGCGCCGCTTTCAAAAGCTGCGGACAATAGGCCAATTGCAAGTCTGTCGTTGGAACAAAGCACCGTGTTGGTCGGCAACAGCTTCTCTGCAATGACCCGGGTTCCTTGCCGAAAACCGATCTCCTCAAAGTCCCATCCCTCACCGTTAACGCGAATAAAATGTGGCTCTTGACCCAGCCGTTCCATCGATGCGGTATAAGCCGTCCTGCGTCGATATGCGTTCGGGTTCACAGGGTTTTTCATCTCGAAGAAGGCGGGCGGTTCGCCAGTGCGGCAAAGATACTGCACGATCAGATCAATGCTTTGCGCATTGTCGGACCCAAAGAACGCCTCACCAACATTTTCGAGATTAGCATCGAACAAAACCGTCGGGATTTCATCAGCAAACTCCGCCAACAATGCGGAATTGGAGGCACGCCCTAGCGGTGCTAGCAATACGCCCGCTGGTTTGATCGCGCGCAAGCTATCAAGATTAGAAATCTCCTGCTCCGCCCCACCATGCGAACTCAAGAGAAGCGGATTATAGCCCGCCGCCAAAATCAACCCCTCCATCGTCCGCGCAATCGCAGCGAAGAACGGATCAGTCAGGTTCGGCACCACAAGCCCAATGTTCTTCGTCCGCCTGCGGTTCTGGTTAATGGCGTAGATGTTCGGGCGGTAGTCGTAGCGTTCCAGCGCAGCTTCGATCTTGATGCGTGTGGATTTGCGGACACTGCCAGGATCATTGAAATATTTCGACACTGTCGGACGCGAGATCCCGCTCACGGCGGCAAAGCCTTCCATATTCTTTATCTTGGCGCCGGGCATTGCACACACTCCATTCCGATCAAGCCCCGCTCAAAACGAACGGTATCTTGCGGCACGATACTTTGCGCGCGGCAATTTTCCAATTATGAATGTAAAGCTCAAACTTGACGGGATTGCTCCAGAGGCATCTCATTAAGAGCCTTAGTCTACCGGAGGAGGAACGACGACATCGATGAAACTAACTCCGGAGACCTTTGCCTTGGAGCTGCTGGAAGTGACAGAGTCTTCGGAGGCCAATGCGACGACTTCATTAAGCATGAAGAACGCAAAGATGTCATAGATGGCGGGAACGGCAACGACACCCCATCGAGTATCGCAGCCGTGATGGTATCCACGGTTGCCTTGCCGATGAAAGGGATGACCACAAGGACAGGGTACAGGACGCTCACACCATTTTTGCTGATGACGGCGCAGATTAGATTTGCGGAAATACAGGTTATGCCACACTGATCTGCTTAGATGACACAGCGATCATCACAGAATGGATATTAGAAGACTTGATCGCGACCAAGTCAGATGGGACTAAAGTTGCTATGGTTACCGCTGTAAACGATCTTCAAGATACGCATATCAGGTTTGATGTTGACACAATCATTACGCTCCCAGGCATTATGAAAATGGGGTTACTCGCGGGTATCTGAACCCATTACTGGCCTATTGTTGCGATCTATTTTCCATCAATATCATCGCACAGGGTCACCGACGTTCTGACCCAGAGATGGCGTCAAAGCATAACGGTCGCGCCTAAGTGTATTTTGTTCAGCCAACGACAGAGCTTGCAATGCGTCATCGGTACTCAACCCTTCGGCGCGTGCACGGTTCCATAGTTTCCGCGCGGATGCGGGCGACCAAGGCAAAGCTGCCTGGGAAAGCCAGTGCCTTAAGGGCGCGGGCAGGGAATCGTAGCTGCGCATCGGATCAGCGGCGCGCCGTTTGCGGCGCAGGGTGGTCGCGCCAAGATTGCGGCTCACTCAGTCATCCTCCGGATCGAATACGGCATCGAGCACCAAGATAAGCCGCGTCTCTCCCGTGCCTTCAATCGGTGGTGAGCGATGCAAAAGGCCGGCAGGCGGATTTGCGGGCCAGAGGGTGCCGCGCAAAAGAATCGGCGCGCCGGTGGGAACGGTAAAGACGCGCGACGGGTCGTCCCCATCGGGAGAGAGGCCATACTGCGTCCCAGTGCCGCGATAGGTGCAGACGAGCCTGGCGGTGATCGCGTCGATATGAAACTTGCGGCAAGCATTCGACGTGACCGGCTGTAGCCGCAGCCTTATATAGTGGGTCTGCATCAAAGCTGCAAAAATCTCGGCCAGCACGTCGATATCCATAACTAACTGATCGCGTTCAGGGCCGGTAGGTGTCTGGGCGATCTCGCATAGCTCGTTCACCGCAGCTCCCACGGCATCGGGTCGCAGGATGATCCGGCCCTGTGGCAGATTTGTCGGATCAAGACCATTGATCCAAGCTTGAAAGTCGGGCGAAAGCTGCCGACGCCAGATTGCTGCGGCGCAGCTTGGCTCCAGAAAATCCTGCAGGTTTTCCGGTCTGTCGGCGATTGCAACGCCGATGGCAGCCGGATGAACCTTGGCGCGGGCAAAGCTCACGCGGCCTGCTCCGCCCGACGCCATGTGGGGAATGGATCGGGATAGTCCGGCAACGCGTCAGGGCTGGTTGCAACAACCTCAGGCACCAGACAAGCATCAAGCTTTGCTTTCAATGCGGGCCAGTCGATACCTGCGCCGATAAAGACGATTTCCTGCCGCCGGTCGCCCCAAGGCTCTTGCCAATGGGTCTGCATGTATTGCCGCGCGCCTTCATGATCTGGCCACCGCTCTTGCGGGACCGAGGCCCACCAGGTGCCCAACGGCGACACGCTCGACAATGCCCCGGCCAGCGAAAATTCGGCGACCCATTGAGGCCGCGTGGCGAGCCAGAAATGCCCCTTGGCACGGATCACACCGGGCAGATCACCGACAAGCGCCGCGTGGATCTTTTCGGGGATGAAGGGTTGGCGTGCACGATAGACATAAGACGACACACCATATTCTTCGGTTTCCGGGGTGTGATCGGCAAAGCCATAAAGCTCTTTCGCCCACATCGGATGCTCATGCGCTTTTTCAAGATCAAAGAGCCCGGTGTCGAGGATCGTCTCTGCGGGCACGTCTGAATGGTTGGTTTCGATAATCTTCGCATCCGCATTCAGGCTGCGGATGATCTTGCGGGCGGCGTCAGTGCGTTCGGGTCCGGCATCAGCCGTCTTGTTCAGGATAATGACATCCGCAAATTCGATCTGGTCGGTGAGAAGGTGCACCAGCGTGCGTTCATCCTCGTCCCCCATCACCTCACCACGGTCCCGCAGAAAGTCGTGGCTGGAATAGTCCTGCAGCAGGTTCACCGCGTCGACGACAGTGACCATCGTATCGAGCCGCGCGACATCTGACAGGCTATCGCCGTATTCATCGCGGAAGTCAAAGGTGGTGGCGACTGGCAAAGGCTCTGAAATACCTGTGGATTCGATCAGCAGATAGTCAAAGCGCCCTTCGGCAGCAAGACGGCGCACTTCATCCAGCAGATCATCACGCAAAGTGCAGCAGATGCAGCCATTGGACATCTCGACCAGCGTTTCATCTGTGCGGCTGAGTTCGGTGTCTGCACGCACCAGGTCCGCATCAATATTCACCTCGGACATATCGTTGACGATGACCGCCACACGGCGCCCTTCGCGGTTGTTGAGAACGCGGTTGAGAAGCGTGGTCTTTCCTGCGCCCAAAAAGCCGGAAAGCACCGTGACGGGAAGGCGGGTATCTGACATGTTTTGCTCCAATCGCTGCGCTGCAGGTCACGTAACTTATGCGGTTACTAGACCAATGCAATAGCAAAAGTTACATTTGGTTTCTATCTTGGAGAAAACCGGCCAATGAAACGCAATTCCCGCCTGTCGCTTGCCTTGCACACGCTAAGTCATATGGCGATTGAGCCTGCCCGGATCCGGACATCAACCGAAATCGCGGACCATGCCGGAACGAATCCCGTGGTTGTGCGGCGTGTGCTGGGCAAGCTGCGGGATGCCGGTCTTTTGATTTCGGAAAAAGGCCATGCGGGCGGGTGGCGCCTTGCGCGCGCACCGCAAGAGATCACGCTGGCTGACGTCTACGTCGCACTTGACGAACGTCTGGTGGCGGCCTCAAACCAAGAAGAGGCGCCGTCCTGCTCCGTCGAACATATCCTGCAGCGCAAGGTCACGGCGGTGCTGGAAGATGTCGAACGCAGTCTGATCGCGCGATTGGCCGCGACAACCATTGCAGAAGTGCAAGAGACCAAGGACATTGCGCATCACACGCATTGAGCCAAGTGCCGTTCCCTCCCTGCGCACAGCGCGTCAGCAAACAACCGTGCCTAGGAAACGCTGAACGCACCCACCTTCGCAAAAATCTGGGGCCGGTGGATGAGCCGGGCATATTGCGTATAGCCGCGCAATAATGGCCGATGACGCACTTCAACCTCTGGCAGGTCAGCCAGAACCTTCGCCAAATCGTCACGCGGCTCCACATGAAACCGCGCCAGCCACCCGCGCAACCTGCGGTCGAACCATCGCGGCATACCTGCCTGATCACCGAAATCAACGATATGCAACTCTCCATCCACAGAAAGGTGCGTGATCGCTTCGGCAATGGCATCTTGCCATGCCGGGATCATCGAGACGCAGTAAGACATCACAATCCGGTCAAACATCGCCTGACCAAAAAGGTCGGTGGGGTCAAAATCGCAGGCATCGCCCAGCGCAAGCTTCGCCCGATACCCCAGTTTTGCATTAGCCGAGCGCAGCATTTCAGACGAGATATCAAGGCCATAGAGCGACCGACCGGGATAGCGCATATCGATCTGATCAAGATTGCGGCCCGTCCCGCAGGCAATCTCGAGAACATGCGCGTCCTGCGGAGGCTGCAACTGCTTCAGCGCATAGTCCCGGCCCAGAAGGTAGTATTTGCGCGTGGCATCGTAGACCAATCGCTGTCGGCGATAGACCTGATCCATCAAGGCGCCATGGGTGTCGGTCATGGCCTAGCCTTTCAGGTGATAAAGGTGAAAGCCGCCGTAAATGGCCGACCGGTCTTGCGCAAAGCCCTTGGCCGAGGCTTCGGGCTGGTATTCCCAGCGCGACAATATGCGTTCCTCAACCCGCCCCGGCAGGATGTCGTCCCGCCCCCCGGTGCGGAAGATCACGCGGGCGCCGGACGCCGCAGTCCGTGTGATCTCGCGCCAGAGCGCGTTAAGCTGCTCATCATTCATCCAGTCCTGCGCGTCCAGCAGCACATAGCAATCCTTTGACCCGTTGGGCTGCCCGGCCAGCATGTCCGTCAGCGAGCGGTTCAGCACTTTCACCTTTGGGGCATGGGCGCGCAATGTCTCAAAATGCGGCGCCTCCAGATAGGGCGGCACTGCCACGTCCGGACCGGGCTGATATTCGCGATAGGCCGCCTGCCAGGCAAAGTAATTGTCCTGAATGGGAAAATCACAGAAAAGCTTCCGGGTCCGCTCGTTCAGAACCGCAACGATATCGCCGTCCGCATCCGCCGCCAGCTTGTCATATTGCGCGGGCGGAATGCCCAGGCCAAAAAGCGATGCGCGCCGATTGGCCAGAAATCGGACAAGGCGGCTTTGATAGACAGGGACAATCTGGCTTTCATAGAAGGCCTGCTGCTCCTCCAACGTTTTGGCGGCCAAAAGCGGCGCAAAATCGACCCGTGCGATGCGCGTGATTACATGAACCGCCCCAATAAACCGGCCCAAAAGCCCATGCCGGTAAAGCCCCCGCACCAGCATCTTCTTGCGCGGGCCCGCGATGCCCCACCCATTCCAATAAGCGAGAGTCTCTGCATCAAGGTGAGGTGCCACATAACGATCAAAGGTCTGAAGATTGCCCGGCCTGTTCGCGTCGCCCAGCATTTCATAAAGCACCGTGTGATCGGGCACATGCTGCACAATCGCGAGCTTGAGCTTGTTCAACATCACATGGGCCGGTGACAGATCAACCGCTGTGATCGCTGCAGGTCCCGCTGTCAGATAAGACAGCATGTTGCAGCCACCCGATGCGATACACACAATGTGGTCGGTCGGTCGGATTTGCAGCGCCTGCATATCCACCACCGGATCCTCCCAAATCTGGGCATAGACCAGACCATGAAAAAGCCGGGCAAAGCTGCGTTCCAGCAGGCCGACGCGTGTCAGGCGGCCATTTTGGTTGACCGCCGCGCCAAGCTGTTCCGTCACCGAAGGGGTGGATGTCATCCGTTTCACTCCTGCCTAGCTGTCAAGCTCAGCCAATTCCTTTGATCTCTTGCGCCATGGTTTGCGCTGCACGGTTTCGGCGGCGCGCTCTTCCCAGTCGATCAGCTCAATTTCGCCCGTCGGGTGTTCAACAATCGCAGTGCAGCTTTCGACCCAGTCGCCGGTGTTGATATAGGCGATGCCCTTGATCTGCCGGATATTGGCGTGGTGGATGTGGCCACAGATCACACCATCATAGCCACCCCGGCGCGCCTCATCCGCGAGCACATCTTCATATTGGCCGATGAAATTCACAGCCGTCTTGACCTGCTGTTTTGCCCATTTCGACAAGGACCAGTAACGACCGCCCCAAAACGAGCGCAGGCGGTTGATCTTGGGGTTCAGCCACAAGAGGAAGTCGTAAGCGGCATCCCCAAAATGAGCGAGCCATTTGGCATTCATCACGACCGCATCAAACTGATCACCATGGGTGACCAGATAGCGTTTGCCGTTGATCCCGTTGAAATCCGCGGACTGCATCACCTCGATCCCGCCGAAATGCGTGCCAAGGTAGTTGCGCATAACCTCGTCATGGTTGCCGGGGATGAACACCACACGGGTGCCGCGCCGGGCCTTGTCCAGCAGGGTTTGCACCACGTTGTTATGGGTCTGTGGCCAGTGCCAGCCCCGCCTGCTGATCGCCCAGCCGTCAAAGATATCGCCGACCAGATAGATCGTGCTGGCTTCGTGACTGCGCAGGAACGGTACCAGCAGATCGGCGCGACATCCCCTTGTGCCAAGGTGAATGTCTGACAAAAACATCGTCCGGTACAGCATACAACCTGCCCTCGATTTCCGTTGGGCGTCACTTATTGCGCGCATGTGACAGTGAGATGACTGGAGTGTGAATCACAGCCCGAGAAAACACATTATCTTGGGGTCAGTGGTGCCAACGCACGCAAATGCTGAATTATTTGGCCGAAATGAAACCCAACATCAGGTCTTTTGCAGCGGCCATTTCAAGGCGGCAATCGCCGTCGCCGATCTTGTCAAAGACAGGTCGGATCGCTGAAATCACCAGATCGTCGCGCCCGGTTTCCTGATAAAGCCGGGCAAGATCGATACTCGCCCGCAATTCCCACAACACACCGCCCGATGCCTGCGACAGCGAGATCGCTTTCTTGAGGTATTTCTCCGCGCTCGCATCATCATCCGTTTCCCGCGCGAATGTGGCGCGTAGCCGGAAGATATCCGGCAACCAGCTTTTTTCGCCGGTCTCGTTCATTAACGCCCCCGCAGATTGCATCAGCGCCCGCGCTTCATCCATAAGCCCGAGGTCAATTGCACGCCGCGCTGCTACGACACGGTTTCCGGGCACCAGTAGTTTCACGTTGGCAGCGATCATCCGCGCATCAGCCTCATGATAAGCAGCAAGGCCATCTCGGTCACCATTCGCCATCTGTACCAAAGCACCGCTGGCATTGTTCCACATCCGCGATGCTGTCACGTCGTGTTCTTCGACCAATTGCTCCAAGACCGTCAAATGGCGTCGTTCTGCCTCGATATCGTTGGCAAGTTGTGCGCAGGCCACAAGAAGGCCGTGCATCGTGCAATCCGTATTGGGGTGGTCAAGCTCTTTAGCGCGACGCTCAGCTTTGAGCCGATAGGTGTCGAAAACACGGGTCTGTCCCCGGAATGTGGCGATGAAGGCCTGATAGATCTGTACCCCGATGACCGGATCATGCCCGAACCTTGCAGCAAGGTTCTCCTTGGCTGCGCTCTCGCACAGGGCTTCGGCCTCATCCAGATAGGTCTGCGCTTCTTGAAACTGCCCCATCTTCAACCGCACTATGCCCGCAAGGCGCTTTGCAACCAGCGCCTGCGCCACATCGCCAGAAGCGTCAGCAAGTGCGATCAATTCTGCCGCCCGCGCCATACTTGTTTGGAGACTGCCGCGGAAGTAGGTGCTGAGCAGCAGGCCATAAATAATATCACCCTGCAACGGCGTGTCACCTACCTTGCCGGCCAGATCCAACGCTTCTTCCAAAGTCTGCAACGCTTCATCAGCCCAAAGCCCTTTGCCCGGCGCCAACGCAACAAAAAGCTGCACTTTCAGGGCGATTGCACGCACGATCGCATCCTGATCATCAGCCTCCACCATTGGCGCATTCAACGCAATCGCGCGACGCAGATGTGTTTCGCCCTCCTGATACGCGGGCTTTGAAATTGCGGTATTCCCAGCTGCTTCCCACAACGCAATCGCCCGCTCTGTCAACTGCGCGGCCTCCGCATGTGCAGCTAGAAGTTCGGGCGCCGCCTCGGCTCCGGTTTCCAGCGCATCAAGGATCTTGCGGTGAAAACTCCGCCGTACCTCTTTCAGCAGGCTTTCGTAGGCTGCATCACGGACAAGAGCGTGTTTGAACAGAAACGTTGCCTCTTGCGACGTGCCGTGGCGCTGGATCAACTCTGCCGAAATCAATTCATCAAGCGCAGTTTCGAGTGCCTCACTTGGCCAATCACACACTTTAGCAAGCAGCTGATAGCTGAATTCGCGACCGATGCAGGATGCGATTTGCGCAATTTCTTTGGTGCCGTGCAGCCGGTCGAGTCTTTCAGTCAGGCTGTCATGCAACGTGGCCGGTATAGCAATGTCTTTCACCGCACCGTTCAGCACATAGCGATCTCCGCATTCGACCAGAACGTTTGATTCAAGGATTGTCTTTGTCAGTTCCTCAACAAAGAGCGGCACACCATCCGTACGTTGCGCAATGGTCGCAAGGATATCCGCGGGCAGCGCTTTGCCTTCGGTCAGCCTATCAACCATTGCATAGATCCCGTCCCGCGCAAGCCTGTTCAGCTTAAGCTGTGTCACCCGGGTGTCGGTTGTAAAATCATGCTCGAACGTCGGGCGGGACGTCCCCAAGATCATGATCTTTTGGTTGGTTGCACCATCAAGGATGAGGTGAAGCACTTCCAGAGACGTCGGATCAACCCAATGCAGATCCTCGAACACCAAGAGAAGTGGTTTGTCCTTGGCACGTTTCCGAATGAACGAAACCAAGGCATTCATGAGCGATGATCGCAGGTCTGTTGATGACAGCTCGGGGACTTCAAAACGGGTTGCGCCGTCCAGGCCAAGAAGCACTGCAATCGGCGCGGCCAGTGTGGCATCGTCGCGCGTGAGCTTCTCAATTTTGTTCAGGCGTTCCTCGGCGGAGTCACCTCCGACAATACCAGCCTCGTGGGTGATCTGCTGAATGAAAGGATAAAACGCGCTGTCAGTGTGATAAGGTGAGCATTGGTAGAAGATGCGAGTGTGGTGATTGAGGGCTGCCACATCCACAATCGCCTTTACGACACGCGACTTTCCAATCCCTGCCTCACCGCTCAGCATGACCATCTGACCACGCCCGGCCACCGCCTCGGCCCATCGGTCAATCACGATGTCGATCTCGCGATTGCGGCCAACGATTGGCGTGATGTCACCAGATCGGCGTGCAGAAAACCGGCTTTCGGCAAAGGTTTCGCCTTCGACAACAAAGGCTTCGACAGTGCGATCAACACCTTTTAGCTTTTGTGGCCCCCGCGGGGTGAGTACGAAGTTGCTACCCAAAAGGGGCAGAACTTCACCCGGCACAACTAACTGATTTGGCGCTGCGAGACCTTGCAAACGTGCCGCCAGATTGGGTGTCTCACCTACCACTGCGGCCTCTTGACGCGCCGTTCCGCCGGTGAGATCGCCAACAACAACAACACCTGATGCAACACCGACACGCGATGCAAGCGGCGAGCCGTCGGGCGTGGTGATCTTTCTTGTTGCCTCGATTACTGCGAGTCCGGCCCGAACTGCGCGATCCGTGTCGTCTTCGCTGGCATGCGGCCATCCAAAGTAGCAGAGCATGCCATCGCCCAATAACGTGGCGATAAATCCATTGAAATCATCGACCACCTTCGCCACGGCTTTCTGGTACGCGGTGATAATGCCGCGCATGTCTTCCGCATCCATACGCATGACCATCTCGGTGGAGCCAACGAGATCAACAAACATGACGGTCAGATGCCGGCGCTCTGCCTGGGCTGCAGCAAAACCTGCGTGATTGCTCACAACCGGAGAAGCAACGCTCTGAGAAGACATCCGCGACAATGCTGCCCAAATCTTGCGTCGCGGGCCCAGAGGCAGGCCAAGCTCCTTCAGATCATCTTCGCGCAACTCCGGCAGTGTCTCGAAATCGATTTCCGCTTTGTCAAAAGCGGCCTGGTATTTTCCCAGACCCAAACGATCCAGCCAAAGGCCGATATCTGACATAGCAGCACATTCTCCAACGCATCTGCGGTTCACGCAGATTTCCCAAACCCAGTGTCCTTTACACTAGCACGATTGACCAAGCGTCATCGCGATTCTTTAAGATCAAAGGTGCAGAACGACCAATATTGACCGTGAAGTGTGCCCCTAATGGAACTCTTTTTCACGATACTGCAAAGCAAATGGGCCACCTTTCGATGGCCCATTGTTTCTTTCAGCTCAGTTACAAGCCTATTCAGTCTTGCCACCATCCTTGTCAGAGGTCACGTCGGGCGACTGACAGGCGCCGGGCATCTGGCAAGCGCCCGCAACCTGACATGCGCCAGGCAATTGGCAAGCAGCCACTGCGACTTGGCATGCGGCCACAGGTAACTGACAGGCAGCAACCGTAAACTGACATGCGGCCGGGCTTTGGCAGGCAGCCGCAACTTGACAAGCCGCCGTCACTGGCAGCTGGCAGGCACCTGGCACCTGACATGCAGGCGCCACTTGACATGCCGCTGGCAATTGGCAGGCGCCTGGCATCTGGCAAGCAGCAGGTGCTTGGCATGCCGGAACTGCCTGGCAGGCGGCAGGCATCTGACATGCCGGGGCAGCTTGGCACGCGGCCGTAATCTGACAAGCACCCGGACTCTGGCAAGCTGCAGTAGCAGGCAACTGACAGGCACCAGGCAACTGGCAAGCACCAAGTGCCGTTGCAACCCTGTTAAAGGTCGCCAAATCCTCTTCACTGATATTCAGAGCCTTTTGCTTGTCCTCTAAATCCGCGACACGCATCTCAAGACTTTTTTGCTCTTTATCGTCTGCCATAACGTTCCCTAAAATAAACTGTCCTGGCGCAACCGTTACACGAACTTTCAGTTAGGTCAAACAGGCTTTCCTATATAAGACAATGTGTTGTAGGTGCCCCACAGCAATCGGCTTTTTGCTAAAATCGCAACTGATTTTCACTGCACAAACCTGGACGCATGTTCGGTGACGCGCCCCGATCAATTACCAAACGCGTCAACAACGATGCCGCAGCAATTAGACAATTTCCCCGTCATCCATACGGACCAAGAAACGTTCCGCCTCTGACAGCACCGTCTCGCGCCGGGTATCATCCATCCGGTCCCAGACGCGATACATGTTGCCCATCCGCGGATTTCCGGAAAAACGGTCGCGATGCCTGTCAAGGAAGTGCCAATAAAGCAAGTTGAAGGGACAGGCCTTCTCACCCGTCTTATCCTGCACGCGGTAAGCGCATGAACCGCAATAGTCCGACATCTTGTGGATGTAATTGCCGGACGAGATGTAAGGCTTTGAGGCGATGATCCCGTCATCGGCAAATTGGCTCATCCCAATGACATTAGGCGCCTCGACCCATTCATAGGCATCGGCATAGACGGCCAGATACCATTCATGCACCTGAGCCGGGTCAATCCCTGCGAGCAGCGCAAAATTGCCCGTCACCATCAGGCGCTGGATATGGTGGGCATAGGCCTCATCCTTGGTCTGCGAGACCGCTTTAGCCATGCAATTCATCCGCGTCTCACCACCCCAATAGAGGTCAGGCAGCCTGCGGTTATGGCCCAGCGCGTTGCGGGTAACATAGTCCGGCCCCTCGCGAAAATAGATGCCGCGCATATATTCACGCCAGCCGATGATCTGGCGAATGAAGCCCTCAACCGCGTTTAGCGGCGTCAGCCCCGCGCGATAAGCAGCCTCGACCTGTCGGCACACATCCAAAGGGTTCAGCAGCCCGACATTGAGATAGAAACTGATAAGCGAATGATAGAGGAACCGGTTGTCATTCAGCATCGCATCCTGAAAATCGCCGAATTTCGGCAGCCCCGCCTCGATCCAATGGGTAAGCTGTTCCTGCGCCTGATCGGCATCGGTTGCAAACCAGAACGGACGCAACGTGCCGAAATTGTTGCCAAAACGCGCCTCAACCAGATCGAGCACCTCCTCATCCGGCGCAAACCACAAAGGCCCCGCAAAATCCACCTCATCGGGGGCAGGCTTGCGGTTCTCGTGGTCATAGTTCCACTTACCGCCCTCCGGCTGATCCCCATCCATCAAGAGCCCCGTCTTCCGCCGCATCTCGCGATAAAAATACTCCATCCGCAATTGCTTGCGGCCCTCGGCCCAGTCCTCAAACTCCTGATGTGAAGCAATGAACCGTGTGTCGGGCAGGCAATGGGTCTTCAGCGGCATCGCCGCCAACGCGTTGATCAACCGCCACTCCCCCGGTTCGGTATAAACCACACCCGCCGCATCAAATTCGGCCGCGCGTCGGATCAGCTCCCCGGTGATGGCCCCCGTATTCTCCGGATCATCCAGCCGCGTATAGGCCACCTGCCAGCCATCCGCGCGCAGCCTTTCAGCAAATTTGCGCATCGCGGAAAACGTAAACGCGATCTTCTTAGGGTGATGCGGTACATAGGTCGCCTCCCCCATCACCTCGGACATCACAACAACATCATTACCCTTGTCGGTCTTGAGAAGGGCCGACAGGCCCACCGAAAGCTGGTCCCCCAGAACAAGAACCAACCTCACCAGACAATCTCCTGCCCCGCATAATCGTAAAACCCGCCGGTCTGCGCGGGCGTCAGCCCGTCAATGACCGCCAACAAATTCCGCGCCGCCTCATCCGTTGGCACCGTCTTATGCCGCCCAGCATAATTCGCGGTAAAAGATGTCTCGACAGTTCCTGGATGCAAAGCCACACAGATCGATTGCTTATGGCTCCGCGCAAACTCAATCGCCGCCCCATGCACGATCTGGTTCAGCGCGGCTTTGGAGGCCCGATAGGAATACCACCCACCAATCTGATTATCCCCAATCGACCCAACTCGTGCCGAAAGAGTCGCGACAACACACCGCTTATCCCGCGGCAGCAACCCCGCCAGATGCGACAGGATCAGCGCCGGACCAATCGCGTTCACCTGAAAAACCCGCGCCATGTCGTCATGTTTGAGGGCCGCAATCGTCTTTTCAGGCGCACCCCACAAAGGCGCCAGGATCCCCACCGCAATGAAGACCAAATCAAACGCCCCCTCCAGCCGCTCCATGGCCCGCGCAACAGACGCCTCGTTGCCAACATCAAACCCGTCCTCCAAGCGCGACAATCCCGTCACATCCCATCCATCGCCCCGCAATTGCTGGTAAACCGCCGATCCGATCCCGCCACTGGCCCCAATCACCAATGCCCGCATATGCGCCCTCCTTTGACTTCTCCCGACCTAGCGCCAGCTTGCCAAGGAACAAGGAGAGCCTCATGCGCACAGCCCTCACCTGTCTTTGCCTCGCCGCGACGCCGCTCGCCGCGCTCGATCTGACCTATCAGACAAGCTACGACCTGAAGCGCCCGGCCAGCCTTGATTATGATCCGACTTTCTGCGGTCTCTGGATCGCGAATGAAGGACCCGAGGTGATCCTCGTCACCCTACAGGGCGATGAACTCCGTCGCATCTCCAGTGATCTTTCCCGGATCAAGGCGATCACGATCGAAGATGACCACCTGCTTGTCGGCGACGGTTTGGGCAACATGCAAAGGATCACAAAGGATGGCGCGCCACTGGCTGAGCCCTTCCGTCTTGCCATGAACTGGGCCGACACCGAGGGGCTGACCGTGACCGGCGACGGCACCATCATCATGGTGGAAGACGACCCCGAACGCATGACATGGATGAACCCTGATGGCACGGTGCAGCGCCAGATCAACACGCTCAACCTAGACCCGCCCCTGACCGAGGCGCAGGGCATCGCCTACGACCCGCGCACCGGCTACCTTCTGATCGTGGACGATTGGGAAGGCACGAACAGCCTTTATGAATTCGACGCCGATGGCAAACTCCTCGGCACTACGTCGCTGCTGCCTTATGGCCGCGACCCCGAAGGCATCGCGCTACGCCCCGGCTCAAACGAGCTCTTCATCGCATTCGACGGCGGCGCCAGCATTGCGTCCTTCAGCTACAACCCCACGCTGCCCGCCGGTACAGAGCCGCTGCCACCCGGCCCCGACTGTCTGATGTTCTAAACGCAGGCATCATCTCGCCAAAAATACTCCCGCCGAAGGCATTCCAGACTTTTCAACAGGCAAAACGCCAGTATATTGCACCGCATGATGAACCGCGCGCATATCACAAGCAAGAGGCCGAACGGCCTCCTTCTGCGCGACATCCTACTTCTTAGCAGCCTCTGAGCGTGCCATTCGGCGCGACCGCTCAGGGGGGTTCAGCGCCGGATTTTGCTAAGAGATAAGGACCAGACAAATGACCACAGATAAAGTGTTGATCTTCGACACCACCCTGCGCGATGGCGAGCAAAGCCCCGGCGCCACCATGACCCATGACGAAAAGCTGGAGATTGCCGAGTTGCTCGACGAGATGGGCGTCGATATAATCGAGGCTGGCTTTCCCATCGCCTCCGAGGGGGACTTCAAAGCGGTGAGCGAAATCGCAGCGCAGGCCAAATCCGCCACGATCTGTGGGCTGGCGCGGGCCAATTACAAGGATATCGACCGCTGCTGGGAGGCGGTGAAGCACGCCAAATCCCCGCGCATCCATACCTTCATCGGCACCTCGCCCCTGCACCGGGCGATCCCGAACCTGAACATGGATGAAATGGCCGAGCGTATCCACGACACCGTCACCCATGCCCGCAACCTCTGCGACAATGTGCAATGGTCACCCATGGATGCCACGCGGACCGAAGAAGACTACCTGTGCCGCGTCGTGGAAATCGCGATCAGGGCCGGGGCGAGTACGATCAACATCCCTGACACCGTGGGCTACACCGCCCCGGTCGAAAGCGCCGACCTGATCCGCATGCTGATCAACAAGGTGCCCGGCGCAGATGACGTCATCTTTGCCACCCATTGCCACAATGACCTTGGCATGGCGACGGCGAACTCGCTGGCGGCGGTCGAGGGCGGCGCGCGGCAGATCGAATGCACGATCAACGGGCTGGGCGAACGCGCGGGGAATACTGCATTGGAGGAGGTCGTCATGGCCCTGAAAGTGCGCGGCGACATCATGCCCTACACAACCGGCATCGACACGCGCAAGATCATGAACATCTCGCGCCGGGTCGCCACCGTCTCGGGCTTCCCCGTGCAGTTCAACAAGGCCATCGTCGGAAAAAACGCCTTCGCTCATGAAAGCGGCATCCATCAGGATGGGATGCTGAAGAACCGCGAAACGTTCGAGGTGATGAAGCCCGAAGATGTGGGCCTCTCCGGCACCTCCCTGCCACTGGGCAAGCATTCGGGCCGGGCCGCGTTGCGTGCGAAACTCAGCGAACTGGGTTTCGATTTGGCTGACAATCAACTGAACGACGTCTTTGTTCGGTTCAAGGATTTGGCCGACCGCAAAAAGGAAGTGTTCGACGACGACCTGATGGCGCTCGTCACCCAGAACGAGACCGAAGATGACCGGCTGAAACTGAAATCGCTGAAGGTCGTCTGCGGCACCGACGGCCCTCAAAAAGCCGACATGGTGATGGAGGTGGACGGCAAGGATGTCGAAACCTCCGCCACCGGCGACGGGCCGGTTGACGCCACATTCAACGCCGTCAAATCGATCTTCAAACACGGCGCGCGGCTGCAGCTTTATCAGGTGCAGGCCGTGACCGAAGGCACCGACGCACAAGCCACGGTCAGCGTGCGGATGGAAGAGGACGGGCGCATCGCCACCGGCCAATCCGCCGATACCGATACCGTTGTTGCCAGTGCAAAGGCCTACATCAACGCGCTCAACCGGCTTCTGGTCCGGCGCGAACAATCGGCACCCGGCTATGATGTGAAAGGCGTCAGCTACAAGGACGCCTGACGCAAAGTAACCGAGTCGTTTCCATATCGGCGGTCCGGGCAACCGGGCCGCCTTTTTGTATCCCGCCCAGAGACAATGTCTGCTAAAATGATCAAAAGAACACAGCCAATGTTCGAAAAAGACAATTCAACACATAGAAAGCACCCCGATCAGTGAAAAACGGATCGCAAAAAGACAAGCGGCGACTTGCCGCTGGGTTCTTTTTCGCAAGGGGTTCTCTCCCCTGTGAACCCGCCTTATAAGCCTTTGCACACCGCGCCTACGGGACCGCGCGGCAAAAATGACTGGGACTTGGGAAGAGCAAGGGCATGGCAGGCTTCGGAGGATTGTTTTCATCAGATATGGCGATTGACTTGGGCACGGCGAACACGCTGGTCTACGTCAAAGGCCGGGGCGTGATTTTGTCAGAGCCTTCGGTCGTCGCCTATCACGTCAAGGACGGCGTGAAGAAGGTACTGGCCGTAGGCGAAGACGCAAAGCTGATGCTGGGCCGCACACCGGGAAGTATCGAGGCGATCCGCCCGATGCGCGACGGCGTCATCGCGGACTTCGACGTCGCCGAAGAGATGATCAAGCACTTCATCCGCAAGGTGCACCGCCGCTCCACCTTCTCAAAACCCAAGATCATCGTCTGCGTCCCGCATGGCGCCACACCGGTTGAAAAACGCGCGATCCGTACTTCGGTTCTGTCCGCAGGCGCGCGACGCGCAGGCCTGATCGCAGAGCCAATCGCCGCCGCCATCGGCTCTGGCATGCCCATCACCGACCCCACCGGCAACATGGTCGTCGATATCGGCGGCGGGACGACCGAGGTCGCGGTCCTGTCGCTCGGCGACATTGTCTACGCCCGCTCGGTTCGCGTTGGTGGTGACCGCATGGATGAGGCGATCATCAACTACCTGCGCCGCCAGCATAACCTTCTGATCGGTGAATCTACCGCGGAGCGGATCAAGACCAGCATCGGCACCGCCCGCATGCCCGATGACGGGCGCGGCCAGTCAATGCATATCCGGGGTCGCGACCTGCTGAACGGCGTGCCAAAGGAAACCGAGATCAGCCAGGCCCAGGTCGCTGAAGCTTTGGCAGAGCCCGTCCAATCCATCTGCGAAGCGGTGATGACCGCACTTGAGGCCACCCCACCCGACCTCGCCGCCGACATCGTCGACCGCGGCGTCATGCTCACGGGCGGAGGCGCGCTGCTGGGCCAGCTTGACCTTGCCTTGCGCGAACAGACCGGCCTTGCGATCTCTGTCGCGGACGAGTCGCTCAATTGTGTGGCCTTGGGCACCGGCCGCGCGCTAGAGTATGAGAAACAGCTGCGGCACGTTATCGACTACGACAGCTAACCTGACCCGAGGAGCATCTTGGCAAAGGACAAGAACAGCGAAGACTATGTTGGCCCGATCCGCCGCTTGGCCGTCGGGCTGCTGGTGCTGGTGCTGTTTGGCATTTTCCTGTTCTGGCGGATCGATAGCCCCCGCGCCGAACGGCTGCGGGCCGAGGCGATTGACACATTCGTTCCGTCATTCGCCTGGGCCATGGCCCCGATCAACGGCGTCATCAACCTGATCAGCGATTTTGAAAGCTACCAGCAACTCCGCGCCCAAAACCAGGATCTGCGGCGCGAGTTGCAGCAGATGAAAGCCTGGAAAGAGGCTGCGCTCCAACTGGAGCAGGAGAACGCCAAGCTGCTTGATCTCAACAATGTCAGCCTTGATCCGCAACTGACCTATGTGACCGGTGTGGTGATCACCGATAGCGGTTCGCCTTTCCGGCAATCGGTTCTGGTGAATGTCGGCGCGCGCGACGGCATCATCGATGGCTGGCCCACGATGGACGGGATCGGGCTGGTCGGCCGGATTGCCGGTGTCGGGCAGAATACCAGCCGTGTGATGCTGCTCACCGACACATCCAGCCGCATCCCCGTGACAATCCAACCGTCTGGGCAAAATGCGATCCTCGGCGGAGACAACACGCTCAACCCCCCGCTCGAATTTCTGGAGGACACCGCGATGGTCCGCCCCGGTGACCGCGTTGTCTCATCCGGTGACGGCGGCGTTTTCCCTGCCGATCTTTTGGTCGGTCAGGTCGCACTTGGCACCGATAACAGGCTCCGCGTGCGGCTTGCGGCGGATTACCAGCGGCTGGAATTCCTGCGCGTGCTACGGTCCCAGCCGCATGAAGAGATCCCAGACCCCACCGACCTGCTAGCACCAGAGGCAGAGTTCTTTGGCCCCGCAGCCCTCACGCCATCGGCCCTGACGACAAGCGAGGTGGGCGATGGCTGAGCGCACCGATGCCCGCACCTGGACGCATCGCGCCGTCTTCCTGATGCTGGCCTTTGTCATCATCGTCGCACAACTCGTCCCGCTGGATATGCGCCCCACGGCCTGGGCGGCACCAGACCTGCTCTTGGTCATCACACTCGTCTGGGTCGCCCGCAAACCGCGTTACTTGCCCGTTCTCGTGATCGCATTTGTCTTCCTTGCCGCCGATTTTCTGTTTCAGCGCCCGCCGGGGCTCTGGGCGGCGCTTGTGGTCATGCTGACCGAGACGATCCGCCGCCAGCACCGCGAATTCCGACAGATGCCGCTTTTCGTGGAATGGGGCACGATCACATTTGGCGTCGTCGCGATCACGGTGCTGAACCGACTGGCGCTGGCCATCACCATGGTGCCGCAGGCGCCGCTGGGCCTCACGCTCATCCAGATGATCGGCACGATCCTGATCTATCCCCTTGTCGTTTTGATCGCGCATTTCATATTCGGGGTCAGCCGCGCAGCACCGGGTGAAGTCGGCAGTCGAGGGCAAAGAATATGAAGCGACCGCCCAAAGATATCCTCGAAAGCGCCCGCACGATCAGCAGACGTGCGCTTGTGATGGGTGCTGTGCAACTCGGTGTGGTGGGCGCGCTGGGGTGGCGGCTGCGGTCGATGCAGATTGAGCAGGCGGATGAATTTCGTCTGCTGGCTGAAGAAAACCGCATCAATATCCGCCTGCTGCCCCCGGCCCGCGGCCTGATCTTTGACCGCAATGGCGTTCCGATTGCTGATAATGAGCAGAATTACCGCGTCGTGATGGTCCGCGAGGATGCGGGCGATGTGGGTGAAGTGCTGGCCAAACTCACCGAGATTGTGGAGATCGACCCCGACGACCTCATGCGTGCGATGGAAGAGATGCAGCGCCGCTCACCCTTCGTGCCTGTGACCATTGCCGACCGGCTGTCTTGGGAGGATGTGGCGCAGATCAACCTCAACACCCCCGCCCTCCCCGGCATCCAGGCCGAGGTGGGCCTTAGCCGTGTCTATCCATGGGGCGCCGACCTCGCCCATGTGGTGGGCTATGTGGGTCCCGTCAGCGATTATGACCTGAGCCGCATCGAAGACCCCGACCCTCTTCTACAAATCCCGAAATTTCAGATCGGCAAAACCGGGGCGGAAAACAAGCTGGAGCAGACCCTGCGCGGCAGTGCGGGCACGCGGCGGATTGAAGTCAACGCCGCAGGCCGCATCATGCGCGAACTTGACCGGCAAGAGGGTGATCCCGGCAAGGACATCCAGCTGACCATCGACAGCCGTCTGCAATCCTACACCCAGGCCCGGATGGATGGCGAAAGCGCGGGTGCCGTGGTCATTGACCTTGAAAATGGGGACTTGCGCGCCATCGCCTCCGCCCCCGCCTTTGACCCCAATCTTTTCGTACGCGGCATCTCGACCCGCGACTGGAACGCGCTGAACCAGGACAAATACCGCCCGCTTGCCGCCAAGGCCGTACAGGGCACCTATCCGCCCGGCTCCACCTTCAAGATGATCACGCTCTTGGCGGCGATGGAAGAGGGGCTCGTGACCCCGGATGAGACCGTCTATTGCCCCGGCCATATGGATGTTTTCAACATACGCTTCCATTGCTGGAAACGCGGCGGACATGGCAATGTGAACCTGCATGAAAGCCTCAAGCAGAGCTGCGACTGCTATTATTACGAGATTTCCCAGCGCGTCGGTATCGACAAGATGGCCGAGATGGCGCGCAAGCTGGGCCTTGGCGTCAGGCACGACCTGCCCCTGTCTGCGGTGGCGCAAGGCCTGGCACCCGACAAGAAATGGAAGGCCGAGATACGCGGCGAGGATTGGCGGATCGGCGACACCGTCAATGCCTCCATCGGGCAGGGTTACGTGCTGTCATCGCCCCTGCAGCTCGCGGTGATGATGGCGCGTCTTGCGACCGGGCGCGAGGTGACGCCGCGCCTGATCAAACTGATCGACGGCGTCGAACAACCCAGCGGTCTGGGTGAAAGCCTCGGCCTCAATGAAAACACCCTGCGCCGCATGCGCGCCTCGATGGAGGATGTCTGCAACCACCGCCGGGGCACTGCTTATGCCTCTCGCATCGTGGATGAGGCGCATAAAATGGCGGGCAAAACCGGCACCAGCCAGGTGCGCCGCATCACCCCCGAAGAACGCGCCGCCGGTGTGACCAAGAATGAAGACCTGCCTTGGGAACGCCGCGATCACGGGCTTTTCGTCGGCTACGCGCCTTACGACAATCCCCGTTACGCCTGTGCCGTCGTGGTCGAACATGGCGGCAGCGGCTCCCGCGCCGCCGCCCCCATCGCGCGCGATATCCTTCTACAGGCGCAATATGGCGGCCCGCCCCCGCTAGAGGCTTATCCCGCCAGCATCCGCGACCAGATCGCCGAACAGCAGCGGCGGATCAATGCGCGCATCCCACCGGGCGCGCAGGGACGCAGCCGGGTATGAGCTATTTAGAGTACAATACCAAACACGTCCCCACGGGCTTTCGCAAAATCTGGTACCTGCATTGGCCGATCATCATGTTGCTGATAGCCATCGCCTCTGCGGGGTTCCTTATGCTCTATTCCGTGGCGGGCGGCTCCACTTCGCCCTGGGTCGAACCGCAGATGACACGCTTTGCGCTCGGTATGGCGCTGATGATGATTGTGGCGATGGTGCCGATCTGGTTCTGGCGCAATATGGCCTTTGTCGCCTATGCCGGGTCGATCATCCTGCTCTTGGGGGTCGAGTTCTTTGGCGAGGTGCGCCAAGGCGCGCAGCGCTGGATCGATCTGCGCTTCATGCTGCTGCAGCCATCCGAGCTCACCAAGATCACGCTCGTGATGTTCCTCGCCGCATATTACGATTGGCTGCCGAACAAGAAAACCTCGCACCCGCTTTGGGTCGCCTTACCGGTGCTCTTCATCCTCGCACCCGTCGCCTTGGTCGTGAACCAGCCAGACCTTGGCACGGCGCTCCTGCTCTTGATGGGCGGGGCAACGGTGATGTTTCTCGCAGGCGTCCACTGGGGCTATTTCGCAACCGTCATTGGCTCTGGCGTCGCGGCAGTCTTCGCCGTCTTCCAAAGCCGTGGCACGCCATGGCAGCTTTTGCAGGACTATCAATACCGACGGATCGACACATTCCTTGACCCTGCCAATGACCCGCTCGGCGCAGGCTATCACATCACGCAGGCCAAGATCGCCTTGGGCTCCGGCGGCTGGACCGGACGCGGCTATATGCAAGGCACGCAAAGCCGGTTGAACTTTCTGCCCGAAAAGCACACCGATTTCATCTTCACGACGCTGGCGGAAGAGTTCGGCTTTGTCGGCGCCTTCGCACTACTTGTGATGTATCTCTTGATCGTCGTCTTCTGCATCATCTCGGCCTTAGGCAATCGAGACCGCTTCGCGTCGCTATTGACCCTAGGCGTGGCGATGACGTTCTTTCTGTTCTTCGCGGTGAATATGGCAATGGTCACCGGCCTTGCGCCCGTTGTCGGCGTGCCACTGCCACTCGTCAGCTATGGCGGATCAGCGATGCTGGTCCTGCTTGTGGCCTTTGGTCTGGTGCAAAGTGCCCATGTCCACCGCCCGCGCTAAACCTCAACACTTTAGACAACCCGTCCCGGACCTGATCCGGGACCTCTTCGGGTGACCCAGCCGATGCTCAATATCCTTTTCTCTGCCCAACCCCCACGCTGGGATGAATACGCAGCACCGCTCAACGCGGCCCTGACCAAGGCAGGCCTGACGGCCAATCTCTCCCGCGACCACGCGCCCGAAACCGTCGATTACATCGTCTTCGCGCCGAACGGTCCCGTCACTGATTTCCGCCCCTACACCCGCACCAAAGCGGTGATGAGCCTGTGGGCGGGGGTTGAGACCGTGGTCGACAACCCCACCCTCACCCAGCCGCTTTGCAAACTTGTCGACCCCAGCCTGACCGACGGCATGGTCGAATGGGTGACAGGGCACACGTTGCGCCACCATCTGGGCATGGATGACCACGTCACCAGACAGGATGGTGTCTGGCGCAACTTCATCTATCCGCCGGTGGCCAAGCATCGGCCCGTGACCATCCTCGGCCTTGGCGCATTGGGGGCGGCCTGCGCCGAGGCGCTGCACCGCCTTGGCTTTCCCGTGACCGGGTGGAGCCGCAGCGCAAAGGATATCCCCAATATCCGCTGCCTCAGCGGTGATGCGGGGCTGCGTGAAGCACTCAAGGACGCCGAAATCGTCATCCTGCTTCTGCCGCAAACACCGGCGACAGAGAATATCCTGAATGCCGAGACGCTCGCCCTCCTCGCGCGCGGCGCATTTATCATCAACCCCGGTCGCGGACCACTGATTGATGATGACGCGCTGATCGCCGCCCTCGACAGCGGACAGATCGCCCACGCAACGCTGGATGTCTTCCGCACCGAGCCGCTGCCATCAGATCACCCCTTCTGGGCGCATCCTGCACTGACGGTCACACCCCATATTGCCTCAAGCACTCGCCCTGAAACCGCGTCGGAGGTGATCGCGCAGAACATGGCCCGCGGGGAGGCAGGGCAACGGTTTCTTTATCTGGTTGATCGGTCTCGTGGATACTGAAGCCGTTGATTTCATCCGCTGGACGAGCCGACCCACCGAGATCCAGCAGTTCACGATCATGCCGGACGGGTGTCGCGATGTCATCTTGCGCCAATCAACGCATGGGCATGTGTTGCGGCTGACCTCGCTCGACCACCGGCCCCGAACCATCACATTGATGCCGGGTGACGAGATTACGGGGTACCGATTACGACCCGGCCTGATACTTGATCCCGTTTCGCTCGCACTCGATGATCTCCCCGAGGCAATCAGGCACGCGCAATCGCGCGATAGGGATCTGAGCGGAGCGATCAATGCGCTTGGCAACGAGGGCACCTCAGTGCAACTCGTCGCTCAAACGCTTGGGGTCAGCTTACGCACGCTGCAGCGTCACCTTGCCCGACGCGGCCTGCCGCCACCTGAGTTCTGGCGGCTTCTTGGACGCGCCCGGCGGGCCGCTATTGCCTTGAAAACCAATCTGCCACTCACTGACATTGCGGGTGATTTCGGGTACAGTGACCAAGCGCACATGACGCGCGCACTCCGCCATTGGTTTGGCCGGTCGCCCTTGGCACTTCGCCGCGATGAAGCGCTCTTGAACAGCATCGATCAACCCGCACTGGGCACCTGGCGGGCAGCCTGACCGCGCTTAACCAATACGCTATGGAGCGTCGCGGGCGACAGGTGAGCAAATCTCAATCAGGTATCCGTCTTTGTCGCTAACCGAACATGTGGTCTGCACCCAGGGCTGCTCCGCAACCGGTTTTTCCAGCGTCGCACCAGCGGACAATGCCCGTTCCAGATCACGTGCGACATCATCGGTCTCAAACGACAACCCAAAGGCCGGCGATTTCGGGGAGACTGCTAGGGGCTCCTCGCCCAGTTGTCGGATCAGGTCGCAGGCGGCAAAGGCAAGCTTGGTCTCGCCCGTGACCAATTCTCCATAATCCTTGCTGTCGTGCAAAAACGCGATCTCAAACCCGAAAGCCGCGTGGTAGAAATTGAGCGCCGCGCGCACGTCGGCGACGTATAAGATGGTGTAGCGAAACTTCATATCCTCGACCCCTGATTGGCGTTGCCCGCGTGTTTGCCAAATCGTTCTGGACCTGTCTTGAAGGATCGCGACAGCGCAACCCTATCGCAGTTTTGGCGGCTTCTCCGGGTCCATACCCGGTGCACCGGGTGCCTCTGGCATCACGGCCTCCGGCAGATCAAAGCGCAAACCGACACGTGCGAGATGGGCCGCCAACGGATCAGACGCGCGCGCGAACATCACATCCATCACACCCGCCTCGATGCCCGAAAAGGTCAGCGCTTCGCTTGCGGCGGCGGCCAATGCATTTTCCGCGCCGTCCAAAGCGTCAATGAAAACAAGCACGTGACCTTTGCCGCCGTCTTCGTAGGTTGCAGCAGCCAGATAGGCAAAGCGCGCAAGCCCACCCGCAATGGCGAGCTTACGGTCAAGGCCTGTCACAACCGCCTCTGGCACATGCGGAGCCGTGATCTCGGTCAGCCGTGCCTCAGTCTCATCCGGTGCGTTGCCCAAGGTCGCGACCAGCCAATCCACCGCCTCCGCCGGGATCAGCATCGCCGACGGCGCCACATCCAAATTCAGCGCCAACCCAATCCCCTGCCCCGCCAGCATCCGCACCAGATCACGCCCCGGCAGACCGGCATAGGGCGCGACACGTCCGACGAATTGCGACAGCCGCTCTTCCCGGTCAAAGACAAGGCTAAAGCGTTGATCTTCCGCCTCAAAAAGCGCGGGCTTTACCTGATCGCCGTCAGGCTCACCGTCCAAAAGCATGAAGAGTTGGGTATCAGCCAGCCGCTCATAAAACCGCAAACGCACGGCGTCGTCTTCGGGGGCCGCCTCCATTGCGGCATGGGCATTATCAAGATCGGTCACGCAAGCACATCTTTCACGGCACGACGCAGTTCTGGCAGCAAATCACTGGCAAACCACGGATTTTTCTTCAGCCACCCGGTATTGCGCCAAGACGGATGAGGCAAGGGAAAGACGCGCGGTGCATGGTCGCGCCACCCCGCCACGACCTGCGTCACGCCCGCTTGCCCGCCCAGATGCCATTTATGCGCATATCCGCCCACCAGCACGGTCAGCGGGACAGGCCCGAGTTCGGCCATCACACGGTCATGCCATGTGGCTTTGCAAATAGGCGGCGGGGGCAGATCGTTGCCTTTCGCGTCATAGCCCGGAAAACAGAAGGCCATCGGCACAACCGCGATCCGAGTGCGGTCATAAAACAATTCAGAATCAATGCCCAACCACTCCCGCAGCCGGTCGCCGGAGCGGTCCCAGAACGGCTTGCCGGCCTCATGCACGCGCATTCCGGGGGCCTGACCAGCAATCAGGATGCGCGGGGCCGCTTCGAACCACACAACCGGGCGCGGCGCGTGACGGGTGGCGGTCTGCGCAAAACGATCCACGCAAAGCCGACAGGAAGCGATCTCACTTTGCAAACGCGTATCTGTCATTCGTCTTTATGCCCAAATTTTGCGATAATGCTGTTATATCGGTACGCATATGGTGTGCTGTTAAGGAAGTCGGGGTAAAGCAATGCCATCCCCGCATGAGGCAGGACAGAGCAAAAATGCTGGAATTTGCAGAAGTCAGCAAATCCTTTTGGACCGGTAAACAGCGCAAGGTCATCCTTGATCGCGTCTCTTTCCGTGTGGAATTGGGCAACTCTCTGGGCATTCTGGCGCCTAACGGGACCGGCAAGACCACGCTGATCAACATGATGGCGGGGCTGGAAAAACCCGATGAGGGCAAGATCACGCGCGGCTGCAAAATCTCATTCCCGCTGGGGTTCATGGGCGGGGTCGCCGGAAAGCTGAGTGCGCTGGAAAACAGCCGCTACATCGCGCGGCTCTACGGGCTTGATCCAGACTATGTTGAAGCATTTTGCAGATGGCTTTGCGGGCTGGAAGAGTATTTTGAGATGCCCGTGGGCACTTATTCCACCGGCATGCGGGCACGGTTTTCCTTTGCCCTTATGCTTGCGTTAGAATTTGACATCTATCTGATCGATGAGGGGATGCCTGGTGCGACGGATGTCGAGTTCAATCGTAAAGCTGGGCAAATCCTACGCGACCGGTTAGAGCGCGCGACGGTGATCATCGTGTCGCACCAGGCTGCCACGCTTGAGCGGTTTGCACGCTCTGCCGCTGTGCTGCAGAATGGGCAATTGCATATGTTTGACACCTTGGAAGAGGCGAAAGTGCTGTATGACTACGAAACCCAAGGTTAAGAAGTTCCGCATTCGGCGCGGCAAGGTCACGCCCGAGGCGGCAGCGCAAGAGGCGGCGCCCGAGGCGGCAGCCGCGCCTTCGCAAGCTGAAATCATTGAGGCCATCAGCAAGGAAGGCTTGACGGGCCGACAATTGCGTATGGCGCGCCGGGTGGCCCAGAAAAACGGTATTGAGGCCTCATCCGATTTTGTTGCAGTAATGAAGCTGCGCGAGGCCGGCATTGATCCGTTCCAGCGTAACTCGGTTCTGGAACTGGTCAAGCCTGACGCGGCCAAATCTCAGGTCGATCCAGGGCGTATCCAATTGCCCGAAACGACCGACCCCAAAGAGCTGATGCCCGCGCCAGGTGGACCGCAGAAGCCGGGCAGCCATGTCTCAGAGATACGGCGCATCCAGCGCGAGATTGCCCAGCGCCGCCGCCGCAAGCTGGCCTTGCTGTTCACGCGGCTTGCTGTTTTCATCTTTCTGCCGACGGCGATGATGGGCTGGTATTTCTATCAGGTGGCCACGCCGATGTATGCCACCAATTCCGAGATCGTAATCCAGCAGGCACAATCTCAGGGTGGCGCGCCTGCCGGACTTGGCACCTTGTTTCAAGGGACGTCCATCGCCACGCAACAGGACAGCATCGCGGTGCAATCCTATCTGGCCTCGCGCGAGGCGATGCTGCGACTGGATGCCGATCACAATTTCAAAGGGCATTTCAGCAACCCTGACATAGACGAGATCCAGCGCTTGCCCGAAGGTGCGACGAACGAGGATGCCTTTGCGCTTTATCAGGACCATGTGCGCATCAGCTATGACCCAAGCGAGGGGATCATCCGCATGGAGGTCATTGCGGTTGACCCACAAACCAGCCAGCGTTTTTCCGAAGCGTTGATCGGTTATGCAGAGGAGCAGGTTGACCAGCTGACAGCCCGTTTGCGGGCAGATCAAATGCGTGGCGCACTTGCCAGTTATGAAGATGCCGAACGACGGCGGTCAGAAGCATTGGCGAATTGGCTGGCGATCCAGGAAACGACACAGCAGATAGATCCACGTAGTGAAACATCGGCCCAGCGCGCGCGCATCTCAACCCTTGAGACAGAACAGGACCGGCTGGAAGGCATTCTGCTGTCACGGCTCAGTGTTGAACGTCCCAGCCAAGCCCAAGTGCAGACTTTGCGCGATCAGATCGCCAATGTGCAGACGCAGATCGCCGAAATCCGCCAGCAAATGGCGGGCAGTGACGATACGACCGTCTCGCAGGCCTCGCGCAATCTGGACCTGTTGACCGCGGAAGAGGACTACCGGTTCCAAGTCGCCATGGTCCAACAGGCCTTGACCCAGATGGAAACCGCCCGGATTGAGGCGAACAGGCAGGTCCGGTATCTCTCGCAAAGCGTACGTCCCATCGCCCCGGATGAGGCCACCTATCCGCGTGCCTTTGAAAATACCCTTTTGTCATTTTTGATCTTTTCGGGCATCTATCTGATGATTTCCCTGACGGTATCTGTCCTTCGCGAACAAGTGAGCTCTTAATGCAGATTGTCGATATCGGCCCCTTGCGGGTCAGCAATGATCACCCTTTGCTGATCATCGCAGGCCCCTGCCAGTTGGAAACAGCCGACCACGCACTGATGATTGCGCGAGAAATGGCCGCCTCTTGTGCGGCCCACGGCGCACAGTTCGTCTTCAAGGGCAGCTTTGACAAGGCCAATCGCACCTCGCTGGGCGGCAAACGTGGTCTTGGCATCGATGAAGGGTTGAAAGTGATGCAGGCCGTCAAAGACGATGTGGGCTGTCCGGTTCTGACCGATATCCACACGCCAGAGCAATGCGCGACCGTGGCGGCGGTTTGCGACATCATCCAGATTCCCGCGTTCCTGTGTCGCCAGACCGATCTTTTGCTCGCGGCTGGCGAGACCGGTGCCGTGATCAACGTCAAAAAGGGGCAGTTTCTTGCGCCCTGGGACATGACGAATGTTGTCGCGAAGATCGAAAGTACAGGCAACAAACGTATTCTCGTGACCGAACGTGGGGCATCGTTTGGCTACAACACGTTGGTGGCCGATATGCGATCGCTGCCGACGATGGCGCGCATGGGTTATCCGGTCGTAATGGATGCGACGCATTCAGTACAACAGCCTGGCGGTGCGGGCGGCTCATCAGGCGGACAACGCGAATTTGCACCCGTGATGGCGCGTGCTGCCGTGTCCCTTGGGATTGCTGCAGTCTTCATCGAAACACATCAGGACCCGGACAATGCACCCTCTGACGGGCCAAATATGATCCCGCTTGATCAGATGGATGGCCTTGTCAAAAGCCTGATCGGGTTCGACGCACTGGCCAAGGCAGATCCGGTGAGGGTGTAGTACCGGGCTGATTTTCATGCGATTTCTCCTCCTGATCTGCCTGTTTCTTGCCACGGCCCACCCCGCCCGCGCGCAAGAGGCGACGGGCACGATCACGACCGAAAACACTGCCGCGCAGGATGCGGCAATTGCCAACCGGATCAGGGAGATCCTGACCGAGTTGGACAATTACGGCGATGTCACGGTCACCGTGAATGAAGGTGTGGTAACACTGCGAGGCACAACCGCCTCCACCCTTCAGGCCGATGCGCTTGATCCGCTAGCGGCCCGTGTCGAGGGGGTGGTCGCTGTGCGCAACGAGGTGACGGAGACCACAGATATCGCGGAACGGCTGAACCCTGCGCTTGAGCGCTTCCGCGCCCGTTTCGATCAGTTCGTCACGTTCCTGCCACTGGCACTGATTGCCGCGGCCGCCTTCGCGCTCATCGTTTTCATCGGCCTCGCCCTCGCCCGTCTGCGCCAACCATGGGAACGTTTGGCTCCAAATACGTTTATCGCCGAGATCTACCGACAATTGGTCCGCCTGGCCTTCATGGTCTTTGGCCTTGTGATCGCGCTCGATATCCTCAATGCCACCGCCCTGCTCAGCACCATTCTGGGGGCCGCCGGTATCATCGGCCTGGCGCTTGGTTTTGCGGTCCGTGATACTGTCGAAAACTTTATCGCATCGGTGATGCTGTCGTTCCGCCAGCCTTTCCGCCCCAATGACACCGTTGAGATCAACGGCGATATCGGTAAGGTCATCCGCCTGACCAGCCGTGCGACGATCTTGCTGTCGTTTGATGGCAATCACATCCGCATCCCAAATGCGACGGTCTTCAAAAGCCGGATCATCAACTACACACAAAACGCCGAGCGACGGTTCATGTTCAGCGTCACGATCGAACGCGATGCCGATCTGTATGCGACACGCACGTTGGTGGAAGAGACCGTTCAAAACCTGCCTTTCGTGCTGGGCGAGCCCGCAGCCCAAAGCTGGATTGAGGCGCTGCATCCCGCCGGGGTCGAACTGGTCATCACAGGCTGGGTCGACCAGAATGCCACATCGATTGTCCGCGCCAAGGGAGAAGCGCTGCGTCAAGTCAAGCTAGCCATCCAGAATGCAGGCGTGGTCATCCCCGACGCAACCCAGGCGATCATGCTCACCCGCGAAGCTGCCCAACCCGACGTCGCTGAAAGCACACGTGTCGAAACGGTGGATGCAAGCGACGACGCCGCACTCGAACGGATCGTCGATGCTGAACGTGATCTGGACGCGTCCGAGGATCTCTTACGCGAAGACAGCCCCAAGGAATGAGTGTTTTCTTTGCAAACGGGACTTGAACCGCTGGCACCTTCGCAGTATCTAGCGGGGCGCTGCTGGGATGTAGCCAAGTGGTAAGGCAACTGTTTTTGGTACAGTGTACCGTAGGTTCGAATCCTACCATCCCAGCCAAGCACTTCCTTGTGTGCCGTCCGGCATAAGTTGGAACTTGTCCGGCTAGACTTGCAACTTCTGACAGGCAAGAGTGCAACTTCCACCACTTTTGGCGGGGTTTGGTGTCTTCCGCTTTACATAACTGGCTTTTTTGTTCGCTTCGAAAAACTGCCCCCGATAAGTGCAACCTACTGGTCGTGGATTCATCGGCATTATTTAAAATATCCGGGCTATCCTGCCATTTCTTGTCGACAGGAGCAGCTACCCCCAATATAGGATTAACCCCAAAATGGGGGTGGGTGTGATTGTACTGGCGTTGGCCTCTGAGGCCGCCTGCACTGGGAAAACCACGACACTGCGAGTGTTGGCTTCTGCCTTTGTCGAGGCAGATCGGAGTGTATTCACCGCGAACGCAGCCATGATTGAAAACGGAGACGAGGACGACTTGGGTGAGTGGGCCTTCAAGCTGCTTGGCGAACCAGATGAACCACAACTGCTCGACTATCCTACCAAGTTGCGGTCTTCCCCAGACGAAATCGCAACTCTAAATGGCCAATTCCAAAAACTGTATTCTTTATCAATAGCTTGAAAATTCGCCAGACTCCAACTTAAACCGGACGCAACAGTGTGTCGTCCGATGTGAATTGCAACTTGTCCGGCTAGATTTGCAACTTTTGCCCGGTAAGAACGCAAATTTCAGCAGATTTGGTGGATTTTACCGAAGGCCGTCGGCCCAGTTGGTGGCTTTTCTAGTTTATAGGAACAGCCATGATAGCTTCGGTCAGGTTGCGTTGGCTTCGGCGCGCAGAGCGGTAACCGGACCGTCTCTGACACTTTTACCATGCGGATAGCGGGCCACCTATTCCGATAGCATCGCCCACCCCTAAACGAGGGGGTTTACCAGCCAGAACCGCGAAAGCGTGATCGTCAGACGGCGGAACTTGGCATGCGCAATCGCCGGACGTAGCCTGCATGTATGGGACAGGTCACTTCACTCTTTGCTCGCAAGCTCGTTGATGTTGCGGGCGATGCCATTGATGGGAAGGCTGTGCTCGACTTCGTCGGGCTGGATCTGAACGATCCTTGGGACCCCAAACACATGCTGGATGAAGACGACTACTACAGCATGATCGAATTGATGGCCAAGCAGATGGATATCACGGCATTGCCCCTCATAGTTGGGGAGGCGATGCGTCCTGACCAGTACGGCGCACTTGGGCTGGCATGGAAGGCAGCGCCCAACCTGCTTGGTTCGTTTTCTCGGGTGGCCAGGTATTGGCGGCTTTGGACGAGTTTCACGCAGTATGCGCTGGAAGAAACCGCGCGCGGAATGCTGTATGTACAGCATCGCGAAGGCCGTCGGCGGTTGGGCATGCGTATCTCAATCGAGGCCACTTCGGCGAGTGGCGTATCGCTTAGTCGGCAAGTGTCGCCGAGGCCTTTTGCCCCGATCGAGGTCTATTTCAAGCACGCGGCGCCGAAGACGATCAAGCATCACGAGGCCTATTTCGGCTGTCCCGTGCATTTCGGGGCCGACAAGGATGCGATGCTCCTGTCCCACAAGTCTCTTTTGGAACCCAACATCCTTGGAGACGAAGGAATTACACAATTCCTTGTTTCCCATCTCGATCAGGAGCTAGCTCAGATCGACGACACCCCAGCCTTACCCGCACGGACCAAAGGCGAAATTGCCCGCGCCCTTAGCGAAGGACTTCCGAACATGGCGGACATCGCGCAGCGGCTCGGGTTGAGCGCCCGCTCTCTTCATCGCCGTCTGTCAGACCATGGCCTCAGTTTTCAGACGCTCACCGAAGAGACACGCTCGGAGATTGCAATCGGGATGCTTCAAGAGAAACGCTACGCCTTATCAGAGATCGCGTTCCTCACCGGTTACTCAGAGCAAAGCGCCTTCAATCGCGCGTTCAAAAGATGGACTGGCGTGACACCTGCGGCCTACCGGAAGACGCTAGGGTGAGGTTGGTCTGGCGGGCGGTGTCAAAACTCTGGCTTCAACGGTCAATCCAGCCTTACTGCCTTCTCCTACTTTGCTGATGCACACGAAACACATCGGTTCAAGGAGAATGAAAATGACCGCACTTATCGTTGCACGCTTCGACGTCAAAAATGCCGAAAGCATGGATGCCTACGCTACCGCAGCTGGCCCAACCGTGCTGGCTCATGGTGGCGAATTCGTCGCCATGGGCGAGAAAATCAGCGCGCTGGTTGGACAAGACGAAAAACAGTCCGTTGCCATGGTTCGCTTCCCGGATGTCGCATCGGCCAAAAGATGGTTTGCTTCGCCCGAATACACAGCCTGCAAGCCTCTCCGCGAAGAGGCTGCTGAGATGCAGTTTACGCTCTACGAGACAGAGTAACAAAACTTCTACGCAGTAGCAGAAGAGGGCGGCGTTGGGCATTCCAACGCCGTTTTTCGTTTTGCGGTTTGTCCCAACACGAAACCCGGTTGGCAGCGGATGTCAAAACCTTGGCAAGCGCGGTCAATACCAGGGCCCCTCGATCTTTCTACACCTCGGCCATCAACTTCAACCAAGGGAATACAGATATGACTGACCAACCCATCCTCGTTATCGGCTCTACCGGCAAAACCGGCGCTCGCGTCGCAGCCAGGCTTGAGGCCAAAGGCGTTTCTGTCCGCCACGGCTCCCGCCGGTCGGAGACAGCGTTCGATTGGGAGGACCCGTCCACATGGACCCCCGTTCTCAGCGGCATCTCCAAAGCCTATGTTACTTACTTCCCGGACCTTGCCTTTCCCGGCGCTATAGAGAAGCTCGAAGCCTTCACCAAGGTCGCAATGGATACCGGCCTGGAACACATTGTTCTTCTTTCGGGTCGTGGCGAGCATTTCGCCACTCTGGGTGAAGAGATCGTGCGAAACTCTGGCCTGCCTTTCACCATTGTGCGGGCTGCGTGGTTTGCTCAGAACTTCAGCGAAGGTTATCTGCGTGATCCGATCCTTGGCGGCGTGCTGCCGATGCCGGGTGGCGACATCGCCGAGCCTATCATTGACATCGATGATATCGCCGACGTGGTCGTCGCGGTACTGACCGAAGAGGGTCATATTGGCGAACGCTACGAGGTAACCGGGCCCCGTCTGATGACCTTTGCTGAGATGGCTGAGGTGCTTTCCACCACATTGGGCCGCCACATCCAGCACATCCCGATTGCTTTCGAAGACTTCCACGCAAATGTAGCGGCCTCAGGCGGTGAATTTGTCGCTGACGTCTTTACGCAGATTGCACGCGAGACGCTGGATGGCCGCAACGCATCTACGAGTGATGGTGTCGAACGCGCTTTGGGTCGCAAGCCCCGCGACTTTGCCGCCTTCGCGCAAACCGCAATGGCCACTGGTGCGTGGTCGGCTGCTGCCTAGCTCCACCCACAACAAAGGCAGGAGACACCGCTCTCCTGCCCCCAACCCATTCAGGAGTAACTCTCATGTCGACCGCACTATTCTTTCTAATCCAGTTTGCGATCCTGGCTTATGCCCTCGTGGGCGGCGTCCTTCTGGCATTTTCAGACTTCATTATGCGTTCTCTTGCACTCACCGGCGGTCATGGCGGTGTGGAGGCGATGCAAGTCATCAATCGCGAGGTCTTTCGTTGGGTCTTTATGGCCCTCTTTTTGGGCATGGCTGCCGTTTCGCTGGTCGTTGCCGGCTATGGTGCCTTCGGCGTCTCCGGACCAGCCGGAACACTGATCATGTTCGCCGGGTTGACCTACCTCATCGGCTGTTTCGGCGTCACAGTGTTCTTCAACGTACCGATGAATGAAGCTTTGGCGGGCATGGAGATGTCATCAGAGACGACGCGCGATTACTGGCTCCGGACCTATGTGCCGCGTTGGACGTTCTGGAACTCCGTCCGGACGATCGCATGCGCCGCGTCAGCCGCAATGCTTCTCTTCGCGGTACTCTGGATGACCCAGGCCCAAACACCGCCCGCGTGACGAAGCTCAAGGGATGGTCGGCTTGGCAGAATGGTATTTCCCGTATCCGACCATTGATTGTCTTAGCCGTATCGTCACTGTCTCCATTGGTCTCGAAGGCGCGGGCAGTCTACCAAATCAAAGGTCCGGTTTGTCGGCAAAGCAGTCCTCGGACAAAGCGCTTGGTGTTCGCGCTGGCCGCGAATCTCTGAAATGAGCCCAAACTCACCAATGCTGCGGGCTGCATGAACGGCTGTTTTGGCATGTATCCATCAGGCTCTGGTCTAGGCATTTCGGAAATTTGTAGGCAAGTCTGCTCAGATGGAACAAGAGCAACTAGGAAAGCTACTGAGGATTGGTGGTGCGGCAGCGACAGTTGGCGTCGTTTCGTGTGTGCACGCCGCAGCAGAACTCATGCCATTGGGTCAAATCATGGCCTTCCGAGCGATCATCTCTGGGCTTTTGATCCTGTTGTATGGCCTCTGTTTGAAGAACCCTGCCGATTTGCGCCCAAAGAGCTGGGGACCTCACCTAATTCGGGGACTGTTGGCCTGTTGCGCAATGGTTTTGAGTTACATCGCATTCGCTCGACTTCCCGTTACTCAAGCACAGACACTATCGTTTCTCGCACCGCTAATCGTTTTGCCAATCGCAATGGTTCGCCTTGGGGAACGCCTGACGGCAAGGTCGGTAGTTGGACTTCTGATGGGTTTTGCTGGTGTCCTATTGATTTTGGGATTGTCTTTTGAAACTGGCCCTTACGCATTTTGGGGAGCAGTCGCAGGGATCGCTGGTGCTGTCTTTGTCGCGATCATTCAGGTCAAAATCCGCGCAATGACCATGACCGAGACTGCCATTTCGATTTCACTCTCGTTCACGGTGATCATTGCTTGTGTCACCGGGCCGAGTGTCATTCTCGGGAATTGGGTGTGGCCGGGCGGTGCTGGCCTCTTTCTTCTTATCGCAGCTGGCATTTTCGGTGCCCTCAACTTGGTTCTTTTTGCAGAAAGCTTAGCCAGAGCACCGGCCTCTGCTGTCGCGCCGCTAGATTACACAGGGCTTATCTGGGCGCTCTTGGCGGATTTCTTGGTTTTCTCACACGTGCCTGGCCCGATGGGCGTCCTCGGTAGCGTGCTGATAACAGTTGCTGCGCTCATCGTTGTTTTGAAACCACGTGGTGAGCTTAGTCGATAGTATATCACAGCCATACACAAGGAAGCAGCCATTCGCGATGCCGCAGCGACTTGGTGCTTTGTCCGCATCTGTTCCTTTTAGACGAGGCGTGGCGAGGTTCAGGTGTATTGCGAGATTCATGATGGCAGCTAGAGGCTAACGGCCCTCTTCAGAATATCGACTCCTTGAGACTTCCAGTAGTGCAGCAGGTCAATAAAGATCCAGTTTTCCACCAGTTTGTCACCTTCGCGTCTGTAAATGTCGATCACGCGAAACTCTCCGGCCTGACCGGTCGCAGGCATTCCCATGAAACCGCCTGTGTGTCTGGCCGTGAAGTTCGGCCAACCGAAGAATCCGCCATAATGCCCCTCGGCTAGGCGACACCGGTGCTGCGTTTTGGACCGTTCGGTGAACGCCGCTCGGAACGGGCCCGAATGCTGTTTAGCATAGCGTTCGATTGTGTAGGTCGCGCCGATCCCATGCGGGCCCCACCAGAGCATGTCATCATGCCAAGTGCGCGCCAACTCTTCCTCCAACGTCATTCCCGAATTCCATTGGCCGAGGTCGCTGATCATTGCGTTGATTAAGGCCAGCGTCTTGCGCCCCTCCTCAGGAACCTGTGGACCATAAAGCAGCGCATCATGCGGGCGCGGCCCTGGCTGGACGAGAAAGGTACCAGTCTGTGGCGGGAACGGGTCTTGACCCGCCTGTACCATGAGGTGGGGGATGTCGAAGTACATTGCCGTTTCGGCGATCTTGCCATCGGCAATCCGGTGAAACTCGCAATAACGCAGCATCACCAGTTTTCGAGTAGGCCGAATGCCCAGCCAAGGCGCATCGAACAGCCCCATAAGGTGACCCATCGAAACAACCCAGACGGTCTCGTGGTCGTCTGTCTCGTTTGTGCCGGCAAAGAAGGCATCCTCGCGCCGCTGCATCCGGCGCAGCGCATCTTTCAATGGCCGCCAGAACGTTTCTGCAACCGCCTCGGCAGTCGTTATTTCGCCAAAGGGGTGGTATCCGCGCCAAGAATAGTCTGCTGTAGCAAATGTTGATACAGCATCGATGATCTCGTCGCCTACTGCGGCCTCAAGTGTCGCATGGAACTCTCGGACAACCGACTTTTCTGCCTGAAAATCAACCATTTTTCAAAGTCTCCGACGCGAATTGCATGCGCTTGCAAAAAATAGCTTGCCGAAATGCGATAGTCGAGTCTAGCCTTTATGCAAACGTATGCAAAAAGTCTTGCGTCAGTCTGTAGGGGGATACTGATGGCGGAAATCCAACTCAAAAGTGTTTCAAAACGCTGGGGCAGTTTTGTCGGCGTCAATGCATTCGACCTTACCATTGCTGACCAAGAATTTCTGGTGCTACTCGGCCCTTCCGGCTGTGGCAAGACGACGACGATGCGCATGATTGCTGGGCTTGAGGACGCGTCTGAAGGCGACATCTTGATTGATGGCAAACGAGTAAACGACCTGGAGCCCAAAGATCGCGATGTCGCGATGGTGTTCCAAAGCTATGCGCTTTACCCAAATCTGAACGTTTACGAAAATATACGTTTTCCACTGAAGGTACGCAAAGCCGAAGGCGATCATGACGCGATGGTGCGGCGTGCATCGGCAATGGTCGAATTGGATGAATTCTTGCATCGGCGCCCGGCAGAGTTGTCGGGTGGCCAGCGCCAGCGAGTGGCACTTGCGCGCGCGATTGTGCGGGAGCCAAACGTCTTCCTGATGGACGAACCCCTGTCCAATCTTGACGCAAAACTGCGTGTCTCGACCCGCGCGCAGATCAAGAACCTCAGCCACGAGCTAAAGGTGACCACGATATACGTCACCCATGACCAGATTGAGGCGATGACACTGGCCGACCGCGTCGTGGTTATGGAACGGGGCGTCGTGCAGCAGATCGGAACACCCACGGACATCTACGACAAGCCAGCAAATACCTTTGTGGCCAGCTTCATTGGTAACCCCGCAATGAATCTGATCGAAGGACATATGCAGGGCGGTGTCTTCAGCGCCGAACATGTCGAGATTGCCGGGCTAGATGCGCCTGACGGCCCTGTAACGCTGGGCTACCGTGCCGAAGATGCCTCAATAGCTGAAAGCGCGGCCGACGGCCACATCACGCACAAGATCTACACGCTCGAACTCTTAGGTGACGCAACAATGGCGACCGTCCTGATCGGGAACCACGTCGTGAGTGTTAAGGCTGACAAGAATTTCCGCGCGAAAATCGGAGACGCCGTCTCAATCAAGATCCCGCCCGAACACTGCCACTTGTTCGACGGGCAGACTGGCCAGAGGATCGAGAGCTAATCCTCGAAATCTAACCCGGGGACCAACCTCGGGACGACAAACGGGTGCGCGGTTGCAAGGCGCACCCCAAAACAGACAGAAACAGGGAGAAAAAGATGTTTCTAAAGCAGATTGCTATTACCGGGGTTGTTGCGGGCCTCATGTGCACAGCCGCATCAGCGGACGGTCACTCCGATTGTGGACCTGCGGGTCAGTCCATCCGGATCCTCGGATCTGATTTTCCCGCCATTCAGGCGATGTCTGGGGCGTCGCAGGCCAATTGCGAAAGCGCTGCCAGCGAGTTCTCCATCACATTGCGGGACGACACCCGCGACATGATGAACCAGGCACAGACTGCTAACCCTGCGCAGTACACTTCCGTGATCGTGGCAAACGCAACCCTGACACAGTTGATGAACGACGGTTTGGTGCGTCCACTCGATGATCTGGTCGCCAAATATGGCGCAAACCTGAGCCCGAACCAGCTGATCACCATCGACGGCAAGGTGATGGCCGTCGCCTTTATGGCAAACTCTCAGCATCTTTATTCCCGCACCGACATTTTGGCGCAAGTTGGGATCGATAGTGTGCCGTCGAATGTTGATGAAATGGTCGCAGCCGCCGAAGCGATCCGCGCGGCCGGGATCATGGAGCACCCGATCGTCATGAACGCGACCGGTTGGAACCAGGGCGAACTCTTTAATTTGTTCTTCTTCGCGACAGGCGGCGAGCTGTTTAAGCCGGGCACAGCCGAGCCAAACATCAACAACGAGAACGGCGTTGCAGCACTCGAGTCGATGGCGGCTCTGGCCGAGTACGCACATCCCGACTTCCTGAGCCATGCGTCGAATGAAACCCAAGGTCTTTGGGAAGCCGGTCAAGCCGCCCTCGGGATCATGTGGGGTTCCCGCGGCGGTGCTATCCTTGATGATGAAGGGTCAAGTGCCGAAGTCACTGAAAATACCGTTTTGTCGGCAGCGCCGACGGCAGGTGGCGACATCCCAGCCGCTACCTTGTGGTGGGATGGCTTTACGATTGCCACCAACATTTCCGATGCTGAAGCAGAAGCGACCTTTGCCGCTCTGGCAAGTGCAGCGACGGCTGACCTGATGGAAGACCACAACGATGACGCCATCTGGCTGATCGACGGCTACACACCTGGTCCGGCGGCTGCTGGTGTTGCGGAAACGGCGCAAGCGGGTGCGCGTCCGTATCCTATGATCCCGTACATTAACCTGATGCACAACGCAGCATCCGCTGAACTGTCTGACTTCCTGAAAGGCGAAGAAACCGCCGAACAGGCACTGGCAGATATTGAAGCCGCCTACATCACAGCGGCCACTGAAGCGGGCTTCCTGCAGTAAGCCATGCTTGGTCGGGGCCGTCGGAACGGCCCCGACATCGCGATATTCTCAACCCGAGGCGGCCTTATGAAACATCGTTCATTCTTCTGGTTCATTCTGCCCACGCTTTCCGCGATGATCCTCTTTATCGCGCTGCCGATCGTCTCGGTATTTGTGCAGTCCTTACATGTCGAACACGAACAAGTATTGGTGGTCAGCGAAAGCTGTGGACCTTTCGGATGTACCGAAACCACCACGATTGATCAGGAAGCTACGGCCCTATTGCGTGAAGAAAGACCCCTTGGTCAGTTCAACGGAGTTGGAACCTATCTCAACCGCGCCCATCTTGCGACCGCCGAAATTGGCGAGGCCTGGCGGACCGCCGAAACATTCGGCGACTTCTTTAACGAAGTGCTGGACCTTCCATTCTATTGGGCGCTGGCTTTTACGCTGACATACACCTTCGTTGTGACGCCTTTCGTACTGGTGCTTGGCCTTGCGATTGCCGTTGGCGTGAACAACTTGCCGCGAGTTTTCAAAGGTCCCACGATCTTCATCTCGCTCTTGCCAATGATTGTAACACCGCTTGTTGGTGCGTTGATCCTGTTCTGGATGGTGAATGTCGATGGGGTGCTGGGGGCCGCAATCCAATGGCTGTTTGATGACCCGAACCTTAGTATGAACGCATCGACCCCTCTGGTCTGGACCATGTTGATCATCTACGGGATCTGGTCATCGCTGCCGTTCAGTTTCATCGTTTTTTATGCTGGGCTGCAAACGATCCCAGACGACCAGCTTGAGGCCGCCCAGATTGACGGCGCGACCCGCTGGCAGCGGATGCGCTATGTCACCGTCCCCCATCTGATGCCGCTGGTGGTTTTCATCACGCTGATCCAACTGATGGATAATTTCCGCGTCTTTGAGCCGATCATCAGTTTTCAGGCGGAATCCCACGCGCGGTCACTGTCTTGGATCATCTACAACGACCTGATTGCGGCAGGTAACCCGCTCTATGGTTCCGCCGGGGCAACATCAATGCTCACTATCTTCGGTGTCGCGATCCTTTTAACGCCTGTGCTGATCCGCACGTGGCGCGATTTCAACCGCAAATCTGTTTAGGGCGAGGACATCATGGCAGCGACAAAGAAATCCCGCTTTACACCCTTTGGAGTGATCTCAGCGGCCCTCGTGATCCTCTGGATCATTGTGGCGGCCTTTCCCTTCCTTTGGACCGTCTGGGGATCATTTAAGGTCGAAGGTGACTTCTTCTCCAAGGCAGATTGGACATATGCGCTGACCGGCGTCAGGACAGAGTTCGAAACGGGTGGTGCTTTCACCCTGAACGGATATGAAGGTGCCTGGATACAGGAGGAGTTTTGGCGTGCGGTCCTGAACACTAGTATCGTGGTCTTCTTTACCGTCGCGATATCGCTGACATTCGGCACCTTGGGTGGCTATGCGCTTGCGCGATCGGGGTACAAATACGCGTTCTGGCTCCTGATGGCCGCTCTGGTGTTTCGCGCGATGCCGCACATGACCCTGGTATCGGGCTATCTGCTGCCGTTTTTTGAATGGAATGTCTGGGGAATACTGCCGACCACGATCATTGTGCTTGTGGCAATCAATCAGCCCTTCACCCTCTGGATGTTGCATTCCTTCTTTCTCAACATTCCGAAAGACATGGACGAAAGCGCTATGGTCGACGGATGCACGCGGTTCCAGGCATTCCGCTACGTGATCATTCCGGTGATGTGGCCGGGGGTGATCACGACGGGCCTCTTCAGCTTCTTGCTTGCCTACAACGACTTCACGGTGACACGGATGCTTCTGAGCCAGGAAAACGAAACCATGATCCCCAAGATCGCTAGTTTTCTAGGCTCCACCCAGGTGCAGGGCAATGTGATGTTCGCTGTTGCAGCGGTCGTCTCGGCCACAGTTCCGCTGATCATTCTGGTCATGTTCTTCCAGCGGCAGATCGTTAGCGGTCTGACCGCAGGTGCAGTGAAAGGATAAGACCACAATGCCTGGAGCCCGCCCAGAACAGGCCACCTTGACCCGTGACACAGACCTGTCAAAGACCGCCGAAACCCGGGCAGTGATCGAAGGGATGGTCGACGGCCTGAACGACCACCGCATTGCTGACATTGGTGAGTTCTTCGCGGACAGCTTCCGTTGGATGGGCAACTTCGGATGCGGCACCAAACACGGGTTGCGCGCATTTCAGGACAATTGGCAACGCCCGTTTCAGGCGGCTTTTTCAGATAAGGTCTGCGTGGACGAGGCGCGGCTGTTCATGGGCGAGTGGGCCGCTGCATTCGGGCGGCAAGAGGCCACGCATTCGGGCATGTTTATGGGGGTTCCGCCCTCAGGAAAGCGGGTGGAAATCCGCTACATGGATTTCTGGAAGGTCGAGGACGGCAAAATCACCGACAACTGGGTGATGGTCGATTTTCCGCACGTTCTCGCACAGCTTGGGATCGATGTTTTCAACGGCGAAGGTTGGGAAAGCTTTGATCGGGGTGAGCGCGAGCCACCCCATCCGGCAAGCGAAGGACAATAAGAATGGCAATCACGTATCTGAAAAACAGCAAACCCGAAGACGAAAAGGCTGCGGACGATGCAAAGGTCCGTTCTATCGTAGAGGCCACGCTGCGAGATATCGAAGACCGCGGCGATGCGGCGGTACGCGAGCTTTCGGTCAAGTTCGACGGCTACGACCGAGACGGTTACCGCCTGTCCCCAGCAGAGATTCATACGCTTATGGCCAAAGTCTCGGACCGCGACATGGAAGACATCAGATTTGCACAAGAGCAGGTCCGCAACTTTGCGCAGGCCCAGCGGGACAGCATGCTCGATATCGAGATTGAGACGATGCCAGGCGTGATCCTTGGTCACAAAAATATCCCTGTGCAATCGGTGGGCTGCTACGTCCCAGGCGGCAAGTTCCCTATGGTCGCCTCGGCGCATATGTCTGTGGCCACTGCTGCTGTCGCCGGTGTGCCGCGCATCATTGCCTGTACCCCGCCGTTTAAGGGCGAGCCGAATCCGGCCGTGATTGCAGCCATACACCTTGGTGGCGCGCATGAAATTTATGTCATGGGCGGCATTCAGGCGGTTGGTGCAATGGCGATTGGGACCGAAACAATTGATCCCGTGCATATGCTGGTCGGCCCCGGTAACGCTTTTGTGGCCGAAGCCAAACGGCAATTGTTTGGCCGCGTCGGCATCGACCTGTTTGCTGGTCCAACCGAAACGATGGTGATTGCGGACGAAACTGCTGCCGATGCCGAACTTTGCGCGACTGATCTGCTGGGTCAGGCAGAACACGGATATAATTCGCCTGCTGTGCTGCTGACCAACTCCCGGAAGCTGGCAGAAGGCACGCTTGCCGAGATTGATCGCCTGCTCAAGATCATTCCCACTGCCGACACGGCCGCCAAAAGCTGGGAAGACTACGGTGAAGTCATCGTCTGCGACACATATGAGGAGATGCTGGCGGTGGCTGATGATATCGCCTCGGAACATGTGCAAGTGATGACTGACCGCGATGATTGGTTCCTTGAGAATATGACTTGCTATGGCGCGCTGTTCCTTGGTCCACGCACCAATGTCGCCAATGGCGACAAGGTCATTGGCACCAACCACACGCTGCCAACCAAAAAAGCTGGGCGCTACACCGGTGGGCTTTGGGTCGGCAAGTTTCTCAAAACGCACTCCTACCAAAAGATCACCAGCGATGAGGCTGCGACCAAAATTGGTGAATACGGCAGTCGTTTGTGCATGCTAGAGGGTTTTGTCGGCCATGCCGAGCAGTGCAATATCCGCGTTCGCCGCTATGGTGGGCGCAACATCCCCTATGGAGAGGCCGCTGAATGACAGACACGCATTCAGCAGATAAAGCGTCTCTCGCCACGCTGCGGGCGGCACAATACGACTGGAACTCAGAAGCGATCCGCCGTGCGCTCGACATGCTTTGCGCGTCTGACGCACAGTTTCATCTCGCCCATCCATTTGGCGATATGACCGGCGGCGTGGCATTCCATGACAATGCGCTCGCCGTCCTGCGCGCAGCTTGGCCCGACGTTGAACGGCGAGACTGGATTGTCATGGCTGGAGTGGACGAACACGGCGCCGATTGGGTTGGCTGCGGAGGTCATTTTGTCGGCACCTTTGTCGCGCCGTTCCTGGATATCCCGCCGACCGGTCACTTTGCACATATGCGCTTTCATGAATTCTACCGGTTCGTGGACGGGAAAGTGGTCGAATATCAAGCGCTTTGGGATCTCCCCGAGGTGATGATGCAGGCTGGTGCATGGCCTATGTCGCCTTCTCTGGGAAGGGAGTTTTGCATCCCTGGTCCGGCTTCGGGGGATGGTTTGGTCCGTCCTGAACGCGATGAGGCACACAGCCGCGCCAGTCAGAAGACAATCATCGCGATGCTCGACCACCTTAAGAAGCACCCCTCGCAAGGTGGGCCCGACGTGATGGAAATGCCGCGCTTCTGGCACGAAACGATGAACTGGTATGGGCCGGCAGGCATCGGCACAGGACGCGGCATTGCGGGTTTCCGTAACTGGCACCAGATCCCATTTCTGAACGGGATGCCGGACCGCGGACAATATGTGGATGACATCACCTACCACTTCTTTGGCGACAATGATTATGTGGCCGTGACCGGCTGGCCAAACATGATCCAGACGGTCACCCATGACGGATGGCTTGGGATCGCGCCAGCGGGCAAAAAAATCACCATGCGCAGTCTGGATTTCTGGCGGCTTGAAAGTGGTCGCATCCGCGAAAACTGGGTCATGGTGGATTTGCTTGATGCCTACCGGCAATTGGGCGTCGATGTCTTCGCCCGGCTACGTGAATTCAACAAGGCGCGGGTCCCTGGATCTGTGCCCTATCCTGTGCGAGAGACCTGATGGCTTTACCACAGACACCTTCATTCCGACTTGACGGGAAACGGGCCTTGGTGGCCGGAGGATCGTCGGGGATCGGGCTTTCAGCTGCGGTTGCCTTGGCAGAGGCCGGGGCAGACGTAATAATTGCGGCGCGCAATGCGCAGAAACTCGAAGCTGTCGTTGCCGAATTGACGGCAGCCGGGATGAGCGCCAGCGCCTTAACCCTTGATGTTGTGGATGTCGCGGCGACCGAAGCTGCGGTTGCGGAAAACGGCCCCTTCGATGTGCTTGTCAATTCAGCGGGCCTCGCCATCCACGCGCCTGCGCTGGACACAACAGAGGCTGACTTCGACGCGGTCAGCAACATCAACATCAAGGCCGCCTACTTCCTGACCCGGTCGGTGGCGAAGGGGCTGATCGCGGAAGACAAGCCCGGCAGCTTGATCAATATCACCAGTCAGATGGCGCTTGTGGGCGGGATTGATCGCGCGGTCTATTGCGCGACCAAACACGCGGTTGAGGGATTTACCAAATCCATGGCCATCGAATGGGGCAAACTGGGCATCCGCGTGAACACAATCGGGCCGACCTTCGTGCGGACACCGCTGACCGAACAAACGTTCCGAAATCCCGACCGCGTCGCGTGGATCATGGACAAGATCAAACTGGGTCGTGTGGGCGAGGTGACTGATATAATGGGGCCGGTCGTTTATCTGGCTTCTGACGCCTCCGCGCTTATGACCGGGGCGCATCTTTCAATCGACGGGGGGTGGACAGCAGACTGATGGAACGCGCCAAGGTCACATCGGCAGAAGTTGCCGCACTCGCCGGCGTCAGCCAATCTGCGGTCAGTCGCGTTTTCACACCTGGTGCCTCGGCCTCGGCGCGGACGGTGGAAAGAGTACGCAGCGCGGCGGAACAACTGGGCTATAGACCAAATGTTTTGGCCCGCGCGATGGTCTCGGGCAAAAGCCGGATCATCGGGTTGGTGGTCGCCTATCTGGATAACCAGTTCTACCCCGTCGCGCTTGAACGATTGTCTAATGCGTTGCAGGAAAAGGGTTATCACATCTTGATCTTTACCGCGCCGAACTCCACCGATGGTGTCGACAAGGTGATGCATGATCTGATGGCCTATCAAGTGGACGGGATCATTCTGGCCTCGGTTTCGATCAGTTCGGATCTAGCCGACCGCGCCAAAGATGCAGGGATCCCCGTAGTTTTGTTCAACCGAGGACAGGACGACATGGGGCTAAGTGCTATCACATCTACCAATCGTGCCGGTGGTCGATTGGCGGCCGAGTTCTTGCTTGCTGGCGAACACAAGCGGATCGCCCATATTGCGGGCTGGCAGGGTTCCTCGACCGGTCGCGACCGGCAGGCAGGCTTTCTTGAGGCTCTGGACAAGGGCCGGATTACGCCGCACGCCTTGATTGACGGCATGTATGATCGCGATGTCGCTGCGGCTTGTGCCCAAGACTTGCTCGGTGCCAAAACCAGACCAGACGCCATCTTCGTGGGTAACGATCACATGGCCTTTGCTGTCATGGACACCATGCGCGCTGCGGGTATCTCTCCCGGAGAAGATATCTCGGTCTTGGGCTATGACGACGTGCCGCTGTCGTCATGGGGTGCCTATGACCTCACCACGATCCGCCAACCCGTGAACCGGATGGTCGATACGGCCGTCGACACCATGCTCACACAGATCGAGCAGCCGGAAACGCCGCCACGCCAGATTGAAATAGATGGGCAGCTAATCGTGCGCAGTTCGGCTCGCATTCCAGAAGGATGGCCTCAATGAAGGGCTTTGATCCCAAGTTCGGCGATTTTCCTGACTACATCATCGGGATCACCAAAGAGATTTGGGAAGATCGCGCAATTGCCACGCTGAACCACTACTACGCGCCCGATATCGTCGTGCGGTCGCCCGCTTCGGTGGTGATCGGCAATCAGGGGGTCATCGCCGCTACGATGGCCACTTTGGCTGAGTTTCCCGACCGCGAGCTTTTGGGGGAAGACGTGATATGGTCAGGCACACCTGACCAAGGTATGTTATCGTCGCATCGGATTATTTCGACGGCGACCCACGCCCAAGATGGCGTCTACGGGGCGGCCTCGGGCAAGAAATTGCGCTACCGCATCCTCGCGGATTGTCATGCGAAGAATAACGCGATCGATGACGAGTGGCTGATCCGTGACCAGACCGCCATTGTGCGCCAGATCGGCTGGGCTCCCCAAGACTATGCCCGCGACCTGATCCACCGCGAAGGAGGACCGGAGGTCTGTGTTAAGCCGTTATCGCCTTTAACGGATGTGGACGGCCCCTACAAAGGCAACGGCAATAATGAGGAGTGGGGACAGCGCCACGCCGACCTTCTGAACCGGATCATGGGCGCGGATATGGCCGCGGTTGAAAGCGAATACGACCGTGCAGCACAACTGGAATACCCCGGCGGTGAGACAGGGCACGGCTGGGTAGCGGCGGACGGTTTCTGGATGAGCCTGCGCGCAGCGCTTCCCGATGCGACCTTTACCATCCACCATCAGATCGGGCGCGATGACCCATATATGCCGCCACGGTCCGCGATCCGTTGGTCGTTGCACGGCAAACACAGTGGGTGGGGTACCTTCGGCAGACCGACAGGGGCGGAGGTTTATGTTCTCGGGATCAGTCACGCCGAGTGGGGTGCGTTGATCGGTGGCCAAATTAAACTGCGTCGCGAATGGACGTTGTTTGACGAAACCGCTGTCTGGAAGCAGATCCTGCTGCAATCAGGGGACATCTAGTGGGTCAACCGGAGACGACAAAAAGGCGTCACGCTCTGTTTCAGGCCATTCGAGCTGAGCGGCTGAACCCGCACCCTCCGGGCCTACGCTTCTGAAACAAATCTTCAGAAGACAGCCCAAGGATTGTAAAAATGGCAAACCAAGACATGGAAACCCGCATCGTTCGCTACGGCGACCTGCAACCCTGCAAGACCGCCTTTATCGATGCACATACGCCCGGCTCGGACCAAAAAGAGAACTTCACTATTATTGGTGGTGGTGTGTCCGAAAGCCCCGATCAGCACGTCCATATCTCGATCCCGCACGGGTTCAATATTGGCGCGGCAGGCCAGCCGCCAAAATGCCGCAACAGTCTTCATGACCACCACACTGCAGAGGCGTTCTTTGTCCTCAAAGGGCGATGGCGATTTTTCTGGGGGCGCTGGGGGACAGCGGGCGAGGTTGTGCTGGAAGAGGGGGATATTTTCAACATCCCAACTGGCATCTTCCGCGGGTTTGAAAACATCGGCACCGATTATGGGATGATTATGGCGATCCTTGGGGGCGACGACGCAGGCGGCGGCGTGATGTGGGCCCCCCAGGTGATCGAGGAGGCGGCTGCACACGGGTTGGTGCTGGGCGAGAACGGCAAACTCTATGATACCAAGAAAGGTCAGTCGCTGCCCGCAGGCATCAGCCCTATGCTGCGGATGTCTGATGAGGAGCTTGCCAAACGGCCCGAACCTTCGACCCGTGACGTGCTGCCGAACCATGTCGCACGTTACTGGGACATGATGGCCTTGGCAGATAAAGCGCCTCTGCAGGTCATTGGTGAGGACGGAATGCTGAAGGACAAACCGGGGTTCGAGGTGAGTTTCATGAACCGCAATTCGGCCAGCGCCGATATGCAAACATACGCTTATGCATCCGTCATGATGCCAATGCGCGGTCATTGGCGCGTGAATTGGGACGCAGGAAATGGATATGAGGCCGGCAGCGCGACCCTCGCGCCGGGTGACACGATGTCCGTCCCAGCGGACGTGCCGCACAGCACCTCGCCGTCGATGACAGGCGAGGCGAGCGTTTATCATGTCGTTGCAACGGGCGATCCGGCGGGGCCGACGTGGAAAGGTTAGCGGTAGCCTTGTGTCCCGTTTGGCGAACGATCTGTAGATGCTGCGAAAACGCGGAACCGACAGCTGGAGGAGAAGACAAATGCCAGGAGTCTTAACATCTCATGTGGGGTCTTTGCCTCGCACCCAGGAGGTGGTGGATTTCATTTTCGCCCGCGAGCGGAATGAGGATTATGATCCCGTCGCTTTTGACGCAGCGATGACATCAGCTGTGTCAGAAACCGTGAAGAAACAGGTGGATGCGGGAATTGATATCGTCAGCGATGGCGAGACGTCCAAGATCTCCTATGCGACTTACGTCAAGGACCGCTACACCGGTTTCGACGGCGACAGCCCCCGCAACCCACCCGCCGATCTCAAGCTTTTTCCGAGCTTTCTCAAACGTTTGGCAGATGATGGCGGTACACCTAAATACGCCCGGCCGATGTGCGTTGGTGAGGTCAGGTCAAAGGGGCAGGGCGAGCTGGAAAAGGATATCGCCAACCTTAATGCTGCCATGGCAGAACATGGGGCAGCGCGTGGTTTCATGAATGCTGCGTCCCCAGGTGTTATCGCGTTGTTTTTGCAAAATGATTTCTACAAAACACGCGATGCCTACCTTGCTGCTCTGGCAGATGCGATGAAGGCAGAATACGAAACCATCGTCGCTGCCGGTCTTGATCTCCAACTTGACTGCCCCGATCTCGCGCTCTCAAGACATATGCTTTTCAATGACTTGTCCGATGATGAGTTTCTGAAGATCGCCGCTTCCCATGTCGAGGCCCTAAACCACGCGCTGTCTGATGTGCCTGCCGCAAAGGTCCGGGTTCATATCTGTTGGGGCAATTACGAAGGCCCGCACATCTGCGACATTCCCATGTCCAAGATGTTCGACACGTTAATGTCGACAAAGTCGAGGTATGTTCTTTTTGAAACCTCGAACCCCCGCCATGGGCACGAATGGGTAGTCTTCCGCGACCGCAGGGACGATATCCCTGATGACAAGGTGCTGGTGCCGGGCGTGGTGGATACAACGACGAACTTTGTTGAGCATCCTGATCTTGTTGCGCAACGTATTGAAAGGTTTACGGATATCGTTGGCGTCGATCGTGTGATTGCCGGGTCAGATTGTGGCTTTGGCACATTCGCCGGCTTTGGCGCGGTTGATCCTGATATCGCTTATGCGAAACTCAAGACCCTCGTAGAAGGGTCTAGGCGCGCATCGTGACACTCCCGCTGGTCCTGCGTCCCGGGATGATGTGCAACGCACATCTTGTTGCACATCAGGCGGCTGGGCTGGAGGCGACCACATTGCACTGACCGAAGCGGATAACATGGCGGCTCTGGCTGCGATTGTGTTACGCGATGGGCATGGACCGCATCGCTACTCACCCGCGATCCATTTTGGATCGCGTTTCTGCCCGCAGCGCTGCGCGTTCGATGGATTGTGTTTTCGATCCCTGCAGGACTTCTGGCCGATCGATTGGATCGGAGGCAGCTCATCGTCGCGTGTGACGCCTTTCGCGCGTTAGCTTACGGCGTCATTGCTGTCGCTGTTCATGCCAGCTTGCCATTTTCCGATCCGTCTGAGCAAGGCTTTGGAGATGGGACCCTATACCTCATCCTGGTCTGTCTTGGGCTTCTGATTGGGAGTGCAGAGGTTGTGCGTGATAACGCGAGCCAGTCACTGCTACCGGCCATTGTCTCACCAAATGAGCTGGAACGGGCCAATGGTATCCTTGGCAGCATCGAAACCGTTGGCAATGAAATGGCGGGGCCTGCTTTTGGGGCGTTCCTGATCGCAGTCTTCTTGCCAGCACCATTCTTTGCAATTGCGTTAGCTTTGTCGTGCGCAGCGATGTTGGCCGCGTCATTGCCCGGTTCGTTCACACCCGCAAGTCGAAATGCGAGCAGCACAGGCTGGCGCAGTGAGTTGATGGAATGCGTGCGTTTTGTTTGGGCTCATCCCATGCTGCGCCTTTTGGTCTTTGTGACCGGTATCTGGAATTTCTTTGCAGAAATGGCTCTGATCGCCTTGGTGTTACATGTGCAGGAAAACCTCGCATCTGGTGCAACGACCTATGGTCTGATTTTGGCGTTTGGAGCGGTTGGTGGTGTCTGCGGCGGTGTGCTCGTGGCACCCTTACTAAAGGTCATGTCGAAGGGAGATGCCGCGCGCTGGATGGGTGCGACCACAGCGCCTGTGTTTCTGGTCTTCGCCTTCGCATCTGGGCCCGTCACCGTCGCTGCCGCGATGTTCGTTTTCTCACTCAGCGGCGTGATCTGGGACGCAGTCTCGGTGTCCTATCGCCAAAGAGTTGTGCCTGATGAAATACGCGGAAGGGTGAACAGCATCTATCGCTTGTTCGCTTGGGGTACAATGCCGCTGGGCCTCATCGCATCCGGGGCCTTGGTGAATTTCGCGGAAGTTAGTTTGGACCGCAGTGCCGCCCTGATTGTGCCGTTTCTCGTTGCGTCATTTGGTATCCTTATTTTGTCCGTGGTCATCTGGCGCCAAATTGGGCGCGGCTTTCAATAAGGCCCGCATAACCGTCCTGTTGGTGTCGTTCAGCCACGCTCGGCTTGGCTCAAATGACCGGTCGGTTTCTGGCGAAGCGAGAGCAAGACGGCAGCAGGTATGATAGCGCCGCTGAGAATTGTCGTCTGGGACGGGACTTCCGACAAAATGAAAAGTACAGGGATCGACGCCAATGGTGTTTCCAAAGCACCGACGAGCGCGATTTGACCGCCTGGTAGCTTCGAGCTTTGAGTTGTGAGTGCTAGCGTTTCGGCCAATCGATCTGCTCACTAAGAGCCTATCAATTTGAGAACTGAGAGGCTTGTTTGCAGACTACTCAACCAAGCGCGAAGAGCAGTTCGAAGCCACAGCGCAGATCCACTTCCGCTGGCCGCGTAGCAGCATCGGACTAGCCAATCGAATGTCTGTTTAGGGCCGTCCTGGATGTACCGTCGCGCCGTCAGACTGTGGACACTCCTCGATCTGCGAGGTTTTTGGTAGCCTAGTTTGAGCAACGCTGAGCTTCATACAAACCCTGTTCAACATCAAAAACCGCCTCTCACAGAGCATTCTCATGCCACGCGGGGTTTTTCCCAACCCGATCGAGAAGAAAGTCCATAAACACCCGCACCTTTGCCGACAGAACATTGGTCTGTGGGTAGATTAGCCAGAGTGCCGTGTCGGCCACGCAGGTGTAATCGGGCAGGACGCGGACGAGTTGGCCTGCGGCCAGTTCTTGATGAACGCTCCAGAGGGAGTGGGGCGCAATGCCAGCACCAGCCATCGTAGCAACCTTGTGGCTGTGACCATCGTCGATGATCAGGTTACAGCGGCCTATGCGTGGGTCGAAGTTAGCATAGGTCCCGTCATCTTTGACCATGCGGTGCGGCATGTCATTTCCGAACGCCACTAAGTGATGGTCTTGGAGGTCATCAGGCGTTTCTGGTTGTGCGTGTTCAGTCAAATAGCCCGGTGACGCGCACAGAACGCGCGTGTCATCGGCCAGTTTACGGCCTCGCAGGCTGGAGTCCTCAAGAACGGCATTCCGCAGAGCGAGATCGAAACTGCCATCGATCAGGTCGAACTGTTTGTCCGACAGCCGCATATCCAGACGCAGGTCTGGGTGATCTTTCGTGAAGTCCGGCAGAATGGGTGCAATGTAGAGTTGGGCGAAGGTGCTGGGAGCCGTGAAGCGTAACGTGCCGGACACCCGTGTTTCGCCCTGGCCAAGTGCCGCTCTGGCAGCATCCTCACGGGCCACGATGTCTCTGGCATAGGGCAGGAACTCTAACCCCTCCGTCGAGAGGGCGACCTTTCTGGTGGACCGATGAAGCAGGTCGGCCCCAATGCTTTTTTCCAGTTTGCTCATCCAGGCACTGGCAACCGACGGAGCCAACCCAAGCTCCCGTCCGGCGGCGCTGATGTTCAGCTTATCGGCAGCCAGCACAAAGAGGCGCAGGGTATCTGTTTCCATCATTATATCCAAAACCGGAAATATCATTTCTGATCTG
>NZ_JAXBMD010000006.1:0-158191 GCF_033963825.1 Cognatiyoonia sp. IB215446 | reverse complement strand
CGTCGGCATCCGCGATACGCAGAAGACGACCTGCACGGGTGTTGAGATGTTCCGCAAGCTGCTCGACAGCGGTGAAGCAGGCGACAACATCGGTGCGCTCCTGCGCGGCATCGACCGTGACGGTGTTGAGCGTGGTCAGGTGCTCTGCAAACCCGGCTCCGTGACGCCGCACACGAAGTTCGAGGCCGAAGCTTACATCCTGACCAAGGAAGAGGGCGGGCGCCACACGCCGTTCTTTGCGAACTACCGTCCGCAGTTCTACTTCCGCACGACAGACGTGACCGGCACGGTTGAGCTGCCCGCGGGCACCGAAATGGTGATGCCGGGCGACAACCTGAAGTTCAACGTGGAGCTGATCGCGCCGATCGCCATGGAAGACGGCCTGCGCTTCGCCATCCGCGAAGGTGGCCGGACCGTGGGGGCTGGGGTCGTCTCCAAAATTGTAGAGTAATCGACGATTAGCGAAACCACCCAGTGAGTGGCAGGCGTTTGCACCGCAAATGCCGAGAACTCACCCGGTAGCCATCCAAGGCGCAACGCCGTCCCGGACCCGATCCGGGACCTCCAAGAACAACAAAGGCCGCTTTAGGGGCGGCCTTTGTTTGTGTTGATTGCACACCAAATCCAATGCTCTAACCTTACAACAGAGGAGCTATTGGAGTCGCTTGTTTTGGAACTTAAAGAATTTGTAGTGTCCGCCATAAGCAGCATCTCGGATGCTATCGTTGAAGCTGATGCAACCATCAAGCAATCTGGCGGTCTGGTGAACCCTGGAACGCTGCAAGCCACCGGGCAAGGCAGCAATGAGTTTGTCAGGCCTCGAACCACGCTTAACTTTGATATTGCAGTAAGCGCCTCGACAAAAGGTGAGGCATCCGCTGGAGCAAAGGCTAAGATCTGGGTGATAGAGGCGTCAATTGATGGTGGGAAGGAGAGTACTAATCAAATGGTTTCGCGACTGACTTTTTCTTTGGATGTGGCATTGCAATCGGATGACTCTCAAGAGCAGAGGATTGGGAAGCTTCGCCGACCGAAGCCTGACTAGGTGCCAAGTTGAACGCATTATCCTTCTCTCTGCATCCGTAGCCGATTTCGATGCAAATTGTTCTTGACGAGTGCGCGAACCTAGTATCAACCTTTAGTTGAAGAATACTTTTGGTGATTGGTATGTTGAGATTTACAGCGCTTGTATTTGTGGTTTCCTTGACAGGATGCATTGACGCCGGAGACGTTCGGACTTCACTTCCTTCCAGAACAGAATGTGTGCCGATCTCTTTTTGCACATATAATTTCGGCGCCTTGACTCCCAAAGTAGAGCCTGCGGAGTACAGCGCCAAATTTCGTTACATAGCAGAATGGCCCGGAGTTATCATCGACAGCAGTATTCGCGATGAGGGTGGTAACGGCTACGTCGTTCCTGGTTTCGCAACAAAAGAGTCGGGTGCTGGCATCTGGTGGTACTGGATGATGAAGCGAGGAAATGAATTCAAGGGCTACGATCCGCAAGGCAGTGTTACATTGCGGCAGCTAGCAATGAATTATGCGGGTAGTACTGATCCTAGTAGCGCCTCAGTTCAAAACTATTTCATTGGATATTCTAGCCATGCTCCCAAGTACTTTCTGCGAGATGTTGGGCTTGATGACGAAGTCAGCTTGACCTCTCCTGATAACGTTTGGAACTTGGCTCGCACTATGTTTCATCACGAGGCTGGTATGCGTATTACAGACGATGTACTGTCTCGCAGCCAATTCGAGAAAGGGATTTCTCTTGCCGAGGCCCACATAGCTGGGCAACGAGTGTCCGTCGAAGACTTCATTGCCGAATGATCTATTGATGAACTCATACTGAATTAAGACAAACTGAATGCGTTTGATCTTTGGTTGGTAGTTCATCTTAGACCTTGGGAGATCAATTAATTCTCAAGACAACCCCCTTTACACCACCTCCGACTCCCCCTATACGCCGCTCATCCAACAAGGGTGCGCCATGCGCGCCCTTTCTCCATTGGACCAAGACGCGATGAGGGTGCCGGATGAGCTGGTATCGTCCAATCCGTTAGAACCCCAATCTAAGGGGCTCCATCATGGCGATTCAAAGCCAGAACATCCGTATCCGCCTCAAGGCGTTTGATTACCGGGTGCTTGATGCAAGCACACAGGAAATCGTCTCAACAGCCAAGCGTACCGGCGCTTCTGTCCGCGGCCCGATCCCGCTTCCCAACAAGATCGAAAAATTCACCGTTCTGCGTGGCCCCCACGTGGACAAGAAATCCCGCGATCAGTTCGAGATCCGCACGCACAAGCGCCTTCTCGATATCGTGGACCCGACACCGCAGACCGTGGACGCGCTGATGAAGCTCGACCTGGCTGCCGGTGTCGACGTTCAGATTTCCGTATAAGGAGTAGACCATATGCTCCGTACCGGACTTATCGCAAAGAAAGTCGGGATGACCCGGCTGTTCATGGAAGACGGCAAGCAGATCCCTGTGACTGTGCTGTCGCTGGAAAACCTGCAGGTTGTCGCACAGCGCACCGCTGAAAAGGACGGCTATGTCGCTGTTCAGCTGGGCGCCGGTGAGGCGAAGGCCAAGCGCACATCGAAGGCGATGCGCGGCCATTTTGCTGCGGCCAAGGTTGAGCCAAAGCGCAAGGTTGCCGAATTCCGCGTCGCCCCTGAGAACATGATCAATGTGGGTGAGACGCTGACCGCGAACCACTATTTCGAAGGGCAGTATGTGGACGTCTCTGGCACATCCATCGGTAAAGGTTTTGCCGGTGCGATGAAGCGCCACAACTTCGGTGGTCTACGCGCCTCGCACGGTGTATCGATCAGCCACCGCTCGCATGGTTCGACCGGCCAGTGTCAGGACCCCGGCAAGGTGTTCAAAGGCAAGAAGATGGCGGGTCACATGGGTGCGGCGAAAGTCACGACCCAGAACCTGCAGGTTGTGCGCACTGATGCCGACCGTGGCTTGATCATGGTCAAAGGCGCTGTGCCTGGTTCCAAAGGTGGCTGGGTGACGTTGAAGGACGCGGTCAAGAAGCCAACCCCTGAGAACGTGATTTACCCTGCTGGCCTGAAATCCATGGATGAAGAAGCCAAGCGTCTGGCCGAAGAAGCCGCCGCTGCCGCAGCTGCGGAAGAGGAAGCGGCTGCAAAGGCGGCTGCCGAGGCAGAACAGGCGGCGCTTGAAGCTGCCGAAGCCGAAGGAGGCGAGAACAATGAAGGCTGATGCCATCAAACTTGACGGCGGCAAGGCTGGTTCCGTCGATCTGAACGACGACATCTTCGGTCTGGAGCCGCGCAAGGACATCCTGCACCGCGTCGTCCGCTGGCAGCGCAACAAGGCCATGGCCGGTACGCATGACGTGCTGACACGGTCCGAGGTCAGCTATTCGACCAAGAAGATCTATCGCCAAAAGGGCACCGGTGGCGCACGCCACGGCTCGCGCGGCGCGCCGATCTTCCGCTCGGGTGGTATCTACAAGGGGCCGACGCCCCGCAGCCACGCCCATGACCTGCCGAAGAAATTCCGCAAGCTGGGTCTGAAGCACGCTTTGTCTGCCAAGCAGGCTGCCGGTGAGCTGGTTGTCGTGGACAGCATCGATGTGAAAGACGCCAAAACCGGTGCTCTGGCCAAGCAGGTCGGTGCATTGGGTTGGAAGCGTGCGCTGGTCATCGATGGGGCTGAAGTGAACGAGAACTTCAAGAAAGCCGCCCAAAATATCAAAACCTTGGACGTGCTGCCCAGCCAGGGTGCCAACGTCTATGACATCCTGCGGTCCGACACGCTCGTGCTGACCAAAGCAGGTGTCGCAGCACTGGAGGCTCGTTTGTCATGAGCGCGAAAGCAGAACATTACGACGTGATCCGCAAGCCGATTATTACCGAGAAATCCACAATGGCGTCCGAAAACGGGGCCGTTGTGTTCGAGGTAGCGATTGACAGCAATAAGCCACAGATCAAACAAGCCGTAGAGGCACTGTTTGGTGTGAAGGTGAAAGCAGTCAACACGACGATCACCAAAGGCAAGGTCAAGCGCTTCCGCGGCCAGTTGGGCAAGCGGAGCGACGTGAAAAAGGCCTATGTGACGCTCGAAGAGGGCAACACGATCGACGTATCCACCGGTCTTTAAGACCATCGGTCATCAATCCTTGAAAACCCCGGTCGTCGTCGCGGCCGGGATTTTCTTTCATTCGATCAATAACATTTCATTTTTAAAATGTTTTAGCATTGCTAGACTGTCGACATATCCAACAGAGGAGCGGCATATGACACGTAATCTAGCATCTTGGGACCGTATTGGACGACTGATACTGGGCGCCTTGCTGGTGCTTGGCGCATTGACGGGCACAATCGGTGTTTGGGGGTGGGTCGGACTGGTCCTGCTGGCCACGGCGGGCATGAACTTCTGCCCGCTTTATCGCATCTTCGGGTTTAAGACCTGCACGGATTGCTGATCCGAAAACAACCAAATGGCAAAGCCCTCGGCGACGGTCGGGGGCTTTTTCTTTGTGCGGAGTCGCGTTCCCGATAAGCTGGGTGGAGGAGGGTCCCCGATGCCGCATAAGATCTATAAAATGAGTTTTGCGAGCGTTTACCCGCATTACGTCGCCAAGGCGGAAAAGAAGGAACGGACCAAGGCGCAGGTGGATGAGCTGATCCACTGGCTGACCGGCTATGATGCAACGGGGCTGGACGCGGCGCTTGCGGATGAGCGCGATTTCGAAGCCTTCTTCGCCCACGCCCCCGCGCTGAACCCGAACCGCAAATTGATCAAAGGCGTGGTCTGCGGCGTGCGGGTGGAAGAGATCGTGGAGCCACTGATGCAAGAAATCCGCTACCTCGACAAACTGATCGACGAATTGGCGCGCGGGAAGAAGTTCGAGAATATCAAAAGGTGAGGGACCTTCCGTAGGGTGGGTGCCAACCCACCGCCATCTACCCAAACCCAAGCCGGGCGCGCGGCTGCCCGTGGGATGGCGTTGCAACGGTCTTGCAAAGTCACGCTATCGCAGCCGCGTACATCCCCCAAGTCAGCGGAGCGCATAGTACCCAAAGCGCCAGCCCGGCACTCCATACTCGTTTCGGCAGGACGTTGGAGATCGGCAAAGTTTGTGCGAACGAAGTAGGATCGTTTGATGTACGCCAGTGTCAACTATCTGTGCCAATCGGTCAAACAAGCAGTCAACGAAGGTCAACCAAAGTTGGAAATACTTGCGTGACTATGCACTTTAAAGCAGAGTAACTTGAAAATTTGCAACGGAACAGTTTTAATGAGTGATCAAAATCCTGAGCCAAGCATCTCAAATGGCGCATCACAATATTTTCAATCCTTTATTGACAATCGTGCGGCTACAATTGTGCTGCCCTTGGTGCCGGTATTTTTGGGCGTTATGCTTAAAGTTGCGCTGGTTGATAGTGTTACACTCCCGCCCTTCGAACACATGGTGGAGAATCATATTCGCGGTATTTGGCTTGAATTCATCTCAATTTCTTACATCGGTGCGTTGGCCTGGGGGTTTGGAAGATCAGGCGCTAACGATGCAGACTTAGGTAGAAAACTGGTGGTGCTCTGTGTTATACCTGCAATAATGTTTGTACTTTGTCTTTGTTTTTTTCTTGGTTTTCCTAAATTAGGGCTTGGTGCTCCGATGTTCACTATAGTGATTCCAGGAGTACTCGGTCTTGCCAGCCTGGTCTCCACCTCGCTTGCCATGAGGGAGTTTTCTAGTGGCAGAATCTGAGAAACGAGCAATGGACTTGCGTAGAAGTGTTGTGGTTGCCGCTAGGTCAATTGCCTCAGGCGCGTCCACTTCGATAATTATTTCGGCTTTGTTCATCGTGATAGTGGCCGCATTTTCGGAACGTAGCCTATCAGACCTATCCGATACTCTTAGCTACCTGTTTGCTAATGTTCCTTAGGTTGACACTTTGAGCATTTTCGCCGTTCACTTGGTGCGTCCTAAAACACTTGCCACCCCACCCAACCCCCACTATAAGCCGCCCATCGCAGTCACCCCGGATTCGTCCGGGGTGTTGTGATTTGAACCATTGGGGACCTTCGGGGCCCTTCACCACATAGGCCTCTCGAGAGGCCGCCAAGCAAACGGAAGAAGCTAACATGGCACTCAAGTCGTACAAACCGACGACGCCGGGCCAGCGTGGGCTGGTGCTGATCGACCGTTCGGAGCTTTGGAAAGGACGCCCTGTCAAGGCCCTCACCGAGGGTTTGACCAAGTCGGGCGGTCGGAACAATACCGGACGGATCACCATGCGTCGCATTGGTGGGGGCGCAAAGCGTCTCTACCGGATCGTCGATTTCAAGCGCAACAAGATGGATATGTCCGCTGTTGTCGCCCGCATCGAATATGACCCGAACCGGACCGCCTTCATCGCACTGATCCAGTACGAGGACGGCACCCAGAATTACATCCTTGCCCCGCAGCGTCTGGCTGTTGGTGACAAGGTGATCGCCTCGGCCAAGGCCGACATCAAGCCCGGCAACGCGATGCCTTTCTCAGGCATGCCTATCGGGACAATCGTGCACAATATCGAACTGAAGCCCGGAAAAGGCGGCCAGATCGCCCGTGCTGCTGGGACCTATGCCCAGTTCGTCGGTCGTGACGGTGGCTATGCCCAGATCCGTCTGTCTTCGGGTGAATTGCGCCTCGTTCGTCAGGAATGCATGGCGACGGTTGGTGCGGTGTCGAACCCCGACAACTCCAACCAGAACTTCGGTAAGGCCGGTCGCAACCGCCACAAGGGCATCCGCCCATCCGTCCGCGGTGTTGCGATGAACCCGATCGATCACCCGCATGGTGGTGGTGAAGGCCGCACATCCGGTGGCCGGACGCCTGTGACACCTTGGGGGAAAGACACCAAGGGTAAGCGCACCCGTAACAAGAACAAGGCAAGCCAGAAGCTGATCATCCGCTCGCGGCACGCCAAGAAGAAAGGCCGTTAAGATATGGCACGTTCCGTCTGGAAAGGCCCATTCGTCGACGCTTACGTCTTGAAAAAGGCCGAAGCTGCGCGCGAAAGCGGCCGCAACGAAGTGATCAAGATCTGGTCGCGTCGTTCTACCATCCTGCCTCAGTTCGTTGGGCTGACCTTCGGGGTCTACAACGGCAAGAAGCATATACCCGTCAACGTCACGGAAGACATGATTGGTCAGAAGTTCGGTGAATACTCACCAACCCGCACCTATTACGGTCACGCCGCTGACAAAAAAGCGAAGCGGAAGTAAGTCATGGGCAAGGAAAAGAACCCCCGCCGCGTGGCCGACAATGAAGCAATGGCAAAACTGCGCATGCTTCGCACGTCCCCGCAGAAACTGAACCTCGTCGCTGGCATGATCCGTGGCAAGAAGGTTGAAACGGCGCTGAATGATCTGACTTTCTCGAAAAAGCGGATCGCCGGTGACGTGAAGAAATGCCTTCAATCCGCCATCGCCAACGCAGAAAACAACCACAACCTGGACGTCGATGAACTTGTCGTCGCCGAGGCTTATGTGGGCAAAAACCTGATCATGAAACGCGGTCGCCCTCGCGCCCGTGGCCGGTTCGGCAAGATCATCAAGCCGTTCTCGGAAATCACCATCAAGGTGCGTCAGGTTGAGGAGCAAGCATAATGGGTAACAAAGTCAATCCCGTCGGTATGCGCCTGCAGGTCAATCGCACCTGGGACAGCCGCTGGTACGCCGACACCAAGGACTATGGCGATCTTTTGCTTGAAGACCTTGCCATCAAGGACTTCATCAAAAAGGAATGCGCCCAGTCCGGTGTGAGCCGCGTGATCATCGAACGTCCGCACAAGAAGTGCCGCGTGACGATCCACGCAGCGCGCCCCGGTGTGATCATCGGCAAAAAGGGTGCCGATATCGAAACACTGCGCAAGAAACTGGCCAATCTGACCACGTCAGAGCTGCACCTGAACATCGTTGAGGTCCGCAAGCCAGAGCTTGACGCGCAGCTGGTTGCCGAAAGCATCGGTCAGCAGCTGGAGCGTCGTGTGTCTTTCCGTCGCGCGATGAAGCGTGCGGTGCAGAACGCCATGCGCATGGGTGCCCTAGGCATCCGCGTGAACCTCGCCGGTCGTCTGGGCGGTGCCGAGATTGCGCGGACCGAATGGTACCGTGAAGGTCGCGTGCCGCTTCACACCCTGCGTGCTGACATCGACTATGCGCATTACGAGGCGTCCACGCCTTACGGCATCATCGGCATCAAGGTGTTCATCTACAAAGGTGACATCATGGAGCACGATCCGTCGGCGCATGACCGCAAACATGCTGAGCTGCAAGAGGGCGCTGTCCCTCGCGGCCCACGTCGCTAAGGAGACCTGAACAATGCTTCAGCCAAAGCGTACAAAATTCCGCAAGATGCACAAAGGGCGGATCAAGGGCCTCGCCAAGGGCGGTTCTGATCTGAACTTCGGCACTTACGGTCTGAAAGCCATTGAGCCCGAGCGGGTCACCGCCCGCCAGATCGAAGCCGCCCGCCGGGCCATGACGCGCCACATGAAGCGTCAGGGCCGGGTCTGGATCCGGATTTTCCCTGACCTGCCTGTGACCTCGAAGCCAATCGAGGTGCGGATGGGTAAAGGTAAGGGCTCGGTCGACTTCTGGGCCTGCAAGGTCAAGCCTGGCCGCGTCATGTTCGAAATCGACGGTGTGTCAGAAACCATCGCCCGCGAGGCCCTGCGCCTTGCAGCGATGAAACTGCCCGTCAAGACACGGACGGTGGTGCGCGAAGACTGGTAAACCGAAGATCCCTCTGGGATCGGCGGAAGAGGGGTAAGCGTTTGGCACAGCCAAATGCGGCCCGACCCGGTTAAGAATAAAGAACCCCGGTCGTGAAATCGACAGGGGTTCTTGTCTTTCGTCTCGTCAGCAGATTCAATTCCAGCTAACAGACGGTCATGACATACGACCCAAACAAATATCATTTCTTTTGGAGCGGTCCCTTCAGTCAATGGCAAAAGGGCAACTTTGAAATTGAAGGCGTTGAATTTGTGACGGCCGAACAGGCCATGATGCATCACAAGGCGCTTCTTTTTGGCGACCACGAGACCGCTCAGAAGATTCTCGCTACACACGATGCGGGCACGCAAAAGGCGTTGGGGAGGCAGGTCCGCAATTTCGTTGAAAGTACATGGGACCTGCACAAGGTCGACATCGTCAAACGTGCAAATCACGCAAAGTTCAGCCAGAACAAAGGCTTGAGGCGAAAGCTGTTCCAGACGGGAAATAAAGTTTTGGTCGAGGCAAGCCCGATGGATACGATTTGGGGTATCGGCTTGGATGAGGTGAAGGCACGCGAAATCGCACCCGAGTACTGGCCGGGTCAGAACCTCTTAGGAAATGTTCTGATGGAGGTGCGGCAGGAGTTACGAAGCGAGTTCCCGGACGAAGCTACGCACGTCGCCGCCGAATAGACCAAGGCTAGTGCTTCGTTATCATGTCGGATCTAACGCGCTTGGAGGCGAGCTGGCTTGGATCTGATCTGCCCGTCACGCGATACACCCCAAGATAACGCGACCAATTCTCTCCGTGACCCGCTAAAGCAACTGAGGTAGTGTCGACGAACCAGAAACAAGACCGGATTTCCAATGCCACTTGACCCCGGCGATCTTCTGTTTGTTGGTTGGGATAGTGACAACGATGATATCTCGTTTGTCGCGACAACAGACATTGCGGCGGGCGAGGTCATTTATTTCACCGATGATGAATGGGACGGCAGCGCGTTTCTCGGTACGGAGCAGCTGATCGAATGGACGGTCCCTGTCGGTGGTCTGCCCGCTGGTACCGTCGTGACTATCGACATGGATCCCGGTGCTGACACGATCAGTTTTGATAGCGGTGGGGATGTTGATTATCTCCGCGGCGGCTACAACATTGCTGGCCGGAATGAGATGTTCTGGGCGTTTCAGGGCACGCGCACCGGCAACACAGTCACGCCGACGGACTTTGTCGCTGTCATTGCGAACGAGGCGCAGGGCAGCAATACCCAAACCCCGAACCTTTCCGGCACAGGTCTCACGACCTCAAACGGTGCCATAATCATTGATGGTGATGAAGATTATATGGAGTGGACCGCTGATGGCGCATTGGCGGATCCTGTGGTCCGCGATGACCTGATTGCATCAATCTTAGATACTGACAACTGGACGACCGCTGATGGCGGCGGCAACAGCAATCCGCGTGGAACCGGCTTTGACTTTGACGTCCCAAGCATTGTCTGTTTCGCAGGTGGCACGTTGATTGAAACCCCGGACGGCTCACAGATTATCGATACGCTCAGGGTGGGTCAGCAGGTCAAACTGCTCTGCGGTCGTCTGGTGCCCATCCGGTGGATCGGGCAGCGTCATATCCGTGCTTCAGAACTCGCCCGGTCTCCAAAACTGCGCCCTGTCCGTATCAGTGCCGGGGCACTCGGGCGCGGCTTGCCGCATCGGGACCTTGTCGTGTCTCGCCAGCATCGCGTCCTTGTAACCTCAAGGATTGCACAAAGAATGGCTGGTCAGAGCAGTGTTTGGGTGCCGGCAATTGCATTGACTGAAATGGCAGGCATTGCTGTTGATGAGGGCCTGACGACACTGACCTATTATCATATTCTTTGTGACGATCACGAGGTGTTGGTGGCTGAGGGCGCACCTGCAGAAAGCCTCTACATTGGCCCTGAAGCAGTGAAAGCACTCAGCGCTTCAGGGCGCGCCGAAATCGCAGCCATCTTTCCTGATATCTTCGATCAGGCACCGTTCCATGGTGCGGCGCAGCTGAGCATGTCCCTAAGGCAGCAACGAAAACTGGTCCAACGCCACGTCAAGAACGACAAACCGCTGCTGGAATTGCTCGACTGTTGACGTGCGATTGTCAGGTATGTATCCGGCCCTGACTTAGGCGTAAATGATACGGTGTAAGCTCTCGCCACTCAGTCCCATTTGTAGTTGAAACTCACCGATATCCGCTCATCCTCTTCGGCCATGTTCATCGGCACCTCGTGCCGTAGCCAGCTTTCCCAGAGCAGGACATCGCCCGCTACAGGCTTGATGTAGATAAATGACCGCAATTCCTCTCGTGCCTCTTTCACGCGCGGTGGCGCTGCCATCATCATCGGCAGGCGCGGGTCCTCCAGCTTCAGCGCGCTCGCGCCGTCGGGCATCGCCACGTAGGTCGTCCCGCTTATGACCGAATGGGGATGGATGTGGCCGGTGTGGATGCCGCCGGGGGGCAGGATGTTGATCCAGATGTCCTCAAGCTGCAGCGTCTTCTCGCCAAGGTCGAACTGCAGATCCGCGGCAAAGGCGGCCACATGCGCATCCAACGCCTTGACCACATCGGCGAAGATCGGAAAGCGCCAGGGCAGGTCGGTCAGTGAGGCATAGGACGTATAGCCCGGATACCCGTTCTCTTCGCACCAAACCTGCCCGGCCTCGTCATCCTCGGCAATGCCATAGCAGGACCGTTTCAGCTCTGCCTGGTCAACATGTGCGCCGAGTTCTGATAGCCTGGCGTGATAAAGGCGGGTCGCAAAGAGCGATCTAATCTGTGACATGGATGCCTTCTTGTCAGAACCGATGGCGGGCGCAAGTGGCTTACGTAAAGTCAGGTGACAAAACGAATTTACACGCTCTTTACCATGGTTGGGAACAAATTCCTGCCACAGAACACGCGTAGCAAGCCGGGCACGAAGTTAACAAATACAAGGTAAGCCCATGCGCTTTATGCGATCTCTTCTTTTGACCTCCGGTCTTTGTGTTACTGCTGCCGCAGCTTCTGCTCAGGCCGTGACTTGCGGCCAGGATTACATCGTCCAACCTGGCGATTATCTCTCATCTATCGCGCAGCGGGCCTATGGCAGCACAGGCAGCTTCAATCTCATCTACAGCGCCAATGCCGAAGCAATCGGGCCAAATCCCGGGCTGATCAATGTAGGCGACCGCCTGTTTGTGCCTTGCATTGATGGCGATCTGGGACAGTCGGCGGCCAATGCCGCCGCGATCCGTGATGTGCAGACGACCGAACGCCTGCCAGCCCCTGCGGAAGACAAGCCGATCCGCGTGCTGACGGCCACAGGCTGGGCGCCGTTCATGGATGAAGATCAGGAACAGGGCGGCCTTTTGACCGAGATCATCAACCTGGCGTTGGAAAATGCTGACGGCAATCCGGAATACCAGATCGACTTCATCAACGACGATGGCGCGCATCTGAACCCGCTGATCGTGGACCATGCCTATGACATCAGTATCGGGTGGAGCCAACCGAATTGTGAGATCATGGACAAGCTGGAAGATGAATCGCAATTCCGCTGCAACAATCTCGACTTCAGCGACCCGATGTATGAGGAAGTGCTGGGCTATTACAGTCTCGCCTCTGATCCGGTCTTTGCGGACCATGCAGAGCTGAAGGGTCAGCGCATCTGCCGGGCCGAGGCGTTCACGCTCGCCCCGCTCGAAGGCGTTGATCTCGTCGAGCCTGCTATCAGCGTCGTGCGTGCACCGACGGCTGCGGATTGCGTCAACTTTATCCTCGAAGACAAGGCGGATGTTGCCCTTGTAGCCGTTGATGTGGCTGACGGACGGATCGCTGAGCTTGGTGCGGCATCACAGGTGCAGATGCACGAGGCGCTCACATTCGTTGACGTGCTTCACGCCGTGATCGCGAAAACGCATCCACAAAACGAAGAGATCCTGGCGACGGTGAATAGCGGTCTGAGCAACATCAAGGATTCCGGTCTGTGGTTCGCGACCGTTCGCCGGCATATGACGGCCTTCCGTGCGCTGAACCAGTAAGACACGGACTTGTCAGATAGACGCCTGCTCTTGAGAAAGAGCAGGCGTTTTTCTTTTGCTGGGAAACGGCAGAAAGTGAGTGCCGAAACCTTGGCACGAGCAGATCGTCTATTTGATCAATAGCCGCGCAGACCACATCGACAAAAGAAAACGCCCTCGGAAAACCGAGGGCGTTTCAAGTTCTAGGTAGGGTCAAACCTGCCGAAGCCTTATCCCTTTTCTTCGACGATCTCGACGAGGTGGGGGATGCTGTTGACCATGCCGCGCACGGATGGGGTGTCTTCCAGCTCACGCGTGCGGTTCATCTTGTTCAGGCCCAGGCCCACCAGCGTGGCACGCTGTTTGGCGGGGCGGCGGATCGGGGAGCCGATCTGCTTGACGACGATTGTTTTAGCCATCTCTTCGTCTCCTTAAGCTTCTGCTGCTTCAGCAGGGGCCTCGGCAACAGGCGCCTCGTCCCGCTTGGGCAGGATGTCAGCGACCTTCTTGCCACGACGCTGGGCCACGTTGCGTGGGCTTTGCTCTTTCTGCAGACCGTTCATCGTGGCGCGGATCATGTTGTAGGGGTTCTGCGAGCCGATGGACTTGGACACAACGTCCTTGACGCCCAGCATCTCAAACACGGCACGCATCGGACCACCGGCGATGATCCCGGTACCCTCAGGGGCAGTGCGCATCACAACCTTACCTGCGCCATGGCGGCCTTCCATATCGTGGTGCAGAGTCCGTCCGTCGCGCAGAGGCACACGGATCATCTGGCGCTTGGCTTGCTCAGTTGCCTTGCGGATCGCCTCGGGCACTTCCTTGGCCTTACCCTTGCCAAAACCCACGCGACCTTTCTGATCGCCGACAACAACCAGTGCGGCGAAACCGAAGTTCTTACCACCTTTGGTCGTCTTGGACACCCGGTTGATCGCGACCAGACGGTCGGCAAATTCGGGGGCCTGTTCTTCACGGTTGCGGCCACGGCCGCGGTTTTCACGTTCTGCCATTGATGGCATCCTTTTGTCATTGGGCTCCCGCCCGGTTGTCCAATCGCGGTGACCAAATGGTCCCGGATCATCGAGGGCGCGCCAAAAGGCGCACCCTACGCGCTTTAGATTTTCAAGCCACCTTCACGGGCCGCATCGGCCAAAGCCTTGATCTTACCGTGAAAGAGGAAGCCACCACGGTCGAAATAGGCAACCTCGACACCCGCTTTCTTCGCGCGCTCTGCAATTGCAGCGCCCACCTTGGAAGCGGCTTCGATGTTGTTCTTGCCGACCACGCCCAGATCTTTTTCGAGCGATGAGGCCGACGCGATTGTCACGCCGTTCACATCGTCGATCAGCTGGGCGCTGATGTTCTTGTTGGAACGGTGCACCGAAAGACGCGCACGCCCCTGGTTTGCCGTTACTTTGCGAAGCTTGTTCCGCACGCGCATACGGCGCTTGAGAAACAATTCTCTCTTGCTGTTTGCCATCTGTCCGGTCCTTACTTCTTCTTACCTTCCTTACGGAAGATATATTCGCCTTTGTACTTGATACCCTTGCCTTTATAGGGCTCGGGCTTGCGCCACTCGCGGATATTCGCCGCGACCTGGCCCACAAGCTGCTGGTCGATGCCTTCAACGATCACGTCCGTGGGCTTCGGGGCGGTGACAGTCACACCCTCGGGCACTTCGAAGTTCACGTCGTGGCTGTAACCCAGCGACAGTTTCAACACGTTACCCTGCATCTGCGCACGGTAACCAACACCCGACAGCTCCAGCTCTTTCTTGAAGCCGTTGGTGACGCCCTCAACAAGGTTGGCCACCTGCGTGCGGCTCATGCCCCATTGCTGACGCGCGCGCTTGGATTTGCCGCGCGGGTCTACCGTGATCGCATCACCGTTAACCGTGATGGTGACGTCGTCGGTCGCGGTAAAGCTGCGGGTGCCCTTGGGGCCCTTCACTTCAATGGTCTGACCTGACACGGATGCGGTCACACCCGATGGCAGCTCAACCGGTTTTTTCCCAATACGAGACATCGCGATCTCCTTAGAATACGGTGCAAAGCACTTCACCGCCCACATTGGCAGCGCGTGCATTCGCGTCCGACATCACACCCTTGGGGGTGGAGACAATCGACACACCCAGGCCCTGACGGACAGATGGGAGGTCCTGTGCGCCCAGGTAAACGCGACGGCCGGGCTTGGAAACCCGCTTGACTTCGCGAATGACAGGGGTGCCCTCGTAGTATTTCAGCTCAATGTTGAAAGCAGGATGGCCGTCTTTGCCGTCCTTCTTCTGGTAGCCGCGGATATAACCTTCGTCAGAAAGCACATCCAGAACCCAGCCACGCAGTTTCGACGCCGGTGTTTCCACCGAGGACTTGCCGCGCATCTGGCCGTTGCGGATACGTGTGAGCATATCACCGATAGGATCATTCATAAACGTATCTCCTTACCAGCTCGACTTGACCATGCCGGGGATTTCGCCGTTGGACCCAAGGTCCCGCAGCGCGATCCGGCTGATCTTCAGTTTACGGTAATAGGCGTGTGGACGCCCGGTGAGCTGGCAACGGTTGTGCAAACGTGTCGCCGAAGAGTTGCGGGGCAGTTTTGCCAATTCAAGGGATGCCTTGAACCGCTCTTCCACGGGCTTTTCACGGTCGTTGATGATTGCCTTCAGCGCTGCACGTTTCTCAGCGTATTGGGCGACCAGCTTTTCGCGCTTCTTTTCACGCGCGATCATGGATTTCTTAGCCATATCTAAATCTCCCTCACGCTTCAGCTGTTGAACGGCATGTTGAAGTGCTTCAACAGGCTCTTGGCTTCAGCGTCAGTGTTCGCTGTTGTGCAGATAACGATGTCCATGCCCCAGTTCTCATCGATCTTGTCAAAGTTGATCTCGGGGAACACCAGATGCTCTTTGATGCCGGTGGCATAGTTGCCGCGGCCATCGAAAGACTTGCCCGACACGCCGCGGAAGTCGCGGATACGTGGCATCGCAACGGTGATCAGACGGTCGAGGAATTCATACATCCGGTCGCCGCGCAGGGTCACTTTCGCACCCAAAGGCATGTCTTCACGTACCCGGAAACCCGCGATGGATTTCTTGGCCCGTGTCGTCATGGCCTTTTGACCAGCGATGGTTGTCAGATCTTCCTGAGCCGATTTTGCTTTCTTGCTGTCACGGACAGCTTCGGCACCACAACCGATGTTGAGAACGATTTTCTCAAGCTTCGGGATCTGCATGTCGTTCTTATAACCGAACTCTTCCTTCAGCGCGGCACGGATTTTGTTCACGTACTGCGTCTTCAGGCGGGGGGTGTAGTTTGCAGCATCAAGCATCAGATCGCATCCCCTGTTGTCTTGGCGTAACGCACCTTGTTGTCGCCATCCATACGGAAGCCGACGCGGGACGCTTTGCCGTTTGCATCAACAATGGCCAAGTTCGACAGGTCGATCGGCATCGCCTTTGGCGTGCGACCACCCTGGGACTGGGCAGATTGTTTCTGGTGGCGGATGGCGATGTTGATCCCGTCAACAACAGCCTTGCCGGCTTTCGGATCGACCGACGAAATCTCGCCCGTCTTGCCCTTGTCTTTGCCGGCCAGCACGATGACCTTGTCACCTTTGCGGAGTTTCGCAGCCATGATTACAGCACCTCCGGCGCGAGTGAGATGATCTTCATGAAGTTCTTGGCGCGCAGTTCGCGAACGACGGGCCCAAAAATCCGTGTGCCGATCGGTTCACCATTGTTGTTGAGGATGACAGCAGCGTTGCTGTCAAAACGGATGGAGGTGCCGTCTTCACGACGGACTTCCTTGGCGGTGCGGACGACAACGGCCTTGCGGACGTCACCCTTTTTCACACGACCACGTGGAATGGCTTCCTTCACCGATACGACGATAATGTCACCGACACTCGCGTAACGACGATGGGACCCACCCAGAACCTTGATGCACTGAACACGGCGTGCGCCGCTATTGTCAGCAACATCCAGATTGGTTTGCATCTGGATCATTTGGTTTCTCCCGACCTTTGGGGGGCGATGCGTGCCTTGTCCCCAGGGTTTCGATTAAACCGAGAGGTTATCGCTTAAGAAGCGATGACCTCCCAGCGTTTGGTCTTCGACTTTGGCGCACATTCCTGAATGCGGACGGTGTCACCAACGTTGAATGCGTTATTCTCGTCATGTGCGCGGTACTTCTTCGACTTACGCACGGTCTTCTGAAGCAGAGGATGCTTGAAACGACGCTCGACCTGAACAGTCACGGTCTGGGCGTTCTGGTTGCTTGTGACAACCCCTTGCAGGATACGCTTAGGCATAGATTAAGCCTCCTCAGCGGCCGCACGGGCCTTTTCGTTCAGAATGGTTTTGACCTTGGCAGCGTTGCGGCGGGCAGCGCGCATCGCGGCAGTATTCTCAAGCTGGCCTGTGGCCTGCTGGAAACGCAGGTTAAAGGCTTCTTTCTTCAGATTGACCAACTCTTCACGGAGCTGATCGGGCGTCTTCGCCCGCAGTTCATTGGCGTCCATCGGACGACTCCTTTTTTAACATCACCGGCAGGCCGCGCGTAGCGTCACCCGATTCCCGGTGGAGTGGGTGTAGAAGTGGGCCGTATAGGGGGATGGGGAGAGGTTGGCAAGATCATTATTGCGGCCAGTTGATGTACCATTCATACCAGACGTGTGTTTCCGTTGATACGGAACACCGAGGACTCAGCATAATGAACGAAATTCGCCAAATGGGCCGCCTACTAACGGTTTCGGAAAACTACGTGAGCTTTGGTGTGACGGTCGGCAACAAGAAGGGTTTGCACGCACGCGCGTCCGCAAAGCTGGTCCGGCTGGTCGAAAGCTACATGCATTCTTCGGGGCAGGCTGTTTACATTGCCGCGCCAGCGGGGAACGGTGACGACTCCGCTGCATACGCCGATCATGTATTTGGCGAAGTTTCAGACTTCATGATGTCAGCACTATTGTTGGGCGCAAGCCTCGGTACAACATTGGATGTCGTGGTGACCGGCCCAGGTGCCAACGAGCTCGCCGCTGCTATCAAGGATCTGTTCCAAGACCGTTTTGGGGAGTATCAATGAGTTGATGTCGTCCGAGCTTCTAATTCAACTGGTCGCACCATTTGTCGCGATACTCATTGCTATACTGACGACCGTGTCAAACCTCATTGACCGTAGGCGTTCGCATCGACTTGAGAAGGACAGGCTAGACCATGACAGAAAGGTGTTGATCACTCAGTCAACCGGCTATTTCTTGGACAAGTACGACTTCACAAAGCTTTTGCTAAGCAAGCTGAGTAAGCTTTCTCGACAGTCCTCCGATCTGGAAGGGCGTCTTGCCGTCAAAGTGGAAGAAGGTTTGAAGGCGCTGCCAGCAGCAAAAGCAGACATAGAAGCGACGGTGCAAGACATCTTCCACAGTGTCGTTGACAATCAACTTCTCTTGACAGAACGAAGTCACAAATTGGTTACGGAAAAACTTCTCGCAAAACTGGGGGAAGTCATCAAAGCGTCATCCCAAGAGGAAGCGATTGATGTAAACATTATTAAGCTGAGAGAAATGCGCTCGGTGGTCGAACAACTGAAGGTGCTCGTGAGGCAAGAGTTCGAGCAAGTGACAAACTCGGTCTTAACGAATGATCTTGTTCAGGCTAGTGCGACGGATAATTGAAGAAACACTCATTGAGATCAACCAGCCAAGATAACTCGTCTGGTTGAGCACTCCGCTCAGCATTCTGGTACACTGCGGTCCCGGACTCGATCCGGGACCTTCCGCAAAGCCACCGCACAAGTTTACGTACAGAAATGTACAGCTTCTGTACGGGTTCTGTACGCGGATTTCCTGCCCCAAAGTCTCCCCTTGATCCGTTCCCGCCGCCCGTCTATACGCCGCTGGTCGGTTCGAAAACCGATTCATATTGTAACGCCGTGTTTGGCCGCTCCCGTCGCTGGGGGCCAATTCCGGCATAAGGAGAAGCGACATGAAACTGCACGAACTATCCGATAACGAAGGCGCCACCACGCGCAAGAAACGCATCGGCCGTGGTCCGGGCTCCGGCAAAGGTAAGACCGGTGGCCGTGGTATCAAAGGTCAGAAATCACGTTCCGGTGTGGCGATCAAAGGCTATGAAGGCGGTCAGATGCCGCTCTATCAACGCCTGCCAAAGCGCGGGTTCAACAAGCCCAACCGCAAGGCATTTGCCGTTGTAAATCTGGGACTTATCCAGAAATTCATCGACGAAGGCAAGCTCGACGCCAAGGCTGACATTACTGAGGACGCGCTGGTCGCCTCCGGTCTGGTTCGCCGCAAAAAGGACGGCATCCGCGTGCTGGCCAAGGGTGATTTCACGGCCAAGGCTAACATCACCGTCACCGGCGCCTCCAAAGGTGCTGTCGAGGCTGTTTCGAAAGCGGGCGGTTCACTCACCGTCACAACTCCGGCAGCGGCAGAGTAACACCTTGTGAGCGGCAGGCCTGTCGCTTACATACCCACCCAAGTGTTCCCAGACGCCGCTGACCGGGAAACCGATCCGCGGCGTTTCATGTAAAAAGAGACCCATATGGCTTCTGCAGCAGAGCAAATGGCCGCCAATGTCAGTTGGAGCGCCTTTGGCAAAGCAACTGAATTGCGCCAGCGCATCCTCTTCACCATCGGCCTTCTGATCATCTACCGTCTGGGAACCTTCATTCCCGTTCCCGGTATCGATGGGGTTGCCCTGCAGCAATTCATGGAAGACGCGCAAGCGGGCATCGGCGGGATCCTGTCGATGTTCACCGGCGGCGCGCTCAGCCGGATGGCGATCTTTACGCTGGGGATCATGCCCTACATCTCGGCCTCGATCGTGATGCAGCTGATGGGATCCATGTGGGAGCCGCTGAAGGCGCTGAAGAAAGAAGGTGAAGCCGGGCGGCGCAAGCTGAACCAATATACGCGCTACGGCACGGTGATCTTGGCCACCGCGCAATCCTATGGCCTTGCGATCAGTCTTGAGGCCGGTGGGCTTGCGGCTGATCCCGGTTTCTTCTTCCAGGCGTCCACTGTCATCACCATCGTGGGCGGCTGTATGTTCCTGATGTGGCTGGGTGAGCAAATCACCGCACGTGGCATTGGCAACGGTATCTCGCTGATCATCTTTGTCGGCATCATCGCCGAAATCCCTGCCGCTTTGGCGCAATTCCTCAGCCAAGGTCGTTCGGGTGCGATCAGCCCTGCAGTGGTCATCGGCATCATTGTGATGCTCGCCGTTGTTCTGACCTTTGTGGTCTTCATGGAGCGCAGCTTGCGGAAAATCCACATTCAATATCCGCGCCAGCAGCGCGGCATGAAGGTCTATGACGGCTCGACAAGCCACCTGCCAATCAAGGTGAACCCGGCCGGTGTGATCCCGGCGATCTTTGCGTCGGCGCTGTTGCTGCTGCCCACCACAGTGAGCACATTCAGCGGTGGTTCGACCAGCCCGGTCATGTCTGCCCTTTTGGCTTATTTCGGTCCGGGCCAGCCGCTGTATTTGATTTTCTTTGGCGGCATGATCATCTTTTTCACCTACTTCTACACCCGCGAAGTGGCGTTCAAGACCGAGGATGTGGCAGAGAACCTCAAGAACCAGAACGGGTTCATTCCCGGCATCCGTCCCGGAAAGAAGACCGAGGAATATCTGGATTACGTGGTGACCCGCGTGCTGGTTCTAGGCTCCGGATATCTCGCCTTGGTGGCACTTCTGCCCGAGATTATCCGCGCCGAACTGGCCATTCCGTTCTACTTTGGCGGTACATCGATCCTGATTATTGTGTCAGTGGGTATGGACACGATCCAACAAATCCAGTCTCATCTGGTGGCACATCAATACGAAGGCCTGATTGAGAAGTCTCAATTGCGTGGCAAGCGTAATGGAAAACGTAAAGGGCCATCGCGTCGATGAATATAATACTGCTGGGCCCGCCAGGGGCGGGGAAGGGGACCCAAGCACAAAGGCTTGTGGCTGAGCGGAACATGGTGCAGCTCAGCACCGGTGATATGCTGCGGGCCGCCCGCACAAGCGGCACCGAAATGGGCAAGATGGTGGCCGAGGTCATGGACCGTGGCGACCTTGTGACCGATGAGATCGTGATCGGCCTGATCCGCGAAAAGCTGGAGGCCGACGATGGGGCCAGCGGTTACATCTTTGATGGTTTTCCACGCACATTGGCCCAAGCTGACGCGCTGGGTCGTTTGCTTGTCGATATGGGTGAAAACCTCGATGCGGTGATTGAACTGCAGGTCGAAGATGACGTCTTGGTGGAACGGATTGTTGGTCGCGCGAAAGAGGCCGAGGCGGCAGGGCAGCCCGTGCGTGCTGACGACAACGAAGAAAGCCTGCGCACGCGCTTGATGGCATACTACAAGCAGACCAGTCCTCTGGTAGGGTACTACTACGCCAAGGGTGATCTGAAATCCGTGGACGGTCTGGCCAGCATGGACGACGTGGCCAAGAGCATTGCGGACGCGCTCGCTTAAACATCGGGCACCGGACACAGCATGGCAGCTATTGGTTGGCTGTGAAATCGGTGCCTACGACCTGAGTGATGTGAATGACTGGGCCGCGACCCAGCTCGCTGACTGCGAGGCACAAGATGAATTGGTCTTTCTCAGTGACTTGATGCACCTGAACGATTTGGCTGATGTCAGGTACCGCCACGATAACCCTTTGCTGCGCCTGGTGCGCATTCGACACCATGACCATCGTCCAGAAGGCGCGGAGGTTGCCGAATATGCAAAGCAGATCTGGCTGGAAGCATTGCGACAGTATCTGGAAGGCGTAGGTGAACCGGACGACATTTCTAACCTGGTTGGTTGGATTGAGGTGCGTTGCGACTATCCGAAATGGCTGGGCAACATGTACAATGCTTGCGACTGGGCGCCAAATGATCGGTCGCTCAGTCCTCAGATTGAGGATGAGGCGCGCGCCATTTTGGAAACTATTCAGTTATGATACAGGCTGCGGATGATGCTACTTGACGCCCCGCAGCAACGCTCCTAAGTAACGCCATCTCGAAAGAGAATCATTTTGTGGCAAGGGGTCGCGCCCCGCTTCCACAGACCACCTGATATGACGCAGCCCGGCGCCGAATGGTCCGGGCTTCCGTTGTGAAAAAAGGGTCTGGAACTACGGACCCGCAACGAAAAGGAATTGCACACGTGGCACGTATCGCCGGCGTAAACATACCCAGCGGCAAGCGGGTACCTATCGCCCTGACCTACATCACCGGTATCGGCCCTGCAAAGGCAGCCGAAATCTGCGAAGCAACCAAAATCGACACTGCCCGCCGGGTTAATGACCTGTCGGATGCCGAAGTGCTGTCGATCCGTGAATATATCGACGCGAACCTCACCGTCGAAGGTGACCTGCGCCGTGAAGTCACCATGAACGTCAAGCGCCTGATGGACCTTGGCTGCTATCGTGGTTTGCGCCATCGCCGCAACCTGCCGGTCCGTGGCCAGCGCACATCCACCAACGCACGCACCCGCAAAGGCCCTGCAAAGGCCATTGCCGGTAAGAAGAAATAAGGAGGCTGATCCATGGCACGCGATACCAAACGCACCAAAAAGAAGGTCTCTAAAAACATCGCCGCTGGCGTGGCGCATGTGAACTCTTCTTTCAACAACACCAAAATCCTGATCTCTGACGTGCAGGGCAACGCGATCTCGTGGTCGTCGGCTGGCACCATGGGTTTCAAAGGCTCGCGGAAATCCACACCTTATGCAGCCCAGATGGCGGCAGAGGATGCCGGACGCAAAGCACAGGATCACGGCGTGAAAACGCTGGAGGTTGAGGTGCAGGGGCCAGGGTCGGGCCGTGAAAGCGCTCTGCGCGCTTTGGCTGCTGTCGGCTTCAACATCACATCGATCCGTGATGTGACCCCGATGGCCCATAACGGCTGCCGTCCACCCAAGCGCCGCCGCGTTTAATCATTAAAGCATGCTGGGGCCCCGTGTGATTGCGCGCGGCCCCAAACCGTCATTTTAACCTCGGGCGTTTGCCTTTTGATCATGAGGCAAACAGGAATGGAGGGACTATGATCCACAAGAACTGGGCAGAGTTGATCAAACCAACTCAACTAGAGGTAAAGCCGGGCAACGACCCGATGCGGCAGGCAACCGTTGTGGCCGAACCGCTGGAGCGTGGCTTTGGTCTGACGCTGGGCAATGCCCTGCGCCGTATTCTGATGTCGTCGCTGCAGGGCGCGGCCATCACTGCCGTGCAGATCGACAACGTGCTGCACGAGTTTTCCAGCGTCTCCGGTGTGCGTGAAGACGTCACCGATATCGTGCTGAACCTCAAGGGCGTCGCGATCCGCATGGAAGTCGAAGGCCCCAAGCGCCTGAGCGTTCAGGCGAAGGGCCCTGGCGTTGTGACGGCTGCCGATATCTCTGAGACCGCAGGCATCGAGATCCTCAACAAGGATCACGTGCTGTGCCACCTTGATGATGGCGCTGACCTTTACATGGAACTGACCGTGAATACCGGTAAGGGCTATGTGTCGGCCGACAAGAACAAGCCTGAAGATGCGCCAATTGGCATGATGTCGATCGACGCGATCTATTCGCCGGTTAAGAAAGTGTCTTACGACGTGCAGCCGACCCGCGAAGGTCAGGTGCTCGACTATGACAAGCTGACCATGAAAGTCGAAACCGACGGCTCGCTGACACCTGATGATGCGGTTGCTTATGCCGCCCGTATCCTGCAGGACCAGCTGTCGATCTTCGTCAACTTCGACGAGCCTGAAAGTGCGACTGCCGGTGCTGACGATGACGGTCTGGAGTTCAACCCGCTTCTCTTGAAGAAAGTGGATGAGCTGGAACTGTCTGTCCGGTCTGCAAACTGCCTGAAGAACGACAATATCGTGTATATTGGCGATCTGATCCAGAAGACCGAAGCGGAAATGCTGCGCACACCGAACTTTGGCCGCAAGTCCTTGAACGAGATCAAGGAAGTGCTGTCAGGCATGGGCCTTCACCTTGGCATGGATGTCGAGGATTGGCCGCCAGACAATATCGAGGATCTGGCGAAGAAATTCGAAGATCAGTTCTAAGAATCTGGGCGGGCCTTCGGGCCCGTTCGCAAATGCCCACATCAGGTGGGGAACATAGGGCAATCCTGCCCCAAGGAGAGTGGGGGACACGCATCCCCTGCCAGACAAAGCATAAAGATCTAGGAGAACGAAAATGCGTCACGCAAGAGGCTACCGCCGCCTGAACCGCACCCATGAGCACCGCAAGGCGCTCTTTGCAAACATGGCGGGCTCGCTCATCGAACATGAGCAAATCAAAACAACATTGCCTAAGGCCAAGGAATTGCGCCGGGTGGTTGAAAAGCTGGTTACACTGGGCAAGCGCGGCGATCTGCACGCGCGCCGTCAGGCTGCCGCACAGCTGAAGCAAGACAAGGACGTTGCCAAGCTATTCGAGGTTCTTGGCCCACGCTATGCCGACCGTCAGGGCGGCTATGTTCGTGTCATGAAGGCGGGCTTCCGCTATGGTGATATGGCTCCGATGGCGATCATCGAGTTCGTGGATCGCGACGTCGATGCCAAAGGTGCCGCGGACAAGGCACGCCTTGAGGCTGAAGAGGCTGCAGAAGCAGACGAATAATCCGCACCAAATCTCATTCAAAGGGCTGCGCATGACAACGCGCAGCCCTTTTGTTTTGTCTGGTCCCTAGTACCGGCGCAGCAACCTTCTTTAATCTTCAGCTTGCGCCACGGACGCCGCCAAATCGGCGAGCTTGTCGAAGGCTTGCGTCCAGCCTCCTGCACCGGGTGATCCCTCAGGCACGCCAACGTGGACCATGGTCATTTGGGTCCGTCCGCCCATGTCGCGTAACTCCACAATCACCTCGGTAATGTCGGGAAAGCTATCGGGCATGCCCATCGCTTGCGGAGATATGATGTTGCCGTCCGCATCACACATGCTTTCGGTGTAAACGAGCCGGTGCGGCGCGTTGACCTCCTTATAGACACCGGTGAACCACATTGATCTTGCGGGGTCCGCGCCCTGCATCAACATGGAAACCTTGCGTGTGCCACCAATGGTCACATCCATCTCGGCCGTCGGGACGGACATGCCATTTGGCCCGTACCATTTGCGAAACATCTCCGGATCGGTCCACATTTTCCACACCATATCGATTGGTGCATCAAATTCGCGTTCGATACGCACCCACTTTTGTTCGTCACTCATGATGATTGATCCTTCAATTCAGTTAGCAACTTGCTCATCGTGTCAAATCTGGTGTCCCAGATCGGTCGGTAGGTTTCGGTCCAATCGGCAATCGCCGCGATTGGGCCCACATCCAAGGTGCAGCGGCGAAACTGTGCGTCTTTCTCACGTTTGATCAGCCCTGCCTTTTCCAGCACGCGGATATGCTTTGATACGGCTGGGAGCGACATCTCAAACGGCTCTGCGAGCGTGTTCACCGTCGCCGTGCCCTGCGCGAGCCGCTGCAGGATGGCGCGGCGAGCCGGGTGCGCGAGAGCCGAGAAGGCCGCATCAAGGGATTCGTCGCTGGTCATAGGGTCAGTATTAAACATATGAGTTAATTAAACAACTGGTTTAATGCGGCGTGATCCTCGGCATCCCTTACCACTTGTTTTCAGCAGACTTCCTTTGCCCGGTTCCAAAATCACCTGGCTTGGGTCAAGCTGCGCTTTGCCATGGCTGATCTGTTTGACTCTGCACCCGTGACCGATGACGCACCGCGCCCCTTGGCCGACCGGTTGCGCCCGACGAAGCTGTCGGATGTGATCGGGCAGGATCAGGTGCTGGGGCCGGACGCGCCTTTGGGGATGATGCTGGCCTCGGGTTCGCTCTCTTCGCTGGTCTTCTGGGGCCCGCCAGGCGTGGGCAAGACGACGATTGCCCGGCTTCTGGCGGATGAGACCGACCTGCATTTCGTGCAGATCAGTGCGATCTTTACCGGTGTGCCGGAACTGCGCAAAGTGTTCGAAGCGGCCAAGCTGCGGCGGCAGAATAGCAAGGGCACGCTGCTGTTCGTTGACGAAATCCATCGGTTCAACAAGGCGCAGCAGGACGGGTTTCTGCCCCATATGGAGGATGGAACCATCCTGCTTGTCGGGGCCACGACCGAGAACCCGAGTTTCGAGTTGAACGCCGCTGTGCTCAGCCGGGCGCAGGTCTTTGTTCTCAAACGGCTCGATCTGAAAGACCTCGAATTGCTGGCGCAGCGGGCGGAAAAGGAGCTTGGCAAGGCATTACCGCTCGACGGACCTGCGCGTGAGGCGCTGCTTGAGATGGCAGACGGTGATGGCCGCGCGCTCTTGAACCTGATTGAGCAGGTCAGCGCGTGGCAGGTGGATGCAAAGCTGGCCACTGATGATCTGACCAGACGGCTGATGAAGCGCGCGGTCAAATACGACAAGTCGGGCGATGAGCACTACAACCTGATCAGCGCGCTGCACAAATCGGTGCGCGGATCAGACCCGGATGCCGCACTTTATTGGTTCGCGCGAATGCTGGCGGGTGGTGAGGACCCACGGTTCCTCGCCCGGCGCATAACCCGCATGGCGGTGGAGGATATCGGTCTCGCCGATCCGCAGGCGCAGGCGGTGTGTCTGCAGGCGTGGGAGACCTATGAGCGCTTGGGGTCGCCCGAGGGAGAGTTGGCGCTGGCGCAGGCCTTGGTCTATCTCGCGCTCGCCCCCAAATCGAATGCGACTTATGTGGCCTACAAAGGCGCGATGAAGGCTGCCAAGCAGACCGGGTCAGAGCCGCCGCCAGCCCATATCCTGAACGCGCCAACCAACCTCATGAAAGAACAGGGCTTCGGCGCGGGCTACGCCTATGACCATGATGCAGAGGATGCGTTTTCGGGTCAGAACTACTTCCCCAAAGGCATGAAACGCGGGGTTTACTACACGCCGGTTGATCGCGGCTTTGAGCGTGAGTTGAAAAAGCGGGTCGAGTATTTCGCGGGGCTGCGCGCCAAGCGGGCGAAGAATTGACATCGCCCGCGCAAACCGCCAAGGGACGCGCATGATGACACCTGTGATTTCCGTGGCGCTTGGGGGCGCATTGGGCGCTGTGGGGCGCTATGCCGTCGGGGCCATCGTGGCCTTTCCGGTGGGCACTTTGACGGTCAATGTTGTTGGCTCTTTCCTGATCGGTGTGGTCTGGGTTGTATTCGCCGCGCGCGGTCTGCAGCAATGGTCACCTTTTGTGATGACCGGTGTTCTTGGCGGGTTCACGACGTTTTCGGCCTTCTCGCTCGATACGTTGCGGTTGGTCGAGGCGGGGCGGATGAGTGCGGCGGGCGCCTATGTTCTCGCTTCGGTTCTGTTGTCTCTCTTGGCCTGCGCCGCGGGCCTGTGGATTGCCAAAGGGGGCGCGGCATGAGCGGCGTGCAGACACGGATGGTTGGCCCGGATGACGGGGATCAGCGGGTGGATCGGTATCTACGCCGCCTGTTCCCGCACCTGACGCAAGGCCGCATCGAGAAGATGTGCCGCAAGGGGGAGTTGCGGGTGGATGGTGGCCGGGTCAAACCGAACACGAGGTTGGAAGAGGGGCAGAAGGTCCGCATCCCGCCGCTACCAACGGTCGAGGAAGCTGACGCGGCGCGCGCCTTGGCCCGCCAAGGGGTCAGCAAGACGGATGCAAAGCTGATCCAGTCCTGCGTGATCTACCGTGACGATCATATGATCGCGATCAACAAACCGCCCGGGCTGGCGACGCAAGGCGGCTCCAAGACGACACGTCATGTCGATGGCATGGCGGAGGCGCTGACCTTTGGCTATGATGAAAAGCCCCGGCTGGTGCATCGGCTCGACAAGGATACGTCTGGGGTGTTGCTGCTGGCCCGAACGCGGCTTATGGCCAAGCAGTTGATCGAGAACCTCAAACACCGCGAGACGCGCAAGATCTACTGGGCCGCCGTCGCAGGTGTGCCGCATCCGAAGGCGGGTACGATCAAATATGGGCTGGTCAAGGCACCGGGGCACGGGCGCGGTGGCGAGAACGAAAAGATGCGCTGCGTGCATCCGCGCGATATCGACAGCGTAGAGGGTGCGAAGCGCGCGATCAGTGATTATGCGGTGATGGATCAGCTTGCCAGCCGCGCGGCGTGGTGCGCACTGGTCCCCATTACGGGTCGGACGCACCAGTTGCGCGCGCATATGGCCGAGATCGGGCATCCGATCATCGGTGATGGCAAATATGGCGGCTCAGGCCAAGAAAATCTCGGCGATGGCTGGGGTGCCGGGATGGGTGAAGAGATCGGGCGCAAGATGCATCTGCACGCCCGCAGCCTGACGATTGAGCATCCTGTGACCAAGGCGACGCTGCATCTCACCGCGCCTTTGCCAGATCACATGCAGCACACCTGGGATTTTGTCGGCTGGGTGGTCGAACACGCGCCCGTCGATCCATTCAACATGCCCGATGAGTGAGTTGCGGCTGGTCATCTTCGATGTCGATGGCACGCTGGTCGACAGCCAGGTGATGATCTTTGAGGCGTTCACGCATGCCTATAAGCAGGTTGGCCTGCCGGTGCCGGAACGGGCGACGGCGCTCAGCTATGTGGGCATGTCGCTTGAGACGATCTTTCCGCAGCTCTCGCCCGAGGCCGATGCCGCCACGCATGCAGCACTTACCCAAGGCTACCGGGATGCCTATTTCCATATCCGCCAAACGCAAGGCAGCAATGCAAACTCGCCGTTTTTCCCTGGCGCGCGGGAGGTTCTGGATCAGCTTCGCGCGCAAGACTGGACGCTTATGGCGGTGGCTACCGGCAAATCCACGCGCGGCCTGGATAAACTGACCGAAGGCCATGGGCTGGAGGGGTATTTCGCCAGCCGCCAGACGGCTGATGATCACCCCTCAAAACCGAGCCCATCGATGATCAACACGATCCTGTCAGAAACCGGTGTATCGCCTGACCGGGCGGTCATGGTGGGTGATACGACATTTGACATGGATATGGCCCGCGCAGCGGGAATCAAGACGATTGGGGTGAGCTGGGGTTATCACCCGGTCGAACATTTGCAGGCTGACCGATTGATCCACGCTTTCGCGGCGTTGCCGCAGGCCATTGACGATCTGATAGGACCCCAAGGATGAGCGACTGGAAACCGAAACGCTTCTGGAAAACGGTGCAAGCCGCGGAATGTGCAGGCGGCTACACCGTGCTGCTCGATACAAAATCGGTCAAAACACCTGCCAAAGCTGATCTGATCGTGCCCACCCCGGCCATGGCCGGAGCGATTGCTGCGGAATGGGACGCGCAGGAAGAGGTGTTGGACCCTGGCACAATGCCCGTGACACGCGGTGCCAATGCGGCCATCGACAAGGTGCGTGTGCAACGGGCCGAGGTGGCGGCACTCTTGGCCGAGTATGGCGATAGCGACCTTTTGTGTTACCGCGCTGCGGGGCCTGATGCGTTGATCCAGAAACAGGCGGAAGGGTGGGATCCGATGCTGGATTGGGCCGCCAATACACTCGGCGCCCGACTGTTTGTGGGCGAAGGGGTCATGCATGTGCCACAGACCTCTGATGCGCTGGCAAAGCTGCGCGCGGAACTTGACGCTTTCGACGATTTCGCGCTGGGGGCGGCGCACGATCTGGTCAGCCTCTCCGGCTCTCTCATCCTCGCCCTCGCCGTAACAAAGAACGCCGTTTCGGTTGAAGATGCATGGGCCCTTTCGCGTATTGATGAGCATTGGCAGATCGCGCAATGGGGCGAGGACGAGGAGGCCACAAAGGCCGAGGCGACCAAGCGCGCAGCCTTTTTTGATGCCGCCCGCTTCTACGCGCTTTCGCTTGCGTAAGTGAAACAGTGCGTTTCTCAGCAATCCGCGACAAAACCGCCTGTTTCGAGGGCATTTGCACAGAGAATTGCGCGACTCGCCCTTGACCTCTATTCCAATATGCCCAAACTTTAGTCCATTGAGGCGGGAGGACCGGTCTCATTCATCATGAACGTCTATCGGGACGGGATAAAAATTGGCCATCTTATGTTGAGATGGAAACTCAGGAAGAGGTAAAAATGAAAACAACCGTATTCTTCGGCGCGCTGACTGTTGCTGGCATGGCTGCCAGTCTGGCTTCAGCGGCAACGCTTGATGATATCAAGGCTCGTGGCTCGCTGAATTGCGGCGTTACTACTGGTCTTGTCGGCTTCGCATCGCCGGATGCGAACGGTGTATGGACTGGCTTCGACGTTGGTGTGTGCCGCGCTGTTGCTGCGGCGGTCTTTGGTGATCCGACAGCTGTGGAATTCGTTCCGACAACGGGTAAGACACGCTTTACTGCGCTTGCCTCGGGTGAAATCGACATGCTGGCACGTAACACCACATGGACATTCAGCCGTGACGTTGATCTGAAATTCGAATTCACCGGCATCAACTACTATGACGGTCAGGGCTTCATGGTGCCACGTGATCTGGGCGTATCTTCGGCCAAGGATCTTGATGGCGCAACCGTCTGCATCCAGACCGGTACAACGACCGAGCTGAACCTGGCGGACTTCTTCCGCTCTAACAACATCAGCTATGAACCAGTGCCAATCGAAACCAATGCTGAGGCACAGCAACAGTACCTTGCCGGTGCTTGCGACGTCTACACGACAGACGCCTCTGGTCTTGCTGCGACACGTGCGTCGTTCGAAAACCCTGCAGATCACGTCCTGCTGCCAGAAATCGTCTCCAAAGAGCCGCTTGGCCCACTTGTGCGCCACGGCGACAACGATTGGGGTGATGTGGTGCGCTGGACGCTGAACGCGCTGATCACGGCAGAAGAGCTGGGTGTGACATCTGCCAACGTGGCCGACCTGGCCGCTGCACCAACAGACAACCCCGAAGTGAACCGCCTTCTGGGTACTGAAGGTGAACTGGGCGCGATGCTGGGTCTCGAAGCTGACTGGGCCGCCAATGCCATCGCCGCTGGCGGTAACTATGGCGAGCTTTTTGAGAAGAACATTGGTGAGAACACACCAATCGGTCTGGCACGCGGCCTGAACGCGCAGTGGACCGAAGGTGGTCTGATCTACTCTCCACCTTTCCGTTAAGGAAATCGGAAATACCAAAGGGCGCGGTCAACACCGCGCCCTTTCACCAAAGACGACCAAAAATCGGTGCAAGAGAGCTGCGCAAAAGCAGCCTGATAAAAGTGACACCGGGTTAACGGGGATAACATATGACGTCGATTACCGACCCGCCGCAGGGGGCGTTCCGCCTGTCGATGCTGATCAACGACACGCGGTATCGATCCTACACATTCCAGTTTATCGCGCTCATTGTGCTGATTGCTGCGATCGCGTATCTGTTCGCGAACCTAAGAAGCAATCTGGAAGCGGCGGGGTTGAATATATCGTTTGATTTCCTGCGCGATCCGGCAGGCTATGATATCAATCAACGCCCCATTGAATACGATAGCCAGTCATCGCATCTGCGTGCTTCGACCGTCGGGGTTCTGAACACGCTGATCGTTGCGTTTCTGGCCTGTGTGACGGCGACCATCTTTGGGGTGATTGCGGGCGTTCTGCGGCTCTCGAACAACTGGGTCGTCTCAAAACTGATGGCGATGTATGTGGAGATGTTCCGCAACGTGCCCGTTCTGATCTGGATCATCATCATCTTCTCGATCATGACCGTCAGCATGCCCGCGCCAAGGGCGTTCCGCGGTGATGATCCGGCTGCGACCATGCTGTTTGACGCCTTCGCGTTCACCAATCGCGGGGTTTATGTGCCAAAGCCGGTTCTGGACAGCGGCGGTCTAATCGTGGTTGCCGTGTTCATCCTGTCGATCATCGGCATCTTCGCCTATCGGCGCTATGCCACCAAAAAGCTTTACGCGACCGGGCAGCTTCTACCGACCTTCTGGCCATCCGTCGCGATGTTCTTCGTACCGACATTGCTGTTCTACTTCATCCTTGGGCGCCCGATCACGCTGGAATATCCCTCGCTGCAAGGCTTCAACTTCCAAGGCGGCATTCAGCTTCGCGGTTCACTGATCGCACTCTGGTTTGCGCTGGCGATCTATACCGGGGCCTTCATCGCCGAAAACGTGCGGGCGGGTATCCAGGCGATCTCGAAAGGGCAGACTGAAGCCGCGGCTTCGCTCGGCCTGCGCCCGGGGCGGATCATGAACCTCGTGATCCTGCCGCAGGCCTTGCGTGTGATCATCCCGCCGCTGATCTCGCAATACCTCAACATTACCAAGAACTCCTCGCTGGCCATCGCGGTTGGGTACATGGATGTCACGGCCACTTTGGGCGGGATCACCCTGAACCAGACCGGCCGCGCGATTGAGGCGATCCTGCTTCTGATGTTGTTCTATCTGACGATTTCGCTCCTGATTTCAGCGGTGATGAACGTCTACAACAATTCCGTGAAGCTGAAGGAGCGCTGATATGCCACAAGATACAGTCGCTTTTGTCCGCACCGAGACCCTTCCGCAGCTACCCCCACCGGCCAGTCAGGCGGGGATCGTCAAATGGATGCGCGAGAACCTGTTTTCCAGCGTGCCGAACGGGATTCTGACGCTGGTATCGCTTTACGTCATCTATCAACTGGTCGTCTTTGTGTTCCCCTGGATCGCCAACGGCATCTGGAACACCAACTCGCTCGCCGAATGTCGCGAGGCGTTGCAGGGGGCGACTGGCGCTTGCTTCTCTGTTTTGTCAGAGCGTTGGAACCAGCTTCTCTTTGGTTTCAGCTACCCGGTGGAGCATTACTGGCGTCCCACGATTGCGTTCATCCTGCTCTTCTTTGCAGCCGCTCCGGTGATGTTCTTTGATCTGCCCCGCAAGCTTTTGATCTTTACCGGGCTCTACCCATTTATCGCCTACTGGCTGATCTGGGGTGGGACGATCTTTGCGCCACTCTTTGCGCTGGCTGGCTTTATCGTGGGTTACTTCGTCTATGAGCGCTTCGTCAAAGACAGTTTTGCCATGGGCTTTTTCGGCGGGGTCGTTGCCGCGATCATCACATGGGTTGTTGGCGGGTACATCACCGAAGCGATCGCTCCGGCGCAGCCCTTCCTTGAGGCTGTTCAGTCGCGCAACATGGGGGGCTTTATGCTCAACATGATCCTGGGCGTGACCTGTGTGTCGCTATCGCTGCCCATCGGGATTGTGTTGGCGTTAGGCCGTCAGTCGGACATGCCGATCATCAAGTTCATCTGCGTGATATTCATTGAATTCATCCGGGGCGTGCCGCTGATTACCTTGCTGTTCGTGGCAAACGTGGTTCTCGCTTACTTCCTGCCGCCGGGTACGACGTTTGACTTGATCCTGCGGGTGATCATCATGATCACGATGTTCTCAGCCGCTTACATCGCCGAGGTCATCAGGGGCGGTCTGGCCGCCTTGCCCAAGGGGCAATACGAGGCTGCAGATAGTCTTGGACTGGACTACCCGCAAGCGATGCGGCTGATCATCCTGCCTCAGGCATTAAAGATCTCGATCCCCGGCATCGTGAACGTGGCCGTGGGCCTTTTCAAAGACACCACACTCGTCTCGGTCATTTCGATGTTCGATCTGGTCGGCATGATCCGTGGTCCGATCCTGTCATCGACTGACTGGAACGGCGTCTATTGGGAGCTCTTCATGGCAGCCTCCGTCCTGTTCTTCGTCGTCTGCTACGGCATTTCACAATACTCACAATGGTTGGAGCGCAGGCTCGCAACCGACCATCGCTAAGGGAGGCTGATCATGGCCGAAGCAATTCTTGAACAAGAGGTCGACACCTCGCAGATGAAAGTCTCCGACGAGCTGGCGATCACTATCGAAGGCATGAACAAATGGTACGGTGCCTTCCACGTCCTGCGCGATATTGACCTGAGCGTCTATCGTGGTGAGCGGATCGTCATTTGTGGCCCCTCTGGGTCTGGTAAGTCGACATTGATCCGCTGTATCAACGCGCTGGAAGAACACCAGCAGGGTAAGATCACCGTCGACGGCACTGTCCTGTCATCGGATCTGAAGAACATCGACAAGATCCGGTCCGAGGTTGGGATGTGTTTTCAACACTTCAACCTGTTCCCGCATTTGTCGATCCTCGAAAACTGCACGCTGGCCCCGATCTGGGTGCGCAAGACGCCCAAGAAAGAGGCCGAGGAAACCGCGATGCATTTCCTTGAAAAGGTGAAGATCCCGGATCAGGCGCATAAATATCCCGGGCAGTTGTCGGGCGGTCAGCAACAGCGCGTGGCGATTGCGCGCAGCTTGTGCATGCGTCCGCGCATCATGCTCTTTGACGAACCGACATCGGCGCTCGATCCTGAGATGATCAAGGAAGTGCTGGACACCATGATCGAGCTTGCGGCAGAGGGCATGACCATGCTCTGCGTCACGCACGAGATGGGCTTTGCCCGTCAGGTGGCGAACCGCGTGATCTTTATGGATCAAGGCCAGATCGTGGAGCAGAATGAGCCGGAAGAGTTCTTCAACAACCCGAAATCCGACCGGACGCAATTGTTCCTGAGCCAGATTTTGGGGCACTAAGGGGTCTGTCTACCCAAGGACCGGGCCCTGGGCCCGGGCTGCGCCCGACCCTCCCGCCGGGAGGACGCGTCTGCGATGCACCCTGTGCTGTCGCACCCTCCGGCCTGAAAAGCTCCACTGGACCTTTTGCAAGACGGCCTGCGGCCCAGGGTCGAGCGCAGCCCTCACTGTTGTTCTAATCGATGTCGCTTCCCGTGGTCCCAATCAGGTCACGTGGCACGATGAAATCGACGCAGGTGCCTTTGCGCCTTGCGATGTCATCGGCAAAGTCGATTACAGTCGTCGCGCAAGTGGGATAGTCGCTGAACCGGTGGTGGTCCGGCGGCGTCGTCACGAGCGCATGGGCGAGCATGCCGATGCCGGGGTTGTGGCCGATGACCGCAACATTTTCCGACGGTTCACGGTGGATGACCTCCAAAATGGTCTCTGGGCTCGCGTGATAGAGCCTGCTCGAGAGGCGCAGTTTGGGCGCGTGGTCGATTTCCGGGATGAGCAGATCCGCCGTTTCCCGCGTGCGCTGCGCGTCAGAGCATAGGATCATGTCGGGCAGATATCCCTTCTCGGCGAGCCATCCGCCAATCGCGGTGGCTGAGGCTCGACCGCGCTTGTTCAGCACACGGGCATGATCGTCAGCAAAGGGGTTGCTCCAGCTGGATTTCGCGTGGCGGATCAGGGTTAGGCGTTTGGTCACAGGAAAGCCTCCATATGAAACGCGGCTTGGGCGGGCAGGCGCAGGCCTTGGCCCACCGGGCAGGCGCGCCGCGCGAGGCATCCACCTGTCCGGCAATCAACACCCGCCGCGGACATCACATGCGCCTTGCACGCGGCCACGTCGTAGCCATCTTCAAACGCGCCAACCGGGCAAGCGGTGGCGCAGGGTTGAGGGCATGTCGTACATGGTTTCTCGATGGAAGGCGGCGCCGCTACGCCCCTATGCCGCAGCGCCCCGCGGAAGCTGACAAACAATCCCACCTCGTCATGGACCAGAAATCCGATGGGCGAGGCCCAGAAGCGCCCTGACTGCACCGCCCAGGTGAAGAAGGGCGCATAGGGTGGACCGCCAAAGGGAAAAAGCGGCTCCTCGTCCATTTCTTCAGCGACCCCGGTCAAAACCCGCCGTGACCACCGGTCAAGCGGATTTGGCGCACCGTCCTGATACTCCGCGCTTTCGGTAAAAACCCCCCAAAATCGCGGCTCGTCCGGGCCGATGAGTGTGATCGTGTCCGCCCCGTCCGGGCAATCGCCCAAACAACGAAGCCCATGCAGTCGCAATGCGTCGTCGAGGTTCATCTCCAAAGCCTAGCGAACCCGCGTCCAGGAAGGTGGAATTGAGCCGGGCATGTCAGCCTCAAAGGTCAAACCATCGTCGCTGCAGCCATAGGTGCCGGTCGACTGGCCCCAAGGACCCGTATCGGATGTAACGGGGACGTCCATCCGCGTGCCCATCACATCCGCCGACCCGATCAGGTCGTATTCCGGCGCATTTGCCACGTAAGTTGCCCCGTCATCGGCATTCATCGCACCTTGGGAATAGCCCGAAACGGTAACGGCAATGGCGGGCACATCGGGCATCTGCACCTCGATGACCAGATCGTTCACCAGGAGGGTCATGACGCCGGTTTCAGTGATTTCAAGACTGGCATTGCCGCCGAGATGGGTCGCGTTACCGCCCATCTGGGTGGCCATGAGGGCAGCGATGTCCGCGCCATCCGCCTCCCACACGCCGACCATGCAGGGGTCGATGGCGTGGGCGGATGTGGCGAGAAAGGTGACGCCGACGGCGGCATGCAAAAGTGATTTCATGACCAACTCCTCAACCGAATGTCGAAAGCCTATCACGACCAAGGCAAGAGGCGCAGAAAAATCAGTTGCGCGGTTCGCGGATTAGTGACCCGGCCCCGTGATCGGTGAAAAGCTCTAAGAGGCAGGCATTGGGTGCGCGGCCATCCAGAATAACAACGGCGCGCACGCCCTCGGCCATAGCAGCAAGCGCGGTTTCTGTTTTGGGGATCATGCCGCCTGCAATCGTGCCATCGGCAATGAGGTCGGTTACTTTGCCGGGGGCGATTTCGGTGAGGACATTGCCGTCCTTGTCTTTCACGCCCGCGACATCCGTCAGCAAAAGCAGGCGATCCGCCTTCAGTGCCCCGGCGATGGCGCCCGCAGCCGTATCGCCGTTGACGTTGAAAGTCTCACCCGCGCGGCCCATGCCCAAAGGCGCGATCACGGGGATCGCGTGGGCCGCATGCAGGTCGCGGATGATCGTGGGGTCGACGGCAACGGGCGTGCCGACAAAGCCCAGGTCTGGGTCGGTTTCTTCGCAGATCATCAGGTTGGCGTCTTTGCCGGAGAGGCCCACGGCCTTGCCGCCCTCCGCACTGATCGCCTGCACGAGGCGGTTGTTCACCTTGCCCGACAGGACCATTTCAACCACATCCATGGTCGCCGCGTCGGTGACCCGCTTGCCGTTCACGAAGTCCGATTTGATCTCAAGCTTCGCCAGCATCTCGTTAATCATCGGGCCGCCGCCATGCACGATCACCGGGTTCAAGCCGACCTGCCGCATCAGCACGATGTCGCGGGCAAAGCTCGCCATGGCCTCATCGCTGCCCATGGCGTGCCCGCCGAGTTTGATGACAACCGTCGCACCCGCATAACGCTGCATATAGGGCAGCGCCTGGCTGAGCGTTGCCGCTGTGGCGATCCAATCCCGGTTCATGGCGTCGGTCCTTTTCTTCATCCGATCCCCGCGATCACGGCGCGCAAGGTCGCGACCCCATCGCCATTTTCCGAAGATGTCAGGATCAGTTCGGGGAAGGCCGCAGGGTGTTTGGCTAGGGCCGCGCGTGTCTTGCTGAGCGCTTCGTCGAGCGCTTTGCCTTTGACCTTGTCGATCTTGGTCATGACAACCTGAAACGTCACGGCGGATTTGTCCAAGAGCGTCATGATCTCTTCATCGACGGCCTTTGCCCCGTGACGCGCGTCAATCAGCACGAAAACCCTGCGCAGCGTTTGCCGCCCTTGCAGATATTGCCTCAGGAGGCGCTGCCATTTCTCGACCACGGCAACGGGCGCATTCGCAAAGCCGTAGCCAGGTAGGTCGACTACATAGATGTCCCCTGCGGTGAAGAAGTTGATCTCTTGCGTGCGCCCAGGCGTGTTTGATGCGCGCGCGAGGCCCTTGCGCCCGGTGAGCGCGTTGATGAGAGAGGATTTGCCCACATTGGAGCGTCCGGCAAAGCAGATCTCGACCCGGTCAGGAGCAGGCAGGCCATCCATGGCGACGACGCCTTTGAGGAACTCAGTTTCACCCGCAAAGAGTAGACGCCCTTTTTCCAGCGCATGATCATCCGGCGTCTCGACCTCGGGGAAGCGCAGTTCCATCCTTAGAGCACCTCGACCCTGTCTTGCAGTGTGACCTGCCCCGTCTTTCTCACGATGGCATTGACGCCGAAATTCTCATGTCCCCAGCCGTCCTGCAGGACACCGAGCGTGTCAGTATCCCTATGACCGGTCTGGGGGTTCGCCATCGTATGCTTGCAGCGCTTGATCGGTTCCACGACCTGCAGTTCTGCCGCGCCGATACCGACAGTCTTGCCGATCCACTCGAATTCTTCCCACGGGGCCGCGCCGTCGAGCCAGATATTGCCGCGCCAGCGTTCGATCTCAAGCGGGCGGCCCAAGCGCCCCGCGACGCTCTTGTGGCTTGCATGGGTCATGATGGAGACGGTGGGTTCGGCGGTATCTGTCATGCCGCGCCCGGGGACGCGCGCGATGCTGGCAGGTTGCAGACCGTCCGGATCACAAACCGGCTTTACCCAGGTCAGAAAGCGGGCTGCATCGGCTGGGTTGTCAGGGTGAAACGTGATCTCGCCCAGATCGACATGGCTCAGGGTGAGCGTGGCCGATGCTTCATCAAGCTTGGCCCAGATGCCCGCCAGACCCGGCGTCGTCACCCCGATCATGAAGTTGCGGCAGCTGATCCAGGCCGGATTGGTTGGATCGAACTTTGACCGATCATTGCTGACCGCCCAATGCCTGTCCCAAGGCATGGTCTGTCCCTCAACCAGCGTCACGCTGTCAATCTGTTCACGCCCGTGGCTTTTGATCGGATGCCGCCACAGACCGGCGACAGTGATCATCTACTCGCCCTCTTTCTTGTCGGCTTCCACAGGTTTCTTGCGGCGCATGCCTTCCTTGATGTTGCCGAAGACATCGGGCTTGGCGCCATGGCTGCGCATGATCGCGTATTGCTGGATGAAGGTGATGATGTTGTTGGCAATCCAGTAAAGGACAAGGCCAGACGCGAAAGACCCCAGCATGAACATGAAGACCCATGGCATCCACGCAAAGATCGCCTTTTGCGTGGGGTCGGTTGGGGCCGGGTTTAGCTTTTGCTGCAGCCACATCGAAACGCCCAGCAGGATCGGCAGGATACCGATGGCAAGCAACGCCAGAATGGAACCCGGCGTGGGTGCGGCCCATGGCAACAGGCCAAAGAGGTTGATGAAGGATGACGGGTCAGGCGCGCTGAGGTCTCTGATCCAGCCGAACCACGGCGCATGGCGCAACTCGATGGTGACGAAGATCACCTTGTAGAGCGAAAAGAAGATCGGGATCTGCAGAAGGATCGGCAAACAGCCCGCCGCAGGGTTCACCTTGTTTTCCTGATAAAGCTTCATCATGCCCTGCTGCATCGCCTGACGATCATCGCCCACACGCTCTTTCAGCTTCTCCATCTCTGGCTGCAGCTCTTTCATCCGCGCCATGGAGACGTAGGACTTATAGGCCAGCGGCAGCACGATGATCTTCAGGATCACGGTCAGCGCGAGGATCGACCAGCCCATATTGCCGATCACGATGTTGAGGTAGTGCAGTAGCGCAAAGATCGGCTTGGTCAGGAAAAAGAACCAGCCCCAGTCGATGCTGTCGAGGAAACCCGCGACGCCGCCGTCGTTTTGATAATTGCGGATCGCTTCCCATTCCTTCGCCCCGGCAAAAAGGCGTGTGGTGACGGTGGCTGTCGCGCCCGCGGCGATGGTCTCAACTGGCATCACGGCCTCGGCCTGGAACAGGTCACGACTGTCGAAATACTTCGACGTCGAGCGGAAAGGCGCGTTCTGCTCGGGGATCAGGGTCGTCATCCAATAGTGGTCGGTGTAGCCAATCCAGCCGGAATTCTGCACATCCAGACGCTCGGCCTGTGTGCGTTCGCGCGGGTCGACCTCATATTCGGTGATGTTGTCATAGCCGGTTTCTTCCAACTCCCCGTCGGTCATCCGCACAAGGCCTTCGTGCAGGATGAAGAAGTTCTTCAGATCATCCGGCTGCCCGTGCCGCCGCAGCAGGCCGTATGGGCGGGCGGAGACAGGTGTTGCACCAGTATTCTCAACGCTTTGTGCGAAGGTGAACATGAACTCATCATCGACCGAAACGACATTGCGGAAAATCTGTCCTGCACCATTGTCCCAGACCAGCGTGACAGGGCTTTCGGGTGTCAGAGTCTGACCGCTTTCGAGCGACCAGAGTGTATCGGGGCCGGGGACAGCACTTGCATCGATCCCCTCAATCCCGGTCCAGCCGAAGGACGCGAAGTAAGCACCGGGTTCACCAACGGGCCGCAAGAGCCGCACGATTTCGGCGTCCTCGTCGATGGTTTCGCGGTATTGGGTCAGTGCCAGATCATCAATTCGCCCGCCGAGCAGGGACAGTGACCCTTGGAACTCACCGGTCTCAATCGCGACGCGCGGTGCCTCAGATGGTGCCTCTGTCGTTTCGGTTGGGGCCGTCGCTGTCGGGGTGACAGGATCAACTGCAGGAAGCGTTGGATCCTCGGCGCTGACGGCGGCTTCGGTAGCGGGATCGATCGGCAGTTCCTCTGGCGGGAACAACAGCGTCCACGCCATGATCACCATAAAGCTGAGCAAGGTCGCGAGGATGAGATTCTTGTTCTGGTCGTCCATCTGAAACCGCCCATAGCCGCATCGAAAAGTCTGGGGGCTGTTCAACCTGTCAGGACCCGAAAGGTCAAGCGGTTTTAGGGTCAAAAAGACGCTATGAAGCAGGTCTGGAAGCCTGAATTCAGGCCGCCGACACCCTTATTGCAAAGTGATGCGTCTCAGTGCTTTGACGATTGCGTCGGCGGTTCTTTCCAGACCATCGTTGCCGAGGTGATCCGACATGATCCGCTCGGTTGTTCCGTCCTGGGGACGATGGCGTGACTTGTCATAGGCCGGATCGTAATGATCGGTGATCAGCGCCGCCGACAGATCGACCACCGCACCTTCCGCCGACAGTTTGATCCAATGATCGACGACGGAATGGCCGCGCACCCGGCGCAGCGGTGCCAGCCGTTGCGCGAGCCTTTCGGAATCCGCAAGAACGTCGGCATAGGCTTGTGCAAGATACGCAGCCCTTTCGGCGCGAGGGGCATCAACGACAATCCGCGGGGCGACCTGCATCGCCTGCCAGAGGCTTGGCGGCAGGACGAGTTTGCCAATCTTGCTGCTCTCGGCCTCAACGATGACCTGCTCGTCCGGGTCAAGGCTGTGAAGCGCCACAGCCAGCGCCGTCTCAAAGCCCTTTTGCGCAGGTTGTCCGCCGGGCATGGCCCCCAAAAGCGATCCGCGATGCTGTGCCAGCTCTTCAAGATCAATGATCTGAACGCCGCGCGCCGCGAGATAAGGCAATAACGCGGTCTTGGCTGTGCCGGTATATCCATCCAAGAGTACGAACTTTTGTGGCAAGGGATGATCGTAAAGCGTATGATGCACAAGCCGCCGAAAGCTCTGATACCCACCGGCAATCGTCTCGGCCCGCCAGCCGATCTCTTTGAGAAGCGAGCCAAAAACGCCGGAGCGTTGTCCGCCTCGCCAGCAGTAAAGCAGCGGGCGCCAACCACCATCCTTGTCGGCGAGCGGACCTTCGATATGGCTCGCCACATTGCGGATCACCATGCCAGCACCGATTTTGCGGGCGTCGAACGGGCTGACTTGTTTGTATACCGTGCCGACCTCAGCCCGTTGATCGTTGTCAAGCGCGGGCAGGTTGATCGCGCCGGGGATATGATCTTCCGCAAACTCAGCGGGTGAGCGCACGTCGATCACATCGTCATATCCATGAGCCAGAAGCTTGGAAAGGGTAGGGAAGTTTGCCGGCATTGCCATCTGGATATGCGGGCTAGCAGGCTGAAACAAGTTTCATACCAGCCCCATCAACGACTGTCACAAAGGTTTGGTGGCGTTGGCGCAGCGGCAGACCGAAGTGTCGCACATGTCGGAAATCTGTCGCAAAATGACAGGTTTTCGTCTGCTTTGCCGCGACGTCAGCTTGGCAACGTGCTAGGCATCCCCTGTTGTGTGAAATTTGGGCGTATTCTTTCAGCCCAAGAGTTATGAGGATTTTGAATGTTGAAGATGTTATTCTACGGGATTTGCGCAGCTGTTCTTCTGATACCTGCTGCTGTTAGCGCTGATCAGATCCGGTTGACCTCCTTTGATAATACCGTGCGCTTGACGGGGACCTTCGTCGGGTTTCGACAAGACGTCTATATCATCGAACTCAATGGTCATCTGGTCGAAATACCGATTGCGGGAATGATCTGCGAAGGGTCCGATTGTCTGGACTTTGTGCCCAGCGGCAACACTTTCGCGCGGCTTGAAGAAGGCTGAACCTGCACGGCACCAGCCGAGAGGTTGTTATCGCCGCCACAGATCGAATTTGTCCCGGTAAGGCCCATTGCGGCCTTGTCGTCACCACCCTAGCGTGTCGCCATGACTTATGACGACCTGCATTTGATCACTCAGTGGAGCCAGGTGGTGCAATTGCGGGACAACGGGCTGTTGACGCCTGCGGAATTGATCCTCCTCGACGCTGCTGAAACCGGCGAGACCGCGCAGATCAGTCGCACGGTGCCCAATCTCAAGGCCCCGGCGGTGCTGATCCGTGCAGCGCTCTTGCGGTATTTGATATTGGGCGGTTGCAAGGATTTCCGCACGCAGCCATCCGGGATCACGGTGAACGGCGCGTGGATTGGTGGATCACTTGATCTGAACTTCACCACCGCACGCGGTCCAATCGATCTTTACAATTGTTACCTCGCCGAAAAGCCGCAGATGGTGCAATTGTCGGCCGATGGCGTCGCGATCGTGGGCTGCACCTTGATGGATGGGTTGAATGCCGCGCGGTTACAGATCAGCGGGAATGTCACCCTGAATGGCAGCCGAGTGGATGGGAAAATCTCGCTTTCGGGGGGCGAGATCAAAGGCCACCTGTCCTGCACCCAGGCGACCCTGCGCCATGAAGGTCATTCGTCACTGAAAGCACAGGGTCTGACCGTTGTAAGCAGCGTCCTTTTGGAAGGGACGACCGCGACGGGGCAGGTCAGTTTCCTTGGCTCTCGGATCGGCGGGCAGTTGGTCTGCATCGGGTCGAGTTTTCACAACCCCGAAGGTCATGCGTTGAACGCGCAAAGCATTCAGGTGCGCGGCGATGCTTTCCTGCGTCATGCAACGACAGAGGGCGAGGTCAGCTTTCTGGGCGCTGAAGTTGGCGGCGTGCTTGATTGCACCCATGCCACGATGCGTAATCCGGAAGGGCAGGCGCTGAATGCGCAGCGCCTCATCGTGCGTGAGGGGTTTATCTGGCGGCGCATCAAAGGGGTGGCTGGCGGCGTTGACCTGACTTCCGCTCATGTGGGTGATCTCTGGGACGATCCGGAAAGCTGGGCGCATTGTGACAAGCTTTATCTCAGCGGGTTCATCTATGACGTCCTGCATGGCAGCATCAACGTGCCCGACAGACTGGCCTGGTTGAAAAAGGGCGCGATTTCGCGGCGCGAATTTTATCCGCAGCCTTACGAGCAATTGGCCAAGCTCTTGCGCGAGACCGGGCATAGGTCCGATGCACGCGCCATTATGGTCGCAAAGGAAAAAGAACAGCGCAAAGCCTCACGCGCGCGGTGGCGGCGCGAGGCGGAATGGCGCACCTCGCTGTTTCAGGCGAGCCTGGAGGCACTTGATGCGCGGGCAGAGGCGCTGGCATCGCTTGAGGCGCGCAGGCCCAATGACGAAAACCTTGCGCGGCTTCAGTTGCTGGACCGGGCCAAAGTCGCGCCCGATCTGGCGCCGACGACGTTGGCCCTTGCATTGAAGCAGTTTCGTGATGAACAGCGCTGGTTCCAGACCCGCGTCTGGTGGCGCAACGCAGGCAGCCTGTTGGCAGATAAGGTCTTTGGTTTGGTTGTTGGCTATGGGCACAAGCCAGAGCGGAGCTTTTACATGCTGTTGGTGTTGGTGGCCATCGGCTGGTTTCTGGCGGACCGCGCCTGGGAGGCAGGGGACTTCGCGCCGACGATGGGTCCGGTCCTGATGTCGGAAGGGTGGCAGGCGCTGGCTACCGATGAGCGTATCCAGAACCCCGCGCAGGTCTGGTCAGACAAATACATGCTGGCGCCCGAAGGTGTGCCGGTGCTGACGCCGGGCCGGGATTATGAGACATTTCACGCGCTTTCTTACGCGGTCGATCTGGTCGTCCCTATCGTTGCATTGGGACAAGAGGCGTCATGGGCCCCCTCAACCACACGCGGGCCGTGGGGGCAAACCCTCTGGTGGGTGCGCTGGTGGCTGATCGCGCTGGGCTGGATTGTTACGGCGATTGGGGCGGCTGCGGTGACAGGGGTGATCCGCCGAGACTAGAGGTACGTGATTGCACCTATGATCACCGCGTAAGCGGCATCCGTCCTTGATCGGTGAGAAGCCAGCATTCACGCCCTTCGAAAACTGCAGGGATCAACGGGTTTCCGTATCCCGCACCGCCGTCAAGATTGACCCGATTGCCGTAATGCTGTGGGTGATCCAAAGCTGTGTGACCATGCACAATCAGCCTGCCGTAATCGATCTGGCTTTCCAGAAACCCGTCCCTGATCCACAAAAGATCCTCCGGGTCCTGCCATTCCAAAGGCAGCTCCATGCGCAGACCCGCATGGACAAAGATCAGGTCGTCGGTTTGGTACGTGAGTGGCAGGTTTTCGATGAAATCAAGATGCGATGCAGGAACTGCTTTGCGCGCCAAAGCTGCGAGTTCGTGGAGGTCAATCCAACCCGCATCACCTTCAAAGTGCGCGAGTTGCTCGCCCCCACCACGCTTCTTTGTAACAAAATGCATAACTCCGCAGATGTGGTACGAACGCAGTGTCGCCTCTCCGCCCAGGCGCCGGTTGAGCCAGCTGATCCCCGACCGGATGCGCGGGTCATGCTCTGTTCCGTCGCGGACAAATTGCGCAAACATTCGGTCATGATTGCCCATCAGGTATGTCCACGGGCGGCCAGCATCCTGTCCGGCGATCAGTGTTTCAATGACACCCTGACTTTCGGGGCCGCGATCAACGTAGTCGCCCAGAAAAACAATCTGCGCATCCGCCCCGCCATCAGCGTGGATCAGCGCGAGCGCTCGATCCAGCATGATCTTTTGACCATGAACATCACCGATGGCGTAGACGGGTTCGGTCATTTAAACGTTGAACGTCAACGGCTTGACCTGCTGGAACAGGCCCGTTGCTTCCAGCGCCGCGATTGCCGGAGCGGGCACCGGTTCGTCCACGTAAAGCAGCGCGATGGCTTCTCCATGAGCCGCCGACCGGCCAAGGGTAAAGTTCGCTATGTTCACGTCATTCTGCCCCATCGTCGTGCCCAGTGCACCAATAATGCCGGGCACGTCTTCGTTGGTCGTATAAAGCATATGCGCGCCCACTTCGGCATCGATGTTGATGCCCTTGATCTGGATGAAACGGGGCTTGCCATCGCTGAAGACGGTGCCTGCAATCGAACGCTCACGCTTTTCGGTCACGACGGTCACTTTCACGTAGCCTTCGAACGCACCTGATTGGTCCTGCTTGGTTGTTGAAACCTTGATGCCGCGCTCTTTCGCGATGACGGGTGCGCTGACCATGTTCGTGTCGGGGTTCGCCTTCGTCATGATGCCAGCGATGGTCGCCGCAGTCAGGGCCTTGAGGTTCATCTCGGAGGCTTCACCATCAAAGAGGATGTTGATCGCCTTGATCGGCTCATCCGTCATTTGGCCGATGAAATTGCCAAGATGGCCGGTCAGCTTGATCCAGGGGCCCATGACCTTGGCCTCTTCAGCGGTGACTGACGGCATGTTGAGCGCGTTCTGCACAGCACCCGTGAGCAGGTAATCCGACATCTGTTCGGCCACTTGCAATGCCACGTTTTCCTGCGCCTCGGTTGTGGCGGCGCCAAGGTGGGGTGTGACGACGACGTTTGGCAGATTGAATAGAGGGCTTTCGGTAGCGGGTTCAACGGCGAAGACGTCAAAGGCGGCACCGGCGACATGGCCCGATTTGAGCGCTTCAGCGAGTGCTTCTTCATCCACGAGGCCGCCGCGCGCGCAGTTCACGATCCGCACGCCTTTCTTCAGTTTAGCGATGTTCTCAGCCGACAAGATATTCCTGGTCTGATCGGTCAGTGGCACATGCATGGTGATGAAGTCAGAGCGGGCCAGCAGTTCGTCCAGTTCCAGCTTCTCGACGCCGATTTCCAGCGCGCGCTCTTCAGAGAGGAATGGATCATAAGCTACGACCTTCATTTTCAAGCCTTGCGCCCGGTCGATGACGATGGAGCCGATATTGCCCGCGCCAATCACGCCGAGCGTCTTGTTGGTGAGCTCAACACCCATAAAGCGCGACTTTTCCCATTTGCCGGCATGGGTCGAGGCATTCGCCTCAGGGATTTGTCGGGCAACGGCCATCATCATGGAAATCGCGTGTTCAGCCGTCGTGATTGAGTTACCGAACGGTGTGTTCATCACGATGATCCCCTTCTTGGATGCGGCAGGGATGTCGACATTGTCAACACCGATCCCGGCGCGCCCGATCACTTTCAGATTGTCGGCGGCGGCGATTATCTTCTCCGTGGCCTTGGTGGCCGAGCGGATGGCAAGGCCGTCATATTGGCCGATAACCTCAAGCAGACGGTCCTTGTCCTTGCCCAGATCGGGTTCGAAATCCACCTCAACGCCGCGATCCTTGAAGATCTGGACAGCGGCGGGCGAGAGTTTGTCAGAGATCAGTACTTTAGGAGCCATATCGTTTATGTCCTTTGTGTTTGGCCCGGGGGAAACAAATTTCTAGAAATTTGTTGCGGACCGAATTTTCTGGAAAATTCAGGTCAGAGTGCTGCGATTTCGGTCTCGAATGCCCATTCGAGCCAGGGCAGCATCGCTTCGATGTCGGATGTTTCGACCGTCGCGCCACACCAGATCCGCAGACCTGCGGGTGCATCGCGATAAGCGCCGATGTCCAGCGCGATCTCTTCCGCCTCCAGCCGTTTCGCAACCGCTTTGGCGAAGGCGGCGCCATCGGTGATCCGGTCATCGGTGAACTTCAGGCAAACCGAGGTATTCGACCGCGTCGCCTTGTCAACGGCGAGGTTCTCGATCCATGGCTTGTCGGCGCAGAAGTTCCAGATCGCCCGCGCATTGGCATCCGCCCGGTGGATCAGCGCATCAAGCCCGCCAATCGATCGGCCCCATTTCAGGGCAACCAGATAATCCTCGACCGCCAGCATTGATGGTGTGTTGATCGTGGCGCCTTGGAATATCCCTTCGATCAGTTTGCCGCCTTTGGTCAGACGGAAGATCTTGGGCAGAGGCCAGGCGGGCGTGTAGCTTTCCAGCCGCTCCACGGCGCGGGGGCTCAGGATCAGCATGCCATGGGCCGCCTCTCCACCCATCACCTTTTGCCAGGAGAAGGTCGTTACATCCAGTTTGTCCCAAGGCAAGTCCTGGGCGAAGGCAGCCGATGTCGCGTCGCAGAGCGTCAGCCCGGCGCGGTCGGCAGAGATCACGTCGCCCGAAGGCACGCGTACGCCAGATGTCGTCCCATTCCACGTAAAGCAGACATCATTATCGTAGTTCAGCGCGGCCATATCGACGATTTCGCCGTATTCCGCATTATGCACGGTCGCCTCGATCTTGAGCTGCTTGACCACATCCGTGACCCAGCCCGCGCCAAAGCTTTCCCAGGCTACCATCTCGGCGGGGCGTTCGCCCAGTAGCGACCACATCGCCATCTCAAATGCGCCGGTGTCAGAGGCCGGAACGATCCCGATGCGATAATCCGCAGGCACACCCAGCACCTCACGGGTCAGATCGATGGCCTCGGCCAGCTTTGCCTTACCGACAACTGCGCGATGCGACCGACCGAGGGCGGCGTCGCTCAATGCATCGAGTTTCCATACGGGGGGTTTGGCGCAAGGGCCAGATGAAAAACGCGGATTAGCCGGCCGCGCAGCCGGTTTGGTCAGTGCCATTGATGTCTATCCTCACAGATATGCGCCCCTCGTTGGGGAGGGGTGTCCCACGGTTGGGAATAGCGGCGGCTTTCGGCTTTCACAACCGGCAAAATGTCACTAGACCGGCATGCGATAGTATTTTTGCGACACCCGCGACGCCAATAGGAAACCGCGCATGTTCATCGTCACCCTCTTAACCACGCCCACAGAACGCACGCTGGATGCTGCGCTGGTCGAAAGCCTGCGCAATGCCTGGGGCGGTGGTGATATCAGGTGGCTCGCGATTGATGAGGCGGCAGAGTTTGCCATTCCTCAAGCACCTGACAATCAATGGGATGTGTGGGCCGACTTGCAGCAGGCCTGCGTCGATCTGGTTGTGCAGCCTGCCGAAAACCGGCGCAAAAAAATGTTACTCGCGGATATGGACAGCACCATGATCCGGCAGGAATGCATTGATGAACTGGCCGCCGAGGCGGGCGTCGGCGCACATGTCGCTGACATCACTGCCCGTGCGATGAATGGTGAGCTGGATTTTGAAGCCGCATTGATCGAACGTGTCGGCCTTCTGAAGGACCTGCCTGAAACCGTGGTCGAACGGGTTCTTGATGAACGGATCACCTATATGCCCGGCGGTTACGAGTTGGTGAACACGATGAAGGCACATGGCGCCTATGCGGCGCTTGTCTCGGGTGGGTTCACGGCCTTCACTGGCCGCGTCGCTGCGGCACTCGGCTTTGATGAGAACAGGGCGAATACGCTTATCGTGGCAGACGGCAAGCTGACTGGGAAGGTGGCGCGTCCGATCCTGGGCAAACAGGCCAAGGTCGAGGCATTGGTGCAGATCACCCAGCGCTTGAGGCTGACCGAGGCGCAGGTTCTAGCCGTGGGTGATGGTGCCAACGATCTGGGGATGCTTGGCCGCGCGGGCACCGGCGTTGCGCTGCATGCAAAGCCGTCGGTGCAGGAAAAATGCGATGTCCGGATCAATCACGGCGACTTGACGGCGCTGCTTTTTCTACAAGGCTATCGACGAGACGATTTTGTGACCTGAGGCGATTGTTGCGCACAGTGAAAACGAGGTGCAGCGTCTAAACGGCTGGGCAGTTCCGCCGTCGCCTCAATAGTTGCTAAAATACTACAAAGACCGCGCTTAGTTGGAATGGGCGGTCTTTTGGTACGTGTCGCGGGTCATTTTGAACACTTTGATCAGTCGTGGGTCCGCACTGCAGATCTGTCTTACCTGCTCCATAAAAGCCTGTTCGTTTTGACCGTAAAACGCTTCAGCAGCATCATCTGCTGCGGTACGCCGCGTTCTTGAAACCATCATATTATCCTCATTACATTTCCGTATTATCATCTATGACTATCTGGACCCGAATGGGGCAAATCTGCGTAATTGTACAAAAATACAGTCAAATACCACCATAGCGTGCGCTCGCGCAGTGAATACCCCTAAAGTCTTAACAGAGTGTTGAATCGTCACCCGATCCACCCCCATGGATTTCCGGTCATGAACAAGGCAGCAGTTCTGATCATGCTTTCGTCAACTGTCCTGCTGACCCAGCGTTAATCGTATATTAACATTTGTGGCAATATGCGCCAGTCCTACAAGGCTGTCACGGCGTGTATGACAACAAATCCGTGATTTGAGGGCTTGCATCTTGATCAGACTGGGCTCCAAAAAGCGCTATGAGTTCTTCAGACAAGCCCGCGACAATTGCGGCCCATGCTGCTGGTGCGATTGATCTGCAATCGGGCGGCGTTGTGCCGTCGCTGCAGCCTTCCACCACTTTCCTGCGTGATGCTGACTACGACCTGCTGCGTGACGACAACACCTATGCGCGCGACAATTCCGACAACGTCCGGCAGGCAGAAAGGGTATTGCAGGCGCTGGAAGCTGCGGCCGAGACCCTCTTGTTTCCATCAGGCATGGCCGCCATCGCGGCGGTTTTCCGGACCCTTTCGAATGACGCACAGGTCATCATTCAATCGGGGATCTACTGGGGCACCACGGCCTGGGTCCGTGACTTCTGCAAACGGCGTGGTATCGGCTTGCACGAAGTGGACGCTGACGATCTGCCGCAGGCCTGTGCGGCGATCAAGGCTGATCTGGTCTTCATCGAAACGCCCTCAAACCCATGGCTGAAGACAGTGGATATCGCGGGCATCCGGGCGATCACGGACGGTCTTCTGGTTGTCGACGGGACCGCCGCGACACCGGTTCTGACACAGGCAATTGGCCACGGCGCGGATATCGCCATGCATTCGGCCACCAAAGCGATCAATGGCCATTCAGACGTTCTGGCCGGCGTGCTCTCGACCAGCAATCCGGACACAGCTGCCTGGCAGGCCATCTGCGCCGACCGCAAGATGGCTGGGGCCGTGTTGGGCCCTTTTGAAGCGTGGCTTTTAACGCGCGCTATGCGCACATTACCGCTGCGGGTTGAACGGATGTCAGAGAACGCCATGGCACTTGCCACGGTTTTGTATGCCCATCCTCGCATCGAAGATGTCTACTACCCCGGCCTGCCGCACCATCCGGGACATGCCGTAGCACAACGCCAGATGACGGGCGGCTTCGGCAGCCTGCTCTCGGTTCTTGTTGCAGGTGGGCGGGAAGAGGCGCTGAGCGTTATCGGCAAGTTCAACCTCTTCTTGCGGGCCACGTCGCTTGGTGGCGTCGAAAGCCTCGTTGAGCATCGCCACACGATTGAGCCCGACACCGGCATCCCCGAGAACCTGATCCGGGTGTCTGTCGGGATCGAGCATATTGATGATCTGCTGGCTGACTGGATGCAGGCTCTCGACGGCTAGCCCTCCATTGCGCCGCCGGCTTCTTTCCAGGCACCTATACCGCCAATATTTGTCACGTGTTCGAAACCCATGTCCTTGAGCGTCTTGCCAGCAAGGGCCGCCTGTCCGCCCGCCCCGCAGACCAGATAGATATCGGCATCGGGTTTAAGCGCTTGGTTGTGAAAATCCGTGCTGGGATCGGCGACGAATTCCAGCATGCCGCGGGCAATGCGATGCGCCCCGGCAATTGTCCCGGTTTTTGCAATAGCCGCACTGTCGCGCACATCGACAAAGACACCACCACCGGCATTGTATTTTGCAATCGCTTCTTTCGCGCCTAGTCGCGGCACAACAGCATTCGCTTCGTCCATAAAATCTTTGGCTGATTTCATCGTTTCTCTCCCTTGATCCTTAACTGTCAGATAGGCGGTCTGGTAGCGACCGCCAAAGAAAAAAAGCCCGGACACAAGGTCCGGGCAAGTCCAACAGGGAGGTGGAGATGTAACCCGATCTCCGGCGGGATTTCGTGCGTCCGATGACAAGGAACGGGAGTGATCCCTATCACCGGACTTGGAGTACTACGCCACTAACCTATAGCCACCGGATTCGGTCACAAGAAGGCGGGCATTGGACGGATCTGGTTCTATTTTTTGGCGAAGACGGTAAATATGTGTCTCCAATGTGTGCGTGGTCACACCGGCATTATAGCCCCAAACCTCGTGCAAAAGGACGTCGCGGGCGACCACACCTTCGGTTGAACGATAAAGGAATTTCAGGATGTTTGTTTCTTTTTCGGTCAGCCGCACCTTCTTATCGTCTTCTGTTACAAGGATTTTCTGGGCTGGTTTGAACGTATACGGCCCAAGCTGGAAAACCGCGTCCTCGGATTGTTCATGGGTCCGCAACTGGCTGCGAATACGTGCCAGAAGGACGGGAAACTTGAACGGCTTGCTGATGTAGTCGTTTGCACCCGCATCAAGGCCCAGAATTGTGTCAGCGTCGCTGTCTTGCGCCGTCAGCATGAGAATCGGGCATTTCACGCCCTGCTTGCGCATCAGACGGCAAAGTTCACGGCCATCTGTGTCGGGCAGGCCCACATCCAGGATCATCAGGTCGTACAGACCTTCCTTGGCTTTCACCATCGCGCTGGCGCCGTCATCGGCCTCGAAGACGTCAAAATCCTCGGTCATCAAAAGCTGTTCGCCAAGCGCCTCGCGCAGGTCGTCATCGTCATCGACGAGCAATATCTTTTTGAGTTGTCCCATGACATCCTCCTTCGGTTCGTAGCTAGATTTGTGTCCTGCTTACGTTTCAAACAAGCCGCTATTCCAATCTTTCACACGGACGTGTGATTTGCCGTGCTTTTGTTTCACTTTGCGGCTGAAACGGCTATGAGATGAAACAAAAGAGGTGGCACGCGATGGGTTTTTCCCCCGACATTACCGAACGACTGGCGCGCGCACGGGCCGATTTGCGCATGGGTGTGCCGATTGTGCTGGAGAGTGGTGCCCTGGTGCTGGCAGTTGAAACGCTAGATGCGACGCGGCTCGCTGACCTGCAGCTTTTGGGTGGTGCACCTGTTTTGGCAATCACCGCGTGGCGCGCGCAGACGCTAAAGGCACGGGCCTATGATGGTGATCTGGCGCGTGTGGTTCTGCCGGGTGACGCGACACTCTCATGGGTGCAGGCGATTGCGGATCCGGCTGACGATCTTCGTGCGCCGATGAAAGGCCCCCTGCATACTGCGCGTGAGGGAGGGGCCGATCTGCACCGTGCCGCGATTGCGCTGTGCAAGGCGGCAAGGCTTTTGCCCGCCGCGTTGGTGCTTGAGTTGAGCGATGCGATCAGTTTCGCCAATGAACACAACCTCACGCTCGTCCCGGCGAACGCAGCTTTGGCGACCGAGCTGAGCCCGCTCAACCCCATCATCAGCGCCCGATTGCCACTGGAAGTGTCAGAGGCAGGGCGCTTGCATATTTTCCGCCCCGACGATGGCGCTGAAGAGCATTATGCGGTCGAAATCGGTCAGCCCGACCGTTCTCAACCAGTTCTATCGCGGCTGCATTCGGCCTGTTTCACCGGTGATCTTCTAGGTTCGCTCAAATGCGATTGCGGCCCGCAATTGCGCGGCGCTTTGAGCCAGATGGGGGCCGAGGGCGCGGGTGTCTTGCTTTATCTCAACCAGGAAGGGCGGGGGATTGGCCTTGCCAACAAGATGCGCGCCTATTCGCTGCAGGATCAGGGGTTTGACACGGTCGAGGCCAACCACCGGCTGGGGTTTGAGGATGACGAACGCGATTTTCGGATCGGTGCGGAGATCCTCAAGCGCATGGGGTTTTCATCGGTGCGTCTGCTCACCAACAACCCCGCCAAGGTGGCGCGCATGGAGAGTTGCGGGATCAACGTGACCGAACGCGTGCCGCTGAAGGTTGGTGAGAACCCGCACAACCACGCGTATCTGGCGACGAAGGCTGCGAAATCGGGGCACTTGCTTTAGATCATCGGCGCCCGCAAAGCGCCGATACGAATGAAAGCGAAAGGCGCCAACATCCCTTGATCGAATTGATGATTTGGATGTCTCAACTCGTGCGCGTTACTGGACAAGTGACATGGACACAAAGCAAAACAAACTTCTGCTGGAACTGAAGGCCAGCGAAACAGATGTGTGGCAAGCCCTTGTGCGAGGCGACGTACTTGCGGACGAAAAAGCCCTGCATACAGATTTCCTTGGTGTCTATCCGGATGGTTTCGCGACAAAAGCCGATCACGTTCAACAGCTTGACGATGGGCCGACTGTTAAAACGTTCGTGCTATCGGATTGTCGCGCAGTGCCGCTGGGGCAGGACTTTGCCATATTTTCCTACAAAGTGGCGTTTCAGCGCACGGGAGCATGCGTGACTGAGGAGATGTTCGTCAGCTCGGTCTGGCAGCGGTCAGGCTCTGGCTGGATCAATATCTTTAGCCAGGACACACCGGCAAAGTGAATGGTCGCGGACAGTAAGTATCAGTCGCTGAATATGCCGGTTTCCGACCCATCAATGCTTTTGACATTTTTGCGCCGCCAGTAATCCTGCACCCCATCTTCGCCCATATCGGCGTAATAGGGCAGCAATTCCTCTGGTCCGCGTTGCTTTTCGAACGTCATCAGCGGCACGCCGGTGCCGCAGGATGTCTGGACCATATCAATCGTCATGTTGAAGATCTGACGGCTGCCTGCCATCGGTGGGAATTGTGCAATGGCCCCATCCCAACTGATATCATGTGGATGCAGCGTGGTGGCATGGCCATAGACCCGCAGGATCAACGCGTCGCCTTCGAATGCGCAGAACATCAGTGTCATGCGGTTGACGTCGCGCAGATGAGCCGCGGTTTCATTGCCGCTGCCCGTCAGGTTCAGCCAGACGATGCGATTGTTATCAATGATGCGCAGGGAATCCATCCCCTTGGGTGAGACATTGACCCGGCCGTCAGCGGCAGCGGTGGCGACAAAGAACACATGCTGCTTTTCGATGAAGTTGCGCAACGTGGTGTTTAGTTTTGGTCCGATTGCCATGGTGATCCTCAACTTTGCTTCCGGAACATAACATGAACAAATGATCTTTGGAACCAACATCACGAGATTCATAACCCGTTGTAATCGCACAAGTGATTCGCCATGAAGACATAAACTATGGTTTATCTGCACTATGAAACTCACCGACCTTGTTCTGACCCCAACCCACCTGCGGTTCTGCAATCGGCGGTTTCCCCGCACCATTGGGCGGGGTGGTGTGACCGCAAAAAAGGCCGAAGGGGATGGGGCCACGCCGCGCGGGATACACCGCATTGTCGGCATGCTTTACCGCCCGGATCGGATGGCAAAACCCACCGATTGGGCGCTGCCAATCGGACCATTTGACCTATGGTCTGACGATGTGCGCGACCCCGATTACAATATGATGGTGCGCGCGCCACACCCTTATAATCATGAGCGTTTGCGCCGGTCCGACGCGATGTATGATCTGGTCATCCTGACTGACTGGAACTGGCCATACGCGGTCAAGGGACGCGGCTCTGCCATCTTCGTGCATCAGTGGCGCGGACCGGGTCGTCCAACGGCAGGTTGTATCGCGCTGAGGCCTGACCATCTGAGATGGGTCGCACGACACATCTGCCACGAGACACGAATTGTTATCGGATAACCTCTACCTCTTATGCCACCTCTTACCTCGAAAGAAGAGGTAAGCCGATGACACACCAAGGCCTGATCATGACCCCCGATGATATTTCCCAACTCCCCTATCGTCCCTGCGTTGGCGTGATGCTGGCCAATCCACGGGGTCACATCTTTGTTGGGCAACGGATCGACCGCGACACTGAGGCCTGGCAAATGCCGCAGGGTGGGCTGGACAAAGGCGAACGGACAATCGATGCGGCCTATCGGGAGTTGGAGGAAGAAACCTCTGTCACCCCGAACCTTGTGACGCTCGAAGCTGAGAGCACGGAACTCATCCGCTATGACATTCCGCACCAGCTTGTCCCCAACATCTGGAAAGGGCGCTATCGCGGGCAAGAGCAGAAGTGGTTCCTGATGCGCTATCACGGCACGGCGGACGAGATTGATCTGCAGACCGCACATCCCGAATTCTCGGCATGGAAGTGGATGCATCCCGATGAACTGGTCGATGGCATCGTCGCGTTCAAACGCGAAGTTTACGCAAAGGTGCTCGCCGAGTTCCGCGCCAAGTTGTAGGCTTGGCCTTGCACTGATCGTTCAATGCGGTTTTGGCGAATAAGGTGGAACGGATCATGAAACACGTCCTGTGTGCGGCCATTTTGGCATTCGTTGGGGGACAAGCCAGCGCGCTGAGCTGCATTCGTCCCGATCCGATCATGACCTTCAAAGAGCTTGCAGCGGCGCCTGAGAACTACTTTGTGCTTTATGGCGAGATGACGTTTGATGAGGCGCTTTTGCCGCCCGGTGTCTCGGCGTTGCCAACGGCTGCGCCCGATCCAATCCCTGCGCAATTTCGCGGCAAGGGGCTGACGCGGCGGGGTTTTACCTCTGACTACATCAGCCCTGTGACGCTTGAGGTCTCTTGCCTTGGATCATGGTGTGGCAGCGCGCGCAGCGGTGGCGATGCGATCTACTTTGTCGAAGCGAAAGACCCGCCCGTGACCATGCTCGCCGAGCCCTGCGGAGGTCGGATTTTCGTCGACCCGTCGCAGGAGGTTCTCGATATGCTCGTCTCTTGCATGCAGGGCGGACCCTGTTCACCGCAGCCTTTGCAATAGCGACAAGGACGGGTGCCCGTCAGGGGGCAGGCCGACGCTGCGCTGATAGGCTCTGATCGCCGCGCGCGTATTTGGTCCGATCCGCCCGTCCACACCTTGCGTTGAAAAACCGGCATTGGTGAGGCGCTCTTGCAACTCACGCCGCTCTGCCCGGCGCAGGCGCCGTTCATTCGCCGGGAACGCCGTTTGTAATGGGCCCATCCCCCGGATGCGGTCACCCAGATGGCCGACACCCATGATATAGGCCTGTGCGTTGTTGTAGCGTGAGATCACGTCATAGTTGCGGAACACCAGAAATGCGGGGCCACCCGCGCCTGTTGGCGTGATCAACGTTGCCTCACCGTAATTCGGGACAACCTGACCATCCACACCGCTCACGCCAATCTGACCCCAGGCGGCAGGGCTGCGTGTGACAGTGCGCCCGGTCTGGCCGTAGTCAAAGCCGTTCGGCAACCGTACCTCAACGCCCCAGGGCTGGCCCTTGCGCCAGCCAAAGCGCCGGAAATAGGCAGCGGTCGAGGCGAGCGCATCGCTGGGATCATCAGCCCAGATATCGCGGCGGCCATCGCCGGTGAAATCAACGGCATAAGCCTCATAAGAGGTAGGGATGAACTGCGTATGTCCCATCGCCCCGGCCCATGATCCGGTCATATTCTGCGGGGCCACGTCACCGTTTTGCAGAATGCGCAGGGCGGCGATCAACTGATCTTCGAAAAACTGCCCGCGCCGCCCGTCATAGGCAAGCGTGGCCAAGGTCGAGATCAGCGGTGTGCTTCCCCTGCGTTGGCCATAATTGCTCTCCATTCCCCAGACCGCAGTGACGATATGCGGCTCCACATCATAGGTCGCCTCAATCCGCTCCAGAAGCCGCGCATATTGGCGCGCCAATTGACGTCCATTGCTGACCCGCGCGTCTGACACGGCGGTTGACATGTAATCGGCGAGCGGGCGCACGAATTCCGCCTGATTGCGGTCACGCTCGATACTGTCTGGCAGATAGCGCGCGTCGGCAAAAGCCGCCTGAAACGTGCGGTCACTGATGCCGGCCGCGCGAGCACGGCCGCGAAAACTTGCGACCCAATTGCCAAAGCCGCTTGCCTGCGCATGGGACATCGTCCCGCACGCCAAGGCTGAAAAACTGGTCCCGATAAACTGCCTGCGATCCATGATCCGCCTCCATTGTTATTTTTGCGCAAGATAGCGCAAATCGCGGTGGGGCGAAATCAACTCTCTGCCAATGCGCGGCTTTTTGGGACCATCGCGGTGGGCTCCGGCCAACAATCCGACAATACCTCAATCGCTTCGCGCAGCATCGGCACGCGGCGGGGGCGAAAGCTGTCATTGGTGATGCGCAAATCCTGCATCCGGTCGAGCCGGAAATTGCGATAAGCTTGCCGCAGATGACACCAGGCGATCAGGTTATGCGTCTCTTTGAGGAACACGATGCTGAGCGGATCAACCCGCCGGGTCGTGGCATTACCATTGGCATCGACATAAGCCATCTCAATCGTGCGTTCGTCCCATGTGGCCTGTCGCAAAGCGCGCACATCGACGGTTGGCATCGGCGGGCGCACGATACGGTCGGCGTAAAGGACCGCGTATTGCAGCCGATGTGCCTGTGCGCCGGGCAAGCGGGCCTGTAATTTGGCCAATGCGTTTTGCGCGGCCCCGGCCAATTGCGGGTCGGCAACGGCTTGCACCTCGCGCAGACCGAGCACAATCGCCTCAATCTCTTCGTCATCGAACATCATGGGTGGCAGTGCCGCATCTTCGGTCAGCGCATAGCCGTAGCCTGCCGTGCCATCGATGATCGCGCCAAGGCCGCGCAAAGCCTCAATGTCGCGATAAAGCGTGCGTAAGGACACCCCGGTATCGTCGGCCAGTTGCTGCGCGGTTACCGGCGGTGCATGGCGGCGCAGCGATTGCATGAGTTGAAAGAGGCGTGCGGTGCGGGACATGGAGTGACGATACCACTCCTGCCAGAAATTGACAGCACCACCTGCAATAAGGGCGCAAAGAACAGGAGCCCTTCATGATCACACTCATCACCTATCAGGCAGGTTTTGGCCAACTCAGTTTCAGCCCTTTCTGCGTCAAGGCGATGTGGCTGCTGCAGGCCGCTGGCGTTGATTGGAAACGCGAAGACAGCAATGACCCACGCAAATTTCCCTATGCCAAACTGCCCGCGATACGCACCCCGTCGGGTGTCATCGGTGACAGCCACAACATCCAGTCCTATCTCGAAAAGCAGGGCGCGGATTTCTGGGGTGAAGTCACGGATCGCGCCACTGGCCATGCCTTCATTCGGATGGCCGAAGAGCACATGTATTTCCATGTCTTGCTTGATCGGTGGGGCAATGATGAGATCTGGCCGATCATTCGCGAGAACTACTTCGCGGAAATCCCTGCAATTTTGCGCAAACCGATCACCGGCAGTTTTCGCAAGGCCCTTTTGAAAGCTCTGAAGACGCAAGGGCTTGGCCGTTTTAGCCAAGTCGAAAGGTTGCAACGCATTGAACCGGACCTCGCAGCCATCGCGGCGCGGCTCGGTGATCATGCTTATCTGATGGGTGATGAGATCAGCCTGCCGGATTATTCGGTTGCCGCGATGCTCTGCGCCGCTCTTGCATCACCCTTGCCGACGCCGTTCAGTGAGCGAGTGGCGAATGATGCCATACTTTCCGACTACGCCGCGCGCGTCGAAAACAGGATGAAGCCCGCATGATAAGGCCCTTTGCGAACGATCAGGTCAAAGCCGCTTTTGAGGCCTTTCCGCCGGACGGGTATGAGATGGGGATGATCCTGCGCGATCTGATCTTCAGCGTCGCCTGGGACACGCCCGAAGTAGGCCAGATCGAGGAAACGCTCAAATGGGGCCAGCCATCCTATCTGACGCCCGAGACAAAATCCGGGTCAACTCTGCGGATCGGGATGGCGAAGAATGGTGGTGCTGCTCTTTTCGCGCATTGTGCGACGGATATCATCAGCACCTATGCCAGTACCTTTCCCGGAACCGATCAGATCGAGGGGAACCGCGCGGTAATCTTCGCAACCCCCGACGACATCGTACCATTGCGGTTGCGTCTTCTGATTTACCATGCCTTGACCTATCATCTCAAACGCCCCTGATTGCAGGGTCAGTCAGGATTGCGGCGGCAGCATGTCGGGCGCGGTGCTGGAATAAGGCAGAGGTGTTATCTGCGGCGTCTTTTGACCTTGCGCGCTGTTTTTGCGGCTTTTTTGCGGGCTGAGCCGACTTTGCGGCGCGCGGGTTTGCCACGACCGCGAGATGGGCCACGGGGGATGGTGCGGTCCTCAAGCGTCAAAAGCTCAAGGATCAGACCACCCGTGACAGGCGCGGCCTCGGTCAGTTTGACACTCACCCGCTGGCCGAGGCCGATGATCATGCCCGTCTCGGCCCCCATCAGCGTTTGACTGTCCGGGTCATAATCAAAGTATTCGCGGCCCAGCGTGCGGATCGGGATCATCCCGTCGGCACCCGTTTCGTCCAGCCGAACGAAGACGCCGAATTTGGCGATCCCGCTGATGCGCCCGGTCAGCTCCGCGCCAACACGGTCGGCGAGAAATGCGGCCAGATAGCGGTCGGTCGTGTCACGTTCAGCGGCCATGGACCGACGCTCTGTATCGCTGATCAGCTTGGCCGTCTCGCGCAGGTTTTCCTTGTCCCAATCGCTCAGCCCGTCCGCATCCCAACCATGGGCGGCGATCAAGGCGCGGTGCACGATCAGGTCGGCGTAGCGGCGAATGGGCGATGTGAAATGGGCATAAGCCCGCAATGCCAGCCCGAAATGCCCAAAGTTTTCAGGGTTGTAATAGGCTTGCGTCATCGACCGCAACGTGGCCATGTTGATCAGTTCGTCATTCTCGGTCTCGGCAGCACTGGTCAGCAGCCGGTTCAGATGCGCGGTCTTCAGAACTTGCCCCTTGGCAAGGATGAGGCCGGAGGCCTGCGCCACCTCGCGCAACGCCTCCAGCTTCTCGGGGCTGGGTTCTTCGTGGACCCGGAACAGAAGCGGTGACCGTTTCGCGATGAGCGTTTCGGCTGCGGCGACATTGGCCAGCACCATGAATTCCTCGATCAACCGGTGCGCGTCGAGCCTGTCCTTGTATTTGACCGATGTGACCTGACCGCCCTGATCCAGCACAATCTCACGCTCCGGCAGGTCCAGTTCCAGCGGTTGGCGGGCGGCACGGGCCCTCATCAGTGCCGCGAAGGCGGCGTAGAGCGGATGAATGATATCATCCATCAGCGGTGCAACTCTGTCATTCGGGTCGCCATCGACCGCAGCCTGCACCTCCCTGTAATTCAGCGACGCGACAGACTTCATCAGCCCGCGATGGAAGGCGTGGTCGATCTTGTTACCTGCCGCATCGACGCGCATGGCGACAGCGAGACAAGGCCGCTCGACCCCTTCGTGGAGCGAACAGAGGTCACCCGATAGCCGGTCAGGCAGCATCGGCACGACGCGATCCGGGAAATAGGTGGAATTGCCGCGCTTGCGCGCCTCACGGTCCAGTGCCGATCCGGGTGTCACGTAATGCGCCACGTCCGCAATGGCGACCCAGATGATGAAGCCGTCTTTGTTTTTAGGGTCGCTATCGGCCACAACATAACAGGCGTCATCGTGATCCCGCGCGTCCCACGGATCAATGGTGATAAGCGGCAGGTGCCGCAAATCTTTGCGCTTGCCCAAAGCGACGGGTTTGGCGGCATCCGCCTCCACCACAACCTCATCAGGGAAATGATCTGGAATCCCGTGTTGGTGGATGGCGATCAGCGACACGGCGCGTGGTTCGGTCGGATCGCCTAAACGCGCAATTATGCGGGCCTTGGGCAGGCCCATGCGGCCCTTTGGTCCCGCCTGTTCCGCCTCAACCAATTCGCCATCCTTGGCGCCGTTAGTCGCGCCTGCAGCGATGGTCCACTGCTTGTCCGATCCCTTGTCGATGGGCATGACCCTACCGCCTTCTGATCCGGCGCGAAACACGCCCAGGATGCGTTGGGGGTTGGTCCCGATCCGGCGGATCATGCGGGCGCTGTGGGTGTGGCTTTCGGTCTTATCAACGGTCAGGCGGCCCAGGATGCGGTCACCGGCACCCAAAGCCGGATCGCTGGAGCGCAGCAGCATCAGAATGCGCGGCTCTGCCCCCGTGCCCTTCCATTCCAGAGGGCGGGCGAAAAGATCGCCGTCAGCGTCGGCCTCGACAATTTCCAGGACGGCGACCGGGGGCAGTTCTTCGGCATCGCGGTAGGAACTGCGTCGCTTAGCAAGCCGCCCCTCCTCCTGCAACTCGCGCAAGAGGCGCTTGAGATCGATCCGCGCAGCCCCCTTGATGCCAAAGGCTTTGGCGATGTCGCGTTTTGCCGTTTTCGTGGGATTTTCCGAGATCCAGGACAGGATTTCGGACTTTGAGGGGATCCGTGTCATGACCCCCGCCTAGCACGCCAATTCCTTTGAAGGAATTGGTCAAAAGCCTTCAAGGGCTTTTTACAAAGACTTTTTGTAAGAGTCTTCCTACAGCGCGAGAACCATATCCTGATGCGGAATGCCTGCGTCGTCGTAGAAGTCACCGACCGGCTCAAAACCGAGTTTCGCATAAAACCCGATTGCATGGTCCTGCGCGCCCAATTTGGCTCTTGTTACTGCTGGCAGCGTTCGCAGATGCGTAATGCCAGCTTCGACCAGAGCCTTCCCCAGACCCGTTCCCCTCTGATCCGGCAACACGCAGATACGACCGATTTTGCCGATCTGCCCGTCGATAAGAATTCGGGCCGTACCCACGGGGCGGCCATCGACGACGGCGAGCAGGTGCACCGCCTGGTCGTCAAGATCATCGATCTCATCGGCCTCGGCGATACCCTGCTCTTCGATAAAGACCGCGCGGCGCAGCGCAATACAGGGCGCGTAGTCCGAGACGACGCTGATCATGCGAAATATTCCCTCAGAATGTGCGTGTAGATCGCCTTCAGTTGATGGACATGCTCCACGGCCACACGCTCATCCACCTGATGCATGGTTTTGCCGACCAACCCGAATTCGACGACGGGGCAGTGATCCTTGACGAACCTTGCGTCCGAGGTGCCGCCAGAGGTCGAAAGCTCTGGCTTGCGTCCGGTTTCGGCTTCCACAGCGCTTGCAATTAAATCCGATAGGTCGCCCGGCGGTGTCACAAAGCTTTCACCCGATATCTTCACCCGCATCTCGACTCGGACGCCGAAATCCGCGGCGACCTTGTCCGCTTCCTCCTGCATCCAGGCGGTCAGGCTTGCCCCCGAATGCTGGTCGTTGAAGCGGATATTGACCGTCGCGCGGGTCTGCGCCGGGGTCACATTAGTCGCGGGATTTCCGGTATCAATCGTCAGAACCTGCAGGGATGAGGGATCGAAGTGATCGGTGCCCTGATCGAGCTCATGCGACGACAACACATCCATCAGCCGCGCCATGGCAGGCATCGGGTTTTTGGCGCGGTGCGGATAGGCGGAATGGCCCTGCACACCTGTCACTGTGAAGAAGGCGGTCATCGATCCACGCCGCCCGATTTTCATCGCCTCGCCCATCTCGTTGGGGCTGGTGGGTTCGCCGACCAGGCAAACCGACATCGCCTCGTTGTTGGCCTTCATCCAATCAAGCAATGCGGTGGTGCCGTCCAAGGCGTCGGCTTCTTCATCCCCAGTGATTGCCAGAATGACCGCGCCATCTGGCGGAGTCTCGGTCACGAAATCCACGGCAGCGGCGGCAAAGGCGGCCACGCCTGATTTCATATCCGTCGCGCCACGTCCATAAAGATAGCCGTCTTTGATCTCGGCCCCGAAAGGCGGCATCGTCCAGGCGTTTTCGTCGCCCAAGGGCACGACATCGGTATGACCGTTAAACCCGAAGGTGCGGTTCGCTCCTTGCCGGCCCCAGCGCGCGAAAAGGTTCGCAATCCCGCCGCGGTCCACCCTTGTGCAGGTGAAACCGGCCTTGGTCAGCACGGCCTCCAGCAGCACCAAAGCACCACCTTCGGCAGGCGTGATAGAGGGGCAGCGCACAAGATCTGCGGTCAGGGCCACGGGATCAATGGGGGTCATCGGTTATTCCTTCTTTGCGCCATGGCTAGCGGGAAGGGCGGGGGGATGCAATTTCGCATTGAAGTAGCGCAACTGCATTCCTGCTGCGCGTTCAGGCGATTGCCACTTTTGACGGCATTGATTGCTGTAGAACCGCAGTCCACCCCTTGCAATTGCCCGCGGTTCCCGCAACTTTACGCGCCAGAAAGACAACAACAGGGAACATGATATGAAACCGACAACCGCACTGACGGTCACGGCCGTTTTGCTGGCAACCACGGCACCTGTGAGCGCTGAGACGTTGCGCTGGGCGCGGTCCGGCGACGCATTGACGCTTGATCCGCATTCGCAGAACGAAGGCCCGACCCACACGATCCGCCACCAGATGTACGAACCGCTGATCATTCGCGATGTGACGGGTGCATTCGTCCCGACATTGGCGACCGATTGGGCGCCTTCGGCGAATGATCCGAATGTCTGGGTCTTTAACCTGCGCGAAGGCGTGACCTTCCACGACGGCGCGGCCTTCACGGCAGAAGACGTTGTCTTCAGCTTTCAACGCGCACAACAGCCCAATTCGGACATGAAAGAGCTGATCGGCTCGATTGTTGAGGTCCGCGCGGTTGATGATTTCACGGTTGAGATGGTCACGGACGGGCCCAACCCGATCCTGCCATCGAACCTGACCAACCTTTTCATCATGGACAAGGACTGGACCGAGGCGAACAATACCGTCGCGGTGCAGGACTTTGAGGGCGGTGAGATCACATACGCCACCACCAACGCGAACGGCACCGGCCCATACGTGTTGCAAAGCCGTGAGCCCGATGTCCGCACCGTGATGGTCCGCAACGACAACTACTGGGGCATTGATGAATTCCCCATGGAAGTGACCGAAATCGTCTACACCCCGATCCAGAACGCCGCGACGCGTGTCGCTGCCATGCTGTCGGGTGAAGTGGACTTTCTGCAGGACATGCCCGTGCAGGACCTTGACCGCGTGAATGCGGCAGATGGTCTGGTGGTCAAACAAACGCCACAGAACCGCGTCATCTTTTTCGGGATGAACCAGGGTGCTGACGACATCGAGGCTGACAACATTGACGGGGCCAACCCGCTTGCCGATCTGCGCGTGCGCCGGGCGATGTCGATGGCGATCAATCGCGAAGCGATCCAGCAGGTCGTGATGCGTGGGCAAAGCCAGCCTGCGGGCATGATCGCGCCGCCATTCGTCAACGGTTGGACGGCCGAGATGGATGCGGAATCGACCACGGATGTGGAAGGCGCCAAAGAGCTTTTGGCAGAGGCTGGGTATGCCGATGGTTTCTCCATCCGGCTCGACTGCCCGAATGACCGCTACATCAATGATGAAGGCATCTGTCAGGCTGCTGTGGGCATGCTGGGCCAGATCGGCATCACGGTGAACCTTGATGCCAAACCAAAGGCACAGCACTTCCCGCTGATCACCGATGGCAACACCGATTTCTACATGCTGGGCTGGGGTGTGCCGACCTACGATTCGGAATATGTGTTCAACTTCCTTGTCCATGGGCGCGAAAGCGATATCGGCACTTGGAACGGCACCGGCTATGACAATGATGAGCTGGACGCGAAAATCGCGTCACTTGCCTCAAACACGGATCTCGAGGCACGTAATGCAGATATTGCCGCAATCTGGCGTGTTGTGCAGGACGAACAGCTTTACATCCCCGTCCACCATCAAGTCCTGAACTGGGGGATGGCCGAAGGGTTCGGGATCGAAGTGGACCCCGAAGACCAGCCGAAGGTGAAATATTTCACTGTGAACTAAGGACGTTTGCCACTCTGAGTTCATTTCGCCATGTTGGCATGTCGCGCGGGCCCCGCGCGACATCGCCGTTTTAGCAAAGGAAACACCATGTCACGTTCGCTCTGCCTTGCAGCCTTGGTTACGGCACTGGCCCCTGCGGCATGGGCCGAGGAATTCACCTGGGCCCAGACCACCGACCCGCAAACCATGGACCCGCATGCGGTCAATTCAGCACCTGTGCTGGGTTTTCTGAATAATGTCTATGAGGGGCTTGTCCGGCGCGGGAAGGACATGACCATCGAGCCGGCCCTTGCCACATCGTGGGAGCCGATTGGCGATGGCGAAGGCTGGCGCTTCACCCTGCGTGAAGGCGTGACGTTCCATGACGGCAGTGCGTTCACGGCTGAAGACGTGCTGTTTTCCTATCAGCGCGCGTCTGACGAAGGCTCTGACACACGCAGCTGGTTCGCGCCCGTCTCGGAGGTCGTCGTCGTTGATGACTACACAATCGACATCATGACCAGCGCACCCAATCCGATCTTTCCGGGCTCTATTGCGAACTGGATGATCATGGATAGCGGCTGGGCCGCAGCGAACAACGCAACCCTGCCTGACAAGGAAGCGGGAAATTACGCGACATTGAACACCAATGGCACCGGGGCATTCCGCGTCACCGCGCGTGAGCCGGGTCTGCGCACCGTGTTGGAGCCGTTTGATGGCTGGTGGGGGGAGGTGGAACACAACATCACCCGTGCCGAACTGACGCCGATCCAGAACCCTGCAACAGCCGTTGCTGCCCTGCTATCCGGCGACGTGGATTTCATCAACCCGGTGCCCATTCAGGACGTCGCGCGTCTGCAGCAGGACGCCAATGTCGAAGTCATCCAGGGGATCGAGGCGCGCGTGATCATGCTGGGTTTCCCGCATGAGGCGGATACGCTGAAATTCTCGTCTGACGTGACCGACACCAACCCATTCGCCGATCCACGCGTGCGGCAGGCCGTGGCGCATGCGGTGAACGTCCCCGCCATCCTGCAAACCATCATGCGCGGCAATGCCGAAGAAGTAGCACAACTCGTCAGCCCCGCCATGCAGGGCTTTTCCGAAGCGCACGCGGCACGCCCTGCCTTTGACCCCGATTTGGCCCGGTCGCTCTTGGCCGAAGCAGGCTATCCCGATGGGTTCTCATTCGGGTTGAAATGCCCCAATGACCGGTATCTGAATGACGAGGCCGTGTGTCAGGCGGTGACCGGTATGCTGGCTCAGGTCGGCCTGCGTGCCACGCTGGATGCGATGCCGGTGCAGAATTACTGGCCCGAATTGCGTGCAGATAACTATGATATGTATCTGCTCGGCTGGTCGCCCGGCACGTTTGACGCGGAACATCCGATCCGGTTCCTCGCATCGACACCAAACGAGGAAAAGCGGCTGGGCAGCTGGAATTTCGGCGGCTACTCAAACGCACGCGTCGATGAATTGCTGCCAATGATCCAATCGGAATTGGACGACACAGTCCGTCAGGGCATGCTGGATGAGGTGGCTCAGATCCTGCAGGACGAGACGGCTTATGTACCGCTTTACGTGCAGCCTCTGGTCTGGGGAACACGCAGCAATATCGCACTCACGCAGCGCCCGGATAACTTCTTCCTGCTGCGCTGGGCCACGGTGAACTAAGCATGGTCAGGGGGCCACGGCCCCCAACCGCATAATCTGGGGGCGGCATGCTCGCATATATCATCCGGCGCATTGGGCAATCGGCCCTAGTCCTGCTGATCGTGGGGTTGGTGGCGTTTTCGATGTTTCGCTTCGTCGGCGACCCTATCGACAACATGCTGGGGCAGGAGCGGACGGCTGAGGATATCGAACGGCTGCGCGAACAGCTGGGCCTCGATCAGGGCTTTGCGGTTCAATACTACCGCTTCCTCGAAGGGGCGGTGCAGGGCAATTTCGGCGTCAGCTACCGGCAAGGGCGGCCCGTCGCCGAAATTCTGCTGGAACGCGCGCCTGCCACGCTGGAACTCGCCGCCGTCTCGGCCATTCTGGCGGTGATTTTTGGCATCGCGCTGGGTGTCTTCACCGCGATCCGCCGCAACGGGTTCACCGCCAATTTCATCATGTCCGCCTCCCTCATTGGCGTGTCACTGCCAACCTTTCTGATTGGCATCCTGCTGATCTACATCTTCTCGGTCGAACTCGGCTGGCTGCCCAGTTTCGGAAGGGGAGAGACCGTGGATATCGGCGGGTGGAGCACCGGGTTCCTCACCTCCTCAGGCCTGCAGGCGTTGATCCTGCCCGCGATCACGCTGGGCCTCTACCAGATGACGCTGATTATGCGGCTGGTGCGGTCCGAGATGCTGGAGGTGCTGCGACAGGATTACATCCGCTTCGCCCGCGCCCGTGGCCTGAAGGAACGCGCGATCAACTTCCGCCACGCGCTCAAAAACACAATGGTGCCCGTGATCACCGTGATCGGCCTGCAGCTTGGCGCGATCATCGCCTTCGCGATCATTACCGAGACGGTGTTCCAATGGCCCGGCGTGGGCCTCCTCTTCATCAACGCGATCCAGTTTGTCGATATTCCCGTGATGGCCGCATACCTCATGCTGATCTCGGTGATGTTCGTCGCGATCAACCTGATCGTGGATATCCTCTATTTCTTCATCGACCCGCGTCTGCGGGTTGACCGGGCCGGGGGCCACTGATGACTGACCTTTCCGAACAGATGGCACCCGCCAAGCCCATCCAGAAATCGCGCTTTCGTGTGTTTCTGGACAGCGACATCTACTATTCGTTCCGGCGCTCGCCCGTCGCAATGGTCTCGACCATCGTGGTTGCGATCCTTGTTTTTTCAGCGGTCCTTGCCCCGCTCATCGCCCCCACAAACCCGTTTGATCCGGCATCGCTGAACCTGATGAACGGCTTCACGGCCCCGATGGCGCCCAACGCGTTCACGGGCGAGAGCTTCCTGATGGGCACCGACGATCAGGGCCGCGATGTTTTCTCAACCATCCTCTACGGCATGCGGATATCGCTTTTTGTGGGCGTTGCTGCGGTGCTCTTTGCAATGGTCCTCGGGATCACGTTGGGCCTGATCTCGGGCTATTTTGGCGGCTGGCTGGATACGATCATCATGCGGACGGCAGATGTGCAACTGACCTTTCCATCGATCCTGGTGGCGATGCTGATCTTCGGGATTGCGAAGGGGTTCACCCCTGTCGAGTACCGCGACCAGATGGCGATCTGGGTGCTGATCATTGCCATTGGCCTCAGCGACTGGGTGCAGTTCGCCCGCGTCGTGCGGGGTGCCACGCTGGTTGAGAAGCGCAAGGAATATGTCGAGGCCGCGCGTCTGATTGGGCGTAAACCAACAGCGATCATGCTGCGACACATCCTGCCCAACGTGCTGTCGCCGGTGTTGGTCATCGCGACGATTTCGCTGGCGCTTGCCATCATTGCCGAAGCCACACTCAGTTTCCTAGGCGTTGGCGCGCCACCCACCCAGCCCAGCCTCGGTACGCTGATCCGCATAGGGCAGGGCTTCCTCTTCTCCGGCGAATGGTGGATCCTGCTATTCCCGGCGGTGACACTGTTGATGCTTGCGCTGAGCGTCAACCTGCTCGGCGACTGGCTGCGCGACGCGTTGAATCCGAGGTTGCGATGAAAGCTTTGGAAGCCGATTTAGTGAGCATCATTGATGACAATAACATCCTTGTCGCTTCGTTTGCGGGCAGTGATGGAACATACGCGACCGTGAGCAGGTGCATTTACTTTGACGAGCAGGATATCGCCTTGGGGTTTGACATTGCCCATTTCGAGATAAACGAACAGAGCCATGGAAACTACGGCGTCATCAAAGAAATTGATGTCAGCGATCATACAGTGCGAATAACGTATGATGCAAAGGGCCTTGGTTTTGAAAAAGAGGCATCGCCTTTTATCATTAGCGGCAAGGCGGTTACAGAAAAAATCACGGATATCCAGGCTGCGGTCACGCGCCTGCTAAGCCTTCGAAATGGGGAGGCGGATATCTGATGGCAACTGTCCTTTCCATCCGCAACCTCTCTGTCGAAATCCCGACCCGCACAGGGGTTGTGAAACCTGTGGATGGTGTCAGCTATGACATCCAGGCTGGCGAAATTCTCGGCGTTGTTGGCGAAAGCGGGGCGGGCAAGTCGATGGCGGGGAATGCTGTCATCGGGCTTTTGAACCCGCCAGCGCGCATTGCGAAGGGGGAAATCTGGCTGAATGGCACTCGCATTGATGCCTTGCAGGGAGAGGCGATGCGGCGCCTGCGAGGCAAAGACATCGGGATGGTGTTTCAGGACCCGCTGACCTCGCTCAATCCGCTGCTGTCCATCGGGGATCAGTTGACCGAGACGATGCTGACCCACCTTCGGATCAGCCGGTCGGAAGCTGAAAAGCGCGCTGTGGCCGCTTTGGAAGAAGTCGGCATTCCCGGTGCTGCCGAGCGGATCGACAGCTACCCGCATGAGTTCAGCGGCGGGATGCGCCAACGGGTTGTGATTGCGCTGGCCCTCTGTGCAGAACCATCGTTGATCATTGCTGATGAGCCCACCACGGCGCTTGATGTCTCCGTGCAGGCGCAGATCATTGCCTTGCTGAAGCGGCTCTGTCGGGAACGCGGCACGGCAGTGATGCTGATCACCCACGATATGGGCGTGATTGCCGAAGCAGCTGACCGTGTGGCAGTCATGTATGCCGGGCGATTGGCCGAGCTGGGCAATGTGCGCGATGTGCTGACCCAGCCGCAGCATCCTTATACGGCCGGGCTGATGGCCTCGACCCCGCTGGCCTCGGCGGGCAAGGCGCGGTTGCACCAGATCGAAGGGGCGATGCCGCGATTAGACAAAGTGCCCGAAGGCTGCGCCTTCCACCCGCGCTGCACATATGCGCAGGCCAAATGCCGCGCCGCCCCGGCTCCCCATATCTCGGATGCCCATGCCGCGTGCTGGTTTCCGCTGGTTGCTGAAAAGGTCTCCTGAATGTCGCTGATTTCGGTCAAGAACCTCAGTCGCGTCTTTGACGTGTCCAAACCCTGGCTGAACCGGATGATCGAGCGGCGGGAGAAGGCGTTTCTGACAGCCGTATCGGATGTAGATTTCGACGTGGCAGAGCGCACGACCTACGGCCTTGTCGGCGAAAGTGGATCGGGGAAGTCTACGATCGGGCGGATGCTGGTGGGGCTGCTCAATCCGTCGGGTGGGACGGTCGAGATCGAAGGCGTGAACCTTGCCACCGAGACCGATGCGGAAAAGGTGGATGCGGTCCGCTCTGACATTCAGATGATTTTTCAGGATCCCTTTGCCTCGCTGAACCCGCGTTGGCGGGTGCGGGACATCATTGTGGAACCAGTCGTCGCGCGGGGTGGTGATGCGACGGGATTGGCTGAAAAACTGCTAGAGCAAGTGGGATTGTCAGCGCTTGATGCGGGCAAGTTCCCGCATGAGTTTTCCGGGGGGCAAAGGCAGCGGATTTGTATTGCGCGGGCGCTTTCGTCGGAGCCGAAGCTGATCGTCTGTGATGAGCCAACATCGGCGCTGGATGTGTCGGTTCAGGCGCAGGTGCTGAACCTGATGAGCGATCTGAAAGAGAATTTCGGGCTGACATACGTGCTCATCAGCCACGATTTGACAGTGGTGCGGCATATGTCGGACCGGATCGGCGTGCTCTATCTGGGGCGGCTGGTCGAAGAGGCGGCACCGGACGACCTTTTCGACAATCCGCGCCATCCATACACGAAGATGCTGCTGGAGGCCGCGCCCAAGATGGACGGTTTCGGGCGCGAGGCGGAACTGCCGGAAGGCGAGATCCCCGACCCGATCAACCCGCCACCTGGCTGTGCGTTCCATCCACGCTGCCCAATTGCCTCGGATATCTGCAAGAAAGAGCGACCCGAGATGCGGACCCTGGGTGAAACCCGCGTGGCGTGTCACTTGGCGGAGGCTTAGGGCACGAACTCTTCTTCTCACTCGACCACGACTGCAACAAACCGCGTACGAACCGAGGGGTGGGCGAGAAGCGCCCGCCCCGTGGGGTCGGCTCGGGCGCTGCGCAAACGAAGTTTGCGCATTGGTCTGGGTGAAAGAACCGAAGTTGCCGGGTTCAAAGGCCAGCTATTAACCTGCCCTCTGCTGCTCCACATAGGCGCGCAGCTCTTCGGCCTCGCGCCGTGCTTCGCGCAAGCCGTCCATGGCCGCGCGCAGTTCTGCTTCTGTCTGGCTAAGCTGATTGGTCATCTCGGCCTCGCGCTGCTGCAGATAGGTAATCGCCTGATCGCGCGTCTCTTCAGCCTCATGCAGGGCCTGGGCCATCTTGTCCAATTCACCGACCTCTGCCTTGGTCACGCGCGTGAAACGGTTGACCAGCCAACTGGCAAACCAGCCCAGCATGAAGGCCACAAAAAGGATCACAGCGGTTGCAATGATGAATTCGGTTCTGTTCAACGTCTTGGCCTTTGTTATTCGCTGTCCGTCGCTTCGGTGTCGGCGGCTTCCTCAGCCAGCTCATCGAGCGCATTGGTATCCTCGGGCGCGGGTTCCGGCAGGATCAGGCTGAATTCGATGCGCCGGTTGGCCTCACGCCCTTCCTCGGTGCCGTTATCCGCAATCGGGTTTTCCTCACCATAACCGATTGCCTCAAACGTGGATACAGGCACGCGGCGGGCGCGCAGGGCGGTCAGCACCGCATTCGCGCGGTCTTGCGACAATTGCTGGTTCATGACCTCGCGCCCCTGACTATCGGTGTAGCCTGCCACGCGGATGCGCAGGTCGCCGCATTTCTGCAAGATCTCGGCAATATCATCGACCACAGGCTGCGTCGCCGCCGTCAGATCGGCTGAGCCGGGGTCAAACGTGATCTTGCGATTTTCCGTCACGACCTTGATCTGCTCGATACATTCCTCGGGCGTGGGGAGGCCCGCAATCGGATCAAGTTCCTCGACATAGGTGACACTGATCTCAAAATCCGCACCTTGCCCGAGTTTTTCGATCAAAAGGCGCGAGATTTCGGCGCTTGCCTCTTCATTGCCGGTATTGCCGCGCACCTCAAACGTGTCGGGTGTTACGACGACCGCACCATTCGAAAGCTCAGACAAAGCCTCGATGCCCGCAAGAACACGAATCGACCAGCCCGATGGCAGCCCCTCGACAACGCGCGTGCCCATGGTGATGTCGCGACCGCTAAACCGCGCATTGGCAAAGTTCTTGACGACCGTGTTCGTCACATCATCCGGCACGCGGCCCCGCACCTGTACTGCACCTTCGGGACTGAGCGTAGCGGTGAATTGCGGTGCCTCCTCTTCGCTCTCATCGGGGAGTTGCGGGAGCTCTGCGGTCAGGGCAAACGCCTCTGGCAAGGCGTTTTCAAGCTCACCCACCGCATTGTCGAAAGTGCGCTGGCCAGTGCCTATCGGGGCGATGAGTGTGATATCGGTGTCGGCAATCGTGACGGTTCCGCCGTCCAATGCGCCCAAAGTCGAGATGGTCATTGCGACCGTCTCACCCCAGGTCCGCGACGGGGCGCCAAGTGCCAGGGTGCAGTTCGCATCACCGGCAAATCCAACCTCGGTTGCCGCCGCCAGAATCATCTCGGCCGCATCAGCCGTGTCCGCCGCGCAGGCATCGAAACGGGCGCCGTCCTCGTCGATGATAAAGCGCGCGGTGAAGGGAGAGATGACGGGCCGCGGCGCGCTGATCTCAACCGCGGTTGAGACGTTTTCAGGCAGGTTGCGCGCTAGTGCTGCCTCTAACTCGCGCTTTTCGGCAGGGCTTTCGGAAATTGCGCTGATCGTGACTGTGTTGGCTTTGACCGAGATCTTCGACTTCGGCAGCATTTCGAGCGCCCGTAACGCATAGCTAAGTGCAGCGGGCCAGGTTTCCGGTGTCGGGTAATTCCCGACCTCAAGCAGGTCGGTCACTGGCTGGCCATCGGCGATGTCCTGAATGCGGTTCGCCAGTGCTTCACGATCTGCGGATGCGGGGATGAGGCCGATGATCGACACGCCGCTATTGTTGCGCAGGATTTCGATGGCGAATTCTGGTGGGGCGATCACCTCTGATTCGGTGACAGAGAGGTTATCGATCACCCGGCTTGCATCGACCATGCCACCAGCGGCCGAGATGGCGCGAAAGCGCACCGCTTCGGTGGGGGCCTCGCCCTCAAGGATTACCTGCAACCCGTCGCCAAGCACCGTCGCCCATTCATATCCTTGATCTACAAGGGTTTCCTGAACCGCAAGGACCGAGCGTTCCTCGACAACGGTCACCGTCGTGCGCGCGGCCGCGACGGACACGAAAGCGGCACCGACAAAGACGATCAGGCGAACAAGTAGGGCTGAAAGACGCATGCCATTCCACGTTTTTGGGTTCGCCTTGCATAGGCCCGTCAGCGCCCAGGTTCAATCACACGAAATAGGCAAGCGCGAAAAACGGCAAAGGGATTAGCCCCGCGTCACGGTTGGACTGGAATATGCGGAGCAGGCTGTCATTGTCGTCGGGGTTGAACTTCGCCAATTGCCAGGTGAGGTGCCAGCCCATAGCCCACGGCCCACCGATGGCGATGACCAGCGACAGGATGGAGCGTTCGTGGACGGCGAGCACAACCGCAAGCCCGAACAGGACTACGGTGATTGTCAGGAACAGCCGCAGCCAATCGCGGGACCGGTCGCCGAAAAGGCGTGCGGTGGATCTTACACCTATCAGCGCGTCGTCCTCGGCATCTTGATGGGCGTAGATCGTGTCGTAGAACAGCGTCCAGGCGATCCCCGCGAGGTAAAGCACGATGGGGACGGGGCCGATGCTGTTGGTATGCGCCGCCCAAGCCAGCAGCGCGCCCCAATTGAAGGCGAGCCCCAGAAAGGCCTGCGGCCACCAGGTGAACCGTTTGGCAAAGGGGTAGATGGCCACAGGGATCAGGGCCACGACGCCCAGGATGATCGCGGCGGGGCTGAACGTGATCAGGATGAAAAACGCAAGGATGGACTGCGCGATCATCCAGATCAGAGCTTGACGGACGGTAGCTTGACCAGCGGGAATGGGTCGCGACCTTGTGCGCTCAACCGCGCCGTCGATGTCTCTATCTGTGATGTCGTTCCATGTGCAGCCCGCGCCGCGCATCAAGAACGCGCCAATCCCGCAGCCCAAGGCGATCCAGAGATCATTGGGCCGCGCCGTATCTGTCGCCAGAATTGCCAGCGACAGACCCCACAGGCAAGGTGCCAAGAGCAGCCATGTGCCAATGGGACGATCCGCGCGGCTCAGCCGCAGAAAGGGCCGTGTCGCGGGTGGCGCAAAGCGGTCGACCCAGTTGCCTGCCACGGCGTCGGCGACGGCATCTGACGGCTCTGGCACTTCGGCATTCTCGGTCATATGGTCCGCCCATGGCATCCAAGGTTCGGCTTTATGTAGAGCACCCTTTGGGGGAAGGGCAATCGGTTCCGCTGTCGCGGGAACAAGCGCATTATCTCTTTGGCGTGATGCGGTTGGCGGCGGGGGAAACGGTGTCGCTGATCAACGGTGTCGACGGTGAATGGGACGCAGAGGTCGTGGAGGCGGGTAAGAAAGGCGGGTTGCTGGTATCGCGGCATCAAACCGCGCCTTTGCAGATGCCGCCCGATCTTTGGTTGATGTTTGCGCCTATTCGTAAGGAACGCACGGCATTCATCGTCGAAAAAGCTGTCGAGATGGGGGCGGCGGGGATCATGCCGGTGCAAACCGCCTATGCCCAAAGCGCGAACCGTATCCGACGGGACAAGTTGCAGGCGCATGCCGTCGAAGCGGCGGAGCAATGCGGTGGGACGTATGTGCCGCCTGTCGATGATCTGGCGAAGCTGGACAAAGTCCTAGCGGAGTGGCCTGACGGGCGCCATCTGATGTTCTGTGACGAGGCGATATCGGGCCGCTCGGCGGCTCTGCCGAGCATTCTCGCTGCACCTTGCGCGATCCTGATCGGGCCGGAGGGCGGGTTTTCTCCGGCGGAGCGGGATATGTTGCGTAGGGCGACCTTTGCCCATCCCGTGTCGCTCGGTCCACGCATCTTGCGGGCTGATACGGCGGCGGTGGCGGCGTTGACGCTCTGGCAACAGGCGTTCGGTGATTGGCAATGAGCACACCGCCGATCCTGCGTCTCTATCTTCTTTTCGCCACCGAGAATGACAGTGCCGTCATCCTGCGTAGGTCGGCGAAGAAGATGTATAACCTGATCGCTTGGGATCGGGCGACTGATACTTTCACGGAAGGGCAGTGGTTGAAAAAGTCGGTCTATGCCGAGGAATGTCAGCTTTCCCCGGATGGGCGGCATCTGATCTACACGGTCGCGGAAGCCTATCCACACACGCCTGCAACCAGCTATTACACCGTGCTGAGCCGTTCGCCTTATTTTACGGCGCTGGCCCTGTTTCCCCACGGCTATGGCTGGCAAAGCGGAGGCTATTTCCTGGATAGCACGCTTTATCGCATTAATGGCGATCCGGTCGACGACATTTTGGGACGCGACTGTGACCTGTCGCGGGTCGTCAAGGGCGAGGTGACCAAGGATTGCCGCAGCGGGCTGCGCCTTTTGAACGGTCACCGCGCACCGCTCAGCCGGGCGTTGCGGGATCAGCTTCTGGAGGGCGCTAAGCCGCCGCGCGGCACCGCGATGGATCGGTACGAGACGCAGGCGGGATGCCTCTATCGTCTGGAGGCGGGCAAGCGTGTTCTGATCCGTGATTTCACGGAGATGGAGCCGCGCTTTGAACCCGCCCCTTACAGCACCGATGCCGAAGCGGATGACCAGTCAAACTGGCACCCGCTGGATCAGGAGCGCAGAAGGTGATCCCCGCAACCGAAGCTGACCGAGCGGAGATCGAGACATTTCTGCGCGCGCGTTTGCATCAGGCGATGTTTCCACTCAACAATTTGGCGGAGCACGGCATGGCCGGGGGCCACGACTACGCCGTCAGCTTCTGGATCGCGCGTCAGGCAGGGCAGATCACGGATGTGCTGACCCTAACGCAGGGCGGCATGGTCATGCCGCTTTTGCCGTCGAGCAATTTTGCTGATGCTGCTGTTCAGATCAGAGGACGGAAGCTGAGCGGGATGGTGGGGCCGGTCGCGTGTGTACGGGGTTTGGAACGCCAGGGCCTCACCGACCTTCCCCGCAGTGTTGACGCCGACGAGCCGCAATTTCTGCTTGATCTCAGCAATCTGTCGGTGCCCGCAGGGACAGGGCAGTTGCGGCCACTGTCAGAGGCGCCTGCGGATGTCATCAAATCCTGGATATGGGATTATGATCGCAACACGCTGAACGCACCCTTGGCGCGCCTTGATGCACGGGTGGAGAGGACCTATGACCGCTACCTTGCGAACGCGAGTCACACGGTGCTGATGGATGGGCAGACACCACTTGCAATGACCGGCTTTAACGCCCAACTTCCTGAGACTGTGCAACTGGGCGGGGTGTATACCCCGCCGGAGCTGCGCAACCGCGGCCATGCGCGGCGGGCTGTGGCGGTTCATCTCGCGGAGGGTGCAGCGCAGGGCGTGAACAAGGCAACCCTCTTTTCCGCAAGCCCGGCTGCCGCCCGCGCCTATCGGGCCTTAGGTTTTGAAAAGGTCGGGACCTGGACATTAATTCTGTTCAAGGAGGCCGCAACATGATGCTCGCCACCGAAGCGGACCGGCCCGTGATCGAGGCATTCCTGACCAAACATGTCGCCGCGTCGATGTTTCCGCTTTCGAACTTGCGGCGACACGGCATGGCGGGCGGACATCCGCGTGCCATGCGGTGCTGGTCCCGCTGGCAAGCTGGTGCGTTGACTGATGTGCTGAGCATCACGGAAGAGGGCGTAGTGTTTCCGCAATGCCCGACAGAACCTTGGGGCGATATCAAGGCTGTGCTGACCGGAAGGCATGTGAAAGGCATTCTGGGCGAGGGCCGTCAGGTTGCAGCCTTGCACGCCGCACTTGGCCTGCCGTCTGATCCGGCGCTCAATGCGGAAGAGCCACATTACGAATTGCCCTTGAGGGATCTGATCATGCCCGATGTTAGCGGCTTTTCCCTGCGACGGCTCTCAGACGCGCCATACGATTTGGTCGTGGGTTGGCGGCGGGCTTACCTGGAAGAAGTCCTACCGATGCCGGGCGAAGACACCCAAGAGACAGCTATCAAGAACATAGATAACTATATCGACGTAGATTCACACCGCGTTCTCTATGAGAATGATGAACCGGTCGGGATGACTGGTTTCAATGCAACCCTGCCGGAGGCGGTGCAGATCGGGGGTGTCTACACGCCGCCGGAACAACGATCACGCGGCCTCGCGCGGCGCGCCGTTGCACTGCATCTGGAGGAGGCGCGCAGTTTGGGCGTGAAACACGCTATTCTGTTCTCGGCCTCGGCGCAGGCGTCCAAAGCCTATGAGGCCGTTGGATTTCAACGCATCGGAACTTTCACGATCCTGATGTTTGAGGAACCACAGGTGGTCCATGGCTGATTTCCTACGTCCCGAAGTGCGCGCGTTCTTTTGGCGCTGGCGCGAGGTCATTATCGCCCTCTCTGTTGCCCTTTTCGGGCTTTATTGGGCGCTGGATGGTGTCGGGATCACCGTCTGGCTCGGCTTCATCTTCATCGCCATCGGGCTCGGATGGGCTGTCGCCGGGTTTCAGCGGGCGCGTTTTGCCCAAGGGGGGGACGGTCCGGGTGTCGTGCAGGTGCGCGAAAGGCGGCTGGCCTATTTCGGCCCGCTAGACGGTGGGGTGATTGACGTGGCCGACCTGACTAAGCTAGAGCTTGATCCTAGCAGCCATCCTGATCCCAGCTGGATCCTCACGGGGATAGAGGGGCAGCGCATCGCCATTCCGATCAACGCCCAAGGCGCCGAAAGCCTTTTTGACGTGTTCTCTGCCTTGCCGGGTATCAAAACTGAAGCCGTGCTGGACGTGCTGTCGCACACACCTGATGTGCGGGTGACATTGTGGTCGCGGACCAAGCCGCTCTTGCATTAGCGGCACCCTTGGGGCAGGTCAAAGGTCTGACCAAATGCAGCTACGGAGCCACGCGCAATGTCTATCCCTCAGTCCGGCGGTGGCCCGATCGAACGCTATGAGCAGTTGGTGGAGATGCTCGCCAAGGGCTGCAAACCCAAGGCTGATTGGCGCATAGGCACCGAGCACGAGAAATTCGGCTATTGTCAGGATACGCTGAAGCCTCTCCCTTATGGAGGAGAGCGGTCGATCAAGGCTGTTTTGGAGGGGCTCGAAAGCCGATTTGGCTGGGACCGGGTTGAAGAAGATTGCAAGATCATTGGCCTGACCAAGGACGGCGCCAATGTCAGCCTGGAACCGGGCGGGGCGTTGGAATTGTCAGGCGCGCCTTTGGAGAACATCCATCAGACGTGTGATGAGGTGAACACCCATCTGGCCGAGGTCAAGGCGGTCTCTGACGAGATTGGCGTGAAGTTCATCGGCCTTGGTGCGGCGCCGGAATGGACGCATGAGCAGATGCCCTTGATGCCCAAGGGCCGTTACAAGCTGATGAACGACTATATGGAAAAAGTCGGCACCATGGGCACGGCGATGATGCGTCGGACCTGCACGGTGCAGGTCAATCTCGATTTCAGCTCCGAGGCGGACATGGTCCAGAAGATGCGCGTGGCTTTGGCGCTGCAGCCTGTGGCCGTCGCACTTTTTGCTAACTCGCCGTTTTTTGAGGGCAAGGTGAACGGCCACAAATCCTGGCGTAGCCGCATCTGGCGCGATCTGGATGCATCGCGCACGGGTATGTTGCCATTCGTGTTTGAGGATGGATTTGGGTTTGAGGCCTGGGTGGAATGGGTGCTCGATGTGCCCATGTATTTTGTCTATCGCGATGGCAAATACATCAACGCGCTGGGCATGTCGTTCCGCGATTTTCTAAAGGGCGAATTGCCCGCGCTGCCGGGCGAAAAGCCACTTCTCTCTGATTGGGCAGACCACCTGACGACCGTGTTCCCCGAGGCGCGGGTGAAGCAGTTTATCGAGATGCGTGGGGCCGATGGCGGCCCGTGGCGCAGGCTTTGCGCGCTGCCCGCGTTCTGGGTGGGGCTGATGTATGACCAGACTGCACTCGATGCGGCATGGGACCTTTGCAAGGGCTGGACAGCCGAACAGCGTGAGGCGCTGCGGATCGGCGCATCTGTGGATGGGCTGCAGGCGCAGGTCGACGGGATCAGCATGCACAACCTCGCCCGCCAAGTCGTCGCGATCTCAGAGGCCGGGCTGAAAGCACGCGCCATTGCAGGCGCGGGCGGGCTGGTGCCGGACGAAACCCATTTCCTGAACGCACTGAAGGAAACGATTGAAAGCGGCCAGACCCCTGCGGACGAACTTCTGGGGCATTATCACGGCGACTGGGGCGGTGAGCTGACGCGGATTTACCAGGACTATAGCTATTGAGGCTTTTGGCATTTAACCTCGGGCACCGGATGCAGGGGAAATGCCCATGGCGCCTTGATGTCTGATACAAGGAGCGGCCATTGTTCAACAAGCCCAACGATCTGCCCTATTTGCGCTTCATGCGTCGGCTGCATGCGGCGGTCCTGTTCGACTGGTATCTTGAGATCGGCTGCCGCACCGGGCGCAGCATGCAGAGTGTCAGGGGCAAGACCATCGGTGTCGATCCGTTCTTCAGGATAGAGAACAACGTTATCGGCCAGAAATCGGCCTTCATGGCGTTTCAACAGAAAAGCGACGATTTTTTCGCAAGCAATGTCCTGAAGTCGTTGGGGATTAAGCTGAGTTTCAGCTTTCTGGATGGCATGCACTTGATGGAGTATCTCCTGCGCGACTTCATGAATGCCGAAGCCAATTCGCGAGATGGCGCGGTGATCGCCATGCACGATTGCTGCCCTTATGATCATGAGATGACGACGCGCGATGTCGAAAATGCACCGCCGCGGGCGTGGACCGGTGATGTCTGGAAACTGCTGCCCATCCTGCAGCAATACCGTCCCGATCTTGTGATCACAGTGCTCGGTTGCCAGCCAACCGGGCTTGTCCTTATCAGCAATCTTGATCCGCAAAACCGCGTATTGCGGGACAATTATGATGACATCGTCGCGGCATGGAAGGATCTGACACTTGCAGATTATGGCGTTGCGAAATTCTATGACAGCTTTGCGTACACGGACGTTAAAGAGCTGTTTTACAACCGGTTTGCGCTATTCGACAAAGTGCGGCTTGACCCGCAAGACGCCGACATGCCGATATTCGTTTCACCTTGATTTTGCATTCTTTGCGCGGACTTTGGCCCGGTACTCTTTCAGAAATACGCGCCGCTCCTGCGCATTTAGCATCTTTTCAGATGCCTTGATCCCGGCGTTGAGTGATGTGGTCTCGACGTCATTATCAGGATTTTGCCAACCGTTCCGGCCACTGATGAACCCACCGGCAGCAAGTGTGGCACCCAGTTGCGAGAAATCCAACAAACAGACCGACATATGGTCTGCGCGTATTGGCGGCCAGAATATCTCGCGGATCGCATTTATTTCCAAGACGTCAGGTCCGGGGCGGTCATTCATCTGCACCTGAATGAGCGGTGGCAGTGCTGCGCGCCTTTGAATAACGCTCACTTTCTGGGACGGTTGGCGCACCATCGCAAAGAGATGCAGTGCCGACCCTTCGGCGAAGATCAGATGTTCTGCTTTCTGATAGGCTGCGATCTGCGTTGGCAGGTCATCTTTCTCAGGATGATAGATCTGATAGCCCTCAACCGTCAGCAGCTCTTCAAGATAGTCCTCACATGCATAGCGCCCGGCGCCCGCGCCCAATCCACTGCGGCTGACATACAGCTTGCCGCCGGCTTCCGGTTGGTGTCTTGTAAGAAGGCGTCCGTCGAACCAATCGTAAAAGATAGGGCTGCCGCGCCCGTCATAACGCTCACCAAACTGATCGCTGGCGGTGTAAATCTCTTCAAATCGTGTTGGTTCTCGGATGATCCGCCACGGGTTCTTTATGCCTAGCAGATCCAGAACTGGCTGAACAAAGGGGTAGAAATGCTTGGAAGGTCGCTTTTTGGGGGTGAATATCAACGTGACATCATCTGGCACGCTGTCGAGCGCCCAAAGCCGACCGGTGGCATTGATCAGCGTATGCCCAAATTCCCGCAATGTCAGTCCGGCAAAGAAGCAAGGCTCAGACAGTGTATCGACCTTCGTTCCCGCGTTTGGCGGATCGCCAAAAACGGTGGTGAGCGCTTTTGAGCCCAAATCGCTGTGCGCAAGGGGTTTTCCATCATCAAGATAGATGCCGAATTCAGCCGCGCACATGTTGATGCGTTTTCCGTGCAGCAAGGTGCCCGAAGCAGGGCCGATGACATCCGGGGCCAAGAACGATGTCATGACGTGGACTTGGCCCCGATCTTTGTCTCGGTTCCATCGCGCAGTCGCTGGATATTGCCCCAATGACGCAGGTAGACCAGCAGGCCAAGGACCACGCCCATCAGGAAGTAACTGGCATAACCCGCAAACATCATCACAAGGGGTAGCCAGCCCGCAACAACAAGTGCAGCCATCGATGAATACCGGCTGATTGCGGCAACGCTGAGCCAGATGATGGCCGCAACAATCCCAAGAGGCCAGGCAAGGGCAAAGATCACGCCAAAGTAGGTGGCGACCCCTTTGCCGCCCTTAAACTTCAGCCAAATCGGAAAGCAATGCCCCAAAAGGGCTGCGACTGCAGCGACCTGGGCTGCGCCACTATCCGCAAAGTAGCGCGCGAGTAGCACCGCCAGAACGCCTTTGAGCGCGTCAAAAAGGAGTGTCAGCGCGGCGGCAGACTTGTTTCCTGTGCGCAGCACATTTGTTGCGCCAATATTGCCCGACCCGATCTCGCGCAGATTGCCGAGCCCCATGGCGTGGGCAATTAAGACCCCGCTTGGGATTGATCCCAAGAGGTAACCAACCACGCTCCACAGCATTGCGGTGTCCCAGCTGATTTCCGGAAAAAAGATCATGGCTGTCCCCAAATCCGTGTTCCCGCCACCCAGGTGCCCAGAACCTTGCCCTGCATCCGCGCGCCGTCAAAGGGGGTATTTTTGGATTTCGACAAAAGCTGCGTTCGGTCAAGTTGGAACGGCGCATCCGGATCAAAAACAACAAGATCGGCGGGCGCCCCTTCGTTCAGCCGCCCCGCAGGTAGACCCAAAAGCCGCGCGGGATTGCGCGACAAGGCTCGGAATAGGCGCGGCAGATCAATCACCTCGCTATGGTAAAGCCGCAAGGCGGCGGGCAGCAGCGTTTCAAGGCCGACCGCGCCGCTCGCCGCCTCTTCAAAGGGCAAGCGCTTGCTTTCCTCGTCCTGCGGCGTGTGCATTGAAGAGATGATGTCGATCAGCCCTTCGGCCAGGGCAGTGACCACTGCGAGGCGGTCGTCCTCACTGCGCAATGGGGGTTTGAGCTTAAAGAAGGTCCGGTAATCGGCCACGTCTAACTCATTGAGAGTCAGGTGATGCACCCCGATCCCGGCGGTGATCTGCAGCCCGTTCCGCTTAGCCCGTTCCAGCGCAGGCAGGGCGCGGGCCGTGGTGATCTGATCGACGTGATAGCGCGCGCCCGTCATCTCCAGCAGGCTGATATCACGGTCAAGCGCCATCCGCTCCGCAAGGGGTGAGACACCTGGTAAACCTCGCAGTGAGGCGAACTTGCCAGAGGTGACAGCGGCGCCTTCCGAAAGCCCCGGTTCCTGCACATGCCCGATCACCAGCGCATCAAGCGAGCGTGCATAGGTCAGCGCGCGGCTGAACACTTTGGTATCGGTGACGACCCGGTCGCAATCGGTGAAGGCGACAGCGCCCGCATCCTGCAAAAAGCCAATCTCGGTCATTTCACGCCCGGCACGGCCTTTGGTCAGTGCGGCCATGGGCAAAACATGCACGGGTGCGTCCAGCTGCGCGCGGCGTTCGACAAATTCCAGCGTTTCGGGCGTGTCGATGGCGGGCAGCGTGTCAGGCCGCGTGACGATGGTGGTCACGCCACCCGCAGCAGCCGCCATCCCGGCAGAGCGAAAGGATTCCTTATGCCGCTCACCCGGTTCGGAAACTTTCACCCCGATATCGATGATCCCGGGCGCCAGACAATAACCACCGCAATCGACGACTTTGGCGTCTTTGGGCTGTTGGATGCCCTCTCCGACGGCGGCGATTTTATCACCTTCGATCAGCAGCGCGCCGATGCCGTCGGTCAGCGCCACAGGATCAATCAGGCGGGCATTGGCAAAGAAGGTGGTCGTCATGATTTGTCTTTCTGAATCGCGCGGATCAGCTTCAACACCTCGCGAGCATCACTGATCTGCTCAAATCCGATCTTGCGATCCTCTGTGCTGTCGTCATGCCGGTCGCGTTTGCTCGCGAAATAGATGCTTTGCTTTCTGCCCTCGGTCAGCGTGATCGCCATATCGGATGTGATCGGATAAGATTTCAGACTGCGCCCCGCGATGGGCAGGTTCTTGGCGATAAAGGCACGCTGGTTGGTCAGCGTGTACCATGTCCTTCGCCGCACAAATGAAGGGCCCATCGTCGTGCCAAAAAGCAGGGCCAGACCCACGCCAAAGTGGATCAGTCCGAATGTCCAAAACAGACCGCCAGCGCGCGCGGCCATGATCATCCAGAAAAGCGCGAAACCTGAAAAGAACAGTGCGAAGATGATCGTGAAGGGCATGCCGGGGGTGAGGTGAAATCCGCCATCCGGGCGTCCTTGCCAGATGATCGTCTCATCGGGGTCAAGAATACCCTCCCAGCCGGTCTGATCTTGATGTGACGTGTCGCTCATCCGCCGACCCAGATCATTAGGCCCACCAGCGCGAACATGAAAAGAAGTGCGTACATCGCGACCATCCCTCCAATCCTTGCATCGGATTTCTGCGGCTTGGCGGGAGATGTTGGCACGTGATCCCGGGCGGACTTATCGGGCAAGGCTTCGGGCGGGGTAATCCCAGCCACAGGGCTGTAGGTCGTCACATGGCGCAGCCCATGTTCGGGTCTGAGCGTGACAGCTTGCCCACCGGTCGCGCGTGACAGTACCAGCACGGCGGTGCCAGTGACCTGATCCACCGCCGCCTTGTCCACCGCGTCGGCTGTCATGTCGTAGCCTTCGGCGATATAGGCGCTAAGCGTCATGTCCCCCAAATCGCTGATCTTCACGATATCGACATAGGTGCCATCAAGAGGCAGGCCGAAAAGCGCGATCATACCCTCTGGCGTCTTGTCGCGTACTGCGTCTGGCAGAGCATCGGTCGTCGCAAAGACGCGGATTTGCCCGTGATCGTCTGCCGGGATCTCAATCATGCCGTGCCCTCGCGCTGGATCTGGCGAATTAACCCGTAAACCTCGCGCCCGCCGCTGATCCCGTCAAAACCGATATCACGGCGCGTTTCCCCGTCACTGTCCGTGGTGTAGATTGTCTTGAACTTCACGTTGTCGTATTTTCCCTGTTCGAGGGTAATCGCGTCGTCGGGCATGATCCGATAGATCTTGAGCGTGTGTCGGTAGAAAGACTTGGCGACATAAGCGCGTTTGTTGGTCAGTGCATAACGAATATAGTGATGGCTGTGCTTGGCATACAGCCAAACGCCAAACGTAATGCCTGCACCGACGACAATGAACGGGATCGCAAAGAGCACCATCAGCACGCCAAAGAAAACGTGGACAAAGCCGTCGAACGGCAGCGTGCTGTCAAATCCGTTAAATGCGACCCACAAACCTGCGGCAAGGAAGGGCAGGCCGAAAATGCTCATGAAAACCGTCATGGGCAAACTCTGTGCGCCGGGTTCCGGGGCGCCTTGCCAGAGCAATTCCTCATCGGGATCGAAGTAATCCTGCCAGTTCTCATGTTTTGCTGGCGGGAAGAAATGGGTGATCACGCCATGACCTCTTGCGGTTTGCGGCGCGTGCGCAGGTTCTGTGCCAAGAGGTCCATTGCGGCCATGCGGACGGCAACACCCATCTCCACCTGCTCCTGAATGACAGAGCGGTTGATGTCATCGGCGATGGTGCCATCAATCTCAACCCCGCGGTTCATCGGCCCCGGATGCATGACGATGGCGTCAGGCTTGGCATGACGCAGCTTGTCAGCGTCGAGGCCGTAGCGGTGGAAGTATTCACGCTCTGACGGGATGAAGCCGCCATCCATCCGCTCTTTCTGAAGGCGCAGCATCATGACGACATCAACGTCCTGCAGCCCTTTTTCCATATCCTCAAAAACCTCGACCCCGAAATCAGCCACGCCAGATGGCATCAGCGTTGGCGGGCCGATCAGCCTGATCCGGTTTTCGAGCTTGCCCAGAAGCAGGATATTTGAGCGCGCAACGCGGCTATGGGCGATATCACCGCAGATCGCGATGGAAAGCCGGTGCAGCCGCCCCTTGGCTCGGCGGATTGTCAACGCATCCAGAAGGGCTTGGGTCGGGTGTTCATGGCGACCATCACCGGCATTCAGGACGGCGCAATTCACCTTTTGGGCCAGCAGATCCACGGCGCCTGATTGCGGGTGTCGCACCACAAGAAGGTCGGGATGCATCGCATTCAGCGTCAGCGCCGTGTCAATCAGCGTCTCGCCCTTTTTGATGGACGAGGCCTGCATGCCCATATTCATCACATCCGCGCCAAGTCGTTTTCCCGCCAGCTCAAAACTCGCCTGGGTGCGGGTGGAGTTCTCAAAAAACATGTTGATCTGGGTGAGGCCCGCCAGAACATCGCGATGGGCCACACCTTTGCGGTTATGCTCGGCATAGCTGTCGGCAAGGTCGAGCAGCGTTGTGATCTCGGTCGGGTGCAGCTTTTCGATGCCCAGAAGGTGATGCGCGCGAAATGTCATGGGGCCTCGTCCACTGATCTTTCGCTCTTATAGATAGCTGCTTTCGGCGCTTCAATGGCGGGGGAGTGCACATTGCCGCCGATCCGGCATAACCTGAGCGTGATGGATTCGGGTGAGACATATTGGGCGGACCGCGCTGCATTGGAATGGCAGGTGGAGCTGGGGGTGAGCGATGCGGTGCAGGACAAGCCGGTGGATCGCTATGCACTGGATGCGGCCAAGCCAAAACCAAAGGCGCCGGTTACACCGCCTGACGGCCCGCCGCCCTCGGTCGCGCCTGAAGAAGTTGATGCGGTGGCAGAGGCACGACGTTTAGCGGCCGGGGCGATCGATTTGGCCGGTCTGGCCACCGCGATGCAGGGTTTTGAACATTGCGAGTTGAAACGCGGCGCGCGCAGTTTTGTGTTCAGCGATGGTCAGGCCGCCGCGCGCGTGATGATCGTCGGCGAGGCGCCGGGGCGGGATGAGGATCGGGCCGGCAAACCCTTTGTCGGGCGGGCGGGTCAACTGCTCGACCGGATGTTGGAGGCGATTGATGTTGGCCGGGCGCATGGCGATGCGACACGGGCCGTCTACATCACCAATGTGCTGCCATGGCGCCCCCCATCCAACCGCACGCCGGACAAGGCGGAGATCGCGATGATGCTGCCGTTTCTTGAGCGGCATGTCGCCCTGGCCGCGCCGGACATCCTCGTGCTCATGGGCAATACGCCTTGTCAGGCACTTTTGGGACGCACGGGCATCACCCGAATGCGTGGGGAGTGGGTGGAAGTGCTGGGCAAACCGTGCTTACCCATGTTCCACCCCGCCTATCTTTTGCGGAACCCGATTGCCAAGCGTGAGGCCTGGGCGGATTTACTGGCGCTTAAGGCGCGTTTGCGGGGATGAGCATGATGACAAAATATGTTGCGGCGTTTGTGATGTTACTGGCCGCACGGGCAGGGGCAGACCCTTTGGGTCTGATCGACTACGAACAGTTGTTTGCCGAAAACGCAGACGCTGTCGAGGCGGCTGACGCTGATCGTGATCTTTTGCAGGTCGGCGATATCGTGATCCTGCGCGGCAACGAGGATGATGTGACTTTCATGGGCCTCGATCAAAGCGGCCATGGCGCCGTGGGATGTTTTGTCAGCGTGCTCGCTTCTTTGGAAAGTGCCCTTCTGGCTTGCGAAGTCACGCTGCCCGCTGAACAGCAAGCCATCAGCGACGATTATCGCGCGCGGGCACTCGCTTTTTATGCCGAAAATGCGTTTCCGCCGGCCGATCCGGCCGAAGTGATGCGCCGCTACGACGCGCTGGTCGCGTCCGAGATTGATCTCGCGCGACCCTTTTGCAGCGATCCGTCGGTTGTCACAGATTTCTCGGATCGCCTCTTTGTCGCGGATACCAACGATGAGATTGACGGCATGATGTCGATCCCCCGTCTTCCTGTCGCCAATCCCTGCCTGTGAGGATCGGATGAGCCGCATCGACGAAACGCTTGAGTTTGTGCCTGTCCGCATCGCCGTTCTGACCGTTAGCGATACGCGGCAGCTTGCGGACGATAAATCGGGCCAGACACTCGTTGATCGGATCGAAGCTGCGGGACACAAGGTGGCAGACCGCAAAATCATCCCTGATGAGCGGGCCGAGATTGCCGCACAACTCCGCGCATGGTGTGACGATGATGGCGTGGACGTGGTGATTTCGACGGGTGGCACAGGCCTGACGGGCCGCGATGTCACCGTTGAGGCGCATCGCGATGTCTATGAAAAAGAGATCGATGCGTTTGGCACGATCTTCACCATCGTGAGTATGCAAAAAATCGGCACCTCCGCCGTCCAAAGCCGGGCAACAGCGGGTGTCGCAGGGGGAACATACCTCTTCGCGCTGCCCGGTTCGCCGGGTGCCTGCAAGGATGCCTGGGACGAGATTTTGGCCCGCCAACTCGATTATCGCCACAGGCCCTGCAATTTTGTGGAAATTATGCCGCGATTGGATGAACATCTGCGACGGAAGTAACGTGCGCGTGCGTTAGAGTGGAATGCAGCGAGCCAGCGCCTAATTCTAGGCCAGCCAAGCAAGGATGGTAACATGCGGTTTTTGCGCCGAAGTCTGACGGGCATATTCCTTCTCAGTGTCACGCTCACGCTAATTGCTGTCGCAGGCAATATGGTCCGCGAGGCCCTTGTCGCGCGGATGAATGAAGAGCCGCGCAGTTTCCCGCAGCGCGAGCGTGTTTTGTCGGTGAATGTGGTGACATTGGCGCCGCAAACGCTGACGCCGGAACTGACGGTGTTTGGCGAGTTGCGCAGCCAGCGCACGCTGGATTTGCGCAGTGCGACCGGTGGCACAGTACTGGACGCGAGCGATCTGCTGGTCGAAGGCGGTGCGGTAACGCAAGGCCAGCTTTTGCTGCGGATCGATCCGGTTGAGGCCGAGGCTGCGCTCGACCGCACCCGTGCCGACCTGCAGGATGCGCAAGCGGAGTTGCGCGATGCCGAACGCTCGCTTTTGCTGGAACGTGATGAACTTGCCGCCGCCCAGGCGCAGGCCGATCTGCGCGCACAGGCCCTGACCCGGGCACGCGACCTGCAGACACGTGGTGTGGGCACGGCGGCAGCTGTGGAAGACGCGGAATTGGCGGCCTCGTCTGCGGATGCTTCGGTTTTGACCCGTCGTCAGGCGGTCGCCTCTGCCGAGGCACGTATTGATCAGGCCCGCACGCGCCTTGCAAGGGCTGAGATCGGTCTGTCAGAGGCCGAGCGTGATGTGGACGATACCCAGGTCTTTGCAGCTTTTGATGGCGTCCTTTCGGATGTCACGATCAGCCCCGGCGGGCGCGTGACGGCCAATGAGCGTTTTGCGCAATTGGTCGACCCCACGCAGCTTGAGGTCAGCTTTCGCGTCTCGACCTCGCAATATGCGCGGCTTCTGGATACCGGCGGCCGGTTGCTCAATGCGCCTGTGCGGGTGGCTTTGGACGTATCTGGCGTGAACCTCACGGCAACGGGTACGATCATTCGTGAAGGTGCCACCGTGGGCGAGGGGCAGACGGGCCGCCTGCTCTTTGCGCGTCTGGATGCAGCACCTGGATTTCGTCCCGGTGACTTTGTGACTGTGCGGATTGACGAGCCCGAATTGCGCAATGTCGCTATGGTGCCGGCAACGGCGCTCGCCCCGGATGAGACTGTTCTGGTTGTGGGCGAGGATGAGCGCTTGGAGCTTGGTCAGGTGGAACTTCTGCGGCGGCAGGGTGATGATGTCATCGTTCGCGTGGGCGATTTGGCGGGTGCCACGATTGTCGCCGAACGCTCACCACTTCTGGGCGCAGGCATCAGGGTCCGTCCGATCCAACTGGGCGGAGCTGCGCCGCAAACAGCGGACATGATCACGCTTGATCCCGAACGCCGCGCCAAGCTGATCGCTTTTGTCACCGAAGGCCGGATGCCCGATGACGTGAAGGCCCGCATTATTGGACAGTTGGAGCAAGACGAGGTCTCTTCTGAGACCGTCGCACGGCTCGAAAGCCGTATGGGCAGCGGATGATCACGGGCGGTGACAAGCTGAACGCGCGGGCAGGGGGCATCCTGTCCTACTTCACGCGGCACAAGACGGCGGCGAACCTGCTGCTTGTGTTGATGCTGACGGCGGGTTTGCTGGCCTTTCCGAATATGCGCGCGCAGTTCTTCCCTGATGTGGTCGTGGATGATCTGACCGTATCGGTCACTTGGGATGGTGCAGGTGCTGAGGATGTGGACGAGGCCATCGTTCAGGTGCTCGAACCGGTGCTATTGGCGGTTGAGGGCGTCACCTCGTCCACCTCCACCTCCCGCGAAGGGCGCGCATCAATCCAGCTGGAATTTGAGCCCGGCTACGACATTGATCGCGCCGCAGAGGATGTGCAACTCGCCCTCGATAGCGCAGAGAGCCTGCCTGAAGATGCCGAAGACCCGTCGGTGCGCCGCGGTGGCTGGTCGGACCGGGTGACCGATGTGGTGATCACCGGCCCTGTTGGCGTGGATCAACTTGGTCGCTTTGCCGACGAGTTTTCGACGCGGCTTTTCACCGAAGGCGTGACACAGGTGACTGTTCAGGGTGTCGCAGCCCCGTCAACCATTGTCGAGGTCCCCTCACTTTCCCTGATCGAGCATGATATCGGCCTATCGGACATCGCCCAGCGCATCGGGGAAGAGGCGCAAGCCGACCCCGCCGGTGATGTCTCATCCAACGCAAGGGTGCGGACCGGCGTCGCGAAACGCAGCGCCGAGGACATCGGGGCGATTGTCCTGCGCTCCAACCCCGATGGCTCAAAACTGACCGTTGCTGATGTGGCCACCGTTCGGGTTGAGGGCACGGATCGCGCGCGGGCCTATTTCGTCGGTGAAGATTCTGCGGTCAAATTGCGGGTCCAACGCTCGGCCACTGGTGACGCCATTGGCATGCAGGAAACGGTGGAACGGGTCGCGGATGAGCTGACAGCAACGCTGCCAGAAGGCGTGACGATCACGCTGACAAATGCGCGTGCGGAATTCATCACGGGCCGTCTGAACATCCTGTTGGACAACGGCCTGACGGGGCTGATGCTGGTCGTCGGCCTTTTGTTCCTGTTCCTGAATGCGCGCACCGCGTTTTGGGTCGCCTTTGGCATCCCGGCGGCGATGCTCGCAGCCATCGCGCTGATGTATGCAGTGGGTATCACGATCAACATGATCTCGCTTTTTGCGCTGATCATCACGCTGGGCATCGTGGTGGATGATGCGATTGTGGTGGGCGAACATGCTGATTTCCGGGTCAGGCATCTGGGCGAAGACCCGACTGTCGCGGCAGAACGGGCTGCGCAACGGATGTTCAGCCCCGTCTTTTCGGCGACAATCACGACAATTATCGCGTTCTTTGGCCTTGTCGCCATTGGCGGGCGCTTTGGTGATCTGATCGCCGATATACCTCTCACCGTGATCGTTGTGCTGGCGGCAAGCCTCCTCGAATGCTTTGTAATCCTGCCCAATCACCTCGCGCATTCGATGGCGCATTCGGCGAAGGAACACTGGTATGACTGGCCCTCGCGCACGGTAAACCGTGGTTTTGACTGGTTTAAGGAAACGGTTTTCCGTCCTTTCATGCATATCGTCATCATTGCGCGCTATCCGGTCGTGGCGCTGGCGCTGGTGGCGCTGGCCACGCAAATCACGCTTTTTATCGAGCGTGAGGTCAGCTGGCGATTCTTTAACGCGCCCGAACAGGCGCAGGTCACGGGCAACTTTGCGATGCTGCCCGGTGCGACCCGCGAAGATACGCTGGAAATGATGCGTGAGATGCAGCGCGCGGCCGAGGCTTTGGGCGCGGAATACGAGGCCGAGCATGGGCTGAACCCGCTGAAATTCGTGATCGCAGAGGTTGGCGGGAATTCCGGGCGGGCCATCGCGGGCTCGGATACGAAAGATGCCGACCAGCTTGGCGCGATCACCATCGAGTTGATCGACGCCGATAGCCGCCCCTATACCAGCTTTGCTTTTGTCAGCGCCTTGCAGGACACGATTGTGCAGCACCCGCTGGCCGAAACCGTCAGCTTCCGCTCTTGGGGGACGGGACCGGGCGGAGACAGTCTGGACATCCAGATGTTCGGCGCTGATAGCGAGACGCTGAAGGCCGCCGCAGAGGCACTCAAGACCCGGTTGGCCCAATTCCCCGAGATTTCCGGGCTTGAGGACACGCTGGCCTATGACAAGGAAGAGCTGATCCTGGAACTGACCCCGCAGGGCGACGCGCTGGGGCTTGGGATCGATGCGCTGGGCCGTGTCCTGCGCAATCGCCTCGGCGGGATTGAGGCGGCGAGTTTTCCCGTTGGCGCACGGTCCGGCACGATCCGGGTGGAGCTGCCATCAGGCGAGCTATCGGCAGATTTTCTGGATCGGACCCAGATCAGAACGCTGGAAGGCGCCTATGTCCCGCTCGCCGATGTTGTGACCGTGCAAAGCCGCACAGGCTTTTCCACCGTGCGCCGCGAAAACGGCATTCAGCTGATTTCGGTCATCGGTGATCTCGATGACGAAGATGCGGCGCGGGCCACTGAAATCCAGCTTGCCATTAACGAAGATATCCTGCCCGGCATCGAAAGCGATTTTGCGATTGAGACGCAGCTTTCGGGGCAAAGCGAACAGGAACAGCGCTTTCTGAACGATGCGCGCACCGGGCTGATCCTCGTGCTCTTGGGGATTTATCTGACGCTCTCGTGGATTTTCAGCAGCTGGACCCGGCCCGTTGTTGTCATGTCGATCATTCCCTTTGCTTTGGTTGGTACGATCTATGGTCATTATGTGTGGGAGATCCCGCTTAGCATGTTCACGGTGGTGGGTCTGATCGGGATGGTCGGGATTATCATCAACGACAGCATCGTGCTGGTCACGACGGTGGACGAATACGCGCAGGATCGCGGCCTTGTGCCAGCGATTATCGACGGGGCCGTGGATCGGTTGCGACCGGTGATGCTGACGACCCTGACAACGGTGCTGGGTCTCACGCCACTTCTATACGAAGGCTCGAACCAGGCGGAGTTCCTCAAACCAACGGTTGTGACGCTGGTCTTCGGTCTGGGCTTTGGGATGTTGTTGGTCCTGTTGGTTGTACCATCGGTGATGGCGATGCAGCAGGATGTGCATCGGCAGGTTCAGGCCGCCAAGCGCGCCTTGCGCGGACGCCGTGCGGCGATGCTTTTACCTGCAGGTATCGGGGCGCTGGGGGCCGTTGGCCTCTTTACAGCAACCGTAGGTCCTGTAATTCTCACAGGCGCACCGTTGCCTGGCATCGTTGCGCTGCTGCCAGCATTGGCCAATGGCTTCGCCCCGGCCTTTGTGATTTTCCTGGGTGGTCTCGCGGTTTGGTTGCTGGCGATTTATATGGTGGCGGGGATCATACAAGGCGTTGGCGGCGCACGTGCCTAGCCCGCAGCACAGCCCTGAATATCGATGGCCTGATTGTCACCCAGCACGGTGATCCGCACCGCTGACCGATCCAGCGCAAAGGCCTCTCCGCTGTGATGCACCATATCGACAGTTGCGCTGAGCCTGTTGCCATCGCGGGCGATATCGGCTTCGGAGACCCAGACATGGTCATCCCCCGCCTCGACAACCACAAATTCCTTTGCAGCCATTGGCGGGACGTCAATAACCGTGGTGACCTGCAAGCCATCACTTATCGGATCGATCTGGCAGATCACCGCGCCTACATTCGCCTCGTCCGCCGTAAGAGGGCGGTTGATCAACGCTGCAGTGATCGCAGCATCGCGCTCGCCCCCAACAGGCAGAAGCTCATCAAAGTCGAGCGTCACGGGAATGCAGATTTCCTCGCAAACACCAATATGGATCTGGCCGCTGATCCGCATCGGTGCTTCGGGATCAACACTGTAGAGCCGCAAGGGGAAGATGACCGAATTCTCGTAACCGACCGAGTACATGTCGTTTTGATAAAAAAGCTCAGGCACCGGCCAATGCGGCGTGAAGCCGGTAATGTTTTCCGATCCGGTGAGCGAAAACTGCGGCGGGATACCACCATCGCCTGGCGCGCGCCAATAGGTTTTCCAGCCCTCGTCCATCGTGATGCGCAGGCCCGCCATATGCTCACCCCCCGCATTGCGCCAGCCCGGCAAAATCTCGACCGAGGCCAGATCGTCAAACGGACCTGCCGCGCCAAAGACGGGTAATGCCGCTAGGGCAAGTGATATGAGCGTCGTTTTGCGCATGACACGTTACTTATGCAAAGCGCCTGCAATGGGAAGTCACGTTTACGACAGGCCTTGCAATGTTGACCCTTGCGTCACACCAGCCCAGACCACATTATTAAGGTATGGCAGAAGAAACGGTGCATCTTGCAGGCAAGCTACTTGTGGCGATGCCGGGTATGGGCGATCCACGTTTTGCCCATAGCGTGATCTACATGTGTGCCCATGACGACGAAGGCAGCATGGGCCTGATCGTCAACAAACCGCAGACCAATGTGGATTTCAGCAATCTTCTGGAAGAGCTTGAGATCGCGCGTGGTCCTAATGCGCGCGACATTCGCGTGCATTTTGGCGGACCGGTTGAGCTGGGGCGCGGCTTTGTTCTGCATTCAAGCGATTACGCGGCGGCTCATGGCACGTTGCAGGTCGATGATCACGTGGGCATGACGGCAACCCTGGAAGTGCTGGAGGATCTTGCCCAGGGCAAGGGGCCGAAAACCTCAATGCTTGCATTGGGTTATGCCGGTTGGGGGCCGGGGCAGCTTGATCGGGAGATCGCACGAAACGGCTGGCTTATTTGCGACCCGCGCGAGGACATCATCTTTGGCCGCGCGAACGAGCATAAATGGACAGGTGCCCTGAAAATGATGGGGATTGACCCGCTTTTGTTGTCAGAGACGGCCGGGCGCGCCTGAGCGCAAGCATTTGTCAGGAGCCAGTGCCGATCAGCGTTTGCATGATCGCAATGGCATTGTCGCTTGCCCAGTCAGCATCGCCCTGCATCCGCGCGATTTCATTTCCTTCGGGGTCCAAAACGATGGTCACCGGCAGGCCAAGCACACCCAGACTGCGCGCCAGGTTTTGCCGCGCGTCGGTGTGGAGTGGCAGGTTGTCCACGCCGATTTCCTCAAAAAAGCGCTGCATGCCGGGCAACGGGTTACGTCCGGTTGCAATCGTCACAACCTCCATGTCGTCGCCACCAAGCTGGGTTTGTAACGCTGACAAAAGCGGCATTTCATGACGACAGGGCGCGCACCAGGTCGCCCAGAAATTCAGGACCACATGTTTGCCCTGATAGGCGTCCAGCGTCATTTCGGTGCCGTCCTCGCCCATGAACGGCACATCCGAACTTGCGATGGGTTCAGCATGAAAGATCAGCTTGCGCATATCGCCTTCGCGCATCGCATCTGCAGTCGCAATATCGGCGGCGCCCGGATTTGCAACGCTGAGAAGGGCCGTATAAAGCAGGGCTGACAATAACTTGCGCATAGGCTGTTTCCTTCATGACCAAATCCGCGAACACGATGTGGGGCGGGCGTTTTGCCGCCGGACCCGATGCGATTATGGAGGCGATCAATGCCTCAATCGGGTTCGACCGCCGCCTTGCACCGCAGGACATCGCAGGTTCACGGGCCCATGCGGCAATGCTCGCCGCGACAGGCATAATTACCGATAACGATGCTGCGGCGATCCGGGAAGGTCTGCTCACCGTTTTGTCAGAGATTGAAACGGGGGAGTTTCCGTTTTCTGCCGCCTTGGAAGACATCCACATGAATGTCGAGGCGCGGCTGAAAGAGCTGATTGGAGAGCCTGCGGGGCGGCTCCATACAGCACGGTCGCGCAATGATCAGGTAGCCGTCGATTTCCGGCTTTGGGTTCGGGACCAATGCGATGCGGCGGACGCGGCGCTCGGCGCGCTTTGCCAAGCGCTTCTCGCGCAGGCAGAGGCGGGGGCGGACTGGGTCATGCCGGGTTTCACCCATCTGCAGACCGCGCAGCCGGTAACCTGGGGCCATCATATGCTGGCCTATGTTGAGATGTTTGCGCGTGACCGGTCGCGTTTCGCGGATGCGCGCAAGCGGATGAACCTGTCACCTTTGGGGGCAGCGGCGCTGGCGGGTACGTCATTTCCGATTGATCGTGAGATGACGGCGAAGGCACTCGGCTTTGACGCGCCGATGGCCAATTCGCTTGATGCGGTATCGGATCGGGATTTCGCTTTGGAGTTTCTCGCCGCTGCCAGCATCTGTGCGATGCATCTGAGCCGTCTGGCCGAAGAACTGGTGATCTGGTCGAGCGCGCAGTTCCGGTTTGTAACCATGTCGGACAAATGGTCGACTGGCTCTTCCATCATGCCGCAAAAGCGCAACCCCGATGCGGCAGAGCTGATCCGCGCCAAGATCGGTCGCATTTTCGGGGCGAATGTGGCCCTGATGACGGTGATGAAGGGCCTGCCGCTGACCTATTCCAAGGACATGCAGGAAGACAAGGAGCAGGTCTTTGATGCCGCTGACAACCTGATGCTGGCACTGGCCGCCATGACGGGGATGGTTGGCGACATGACTGCCAACCGAGACAACCTGAAAGCCGCAGCCTCCAGCGGGTTTTCGACCGCCACTGACCTTGCCGATTGGCTGGTGCGTGAACTTGGGCTACCGTTCCGTGAGGCGCATCACATCACCGGTGCGCTTGTCGCTTTGGCCGAGGAGAAAGGATGCGACTTGCCGGATCTGACGCTGGAAGAGATGCAAAAGACGCACGCAGGCATCCGCGCGGACGTCTTTGACGTGCTGGGCGTTGAAAACTCGGTGGCCTCACGCACCAGTTTTGGCGGCACCGCACCGGCAAATGTGCGCGCGCAGATCGCGCATTGGTCACAAAAACTCAATGCATGAGGCTTCGAGATGAAAATGATCGCTTTGATACTGGGTCTAGCGGCTTTGGCCGCATGTGGTGCAAATGGTCCGCCGCTTGAGCCCAACGCAAATGTCGGCCTCAGCGTCGGCTCAAATGGTGTGAACACAACTGCGGGCATCGGAGCCTCAAACGGCACCCTCTCAGTGGGGCTGAGACTCTGATGCGGATTATCTACCTTTTGCTGGCCACCTGGGGCACCGTGCATCCGATGTATTACTTCATCTCCTGGTTTCAGGAGAATGGCTGGAGCATCATGGCGATGGTGGATGCGTGGCATGTGAACAACGCAACAAGCGGGCTGGTCTGGGATCTCACGATAGCCGCCGTCGCGCTGACCATCTGGATCATTGCTGAGGCGTTCAAGACCAAGAACTATCTGAGCATGATTGCGATCCCTGCAACTTTCTGCATCGGCGTCAGCTGTGGCTTGCCTCTTTATCTCTATCTGCGCGAACGCGTCGTCTATTACAAAGACAAGCACACCGTCCGCGTTTAGGGTTGGCCAGCGCCAGCGATCTGCTATGTCCAATTCTGGTTTTGGACGAGGATCGCAAGCGTGGACCATTTTCTTTATCGTGACGGCGCGCTTTTTGCCGAGGATGTGGCGATTGCGGAGATTGCGGCTTCGGTCGGGACACCGTTCTATGTCTATTCGACGGCTACGCTGACCCGCCACTTCAGGCTGTTTGACGAGGCGCTGGGCTTTGCGGATCATCTGGTCTGCTATGCGATGAAATCCGCTTCAAATCAGGCCATTATCAAGGTCCTCGCTGATGCAGGCGCGGGGATGGATGTCGTCTCGGGCGGGGAATACCTGCGCGCCAAGGCGGCGGGCGTCCCCGGTGAACGGATTGTCTTTTCCGGGGTCGGCAAGACCGCTGATGAGATGCGGATGGCGCTGGAGGGCGGTATCCGGCAGTTCAACATCGAATCCGAACCCGAAATGCTGGTTCTGGACCGGGTGGCGCAATCGATGGGAGTGGTGGCGCCCATCACCGTGCGGGTGAACCCCGATGTCGATGCAAAAACGCATGCGAAGATCGCGACGGGCAAATCCGAGAACAAGTTTGGCATTCCGATCAGCCGCGCGCGTGAGGTTTATGCGATGGCGGCGAAGTTGCCGGGGCTGAAAGTCATCGGGATTGATGTTCATATCGGCTCACAACTGACGGAATTGGCGCCCTTTGAAGCCGCATACCGGAAAGTTGCAGAGCTTACCGAACAACTGCGTGCGGACGGGCACGAGATCAAGCGGCTCGATCTGGGCGGTGGACTTGGCATCCCCTATGCCCGCTCGAATGAGGCGCCGCCTCTGCCCACAGATTACGGCGCGCTGATCGAACGCACTGTCGGTCACCTTGGCTGCGAGATCGAGATTGAGCCGGGGCGCCTGATTTCGGGCAATGCCGGTCTGATGGTGTCCAAGGTCATTTATGTCAAATCTGGAGAGGATCGGGACTTTCTGATCCTTGACGGTGCGATGAATGACCTCATTCGGCCCGCCATGTACGAGGCATGGCACGACATCGTGCCGGTGATTGAGCCCGAACCGGGTGCCAAACCAGCAAAGTATGACATCGTCGGCCCCGTGTGCGAAACCGGTGACACCTTTGCCAAAGGCCGTATCATGCCCGCCGTGGCTCCGGATGATCTGGTCGCGTTCCGCTCTGCCGGGGCTTATGGTGCGGTTATGTCATCGGAATACAATTCAAGGCCATTGATCCCAGAGGTTCTTGTGGACCAAGATCAATTTGCAGTTATCCGCCCACGCCCTACCTATGAAGAAATGATTGCGCGCGATACGATGCCATCGTGGTTAGAGTAGTCGCATAACTTCGGAGAGAACCGCTGACAGCCGATCCCGATCAGATGCGACATCTTCAATTGCCGGTCGCCGCGACGCGCGCTGGCATGATCGCGGAAGAAGTTGTGCGGTCATTCTGGCCGCTCTGGACGGTCATCTTCCTGATCCTCGCGCCGCTCATGATGGGGTGGCAGGATCTCGTCCCGCTTGAGGTTTTCTGGGGTGGCGTGGTTGTATCTGTCATCGCGACCCTGACGGCGCTGATCTGGGGCGCGCGGCGTTTTCGTATTCCGACCAAGGCCGAGGCTGTCGCAAGGGTTGATGCCGCATTGCCCGGCCGACCTATCGCGGCCATTGCAGACAGTCAGGCCATTGGTAGTGGCGATGCCGCGTCCGAAGCAGTCTGGCGCGCCCATATGGCCCGCATGGCCGAACGGACGAAGGATGCGCGCGCAATCGAGCCGGACTTGCGCGTCTCGGACCGTGACCCTTACGGTTTGCGGTTTGTCGCGCTCCTGTTCTTTGTGACCGCCTTGCTCTTTGGTTCGCTGCTGCGTGTCGGCTCCGTGGCCGAGATTGCGGCGGGAGGCGAGCAGACGCTGGCGACGGGGCCTGTCTGGGAAGGCTGGGTCGAACCACCTGCCTATACGGGCCGACCTTCCATCTACCTTAACGATGTGCCTGCAGGGCCATTGCGTGTACCAGAGGGCAGCCAGGTCACTTTGCGACTTTACGGTGAGGTCGGAGCGCTAACTGTCGCAGAAACAGTGTCGGGCCGGGTCGAAGACTTGGGTGCGGCATCAGATGCGCAGCAGCAATTCACGATCACGCAATCGGGCGTCTTAACAGTCGTAGGGGTGAATGGCGTCGAATGGAACGTCGTTGCCATCGAAGATATGCCACCGGAAGTCGACCTCACCGGTGAAATCGAAGCTGACGCGATGGGTGAATTGTCTCAGCCCTTTAGCGCGTCCGACGATTATGGCGTGGAAAGCGGGACGGCGACGCTTGCCCTTGATCTGACCGCTGTTGACCGCGTGCATGGGTTGGTGATCGATCCTGATCCGGTAGAACCGCTCGTTCTGGATTTGCCCATGCCCTTCACCGGGGACAGATCCGAATTCGAGGAGTTTCTGATTGAGAATCTCAGCGAACACCCGCTCGCCAATCTGCCCGTGACATTGCAGCTTGAGGTGACGGATGCGGCTGGCCAGACCGGAGCGACCGAACCCGAACCGCTGATCCTGCCCGGTCGCCGCTTTTTCCAACCGTTCGCGCGGGCTGTGATCGAACAGCGGCGCGATCTGATGTGGTCCAAGGCCAATATGCGCCGGGTGAGCCAGATTTTGCGGGCGGTGTCGCATAGGCCCGAGGGGCTGTTTTCGAATGAAACCACGTATCTGCGGCTGCGCACCATCATTCGCCGGCTCGATAACTTCCGTGATGTTGGCCTGACCGATGAAGGACAGGCCGAGATTGTCGAGGCCCTTTGGGATCTCGCCATTCAACTCGAAGACGGGCGGCTTGCCGATGCCCGTGAACGTCTGCGCCGCGCGCAGGAGCGGTTGGCGGAGGCGATGCGCAACGGCGCCTCGGACGAGGAGATCGCCGAGCTGATGCAGGAACTGCGCGAGGCGACCGACGAATACATGCGCATGCTCGCGCAAGAGGCTGAACCGAATGACGGCACCGATCAGGCCGATAACAGCGGCAACAGCCAGCAGATGTCGATGGATGAGCTGCAGGCCTTGATGGACCGCATCGAGGAACTCATGCAGGAAGGCCGCATGGCCGAGGCGCAAGAGCTGATGGAACAGCTCAACCAGATGATGGAGAACATGCGCGTCACCCAAGGTGAAGGCGGTGATGGGCCGCAAACACCCGGCCAGCAATCCATGCAGGATCTGGCAGAGACTTTGCGTGATCAGGAACAATTGTCCGATGATGCGTTCCGCGATCTGCAGGAACAATTCAATCCCGGACAGGGCCAACAACGCCAGCCAGGTCAGCCGGGACAACAGGGACAGCAAGGGCAAGGCCAGCAACCCGGCCAGCCGCAGGGTCAACAGGGTCAGCAGCCGGGCCAGCCAGGTCAGGGTGGCCAGCAGGGTCAGGGCCAGGGTGTTGGTGAAGATTCTCAAAGCGGACAGGTTGGCAATGGCGCCGGTGGCGAGGGCGATCAGGATGCCCGTAGCCTTGCCGAACGTCAGCGCGCTTTGCGCGAGGAATTGCAGCGCCAGCGTGACGGACTTCCCAACCTTGATGGTGAGGCGGGCGACATCGCGCGCCGTTCGCTTGAGCGGGCGGAGGGCGCGATGGAAGGCGCGGAAGATGCGCTGCGCGACGGCGATCTGCCCGAAGCGATTGACCGGCAGGCCGAAGCCATGGATGCACTGCGCAACGGCATGCGCGAATTGGGCCGTGCCCTGGCGCAAAACCAGCAGGCCGAACCCGGTCAGGGATCAGAGCAGGGCCAAGCCTCTGGCCGCCCGGTCCCAGGGCAGCGTGACCCGCTTGGGCGCGAAATGGGCAATACCGGTCAGCTTGGTACCGACCAGCAATTACTGGGCCGTGAAGAGATAAATCGCCGCGCCGAAGAGCTGTTGGGCGAGATCCGACGCCGCTCTGCCGAACAAGACCGCCCACAAGTCGAACGAGATTACCTGCGGCGTCTGCTGGATCAGTTTTAGGCAGACAATGGTCTGTGGTGGCGATCAAGCTCCCACTATTCGTACGGAGCAGCTATCACCCTGTCGTGTTTTCCAGTGGTGAGCCTATTCCAGAAATAGCGGAGCTAGTTGGATCGGACCGTCGAAGTAGGCGAAGGTTCAGTTATGCTCGTATTCATTTATGGAAGCCCAGGCGCTGGAAAAACCACCTTGGCTCTCACGCTCAATCGCAGCTTCGGCTGGCCAGTGCATCGTAAGCGTTGCATCTGACCCCCTAAATTGCCCCTGATCAGCCTGCGTTCGACGGTTTATGATGCATCCAAAAGGATACAGGCATCATGAACTCTCAAGACCTGGGTGGCCTCGCAAGTGATCAGAAAGTCGAAAACGTCTTCCACGCCTTCGGCTATTCCATCCCCGTCGGCAAGGATGGCCGTCGGATGTGGCCCAATAAGCTCAAGAGCGAATTGGCCCGACAGATGGTAACAGGAAAGCTGACAATGGCAGATGTTCAGAAAACCTGTCAGATTTCTGACAAAACAGCATATCGTTGGAAACGAGACTACGGGACGGGGCACAAGAAGAAGTTTGCGCCAAGGGACTCGAAGCAGACGGCCTTTGCCGAGCTGAAAGTGGATCACAATCGGCCAGACGGCCCCAAGGTCGCCGACTTGATCATGCTCAGGTGTGGTGACATCATATTGGAGTTGCCCAGCAGCTACCCCATCAAACAGTTGGCGCAGCTGGTCCACGCTCTGGACGGCAAGACATGATCTCGCCTGCCGGAAACTTCAGATTCTATGTAGCGTCAAAACCCGTCGACTTTCGGAAGGGCATGGATGGCCTCGCCGCCATTGTGATGAACGAATTTGAACTGGATCCCTTCTCTGGTGCGATATTCATCTTTCGCTCCAAACGATCTGATCGCCTGAAGATGATTGTCTGGGATGGGACCGGGTTGGTGCTGGTATACAAGCGGATCGAGGGCAAAGGCTTTGAATGGCCACGGATCAGCGATGGTGTCATCACCATCAACAAGTCTCAGTTTGAGGCGCTTTTCGAAGGACTGGATTGGAAGCGCGTCACAGCACGGCATGCGCGTCGGCCGGCTGCGGTGTGATCGAGCGAGGGAGCAGATTTGCCTCAACTTATCATCGACAATATTCCTGAACCCGTGTTTGTCGCCTTGAAGAACGGCGCTGAGGCGCGTGGCTTGTCGGCAGAAGAATATGCCAAGACACTCATCGCTGAAGCGGTGAGGGAATGCATGGCGACATTTGACGATTCTGGAGATCCGCTTGCAACTGCCAGTGCGCGCGGCGTGCAACGCCTTGCGGAGATCTCGTCACGTGACGACATTTGCGATGCGGACGAGATGGCAGCAATGCTTGGCCTTTCTACTGAAGATGTCGATGATTTGCGACGCGCACAAAAGATGCTTGGGATCACAAGCCCAACTGGCGAAACCAAGTACCCGCGGTGGCAGGTCGGCTCTGACGGAACGCTTCTGGATGGATTGGAAGACGCGCTCGCAATCCTTGGCGACAATGGCATGACAGCCTACCGCATTCTTTGTGGAACCTATCCGGTTGGCGGAGATAACACGATCTATGAGTCCCTGCGGGATGGAAAGAAGGAGCACGTCTTAAAGTGCCTCCAGACCATCGCTCGCGGCGACTTCTTTTGATGATGTCGCTGAAATGGCACCGGGCGCGCGGATTTAACGCTGACGATCGCCCCGATATCTGCCGCCGACCACACGATCTCAATGCATTAAGTGTTACCGAACGTGGAAATCACTGCTGCTTGAAAGTGGACGTGCCGGCAGAATCAACGCGTTTAGATATCAAACCCATGTGGACCGACGACCAACTCCTGAGCTGGGGTGACATCAACGATCCTGCGCAGGCCGCTCAAATCCGTCAGAGCTTTCCGGATGCAGATCCCGCCTATATCAAAGCCTTCCAGGGACTGCTGCGAACGGTACGAGAATTTGAGGCGGCCACCAGTCGCCATTTACAGATTTACGGCGACATTGGAGAGCTATACGGCGCGATCGCGCATGGCATCGTCTTGCATCGGCGCAATGCTGAAGGTTCAGATGGGCGGCTTGGCGACAATTTCGTTGAGATCAAAACAATCTCGCCGTTCAAGAACTGGAAGGCCGTGACTGTCCGCATGGACCGGCATTTCAACCGGCTCTTAGCTGTGCGCGTGATGGGTGATTTCTCTGTTCAAGGGGCGATGGTCTCGCGATCCGATCTTCCAAAGCCAGACGGTCCCGAGCTGATCCTTGAATGGGACTTCTTGCAACAACTCGCATAAGTACCAAATCGGCCCTTCGAATCGTCAAAAAGGCCCTAAGCACTGCCGACATCAACTATTGGTCACGCTACCGTCTGCTTTGCGGCAAACCGCCCTTGCGCTGCAGTTGCGCCAGCGACTCCAATAGCGATTTTGACAGACCCGACTCAACGGGATGCGGCAAACCGCTACTGGTCCATACTTCGGATTCTTCAGCTCAACGCTTCTCAACCACAAAATTTGCTACAAAAATCGTTGCAATCGTGCTGACCAGAACCACAAACAAGCCGATGCCTGCAGTCGCGAATAACACGGTGAAGACCTTGCCAGCATCCGTTGTCGGAACTAGATCGCCAAACCCAATTGTGGCCATTGTCATCACGGAGAAGTAAGCCGCATCCAGCGGACGCCATCCTTCGAGATAGACAAAGACGACTGTGCTGATCGCTACCAGCGAGACCGTCATGGCGAGAAGATGCAGGGAACGTGGATCGAAAATTGCGGAAGCCAAGGCCCGTAATAGGTTGAGGTAGTTTCGGAAGAAGAGGCCCATCACACTTCGCCGTCATCTGAAATCAATACCGCGACCGGGCGCAGGCTTGGTATTTCGGCGAGGATGATCATTACAACGGCGGTCAGCGGGACCGCGAGGATCGCGCCGATGGCCCCCCATAGAAGGGTCCAGAAGGAGAGCGCCAACAGGACTACAAACGCGCTCAGGTTGACAGATTTTCCAAGCATCTTTGGTTCGAGAACATAGCCGACATAGAGCTGCGCGGTCATAAGTGCGATCAGCGCTGCGCCACTTGCGGCCAGTGAGCCGAACTGGCCGAGGCTGAGCAAAACCGGGAAGACGACACCGATAATCGACCCGACATAGGGGATGTAGTTGAATAGCCCGATCAACACAGCCCAGAGCAGGGCGAACTCGATCCCAAGCAGCCACATGATCACGAAGGAGACGGCTGCAAGGATGCCGTTCACCAGAGTTTTCGCGATCAGATAGCCCCCGATCCGCTTGTTGACCTTCATGACCAGCTTGACCGTCTGTTCTGCCGACGTTTCATCGCCAAGTGCGATGCGCAGCTTTCCCGGCATAGTCTTCAGGTCAGCCGCCAAAAATACCGCGTAGCAAATCGCCATGACCAACACAGAGCCAATGCCGGAGACTGTACCAACCGCGCTTTGCACCAATGCCCCCACATCAATGCGCTCCTGGGGCCTTTCAAGAAGGGTGGCCACACTCGGAACCTCTGTCAGCCCCAAGGTGTTCGCAAGGTTGTCGATCAGTGTGTTGAGATTGTCTGCGTAGGTCGGCAGCGAGGCAGCGATGGCCAGTGCATTGTCTGACACAAACAGGGCAAAAAGAACAACGAACAGAACAAAGATGGCCAGAACAATCAGGCTGCGCAGCCGATGATAGTCACGCAACGATGGCAGAACTGACGCCAGCCCTGTTGACGCAGCTGAGAGCAGGTAAACGGATATGACTGCGATAATGACCGGCACAATCAAAGACTGCCCGATCATAAGAAGCCAACCGATCAGGATCACCGATACCAGCGCTGCAGCGGTCGCGTAGAACGGGTTTGTGGACTGCATTTCCACTAACGCACCTCGGCAGTCGACGCACCTGGGACAAGCTCATCACCGTGCCCCTGACGCGAAGCTTCCCACTTCCGGACATCAGCAATGTCAAAGTAGATGCCAATGATGCTGGGAAAGACGAAGATGATCAGGATTGTTGACGCCAAGAGACCGAACGCGACCGCTGCCACCAATGGAACCAAGACCGCCGCTTGCGGGCTGGTTTCAAACACCATCGGGATCAGGCCAACAAATGTCGTAGAGAAGGACAGCATGACAGGGCGGAACCGGTGACGTACCGCTTCGATGGCCGCAGTCAGGTAATCGTCGCCTTCAATTTCAGCTTCAAAGAAGGTCATGAACAAGATCGCGTTGTTGACCACGACGCCAGCCAGTGATGCAAATCCTATGAAACTTGGCATGGAGATATCCATCCCAAGCGCCATGTGACCAAATACTGTGCCTATCAGCGCAAACGGAATCGACAACATGATCATGAACGGCAGGGTGTAGCTGTGAAACTGGAACGCCAGGATCAGATAAACGCCAACAAGGCCGGTCAAAAGGGCGATCATGATGGACGTGCTGGCCTCATTCGTTGATTCAGCCGCACCGCCAATACTTATCGTTACATCTGGGAAATCAGCTTGAAGCAACGGCCCCAGCTCATCCGTGATCACACGACTTATTTCGTTCGCCGTCGTGGCATCACGGTCGATGTTGCCGACGATGCTGGCCACAGCCAAACCGTTTCGGCGCGTGATCTGCGCATAGGAACTTGTCACTTCAATGTCCGCAATCGTACCAAGGGCAACCTGGTCGCCTCCCGGCACGGTCAACGGGAACTGTTCCAAATCAGCGATGGTGGGCACAGTGTCACCTAGCTCAACACGAACAGAAACGTCGGAGAGTTGCTGCCTAAAGGTGTCCGTTTCCGTGCCAGAGAATGCTGATCGCAACTGCGAGGTGATGGCCTGCGGTGTGAGACCAATCACGTAGCCGAATTCATTCAAGGCAAGCCGGATTTCCGGTCGTCCGCCAAAGAAATCCTGAAAGGCTTCCGTCACGTCGTCGCGCTGGATCAATTCTGCCTGCAACCGCCCGGATGCGGCTTCCAATTGCGCCAGATCACGCGAGCGCAATTCGACATCGAGGTCGCTTCCGCCTGGACCACCGGCCACTTGTGCGAAGTTGCTTTGCACGACATCCGCAATGGGGCCGGTTTCCTCCCGCCATAGGGTCAGGATGTCATCTGCTGCGGCGTTGCGAAGGTCGCTTCCCAGAAGGTCAACCGTAATCGTTGCCGTGTAAGGGCCATTGTCCTTTACATCTCGGTTCGTCGCATAGCTCACCAAAACGCGCTGCACGAGGGGCTGACCGCCCTCTGTACTCGGTGTGTAGGCTGCATCTACGGCATCTAAGCCAGCGATGATTTGAGCAACGACATCTTCTGTCCGTTCGATGGGCAAACCGGAGCTGAGAGCAATCCGCGCTTCTATCGTATCTCCATCCGTGGCCGGGAAACCGATGATCTTGATCATGCCAGACGCCAGAACGCCAACAGTGACAATCAGGATCGCAAAGACACTACTGAGCGTCAGATAACGAACCTTCATCAGTGCCGAAGCAACGGGGATGACAAGGCCATCGCGAATGCGATCCAACATACGCGGCACGAAACGCTGCGCGTTCTTTTCGGGGTCCCCTTTCGTATGGCTCATGTGGTTTGGGAGAATGAGAAAGGCTTCGATCAGGCTCGCCATGAGGGTCAGCAAAAGCACTGCCGGGATGACCTTCAGGATTGCACCGAGGCCACCAGACAGGAACATAAGCGGCCCGAACACGCAGGCCGTTGTGAGGAACGAAGACAGCACACCGGGCATCACTTCCGTTGCACCTCTGACCGCGGCCTCACGTATCCCCATCGAACGTCGCCATTTGGCGATGTTGTCAGCAATGACGATACTGTCATCCATGATCAGACCAATCGCCATGAGCAGCGCGATCAAGGAAATCATGTTGATGGTGATGCTAAAGAGGCTCATCGCAAAGATACCGCCGAGGAACGAGAATGGCAGCGCGAGCGAAATCCAAACCGCCTCACTGATCGAAAAGAACAGGCACATGACCAACACGACGAGTGCGAGGCTCATCATCGCGTTCTGCAGGACGAGGTTGATCTGGATTTCGACATTCTCGGTCATGTTGCTCACGACCGTCAGGTTCAGCGTCTCGGGATAGCGGGCCTCGACCTCAGCCAACAACGCCTCGACCTGATCGAAGGCTTCTATCGCATCATCGTCTTTGCGTTTGCTGACTTGAACAATGGCCGCGCGTTCTCCGTCGATAAACGACTGCAATTCCGGCGATACTTCGGTCAACGTGATCTGAGCCACGTCAATCAGACGCACAATGCCGCCCGCGTCGTTCTCGATCAGGACAAGGTTTTCCAGATCGGAGAGAGACCGGCGCGCATCGAAGTAGCGCAGCGTCACCTCGCGCCCTGTGGTCTGCACGGTGCCGAGTGGCGCACGCAAACTGCGTTCGCTGACAGCGTTGGACACATCCTGCGGGCTGATCCCAAAGCGGCGGAGCGCCGATTGATCAAAGGAGATCCGAAACTCAGCTTCCGATATGCCCGTCACATCCGCCGTTGCGATCCGTGACAGGCTGGCCAGCTCGCCTGCCAACTCATCAGCAAAACGGATCAACCCGTCTCGCGTATCAATGCCTGAGATTGCGATGGAGGCGATAGCTTCAGTTTGCCCGAGGATTGAGACTGAAGGCCCTTCCGCATCGGCCGGAAAACCGTTGATGCTGGACACCTCTGACGACACATCGTTGTAAAACTGTCCGATATCGCCGCCTTCTGCCATCGTCAGCGTCGCCGTCGCCCGGTTTTCGACGGATAGGCATTGCAACTCATCGAGGTTGTTCACTGCACCAAGCGCTTCATCGAGAACAAGACACACTTGTTCGTCCACGTCGCTTGCGGATGCACCTGGATACGTCACAGAAACAGAGACTTCGGTCGATGCGAACTCAGGGAAGCTCTCGCGTTCCATTGCGCTCAAGACTGAAAAACCTAGGAAGGCGACGGCGATTAGAACAAGATTGGCGGCAATAGGGTGCCGCGCAAAATAAGAAATCATGGCGCTATTCCCTGTCTACATACAAAGGCTCAAGCGACATGCCAATGATGGCCGGTCGCGGATCGGACAACACAACCCTGTCACCCGAGCTAAGGCCCTCGGCAATCGTAACCTGATCGTCCTGAACTGCCCCTGTCACGACCGGACGGCGGGCCAGTTGGTCGCTTTGATCAGCGACATAGACGAAAATTTCACCTTTATCCTGGCGGATGGCGTCACGCGGCACGCGGATGGCTGGCAGAGCCTCTGCTGCAATCAAACGCACTTCCACAAATGTCCCGTTGATCAACGGCGGGCCAGGACGTTGGAGGCTTGGTTGCGTAGGTTCATCAACACGCACGACAAGCCCCACAGTTCCGGTTGTCGCGTCAGCGCTGCCGTCAAATCGGACAAGTTCAGCGGGCCAGGTTGTCACTTCCGCACCGCTTGTCACGCGAACCTCCGCGCTGAGGCCAAACTGTCGGAGGATTTCAAAGGCATCCCCCGCTTCCATTCCGACAATGGCGTTACGGTCAATGGTGCCTTCCAAGGATCCAAAGAAATTCCCTAGAACGCGCGTTTGAAACTCCGCAACAACCTCGGACGAAGCGGTGCTTTCGATGGAGACGAGCGTATCACCAGTGCGGATATACTGGCCGAACGAAACACCCCGCTCGATTACGCGACCGGTCAGCGGGATCGAGACAGCCGTATTGGCAAGTGCGCGTTCTGCTTCTTCGATTTCGACTGTGCGGGTCGCAATGGTCGCTTCAAGCGAAGTGCGTTGCGCAGGCAGAAGCCGGAGGGAGTTTTCAAGGTTCAGAACCACCTTTTCCTGCGCTAGCAGCGCACGCACCGAGGCGTCAACGGTGGCCTGGGGCACGCTGCCGCGCTCCAATAGGGTTTGCTGCCGTTCCAGCTCACCGCGCAAGACATCCTCAATCCGCGTTTCCAGCTCGATTGTTGAGCGTGTGTTAGCTTCGGTCGCTTCAAGCTCTTCGAGGCTGGCAAGGGCGCTGTCCCGCGCGGCGGTCGCCCTGGCCAATGCGATTTCATAATCCCGTGGGTCAATCCGGACGATTTCTGTGCCTTCGGACAAAACGCGGCCGACATCGAGGTCATCGGCAACGAACACCGTACGGCCCTCCACTTGGGAGATGGCCGACCACGTGTCTTCAGCTTCCACACGACCATAGCCAACAGCAAAGGGGACGATGCTCGTTTCGGCCAAGGTGAGCGTTCTGACCGGGGTCACCGTTTCAACAACGGACTGCGCCTCTAGCTCCGGGTCAGGCGTCGTCAGCCAAATGTAGCCAGCAATGCCAAGCGCAATAGGTGGGATGAAGAGAAGCGGTCGCAAGTTCATAAGTGAGGATCCACGAGCTGATCAACGGCGCATCGACAGCGCGTTGAGGATGACAAAAGAAAAAACAAAAAGAGCAGCGCAATAAGCTGCGATTACCGCGCTGCACATCCAAAGAAATGCCGGAGCAATCATGCCGGCGAGGAAAGACAGATCGACAAAAAGAGCGGCGAGAAGGGCGAGCCCCAGAATGACCCGGCCCGTCAGGCCATGGTCATTTTCCGTCCGTAGGATGACCGGCGCCAGCCGCCACGGCAGCAGCAATGTCGCAAGTGCAATCGGGCCTTCGTCTTCTGACCGCATCCCCCGATTCTGATCTTGGACGATGCGTCTGGTCATGCTTACGCCGCCCGTTCGGCTTTTGAGAGGCGTGGCTTGAATGCGCCCATGACCATTTCCGTGATCAGAGGGATGACGTTTGACATGCCGACAAGTGCCTCGCGGCCTTCAAGCGCGTGGAACGCCTCGCTCAACTCACCGGCTGGAATGGAAGCCTCTGCCAACGCAAGGATTTCCGGCATCATGGGCACAAGGAAGATGAAGGCGTTTGCCGCGAGAATAGCCGAGCAAACGAGCTTGATCCGCATCCACCATGCGCGCTCGCCAAAGCCGAATCACAAGATCAGATCGGTGACGATCTTGATTCCCAATCCGGGCAAGATCAGGATGTATGCGCTTTGGAGCTTATAGGTGTAGATCGTGATCGCCATTTCTGGTGTTGGATGCGCGAAGATCGCACCGATGACGATGTGTGACAGGATCCCGCCCACATACATGATGGTGGCGATTTCATGGATGAAAGAGAGGGTTTTTCTCATAGGGAGGGATCACTTTGCATCTTCAGCCATCTTACTTGCGAGATGGGACCGCACTTGCGACATGAACCGATAGGCAGCGGCGAGCATTGCGTCCGTGTCGTGACAGGGCGCGGTGCTGCAAGTGTTGAGGTAAAGGGCTTCCAGCGCCTCGCGCTCTGTCCGCGCACGCTGGAGGTCTGATGGCATGAATTGCATCTGCCGCTGTCATTTCTTGATGTTCATGCGCTTGTAGACGAGCCACGCCGCTGGAACAGAAAGCACCTGCCCGATGAGGAATGCGTAGAGAAAGTTCATTCCCGTCGCGATGTCTTGCGTCAGGATGACGATGAACAGCGCGAAGGTGATCATCACAGAAATGATCGCCTGAATGACAACGAACAGCCAGATATTCATAACCGAACTCCTGTTACTTGCGGCTGGCAACCGCGATGTAGAAGATGAGGATCAGGCAGGTCTGCACGAGCAGGCTTGCAATGGCCCCCATCAGAAACCCGAAGCTGTAGAAGTCGCTCAGGCTGAAGAGATACGCGATCCCCGCTGCGATAACGGCCGCGATCACCAGACGCACAGGTAGGGAAAACGCCATGGGTGAGCTGCCTCCGGCCCCTTCCATGCTCGCGGCACTGCTGGCCACGCCTTGACGGATCAGCGATGCCAGCGGCACGGGCAACCAACCGGCGAGGAATATGCCCCAGAATCCGGTCAGGCCCATAGCGCTGAGGATCGCGCCCCATAGGCCGCCTGCGACCAGTCCCACGCCAAGCACGGCGAGCAGAACTGTAGTGATGTTGAATGGTGCGTCTTTCATTTACTTCTCCCTGGAGGCCGATCAGGCCGTTTGTTTTGGCCAGATGACCGGCTTGCACATCGCAACGAAGGCGAGACCGTCAGCGATTGTGCGGATGATTTGATATTGGCCCCAGCTCTTGAGCAGCACCGGGGCCTTGCTTGCGAGGTCCGGATCGGTGGCCTCGATAAACTGAAAGTTGATGGGCATGAGCAGGTACATCGTCACTGGCAAGCTCACGAGGAGCAGCGCCACGGCGATGAGCCAGAACCAGTCTTTGGACACAAAGAACAGGGTCACGCTGGCCACGAGTGCTATGTCGGAGACGATGATCTGGCTTCCGCCAATCTTGAGGATCAACCCTTGGAACACAGGTAGGAACGCCTCGAACGGGGCCGCTGACCAGGCCGGATGGGCCAGAAACATCAGATAGTACGCCGTCCCAAAAGTGACCGCCCCGCCAAGCAGGGCGATCAGTTGCAGGGAAGGTTCAAATCGTTTCATGCGCGATCACCGGAACTCGAAGGCTTCCGTGTGGATCTTGTCGCGGGATACGCCCTCTTTCTTGAGGTCTGCCGTGATGCCGGTCACCATCGGTGACGGCCCACACATGAAATAGTCGTAGCTGTTCAGCGGATCGGGCAGCTTTTGCTTCATCATATCGACACGCGCAAAGTTCCCCTCATCCGAGAAGAGCGGCACGAGAGTGACATTCCCAAGCCGCGCCGCGTGATCCTTCAACTCATCAAGGAAGATGGCGTCTTGTTCTTCGCGCGCGGCGTAAACGAGGTGAATCTGACGGTCATCGCCTTCCTCCATCGCACGAACTTTCGACAGGAAGGGCGTGAGGCCGATCCCACCAGCAAGCCAGATTTGCTTCTTGCCTGCCTTCATCGTGTCGAAACGACCGTAGGGACCGCGCACTTGTACCTTACCACCCGGTTGTAACTCTTCGCGGACCTTCCGGGTCCAGTCTCCCAGCACCTTCATGGTAAAGCGCAGCTTGTCTTCACCGGGGGCACTGGAAATTGTAAATGGATGCGGCTCGTTCCAGCCCTTCCCTTCAATCTCAACGAAGGCGAACTGGCCGGGCTTGAAGTCGAGCATCTTGTCGATCGGCTTCAAAACCACTTCTGTAGCGCGTTCGAGCGCATTGACCGCCTCGATCTCGAACGGCAGTGCTGTGCGCTTATTCATACCAAAGACAGAATACACCAGGGCGACCACGCCCACCGCTGCTGCTAAGATGAGGATGATCCCGGAAGCACTGAACCGCTCGAAGAAGATTCCCGGCGCCGTCATGAAATGGCCAATGATCAAGAAATAGACCAAGCCCATCACCTTGTGCGTCGGACGCCAACGCGAGTACCGGATTTTCCGGTTCAGGGCGATGAAGAGGCCAATCACGAGAAAGATTAAGCCCAACATGCCCAAAGGCACAGAGGGAAACAGCGCATTTGCGATCGGGTCCACGCCTTCCGGAAGTTCCTTTGGCACCCCAAAGAAATGGACCAGAGCCGTGATCGCCGCAAAGACACCAGCAACGCGGTGGACTTGATACATCCGGTCTAACCCGGCGAACCAATCCTCAAAAACCTCAAGACGTGTCGACAGAATGATCGAAGACGTCATGAGCAGGAAGGCAATGCCGCCCAGCATAACTGTGATAGTTGTCCGCCGGTCGTGTTGTTCCGGCGGGAAGGCCAGATGGATGACAGCGAAAAACAGGATCAATCCAACGATGACATAGACGCCTTTTTTCTGTAGCATTGCTGCCCCTCCTCTTTGGGTGCTGGCTTTACTCGGCAGGAGCGGGATTGATCGCGGCGCGGAGAGCGACCATCACCGAAAAACCGCCGGTGAATTCGTCTTCGGTCAGCAGCGCATCGTTATCAGTGTCCGCGCGCTGGAAGTCGAAATTGAGCGATTGCCGGTGCTCTGTGCGTGAAATCACACCATCGCCATTGCGATCCCAAAAGGCATGGACGACGCGCAAAGCTGTCTCATACGCATCTTCACGGCCCGCTTCTGCTGCCAAAGGGGCCATACCGTAATCCCAAGAAAGAAACTCCGGTAGGCTGAGGTTGTTGTCACCGTCAGTGTCCATCGAGACGAACACATCACCACCAAAATTCGAGAATTCGCCCTGGTCGATGAAGCCCCGATTTGCTTCGTCCAATGACGCAAAAGCCATTTGCGCAAGACGTCGACCGTCGGTCTCTTCCTGGGCAGTCGCGGGTACGCTCCAAAGCGTCGCGGCGATCAATGAAAATGTAAGAAGTTTTGCTGCGTCACGCATTGGAATAGCCCCCTTTGGCTTGAAGTGACTCGAATGGTGGTCTTGACTTGCTACTGCGATACTTGCATCTGTAAGGCTTGTAAATGCAAAAAACGAACGCAACACTTGCGTAATGCAAGCATTGGAGCTAAAGCCGATGATCAGGGGATGCTACCTGATGACAGAGATTCAATTGAAAGATCATCGCCGCGAAGAGAGCTTCGGTTTTCTGGTGCAGTCGATTGCGCGGACATTGGACGCGAAGATGAAGGTTGAACTTCAAAAAGTCGGCGTGGACATCAAGATTTTTGCCAATCTGATGATGCTTGGCCAACAGGATGGCATCAACCAACGCGAAATCGGCCAACGGCTTAATTTCCCTGAATATTTTACAAGCCGTAACGTGGATGCTCTTGTCGATGCAGGGTTTGCTGAACGCCGGCCCGATCCCGACAGCCGAAGGTCGTTTCTCGTTTTCCTGACTGACAAAGGCCGGGCAAAAGCAGAAGAACTTCCAGCGATTGTCCGGAGTGTGAATGACGATGTTTTGTCGGACCTCACTAAGACTGAACGCAAGTCGATCATGGCTCTGATGCAAAAAGTCGCAGGTGTTGCCCACAGCTAAGAGGGCAACATGACTAACCTGAAACTGGCGATCCTGATAATCGCGATCCTCGGCAACGGAGCTCTGTTTGGCTTCTATTTCACTATGTCGGTCTCGATCATGCCGGGACTTGATCTGACCGAACCTTACGTCGCCATTGCAGCCAATCAGGACATAGGACGCGCAACGCAGCAATCCCTTTGGTTTGTCGCTCTATTGGGAGCCCCTTTAGCAACACTGATCGCCGTTGTGCTATATTGGAAATCGACCAAAGTGCGAAACTGGCTGCTACTGAGCTTTGCCGGTTGGCTTGCGATGATGCTTGTGACCGTCACAGTAAACGTGCCGCTCAACCAGATCCTGGATGGTCTGACGATCACCGCCGATCAGCCTGATCTTGAGGACCTTTGGGCCAGCTACATTGTTGATTGGCAGAAATGGAACCTGATGCGGGTCGCAGCCAGCGGGTTTTCACTTTTTGCTGCTTCTGTGGCGATGAGACACGTGCCCACGGCCGTGTAGCGGAAATTGGTTCGTTCCGCAGCATCTGGAAGATTAGGCGCTTCCCAAACGTTTGCCGCAGGATCCGCCATTGACTGGTCTTCGATACCATGCCTTTCGCTTCACCCAAGATGAACCACCCGGATGCGGACACTGCCGTCATTTGAACATGGGCCTTTACCAACGCAGCATGCGTTCGCAGGTGCGGCAGGGAATTTTGCTGCATGCAAACGATGTCTCAAAAGCAGCCGTGCGAGTGGGTCGACGTAAGCTGTTTTGAGAGGTGCTGAATTGGGGCTCGGATGTTTACTAGCGCAGACTGTCAGTTCAGCCAAGCTAAGTAGATACCCATTGCAATCCACACCAGGACAATCTGAAGGACCATTGCTACAATGAGAAATTTTGATCGTTTGTAGTCTTTTTTGACGTCGATCTTTTTCATTTTGTTTCTCCAATTTGATCGCAAGAAGCGTGTCGATAGTGGAGAAGCTGCATGCGATGCTTGTGAAGGCCTCGTCGGAAATTTCGATGAAGTCGTCTTTGGGCGAGGCAATCAAATACACATTGAAGCTTTGGGATGGCTTGATTGTGTTTCTGTCTGATGGTCGTGTCGAAGTCGACAACAACGCCGTTGAAAACACGATCCGACCAATCGCGCTGCTACGCAAGAACGCGCTCTTTGCAGGATCGGAAGTGGGCGGCAGGAACTGGGCCGTTATGGCCAGCATCATTGGCACATGTCGCCTCAATGGGATCGAACCCTACGCATATATGACATGGGTGTTCGAAGAGATGGCGAAGGGTCATCCTCGCGCGCAGTACGACAAGTTGCTGCCGTGGAACTGCGCAAAGGGCCGGTTCGGGATCGATTAGTACTGTTACACCCATCACTGATAAATTCCCTGTCCGGCAGCAGCCGGGCAGGCAGCAGGCGTGGGATGACGTTGCCTGTTGTTGGTGTCGTTTCGGCAGGGACGGCGGATAGCGGAAGTTCGCTGCGGTTGCAGAATGTGTATTTGCCGATCACCAAAGCAGCCCCTCATTTCAGGTTTGGATGGATCACCATCGTCCAAACGCTGATCTTTCTTGCTCTTCTTCAGCCATCCGCTCATCTTTAATGGTAAGCAGAATTAGAGCTTCTCCATCCCCCATTTTTTGGCTTGTTCAAAAATCTCGTATTGGCGCGCTTCACTGCGATCAAACCAGGCATCGGCTCCGATAATTTGGGGAAACCCGTCTCCTTCAGACCGGCCAAACACCACATCAAACGCGGTCGTCTGGGCATCAAGCTCGCTCTGGGGAAACCATCTGTCGTGAAACATTGGTGCCTGTGTGAACCATTTTCGACCTTGCTTGGTGTGACAGATTAACATGCAAGGCCAAATGTCGGCTTCACACCCGTGCAAATTACAATATCTAACTTCGGCACCTTGATCGAACGCGATAGCCTCCAGGTCAATTTCCTTGGGTTCCGTAACGCCGAGTGACTTCAAGAGCCGCTCGGCTGGATCAATAACCTTCATCAGTTATCGCTCTGCTCTGGATCAATCACGCCAAGGTGGATCAGATCGTTGTATTTGCGCAGAACTTCTTCATCCGTCAGATCGCTCTCGGTTTCATTGCGCGCAGCCATGGAAAGACCGTCCTGGCTAAGCGCCTGCTTCAACGCACGGCGGGCAATAGAAATATCAACCACCTCCGCGACAGCACGCGCCGTCTGCGCAGCTTTACGCCCCGCCTTTGCGGCTTTCATTCGTTCCTTGCGTGCTTGAATAACCGTTTCTTCGAACTGCGACCTCATTCGGTCACTGATCGCAGCCGCATCACCGCCAGCTTTGGCGACTTCACTGAGAATGTCGTCATCAGAAGCCGCAATGAGGTCGTCGAAGAGCGCATCGGCTAGTGAAGCCAGATGTCTCCGTTCGTCGCTTCTCTTGTCGGTCATAGTGTGAACCCATTTTCGATGGCGCTGTTTATCTTGCGCCGGACGTATCGGCGCTTGCTATTGAACCCGGTCTGATCAAGTCCAGTTATCTCGCGCAGTTCTGCCCCCTCTGTGCCGCTCAACGTGCCAAGGACAATGAATTGCGCTTCATCATCACCATCGAAAAGTTCAAGCAGGCGATTTTCAGTATCTCGGCTCTGTTCATTTGAAATCATCCTCTCTTCAGCAGTTGGACCCGTTTCCATAGGGGTGATGGCATCCAAATTTTCGATTGTGTCATCATGTACCGACACCTCGTCACGTTGGTTTTCTACCTTCTGAAGCTCATCATGAGCGATGCTGCGGATGGCCTCTGCAACAAATCTGACAACGCTCACATTGCGTGGGCATTTCCGTGATCCGGCAATCGCCCTGCAAAGTGCTTCCTGGACCATTTCCTCTGGCTCTACGGGATAGATCGCGTAGAGCTGAGCAACCGATCTAAGCCGCAGCCAATCAGCGTTGGTGAAAGCAGCTATGCCTTCTTCCAGTTCATCTCGGGTCAGCGCAACGGCTGGCTCCATGTCGTTCATGCGTGCAAAACCTCTTCTCGAAACTCCATGCTGAAAAAAATCGCGTCCTCGGACAAATCTGTGTCCGAACCCCTCGAATTTTTCCGCATAGGTGGATGAGGCCAGAAATCTATCTGGCAGAAAATATGGGAAGAACGAAATGATATACGCAATTAACTATGACCTGAAACAACCAGGCCAAAACTACGATGAGTTGCACGAAGCAATCAAGAGTTGTGGTGCTTGGTGGCACTACCTGGACAGCACATGTTTGGTGGATACCAGCCTGACAGCCCAGGGGGTCTGGAACAAGCTCTCACCACACACCGACAAGAACGACAACATCCTGATTATTGGTGTCAGCCGCGACAATGCTGGTTGGCTGCCCCAAAAAGCGTGGGACTGGATCAATGCCCGCACAACCAAATTGGCTGCATAGGAAAGGAAAACAAATGTCAGGCAAAAACCAATATGTCGTAAAAAATGGCGATAGATGGAGCGTTCGCGGTGAAGGCAATGAGCGTCTCACAAAGAGCTTCGATACTCAGCGCGAAGCAATTGGCTACGGACGTGACATCGCTCGCAATCAGAATGCAGAACTCCGCATCCAAGGCGAGAACGGTCAATTCCGAGAAGCGTGGAGCTATGGCAACGACCCTCACCCGCCTAAAGGCTAACACCACAAAATTCGGCTGGGGAGGAGCCGAATAGTAAACAGGAGAGATCTCATGTCTTTCAAAAAGGTCCACCTAAGAAAGCTGCTCGCCGCGTTTGGTTCGACAGAACAGAAGCTCGTTACTCTTCCTAGAGCAGACATCAGACAAGAACTTGCAAAGGCAGTTGGCGAGAACAAAGGAGGAGGAGACTTCCACGGACCGTTTTGGTCAGACGCTAAGGATTATGTCCTAATGGGGTCTGATTTCGATCAGAGAACGCAGTTGCGGGTGCAAGCTAACAAAAGAAGGGAGCTTTTATACCCAAGCCTGAAGAATGGCTTTGTTGATTGGTGGGAAAACAAGAAACGGTTTAACAATGAGCACATTCGGCCTTTCCCGTCCGCCATCAAAAATCAAGTCGACTTCCCTGAACTGGATGCTACCGTAAAGGCAGAAAACTTCATGGGTTTATCTATTGGCGATGGTTATAAACGGCTGATCTACCCATATTTTTCGGAAAGCCCTCCCTTGTCTGCTGATCATGCAAGGATCGGCTGGTGGCTTCTATCGACGGCATTCCCTCAACACTCAATAGAAGATTTTCGGATACTTGACGTTCTACGCGGAAGCTCATTCTCGGTCCAAGAATCTGATCTTACAGGTAATGAAGAGCACACATTTAAGCAGCTTTTTGCAAGGACATTGAGACGCTGGAATGACTTACGAGAAGAATACTAGCCCACAATGTCCGAGGCATCTGATCTGTATTTGGTGGAAATGACGACTGCAAAAGTAGCTGACACTGGACATATAGATTGATTGAGCGAACTGCAGCAAAATCCGCGATCTATGCGTTCGAACAGGTTAAGACTTTTTGCAGTGCGGCGAAAGTCCGGTCTGACGGGCCGCGTCGCAGCATGCGGGGCGTGGGACGGACGGCAGCTTTGGGCCGCTGTCGAAGTTGATCCACAAATATTTTGTCTCGCAACGGCTGATGTCGCAAATCAATCAACGCGGACAATTTCGACACGAACCACCGGCAAGTGGTACGGCTTTTGGTAGCGAGCCTGCCAGGCGGCACAATCAATCTGAGCCGCGGAATGGGCATAAATGATGAAGACTACATGAGTGACATTGGCATTCTCTGAATAGAACCGACCGAGCCCGTCAAGTGTTTTCGCGATTTCACGCTTGTCGTCTGTGGTCGCCGCAAATTTCATCTCAATAATGATGCGAGATGCGTTGAAGCTGAAATCAGATTTTTTGGCCTGACCATTAAAACGAACTTCAACGGCCTCGCGCTCCATGTTCGCAACCCACGGCTTCACACTGATCCAGAACAAGTCTTGCAAATCATACTCGGATGCGGGCTGGATCGCGAAGCTTCGCGCTTCACTTCTACGGTTCGGAAAATCCCGCGAAGTGAACGCGACGATGCGCTTGGCCGTCTCGATGAGCCGATTGACAATCTCCTCCGTGGTCTCGCCCAGTATTGGATCGGTAGGCAAGCCCTCCGAATGCAACCGCGCTTTGAGTGCATCAATGGGTGCGCCGACGACGGTATTGGGGAGCGCGGTCATCTCGTACTGAATGTCAGAGAGGTATTGCTGCTTAAGCAAAGAAGATTCTTTGGTGAAGCCATCGGACACTGACCAAAGACAGATGGCGTTTCGGGACACAAGTACATCCGCGTTTGCGTCGCCTTGAACGTAGGTTTCATTGATAACGCTGCGGGCGATGCCGCGACTTAGCACAAATATGTCCAATGCCGGGCACTCTCTAGCGACGAGGGCTCGTAATTCGGCTGGCCTGACATCCCCATTAACCTCAACGAAAAGATCAATATCTGAGCGCAAGCTCCCACCTCCAAACCGTCTTGATCCAAACAGATGGATAGCGTTCACGTTGGGGTGAGCAGTCGTTAAGACATCGCAGAACGTGACGAGGTCGAGTGTTTCTATTCGCTGATCCGACATTGGGTCCCGTCCACTCCAAAAGGCACAAACCAATTCAGAACACTTAGACTAAACAGGCTTTCGTGGATACCAGAAGGATTTGTTGACTACTGAAAATTTGCAGAGTTAGCGAATGACTGCAAAGCGGGCTGCAAGCGCAGCATAGCGTGCCAGTGTTGAACGTCGGTTGAGGGCCGAAGATGCTGTTCTTGAATTGTCGCCATGGCGCGCAGCGCCATGGTAACCCTCTAGCACCGGATCAGGAAGGGTTGCTGGGGAGGGTCAGATGCAACGCTTACAGTGCATCACCTTGATACTCTCTTCTTTCACCCAGATGGATCGGCCCATGACATCGATGAAGCGATGTTCGAACTGGAGAAGCTGGCCAATACCCAAGACTGATTATTGAGGGCAATCACGGTGCCGCGATTGACGCGATCGCGGCCCGCGCAGATTGCGTCGTTGTGTTGCCGCTGGGTCGCTGGCGATCCCTTTGGCGTCTATTGCGCCGCAGAGTTTTGCGCCCAGCTTCGTTAGCTGACAAAGGACCCGGAGGTGGCGCGCCGAAGTTGCCACTGCATTTGATCCGCTACACCCTGCAGACACACCCCGACTTGGAGCCTCACCACCTCGCGCGGCTTAAACGGGGGACGTCAGCCCCTGTACGTGCGTTCAACGACCCGTCGCAGGTTGCGGCATGGTTGTCCTGAACCCACGCGTCGCAACACAACATGCATACGGCTAAAGCCAGTGACTACGTTGCGGTGTTGTCACTTGTCAGATCGCCGATCATGGCGCTCAGGGCCTGAACCTGATCATTCAGCCATAGCCGCATCTGATCAATCGTCTCGACATAGGGCATCATATATTGGCTGAACTGCGGCAGGTTCTCGTTGATTTGCGCCTGAAAGAAGTAGGGTGCCATCACGATGGCCAACAGGATCAGCACAAAGAAAAATCCGCGCCGGAAGCCGCGCCGCTGGACCACTTCGTATTGTTCGGCCTCCGTCAGACCTGACGTGTCGCTGGCCTCGGCCCGCGCCCGCAAAGACGCGTTGATCTCTTCAATCGTTGGCACCGCACGCTGGTTCGTGTTCTGCGCAGGGGCAGGTGGTGCAGTTGTCACCACGGCACCCGTCGCTGCCGCTGCGACCGCGGCTGGTGACGGCGCAGGTTTGGCAGCCTCAGCGCTTGTCATCTCGGCGATGCGACGGCGCGTTTCCTCAATATTCACGCCGGGTGGCCGCTTCTGTTCCTGGGTCGGCGGTGGTCCGCCATCCTCGGCCGCGCGTGCCGCACTTTCATGGGCCGCTTCCTGGCGCAGAATGTCGCTCACTGCGGAATCCAGCGGTTTGCGCGGCGGTGGCTCGGCCAATGGGGCGTTTAGCAAAAGCTCACTGCGCTTGCGACCGACCGCGGCAGGTTTTTCCGTTTGGAACCATGTATGTGCGCAGCTCGAACATTGCACATCGCGCCCACCTTCGGGGATAGCGTCATCCGCGATGTCATATTGCGCACCGCAATTGGGGCAAACTAGCCTCATCTTACTTCCATCCTTCTGCCCGGCAGCATGATCTTATTATTGTAGCCCACCACAATCTAGCAATCACACGCATAAACGCAAAGGTTTTGCGTATTTGGCCAAAGTCGGATCATTGAAACCCGTCGCAGATTTGGGCAGAAGGGCGCTGAGGCGCAAAGGAAAGCCACGTGATCGAACTTGATAAAGTGTCTTATGGCTATGGCGGCACGGCGCTTTTTTCACAGCTTTCTCTGGCCTTGCAGCCCGGGTCGTTTCACTTCCTGACAGGACCCTCCGGCGCCGGTAAGACGACCCTTCTGCGGCTTTGTTATGCCGGTCTTTATGCGCTTGGCGGGCAGGTGCGCCTATTTGGGCAAGACATAGCAGCGCTTGATCGCGATGCGATTGCCCTTGCACGGCGGCGGATCGGCGTGGTGCATCAGAACTGCGAATTCCTCGATCACTTGTCCGTCGCTGAAAACATCGCGCTGCCGTTGACGGTGGCAGGCCGTGCGCATGAGGCGGCGGGGAACCTGAAAGAACTATTGGCCTGGGTCGGCCTGGGCCTACAAGCCGGGCAGTTGCCGCCGGAACTGTCGGGCGGAGAGCGGCAGCGCGCAGCGCTCGCGCGTGCGGTCATCATGTCGCCCGACGTCATCATCGCGGACGAACCGACCGGCAACGTGGATTGGGAGATGTCGCAGCGGCTGCTGACCCTGCTTGTCGAGTTGAACAAGATGGGCAAGGCGGTGCTGATCGCGACCCATGACCTCAATCTGATCCGGTCGGTGAAATCGGATGTCAACGCCCGTGTCTTGCGGCTGAAGGATGGGCAACTGACCCATGCGGGGACAGAGTTGTGAGTGCCGTGCTTGACCTCATTGTCGGTGACCGGCAAGCCGACCGGGTCGTCCCACCGACCGGTCTGACGGCGCGGTTGACAGTCTTTGCCGCCGCTGTGATGGCGTTTCTGGCGGTCATCGCGCTGGCCCTATCCTTAAGTGCCGGTCGCGTCGCCGACCGTTGGGCGCAGGACCTCGCGCAATCAGCCACGCTGCGCCTGCCTGCCGATCCAGAGCTTGCTGACGTTTTGCTGATCGAAGCGCTTGAAGTATTGCAAACAACACCCGGCGTCGCCTCTGCGCGGGCATTATCGGCTGATGAGCAACAGGCCCTGCTGGAGCCCTGGTTCGGTCCCGACTTACCGATTGACACTCTGCCCGTTCCACAATTGATCGAGGTGATCGCCACAGATGAAGGCTATGACGCGGCTGGATTGCGCGCGCGGCTCAACGGGCAGGTTCCCGGCGCGGTGCTTGACGATCACAGCGCCTCGCGCGCGCCTTTGCTGCAGGCTGCATCACGGGTCAGGTCGCTTGGCTGGCTGATCGTTCTGCTCATTGGCGGGGTTGTGGCCGCCATTATTTCGCTTGCGGCGCAGGCCTCGCTCAACGCCAATGCGCAAGTGATCCGGGTTTTGCGTGCTGTCGGCGCGCGTGACGTCTACATCGCACGCGCTTTCGTGCGGCGCTTTACCTTGCGCGCGGGTCTTGGTGCGACGGGTGGCGTTCTGCTTGGTCTGATCGCCATATCATTGCTGCCAGACAGCGAGGATGTCGGTGGGCTGATGACCAATATTGGGTTTCAGGGGTTTGGCTGGCTCTGGCCACTGGTTATTCCACCCCTATCGGCTATCGTCGCCTTCATCGCCACCAGGGCAGCCGCGTTTGCAAGGTTAAGGGAACAGATATGAGTAATCCGGTGCAGTGGGTGCGGTCGCTGGTCTTCAATGGCCAGATGTATGTCGCCATGTTGGTCTGTGGGGTGATCTATCTGATCCCCGCCATCATCTCGCCCAAAGGCGCAATTGCGGGCTGTCATGCCTATTGCGTCTGGATCCGCTGGACTGCGTCCTGGATGATCGGGCTGAAGGTCGAAATCCGTGGTGACCCGCCAAAAGACGAGGTGATGGTCGCCGCAAAGCACCAGTCTTTCCTTGATGTCCTGATGATCTACGGCGCCATCCCGCGCGGCAAGTTCATCATGAAATCGATCCTCCAATATGCACCAATCATCGGGCAATTCGGGTTGCGGATTGGTTGCATTCCCGTCAACCGGGGCAAGCGCGGTCAGGCCATCCGCAAAATGGTCGAGGATGTCCGCGCGGGTCGCGCCTTGCCGGGGCAGTTGATCATCTACCCGCAGGGGACCCGCATCGCACCGGGGGTCAAGGCGCCTTACAAGATTGGCACCGGCGCGCTTTATAAGGATCTTGGCCAGCCGGTGGTGCCCGTCGCCACGAATGTGGGCGTCTACTGGCCCAAGCGCGGGGTGATGCGCAAACAGGGCACGGCGATTTTTGAGTTTCTGCCGCGCATCGAACCCGGCCTTGCGGTTGATGAATTCATGACGCGGCTTGAGCATTACATCGAAACGGCGTCTGACAAGCTGAACAAAGAGGCGGGCTTTCATGGCTGACCATGTGATCACCGATATCGCAGCGCTAGAGGCGCTTTACGGCCAACCCGGCAAAGCATCACTGATCAAGGTCGCTGACCACATGACCCCGCTTTATGCCAAATGGATCATGGCCTCGCGCCTGTGCATGGTCTCGACCGTCGGGCCCGAAGGCACCGATGGCAGCCCGCGCGGCGATGATGGCCCGGTTGTGCAGATGCAGGATGCCAAAACGCTGCTGATGCCCGATTGGCGCGGGAACAACCGGATGGACACGCTGCGCAATATCGTGGCTGACGGGCGGATCAGCCTGATGTTCATCATACCCGGCTCAAACAATGTGATGCGCGTGAACGGGACGGCAGTTGTGTCAGTCGCGCCCTATGTCCTGGCCCGCTTCGATGAAAAAGGCCGCCAGCCGCGCAGTGTGGTGGTGATCACCGTGGCCGAGGTATACAGCCAATGCGCCCGCGCGCTTATGCGGGCGCGGGTCTGGTCATCGGGGGACGAAAGCGCGGGGTTACCGACTGTCGGAGAGTTGCTCGCCGAACAAGAGGCGGGGTTTGACGGTACTGCCTATGACGCCGAATGGCCCGAGCGGGCAGCCAAGACGATGTGGTGACTACTTTCGCTTGAATACCAGGTTACTATTCGGCCCTAACCCCCGAAGCAGGCAGGCACCGATCACGACAAGGCTCAGCACCAGCCATAACCCGCCCCACATCATCGTGGTTCCGCCGAACTCCTCGGCCAGCATGCGCGCGTCAGACCGCAGGTTTGACCGGGCAATCGTGTCGCTGAAAATGTCGTATGGCACGTAGATCATGCTGGTCAGCCCCATGACCCGCAGTGCGAGATCATTGGCCGCATGGCCCAGAAAACGCGACATCAGCAGCATTGCGACGCCTATGCCAATCGCAAAGGACAGCGCAAAGAAATCGCGGATGTAAAGCCCCGCGACCACCAGCATCACAACACCGCAGGCCGCCATGATCGCCCGATCCGCCTTGCTGCGCGTGGCGGCGACCAAAAGGCCCACGCCAATCAGCAGGGACCCAAGGTAGCCAGCGGTAAGCGTCAAAAAGCGGTTGCCACCCCGGCTCCAGACCACGCCGCCTTGATCAGCTGAGACGCTGAGGCTGATCACCTCACCACCGGTCAGGATCGTGGCCGCCGCATGCGACAGTTCATGAAAGAAGACGATCAGGATTTTCAAAGGAATGACCACAGGCGTTTGCCAGAGCGCAAAGACAAGTACGGTCAGCAGTAAGAGCTGCCAATGGCCCTTCAGATATGTCACCTACGCAGCAAGGCCTTTTGCGCCGAGATCAAGGTACTTGCCCCGCCGGTCGCCGCGCAGTTTGTCGCCCGACAGATCGCGTAACTCGTTCAGCATTTGCACCAGAGCCTCACCGACCGATTTGATCGCCGCCGCACGGTCGCGATGCGCGCCACCTTCAGGCTCAGGGATGATCCGGTCGCAAACGCCCAGCTCGTGCAGGTCTTTCGGTGTCAGGCGCAAAGCCTCCGCTGCCTCGCGCATCTTTTCGGCGTCTTTCCACAGGATCGAGGCGCAGCCTTCGGGGCTGATTACCGAATAGATCGAATGCTCCAGCATCGCGACCCGGTTGGCCGTGGCAAACGCGACCGCGCCGCCGGAGCCACCTTCACCAATCACAACGCTGATCAGCGGCACTTTAAGTTCGAGGCATTTCTCGGTCGACCGGGCAATCGCCTCGGACTGGCCGCGTTCTTCGGCACCTTTGCCGGGATAGGCACCGGGCGTGTCCACAAGGGTGATCACGGGCAGGCCGAACCGGTCGGCCAAATCCATCAGCCGGATCGCCTTGCGATAGCCCTCTGGGCGGGCCATGCCGAAATTCCGCTCGATCCGCGATTTGGTGTCATTGCCCTTTTCATGGCCGATTATCATCACCGGGTTACCCTCAAGCCGGGCAAGCCCACCCATCACCGCATGGTCGTCGGCAAAGTTCCGGTCACCGGCGAGCGGTGTATATTCGGTAAAAAGCGCCTCAATATAATCCTTGCAATGGGGCCGGTCGGGGTGGCGCGCCACCTGACATTTGCGCCAGGGCGTCAGATCGGCATAGAGCGAGGTCAGCAGGTCGGCGGCTTTCTTGTCCAGCGCGCTCGCCTCTTTTTCCACGTCCATCTCGGGGTTGTCGCGGGCCATCGCGCGCAGCTCTTCTGCCTTGCCTTCGATTTCGGCCAGCGGTTTTTCGAAGTCGAGATATTGGGTCATGACCACGCCTCATTGCAAAACTTTGCAGATATATGGCGTATGGGTCGCACGATGGCAACGGCACCAGAATGTCATGATATTGCCATTTGACCTCCACATGCAGCGATGAAACAGAGGCCGCACCGATCACGCATAAATAGGAATACATCATGCGAATTCTTGGTCTTTTGGGAGTGGTTGCCTGTATCTCGGCCAGCCCGGTTTGGGCGCAATCCATCGATTTTGGCGACGACAGCGGGTCATGGTCGAATGACGGCGAATGTGACGATCCCCGCTTTGAGGGCGCGGGAATGACAACAACCCCGCTTCTATCCGACGATGTTCTGCGTGATGCAACCGACTGCGCGACGGCATTCGAGGCTGGCCGCCTTACGCTGCGCGGCGTGGCCGCTGATGGGACCATCGATTTCGGTAACGACGATGGCGATTGGTCCAATGACGGCGAATGCGACGATATGCGCTTTGCCGGTCCCGGGATGACAACAACACCGCTTCTCTTCGATGACATCATGCGCGACGCCACCGATTGTCGGACCGCTTTTGAGGCCGGTTTGCTCGGCCTTGCCGGTGATGTTGCCGTTCCTGACGTACCTGATCTGATCGTTGCAGGCGTCAATTTCGGCAATGATCTGGGCCAGTGGTCCAATGATGGCGAATGCGACGATGCGCGTTTTGAAGGGGCAGGGATGACCACAACGCCGCTTCTGCAGGACGATGTGCTGCGCGATGCAACTGATTGCGCCACGGCCTTCCAGGCGGGTCGCTTGTCACTGCGCGGCGTTGCCAAAGACGGTAGCGTCGATTTCGGCGACGACAGTGGTGATTGGTCTAATGATGGCGAATGCGACGACATGCGCTTTGCTGGTCCCGGCATGACCAGCACGCCGCTGCTGCAGGACGATATCATGCGCGATGCGACAGATTGCCGTGACGCTTTCAATGCCGGTCAGTTGACCCTCGCGGGCCAATAAGCCCTTCGCGTCAGCCCGCGATCATCTCGGACTGGCGCACAATTACTTCGGCCTGCTTGATCGACGCGATATCGACCAGGCGGCCCTTGTAGACTGTCGCCCCTTCGCCCCTAGCCTTGGCGTCTTCCATGGCGGCAAGGATTTCGCGGGCCTCGGCAACGGCCTCATCTGATGGGGTAAAGACCTCATTGGCCAGGGCAATCTGTTTGGGATGGATCGCCCATTTGCCCACCATGCCCAAAGTGGCCGAGCGGCGCGCCTGCGCGCGGTAGCCTTCATCATCGCTGAAATCGCCGAATGGGCCGTCCACTGGCAGCACACCATGGGTCCGACACGCCGCCACAATGGCCGTTTGCGCCCAGTGCCAGGGGTCGGAATAGTGGCGGGTCTCGCCATGGAGCATGTAGTACTGCTGTTGTGTGCCGCCGATCCCCGTTGTCTGCATGCCCATGGAGGCGGCGAAATCCGCGGCCCCTAGGCTCATTGCCGCCATGCGGGGGGAGCTCGCGGCGATCTCTTCCACATGGGCGATGCCTGCGGCGGATTCGATGATGACCTCAAAGGTGATGGGTTTCTGACGCCCTTTCGCCGTCTCAATCGCGGTGACGAGCGCATCGACCGCATAGATATCCGCCGCATTGCCAACCTTGGGGATCATGATCTGATCGAGCCGGTCACCCGCCTGTTCCAGCACATCGACCACGTCCTTGTACCAATAAGGCGTGTCCAGCCCGTTGATCCGCACGCTGAGATACTTGGTGTTCCAGTCAACCTCATTGATCGCCTGAATGACATTCGCGCGGGCCACATCCTTGTCTGTCGGTGAAACGCTGTCTTCCAAATCAAGGTTGATGACATCCGCCGCCGAGGCGGCCATTTTCGCGAAAAGCTTGGTGTTCGATCCCGGTCCAAACAACTGGCAACGATTAGGGCGCGCCGGTGGTGTCGGCTGAAGGCGAAATGACATGGATCCGATCCTCGCGAATGATTATTTCGTCAGTAGTAGTGCAGGGGATAGAATATTACGCGGCGCTTCACAAGCGCAATTCGCATGCGCAGCATCCGCGACGCTGCGGCGCAAAAATTTTCGCGAAAATATTTGTGTTCGGAAGGAAATTAGCTAATTTCCTTCGCTCCGGCTCAGATACCTGCGCTGACGATTGCCTTGGCGAGCACAGGCACGGTTTCCTTGTTCAATCCTGCAATATTCATCCGGCTGTCGCCCACAAGGTAAACGCCGTATTCGTCCCGCAAGACATCTACCTTGTCCGGTGTCGTCCCTAGCCGGCTGAACATACCACGATGCGCGCTCAGAAAATCGAACCGGTCCGAATTTGTCAGCCGCCGCAGCTCATCAGCCAATTGCTGACGCAAGTCGAGCATGCCTTTGCGGGTCTCTTCCAACTCCGCCTCCCAATCGGCGCGCAATGTCGGGTCGGTCAGAATGGTCGAGACGATGCGCGCTCCGTGATCGGGAGGGAAGGAATAGTTCTGGCGGTTCAGAAAGGCGAGGTTCTGCTGGGTCAGCGCCTGTTGATCAGCATCCTTGGCGACGGCCATCAGTATGCCGGTTCGTTCTCGATAAATCCCGAAGTTCTTTGAACAACTCGCCGCGATCAGGCAGTTCTCAAAACTGCTGGCGATCTGTCGGGTGATTTTCGCATCTTCCGACAGCCCGTCACCAAAACCCTGATAGGCAATGTCGATCATCGGTACGGCGCCCCGGTTCTGCAACACACCAATGACCTGTGCCATTTGATCATAAGTCAGGTTTGCGCCGGTCGGGTTGTGGCAGCAGCCGTGCAAAAGCACCACGTCGCCCGCATTGACCCGCCCCAGATCAGCGAGCACACCGGCCAGATCCACGCCGCGCGTCTCTGCGTCGAAATAACGGTATTCGGCCATGTTCATGCCCAGATACTTGATGATCGACGGATGGTTCGGCCAGGTCGGCTGCGACAGCCAGATCGTGGCGCGGGGTGCTGCCAGCTTGATCAGTTCCAGCGCCTGCCGCACCGCTCCAGTACCGCCGGGTGTCGCAATAGCCGCGACACGTTCGGCAGGCACGCTATCGCCCAGAACAAGATCGCGCATCGCGTCCCGAAAGACCGGGTCACCGGCAAGGCCGGTATAGGCCTTTGTCTTTTGGCTCTTGTGGATGCGCGCCTCCGCCTCTTTGACCGCACGCATGACCGGCGTGTTGCCGGATGCGTCCTTATACACGCCGACACCCAGATCGATCTTGTTCATGCGAGGATCGGCCTGAAACTTCGCGACGAGCGCCAGGATTTTGTCAGCGGGTTGGGCGGTGAGATTTTCCAGCATCAGGCGGCTCCGGTAGCTATGGGAAGGTCGGCATACATGCCCCATTCGGACCATGAGCCATCGTAAAGAGCGTGATCGGTCTTGCCCATGCGCTCAAGGGCAAGTGACAAGATCGCAGCGGTGATCCCCGACCCGCAGGTCGTGATCGCGGGCTTTTGCAGGTCGATACCGGCATCCTTGAAAATCGTGCGCAAAGTCGTGGGCGGTTTCATCGTGCCATCATCGTTCAGAAGGTCCTGATAAAAGACATTCTGCGATCCCGGAATATGGCCCGCTCGCAACCCCTCGCGCGGCTCTTCCGCCTCGCCCCGAAAGCGGGCAGGCGCGCGCGCATCAATGATGCTGTGATCGCCGAGTTTCGCTGCACGCGCCACTTCGGTCACATCCCGCACGCGCTGCGGTTCGGTTTTGACGGTCATGTGCCGGTCGCGGATCGTCGGAGGGGTGGTCGTGGTCTTGTGCCCGTCGGCCACCCATTTGGGCAGCCCGCCATCCAGCACCGCGATATTGTGCTGCCCCATCAGCTTGAACAGCCACCAGACGCGGGCGGCGGAAAAAATACCGATCCCGTCATAAACGACGACTTGATGCCCGTCACCGACACCCATCGCCCGCATGCGCGACATGAATTTCTCGACCGGCGGTGCCATATGCGGCAATTCTGAGCGGCCGTCGCTAATCTCATCAATGTCAAAAAACCGCGCACCGGGAATATGCCCGGCGAGATACTCCGCATGCGCATCACGACCCATATCAGGCAGATACCATGAGGCATCGAAGATCCTCAGATCGGGGTCTTTCAGATGCGTGGCAAGCCAGTTTGTGCTGACCAGCGTTTTCGGATCGTCTGCTATGGCAGGTGTCATGTCACGCCCATTGTCTGTGGTGCACTCAGAGCTACCGCGCGCCGCGCGCCAAGACAAGGCAGTGCGGGACATCGCACGGAAAGCCCACTCAGTTTTGGCAACCAGTGCGCATGCCAGATGTGATTTGGTGTTTTTGTTTGTGCCGCGCTAACCTTCCCTAAGGTCAATCGCCCAGCGCGATGGCCAAAATGGGAGGAACTGCAATGACTGAACGTATGCGTTTTGGTATTTTTCTGGCGCCTTTTCACAAGCCGGGGATCAACCCGACACTTGCCCTGGAGCAGGATCTGGAATTGGTGGAGTGGCTCGACCGGTGCGATTATGATGAGGTCTGGTTTGGCGAACACCACTCTGCCGGGTCCGAGATTTCTGCAAGCCCGGAGATCATGATCGCCTCTGCAGCGCCGCGCACCCGCCGGATCAGGCTGGGCACGGGCGTTGTCTCGGTCAGTTATCACAATCCGCTTTGGGTTGCGGAAAAGATCGTGCAGCTTGATCATCTAACACGCGGCCGGGCCATGCTGGGGCTTGGGCCTGGATCGCTGCCAACGGATGCGACGATGATCGGGCTCTCCCAGAAAGACACACGCGGTCTGCTGGCGGACGGGCTGGATATCGTCACACGGCTTCTGCGTTCGGACGAGCCAGTGAATTTCGAGAATGAGCGTTGGGTGCTCAAGGATGCGCGCCTGCATCTGCGCCCCTATTCGAACTTTGATCTGGCCACTGCCGCGGTTGCCTCACCCACCGGCCCGAAGCTTGCGGGCAAATACGGGACCGGGCTGATCTCTATCGGGGCGACAACCGCTGCTGGATTTGATGCGCTCGCCCTGCATTGGGACGTGATCGAGGAAGAGGCGAAACACTACAACCAGAAAGTTGATCGATCAAAATGGCGCCTCGTCGGGCTTTGCCATATCGCCGAGACCGCCGAACAGGCGCGGCGTGACGTGGAATACGGGATCGAGCATTGGTTCAACTATTTCCAGGAAATCGCTGCCTTTCCACAGATGTCGATGCCCGGCCAGAACGCCAAGGAGATGATCGACTTCATCAATGACAGCGGCTTTGGCGCTGTCGGCACGCCCGAGATGTGTCGCGCGCAGATCGACCGTCTCTGGAAACAGTCCAACGGTGGCTTCGGTGCTTACCTTATGCTGGCGCATAACTGGGCGAACTTCGAAGCGACAAAGAAAAGCTATGAACTCATCGCTCGCGAAGTCTTCCCACATTTCCAGGGCCAGCACATGTCGACGATGAATGCAGCAGTGCGGGCGCAGAAGATGCGGCCGGAACTGGCGGATATTCACGCCAAGGCCGTTGAAACTGCGCAAGCGAATTATGCCGCAGAAAAAGAAAGCCGACATTTGACCGAGCCTGCGGAGTAGCAGATGAGCATTAATGCCAGCCTTCCGGGGTTGGCATTGATGCACTCTTTCAGTTGCCAAAATCACTCCATGAGAACATAGTGCGAACATCATGATCCTTTGAGAGGACAGACCATGCAGGATGTTGCACTTTATCTTCCTGGAATTCTGACGGCCTATGCGGCCTTCTTGCTGGGGATTGCCAGTCCGGGGCCAAATGTCCTGTCGGTGATGGGCACGTCGATGAGTGTCGGGCGCGGGTCGGGTATGGCGCTGGCCATGGGCGTGGCCATCGGGTCGTTCACCTGGGCTGTCCTAACGGTGCTGGGGCTTTCGGCGCTGCTCGCGACCTATGCATCGGCCTTGCTCGTAATCAAGGTGCTTGGCGGCGCGTATCTCTTATGGCTGGCCTACAAAGCGTTCAGGTCGGCCGCCGCCCGGCACGACATTGAAGCGAAAGAACTAGCAGGCGGGCGCCGTACAAAGCTGGGCTATCTGCGACGCGGATATATCATCCAGATGACCAACCCCAAGGCGGCGCTGTCCTGGATCGCGATTATATCGCTTGGGCTGCAGGACGGAGCGCCATTCTGGGTCGGCGCGGTGATCGTGCTGGGGACGTTTATCCTGTCGGTGATCTTGCACCTGATGTACGCCGTCGCCTTTTCGACCGATGTCATGGTGCGTCTTTATGGCAAGGCGCGACGCGGGATTCAGGCTGTTTTGGGCACGTTCTTTGCACTCGCCGGGCTGCGGTTGCTAACCAGCCGGAGCTAGTCGCCGTGCCGCAAGAGCCGCTGCTTCTGGCGACCCCAATCGCGCTTGGCCTCTGATTGGCGCTTGTCGTGGTGCTTTTTGCCTTTGGCTGTCGCGATCTTCAGCTTCACGAGGCCTCGGTCGTTGAAATACATCACCAGCGGGACCAGCGTCATTCCCTCACGTTTGGTCGCGTTCCAGAGCTTAGCAACCTCGCGTTTGCTGGCCAGCAGCTTGCGCTTGCGCCGTTCTTCATGGCTGAACATCGCCCGGTCATAGGGCGCGATATAGGCGTTGGTCAGCCAAAGCTCGCCATTATCGACGGATGCATAGCTGTCGGCGATATTGGACTGGCCGATGCGCAGGGATTTCACCTCGGACCCGGTCAGGATGATGCCGACCTCCAGATCATCCTCAATGGCGTAATCATACCGGGCGCGCCGGTTTTCGGCGACGACTTTGTAGTTTTTGTTTTCCGGTTTCTTGGCCATAGTTGGGCCGAGATAAGCGATGGCGCGCCCTCATACAAGATGCGCCGGGGAGACGCAGGGATGTTCATTCAACTGGCCTTGGGGACAGCGTTGATGCTGTTTTCGATCATGATTGCGGGGGTAAGCTATTGGCTGATGGAAACATGGCTTTTACGCGCTCGCCCCTGGCTGGCCCGGGCACCGCACCGGCCGAAGCTGATCCTTGTTTTGTGCATCGCTGCTGTCTGGATCATGGCTCAGATGACGGCGGGCGTCTGGGCCTGGGCGGTTACTATGTTGGCGCTGGGCGTTTTCGATACGCTTGAGCTGGCCGTCTATTTTTCACTCGTGGCCTTTACGACACTTGGCTTTGGCGACGTGCTCTTGCCGGTGGAGTGGCGTCTTCTGGGTGGGATGGCAGCGGCCAACGGCCTGTTGAATATCGGGCTGGTGACGGCGCTGCTGGTTGAGGCTTTGCGCCAGGTGCGCTTGCACCAATTGCAGATGACAAAGGCTGAGACGTGAGCGTACCGGTATTGCGCAACCGCCAGGCGCGGCACCTGTTTCTCGCCCAACACCTCCTCGCATCTCGACCAAGCGGCACCGGCAAAGGGGCAGACCTGAAAAGCGTGATCAACGATCTGGGCTTTGTACAGGTGGACAGCGTGAACACCTTTGCCCGCGCTCACGACCTGATCCTTTGGTCGCGGCGGCAGCAATATCGCCCCAAGGCGCTGCGGCACCTCTTGGCACGTGACCGGCAGGTGTTCGAGCACTGGACCCATGATGCCTCGGTCATTCCCATCGAAAGCTTTGCCCATTGGCGGCTGCGGTTTCAACGCGATGCGGTGCGCATGGAAGAGCGGTGGAGCGAATGGCGACGTGGCGATTTCATGGGCAAGATTGATGCGGTCCTGCGCCGGATCGCTGATCATGGACAATGTACCTCGGGTCAGGTGGGTGAGGATGAGGCGCGCGGCTCGGGCGGCTGGTGGGACTGGCATCCGTCAAAGACCGCGCTGGAATATCTGTGGCGGTCCGGGCAGGTATCGGTCGTGCGCCGCGATGGCTTTAAGAAGGTCTATGATCTGACCGAACGGGTGATCCCGGCGGGGCATCTGAACCGCCGGCACTACCCTGATGAGACGATCGAATGGTGTTGCGCGGGTGCGCTGGACCGGCTGGGTTTTGCCACGAGCGGTGAGTTGACGGCGTTCTGGGACCACCTGACGCCGGCAGAGGCCAAGGCATGGTGCGCGGCCGCATTGGCCGAGGGCCGGATCATCGAAGTGGATGTGGAAGGGGTGGACGGCAAACTACGCCGTTCTTTCGCGTGGCCCGACATCATGGATCGGGAGATACCCGCGCCAGTGCCGCGTGCGCGCATCCTTTCCCCCTTCGACCCCGCGTTGCGGGATCGCAAACGGGCCGAACGGCTCTTTGGCTTTCACTACCGGATTGAGATCTTCGTGCCCGAAGCCAAGCGCAAATACGGTTACTATGTCTTCCCCGTGATAGAGGGTGATCGGATGATCGGACGGATCGACATGAAACGCGAAGAAGGGGTCTTGGCCATCCGCACCTTCTGGCCAGAGAAGGGTGTAAGGATGGGGTCGGGCCGCCTACAGGCTTTGGAGAAAGAGCTGGAGCGTGCGGCGGTCTTCGGCAGTTGCGAAGGCGTGCGATACGCCGATGGGTGGTTGCGCGGGGCGGGTTAGTACTATCGTGCAATCAGCAGCGGCATCATTTCATAAAACGGGATAACGGCATGAAAGTCGATTCCGATATCTGGGTGGTGTCGTCGCCATCTTCGCCCCAACCGAAGTTATGATGAAAGGACGACAGAGTCATCAGGTGCTCGATTGAGGCGACACCGGCGCGGGGCGTGTGCGTATCTTTGAACTCGCCCTTCAGCGCGGCAAGCAACCCTTCGGCATCCACCTCGCCCAGCGACCCGAGCCGTTCTGCCTGCCACATCCGTAGCGTTTTACCCGGGGTGCGGACATACGCTGTATAGACCTGTTCACTGACCACATCGCGGTGCTGCAGCTCGTCATTCGCGTCCAAATAGGGGATCTGGTCGGTCACATGGCGGATCGGAAGGTCGGCGGCAGCCTCCAAGGTTGGCTTGTCGGCCCCGTCGATACCAAGAATGACGATCAGATAGCGGGCATAGAAGTCTTCGTGCCGCCACCGATCAAAAACAGCAAAACCGGCCCAGCCTTCCGGTTTGTAGTGCTGATCGATTGTTGCGGGATCATAGCCGTGCCAATCAAAGGGTAAAGGTGATCCGCCAGCCGCAGGCATGATCCAAACGTCGCCGATTTCGAAGAGGTATTTCTCGGGCCCTTTCATCATCCTGCGCTTGCGCGGCTTGGGATGGGGCGCGGCCCATTTGGCTTTGAGGTCCTGCAGCACCTGTGCGCGTTTCTTCAGATCGCGCGGGCTCATCTCCATGTCTTCCTTGGCTTTCAGATCGGCACCGCTATCGATGATGTTCAGGGCCGTTTCAAACGTGGGTCTATGATCAAGCCCGAAAAGGTGGAGTTGATCGGCAATCACAAGCCAGCCATCGACTTCTTCCTCGGCAAGGGGATCAGCGCCAAGGCCGCTTTTGCCAGTGACACGGGCGACGAGTTCGTCAACATCAACGGGGAGTTTCACTGTATCCGCGAACGTTTCCTTCACATCTGCGGCTTCGTCACACTGATAGAGCCCGGCACCCCAAGCACCCATATTCGCCCCTCATATTTGTATTTCCACGGTTTGTAGGGCACCGGTATGATGAAATCCAGCGATCCAAGTTGCGGCAAGTCCCACGCCTTGGATCGTTTTGATACCTCTCGCGTGCCGCCCGCCGTTGAGGGTGTTTCAAACTGTAGCGTTTCGATGTTTCAGATCGTAGCCTAGTGCTCAAGTTGATCTCCGACGGCGAGCCTGTGCTCACCCAATGGTTCCTTGCCACTCCAGTGGCATCGTTTCGTGGAGCAGAGTTTACCTCTCAACGCAAATCAAGAATTCCGCTTACCTCCGTGATGTTTGGGCGGTTTCGCGCTCGCAAGATTTGAACACAGATTGCGGCACGCGGCTTGCCCGTCTTAGCCTAAGGTACGGTCCAAGAGTTGCGTGGCTACGATATTGTTATTTCAAGGTTTTCTTTCGTCATATTGCTTCGAAGTCCGCAGCTTTCCGGTTCGTTTCTATTCTGAAGGACCCCAGTATGAACTTTCTTGCAAAACTTGTTTTGATCGCAGTAATCGCGACCCTGCCCGCTTGCGCCGTACCGCCGAATGAAACGGAGGCACAGCGCACGGATCGCATCAATCGCGGTGTTGCGACTGGTGCGGTGCTTGTTGTCGTCGCGGCAGTGACCGCCAGTGTCATCTTCTTAGATGGTTTTGAGGATCTGCTGGAGGAAAACCTGTAACCAGAATAAGCGATAGGCCAAATCACCAAGCTAGTTGAGCAGTCCCGCGTGGACCATCGCTGACCGCACCTTTTCCTTTGTGCCATCCGTCAGCGTGGTTAGCGGCGAGCGGACCTCGTCGCTGCAAAGCCCCAGCAGCGACATTCCATACTTCGCGCCGCAAAGGCCGGGCTCGGTGAAGACCGCCTCGTGCAGGGGCATCAGACGGTCGAGTTGCGTGAGCGCTGTGGCATAATCGCCCGCCAGAGTGCTTTCCTGAAACTCGGACAAGAGCTTGGGCGCAATATTGGCTGTGACCGAGATGCAGCCTTGCCCGCCATGGGCGTTAAAGCCCAAGGCCGTCGCGTCCTCCCCCGACAATTGGATGAAGTCCGGGCCGCAGCGCATCCGCTGGGCAGGCACGCGGGAAAGGTCGGCGGTGGCGTCCTTCACGCCGACGATCATCTCGTGCTGCGCCAGTTCCGCCATTGTGTCGGGCGTCATGTCGATGACCGAGCGGGGCGGGATGTTATAGATGATGATCGGCAGCCCGCAATCAGCGGCAGCGGTGAAATGGGCGATCAGCCCGGCCTGCGTGGGCTTGTTGTAGTAGGGCGTCACCACAAGGGCGGCATCGGCACCAGCGCCTTTCGCCGCTTCTACCAGCCGCACGGTTTCAGCCGTGTTGTTCGACCCGGCACCGGCGATGACTGGAATCCGACCAACAGCCTCTTTCACCACGGTTTCGACTACCAGATCATGTTCGTCATGGGTCAGCGTCGGGCTTTCGCCGGTTGTCCCGACCGGCACCAGCCCGTGGCTGCCCTGTTCGATATGCCAGTTCACCAGTTTTTTCAGCGCGTCCACATCGACCTGGCCGTTCGCGAACGGCGTGACGAGGGCGGGGAGAGATCCCTGGAACATGGCACGCTTCCTTCTGGTTGATGGCTTGAATCGCCGGTAAAAGCTGGCGGAACCTAGACCGCTTTCCGCCAATTGCCAAGTTTGTGCATTGCGATTGTAGGGGCCTGACCTATCATCGGGCAAGAACAGGCAGGGCGGGTGGTGCGATGCGACTTCTCAGCGCGATAGTGGCGAGCTTTTTGGCGGCGCCCTCTCTCTTGGCCCAGGATGTGGACCCTGCCGCTATGGCCGCGATTGAAGAGGCCGAAATCGGTTGGAACCGAGCCTATCTGATCGCGCCTGATCCGCTGACTAAAGACGTTTTGACATGGCTGCGCCTGCGCGAGGGGCAGGGCAGTTTTGCCGCCTATCAGGCCTTTGCCAAATCGCATCCCAACTGGCCCGATTGGCGGCGTCTGCGGGCAGAGGCTGAGCGGGTCATCGAAAAAGGGCATGATCCGGATGAGATCATTGCCTGGTTCGCCGAAGACCCACCACAAACCGGCGACGGTGCGCTGCGACTGGCCGAGGCGCTGACGAATGCGGGCCGGATTGATGACGCAAAGGCGATGTTGCGCGAGGCCTGGATCGGGCCGCGTTTGAGTGCTGATGAGGAAAAGGCGCTGATCGCCGCCTTTGGCGATGTATTGGAGCCTTTTCATCTGGCCCGCGCGGATGCGCTGCTCTGGCAATCGCGTTTGCGCGAGGCGCGGCGGATGCTGCCCTTGCTGGATGATGACCAGCAGGCCCTCGCTGCCGCGCGGATCGGGTATCTGGCGCGCACGCGCAACATGCTACCGCTTTACAACGCGGTGCCCGAGGAACTGCGCGAAGATCCGGGTTTTGCCCATGCCCGCTACACGTGGCTGATTGGTCGCGGCAACCGCGAAGAGGCGATTGAGATGCTGATCGACCGCTCCACATCGCGCGCGGCTTTGGGAGAGCCGCAAAGCTGGGCCAGTTGGCGCCGCGTGCTGGCAAGGTCCGAGATGCGCGAGGGGCGGGCAGAGCAGGCTTATCTGCTGGCTGCGCGCCATTATCTGCGCGACGGTGCCGCTTATGCCGATCTGGAATGGCTGGCGGGGTATCTGGCGCTGACTTATTTGGGCGATCCGACCCAGGCGCTGACGCATTTTGAAAACGCACGCCGGGTTGTGCGCACACCCATTTCCATCGGGCGCATGCAATACTGGATCGGTCGCACCCATGAGGCGAAAGGTGTCTCTGATCTGGCAAACGAGGCCTATGCGGCGGCGGCCATGTATCAGACCGGGTTTTACGGCCTGCTCGCCGCCGAAAAGGTGGGTCGCCCGCTTGATCAGGGTTTTGCGGCAGCCGAGGCGCAGTGGCAGGACGCGCCCGTTTTCGACAATGATCTGGTCCGCGCCGCACTTCTCTTGCGGGCAGGGGGCGAACGCGGGCATGCAGTGACCTTCTTCGCCCACATTGCGCGCCAGTTAGAGCCGGAGGCGTTGGCTGCTTTGGGCGCCTATCTCAACACAATCGATGAGCAATATTACACGTTGCTTCTGGGCAAGACGGCGGCGGCGCAAGGCGTTGTTGTCCCCTCGATCTATTTCCCGCTTCATGATCTGGCTGAGATGGATCTGCCGGTTGATCCTGCCCTCGCGCTAGCCATTGCGAGGCGCGAAAGCGAGTTCAATATCGGTATAGCCAGTCCCGTTGGCGCCCTTGGCCTGATGCAGGTCATGCCTGCCACGGCAGAGGAGGTGTCGGGCTTTCTGGGGCTGCCCTATTCCCGCGTGCGGCTGACCAGCGATTGGGAATATAATGCGACGCTGGGTGCCAAATATCTCGACATTCTGGAGGCTGAGTTCGGCCCCACCCCGGTCCTGATCGCGGCTGGTTACAATGCCGGGCCCAGCCGCCCGAATATCTGGATGGACGAACGCGGCGACCCGCGCCTGCGTGAAATGGATGTGATTGACTGGATCGAACACATCCCCTTTCGAGAGACCCGAAATTACGTGATGCGTGTGACGGAGAGCCTGCCCGTCTACCGCGCGCGCTTGAGCGGTGAGGTGGGGCCGATTGCCTTCACCGAATTACTCATCGGCCGCAAACCCCTCATCCGCCCCATCGCCCGCCCGCTGCCGCAAGTGGTTGGGGATGTGCCCAGTGTGAGGCCTGTGGTGAGACCGGAGAGGGGCTAAGTGTGATGGGCGAACATCCATCTATGTCTGACGTTCCCGCCACAGCGTAAATAGCCCCGCGCCAACGACAATCGCGGCACCAAGGGCCACGTTGGGCCGCAAGGTTTCGTCCAGTAGCAACAGCCCGATGGCGCTGGCAAAAACCAGTTGCAGATAGGCGAAGGGTTGCACGGCGCTGGCCTCGGCCACTTCGTAGGTTTTGATTAAGAGCCAGTGCCCGCCCGCGCCGGTGATGCAAAGGGCGGCCATCCATTGCCAGTCAACTGCGCTCATCGGTTCCCAGAACCAGACGCCTGCGACGGTCATCACCACAGCGCCTGACGTGCCGGTCCAGAAAAAAGACGTGGCCGCGCTGTCCCGCCGGGCGGCGTAACGGGTCAGCAGACCATAAAGCGCGAACATAAGTGCTGAAAGCAGTGGGACCGCAGCGGCAGGCGCGAAAACGGTGTAGCCGGGCTGCAGGATCACAAGCACACCGATAAAACCGATCCCGATGGCCACCCAGCGCCGCCAGCCGACCTTTTCGCCCAGGACAGGGCCCGAGAGGGCGGCGATCAGCAGGGGATAACAGGCAAAGATCGCGTGGCTTTCGACCAGTCCTAAAAGGACAAAGGCGCTGACCATCACGCAGATTTCAAGCGCCAGCAACGTGCCGCGCGTGATCTGCAAGATCGGTTGCTTTGTGGCCGCGGCGGCCCGGATTGACCCCGATTGCCGCGTGGCGATGGTGATCACGAAAGCCGCAAAGAACCAGTAGCGGATCATTACAATCATTATGACGTTGTAATTCTCGGCCAGATGGCGGGATATCCCGTCCTGCACCGCAAAGACAAAGGTCGTCGCGATCATCAGGAGGATGCCGAGGCGCGGGTTATTCTGCACGTGTGAGCCTTCCTCGCGTCATATGCCGCTTGCGACCAAAGCCTGCGATGCGGGTGACGGTGAAACCGGCCTCTGTCAGGCTGCGCCGGATGCGGCCCGCGGCGCTATAGGTCGCCGCCGTCCCGCCGGGTTTGGTGTGGTCGGCGACTGCCTGAAGCAAGGCAGGCTCCCACAATTCGGGGTTTTTGGCGGGGGAGAACCCGTCGAGAAACCAGGCATCGGCCTTGCCTTGCCAGATCGGCAGTGTTAGCCGCGCATCGCCGGTGATAACGTGGAGCGTGGGGCCGTCCGTCAATGCTACCGGTCCGTTAGCTGGCGTCCATTCGGCCAACAGTGTCTCGGTAAGTGGTGCGAGCGTTGGAAAATTATCGAGTGCTGCGCGCATGTCGCGGATTTCCATCGGAAAGGCTTCGAAGGAGGTGAAATGCAACTCTCCCGGTCGGCCTGCCTTGTCCCACGCAGCCCAGGTGACCAGCAGATTGAGGCCGGTTCCAAACCCCAGCTCTGCAATATGAAAATCACCTCCAAACCGCGCGGGCAGGTTATTGCCGGCGAGAAACACATGCTCGGTCTCTGCCAGCCCATTCTCAAGCGAGTAATAGGGGTCATCAAAGGCCCGCGCGATGGGTACGCCGCCTTTCCAGTCGAGTTTTGCGCTCTGGTCTGTCATGCCCACCCGCCTTAGAACAGCGCCATCTTTGGGCGGAAGGATGCGGAATGGCAACGGCGGATGTCACAGTGATGGGGGCAGGGGTCTTTGGTCTGTCGGTCGCCTATGCTTGCGCGCGTCGCGGGGCGTTCGTGCGCGTGATCGACCCGTTCGGCGTCGCTGTCGGGGCGAGCGGCGGACTGGTCGGCGCGCTGGCGCCGCATGTGCCCGAAAACTGGAATGAAAAGAAAGCGTTTCAGTTCGAAAGCCTGATTATGGCAGCCGATTTCTGGGCCGGGGTGGAAGAATTGACCGGGGCCGATGTGGGCTATGCCAGATCAGGGCGGCTACAGCCGTTAGCCGATGACCGGGCAGTCGCACTGGCCCGCGCGCGGGCGAAAAACGCGGCGACGCTGTGGGAAGGCAAAGCGGCATGGGACGTGGTGCCTGCCGGTGATGCGACCTGGATGCCGCCGTCGCCTACGGGCCTTGTGGTGCACGACACTCTGTCGGCGCTGATCCACCCGCGTCGTGCGACTATGGCACTCGCCGACGCAGTGCTGCCCTTGGGCGGAGAGGTTGTGACGCAAGGACTGGAAGAGGGAGCTGTTGTCTGGGCGACGGGCTGGCCTGGCGTGCAGGAGATCGGCGGGAATGGGGTGAAAGGGCAGGCGGCGCTGTTGCGTTATGATGCCGTCGGTCAGCCACAGCTTTTCGCCGACGCGCTGCATATCATTCCGCATGGGGATGGCACGGTGGCCGTGGGATCGACGTCAGAGCGGGAGTTTGACGATCCCAGCAATACCGATGCCGCGCTTGACGACATCATCGCGCGTGCGGCGGCGGTCTTCCCCGTTCTGGAGGGCGCCCCCGTCATTGCGCGCTGGGCGGGCGTGCGCCCGCGGGCGAAATCCCGTGCCCCGGTTTTGGGTCAGCATCCGACCCGTCCGGGGCAGTTCATCGCCAATGGTGGTTTCAAGATCGGTTTCGGGATGGCGCCGAAGGTGGGTGAGGTCATGGCGGATCTGCTTCTCGAAAGGCGCGATACGGTTCCGCAGGACTTCAAGCCGGTTTGAACGCTTCTTAGCGCGTGTCTTTGCGCAGGCGCGCCTTCGATTTGCGATAAAGCTGCTTATTGCGATCAATGAATTGATCAATCAGGCGGCTGAACACACCATCGCCACGCCCACGCAGATAGAGGTATCCTGCAAGCGATCCCAAAGCGGCGCCCGCACCGTTGATCATGATGTCCTGCATCGTGTCATCCAGCCCGGATTTCTGCATGTTCAGGCCAAACCAGGTGTCCATCAGGTATTCGAACACTTCCCACAAAGCCCCCACCGTCATCCCGACGCAAAAGGCGATAAATGCCATCGCAAAGGGTGGGGCGGCGTAGCGGTCACCTTCAAACAGCATGAAGACGAAGAGAAAACCGATCAGACCGAAGCCAACGGACGAGGCCGCATGCAAGGCCACATCCCACCACCAGACACGTTCGTAAAAGTCAAAAGCCTCGCCCATGAACACGCTGGCAAAGATGAAGACCGTCGTCGCGACCAGAAACGGCACAGGCAATGAAATCTGCAGCCGCGAGGCCAGAAAGACCGGGGTCACCGCCAGCGCAAAGGTTGAAAATGCCACGAAGCTGAGTTCCCAGAAGCCCAAAAAGAGGGCAGTCAGCGAGGTCAGCAGCAAAAGCCCCCACAAAATCGCGACGATCGGGCTTTGCCCGAAAAAGAGCGCTTTGACCATGTCCCTTCCCCTTTGCGCATCAGCCCCAATGCCCCCATGTTGAGGGCATGAGTATGTCTGATAAAGGGCTGCGCGTCGCCAGTTACAATATCCGCAAGGCAAAAGGCCTTGATCAGCGCCGTGATCCGGGACGGATTTTGCAGGTGCTCAACGGGCTTGATGCGGATGTGGTCGCCTTGCAAGAGGCGGACCGGCGGCTGGCCCCCCGGCCCACGGCTTTGTGCCGCGCCATGATCGCTGCAGAGACGGATTTTGAGGTCGTGCCGATTGCGCGAAACGATGTGAGCCTTGGCTGGCATGGCAATGCGGTGCTGTTGCGCAAGGGGCTGGGGCATGGGCGCATTACGCATATTGATCTGCCGGGGCTGGAGCCGCGCGGCGCGGTGCGTGTCGATCTTGATCATTTTAGTCTTGTCGCAACCCATCTGGGCCTCATGCGGCGCTATCGCACCCAACAATTGCGTGCGATTGCGCGTGCCGTTGATGAGGCCGAGCGCGTCGTGGTGGCCGGAGATTTCAACGAATGGTCACCCCACAAAGGTTTGGAGGTCCTGCATGACTTCGACGTGCACGCCCCCGGCCACAGCTTCCATGCCGCGCGGCCCATTGCAGCGCTTGATCGGATTGCCGTCTCTCGCGGCCTGGCGGTGCGGGCAGCGGGTGTGGTCAACGAAGGACCGGCGCGCCATGCTTCGGATCATTTGCCAATCTGGGCCGATATCGGGGTTGCGTAAAACCGACCCAGGCCGTGCGCTTGCGCTTGTCTTCGAAGTCGCGCACATTGCACGAAAATCGCCCCTTTTGAACTGAGCAGGCCGCCATGACGCGCATAATCAAAGTTGCCGCCATATCTGCCGCTGGACTGATCGGATTAGCCGTTTTCCTACTTTTGCCGGCGGGTGATCAGATATCGGAAACAGACACATTCGCGGCTCCGGGGCTGGAACCGATGACAGTGACAGAGGCGCGGGCAGATTTCTGGCGGCTGACGCCCGCGCTGTTGCTTGTGGTCTACGAGGCTTTTACCGAGACCGGCGAAGACGCCATCTACGACACCTTGGCCAGCGTTACCCATGGCGGTGCTTTGGAGTATCTCTACCTCGAACGCGTGGGGGCCATGGCGGGCGGTGGTCTGGATGAGGCGGATCAGACGATCCATGAAATCAAGCTCTTGACCACAAATGTCGCGCAAGAAGGGGCGGTGCTGGCCATCGACGCCTCATGGCAAGTGATTGGCACCGTAGGTCATGCTGAACACCTGCATGTTCGAGGCAATACCTACAGCGCGGACCTGACCGTCGCACCGGTTGAGGGTGCATGGCGGATCACCGATTTTTCGTTGCGCGAGGTCAACCGCGATGCGGCTGGCGAAACCTTTTTGGCACCGCAAACCAACTGATGGTGCGGATCGAAAACCTCTCATTTGCCTATTGTAATAGCGGCTTTCAGCTGCACATTCCGGCATTTTCGCTGGAGGACGGTGAACGCGTGGCGGTGGTCGGGCCAAGCGGCAGTGGCAAGACCACGCTTTTGAACCTGATCGCGGGCATTCTGACGCCTGATGCCGGGCAGATCGATGTGGCGGGAACCGATGTTGCGATCCTCTCCGATGCGGCACGTCGGCGGTTTCGCGCCAGCCAGATCGGTTTTGTGTTTCAGGACTTCGCCTTACTTGACTACCTGCCCGCACGGCAGAACATCCTTTATCCCTATCGCATCACGCCGGCATTGACCCTCGACAGCGCGGTGCGTGACCGGGCAGAGCGGCTGGCGGCGGCATGCGGGATAGGCGACAAGCTCGACCGGCATCCAAATGCGCTGAGCCAAGGGGAACAGCAGCGGGTTGCGATATGCCGTGCCCTTGTGACCCAGCCAAAACTAATCCTGTCGGATGAGGCGACGGGCAATCTGGACCCCGACAGCAAGGCGCGAATTCTTGATCTGTTGTTTGAGCAGGCAGCGGAAGCCGGTGCTGCCGTGCTCGCCGTGACCCATGATCATGAGCTTTTGCCGCGGTTTGAGCGTGTGCTGGATTTTGCGGAGTTCCGTACGGGGGCATCGGCATGAATGCACTCTATCTTGCCTTCGCCTATCTGCGCTACCACTGGGCGCGCAGCCTTGTGCTGGTGCTGGTCGCCGCCTTGATCCTGTTTGTACCCATGGCCACTCAGACCTTGTTGTCGACCAGCGAACGCGCGCTGGTGGCGCGAGGCGAGGCCACGCCGCTTTTGCTGGGCAGCCGCGGCTCGCAACTCGATCTGGTGATGGCGGCCCTCTATTTCTCGGACGAGAGGCCTGATCCCGTGCAGATGCAAGAGGTGGAAACGGTCTGGGATAGCGGGCTTGGCATCCCGATCCCGGTGCATACGGCGTTTTCGTCAAGCGGGTTTCGGATCGTTGGCACCACACTCGACTATTTTGACTTCCGTGATCTGACTCCGGCAGAGGGGCGCGGCCTGTCGTTTCTCGGCGATGCGGTCATAGGCGCAGATGTGGCCGCGGCTTTGGGCAAGACGGTGGGCGACACGCTGGTTTCGGCGCCTGAGAACCTGTTTGATCTTGATGGCGTCTATCCGCTTGAGATGCCCATTGTCGGCGTTCTGGCCCCGACCAATTCACCGGACGATCAGGCGATCTTTGTGGACATCAAGACGGCCTGGGTGATCCAGGGCATCGGGCATGGGCATGAGGATGTGGTGACCGCCGCCGATATCGCCGATGGGACAGCCGCGCTCGCGAATGCCGCTGTCGTGCAATACCAGAGGATCACGCCCGACAATATCGAAAGCTTCCATTTCCATGGCGATCAGAATGATTTTCCGACCTCGGCGGTGATTGTCGTCCCCAATGACACACGGTCCGGCACGATCCTGAAAGGCCGGTATCTGGACAGCGAAAGCCCCACCCAACTGATTGCGCCTGCCGAGGTGGTTCAGGGGCTGGTTGACCGCATCTTTCGCATCAAATCACTCTTGGACGTGGTGACTGCCATCATCGCCTTAGCGGCCTTTGCTGCCATCGGTCTGGCTGTGTTCCTCAGCTACCGCCTGCGCGCGCGCGAAATCGCCACAGCGGTCAAACTGGGCGCGCGGCGCGACATGGTGCTGCGGCTCTTGGCGGCGGAAACAGTTACGTTATTGTTAATCGCAGGCGGTATCGCCACACTTGGCGGCATTATCGTGTCGCGCAATGCCGAAGCCTGGGTGGGTTGGCTGCTCGCCCTTGGCGCATAACCAACAGGAGAACTCATGAAACGTCATCTTGTCACCGCATCATTGGCGAGCCTGATCGCCGTGTCACCGGCCCTGGCGCATTACGGGATGATCATTCCTGATGATCCAATGATCAGCCAGGAAGACGGGCGTAGCGTGGCGTTGACCATGTCGTTTTCGCACCCGTTCGAGATGGACGGCATGATCCTTGAGATGCCTGCCGCGTTTTCGGTCACCCATGACGGCGAGACCACCGACCTGTTGGGCGATCTGCAATCGGCGACGGTGATGGATGAAGAGGGCTATACGCTTGACTATCCGCTGGAGCGTCCGGGCACTTATGTCTTCGCGATGGAGCCCAAACCCTATTGGGAACCGGCTGAGGATGCCTTCATCATCCACTACACAAAGACATACGTGACCGCGTACGGCGATGACGAGGGCTGGGATACGGAGTTGGGTCTGAAGACCGAGATTGTGCCGCTGTCAAAGCCGTTTGGTTTGTGGGAGCACAACGTCTTTCAGGGTATCGTGAAGATGGACGGCGCGCCTGTGCCTTATGCGGAAGTTGAGGTTGAGTTCTTCAATGATGGGGCCGGAGCGACAGCGCCCGATGAATTGATGATCACCCAGACGGTCAAGGCGGATGCCGATGGCGTTTTCACCTACGCACCACCATCTGACGGCTGGTGGGGCTTTGCCGCGCTGAACACCGCCGACTACACCCTGCCGCAGGAGGGTCAGGACAAGGCGGTGGAGCTTGGTGCCGTGATCTGGGTGCATTTCGAAGAATGGACCGGGCAGTGATCCGGCATCTTCTGCTGGGCTGTGCTTTGATCGCGGCACCCATCGGTGTGGCGGCACATCAGCTCATTGTCTTCGCCTCGGTCGATTGTGAGACGGTGACGGTGGAGGCGAAGTTCTCCAACGGCAATGCCGCACAGCAGGGCGAGGTTCGGGTGCTCGACGGCAAGAATGTCCTGCTACAGACGTTGGCATTGGAAAGCGATGGCACGGCCAACATCCCGCTTGAAAGCGTTGACCATACGGGCGGGCTGGTGATTGAGGTGGATACGGGCAGCCATGACAATTACTGGCTGCTGACACCCGAAGACATTGCGCGGAATTGCCAGACGTGAGGCGCGTCCGTATCTCTCATTGGCTGGCCGCTCTTCTGACGCTTCTGGCTGCAAACGCTGCCGCTGCGCAGGATCGGGCGCGTATTGTCGCCGTGAACTATCCGCTGCAATACTTTGCTGAGCGCCTGTTGGGCGATGAGGCAGAGGTTGTTTTCCCCGTACCGGCGGATGTTGACCCCTCTTTCTGGCGGCCCGCGATTTCTGATATCAGCATGATCCAATCCGCCGATCTGATCCTGTTGAACGGGGCCGGATTTGCCACTTGGGTCGACCGCGTGTCGCTGCCACGGTCGCGGCTGGTCAACACCTCCGCAGCGATCCGCGACCAGTTCATCGTGACCGAAAGCATCACCCACAGCCATGGTGACGGTGGTGAGCATTCGCATGAAGGACTGGCCTCTTACACCTGGCTCGACCCGATGCTGGCAATCGCGCAGGCCGAGGCAATTGCGGGTGCCATTGCCGGGCGTGAGCTTGCCCAAGCCGACGCGGTCTACGCCAATTTCGCTGAGTTACGCAGTGATTTGGAGCAGCTCGATGCCGACGCACAGGCAGCCCTTGCTGGCGCGCAGGATGTACCGATGATCGCAACTCATCCGCGTTATCAGTATCTTGCCAGACGCTACGACCTATCGATCACTTCGCTGGAATGGGAGCCCGGCGTGATGCCAACGGATGCGGAACTGGCAGAATTGGAAGCGCTCGTCGCCGAGACGGGTTCACGTGTTCTGATCTGGGAGGCGGCACCGCCACCAGCGGCCTTTGAGGCGACCGCCGCGCTTGGATTGGACAACGTGGTCTTCAATACGCTGGCCCGTGGCGCAGCGGACGACGGCTACATCGCCGCCTTTGACGCCGCGATTGCTGACCTGTCTGACGCGGTGGCGCAGAATCCGGGCAACTGAGGACCTGCGAGGTTCTTAGACCTGAAAGTTGCTGCGATACTCTGCAGGTGACACATGCAGGGTTCTCAGAAACGCGCGGCGCATGCGATCTTCATCGCCAAACCCGCAGAGTGTGGAGATCTGTTTGAGGCTTTTGGTTGTCGTCTCAAGCAAGTCTTGCGCCCGCTCGATCCGCATTGCCTCAACCGCCTTTGCCGGGGTCGTTCCGGTGGCATTCGCATAGGCCCGCGCGAAGTTACGCGCGCTCATCCCCGCCTGAGCGGCGAGGGTTTCAACGGGTAGCGGCGCCGCCAGATGATCCGCCATCCAAAGATGCAGCGCCTCAAAGCGACCCGCGCCGTCACTGGCCTGACGTACCAATGCGGGGCTGAATTGCGATTGCCCGCCAGAGCGGACCATTTGCGCAACCATCGACCGGGCCACCACCATCGCCGATGATCGACCCAGATCCTCCGACACAATCGCCAGTGCCATGTCGATGCCCGCGGTGATCCCAGCGGATGTCCAGACATTGCCGTCCTTGATAAAAATCGGGTCCAGTTCTGTCTTCACATGAGGAAATTCCTCCGTCAGCATCTGAAAATCATCCCAATGGGTCACGGCGCGCCGCCCGTCGAGCCATCCTGCGGCAGCCAGCACCAAGGCACCCGAACAGACGGAGCAGACGCGATAAGCCTGTTCGGCGAGCCGGTTGATCGCGCTGATCAGGGCGGCATCACGCCTGCCTGGGATCGCGCCGTCACCGCCGACGACAATCAGTGTGTGAATCTCGCGGTCAAGAACGCTGTCGATGGGTTTGCTTGGGATGGACACCACAGTGTTGGTCTTGATGAGGCCGCCACTCACTGACACAACAACGCATTCATAACCGTTGCCCTGCATCACCGGATCAGGCGCGTGTGAAAAGACCTGCAGCGGGCCAACAAGGTCAAGAAGCACGATATCGGGGTAGACGACAAAGACGACCAGCCGTTTTCGTGATGGATGGGATTTGGCAGCTTTTACAGTCATAATGGCATTTCTGCCAAATCGAAAACCCGTAGTCTAGCGTCACCGGAGAGGGAGATGACGTGATGCTGATTTTGAAGCCCAATTGCGAATGCTGCGACAAGGACCTGCCACCGGAGGCAACGGATGCGCGTGTCTGTTCGTTCGAATGCACATTTTGCGCCGAGTGTGTAGAGCAGAGATTTGACAATACCTGTCCCAATTGCGGCGGGAATTTCGTGCAGCGCCCGGTGCGGCCTGCTGGAAAGCTGGTCAAATTCCCGGCCTCTGACAAGCGGTTCACCAAGGCGCATGCGGTTTGCGCGCATCTTCATGCCTGAAGGATTGACCAGATGACAAAAGATCCAGAGCACATCCTGAACTGGCGCCGCGTGAATGCGCACCTTACTACGTCCGGGCAGCCTGATGCCGCTCAACTGGCCGAGATCCGCGATCTGGGCGTGACCCATATTGTCAATCTGGGTTTGGGCCACGGGAAGGACGCGCTGCCAGATGAGGCCGATAAAGTCGCAGCACTTGGTATGCGCTACACCCATATTCCGGTGGATTTCGAAGGCCCGACAGATCAGGATTTCGCAAACTTCAAGGCGGCGCTCGACAATGATGTTGGGTCACAAATTCACGTGCATTGCATCTATAATGCGAGGGTCAGCGCGTTCTTCTATCGCTACGCGAAAACCCATGACGATCTGCCTGAGGAAGAGGCTTTTGCCATGATGGAGAGCATCTGGCGGCCGGGCGACGACTGGGCGGATTTTATCGGTGACCCTGCTGCGAAGGGTCAGCCCAATCGATATGCGGGCGATGATTATTGACGATCAACGGCTAAGGCTCAAAGAACCCGGCCATATCGCTTACAAAAAGAATTGCGTGTTGATTGGCCGCGTGGCCGCGCCGATCGCGCGCGCTTTACGGCCAATGCAGCCAGCCTCGATGCGCGGAGGAATCAGGCCGCGCATATCCTGTGTCGTCACATAGCGGCGCACGCGAGCCACCAGATCTTCGCGGATGTCGCCTGGGAACGCGCCATCAATCAGGATTGCCTCAAAGTCGATGACCGAACAGGTTGAGAGCGCGGCTTTTGCAAGCTCCTGCGCGGTCTGGCCCAGCCAGGGATCGACATAGCGCGACAGGGCGGACCAACTGTCGGGGTCAGTCCAAAGTACCCTTGGATCAAAATCGACCTCACGCAGGCGCTTCTCCAACTGGCGGATCGACGCCATCTCGACCAATTGCATGCTTTCGCCATTTGGCCCAATCGTCCGCAATGAGCCAAGCGCACCGGCATTGCCTTGACGTCCTTCATAAACGGCATGATCCAATACAACACCGCCGCCGATATAGGCGCCTATGAAGAAATAGGCGTAGTCCCGAAACTCTTTCCCACGCCCATAGGTGTGTTCCGCCTGACAGGCCGCCGTGGCATCGTTGATCAGCGATACCGGCAGTCCCGTCAGCGATTGCAGGTCTTGGCGCAGATCAACAGACCGCCAGTTCAGAAACTCCGTCCGCGCAATCGATCCCTGTTCAGGCCAGTTCCAGATCTCAAAGGCCGCAGCGACGCCAAGGCCGCAAATCCTTTGTCTCTGCGCCTCTGGCAGCCCTTCCGAGATCTCGAAAATCCCCCTCTCGACAAAGTCGAAAACCTCTGCCGCGACAGGTTCGCGATAGGTTAGATGCCGTTCATGGCGCATGACTCCACAGAGATCGATCAGCGCGAGTTCCGCTGACCGTCGCCCGATCTTCAGCCCGAACGAAAACGCACCATCCGGCGACAACCCCATCGGGACCGAGGGTTTGCCGACCTTGCCGCGCACCGGATCGCCCCGTGCAACCAGCCCTTCAGACTCAAGCCGCTTGAGGATTGTGGATACCGTTGGCGGTGATAGACCCGCATAGCGCGCAAGATCGCTTGCAGGCATCGCGCCATGGCGCTGGATCAGCGATAGTAGCAGGCGTTCGTTATGATCGCGAACACCACGCTGGCTTAGCCCAAGGCTAATTGATCTGATCAAACCGTCATCCATGCGAGCGTTCTGCAGCACTCCTTCAGGCATTAGTATAGCGGTAGTCTTTTAATAAAGAAAGTTAACTAATTAATTGACAGCGGATTTGGAATCTGTCCTTCTAGGCGCTGTACGTTGGGGAAACCTGGCGTTGAATAGGCGGGGTGGAGGCCCCGCTGACAAATGTCTGGGAGGATAAAATGAAAAAGCTATTGATCGGCACCGCCGTTGCCGCAATCACGTCTGCCGGTGCTGCCATGGCCGATGACCACGGCACATCCGCCTGCCTGATTACCAAGACCGACACCAACCCGTTCTTTGTGAAGATGCGTGAGGGCGCCGAAGCGAAAGCCGCCGAGCTTGGCATCACTCTCAATTCCTATGCCGGTCAGGTTGATGGTGACCATGAGGCACAGGTTGCGGCCATTGAGACCTGCATCGCCAACGGGGCATCTGGGATCCTGATCACCGCGTCGGATACGGCTGCGATTGTTGATCCGGTTGAAGAGGCGCGTGCGGCTGGCCTTTTGGTCATCGCCCTCGATACACCACTCAACCCCATTGATGCCGCAGACGCGACATTTGCTACCGACAACTTCCTTGCCGGTGAACTGATCGGGCAATGGGCTGCGGGTGCGCTGGGCGATGCGGCTGCAGACGCCAAGATCGCGATGCTCGACCTTGCGATCAGCCAGCCCACCGTTGGCGTGCTGCGCGATCAGGGCTTTTTGACCGGTTTCGGCATCGATGTAGTTGATCCGAACATGTGGGGCGACGAGACCGACGAACGGATCATCTGCAATGAGGTCACTGCAGGCAACGAAGAGGGCGGCCGCACCGCAATGGAAACCTGCCTTGCCGCCGATCCTGATATCAACGTTGTTTACACGATCAACGAACCGGCGGCGGCTGGCGCATATGAGGCGCTTGTCGCGGTGGGGCGGCAGGATGATGTGCTGATCGTCTCGGTTGATGGTGGTTGCCCCGGGGTCGCCGATGTGGCCGATGGCGTGATCGGTGCAACATCGCAGCAATACCCGCTTTTGATGGCATCACTAGGCATCGAAGCCATCGCCCAATATGCCGCCGATGGTACATTGCCTGAAAATACGCCGGGCAAAGACTTCTTTGACACAGGTGTTGCACTGGTGACCGGCAGCGCGGTTGATGGGGTCGACAGCATCTCGGTCGAGGAAGGCACCGACCTCTGCTGGGGTTGATCGCGACGCACATTACAGCACAAGCTGGAAATTGAGGGGCGGGCTACGGCCCGCCCTTTTGCAAACGCAACAGGCAACACTCATTGGGGGAGGTCGCCATGGCGGACAAGTCCGACAACTACGAAGCCGGTCTGGAAGGCGCGTCGCAAACGGTGGCCGCTTTCGAGGTCAGCCACAAATCCCCGCTGATGCGGTTTCAAAGCGCGCTGCACAAGACGCCCTCGCTTGTCCCGCTGATTGTCCTCGTCTGTGCGATCCTGATTTTCACCGGTTGGCTGGGGCCACGTTTCCTGCCGCAGATGACGCTGGTTTTCCAGCAGATACAGGTGGTTGGCATTCTCGCACTCGCGCAGACACTGGTCATCCTGACAGCGGGGATTGATCTGTCTGTTGGTGCGATTGCGGTCTTTTGTTCGGTCATCATGGGCAAGTTCACCTTCGCCTACGGGTTGCCGCCGGCTGTGGCCGTAGCTTGCGGCCTTGCAGCGGGCGCAGGGATCGGCGCCCTGTCAGGCTGGCTCGTCACCCGCATCAAGATCCCGCCCTTTATCGCAACGCTGGGCGTCTGGCAGATCGTGCTTGCCGCAAATTACATCTATTCGCGCAACGAAACGATCCGCGCACGCACGATCCGTGAAGAGGCGCCGATGCTGCAATGGCTGGGCCTCAAGCCAAACGAACAACTTGTCATCTGGATCGAAAAGCTGCGCGGCATCACGTATGAGCGTATCCGCCCCAACGACACCGACCAGTTCTGGCTCGACCTGATCTGGCAGACAAAGATCACCTATGGCGTTCTGGTTCTGATCGGCCTGACATTCCTTTTGGCTTACATGCTCCGCTCAACCGCCTGGGGTCGCCATGTATATGCAGTGGGCGACGACCCCGAGGCGGCAGAGCTTGCTGGGGTGAACGTCAAGCGCACATTGATGTCGGTCTACATGCTCGCCGGGATGATTTCGGCCATTGCAGGCTGGTCTCTGATCGGACGCTTTGCCTCCGTATCGCCGAGCGCATCCACGGGCCTTGAGGGGAACATCGAATCCATCACCGCGGTGGTCATCGGGGGCATCTCGCTCTTCGGCGGGCGCGGCTCGATATGGGGCGCGTTTTTCGGCGCGCTGATCGTCGGTGTGTTCATGCTGGGCCTCGGAATGGCGGGTGTGAACCCGCAATGGACCTTCATGCTGATCGGCACGCTGATCATCCTTGCCGTCGGCATCGACCAATGGATTAGAAAGGTGGCTGCGTAATGGAACCCATTCTCAAAGGCCGCAATCTGACCAAGCGCTACGGCAAAGTCGTTGCCTTAGATAACTGCGATTTCGATCTCTATCCGGGCGAAATCCTGGCCGTAATCGGCGATAACGGTGCCGGCAAGTCCACATTGATCAAGGCGCTGTCCGGAGCGGTTGTGCCCGATAGCGGTGAGGTCGAACTGGAACAACGAGAGGTGCGTTTCGCCTCGCCCAACGATGCACGACATGCGGGGATTGAGACGGTCTATCAGACCCTTGCGGTCAGCCCGGCCCTGTCGATTGCCGACAACATGTTCATGGGCCGCGAATTGCGTAAACCGGGATGGCGCGGAACGCTCCTCAAACAGTTGGACAAGTCCGCGATGCAGGCCTTTGCCCGTGAAAAACTTAATGAGCTAGGATTGATGACGATCCAGGACATCAACCAACCTGTTGAGACTTTGTCGGGTGGGCAGCGGCAAGGCGTCGCTGTCGCGCGCGCCGCCGCCTTCGGTTCAAAGGTGATCATCTTGGACGAACCCACCGCAGCCCTGGGCGTCAAAGAATCCCGCAAGGTGCTGGAACTGATCCTTGATGTGCGCTCGCGCGGTATCCCCATCATCCTGATCAGCCACAACATGCCCCATGTCTTTGAAGTTGCTGACCGCATCCATGTCCACCGTTTGGGGCGCAGGCTCTGCGTCATTGATCCGATGGACTACACGATGTCCGATGCGGTGGCGTTCATGACGGGTGCCAAAGAACCGCCTGCAGAGATGAAAGGCGCCATGAAGACAGTCTCATAGCTCATCATCGCGGGATTTCGTGATGCTATCGAACCTCCTGAGCAAGTTTGGCAGCGCTGTCACAACCTATTGATAGGATGACCGAGGGTCGCAAATCGCTCTATATTTGCGGGAGCTCCGCGTCAGGAGCTTTTGATAGTGACAAGCGGTGCACTGTGTTCAACCGACGGCAAAGGCGCTACACCCGTTATCCTGCGATGAAGACAAACACGCGCGTCTTCTCTGCAACTTTCATCAAGCGTTCTTCGTACCAGCGAGCACGCCGATGCAAAACCATGAGCTGTTCCTACAGGTTACGGATTATCTCGTTGGCGATGTCTGGTAAGCCGCAACTTCACCGAGGGCGATGTCCTTAGCAAGCCCAATTGCGATGGCCAGCGCTCTGTGGATGTCTTGGCTCGGATAGCGTTTCCGCTGATGCCGAGCCGAGACAGTTCGAATAGTTTGAAAATCTTCCACGAAAGCTATAAGATCAGCAAGATCTACAAATAGTGCCTTCAACTTGCTGTTCGTTTTCGGCCAGCAAATGCAGTCCAGAGACTGCGCGCTATCAAACCTTTAGCCTACTTGTATTGAAGACCGGGTATGTATCGCAGAACGACGAGCTTCAAGCGATGATGGAGACAGGTTTGCACCGGACATGGAAGCGAGGCGGAATTCATCGAGAGCCGATGTGGTTTGGACGGTCTAGCTGCTAGCTGATATTGAAGCCCTTACTCGCCAGAAAGCTTTGCGCATCCGATACGGTCTTCAAACTGGCGATGGTCACCTGATAGTCCACCAGATTCAGATCCTCGACCTTTTTGGTGATGCTGGGGCGATAGATCGTGCCGAGATCCTTGTTGCCTGAAACCGGAATGTACCCAGCCAATGCCAGTCCCACCAGTCCCGCCCAGTAATGGTCAAAATGTGTTGTTGACTAAAGATATTGCGCGCATTGATCGGCGACGCCGGATGAAACTCCTGCACAGCATGCGCGCCGCCGCAGACCCATACATCATTGATTGTCAAGTTCCATGAGTCGCGACGAGTCAGCAGAGCTGAACCGGTTTCATTGGCGTTGGTCTTGCCGAAATTGTCCAGTTCGGTTTGTGTAATGCCGACCATAAAGCTTGGCATTTGTTTACTATCGCCGGATGGGGCGGATTTCGCGAATTTAATGACCTGTTCATTCTGGTCAAAGATATGCCGCCCAAAGATCTGCATCTGCAAGGGTGCGCGACGGGTATTTTGATAAAGGTCCCACGCTTCCTCTGCAGGAATTGATTTCACGACCTTAGACATGCCGTGGTAAGCGAGACCGGCCTGTTGAGCTGCTTCAAAGTCCTCGGTGAACTCTTTGTTTCGTGTATGCCATGTTATACTCCGTTTCGTTGCTTCACTAACGAGAAGCGATGTTTTCTTTGATCAGCTGTGGTTCACTGTCCTGCGCGGTGCATCCCGATCATGTACTTGAGCGCGCGATGCAATAGCTCCTAATCACGATGTCTACGTGCCGCAGTTTGACAAAAATACGCATGCAGTTTGGTTTTCTGCGACAGCTTTTCAGGCGATGGGCCGCCCGCAGCGTCTCAGCCGAACTAGACACTGACTTTGTCTTGAATAAGGCGCCCGCCGGGCACAATTCGTCATAAGTGAACTCAGAACCAGCAGTCAAACCCGCAAGGCCAACAGCAAGGCACTTAGCACCCCCCGCAGACGGCCACAGTCATCAGCAGGATCACGGACTGGATTTTGCAGAGGCGCAAAAAAATCGAGTTAGCACAATAAAAAGTCGACAAATTGCTAGCCGCAATGCAGTCCTTTTATGATCTCACTGGCGTCGTGCAGGAAAGCAGTGTGCCCGCTTCTAGTTCCAGAGCGTCGGCAATGTCGCGGACGATACCTGCGTCAAGACTATTGTGACATGGGAATACGTCTTGGGTGGGGGCGTCTGGTCATTGCTGTTCGTGCTACGTCGTCGGGTTTATTGGGCTTCGCCGGGTCGCTACCGTTCATGCTAGACACAGTACCCGGTACAGGGGCCCATTAAGCTGCTTCGCCGCTCGATTAACGAACTTCGGTTGACGGGTAATGTTCCCGTTGGCTTGTACATCTTTGAATGGGGAAGACGCCGGACGAAACCAATCGTGCTGTTAAAACATTAGTGTCCGCGGTCAGTTGAAGCAAGCCATTCAGGATAATTAAGAACAAGCTCGATCATAGTTATCAGCAAGAAAGCGAACGAACAAAAGCGCGAGGCTCTCGCGTCGGGATTTATCCGGCCAAACCGCGTAGAAGCCCAAAGGCCTGAGCTGCCAATCCGGTAGGAGTCGTTGTAGGACACCTTCATTTATTCCGCGTTGGGCGAGATGGTTTGGCATTACCGTCGCGCCCAGGTTTTGCGCGGTGAACGTATAGAGCGCATCGACACTATCGACCCGAAGATGCGATCTACCCGCGACATTTTCTGTCTTCCCATTTCGTTCAAACGCGATTGTATCCTGGCGTTGATCGTATCCAATCCAGTCCCAGCCCTCGAGGTCTTTGGGGTGTGTCGGCTTCGTTCGAGAAGCCGCATAATCTGACCCTGCCACAAGCATTCGGTCTTCTTCGCCAAGCTTACGGGACATCATCGCACTGTCATCTAGCCAGCCGACACGGATGTTCACGTCGTACCCAGCCTCAATCAGCCCCACTGGTCGGTCCGAAAAGTCGACTGAGAGCGAAACAAGTGGGTGTGCGCCCGCGAACTCTCCAATTGTACGGGCCAAGCCAGAAGACGACATGAAAGCTGGCATGGAGACCTTAAGTGTGCCCACAGGTTCGATCGTGAGGGCGTTGAGGTCATTCAGGCCAGCCTCTGCGCTTCGGACCATTTCAACCACACGGTTATAGAAGATGCGGCCTTCATTGGTCAGTGCAGTCTTTCGGGTTGATCGGTTGAGCAGCGTGCGGCCGAGATATGCCTCAAGATCCGAGACAGTCTCCGACACGCGCGACGGGGCAACATTTAACGCCCGTGCTGCGGCACGAAACGACCCTTCATCGACCACAAGAGCGAAGACAGCCATATGCCTGAGGTATTCAATCATTGTTCCGATTTTCGGATTTATCAATTACGGAATCAAGATATATTCGAACAATAATCGACGAAATACACTCTCCTCGTGGTTCGGGACACTGCGGTAGTCGCAGTCTCAGGTGAGCCAAGACGAACAGACCAGGAGATGACAATGACCATTGCAAACCGACTGACGACGACCGCAGCAGCCCTTCTGATGACCGCCACAGCCGTTGTGGCGGATAACAAAGAGAAGGTCGCTGTTTTCTATGACCTTCTGAGTGATCCGGGATCTGCTGAGCTTGCGGCGGCGTTTCAGGATGCTACGCATGAAAGCTGGGAAAGCATTGGGAACTACTCAGGCGAGAATAAGAACCGCGAAGCGTTTCTCGGTCAGATGGGTGGCTTCGCCCAACTGATGCCAGATCTTGAGTGGGCTGTGCAGGCGATGCACCAAGATGGCAACGTCATCACCGTGCGGAGCCGCGCAACCGGAACCCCTGTCGCGCCTTTATTTGGTGTGGATGGCGAAGGCCGGAGCTTCGACATTCTCGCTATTGATATCCATGAGCTGCAAGACGGAAAGATTGCCCGCACCTATCATGTGGAAGACTGGGCAACAGCGTTGCAGCAGCTTTCGGGAGAGTGACCCGTGCATCGCAGAACACTTCTCAAAACCACACTGGCGAGCATGCTGGCAGCAACAATTGCAACATATGCAGGAGCACAAGACATGGATGAAACAAGCCAAGCATCATTCGATACGGTCATGGCCTTTATGGGTGCCATGGGCAGCGGCGATATGACGGCGATGGACACACTTATGGCAGATGACATGGTCTGGCACAACGAGGGTGACCCAAGCCTGCCTTGGATTGGCGAGACTGTTGGCAAAGAGAACATTTTTGCGTTCCTCGGCGTTTTCTCCTCAAACCTTTCGGTGACAAAATGGGAGAACGAAGACGCCTTTGCCTCTGGCGACACTGTCGCAGTGTTCGGTCGCATGAACGGAACCACCACTGCCTCCGGTCAGGAAGTTGGTGAGTTCACCTTTGCGCTGCGGGCCAAGGTGAGAGATGGCGAGATTGTGCTCTGGAACTGGTTCGAAGACAGTTTTGCTGTGAGCGAGGCTTATCACGGCCGTTGAGCGGATGCGCGGCCCACGCCCTGTGGGCCGCGAACACAAGAACGAGGAGACAGATCATGGGACAAGGGTTGGAAAACGTACGGCGTATCTATCTGGAAGGGATCGCAGGCGGGAACGCGCGAGAGGCAGTGGCGAAGTACACTGGCCACCGCTATACGCAACATTCTACCGGCGTGGGCGACGGGACCGAAGGGTTCCTTGCATTCTTTGAACCCTTTGTTGAGCGCAATCCCAAGCGTGACATCGAAATTGTCCGCATCTTTGAAGATGGTCCTTGGGTATTTTGCAACGCTTACCAGTCGCTCAACGATGGTGCTGCGCAATGGGTAACGATGGACCTGTTCTACACAGACGCCAATGGCCTAATCTTGGAACACTGGGACACGATCGCGCCCTACGTGGAAAAGACCCAGTCGGGCGCGGACATGGTGCGCGGCACAACGGTGGTTGATACATCCGTCGATATTGCCGCCAGCAAAGAGCTTGTTCTTGAATACTCTAAGCAGGTTCTTCAGCAGCGTGATCATAAAAAGTTGGGCGCTTTTGTCGCTGATACTCTAATCCAGCACGCGCCTATGACTGGGGCTGGCGCAGACGGTCTTGCATCGTGGCTCGCGTCTGATGACGCTGGCAGCTATGAGATGATGTTCCAACTCGTCGGCCAAGGCGACTTTGTCGTCACATACGGAAAACGCCATGCACGAGGCAAAGACATCGCAGTTTTTGACCTGTACCGGGTCGCTGATGACCTGATCGTCGAGCACTGGATGAACGAAGAAGAAATCGGGCCGCGTGAGACTTGGGGAAACTCGGGGAAGTTCTAGCGCAACAACACTGTCGCGTCGCCGTTGCCGACCCACGCAGGCGTCAGCTCGGCAGGCCGGTTCATTCCGCTTTACTCTGCGAGAGTTTCAATCGAGCCGATAACGGCTTTTGCCTGCCCTAAATCAACATGCCCAAAGCCGCCGGCATCATTGTCCCAATACTGTCCAGATGCATCGGCGAAG
>NZ_JAXBMD010000005.1:0-209918 GCF_033963825.1 Cognatiyoonia sp. IB215446 | reverse complement strand
GACAAGTTAGACCAAGCCATTTCTTACATTCGCGCGGAACAAACCGGTCTTTGGCATCGCAGAGCCGATGGAACTGATCTCGAGAGACAGGAAACTCGTCGGGAAGAGGGCTACGATCCGGCCGCTATACGATCTCAGATGGCAGAGTTCACTGAGTTTGATGTAGCTTGGCGGTCTTGGTTTGACGAGCAGTCGGTGATGCCTCTCCAAATCTCCTATGAGACTCTCTCGAGGGACCCACAAAAACAGTTGGAACGGATACTCGGAGCTCTCGGTAAAGATTGCTCAATCGCGGGCGGGATATCCACACCGACTGCCAAAATAGCGGACCAAATCAATCGACAATGGCGCGCGCGTTTTGAATTAGAGGCTACATAGTTTGATCGCAAGGCGGACCTTAGCGTAGTCGCAGCTAAAGGGCGCTTTGTCCGCGTCTCGCACGTCGGAGCATGTCGATCCAATGTCCGCTCTGGGCTGGCAACTGTCATTGCTAGAAACTCGCGAACGACAAATCCGTCCGCCCGCAAACAAAAACGCCCACCAAATGGTGGGCGTTTTGGTCATTTCGAATATCGGTTGTTACGTTACCGGCGCAGGCCCAGACGCTTGATCAGGTCCTGATAGCGCGCTTCGTCCTTGCTGCGGGTGTAGTCGAGCAGCTTACGGCGCTGTGCGACCATTTTCAGCAGGCCGCGGCGGCCGTGGTTGTCTTTTTTGTGGGTCTTGAAGTGCTCTGTCAGCGTCGCGATGCGGCTGGACAGGATTGCAACCTGCACTTCAGGGGATCCGGTATCGCCGTCTTTGGTGGCGAATTCTTTCATGATCTTTGCTTTTTCTTCAGCAGTAATCGACATCGGGGGCTCCTTTGGTTGAAGGGTGATGGCGCGATCCGGGATGTCGTCCAGAAAGGCCCGTGGAGGGTCCGTTCGCGGGTGATTCCGCGCGCGGATGGGTGCGTTTAGGGGGATTTGGCGAAAAAGGAAAGGGATTTATTGGGTGGCGACCAGCGACACTGCGTTCACATCCAGATCTGAGAGGTTCGTAAAGGTCGCCACAACCTCATCATCGGCCAAAAGGACGAGGCCCGCATCAGAGAGGACCGTGCTGAGCGTTGGTTCTTCGCCTTCAAACGCGATTTCGATCACGTCCTCTGCGGGGTCAAAGTCTTCGACGATCGTGTCGTTGGCTGCGGTCAGGTGAAATGTGTCCGCCCCGGTGCCGCCATGCAGGTTGTCGCCCGCGCCACCCATCAGGACGTCATCACCTGCGCCGCCGTTCAGATAGTCCCGATCATTATCGCCCCGGTCATAGAGCACGTCATCGCCGGAGCCACCGTGCAGCGTGTCGGCACCACTACCACCGACAAGCGTGTCGTCGTCGAGCGACCCCAGCAGGGCGTCGTCGCCGTCGCCGCCCATCAAGAGGTCGTTGCCGCCGCCGCCGTTGAGTTGATCGTCGCCAGCCTCTCCGGCGATGACATCGTCGCCGACATGCCCGGCGAGTGTGTCGTCGCCCGGGCCGCCAGTGATGATATCGTCACCGCGGCCACCGTGGATTTCATCATCGCCGGCGCCGCCATCCAGACGGTCATCGCCGTCTTCACCGTCAATGTAATCGTCACCGGCCCCGGTTTGGACGACATCGTCGGCATCGCCTGAAAAGACAATCGTATCGGCGTCGCTGGGCGCGACAATTTCGTCAATGGTTTGAATGTCCTGGCTGGGATCGTCGGGATCGGTTTCAGGCTCGGGCGCGGGGCCAGTTTCTTCTTCGTCGCCGACAATCAGGGCTGCCGTCATGGCAACGCCCAACATACCAAGAATGGCCAACATCACTCTACCCCAATTTCACAGGCCACCCCTGACCTGATCAGGCATGGAATGTAGCATGGCAGCGGCGAAAAGTGGGGTGAAAACTGAGGTTAGGGTTAATGCGCGCTGAAGAAGGGGAGAAAGTTGTCGATGACGGCTTTGGGGTTCTCTTCCATGGTGAAATGGCCGGATTTGCAGGATCCGTCGGTCATCGTCTCGGCCCAGGGTGCCCAGAGCGCGGCAGGATTGCCGGTTTTTGCAGGAAATCCACCTTCGGCCCAGAGAAAGTGTAACGGTGCGTTGATCCGGCGTCCGGCGGCGCGGTCGGCTTCATCAAGCGCTTTGTCAATGGTCGCGCCCGCCCGGTAATCCGCGCACATGGCGTGCAGATGGGCGGGGTCCTGCGCCTGCGCGCGATAGCTGGCCAGGGCGGCGTCGGAGAAGGGTTTGAGCGATTGGCTGAGCGTCCAGGATGCCAGCGTCCAGTCGATATAGGCGGCCGGGTCCGCGCCGATCATACGTTCGGGCAATGGTGCGGGCTGGGCCAGAAAGGTCCAGTGATAGGCCTTCATCGCGAGATCGGCGTTCCAGTTGGTCCAGAAATCCCCCGTGGGCACAATCTCGATGATGCCCAGTCGGTGCAGCCGATCAGGATGGTCGAGTGCGAAGCGATAGGCCACCCGTCCGCCGCGGTCGTGGCCCAGGATATGCGCCTTTGCGATACCTAACGCATCCATGAGGGCCACGATGTCCGCCGCCATTTGTCGTTTGGAATACGTGACGTGGGTGGCATCATCAGTGGGTGCGTCACTGTCGCCGTAACCGCGCAGATCCGGCACGATCACGTCGAAATCGGCGGTGAATGCGGGCGTGACCTGCGCCCAGCAATGGTGATTTTCGGGATAGCCGTGCAGCAGGATCAACGGCGTCCCCTGCCCTGCGCGATGGACCGAAAGTTGCACATCGCCGCATTGCACAAAGGATTGGGTGAAACCGGGGATCATCGGGTGCTCCATAAAATCGGCTGCTGGCTATAGCTGATGTAAAGCGGATGTTTGGGATGCCCATCTTTGCTCAGCCCCAGATGGTGAATGGGTTTGCCGGTCGCACGCAAGAGCGCCTCAGTCGCAGGACCGCGGCCCAGATGCGCGCCATGGGTGCCCCAGGCGGCGATAATCGCATCGGCCCAAAGGGCGCCCGCACGGATCGTTGAGTCATTTTCGGGGCCAATAGGTTCGGGTGCTTTGCGCATCGTATGTGGGTCGGTCTCGCGCCATGCGAAGATGTTGGTGACTTGAAACGCCCCGTAGCCCAGCGCCCGCGCGCGCCGTTCGCAACGTTCGACCGTGGGATCGTTCTGCACCTCGGTCGCCTTGGAGGGGTTGAGCATCACAAAGAGGGCCCGTTGGCCATCTGCGTCCCATGTCCGCGTGAGCGCATAGCGGTAGCGTTCGCAATCAGAATAGAGCGCGGTGGAGGGTGCATCGCCCTTGATATGGGTGCGGGTGATCATTGGGGTAAGGCGTCTAGGTGTTAAACACACGGGTCGGCTGCATCTCTCCCCCGCGATAGGTGCCGACGGCAATGGCCTTGCCGTCGTACGAGGCCCAGACTTCCTCACCATATTCCACATCGCTGGCGATGACCGATGCGGGGTTGCCGTTGCGCAGCTTCGCCACGCTTTCGGCAAGACAGCGCACCTCTGGCAGATCGGCAAGACCGACCTCAAGCGGCTGCAGATACGCGTCAAGATCGGGGGTTTTCGCCAGTGCATCGATTTGATCGACACTGATCCCGTCCTCGGCCGTGAATGGGCCCGACCAGATGCGCCGCAGCGTTTTCACATGGGCTTTGCAGCCCAACGCCTCTCCCAGATCGCGGGCGATGGCGCGGACATAGCCGCCTTTGCCGCATGTCATCTCAAGCACTGCATGATTGGGATCGGGCCGGTCGATAAGCAAAAGTTCCTCGACCCAAAGTGGCCGGGCCGCCAAAGCCATGTCTTCCCCTTCGCGCGCTTTCTTGTAGGCGCGTTCGCCGTCGACTTTGACTGCAGAGAATTGCGGCGGGACCTGCATGATGTCCCCCACGAATTGACCGAGTGCGGCTTTGATCGCCGCGTCATCCGGGCGCAGGTCGGTTTCCGCGATCACCTCGCCCTCGGCGTCGTCGGTATTCGTCGCCTGACCGAAACGTATCGTAAAGGTATAGGCCTTGAGCGCGTCGGTGATGTAGGGCACGGTTTTTGTGGCCTCGCCTAACGCGACCGCGAGAACGCCAGTGGCCTCGGGGTCGAGCGTGCCGGCATGGCCGGCCTTTTTGGCCTCCATCGCCCAGCGGACCTTGTTGACGACAGCGGTCGAGGTGATCCCGGCGGGTTTGTCCACCACCAGCCAGCCCGAAATATCGCGCCCCTTGCGTTTGCGTGCCATGCCGAGTCCTTTGCCAGATTGGCGGTTTGCTATTGCCCGTGCCGGACAGGGTCAAGCGGTCGTGCGCGCGTCCCGCGCCTTTGCCAGGACCGGTGTGCTGGATTTCCGTTGCACTGTCGCTAAGCTACGCAGCATGGACGACGATCCGGATCTATGTCTGGCCACCTACGGCACTCTCGCCCCCGGTGAGGTCAATCACGGCCAGCTTGCCGAACTGCCGGGCGAGTGGTCAACCGGCACCGTGAACGGGTGGCTCAAGCAATCCGGCTGGGGTGCCGATCTGGGTTTTCCGGGCCTTGTTTTGGATGATGCGGGCCCTCCGGTGACGGTGCATATCTTTCGCTCCAGCGCGCTTCCCGCACATTGGGATCGGTTGGATACGTTCGAAGGTGACGGTTACCAGCGCAGTCTTGTGACGGTGAGAACTGAGTCCGGCAATCAGAAAGCGTGGTTGTACGAGGTTATTGCGGAAGAATGACAGCTGTATCGTCTCAGATAGTCTGAACCTCACCATATAGGTCGTGTTGGAAATGCCGGTCAGGCGCCGCGTTATGGTGCCCAAGAGGCGCCAGCGTGTTTCGAGGCGACGCATGATGTGTTTTCTGTACCGGGCCCTAAAGCTGCATGATATTATTGCAGAACACTCTAGCGCTCAGCCGTTTTCGAGCACTTCCAGAAACGCCTCGCCGAACCTTTCGGCGTATTTGTCGCCCATCACGCGGGTCAGGTGACCCAGATCAGGATTGTGCAACGTGGCGATCTTGGCGATCAGCCCCGCCGAGCAGGTCATGGGTTTGTCCGTCCCGTGCGGGCCACGGCTGAGCCGTGCTTGCGCGGCCAGCAGGCGGTCATAGATCGCCCCTTCGTTGCGCCCGGCAAGCTTGCGGCGGGCCGGGTGTATGTCTTCGGCGGCGCCTGCGATGACCTCCAGAAAGGCCTGGCCGTAGCTTTCAAGCTTCTTCGCCCCGACACCGCCGATCTGCGCCATCTCGTCGAGATTACGAGGGCGTTTTTCGGCCATTTCAATGAGCGTGCGGTCGTTGAAGATGATATAGGCGGGGGCGTTCGCCTGTTCGGCCAGATACCGGCGCTTGGCCTTCAGCGCAGATAAGAGCGGCGCGTCTTCTTCGCTAACCAACATCCGCACTTTCGGGCCGGTTTTGGCGGTCCGGATCGTGTCGCGGCGCAGCTCAATCGTCGCTTCGCCGCGCAGGATGGGCCGCGCCTTTTCGGTCATGCGTAAGGCACCGTGCCGCTCTCGATCCGGGCGGATCAAGTCGTGCCCCATCATCTGCCGAAAGATCGCCTGCCATTGGCGTTTGTCATACTCTTTGCCAACGCCGAATGTGGGCAGGCTGTCATGGCCGCGCTGCCGGATTTTGTCGGTCATGTTGCCGAGCAGGATGTCGATCAGATGGCCCGCGCCGAACCATTCCTCGGTGCGCAGCGCAGCGGAGAGCGCCATGCGCACGGGTGTTGTGCCGTCAAACACCTCCGCCGGTTTGTCGCAGAGGTCACAATGGCCACAAGGAGTCGCCTCCTCGCCGAAATACCCAAGCAGCGTCTGGCGACGGCATTTGAGCGCCTCGGCCAAACCCAAAAGCGCGTTCAGCCGCCCGTGATCCGCCGTGCGCCGTTCTGGGGGTGCGAGCCCTTCGTCGATCTGTTGCCGCCTGAACCGGATGTCATCAGGGCCAAAGAGCGTGAGCGTCTCCGCAGGCGCGCCGTCGCGCCCGGCACGACCGATTTCCTGATAATAGCCTTCGATTGACTTGGGCAGGTCCGCATGGGCGACCCAGCGGATATCGGGTTTGTCAATCCCCATACCAAACGCGATCGTCGCGCAGACGATCAGGCCATCCTCTTGCTGAAAACGCCGTTCGACATTGCGCCGATCTTCTGCCTCCATCCCGCCGTGGTAATGGCAGGTGGGGTGCCCGGCCTCGGCCAGCGCTTTGGCCAGCGTTTCGGTCTTGGCGCGGGTGCCGCAATAGACGATGCCTGATTGGCCCTTGCGGGCGGCGGCGAAGTTCAGGATCTGATTGCGCGGGCCATCTTTGACAGCGAAGGCAAGGTGGATATTGGGCCGATCAAAGCCGCGTAGGAATTTGGCGGGTTGCACGCCGTCAAAGAGTTTCTGAATAATCTCTTGTTGGGTTTCGGCATCTGCCGTGGCGGTGAAAGCGGCCAACGGCACGTCCAGCGTCCGTCTGAGTTCCCCGATCCGCAGATAATCGGGTCGGAAATCGTGCCCCCATTGGCTGACGCAATGCGCTTCATCCACCGCGATCAGGCCGACACCCGCCCGCCGCAGCATGTTGACCGTGCCTGCAGAGGCGAGCCGTTCGGGGGCCATGTAGAGAAGCTTTAGAGCGCCGCTTTCCAATGCCTCCCACACTGCATCAGTCTCTTCGGACGTGTTGCCAGAGGTCAGTGCGCCAGCAGACACCCCGGCCTCACGCAGGCCCCGGACCTGATCGCGCATCAGGGCGATCAGAGGAGAGATCACAACCGTCACGCCATCGCGCACAATGGCGGGCAGTTGAAAGCATAGCGATTTGCCGCCACCCGTGGGCATGATGGCCAGCGTGTTCTGCCCGTTGGTGACCGCCTCAACAATATCCTGCTGGCCGGGCCTGTAGGCATCAAAACCAAAAACTTCACGTAAAAGCGTGGCTGCGGACATCGCCGGAATGCACCTGTTCTATGCTCGGGGTTCTTTTGCCCCCACAGTTTCATAGGCCGAATCCGCTAACAAGATGTATCTGGCGCACCACCTGAAAAATGACCCTTTGCTTGGCGTCAACGGGTGACAAAGCAGCGATTGCTATTGGTATTTGAACGCCGTACCTCTGTCCCTTTAGGAGAGATGTGATGGGTGAGATTATTCTGGTCCGGCATGGGCAGGCCAATTCAGGGGCAACGGACGAAGAAAGCTATGACCGGTTATCGGATCTGGGGCATCAGCAAGCTCGCTGGCTGGGGGACTACCTGCGCGACCGCGAGGGGCCGTTTGACAAGGTGATCGCGGGCAGCTTGCGGCGTCACCAGGAGACGGCGGCCGGAATCGGCTATGTCGATCCACAGATCGACCCGCGCCTGAATGAGATGGATTACTTCAACCTTGGTCAGGCTTTGGAAGACGTCCATGGCGTCCCCTTTCCCGGCCCCGATGACTTTGCGGCCCATGTCCCGCAAGTGATGGAGGCCTGGCACCGGGCCGAGATTATGGGGGTGGAGACCTTTGCGTCCTTTGAGGCGCGGGTGACAGGTGTGCTGCAGGAGGCGGCAAAGCCGGGGGCGCGGGTGCTCTGCGTGACCTCCGGCGGGGTGATCGGTATGATCATGCGTCATCTTCTGGACCTCGACCCCAAACGCATGGCGCATGTGCTTTTGCCGATCATGAACAGCTCAATCCACCGCGTGCATGTGATCCCTCAGGGGCCGATCCTCGCGGGGTTCAACGCGGTGCCGCATCTGGACCATCCGGACCGAGCCCATGCGCTGACGCACTACTAGGCCAGATGCCGCCATGACCATCACACCAATCGGTTATCTGTTTTTTGGCTCCATCGCCTTTGGCATTACACTGATGGTGGGTGTCAGTCGGCGCTGGTCAAAAGATGGAAAACCAGCGGGGATTGTGGCCAACCTGTTTTTCGGGCTGGTGCTGGTCTGTATCTCAACTCTCTTTTTCATGCTGAGCTTTTTTGGTGCGAAAGCCGTCTATGAGATGGTGACCTTTCCGAAATACGAGGCAACCATCATCAGCTTTGAGAGCGAATGGGAAGAATTCACACGCACCGACAGCGATGGGCGCAGTTACACGGAAGATGTGCTGATGCATACGCCGATGCTGCAATTTACGGATGAGACCGGTCGCATCATCACGCAGGAAGGCAACATCCGTTCTGGTGCGGAACCCGTGATCGGGGATACGGTTACTGTCGGCTATCGGCGGGGACGGGGGCTGCAGGTCATCTCACTTGCGTCCATTGGACTTTACACCGCCCTTTTCGTGATGCTGCTTATCCTGGGGTTTATCCTGACCAAAGTCCTGTTCTTCGTGCTTGGCCGCAAATCCAAAGGACTTGATGCCTTTGGCAGCTTTCTATTGGTCTATATCGTCATCGGCGGCAGCATGCTGTTTATGCTGGCTGCGATGACCTACGGGGTCTTCAGCTATTTCCAGCCCGGCAGTGATATGCCGCTTTGGGTCATGCTGGTTTGCGCCTTCTTCACGCTGACGCTCGTCCTGGCATTTGCCGGGATGTTCGTGGCAACCAAGAATGCCAAGCGAAAACGTTCCACATCTTGACGATCCTCGCAAATCCCTTGCGTATTGATGATGTCGATTGCTCAAAGGATCTCTCATGCTTCGCTTACACTACGCCCCCCGCACAATCTCGGTCGCTGTGGCGATTGCCCTTGAGGAGGTCGGCACCCCTTACGAGGCTGTGCGCCTTGATTTTGCAGCGGGTGAGCAGACGAAGGAGGATTATCGTCGGATCAATCCCAAGGGCCGTGTGCCCGCGTTGGAAACGCCTGACGGTATCCTAACGGAGACGGGCGCGGTACTCGAATATGTCGCGCCATCACTGGTACCATCAGATCCCTATGCTGCAGCGAAGATGCGGGAATTGATGTGCTATCTAAACGGAACGATGCACCCTCACCACGCCCATGGGCTGCGGGGGGAACGTTGGGCGGATCAGGAATCCTCTTTCGCCGACATGAAGCAGAAAGTGCCAGAGCGGATGGCCGATTGCTGTGTTTATCTGGAGGAGCATCTGCCGGAGATGCCCTTTCCCATTGGTGATCTGCAGGTCGTCTCGGATGCCTATCTGTATGTCGTGCTGACTTGGCTGAAAGGGGACGGAGTTGAGATTGAAGATCACCCGCTTTTGGCCGCGTTTCAGCACAAGATGAATACGCATCGGTCGGTGCAGGCGGTCTATGAAAAAGGCATGCTTTGATGGTGCATCTTTGGGTCCGCTCTGAGGCGCGTGCGCATGAGGAGAGGGTGGGCCTGACGCCGCAGGGGGTGGCGAAGCTGATTGCCGCTGGCTTCCGGGTCACGGTTGAGGAAAGCGCACAGCGTATTCTGCCGATTGCCGATTACGCGAGCACAGGATGCGAGGTCGCGCCAGAGTTTTCCTGGGTCGATGCGCCTGACGACGCGATCATTTTTGGGCTGAAGGAATTGCCGGATGACGGCACACCCCTGCGTCATCGCCACATCATGTTTGGCCACGCCTATAAGGGTCAGCCTGCGGGGCAGGTTTTGTTGGGGCGGTTCAAGGCGGGCGGCGGGGCGCTTCTTGATCTGGAATATCTGACCGATGCGAGTGGCCGCCGCGTGGCGGCCTTTGGCTATTGGGCGGGCTACGCGGGTGCGGCTGTGTCGCTAACGTGCTGGGTCGCGCAACAGCAAGGTGGGATTGCCGGACGGGTCAGGGCCTATCCGAGTGCCAATCACATGCTGGCGGAATTGCAGCAGTCGCTGGTCACGCTTGGTACGCAGCGGCCGACGGCGCTGATCATCGGCGCTTTGGGCCGGGTAGGCACCGGCGCGGCGGATTTGTGTCAGGCGATGGGTGTGGCGACCACGAAGTGGGACATGGAGGAGACGGCGCATGGCGGGCCGTTTCCTGAGGTGCTGGCCCATGACATCTTTCTCAACTGCATCCTCGCCCGTCCCGGCACACCGGTCTTTGTGCCTGCCAGCGCGAAGGTCGCCGCGCGCGATCTGTCGGTGATTGGCGATATCGCTTGCGACCCGGACAGCGACTTTTCTCCGATCAAGGTGTATGATCGAACCACGACTTGGGAGGCGCCGGCCTTGCGTGTGCATGACCAACCGGTTCTGGATGTCACCGCAATCGACAACCTGCCCTCCATGCTGCCAGCCGAAAGCAGCGAGGATTTTGCAGAGCAACTCCTACCACATTTGCTGACCCTGAACGCGCCTGATCAGGGTGTCTGGGGCCGGGCACGGGCGTGCTTTGACAGGGCGGTCGGCTGATGGGGTATATGGTCGAGGGCGTCTACCATGTGGGCGACGATGTTACGGCGACGCTGCCCTCGGGTGAATTCGAACGCAGCCGCAGTACCGTGCGCAACTGGATTGGCGATGATGATTTCCTGGTTGAAGCGGGCCGGTACCACCTCTTTGTCGCCTGGAACTGCCCTTGGGCGCATCGCACGCTGTTGATGCGCGCGCTGAAGGGGCTGGATCATATCACCGTGTCCTACGCTCTGCCGAACCGGACCGATCAGGGGTGGGTCTTTGATGCGGAGGGCGCCTTTGCCGACCCGCTTTTGGGCGCAGGGGCGGTGCATGAGGTCTACAGCGCCGATCCGATGGGCTACACCGGTCGTCTGACCGTGCCAGTTTTGTGGGACAAGGTCGCGCGTCGCATGGTCAGCAACGAATCCGCTGATATCGTGCGGATGCTGAATGATGCGTTTGACGGGCCGGACTTTGCGCCGGAGGCATTGCGCGACCAGATCGATGAGTGGAACGCGCTGATCTATGCTGACGTCAACAATGGCGTCTACCGCGCCGGGTTTGCATCAACTCAAGCAGCTTATGAAAAGGCCGCATATGAAGTGTTCGGCACGCTCGACCGGATTGACGCGCATCTGGCCGAGAACCGGTTTTTATGTGGCGATCAGTTTACGGAAGCTGATCTGCGACTCTTTCCCACGCTTGCGCGGTTTGACGTGGCCTACCATTACGCCTTCCGCTGCAATCTGAAAAAGCTGTCGGATTACGCCCATCTTTGGCCCTATGCCAAGGCGATCTACGCGATGCCCGGCGTGGCAGACACGGTGCGGTTTGACATCTACAAACGCGGCTATTTCAGCGCGAGTGAAAAGCGGAACCCGCTGGGGATTATCCCGATTGGGCCAATCGTCGATTGGGGCACCGATCAGGTCGGACGATAAAGCTCATCCTCGGCTTCAGTCGCATCCATGCCCAGCGCGTCCATCCCCGCTTCCAGATGGTCTGACAGATGCGGCGAACCCTTGAGGTAGTCGGCTGTGGGGACCGTCGCCTCGCGCATCGCAGTGTCGATGGCGTCGTCCAGATCGTCAGCCTCAAAGCTGCCGCGTCCGATCCAGAAGACGGCGACGAGACCCGCCTGTTCGTCTTCGTTCAAACGCTCCACAAAGGCATCGAATTCATTCTCGGCCCGGTCGAGTTCGCGGGCCAGAATGATCACCTCGGCGATCTTGTCAGCTGTGACGGGTAGCATGATGCATCCTCCTGTTGGGGGCAGGATGGGGCAAATTGTACATAGCGGCTTTGATCTGGCGCAAGTGATCGCACGCAAAAGCGGCGGCCCGTTTCGGGGCCGCCGCCGTGATTTTGTGTCTGTTCTCTTAGCTGTCCTGCGCCGTTGCGGCACCGAAATGAGCAGCCATCGTGTCGGCGGCGCGGGTCACATCCTCTGGGTTGTCGTAGAAGTCGAACTGCGTGACATCTTCGAGCATCTGGAGGGTTGCCTCACCAGTGAAGCCTTCGAGGAAGCTGCGCACACCTTGCGGGATCGCTGCGGCCTCGGAGTGGACAACCGCCAGGGGCTGGGTCAGCCGATTGGGGTTGTCGGCAGGATGGTAGGTCAGCCAGCCTTCCCAGCCTGCATTGTTCCACTGGTTGTCGTATTCCGGGATCGCACCGCGATCAGCCTCGTAATAGTAGCCACCGATAGGCATCAGCACGCCCTCGGCACCTTCAGGGCCAGCTGCGGGGATGATCTGACCGCCGGCAGCCTCAGCGGTGCGGCTGACGTCGATCAGGCCGCTCACGCCCTCTTCACCGCCATAGACCGCGTTCACGATCTCTTCGTTCTGTAGCCAAGGGGCGACCAGACCGATGCGGTTCACAAGATCATTGCCCGCAACTGCGTCGACCATGTAGCCAGCAGAGGCGCAGATGCCCAATCCGTTGACCTGGGTCGCGTCAACCTCTGGCAAGGTGGCCACGAAGTTGAAGGCCGCACGGATGTCGGATGTCTTAGCCTCCGGGCTTTCGACGAAGCGGACGTTCTGTGGAAGGTCGCCGGATTTGCCCCAGCCACGGAAGTCGAATGTGAAGGCGGCAAAGCCCCGTTCGACCATCTGTTCGGCGTAAAGACGCGGCATCTGTTCTTCGACCGTGGTCCAGGCGCCGGTGACGACGATTGTGGGCAAGGCGCTGCCATCATGACCTTCGGGCAGATAAAGCGTGCCGGAGAGCATCGCGCCTTCGTTTTCAAAGGTCAGCGTGCGGGTTTCGACCTGAGCGATGGCAGCAGTTGAGGCCATCAGCATTGCGGCGGTTGTGATTGAGAACGTGTTCATTGTCTTATCTCCAGTGATGAGGGGTTTAGGTTCAGGATCCGGGTGTGTTACGGACAAAGGGATTGCCGCGTTCGGCGGTCGCGGTGAAGGTCATCGCGTTGACTTTCCAGCCGTCTTCGGTGCGGGCAAAGCCGTGCTCATAAGTGCCCCAGACTTCCCACAGCGCCTCACCACCATTTTCGGGCAGCCCGCCGCTTTCCATCCGGTTCCAGGCATAGCCGTGCGAGACCATCGTCGCCGCGTCAGGCCCATCGAATGTCACACGGTGATTGACGCGCAGGTGGAATGAGGTTTTTTCGGCGGTCAGGTTGCCGGACCATTCGGCGATGAGCGCGTCAGCGGGGATCGTCGCAGGCTCTCCACCAACCAGCGATGTGAAATCGACGGTGATTTCGTCGGTAAAGAAGCTGCGGGTCAGATCCCAGTCTTTGGCGTCGACACCGGCATCGATAGCGTCAGCGATGCGGACCATCTCGGCCTGATCAACCAGTGTGTCAGCGGTGATCGGGTCGCCCGCCAGATTTGGCGTGTCGGCAAGGGCGATGGTTGCGGAAGTGATGAGGGCGGTTGCGGCGGTCAGGGCTTTCATTGTCTTGTCTCCGTTGGTGTGTTCCGATGACCAAAGAGATACCCAACGGCAGGCCAGATGAATTGAACCGGTCTGCCGGGTTTTTGTAGGATTCTGCTTTTTGAAGAATGCCGCTTTCAGGCGGCGCGGAACTGGCGGGGGGTCTGGCCCGTGACCTGTTTGAAGCTGCGCGAGAAATGCGCCTGGTCGGCAAAGCCGCAAGAAAGAGCCACGTCGCCCAACGGGCGCGCCGGATCCTCCATCATCTTCATGGCCTGCTCAATCCGGTAGGCCAGCACATATTGCATGGGCGTCGAACCCAGCGTTTCCTTGAAGACGCGTGCGAAATGCGAGGCGCTCATCCCCGCCTCGCGCGCGAGTTCATCGACGGTGATCGTTTGGTCCAACCGCGCGCGGATGAAGGCGAGGACCTGATTGTAGTGTTTCGAGGTGAACTTCGCGCTCAGCGCCACCTCTTCCGCGCGACGTTTGCCGTAGCGCTGCAGCAGTTTGACGAGCAGCACGCGGCTCATCGCCTCGAACATGACACCGGACGAGATATCGTCGTTTTCCAGCGCATCGCGTAGCATCACACCCGCATTGCAGAGATCTGCGTCGGAGAATTGCGGTTCGTCATTGAGTTGCTGCGGGTCGAGGAGGATGCCCAACTCGGACTGGGCAAAGCGCTCGACCTTGGCGGGGTCGAGCGTCACAATGATCACGTCGCTTTTGGCAAACCAGCGCCAGCCGGAGCGCATGCCAGCGGGCGTGATAATCACATCATCTTTGTGCAGCGTAAAATCCCGCATCTCGCCATTGCGCCGGTTCTGCACGCGATGGGCGTTTTCCTGCAGGTTCAGCACCACGTGATGTTCGGCAAAGACGTCCTCGGGCATGCTGTCCGGCTCCGCCTGGAAATAGCGGACGGACATCAGCGCTGCGGCAGAAATATGCTCTTTCGCGTCGCTGTTGAGAAGCGGCAGCGAGGGATAGATTTCAGCGTAGCGGCGCGGCATGAGTGAAGTCTCCTACCGCATATTTAGCGTCTTCCTGACGATATACGACCTACTTCGCGCCAAAGAGCCGGTAATACATCCAATCCGGCATAAACTGCGACAGGCGGAACACCCATGAGAACATCATCGGGAAGCTCTTTTTGAAGCTGTCGGTGTTCATGTGGTCGAAGACCTCGCGCGCGGCGTCTTCGGGGGACATGATAAAGGGCATGTTGAAGTCGTTCTTGTCGGTCAGCCGCGTCTTGATGAAGCCCGGATTGATCAACTGCACCTCGATGGGCGAGGTACGCAGATCGGCCTGCATGGACTCGGCCAGTGACATCATCCCCGCCTTGGACGAGCAATAGCCGATGGCACCCGGCAGGCCACGGAAGCCGGAGAGCGATCCAACGAGCACGATGTGCCCGGCACTCCTGGCGATCATATCCTTGATGACGGACCCCACGACCCGTGATGCCCCGAGGAAGTTCACCTCGCCCATCATATCGGCTTTCTCGTTGTCCCATTCCTGGGCCTTCATGGGCCAATAGACGCCAGCGAGATACACAACGCCGTCCAACTCACCCGCCTCCACGGCGGCTTTTTCAACAGCGGCACGGTCGGCCACGTCAACGGTGATGTAGGAAGCCTTGCCGGGCAATTCCGCGACCAGTTCTTTCAACCGGTCCTCTGATCTGGCGGAAACGATGACTTCGGCCCCTGCCCGGTTGAGCATGAATGCCACCTCGCGCCCCAGCCCCTCGCTCGCGCCGACGAGCCAGTAGCGCTTCCCTTGCCAGTTCTTCAATTCACTCTCCTGCGTAGGCCTGTTCTTTGGGTCGCATCGTCGCGACCAGTTCGGCCACTTTGATCCCGAATTTGCGGAACTGACTGCGGTTCATGATGGTCCCGTTCGACATCAGGTACATCCAGTCAGTCACATCCAGCGCATGTCCGCCTGCCTCTTCGGTCAGTTTGATCCGGTAGTTGAGCAACACGGCTGAGCCTTGCTGCTGTCCCGTGCCCGCACCGATCACATCGGGCGCCTCAGCCTTGATCCGGCCGTCATTGCCCAGGGTCAGCGTCCAGACACGATCCTGCACCATGCCGCTGTCGTAATGGAAGCGTTCAACCATCGTGCAGATGTTGCCGGCCCATGTCGCCTCGAAGTCGGCGACGAAACGGGACGATACCTTGCCGGTCGGCCCGTAAATGATGCCTTCGCATTGCACGGGGCCGTTGAACCGTTCGCGGATATCGAAAATCGGACCATCCGCGTAGTCGTCAGATTTCTGCGCCCAAAAGGACACGTATCGCGTCTTGAGCATCATCGCAGCGGCCATCAGCACGGCGCCGATCAGGATGTAAGTCACAAAAGACATCTTCAGTCCTCAAGTTTCGTGGCAATCAGCAAGCCGATGGCCAAAAGTTTCAAAAGCGACGGCACCAGCGCATAAAGCATCGTCAGCGTTGTTATCGCTTGCGCCGGCAAATCAGTGCTGCCAGCCACAAAGCCGGATCTTTCCAAAAGCGGCAGCAGCGCGACCGCTGCAAAGGCCAGGGTGAATTTGTTCACCAGGTTCCAAAGCCCGAAACCCTGCCCCCCATTGGGCGAGATCACGGTCATCCGCTTTGCAAACATCGCGGGCAAAAGTGTGAGGTCTGCCCCGATCGTTGCACCACTTAATACGCAGATAACAGCAAAGGGGATCACATCGCCGGGCGATAAAGTGAGGGTGTAGCCAAATGACGCAACAGCGAGGATCATCGCGGTGATCAAAACGGGCTTCTCACCGTAGCGGCGGGCGAGTGCTGACCAAATCGGGGAGGAGATGGCGGCGGCAAGGAAGAAGAGCACGAGAAGTGGCCCTTCCCACCCAGCCGCGCCCAGTTTGCTTTCGACATAGAAGAGGAAAAGCGTGGAAGAGACGGCAAGCGGCGTGGCGTTGACGAGCGCGAGGATGAGGAGCTTGCGAGCGGTCCCGTCGCTGATGATTTCGCGGACTTGCGACGGCTCTTGGCTGACACGCTCTTTCCATTCGGGCCACATGAAAATAGTGGCGATCAGGGTTACGGCTGCAAAGCCATACGCGAAAGCCGCAAAGGGGTCCGCCACCACACCGATCAACGCCGTGGGGATCACGGCGGCGATACAGACGCCCATTAGCGCCCCGCTTTCCCGCCACGCTGCGAGACGCACATGGCCCTTTGGGTCGGGGCCAGCCTTGCTAACCCCTTGGGCATAGAAGTTGATCGACAGAAAGCTGAACGCGGTGAAAAGGCCGGTGACGGTTAGGCCAAACCACCAGATCGGCGCGATTGGCGGGATGACGGCAAAAAGCCCGATCATCGACAGGGCGAGGATAATGGCGGTAAGTGTGATGATCAGCTTCTTGGCATTGGTCAGGCGCTCGCTGATCCAACCCAGCACCGGGTCCTGCGCAAAGTCGAAGAGGCGCAGGCCAAAAAGCAGCGCGCCGAGAGCAGTGAGACTTACCCCATAAGTATCGGCATAATACTTGGGTGCGTAGATATAGATCGGCAGGCCCGCACCTGACAAAACAGCGGCAAATCCGGTATAGGCCGGCAGCCGCTCTTTGAGGGCTTTCATCTGCTGATCTCTTCCACCGGTGGTGCCGGTTGAGACCGGAACGTGGCCCCTTTCCACCAGAGTTTGAGCGCTTGCCAATGGATCAGCGTCAGCACACGGCGCGATCCGAAGGGGCGGCGGAGAACCGAGCGAATGATCGAGGCATTGGAGATGGGCTTACGTGCGCCAGTAAGTGACGCGATCAGCCCGCCATTGCCGCGCGAATAGTCGATCCAGATGCCGATACTGTCAGGTTGAATATCAAATCGGAACACATATCCGCCTTCAACGGGCTGAAAAGGTGAAACATGCATCAGTTTCTGCGCCGAAATTGTGTCCGCTTTGGTGATGGTGCGTCCATCATCGTGGCGGCAGAGATAAGAGTGCCGGTCGCCAAACGTATTTGTGACCTCGGCAATAATCGTAGTGAGTGCGTCATCGTCGTCATAGCAAAGCCAGAATGACACCGGGTTGAAGACATGGCCCAAGACGCGCGGCTGCGCCAAAAGCGCGATTCGCTTTGGCGATGGCACATCATGGGCTGCAAACACCTCGCGCACCCAAGTGGCGCCGCGCCCCAGTTTGGGCGGGCCACCATGGTCGCTGTCTTGAAGCGACATCAGGTTGCCTCTGTTACGGGAAAACAGAACGGGTGTGTTCACTTCAGCCTCGGCATCCATCAGAACATAATCGATGGAATAGCGGAAGGCGTTTTTGGTCGCACCCCGCCTGCCATGATAGGTCTCTCCCGCGATATGATCGATGGTTGCGGTCACTCTGCCGCCATATCCAGATGCTCGACCGCGTTCAGCGCGTGCACGACGTCGAGGGCGCTGGACAGTCCGTCTTCGTGGAACCCGTTCTTCATCCATGCGCCGCAGAACCAGGTGCGATTTGATCCGTTCATGGCCACAGCGGCCTCTTGTGCCGCCAAGGCCTCAAGATCATAGACCGGGTGGCGCAAGGTGACCTCATCCCAGATCAGCTCTTCCTTGATGGGGCGTTTGGAATTCAGCGTGACCATGATGTCTTCGCCCTTCAGCCAGGGCTGCAGCGAATTCATCCAGTAAGTCAGGTCAATCTCTTGCGAATTGCGCCGCTCATCCTCGGTATAGATCCAGGATGACCAGACCCGTTTGCGCTTTGGCATGATTGACGTATCGGAGTGCAGCACGATCTTGTTGGGCTGATACCGGATGGACCCAAGCACCGATCTTTCCACGGCGGTCGCGTCGGCAAGCATCCCCAACGTGTCGTCCGAATGCGTGGCAAAGACCACCTCATCAAAGTTTTCCCAGTCGCCGCCATATGCCTTGACCTCCGCCCCGAATGGCGTGCGGCGCACCCCCTGAACGGCGGCGCCAAGGCGCATGTCGATCCCGCGTTGCAACATGTCGGATGCCAACCGCGTCACATATTCGCGCGACCCGCCCTTGACCGTATACCATTGATGCTGCCCCGTGACGCCCAACAGCGCATGGTTGTCGAAAAACCGCATAAGCGCATAAGCAGGAAAATCCATGATCTTTTCTTTGGGCGTCGACCAAATTGCGCCAGAGAATGGCAGCAGGTAGTGGTCGCGAAAAAAGTCGCCAAGATCGAGGGTCTTTAGAAGATCGCCAATTGTCAGTGCTTCATCCGCCTGACTGATCTCAAGGCCATGCTTGTTGAACCGCATGATGTCGCGCAGCATCCGATAAAAACGTGGGCTGACGATATTGCGACGCTGCGCAAAAAGTGCGGAGAGGTTGTTGAGCGCATATTCAAACTGCCCACCTGAAAACGAAGCGCCAAAGCTCATGTTGCTTTTGATGACCGGTACATCCAGATGGTCAAAGAGCGCGGTAAGGTTGGGGTAGTTTGCGTAGTTGAAAACGATGAAACCTGTATCGACCGCTTGATCCATATTGCGACCGGCCATTTTTGTGCGCGCATGTCCGCCAAGGCGGTTTTCGGCCTCAAACAAGACAACGCGGTGATCTTTGGCCAAAGCGTGGGCCGCACCCATGCCGGATATCCCTGCCCCGATCACTGCGATTTTGCGGGGAAGGGCGGTCGAAGTTTCAAACGGCATGCAGGAAGATCACTTTCGTCAGTCACTTTAGTCGTTGCGCTTCCTACGCCGGGTGATTGGGAGTGGATCACAGGAAAACGCAATTGAGTGGTGATCCAACTCTGAGAGCCCCACGTAATAAGGGACATGAAAGTTGAAACTGAGCTGTTGCCGAAAACGGATGCGCCTGACGGGGTGCTTGCCTATAAGGGGTTGAGCACGAACGGATTTCGCAAATCGGGGGCGAAAAAGTTGACGGCAGAGCAGACGACCAAACGCATGGCCTGGGTTGCTCAGGTCATCGCGGTGCGAGACGACAAGGATAAGGCCGCATTCGCCGAAATCTTTGGCTATTTCGCACCCCGCGTGAAGTCATTTTTGATCAAATCGGGGGCCAGCCCGGATCTGGCAGAGGAATGTACACAGGAGGTCATGGCGACCCTTTGGAACAAGGCCCACATGTTCGACCCGACGAAGGCGAGTGTATCTACGTGGATATTTACCATCGCCCGAAACCGGAAAATCGACATCCTGCGCAAGCAAAAGCGGCCCGAACCCGAAGATCTGCCATGGGGCCCCGAGCCAGAGCCTGATCAGGCCGAGGCGATGGGACTGCAACAAGAAACGGAAAAACTGGGCGAAGCGCTTGCGACATTACCGCCCGAACAGAGGAAACTGATCGAAAAGGCCTATTTCGGTGAGTTAAGTCATAGCGAAATTGCTGCTGAGACCGGACTGCCACTTGGGACGATCAAATCGAGGATTAGGCTGGCGCTCGAACGTTTGCGCCACAAGATGAAATGATGACAGATATGAAGAAGATTAAGCATCACCTGACCGAAGAATTGTTGATGGGATATGCGGCAGGCACGCTGCCCGAGGCGTTCAATCTGGTCGTTGCCACGCATATTTCGATGTGTGACGAGTGCCGGGCGGCACTCGCTGAATATGAGGCAGTCGGCGGCGAAGTCATGATGGGTGGCGATCCCATTGATTTGGCAGAGGATGCCTTAGCTGCAACAATTGCGCTGATCGAAAACGGCAACATCGGAAAGCCGATCGTTGCTCCGATGCCTAGCTTAAAAGGGGTGTTTCCAACTCCATTGCAGGAATATGTGAATGGTGACCTAGAGGCGGTGAAGTGGCGCAAGATCGGCGGCGGTGTCAGCCAGATGATATTGAACACGTCAAAGGAAGCGACCGTACGGCTGCTTCACATTCCAGCAGGCACAGCCGTACCTGATCACGGCCATCACGGCACTGAATTGACGCTGGTCCTGCAAGGCGCCTTTGTGGACGAAACCGACAGGTTTGGTGTTGGCGACGTCGAGGTGGCTAATGAAGAGCTTAATCACACTCCCGTCGCCGAAGAAGGCATGGATTGCATCTGCCTTGCCGCGACTGATGCACCGTTGAAATTCAACAGCCTGATGCCGCGGATCGCGCAGAAGTTCGTCAGGATTTGACAAACCTTTCATCGTAGAAACCACCGTGTGGCGATCTGCTCAGGTCGCCACCTTTTTATGGTGAGAACTGTTTCTTACGGCCAAGCAGTGCTCGTTTGCTCATCCGGCCAAGTGGCCGCTCATACCAATGGAAGATTGCGTAAGCCAATAAGACAGACGCCGCCACGTAGGTAGGCAAGGTAAGGTAACTCTCCGCAAATTGCCGTGAACCATCAAAGAACACATCTGCAAACAAGAGCACTGTCATCTGAAGCGGCACATGGACCAGATAGAGGCTATAGCTGATATCGCCCAACGCACTTAGGCGTTTGCCGCTTTGTGTCGCAACGCTGTCCAACCCGGCGGCGACTGCCAAAAATGCAACGGCAAGACCTGCAACAAGCAAATGATCGACACCGACACGAAAGCCTACAATTGACAGCAGCAGCCCGGCAACGCCGAGTGCCAGCGCACGCCCGAAATGGCCGTGCGGGCGCGCGCAATACAGAACTGCACCCAAAAAGAAGTATCCAGCACACTCAAACACACCAAGCCGTACTAATGGCAGATCAACCGGATGCCATGCGACCCAGATCCAGGACGCTGCGCAAAGGCACAACGACACCAACAGCGGTGCTTTCCTGATGAAATGCAAGGCAACAAAGAACATCGCGTAAACCACAATCTCCAATGACACCGACCAGATCGGGCCGTTGAAGCTCAAACCACGAGACAGGCTTGTCCAGTTTGATGCCATAAAAAGGTGCAGCACAAAGTGCCGGGCATCGTTGTTGCCGTAAACCTGCCAATGACCAGCGACCTCAATGCTGATGAACTGCAGAAGCGCCACGTAAATCAGCGTTGCAAAGTGCAGCGGATAAAGGCGCGCAAAACGAGCAACGGCGAATGGCCAAGCCCCCGTTTGCCTGTGCAAATACACATGCACAAAGACAAAGCCAGAAATCAGCCAGAAAAGTTCAACCGCATTCGCGGCAAACGGGCTGTAAAGCGGCGCCAGAAAGCTCGCGAACGGAAAAGAGGTGATGTCGGGGAGTGATGGCCTGTCATTGGCATCGGCAAGATAGAAATGGTGATAGTGCAGAACAACGATGGCAAGTGCCGCGACACCACGCAGCGCATCCACCCAATAAAACCTTGCCACTGGCAAAGGACGATCTGTGTCACTCAAATTACAGCTCCCGGCTATGGGATGTCACTAGCCTGATACGGGCGATCCATCAAAAACGTCTATGGCGGACAAGATAATTCTCGCGAATATACTTTGGTTAATCATCAGAAGGCTATGAGAAATCCCGGACATGGCGCAAGCCCTTGCCGCCTATACAATGAGTCCCGTGGTAGCATTGTCGCGATTTCACGACTTGGCAAATGACCGTTCAGGAGCACGCTTATACTTGTGGCTGCGTGATCGGGACAACTTTGGTATCCGCTTCAGGCGCCAGTTCTTCAAAGTCAAAGTGATCGAGTCGGTGCGCCCGTTTGCCCGCCTTTTCGGCGGAGATCTTGATATCCTCGATATCCTTCGCCGCTTGCCCGAAGTGCCGGTCCAGATTGCCGACACGGGTGACCAACCTGTCCACGTCACCACCCAGCAATGCAAGTTCCTTGCGAATGGCCCCTGTCTGTTCGCGCATGCGCGCATCCTTCAGGATCGCCCGCATCGTGTTGAGTGTCGCCATGCAGGTGGTGGGTGAGACGATCCAGACCCGCGCGGCAAAGCCTTCGCGCACCACCTCTGGCAGCCGGGCATGGAGTTCGGCATAGACCGCCTCGGACGGCAGGAACATGATGGCGCCATCGGCGGTTTCGCCGTCGATGACATAGCGCTCGCTGATGTCTTTGATGTGTTTGCGCACCGCGCCTGCCAGATCGCGCAGGGCCGTCTTTTGCTGGTCCTGTGTCTGTGCCGCGGCGAGTTGTTCGTAAGCCTCAAACGGGAACTTCGCGTCGATGACAATCGGACCAGGTGGGTTCGGCAGGTGGATCATACAATCTGCGCGCTTGCCGTTCGACAGGGTTGCCTGCAACGCGTAGCTGTCGGCGGGCAGTGCTTTTGAGACGATATCGGTCAGCTGGATTTCCCCGAACATGCCCCGGCGTTGCTTGTTCGACAGGATGTCCTGCAGGCTCAGCACATCGCCCGACAGTTTCTCGATATTGGTCTGCGCTTTGTCGATGGTCGCCAGCCGTTCCTGCAGTTCCGTCAGGCTCTTCGTCGTCTTTTCGGTACTGCCTGAGAGCGTATCTTTCATCCGCTCCTGCATCTCGGCCATGGCGACGGCGGAGCGTCTTTGGCTTTCATGCAGTTGCTCGGTCATTTGCTGACGGACCTCGGCCAGCCGCTGTTCCATATTTTGCAGCATCTGGCTCTGCCCATGCGCCTGCTGCTCGCTCACAGTCTTAATACTGCCCGCCAGTGTGTGCTGGCCCTGATTCAGCACGCCTATATCCTGCGCCAACCGCCCCACCTGCCCCGCCACATAGTCCACGGATTGGGATGATTTCCCGGCCCGGCGCAGGGTCATGATCAACAAAACGACGATGAGCAGGGTCACAAAGGCGCCCATCCCAACGCCAATCACCAGCGGGTCATCAAATGCGTAAGACTGATCGCCGATCTGGATCATGTGCGCCCGAACAGCCGTTCGATATCGCTGAGCTTCAGCTCCACATAAGTGGGCCGCCCGTGATTGCATTGCCCGGAGAGCGGCGTTGCCTCCATCTCGCGCAAGAGCGCGTTCATCTCGGCCCCCTGCATTCGGCGACCGGAGCGGATGGAGCCGTGACAAGCGACGCGGCTCAAAATCGCTTCGATTTTGGATTGCACGCTGGCGCTGTCGCCTTGGTCGGCGAGCTCATCAAGGATGTCGCGCAGCATGGCTTCGGCATTCACGTCACCGAGGATCGCAGTCGTTTCGCGGACGGCGATTGCACTGCCGCCGAAGGGTTCGATTGTCAGGCCAAGGCGGCCGAGGTCTTCTGCGATTTCGAGAAGTTGCGCGGCCTCGCCCGCGCTCATCTCAACGATTTCGGGGATTAGTAATGCCTGCGCCGCGACCCCGTTTTCGGCCATCTGTTTTTTCAGCTTTTCGTAGACCAAGCGCTCATGCGCGGCATGCTGGTCGACGATTACAATTCCTGTTTCCGTCTGCGCGATAATGTAGTTCTCATGCAATTGCGCACGGGCGGCACCAAGAGGGAGATCGGCAGGCTCATCTTCGATGACGGGCTCGATCCGGGCTGAGGGCGTTTCCTGAAAGGCGGGCGCTTGCGCCTGAAAGGTCATGGAGCGGGCGCTGAAACTAGGCCGGTCCATCTGATAAACGCGTGCGGTGCTTGGCTGTGGTGTCATCGCACCAAGGGTTGCGTCGGCCACAGTTGTCGATGCGCGGTGGCCTGCTTCGGCCAGCGCATGTCGTAGACCAGAAATGATCAGGCCACGGACGGTGCCGGGATCGCGGAAACGCACTTCGGATTTGGCAGGATGCACGTTCACATCAACCAAATTCGGGTCGCAATCGACAAAGAGTGCCGCCACTGGATGCCTGTCGCGCGACAGCACATCCATGTAAGCCGCACGCAAAGCCCCCAGCAGCATCTTGTCGCGCACGGGCCTACCATTGACGAACAGGTACTGCGCGACCGCTGCCCCGCGCGAATAGGTTGGCAAGGCGGCATAGCCCGTCAGGTGAAATCCGTCGCGCTGCGCGTCGATGCGCAAGGCGTTTTCGGCGAAATCCTTGCCTAACACGGCACGCAGCCGCCCGTGCAGCGCATCAAAGAGATCGCCGGTTTCAGCGTCGGCGCGGAACGTTGTGCGCTGATCGCCGTTGGATGCATCGCGCAGGATGAACGTCACGAATGGGGCCGCCATGGCGAGCCGTTTGATCACATCGCCAATCGCCTGCGCCTCGGCCCGGTCGGTGCGCAGGAATTTGAGGCGGGCGGGCGTGGCGTAGAACATGTCGCGCAATTCGATCACCGTTCCAGCGGATAAGGCCGCCGGGCGCACCGCCTCGGTCTTGCCACCTGCGACGGTGATCATTGCGGCGTCTTCGCCGGGCACGCGCGAGGTGATGGTCATTCGGCCCACGGCGCCGAGCGACGGCAACGCCTCACCCCTGAACCCGAACGACGTGATATTCAGAAGGTCCGAGCCGTCGATTTTCGATGTCGCATGCCGCGACAGGGCGAGCGGCAGGTCGGTGGCTGCGATCCCGCAGCCATCGTCGGTCACGCGGATCAGGGTCTTGCCGCCATCGGCAATCACAACCTCGATCCGGCTGGCCCCGGCATCGATGCTGTTTTCGACAAGTTCCTTCACGGCGGAGGCCGGACGCTCCAACACCTCGCCCGCCGCGATCCTGTTGATTGCGGCGTCATCCAGTTGCCGGATCACCGGGCGCGGCTCTATTTGGGGGTCTGCGATGGCCATGCCACAAGGTGTAGCATGAACCGTCGCGATTCTGCGAGGGGCAAAAGCGCGTTGACTTTTCTCAATATGTAAGTGATGACTTACATAAAGGAGATCCCATCATGCGCATACTGATCGTTGGTGGCACCGGATTTCTCGGCAAGGCAAGTGCGGAGGCCGCGATTGCGGCTGGGCATGAGGTTACCGTCATGACCCGCAGCGGTGCGAATGTGGCCGACGGCGCCGCGACCCTGATCGCAGATCGCGAAGAGCCGCTGCCCGATTTGCTGGGCCAGTTCGACGCGGTGATCGACACCTGCGCCTACGCGCCCAACATGGTCGAAAGGTTGGCCCAAGCCACAGGCACCGTTCATTGCGTCCTCGTCTCATCCATCTCGGTCTATGACGATATGTCGGTCCCGCAATTTGATGAAACCGCGCATGCACCGACGGCAACTGAGGATGACCTCGCTCTTGCGGCGCAGGTGGAGCCGTCCCTGCGCGCGACGGCAGAACCCTATGGTGCGTCCTATGGCCCCCTGAAGCGCGCATGCGAGATTGCTGCCGATAAAGCTTTTGCTGGGCAATGCACACAGATCCGGCTTGGCCTGATTGTTGGCCCACGGGATTACACCAACCGTTTCACCTGGTGGGTGCGCCGCTGCGATCAGGACGGGCCGCTTGTGGTGCCACGGCCTGCGACGCGGAACATACAGATCATCGATGTGCGCGATGCCGGGGCGTTTCTGGTGAAGATGGCGGAAGAGCGGGTTTGCGACACGTTCCATCTGACCGGGCAGCCGACAACGCTCGACACAATGCTGCGAGAGATCATCGCTGCAACAGGCCGTAGCGTTGACATGACCTATGCGCCGCTGGCCACGTTCACCGAGGCTGGTATCCGCCACTGGACCGATCTGCCGTTGATCGTGCCAGACAATCCAGCCTTTGCCGAAATGCTGAATGTATCAACCGAGAAGGCGCAGCGCGCGGGACTTGCGATCCGGCCATGGGCGGAAACGGTTCAGGCTGTGCTGGCCCATGACCGCGCGGATCGCGACCGGCCGCTGATCTGCGGTATGTCCACAGATCAGGAGGCGGCAATCAGACCCTAGTTGGTGCTTTCCAGCCCCTGCGGTTTGCCGACAACCACAAAGTGCAGCGCGTCCGGTTGCAGCAGTTCAGCCGCGACGCGGTTGATATCGTCGAGCGTCACCGCATCGATAAAGTCATTGCGGTCCACCACGTAGCTGGGCGGCAGGTCGATCATCTGCATGCCGACCATAATCCGGGCGATTTCGCTATTGCCGTCAAAACGCAAGGGGTACTCGCCGGTCAGATAGGTCTTGGCGGATGCCAGTTCCTCGGCACTCATCCCTTCTTCAGCCATGCGACGCCACTCGTCGCGCGTCACGGCAATGGCATCGGCGATAGTTTCGTTGGAGGATGCAACCTGCCCAATCATCATCTCGGCATGGAATTTCGGGACCAGCGCCGTGCCAATTCCATAAGTCAGGCCGCGCTTTTGGCGCACTTCCATCATCAGACGGGACTCAAAGCCGCCCGCGCCCAACACATGGTTGATGATGAAGGCAGCAAAGAAATCCTCATCATCGCGCTTCATTCCGCTATGACCAAACAGGGCGACGGATTGCGGGGTGTCGTAATCGACAACAGTCACACCCCCACCAAGTCCAAAGCCAACGTCAGGCTGCAGCGGCGCGCCTTCCGCCGGCAAATCGCCCAACAGCGCGTCCAACATCGGACCCACCTGATCTACGGTCACATCACCGACGACGGAGACATAAAGCCGTTCGCGCACGAGCGCATTCCGGTGGGCTGCAATCATATCTTCACGCGTGAGCGCGTTCACACTTTCAACGGTGCCGTCAATGGCAGTGCCGTATGGGTGATCGCCAAATGCCGCAGCATCAAAGACGGCACGCGCAATCGTGTCTGGGTCCTTTTCATCGCTGGCAATGCCGGACAGGACCTGTGCACGCACCCGGTCGAGTGCGGTTTGCGCGAATGTGGGCTCCACAAGTGCCTGCCGCAGCAGAGCCAGCGCATCGTCCTTGTTCTCGGTCAGAAACTGGGCTGAGATCGAAAGCGTATCGTCAAAAGCGCGGAACCTGTAACTGGCTGCCAGAGCCTCGCGCGCGGTCTGGAACTCCTGTGCTGACATCTCGCCCGAGCCTTCTTCGAGCAGGCCCATCATCAAGTTGGTCGCACCCCGTTTTCCGGGCAGATCCAGATTGGCGCCGCCGCGAAAGCGGATTTCTAACGCCACAAAGGGGATGCTCGGCTCTTCGACAACCCATGCGTTGATCCCGCCGTCAGATGTCACCTCTTTGATATCAATCTCGGCACGCGCAATGCTGGCAATGAATGCCAGGAAGATAGCGGTCAGAATGCGCGGCATCAGCGTGCCTCCTCTTGGTTGGCGACAACCCAGCCGGTCACCGCCTGTTCGCGATTCAGAACTTTCTCTGCTACCGACTTGATGTCATCGACGGTCACCGCCTGCAGGATATCCGGCCAGGCCTGCACATCGGCGACGGTCAAACCTTGCGTTAACGCGGCGCCATAACGGCGGGCGAGGCCAGCCGTGTCATCAAGTGCGTACACCTCGGACGCGCGTAGTTGCGTGCGCAGACTGTCCATGCGGGCTGGATCAATCTCGGCATTCATGAAATTGGCGATCACCTGATCCATGGCAGCCTCAGCTTCGGACAGGGCCACACCGTCGGTAGGGACAACAACGAAAGAAAAGGTCGTATCGTCCAGGGACGAGCCGCCATAGGAGGCATTGGTATAAACAGCCATTTGCGTATCGAACTGCAATGCCTGACCCAGATCGGACGTGAATGAAGACCCACCCAAAAGCTCTGCCAGATAAACGAGCGCTGCCGCCTCTTCCTGCGCGCCCGCATCGCGTTCGGGGGCGAGATAGCTGCGGATCAGATAGGGCTGGCTGACGCGGGGGTCGACGTAAGTGAGACGCCGTTCAGCCCGCTGCGGCGGCTCTTCTGGGCGCAGACGTTCGGGTAATTGCGGCTCTGCAGGGATCACACCGTAATAGGTGCGCGCAAGCTCCAGAACCTCGTCGGGGTCCACATCGCCAGCGACGACGAGCACGGTGTTATTGGGCGAATAGTAGAGATCGTAGAAATTCTGCAAATCCGCGATGCTCAGATCATCGATCTCGTGCCGCCAACCGATGATCGGAATGCCGTAGCGGTGGTTTTGGAATTGTGCCGCACGAAACTGCTCACCCGCCAAGGCATTGGGATTGTTTTCGGTGCGCTGGTTGCGTTCTTCGATGACAACCTGACGCTCCGGTTCCACTTCAGCCGGATCAATGACCAGATTGTTCATCCGGTTGCTTTCCATCTGCATCATCAATTCCAGCCGGTCCGCCGCGACACGCTGAAAATAAGCAGTGTAATCGTAGCTGGTAAACGCATTGTCACTGCCGCCATTGGCCGCGACGACTTCGGAAAACTCGCCCGGTTCAAGGATGTCGGTGCCCTTGAACATCAGATGCTCAAGAAAATGCGCAACGCCCGAAGCACCCTCCGGCTCATCGGCTGAGCCGACCTTGTACCAGAGCATATGCACAACCACGGGCGCGCGATTGTCTTCAATAACGACGACCTCCATCCCGTTATCCAGCATGTAGGTCGTGACCTCTTCAGCGTTCGCGGCAATTGCCGTCAACATCAAGGCCAAGGCGGCGATAAGACGTGTCATGGGCACCCTTTTGTCGAAACTAATGCCAACGTACCTACGCCAGATCGCAGTTTCTTCAAGTCACCCTACGCGGATGTGAGGTTTGGTTTATTGCTCTTCTGGTTCAATCGGGGTGCAGACCCGTCGCAGACGGTTATCCGGTGGGACTGTCCTGAAGACGCAGTTTTGCGGGGTGTCGCCTGCCGCTTCGTTCTGTTCCCGCCACTGCGCGATCAGTGCATCGACCTGACGCTGCAAGAACCTGGGCTCCTCCTCCGGCTCTTCAGGCGCGGCAACAGGTCGTTGCGCCCGCGGTGGAGCAACTGGGGCGGTCGGAACCGCGATACCCTGACTGATCAGACGGGTACGCTCTGCATTTGCGTCAAGCGCTTGTCCCGCATATGCTGGGAAATATCGATCACGTCCCAACGGGTTAAAGACGTTAAGGCGGCGCGCACGTTCGCGGATTTGTTCATCTTCGGCAGCAAGTTGGGCTCGGATGTCAGGCTCTGTGCCGAAGCGACCGGCATGGCCGACGAGAACACGATCGGCCGCTGGGATACCGCCGGCCACTTGCGCTGCAGAAGACCCACCCAACGCATTAACCGCATCCGCGTTAGGCTGCGTGTCCGCGAGGTTCTCTCCACCTGGCGTGGGCGCAGGAAGATTGGCCTCTGGTGGGATTATTAGCGGCTCTTGCGGGATCACGGCAAACTCGTCAGGTCCGTTTCCGGCAGCACGCAAATCGCGCAACGGGCGGTCCGGGTTACCGCAGGCGGCCAGAAGCATCACGCTCAGAAGTGTAAAAACGATTGCCCGCATGAAGGGATCCCATCTGATATTGATGCCTGTCTAGCTCAGGCGTCGGAGGAGGTCACGTCGCTTTCTTATTATCCTCGGCCAGAAAGGCCAGTCCGATAGCCCCGATGAAAATGGCGATATCGGCCACGTTGAACGCATAAGGATTGTTGATCCCACAGCAGGACATGTTCAGAAAATCAGCCACCGCACCGTAGAAGAACCTGTCGATCACATTGCCCATCGCACCGCCGATCAGAAAGCCGCCCGCGATGAACGTCCATTTGCTGCCACCGGTGCGGTTCAGCCACCAGATAACACCCGCTGTGATCGCGAAGGCCACGCCAATCAGAACCCAGCGCATATCGTATTCCGCAAAAAGGCCGAAATTTACCCCGCGATTCCAGGCCATGCGCAACACGAGAAATGGTGGAAAGACCTCAACCGTTTCGGGGCGCGGCAGTTGGCTGGACGGCACCCGCACCTGCGCCCACTGCAATCCAAAGACCTGAAACAGAACAAAGAACTTGATCACCTGATCAATCAAAAAAATCCAGAAACCGGTCCAGAACATCAGCTTCATTTTGCTTGCCCCCTTTTCGTGACGCGGAACAGTGCCCGGCCCTGAGAGGGTGCAAGGCGCCCTCCCGTGGGGAGGGTCGGGCGCTGTCCGGGCCAGCGGCCCGGACCGTATGGAAAGAGCCGCAGCACGCTAATGCCGGAAATGCCGCATGCCGGTAAAGACCATGGCGATCCCGGCCTCATCGGCGGCCGCGATCACTTCGTCATCGCGCATGGAGCCACCGGGTTGGATCACGCAAGTGGCACCCGCGCCCGCCGCCTCCATCAACCCGTCGGCAAAGGGAAAGAACGCGTCCGAGGCAACGGCGGAGCCTTTGGTCAGTGGTTCGGGCAGGCCCATCGCGTCGGCCATGCGTTCCGCCTTTTTGGCGGCGATCAATGCGCTGTCCACGCGGCTCATCTGTCCTGCACCGACGCCAACGGTCGCCTGGTCTTTGACATAGACGATGGCGTTGGATTTGACATGTTTCGCGACTTTCCAGGCAAAGAGCAGATCAGCCATCTGCGTCTCGGTCGGCGCGACCTTGGTCACCACTTTCAAATCATCCATGCCGACGAAGCCGGTATCCTTGTCCTGAACCAGCATGCCCCCGGCAACCTGACGATAGGTTGTGATCGGCGCTTTGACGTCGGGTAGGCCATCAGTTGTCAGAAGACGCAGGTTTTTCTTTGCAGCAAAGACCGCTTTGGCGCCGTCAGAGGCTCCGGGCGCGATGACAACCTCGGTAAAGATCTCGACAATCGCCTTCGCAGTCTCTTCGTCCAAAGGCTGGTTCAGCGCCACAATCCCGCCAAAGGCGCTGGTGCGGTCGCAGTCGAAAGCCTTGGTGTAGGCCTCGGCCAAGGTCGCGCCACGTGCCACGCCGCAGGGATTGGCGTGTTTGATGATTGCTGCAGCCGGGCCATCGGCGGGGTCAAACTCGGCGACAAGCTCGAAGGCGGCGTCGGTGTCGTTGATATTATTGTAGGACAGCTCCTTGCCCTGATGCTGCGTAGCCGTCGCGACGCCCGGACGGCCTGTACCATCGGTATAGAACGCAGCCTTCTGGTGGCTGTTCTCGCCATAACGCATGGTCTGGCGATATGTCCCGCCGAACGAGCGGCGACGAGGTGTCTCTGCGCCGATTGCGCCCGCCATCCATGTGGACACTGCCGTGTCATAGGCCGCCGTACGGGCATAAGCCGTCTGGGCGAGACGCTGGCGCAGGGCTAATGTGGTCTGGCCGTCATTGGCCTCCAGTTCCGCCAGCAACGCGTCGTAGTCCTCCACATCCGTGACGACCGTGACAAAGGCATGGTTCTTGGCGGCGGAGCGGATCATGGCGGGGCCACCGATATCGATATTCTCGATGCAGGTGTCGAAATCGGCACCTTTGGCCACGGTCTCCTCAAACGGATAAAGGTTTACGACGAGCAGATCGATGGGGCCGATATTGTGTTCCACCATCGCATCGCGATGCGCTTCCAGATCGCGGCGCGCCAGCAGGCCGCCATGGACCACCGGATGCAGGGTCTTCACCCGGCCATCCATCATCTCGGGGAAACCGGTCACATCTGCTACATCGCGCACTTCAAGTCCCGCGGCGCGCAGCGCCTTCGCAGAACCGCCGGTGGACAAGAGTTCAACCCCGCGTGCCGCCAGCGCCTTGCCCAGATCGATCAACCCGGTCTTGTCAGAAACAGAAAGCAGCGCGCGGCGCAGTGGGGCGAGATCGGTCATGCAGGTCCTCAGGGCAGGCGTTAGTATGTCGCGTCCATCGGATCTTCCTGCACCAGATCGCGAACCGCCCTTGGCGTGTCCTGCGCTTTGGCTAGCGACCAACGAACGCGTGTCGCATAGGACATTGCGCGACCGGATAAAACCACCTGTTGTGTGGCACGTGGCTTTAATCGGCCTTTTTGCAGATAAACCGATGGTGCCAGCGTCAGATTGGCGACGCCATCGTGCCGCAGAACCCAGACCTCGCCGGATTTGAGCGTCAATGAAACGGCAGTGTCGCCCAGATCAAGCCAGGGTTCCACATCGGGGTGCAGATGAAAGCGGACGCTGAAGCCAAGCCCACCGTCCGGTGCTCGGTTCATGGCGCGATCAAAGGCGGATTTGTCGGTGTCGCTAAGCGTCGTCAGCAATTCCTCGCCTTCCAGCATTCGGCCATCGACTGAAAGCGTCAGAATACGTGCATAGGTCAGGCCGTGGCTGAGTTGGTAGCCGTTATGCGACAGCTCAAGCGTCCGGTCTTTCACCAGATTGGCCCGGGTGATTGTGGGCACTTCGGTCAGCAATTCTGCCGCTTTGCCAAGATGCGATGAGGACACACCATCAAGGCTGAGAAGGCTGTGGCTGGGCGTGGCCCGGCTGGCGCGGCGCCACTCATCGCCGAAACGTTCGCCAGAGCCGCAGCCGACGATCAAGGGACGGCGGCCAGAGGTCACCTCCATCCCCAAGGTGCTTGCATGAGCAAAGGCGGACGCATTGCCTTGCGGCGGGGCGGCGGCATCAATGATCAACGTCGTGCGCGCGCCGGTCAGTCGGGCAAAGCCCATGTGCAGGCCGTTTTGTGGTACGTCCTTCACACCGGACGCGGCGAAGGCATGCTCCAGCCGCCCATCCACACCTGCACCTCCGCCATGGAACCGCGCGAGGCTTCCATCCGCATGACGCAAGGCGCGCAACGTAGGGACCACCCGGATCAGCGCGCGCATGATATCGGGCGGCACATCGCGGTCCGTGCTGCGCAAAGCGTCAATTGTCCAGTTGAGGAGCGTGAGGACCTCCAGCAATTCTTCGGGGTTACGGGTGACGATGCCACCCTCTTCATCGATCTGGGTCGCGCAGTCTTGCGCCAAGGCGGCGACGGCGCGGGCAACCTGATCCTCCATCCCTTCGAGCGAAAGGCCAGCATAGATCGTCCCTGCCAACGCCTCAAACCGTGGCAGACCGGGGGCGGCGGTTTGCCAACGGCGCGACAGGAAGAGGGTTTGCCGGGCGAGGCTTTCGAAGAAGGCCTGCGCGGTGACTTTGTCCTGATTGCGCAAGAGAAAGAAGCCATGATTGATCCAGCGGATCACGCGCCGCCCAGTCAGGTCCGGGGTCCAGCCCGGCCCCTTGCCCTTGCCGTAGCGGGCGATCCAGTCAAACACCCATCTTTGCGCCTTTGTCCGTGCGCGGTCATCGCCAACGGCGGCAAGATCATCGAGCCAGGTGCAGCCATGGATTTCGTCAGCGACTTCAGGCTTTTGATCGGCGATGTCCCAGATCGACAGTTGCGGCCCTTCGACCAGCAGGCCCGAAAACAGGAAATTGCCCGCGATCAGCTGTCTCCCCCGCGCCACGACCCCGATGGAGCGCGGCTCGGGCGCAGAGACAAAAGCCGTGGCTGCATCAGCACGCCCTGCACGGCGGGCATGGACCCGGTGCATAAAACTGATCCGGCGGGCGCGCCATGTCGTCTTCGGTGGCAAATCCTGCAGCCTCGGTTCGCTTTTGTTCGAACCATAGCAAAGGTGCGGATCAAGTCACGCAGGCTTTCGCAAGAGCGCCAGATAAAACCCATCCATGCCGCCGAGGTCGGGCCAATAATCGGGGCGCAGACGCAAACCGCCCTCTTCGCTGTGCCAGTTCTGATCAATGCCGGGAACGTTGATGGGCAGAACCTCAAGCCCCGGATGCCGTTTTAAGGCCTCTTCGACCTGCACTTCGCCTTCGTCGGGCAGCAGGGAACAGGTGCAAAACATGAGCCGCCCGCCGGGTTTCAGCAAGGTCACCGCGTGGTCAATCATGCGCGCCTGCTGGTCGATCAGCATGCCGAATTCCGATCCGTCCTTGGCATAGGGCAGGTCAGGGTGACGCCGGATCGTGCCGGTTGCAGAGCATGGCGCGTCGAGGAGAACGGCGTCAAAGTCTTGTTCCTTAAAGAGAAACGCGTTGACAGGCGCTCGTCGCGCCCACAGGCCGACACGCGCCAAATTAGAAGACACGCGCGTCATGCGGAACTTAGAAATCTCTACCGCGGTGACGTCAGCACCCCGCGCGGCCAATTGCATTGTCTTGCCACCTGGTGCTGCACAAAGGTCAACGACCTTCAGACCCTTCACATCGCCCAGCGCCTTGACCGGGATCGCCGCCGCCGCATCCTGCACCCACCAGTCGCCAGCCTCGTAACCCGGCAAGGTCGAGACCTGACCAGCATCTGGCACGCGCACCGAACCTGTCGGCAGAACCTCGCCGCCGACGGCCTTTGCTATGGCGCGCGGATCGCTCTTTGCGGTCAGATCAAGCGGCGCACCTGCAAAATGTGCGGCTTCCATGCCCGCCACCGCGTCTCGCCCCCATGCTGCGACCAAAGGTTGGCGCAGCCATCCGGGCGTGAGCGGGACCGGGCGATTGGTCCAGCCCTCGGGGCCTTCAGCGGCGATCTTGCGCAACACGGCGTTGGTTAGCCCCTTCATCGATTGCGTGCGTTTGTTGCGCCCCACAATCTCGACATAGGCATTCACAACACCATGCGCGGCCTCGCCACCGCAGAGCTCGATCACGCCGAGCCGCAGCGCGTTCATCACGTGATCAGGTGGTGTCTTTTTCAGGTAAGGTTTCAGCATCCGGTCAGCGCGGTCGAGGCCACGCAAAGCCTCGGTCGCCAAACGTTGCGCCCGAGCACGGTCTTCGGCTGAAAGATCGGATAGCGCACCATCTGCAATCAACTCGGACATCAGCCGCCCTTCGCCCGTGATCTGCATCAGCAGATAGTGGGCAGTGCGGCGGGCAGGCAGGCCGGTTTGGCGCATGGCGTCTCTCTTGATGCGGGCTATGCGCGAGGTATATCAAAGCCCATGCGCCCACAAGGAGAGCCGCAATGAGCGATGAAGCCAAAGACCTGCCCCCCGCCGCCCAGCGCGCGCTGGCCGAGGCGGAAGAGCGGCGCAAGAAGGCCAAGCTTGATCTGCCCCCCGAACTCGGCGGACGCGACGGGCCAGAGCCTGTGCGCTATGGCGATTGGGAGAAAAAAGGTCTCGCGATCGATTTCTAAGCAACGGAGGCGATGTTAGCGCGGCAACCGATCTCTGTTCATGAGCCCAAGTATGAGATGCGCAAACTCGTTTTGCCGCTAAAAGGCGTTAATTGAAACGGATCACCCGCGTTTGGTTGTTGTTGTTGTATGGCTTTGTGTAGATTGCCCAAACGCGAAGAAGGAATCACCCCATTGAAGCTGCTGCGAGTTCTCCCATTGTTGCTGTGTGTCGCTGTTACGGGGTGCGGCTTGCCGCGCGGCGCCGGATTCCAGTCAGAGGTGCTTGCCGCATCCAATCTTAGCAGCCGCGAAGAGGGTGAAGCGCTGATTTATGACTTTGCGGTTTTCGATGTAACCAAGGACACCTTGCCTGTTTTACAATCCTGGCCGCGTAGAGACGTCGAATCCCTGCCCTGGATTACCAACCAGGAACAGCCCGCCTCGTTAATTATCGCACCCGGGGATCAGGTGACGCTGACGGTTTGGGATGCGGAGGATAACTCGCTTTTGGCGGGAACGGGGCAGCGGGCTACGCCGCTTCAACAAACGCAGGTCAGCACGACTGGCCGCATTTTCGTGCCTTATATCGGCGAATTGCAAGTTGCGGGCATGTCGCCCGATACAGCGCGTTCCCGGATTGAAGAGGAACTGATCCGCACGATCCCTTCGGCGCAGGTGCAGCTTGTTGTGGAAGCGGGGCGCCAGAACACGGCTAATCTGGTCACGGGTGCGGCCGCGCCTGGCCTTTATCAATTGCCAGACCGCAACTTCAAGATCCTTGACCTTTTGTCCCTTGCAGGTGGGGCAAATCCTGCACTCATCAATCCGCAAGTCCGGCTTGTCCGCAACGGGCGCACATATGGCGTCGCACTTGATAGGCTGCTGGCCGAGCCCAATCTGGACGCGGCATTGCAGGGCGGCGATCGCGTCATGCTGATCGGCGATGATCGGCAGTTCGTCTCACTCGGCGCGACCGGCGTTGAAGCCGTGCATGATTTCCCAAGCCAGAACGTCACGGCGCTGGAGGCGATGGCAATTGTCGGCGGCGTGTCCGATGCGCGCGCCAACCCGCAGGGCATTCTGATCCTGCGGGAATACGATTCTGGTGAAGTCCGTCAAGACCAGTCCGGTCCGCCGCAGGAGCGTGTGGTTTTCACCATTGACCTGACATCGGCTGATGGACTCTTCTCAGCGGGCAATTTCCTGCTTGAGGACAAGGACCTTGTCTATGGCACCGAAAGCCCACTTGGCCCCGCATTGACGGCAGTTGGGCTGATCAATACCGTCTCGACCCTCTCAAATCAGCTGTAGCTAGAAGAGCGCAATGTCATCGGCAAGCGTGGGATAGTCGGTGACGTTTTCGATGATCAGGACATTGCCATCGCCCAGATCAATGGTGGCCTGCGTACCATCAATGCTGCCATAGACGAACAACACATCCTCCGCCGAGGTCAGCCCGGTCCAGAGGCTGGCATCAAGTGTAATCTGGTCTACACCCTGTTCGAAGTCGCTGATTAGGTCATTGCCACCGTTGAACACGAAGGTATCGGCACCGGCATCACCGAATAGCAGATCATCTCCAGCGCCACCTTCGAGCCTGTCGTTGCCTTCACCGCCGCGCAAAAGGTCCTGGCCATTGCCACCCACCAGCAGATCGTTGCCCTGCCCACCAAGCAGGATGTCGGCACCGTCTTCGCCGCGCAGCGTGTCATTGCCGTCGCGCCCCAAAAGCGTGTCGTTCCCGGCACCACCGGTGATAGTGTCATCACCCGCACCGGCGAGGATCACATCGTTTTCGGCTCCGCCGTCAATGGCATCTGCCCCACCACCGCCCGCGATCAGTGACGTATCTGGCGCTGTGCCGCCGCCGAGCGCGTCGCGCAAGACATTGATGTTTCCGGCTGCCAGCACCTGCGCCCCGACCAAAGGGTTGTTGGGCCCGCCTTGCTCGCCCGGCGGTGTGGGAGGATCGAGGGAAATCGGTGGCTGCGCGGGGCCAGGATAGCCCGGTTCGATATTCTGGGGGAGGCGTGTGGCCCCAATCAGATCGCTTGTCTGCAGGTCGCGATAGTCGATGGGACCGCCATCAGCGCTTTGCACGATCAGGGTTTCGTCACCATAGCTGATCAGCATCCCATCACTGCGGATCGAAATTGTCAGTTGGCTGATATCGCGCAAAAGCGGCCAAAGGGAGAGGTCAATGCTGTCCTCGCCCACGGTAAAATCCGTGATCGTGTCGGTTTCCCCATCCTGAGACAGGATAAAGACATCGGCGCCCGCCCCACCAGAGAGCGTATCACTGCCAGCGCCGTCGCGAATGATATCGGCGCCAGCGCCCCCTTCGATCACATCGTCACCCGCAAGGCCTTGCAAAACATCGACTCCAGCCGTCCCTGCCAGCAACCCACCAACGAGCGCGGCGGTGCTCGTCACACCCGCGGGGCCGGTATCAAAGCGAAGCTGGGTGATCCCGGGCTCGCTACTGCTGGCAACAAAGATATCAAGCCCGTCGCCTCGACCACGTGCGGTTACCGCGCTGGCATTGTCGAGACCCATATCAACGGTATCCTCGATCGTGGCGCGCGCCACCAATTGCCCGCCTTCCAGCAGGACAAAGATCGTCAGGCCATCATCCGCACCGCCCGCGATGACGTAGGTTTGCCCCGCATGGGTCACGGTATCGAGCGTCGTGACCCCCGCAAAGCGCGTGTCCCGCGTGTCCAAAATATGCTCGCGGATGATCAAACTGCCATCCGTCGCGATCTCTAATACGCTGAGCGTGCCGCTACCTGCAGCGGCAAGCACGGCGTAGGTGTTGCCGCCGACTTCCGCGACGGCCATGGCGGTGGGTGCGCTGACCCAAAGCCCATCCTCTGTGCCAAGCGTAACCATTTCGGTCAGGTTGCCATCCCCGTTGACCTGCCAATTCGTCACTGCGTTGCCGCTACTGCCGGTGCTCAAGAGGTAAGTCGTGCCGCTGACCTCGGCAGAAATGATTGCGCTGACCTGCGCGGTTGCAGTACCGGAAGGTGCGGGCAAGACGACTTGCCCCGTCAAAGCGCCATCCGCATCAAAATCAAGCCGGCCAATCCCGACCGCGCCAACCACACCGCCATAGACCGCCTGCGCACCCGACCCAAGCGTGACCATCACCTCAGGCTGAAACCCACCGCGAATGGGCGCAGCCGTGCCAAGTGCCGAACTGCCAGAAAATGAACCACCAGGGGCAAGGGAGACGATTTGCAGATCGCCGCCAGCGCCGCCACCAGTCAACAGCGCGGTATCGCCCCCTTCATTCAGCGTCGTCAACGCGCCGGTCACGCCGGGCAAGAGATCTCCAGCAAAGGCGAATGTGTCGGTAGCGGCCAAGTTACCGCCCGCCAGCGCCCAGCTTTGCAACACGCCATCATAGCGCGTCGCCCCAACAAGAAATTCCGCGCCACCGATGGTGACGATATCCAGCGCCGTGATCCGTGAATAAGTCAGATCATCCGGCACCGTCAGATACGTAACAAACGTCAATTCTGTCATGAAAGCCCACCCCTGAACTTACGCTCTTAGCGTCAGTCAGGCCTGCGGCGCATCCGTGGTATGATTGTGGCGGCGCGATGTCTCTTTCATCAGAATTTCTTCAACGGCAGCCTGTATTTGCGCCGTTTTTTCTGCAATTGCTTTGGGGTAAGGTAAACGCGGCACGAGGCGTGCGCGCATTGGTCAAAAGGATCATCCATGGCTCCAAAATTTGGCACCAGCGGTCTGCGCGGACTTGTGACGGAATTGACATCGGCCTGCGTGACCGATCACGTGCGTGCCTTCGCTGCAGCTTGTCCGACGGGTACTGGACTTTTTGTTGCGCATGATCTGCGCCCGTCATCACCCGATATCGCTGAGATGGTCATGCTGGCCGGTCGCGAAGCCGACCTTCAGGTGACGATGTGCGGTGCCGTCCCAACGCCTGCGCTTGCTCTTGCGGCCATGACCGAGGGTGCGGCGGCCGTCATGGTGACGGGCAGCCACATTCCGGCGGATCGCAATGGTCTGAAATTTTACACGCCAAACGGTGAGATTACCAAGGCGCATGAAGCCGCCATTCTCGACGCTCTCGGCAAGGCCGACACAGTGCCGCCTAGCCCTGCGCCGCGGACCAATGACACCGTCAGCGCAACTTACATCGCGCGCTATGTAGAGGCCTATGGCGCTGCATTGGCGGGGCGGCACATTGGCGTTTATGGCCACAGCGCTGTTGGGCGCGACCTTTTGGTGAACCTTTTGTTGGCATTGAGCGCGCGCGTCACGAGGCTTGGGTGGTCAGACACCTTTGTACCCGTCGATACCGAGGCGGTCGCCCCCGCCTTGCGTCAACAACTGAAAGAATGGGCCAACGCGCATCATTGCGACGCCATCGTCTCAACCGATGGGGATGGTGATCGCCCGCTTGTTGCAGATGAAGCTGGCGAGGTCATTACTGGTGATATCTTGGGGCAGATTTCAGCTGCCGCATTACAGGCGGACCATGTCGTCACGCCGGTTTCGTCGAATTCCGGGGTTGAACGCGGCGGTCAGTTCCAGTCGGTCACGCGCACGCGGATCGGCTCACCTTATGTCATTGCGGGAATGGAGGCGAGCGAGGGCCGCGTTGTCGGGTATGAAGCCAATGGCGGCTTTCTTCTGGGGTTCTCTGCAGATGGTCCTGCAGGCCTCTTGGCACCCTTGATGACCCGCGACGCGGTCTTGCCCATCATCGCGACCCTTGTTGCAGCCGGGGATCAGGGTCTTTCCGCACGTGTCGCTGCAGAGCCCGCGCGCTTCACCGCCGCCGACCGCCTGCAGGAGGTACCAATACAAAAGGCGCAGGATCTTGTCGCGGAACTGTCACGCGATGCGGCACGGCGCGCACAGTTTCTTGAGCGTTTGGGCGGGACCGAAAGTGCCCACAACACCATCGACGGGCCACGCATGACACTCACCGACGGGCGGATCGTGCATGTCCGCCCTTCTGGCAATGCGCCAGAGCTGCGGCTTTATGTAGAAGCGGATAGCATCGACGCAGCGAATGACACCCTGAAACGCGGCCTAGCCGAACTGGCATCAGCGCTTGACATGTAGATTTTCCCGAAATTCTCGGTGAAATTTTCGAAAAGTCTATCAATTGTGACAAAACGCACAGAGCCGTCGGCGACTTTCCGCTACACGCTTATATAGGGGCTAAGTTTTTATAGTTTGTTTTGAGTACCAACACTCCTCGTGCGATGAGCACGGGGAGTTTTTTCTTACTCTGTGTCGCGATAGCCGCTGGGATTGGCGCTTTGCCATTCCCAGGTACTGCTGGTCATGGCGTCAAGATCGTGGGTCGCCTGCCAGCCCAGTTCTGCTTTCGCCCGATCGGCATTCGCTTGCATCTCTGCAATGTCCCCCGCACGCCGACCGGCGAGCTTTGTGGGGATTGCCCTTCCGCTTGACCGCTCAAACGCCGCCACCATGTCACGCACGCTGTAGCTTTCGCCAGTGCCAATATTGAAGGGCCGTGCGCCGGTATTTTTGACGGCATAGTCGAGTGCCGCAACATGCGCGCGCGCCAGATCAACCACGTGAATATAGTCGCGTTTGCCGGTGCCATCGGGTGTATCGTAGTCGTCACCGAACACAGTCAAGGCGTCGCGCTTGCCCACGGCGACCTGGGCGATGAACGGCATCAAATTGTTTGGGATATCCTTTGGGTCTTCGCCAATCCGGCTGGAGGCATGGGCGCCCACCGGATTGAAATAGCGCAGTAGAACGGCTGACGTGTCTGGCTGCGCGCTGGTCCATGCGGTCAGCATCTGTTCTGCGATCAATTTCGTCTGCCCGTAAACTGATGTTGGATTGGTCGGGTGGGCCTCGTCATAGGGCAGATAAACCGGGTCGCCATAGACGGTAGCGGACGACGAAAAGATGATCTTCCGGCAGCCGGCACGATCCATCGCATGCAAGAGAGCCAATGTGCCCGACACGTTCACATCGTAGTAGAGCAGAGGTTTTTCGGTGCTTTCGCCCACCGCCTTTAGCCCAGCGAAATGGATAACAGCCTCAGGCGCGAAGTTTTGCATGACCTCGTCGAGCTTGGCCGGGTCGCGCACATCGCCAGTGACATCCGAGACATTGCCATTTGACAAGGCACGCACACGCGCCAGCACCTCGGGTGTTGCGTTGCTGTAATTGTCGAACACGCAAACCTCATGGCCCTGCGCCATCAGTTCCAGCAATGTGTGGCTGCCGATATAGCCAGCGCCGCCTGTGACCAGTACACGCATTTGCGAATGTCCTTAGCTTTTGCACGTGCTTAGGGCGTCATCTGGCCGACCGCAATGCACTTATGCTAAAGGAGAAAGTCGCCCTGGCTGAGATTTGTGACGCCGGTCACAAAAATCTCCATGTCGTCTACATCATCGCCATTCACATCAATGCCGACCACTGTATTGCCGCCGCTAGTCGAGAGCGTAATGTCATCCGTAAAGTTGAGGCCAACGAAGGCGCTCAGATCGATATCATCGAGGCCGATTTCAAAATCCACGATCACATCACGATTGTCGGCGCCCACGAGGCTATCACTGATGAACTCGAAGATGAAATCGTCAGAGCCGTCACCGCCAGTCAACGTGTCCTGACCCAAACCGCCCGTTATGAAGTCGTTGCCAGCGCCACCGTCGATATCGTCGTCACCGCGTCCGCCGAAGATGGTATCGACATCTCCATTCCCATTGACAACATCGTCGCCACTGCCCGCATAGATCGTATCGCGCCCTGTGCCGCCGGTTATGTTGTCTCCGCCAGAACCGCCGTAAATTGTGTTGGTGCCATTGGATGTCTGGATTTGATCTGCGCCTGAGTCTCCGTCGACAGTATCATTACCGGAGCCTGCGTCGATCTCGTCGTCTCCAGAGCCGCCCGACGCATCATCGTTACCGCTGCCAGCGTCGATATCATCGTCGCCGGCCCCACTTTTGATGACGTCGTTGCCGCCATTGCCGGTCAGCTCATTGTCTGCGTCATTGCCAGTAAGCGTGTCGTCGCCACTGCCGCCAATTGCGTTTTCGATGACCACACCGTTGGCGATTGTGTAGCCTCCCGAAATCCCTGACGCATTTGAGATGAAGCCGCCACCGCCGGCCTCGTATTGCAGAGTAGCGGCGCGCAGATCGATAACCACATCGGCCGAGCCGCTATAGCGAATCGTGTCCGAACCGCCTGCGTCCCAAATCGATTTCCAGGCGGAACCGTCACTGTTTGACCCATCAAGCTCGTAGATATCATCGCCCGTCGCATGCGACATGTTGGCGCCGTAGATGTCCTGGAGCGCCGCAATGTCAAAAGCCATTGGCCCGGCTTCAGAACCACGGATGAAATTCGGGGTGCCATAATAGCCAGAATTGTACGACATCGTCGAATAAACGCCCTGGTTCAGGTCATTGTTACCCAAACTGTTGAAAGGGCTTGTCACACCTTGAAGAACGCTTCCCCCGTCATGGGGATGCGCAAGGCCGAGACCATGAAGCAATTCATGCACAATGGTTGTGTAGCCGGTACCACCTTCGCGTAAACCACTTGTATCCCAACCAAAACCGTCAGAGTTGAAGACACCGACGCTCTGACCCGTGAAGTTCGGCAGATAGAAATAGCCAAGGCTGCCAGCGCTTGAGAACGGATCATCGCTTTTGACAAGCTGAAAATCTGCGTTCGGATTTGACGTGATTGTAAAGGTGACATTTGCCACTGCCGCGATTGAGGCCAATGCTGCCTCGACACGTGTGCGTTCGTAGGATGACCAACCCTCGGATATTGTGTTGTCGAATGAGGCCACGGAATCTTGGCCCGCCCCAACAAAGTGGACAGAGATGTTCGTATCAGTCCGCACAGAGCCCGAAAACACCGACTCAACGGGACTGTTTGTAGGTATCTCGGCGGAGAGTGGAGTCTGGCCTGACGATTGTTGCTGATCCGCAAACACTTGTTGCGCCGACAACGCTTGGCATATTTCACACAATTGAACTGACTCCCGATCGGCAGGTGATGCCCGCGATCTTCACTACAAAACTGTGGCAGAATTCAGAACAAAAAAGGACAACCCCGGAGAGGTTGGCGCAAATTCGCCGAACATGCGCGACCCGATCGTTGGGGTGCGATCATCCTTGGCCGCATTTAAAATTCGGCTTTCGGCCCCGAATCTTAGCCCTATTCACGCGCATATATGTCTTCGTAGCGTATGATGTCATCTTCGCCCAAATAGCTGCCCGTCTGCACCTCGATCAGCACCATGGGCAGTTTGCCGGGGTTTTCCATACGGTGTTTTGCGCCGAGCGGGATGTAGATGGATTGATTCTCGGTCACCAGCCTGACCTCTTCATCAACTGTAACCTTCGCCGTGCCCTGCACGACAATCCAATGTTCGGCGCGGTGCACATGCGATTGCAGCGACAAAGCCGCGCCAGCATTCACAACAATCCGCTTGACCTGAAACCGGTCGCCGATCACGAGGCTTTCAAACCACCCCCATGGCCTGTGGTCTTTGGGAAAGCTCTCGGCCTGGATCGCTTCGGCAGATTTGAGTTGCGCGACTGCCTGTTTGACGTCTTGCGCGTGGTCCTTGTGACTGACAAGAACCGCATCCGGCATAGCGACAGCGACAATATCTTCCAGCCCGATACCTACGACGTGCTGGCCCTCGACCTCTGACCGCAGAAGGGTGTTTTTGCACGAAATCGCAGTTGTTTCAGGCGTCTGGGCCATCCCATCCGTTTCGGTTTCGCGCCAGACGGCAGCCCAATCGCCCAGATCGGACCAGCGGCCGGTATAGGGCACAACAGACAGGTTTGTCGCCTTTTCCATGACCGCGTAGTCAACCGAGATTGCGGAGGCCTCAGCCCACGGATCTGCTGCTAGACGTAGGAAACCCAGATCTGCCTTCGCATCGGCCACGGCGGCCCGTACGGCTTGAACCATATCGGGTTCGTTTTGTTCAAACGCGGCGAGGATCGCCTTGACCGAGAACAGAAAGATACCCGCATTCCAGAGATATCGCCCGGCATCCAGCATCTCCGCGGCGCGTGCACTATCTGGTTTTTCGACAAAGCTTTTGAGAGGGATCGGCTTCGCCGTCTCGTCCGGTGCGGCATCGAGTTCCAGATAACCGTAACCTGTTTCGGGCCTATCGGGCGTGATGCCAAAAGTCACCATTTGCCCGGCTTGGGCGGCGGGTAAAGCGGCCTCAACCGTGGCTGCAAAAAGTGCGTTGTCGGGGATCACATGATCAGAAGGCGCCACAAGCATCATCGCGTCAGGGTCCGCGTCCTGCAGATAAAGCGCAGCGGCGAGGATCGCTGGTGCCGTGTCACGCCCCGTGGGTTCGATCAGCACCGCAGCCGGATCAACCCCAACCTCTTGCAACTGCTGAACGGCGATAAAGCGGAAATCGTTGGCCGTCACGATCACTGGCGCCTTGAACAAAGGGCCTTGCAGCCTTTTGGCGCTGGCCTGAAACAGGCTTTCCGCGCCGATCAGCGACGAAAACTGTTTCGGGTAGCTTTTGCGCGACAATGGCCAGAGGCGGGTGCCAGACCCACCGCACAAAACAACCGGAGTAATCATCGCATTCCTCTTAACTGGCGCGGAGCGTGCTGCCTAAATCACATTGTCCAATATACCAGTCATAGGTCGCGGTGATCCCCGCGCGCAAGTCGATTTTGGGTGCCCAGCCCAGCTCACGCATCTTGCTGACGTCCAACAATTTGCGCGGCGTGCCGTCCGGCTTGCTGGGATCAAAGCGGATTTCGCCGCCAAAACCGGTCACTTCAGCGATAAGGCCCGCCAGTTCGCCAATCGCGATGTCCTTGCCGCAGCCGACATTCAGATGGCTTTGCATGGGCCTTGAGTGCCGCAGATAATCGGAGCGCCGCAAGTTCATGACGTGCAGTGCCGCCGCGGCCATGTCGTCGACATGCAGAAACTCGCGCCGGGGCGTGCCGGTACCCCAAATAGTGACATGATCTTTGCCTTGCTCTGCTGCCGCATGAAACCGTGCCAACAAGGCGGGCAGAACATGGGCGTTTTCGGGATGAAAGTTGTCACCCGGCCCATAAAGGTTGGTCGGCATGATCGATCGGTAGTCCGTGCCGTATTGCCGGTTATAGCTTTCACAGAGTTTGATCGCCGCGATTTTGGCGATGGCGTAAGGCTCGTTGGTGGGCTCCAACGCACCTGTCAGCAGCGCATCCTCGGTGATCGGCTGCGGGGCATCGCGAGGATAGATGCAGGATGATCCCAGTTGCAGGAGCTTTTCCACACCCGTGGCTTGCGCCGTCTGAATCACGTTAGTTGCAATCATCAGATTTTCGGAGATGAAGGTCGCGGGGTAGGTTTTGTTCGCCATGATCCCACCAACCTTGGCCGCAGCGAGGATCACGGCATCAGGGCGTTCGTGGCGGATAAACGTCCAAACCGCAGCCTGATCGGTCAGGTTCAACTGGCTGCGCGGGGCGGTGATGACATCATGCGTGCCCTCAGCGATCAGTTGCCGCAGGATCGCGCTGCCTACCATGCCGGTATGACCTGCAAGATAGATACGCATCGCTACGCCTCAACCGCGATTGGCAGGCTCATGCCGTGTTCTTTGAGCAGCGCCTGCCTGTGGGCATCCTTAAGGTCTTCCGCCACCATCTCTGCACACATCGCCTGCGCACTAATTCGGGGTACCCAGTTAAGATCGGTTTTGGCGCGCGTCGGGTCACCCAACAGCGTTTCTACCTCTGCGGGGCGGAAATAGCGTGGATCAACCCGCATCACGACGTCACCCGGTTTCACCGCTGGGGCGCGGTTATTGCTGACAGCTGTCACCGTCGCGATCTCGTCAACGCCCCTGCCGCTGAATTCCAAAGTCATGCCCAGCTCTGCGGCTGTCCAGATGATGAAATCCCGCACGGAATGCTGCGCGCCGGTGGCGATCACGTAGTCCTTCGGTGTGTCCTGCTGCAGCATCATCCACTGCATCCGTACGTAGTCCTTGGCATGCCCCCAATCACGCAGCGCATCGATATTGCCCATGTAAAGGCAATCCTGCAGGCCTAGCGCAATCTGCGTCAGCCCACGCGTGATCTTGCGGGTCACAAAGGTCTCACCCCGCCTTGGGCTTTCATGATTGAAAAGGATGCCGTTGCAGGCGAACATCCCGTAAGCCTCGCGGTAATTCACGCAGGTCCAATACGCGTAGAGCTTGGCCACCGCATAGGGGCTGCGGGGGTAAAACGGCGTCGTTTCGGTTTGGGGCGATTGCTGGACGAGGCCGTAAAGCTCGGATGTGGAAGCCTGATAGAACCGCGTCTTGTCCTGCAATTTCAGAAAACGGATCGCTTCAAGCAGGCGCAAGGTACCCAGGGCGTCAACGTCTGCGGTATATTCGGGTGCGTCAAAGCTGACCGCCACATGCGACTGCGCGCCGAGATTGTAGACCTCGTCAGGCTGCACCTCTGCGATAATACGGGTGAGATTCGAACTGTCGGTCAAGTCGCCGTAATGCAGCCTGAAGCGCGCATTGTCGGTCTGCGGATCCTGATAGATGTGATCCACCCGATCCGTGTTGAATGAGGATGCGCGGCGTTTGATGCCGTGCACTTCGTACCCTTTTTCCAGCAGGAATTCCGCCAGATAGGACCCGTCCTGCCCCGTCACCCCGGTGATCAATGCCCGTTTCGCCATGAAAATCCCTTACGATTCGTAAAGCTGCTGTTAACCAACAGATGCCCAGCAAATCGTTGACGATGCGTTAACCACCGCACGGCGCACAAAGGGGTCGTCAAGCAAGCGAGATGAATATTGCGCGCGATTTCACTTTAGTCCGGAAGGCGTCATTCCTATGCCAGATCAAACACCCAACCTGTCACTGCCATTCATCATGCCTGCGCAGGCGCAAAAGCATGTCACCCACAACGAGGCCATCGAATTGCTCGACATGATCGTGCAACTGACGCTTGAGGCGACGGATGCAACGGCACCGCCTGCCAGCCCCAATGAGGGCGAGGCTTGGGCAGTCGGCACCGGCGCCACCGGTGATTGGGCGGGTCAGGACGGGATGATCGCCACGTGGCGCGGCGGCGGGTGGCTCTTTGTTACGCCGCGCGACGGTTGGCTGGCCTGGGTGCGCGATGTTGCGGAGCTTCAGGTGCTGACAGGGGGGGCATGGGTTACGCAAGGCGAACCTGATCTGCAGAACCTGCCCAGCGTTGGCATCAACGCCACCGCCGACGCCACCAACCGCCTAAGCGTGAACGCGGACGCGACATTGCTTAACAATGATGGCGCTGGGCATCAGGTCAAAATCAACAAGGCGGCGGTATCCGACACGGCCTCACTTTTGTATCAGACCGGTTTTTCGGGCCGGGCTGAGATGGGCCTTGCTGGGAATGATGACTTCAGCATCAAGGTCACCGCCGACGGCGCGACATGGTTCACGGCCCTCACAGCGCGCGGCGCCGATGGGCATGTGCAGATTGATCAGGTCCTGCGCCTGGCTCCCGGGCCTGTGCCAGCCAGCCCTGCCGCGGGTGAGATCTACTTCGACGATACGGCGTCTGTCTTGCGCTGCTTTGACGGCACAGCATGGCAAGATCTGTTCTAGACAGCGTCGCAGGACAGGAGCCAGGATTTGAGCGTCTTCACACGCTCTGACAACGCGCCGGGCGGATGGATGATATAGTAGCCCAGCCCCTCAATCTGGTGCTGCATCAGGGCAACCAGCCGTCCGGTGGCGATATCATCCTCGATCAGCGCGCCCGCAATAACGCCAACCCCAGCGCCAGCCCGTATTCCTGACAATAGCATGCTGCCTGTTGCCACCTCATGCGCTTGGCAACAGGCGAGGTCTAGGCCCGATTCCTCGACCCATTTCTGCGCCTCGCGCCCATCGGTCTGAAACAGCCAGGGCAAATCGTAGAGATCGCTGAAATCCTTCACATCGCGCCCATCGACAAGGGACGGCGTCGCGGCGACCGTGTAGTTTGCCGGGACCAGATGCGTGGCCTCGACCCCCGGCCAGGACCCGCGCCCATAGCGGATCGCCAGATCGAATCCATCGCGGCGCAGGTCCACCAGTTCCATGCCCGGATGAACCGACAGGGAAAAACCGGGATACGCAGCCCAGAATCGCGTCAAGCGCGGCATCAGCCAGTTTTCGGCAAAACTGGGTGTGACGGAAATCGCCAAAGGGCGTTCAGCCACGTCCTGGCTGGCCGTCTGCACCCCCGCAACGATCTGACGAAAGCCTGCCGAGAGTTCTGCCGCCAAGGCAGCGCCAGTTTCAGTGGGCGCCATCCCGCGCCCTTCGCGCACCATCAAAACGGTATCAAGATGGGTTTCCACCGTGCGGACATGCTGTGCGATGGCGGCATGTGTGACATTCAATTCCTGCGCCGCAGCGGAATAGGAGCCCGTGCGCGCCGCAACCTCAAAAGCACGCAATGAGGCGAGAGAGGGGATCTCACGCCAATTCATTTGTAAGTTTTTCTAACATTTCAAAAATCATAAAAACTCGGCCTGTCTCGCTCATGCTGGTACTCTCAACACATCAATAGCAAGAAAGGACAAGTCATGCTAACAATCATTGCAGATGCTATGCTGACAGCAACGCGGCAGGAAAAGTGGCCCGCACCCGATCACTGGAAAGCCGGACGGCCCGCACGTGGCGAAGGGCACCACGACCGCGAGGCGGCCTATTGGCGTCGGAGACTGCAACGCGACAGCGAATTGTGGTAGCCGGCGGGCACATCGAAAACAGCAAAAAACGCGCGTGATCCCGGATGATCACGCGCGTTTTTGACGTGCATCAGTGACGTATCATCACCCCCTGACGAATGCACAAAAAGCAAGCGAAAATCCCAAGACCGATGATCGGCGGAGAGAGGTGCGAGGAATCTTGTCGCAGTCGGGCCGCAGAACGCTTGCGACCCTATAGCGCCTCTGCTACATCCGCCGAGATTTTGGCGCTCTCGCAAGTGCGAGGGCCCATCAACTTGTCCTGTCGCTGGCCTGGGGACCATAGGGGTGGCGATCTTGGACCCAAGACATCGGAAGGCGACACGTGTCCGAAACTGCTGGTATTTCAACAGGCATCGCCGCGCGCTATGCGACTGCCGTTTTCGAAATCGCCAAAGAAGGCAAGGCGATCAAATCTCTCGAATCAGATGTGGCAGCACTGGACAGTGCGATTGCAGAAAGTTCGGACCTGCGCACCCTGCTCACCTCACCGCTTTACAGCCGCGAAGAACAATCCGCCGCCATGACGGCCGTTGCGCAAAAGATGGCGCTGTCGGATACAACAAGCAATGTTCTGGCACTGCTTGCCAGCAAACGCCGCCTGTTTGTATTGCCGCAGCTTCTCGCGGTTCTTGAGGGTATGCTTGCGGATGAACGCGGTGAAGTGACCGCCGAAGTGACCACTGCCAAAAAGCTGACCAAGACTCAGGCTGACAAATTGGCAAAAACGCTCAAAGCCCAGATGGGCAATGACGTCACCATCAAAGAAACCGTCGATGAAAGCATCATCGGCGGTCTTATTGTTAAAGTGGGCTCAAAGATGATCGACACGTCGATCGCCTCCAAGCTCAACGCACTCCAGAACACTATGAAAGAGGTCGGATAAATGGCGATCCAAGCGTCTGAAATCTCTGCGATCCTGAAGGACCAGATTAAAAACTTCGGTCAGGAAGCCGAAGTGGCCGAGGTTGGCCGCGTACTCAGCGTCGGCGACGGGATCGCCCGGGTTTACGGTCTGGACAATATTCAGGCAGGCGAAATGGTCGAGTTTCCCGGTGGCATCCGGGGCATGGCCCTGAACCTCGAATCCGACAATGTGGGTGTGGTGATCTTCGGCTCTGACCGGGACATCAAGGAAGGCGATACCGTCAAGCGCACCAAGGCGATTGTGGACGTGCCTGTGGGTGATGAGCTTTTGGGCCGTGTTGTGGATGGTTTGGGCAACCCGCTGGACGGCAAGGGGCCGATAAAAACAAAAAACCGCGCCGTTGCAGACAGCAAGGCTCCTGGCATCATCCCCCGCAAATCGGTGCATGAGCCAATGGCGACCGGCCTGAAATCCGTTGACGCAATGATCCCCATTGGCCGCGGTCAGCGTGAGTTGATCATCGGCGACCGTCAGACCGGCAAAACGGCTGTGGCGCTCGACACGATCCTCAACCAGAAGTCCTACAACGACGCAGCTGGCGATGATGAATCGAAGAAGCTGTATTGTGTCTACGTGGCTGTGGGCCAGAAACGCTCTACCGTCGCACAGCTGGTGAAGCGCCTCGAAGAATCCGGTGCGATTGAGTATTCTATCGTCGTGGCTGCGACTGCCTCCGATCCTGCACCAATGCAGTATCTGGCCCCATATTCTGCGACGGCGATGGCAGAGCATTTCCGCGACAATGGTCGCCACGCGCTAATCATCTACGATGATCTGTCCAAGCAGGCCGTGTCCTATCGTCAGATGTCCCTGCTGCTGCGCCGCCCACCAGGCCGCGAAGCTTATCCGGGTGACGTTTTCTACCTTCACTCCCGCCTTTTGGAGCGTTCGGCCAAGCTGAATGAAGACAATGGCGCCGGGTCTTTGACCGCTTTGCCGGTCATCGAGACACAAGGCGGCGACGTGTCGGCCTTTATTCCGACCAACGTGATTTCGATCACCGATGGTCAGATCTTCCTTGAAACGGAACTCTTCTACCAAGGCATTCGCCCCGCCGTGAATACCGGTCTGTCGGTGAGCCGTGTGGGCTCATCCGCCCAGACGAACTCCATGAAGTCAGTGGCCGGTCCGGTCAAACTGGAGCTTGCCCAGTACCGCGAAATGGCGGCCTTTGCGCAGTTTGGTTCTGACCTTGACGCTGCCACCCAGCAGCTTCTGAACCGTGGCGCCCGACTGACCGAGCTGATGAAACAGCCACAATACTCGCCGCTGACCAACGCAGAAATCGTCTGCGTGATCTATGCGGGCACCAACGGCTATCTTGATAAGATCGACGTTAAGGATGTGGGCCGGTTCGAAGCCGGGCTCTTGAAGCACCTGCGCACCAATGCATCTGACGTGCTGGATTACATCACCAAGGAAGACCCCAAGGTCAAAGGTGAGGCCGCTGACAAGATTAAGGCCGCTATCGAAGCCTTCGCCAAAGACTTCGCCTGATACTTGGACATAGGAGACCCTTATGCCCAGTCTTAAGGACCTGAAAAACAGGATCGAGTCGGTCAAGTCGACCCGCAAGATCACCAAGGCGATGCAGATGGTCGCGGCCGCAAAACTGCGCCGCGCCCAGGATGCCGCAGAGGCGGCGCGCCCCTATTCCGAGCGTTTCAATGCGGTGATGGCCGGTTTGGCCGCGTCAGTCGGCGGATCCGATTCTGCGCCAAAACTGCTCGCCGGGACAGGCAGCGATCAGGTGCATCTGCTTGTTGTCATGACGGCGGAACGCGGCCTTTGCGGTGGCTTTAACAGCAACATCGCCAAGATTGCCCGCCAACATGCGCAAGAGCTTTTGTCCAATGGCAAGACCGTGAAGGTCATCACCGTTGGCAAGAAAGGCCGCGATGCGATCAAACGTGAGCTGAGCGACTATTTCGTCGGCCACGTGGACCTGACCGACGTCAAGCGCGTGGGCTATGCCAACGCTCAGGACATCGCCAAGGACGTGCTTGGCCGTTTCGATGCGGGCGAGTTCGATGTCGCGACGATCTTCTACGCGCGGTTCGAAAATGTCGTGACCCAGCACCCGACAGCGCAGCAGATCATTCCTGCCAAGTTCGAGATGGCCGAGGACGCAGAAGCCACGCTTTACGACTACGAGCCGGGTGAAGAGGAGATTCTCGCCGATCTGCTTCCGCGCGGTGTGGCCACAGCGATCTTCAGCGCTTTGCTCGAAAACGCGGCGTCTGAACAGGGCGCCCGCCAATCCGCGATGGACAACGCGACCCGCAACGCTGGCGAGATGATCGACAAGCTAACCATCGAGTTCAACCGCTCACGTCAGGCCGTGATCACCAACGAGCTGATTGAAATTATTTCGGGCGCGGAAGCGCTCTAGAGACCCGGAGAAACCAATATGGCAAATGCTAAAGGCAAAATCACGCAGGTCATCGGCGCTGTCGTTGACGTGCAGTTTGACGATTACCTGCCTGAAATCCTCAACGCGCTGACCACCGATAACAACGGCAAAGAGCTGGTGTTGGAAGTGGCCCAGCACCTTGGCGAAAACACCGTTCGCGCCATCGCGATGGACTCGACCGAAGGTCTGGTGCGCGGTCAGGAAGTGACCGACATGGACACCACCATCACCGTGCCCGTGGGCGATGCCACGCTGGGCCGCATCATGAACGTGGTGGGCGAGCCTGTGGACGAAAAAGGTGCGATTGGCGAGAAAGAGCGTCGCTCCATCCACGCGGATGCGCCTACATTTGAACAGCAATCAACCGCCTCTGAGGTGCTTGAGACCGGGATCAAAGTGATCGACCTGCTCGCCCCTTATGCGAAGGGCGGCAAGATCGGCCTTTTCGGCGGTGCCGGTGTGGGCAAGACGGTTCTGATCCAGGAGCTGATCAACAACATCGCGAAGGTGCATTCAGGCTTCTCCGTTTTTGCTGGTGTGGGTGAGCGGACACGTGAAGGGAACGACCTTTACTACGAATTTATCGAATCCGGCGTGATCAACGCCGAAGACCTGACGAAGTCCAAAGTGGCACTGGTCTACGGCCAGATGAACGAGCCTCCAGGTGCACGTATGCGTGTGGCGCTGTCCGGACTGACCATGGCGGAATCCTTCCGCGACCAATCGGGGACGGACGTTCTGTTCTTCGTCGACAACATCTTCCGCTTTACCCAAGCCGGTTCCGAGGTGTCCGCGCTTCTGGGTCGTATTCCATCCGCTGTGGGTTACCAGCCGACGCTGGCCACCGACATGGGTGCGATGCAGGAACGGATTACCTCCACCAAGAACGGTTCGATCACATCGGTGCAGGCCATCTACGTGCCTGCGGACGACTTGACCGACCCTGCGCCAGCGACCTCGTTCGCGCACCTTGATGCGACAACGGTTCTGAACCGGGCGATTTCGGAAAAGGGCATCTATCCTGCCGTTGACCCGCTCGATTCCACATCGCGCCTGCTTGACCCTGCTATTGTGGGTGAGGAGCATTATCAGGTTGCAGCCGACGTGCAGAACATGTTGCAGCGCTACAAGTCGCTTCAGGACATCATCGCGATCCTCGGCATGGACGAGCTCAGCGAAGAAGACAAACTGACCGTGGCCCGCGCGCGCAAGATCGAACGCTTCCTGTCGCAGCCCTTCGACGTGGCCGAGGTGTTCACAGGTTCACCTGGCGTTCAGGTTAAGCTCGAAGACACAATCGCGTCGTTCAAGGCAGTGGTTGCCGGTGAATATGATCACCTGCCCGAAGCGGCCTTCTATATGGTCGGCGGCATTGAAGAAGTGAAAGCCAAGGCCGAAAAGATGGCCGCAGAGGCCGCATAAGGAGCTGCCGATATGGCAAATCTACAATTCGATCTGGTCTCGCCCGAGCGTCGTTTGGCCTCGGTCACCGCATCCGAGGTGCAGATCCCCGGCACCGAAGGCGACATGACGGCCATGGCCGATCATGCGCCCACCATCACCACATTGCGCCCCGGTATCCTGACCGTGGTGCATGATGGCGGTGCGGATACATACGTGGTGTCTGGCGGCTTTGCCGAGATAACAGCGGCCAGCGTGTCGGTTCTGGCCGAGCAGGCGCTGCCGACGGGTGAAATGACGCAAGAAGTCTATGACCAGATGATCGCCGATGCCAAAGAGGCCGCAAGCAATGCTGCGGCGGATGTGCAGGACGATGCCGCCAAGCTTTTGTCGGATATGGAGGCGATTGGCGGACAGATCGGTCTGACGCCTAAGGGCTGAGCAACCAAATCTATTGTGACCAAAAGCCCCGCCGACGCGGGGCTTTTTGCTTTGGGAGTGTGGCCCTGTTCGATACGACATCCATACAAGCAACTGGCGGGGTCATCGACATGCACGACATTTCGGGCCGATCATTTCAGTCAGCAGAGCTGTCAGACAACTATGTTCACCGCCCACCCTATGCACCACAGATCTACGCCTGCATTGCGGAGCACGCCGCATCAACCAAGCGGCTTCTGGACCTGGGTTGTGGAGAAGGCAAACTGGCGCGTCCGCTGGCGCGCTTGTTTGACAACGTGGTCGCAGTTGACCCATCAGAAAAAATGCTCGCCCTTGGGCAATCGTTGGAAAATGGGGATGCCCCAAACATCGACTGGATCGCCGCAAATGCCGAAGATGCGCCGCTGTCAGGCCACTTCGACATGGTCACCTTTGCGTCGAGCATCCACTGGATGGATTGCGACCGCCTGTTTCCAAAGCTCAAACCGCATCTGAACCCCCAGACGCTTTTGGCATTTGTCGAGGGCGATCAGGCATTTGAACCACCTTGGGAGGCGGAATGGCGCGCGTTTCTGGCGAAATGGGTGCCAATGGTGACGGCGTGGTCACTCGATTCAGCGGAATGGCTGGCATGGCGGGACAAGCACCTTCGCCATGTCGCGATTATAGACACATTCGAATTCCTATCCCCGCCCATCCGGCAGTCCGTGGGCGATTTCATTCTATGCCAGTATTCACGAAATACGTTCTCGCCCTTGGCGCTTGGTAACCGTACCACGCAATTCGCCGACGAACTCAGGGAATTGCTGGCGGGTTATGCGAACGCGGATGGTATGCTTGAATTCCGCGTAAAAACGCATCTCACCTTCGCAAGGTCTAAGGACTAATCACCATCTCGCAGGGCAGTTTCGTGGTGCGGCCCAACTCCGCTCACTGCCGGATCGCAGAAAGCGTGCCAATCCCGACATTGCCTGACCCCGACACACCGTCAATCTCGGTTGTCATTGTCCCGTGCACGCCAGTGTTGCTGCCGATCGCATAAAGCCCTTCGGCACCATCACCGTAAAAACCGCCGATCAGGTCACCACTCACGGCGAAGTTATTCACGCCATTGTCCAGCGCGCCATCCACCTCGAACGTGATGTCGGTCGATCCGTCGTCACCTTCGACCACCCCACCCCCGAAAATGTCGATGGTGCCTTCATAGGCCACAACCTGCCGGACCATCGCCTCATCCGGGGTGACGCCCAGAAAGCCGGTGGCAAAGCCCGTGACTGGGCCACCGTCAAACCGCACTTCCAACATCGCATCGCCGATCACATTTGCGGCCACAGTCGCGTTGCCCATGATCAGTTGCATATATCCGTCATAGGTGACGGTGCCCGAAACCGCGGCCGCGTCAAAGGCCGTGGGCAAACCCGTTGTTGCAGCAGCGTTCACAGCCGAAAAGTCAGGCAGGAAGGTGTCGTAGTAAGCCAATCTTTCAGCCTCGGACACGATGTTCAGCGGGCTGACGACGGGGATGGGGTCGGGCGTGTCGCCGCCCCCACCCGTATCGCCGCCAGAGCCATCATCGCCAGAGGATGTGCCCCCACCGCCACCTCCGCCGCAGGCGGCCATGGCACATGTCGCAAGCATGCCCATCCAAACCCGTATCCGCATTCCGCCCATTGTTGCCCGTTCAACACTATTCACCTTGCGTCAACGGGTTATCAGGGATTTATTAACCAAAACTTATTTTCAAATGAGCGTGCGTTTTCACTCATCCGCCGGATTTGACATCATCATGCGCGTTAAACTGCCTTGTCGGCCAATGGGGTCATGCAGCGACTAAACAGCGGAATGATTGGGGTCGACCACGGGAATGTGGTCCTGTTCTCGGATTTCGAAGATGACGGGCAGATGTGGCGTGGCCAAGGCCCAAGGGAAGCGCGCGAGCCGGTGCGCTTTGCCGAGCCCTATCTGAACCCACCTCATGTGCAGGTCGCCCTGTCGATGTGGGACATCGCCAACACCTCAAACATGCGCGCCGATGTGCAGGCCGAAAACATCACGACTGAAGGTTTTGAGATTGTCTTTCGCACCTGGGCCGACACCCAGGTCGCCCGTGTGCGGGTGGCCTGGACCTCCTTTGGGGAACTGCCCAATGATGAGGGATGGGAGCTTTATTAGGCGAGGCTATTCAGCCGCATAGAGCCCCTCATAAATCGGACCGAGCGTCTTGTGATCAAAGAGCGATGAGACCGAGGTGCCGTTCCACGTGTTCAGGATCGCCTGCGCAAACATCGGTGCGGTCGGCACGATGCGGATATTCCTGCAGCCTTTGACGGCATCCGTGGCCTGAATTGTGTCAGTGATAACAAGACTTTTCATCAGGGATTTTGACACACGTTCCACTGCCGGGCCGGACAGGACACCGTGCGTGATGTAGGAGTGCACCTCTTTTGCGCCGTTCTCCATCAGCACTTCGGCGGCCTTGCAAAGGGTGCCAGCGGTGTCGACGATGTCGTCCACGATCACACAGACCTTGTCCTTGACCTCGCCAATAACGGTCATTTCGGCCACCTCGCCTGGTTTGCCACGGCGTTTGTCCACAATCGAAAGCGGCGCGCCGATCCGCTGGGCGAGGTCACGTGCGCGGGCTACACCACCGACATCGGGTGAGACGACCATGACCTGATCCATCCGCCCCCGGAAATTGTGCATCGCGTCCAGCGCGTAGATGGGTGAGGCATAGAGGTTATCGACGGGTATATCGAAAAAACCCTGGATCTGCGTAGCATGCAAATCCAGGGTTAAGACGCGCTCAATGCCGGCTTCGACCAGCATATTGGCCACGAGCTTCGCCGTAATCGGCGTGCGGGCCTTGGACCTGCGATCCTGTCGTGCATAGCCGAAATAGGGGATGACGCCCGTAATCCGCGCCGCTGAGGACCGGCGCAGCGCATCTGCGATAATCAATAGCTCCATCAGGTTATCGTTGGCGGGGTTCGACGTGGGCTGGACGATAAACATGTCCTCGCCACGCACATTCTCAAACACCTCGACAAAAATCTCACCGTCATTGAACCGTTCCACCCGCGCATCGCACAGGCCCACCTCCATCCCGCGATGCATCGACATGCGGCGGGCAATGGCACTGGCAAGCGGCTGATTTGCGTTGCCGGAAATCAGCTTCGGTTCAAACATCGTTGGCATGGGGGCTCGGGTCCTCTGGCAGAAGGTACGGGGCGCAACGCCTTTGTAACAGATTCGTGGCGTTGACACCTGCTAGCACAGGGTTACCGTCCGGCAAAGAATACAGTCTGTCCACGGAGCGGCAAATGCCACATATCGACTTCTACTTTGCAACTTTGTCACCCTTCACCTATCTCAGCGGCACCCGGCCAGCCGAGGTTGCGGCAAAGCACGGGGCGACGATGACGTACAAACCGCTTGATATTATGGCGCTCTTTACACGCACAGGTGGTATACCGCCGAAAGACAGACACCCGAACCGGCAGGAATACCGCCTGCAGGACCTTGTGCGTCGGGCCAAGGTTGTCGGGCTACAGTTGAACCCCAAGCCGATGTTCTGGCCGACCAATGGTGCGCCGTCGGCCTATGCGATTATTGCGGCGCAGAATAGCGGCGGTGACGTCGCCAAGCTCGTGCATGCATTCGGCTCCGCCTGCTGGGCGGAAGAGCGGGATATCAGCCTGGATGACGTGGTGCGCGATTGTCTGGAGAAGGCGGGCTTTGATCCTGCCCTTGCGGACAAGGACATGATGACGAGCGCCGATACATTCGCCAAAAACCTCGAAGACGCGGTGAGTGCAGGGGCCTTTGGCGCGCCCTTCTTTATCACCGACACTGATCAGCGTTTCTGGGGTGAGGACCGGATCGACGATCTGGATGCGTATCTTTCCGGCAAGCTCTGATGCCCGACATTTCCGGCCATGCGGTGCATGCCGTGACCGTGGGCGCCGGTGCACCGGCGGTTATGGTGCATTGCGCACTGGCGCGGCATGATCGCTTGCTGCCGCTGGCCGAGGCGATTGGCGGGCACGTCACGCTGTTCGACATGCCAGGCCATGGGAAAAGCGCCGATTGGGACGGCAAGACTGAGTATCAGGGCCTGGTGGCAGACGCTGCGGCAGCGCTTTGCGACGGCCCCACCCATTTGATCGGGCATTCCTTCGGAGCCACAGCCATGTTGCGTCTGGCGGTGACGCGTCCTGATCTGGTCAGCCGCCTGACCCTGATCGAACCGGTTTATTTCGCCGCCGCGAAGGGCACAGCGGAACATGACCAGCACGCAAAGGCCTTCCGCCCCTTCGTCATGGCAATGCTGGCGGGAGACGAAGCGCGTGCGGCGGAGGTCTTCAACAGCCTCTGGGGTGCGACGCCTTGGGAGGATGTGCCGCAACGCCTGCGCACTTACCTCACCAAGCGCATTCACCTGATCGTCGCGGGCGCTGCTGCGATTGAGGAAGATGCGGACGGCATCACCTCCTCCGAGAGGCTTGAGGCGCTGGATATCCCCGTGACACTGATCCGGGGGGCGGACAGCCAACCGGTCATTTCCGCGATCCATCAGCGTCTGGTTGAACGGATACCGCAGGCGCGCGATCACGTGGTAGCCGGTGCCGCGCACATGCTGCCGCTGACCCATATGGAAGAGGTGGCGCAGATCATCCGCGCAGCAGATCAAGGAACTGCGTAACGCCTTCCTCGGTCATCGACCAATCTGTGACCAGCCGTCCAATCAGCAGCTCATCCGAGTCACCGGTTTCTGGATCACCGCTCATCACGTAATAGACCGCACCTGCGTCGAGCATGCGTTTGTGCTCTGCACGCGACATCTGGAAGAAGATCATATTGGCCTGCGGTTCAAACAGCATCTGCACCGCATTGTGTCCCCGCAGACCCTCGGCAAGCTGAACGCAACGCGCATTAGCCGCGCGCGCCGTATCCAGCCACAGCCCATCCGCAAGGTATGCATGCATCTGGGCCGACAGATAGCGGTGCTTTGACAGCAGATGCCCGCCTCGCTTGCGGCGCAGCTCAAACTCCCAGGCAAGGTCGGGATCAAAGACCACGCAGGCCTCAACCCCCAGCGCGCCGTTCTTCGTGCCGCCAAAGCTGACCGTATCGACGCCCGCCTTCCACGTCATCTCAGCCGCTGAACAATCGAGCGCGACCAACGCATTCGCAAATCGCGCGCCATCCAGATGGGTCTTCATCCCGTATTCCCGCGCAACTCCGGTCAGCGCCCTGATCTCATCAAGGGCGTAAAGCGTGCCCTTTTCGGTCACCTGCGTGAGTGACAACGGACCGCGCTGGGGGCCATGCACACCGCGGTTTTCCTCGGCGAGCACCTTGGTACGCAGGCCATCCGCATCCATCTTGCCTTCTGCGGTCGGCACCAGCGTCAGTTTGGCCCCGGTATAGAATTCCGGCGCGTTGCACTCGTCCTCATGGATATGCGCGCAATCGCTGCAGAAGATCGTCTGCCAAGGCTGTGACATCGTGCCGAGCAAAACGGAATTGGCCGCCGTGCCGTTGATGATCAGGTAAACGGCAGCCTCCGGCGCCTCAAAAATCTCGCGAATTTGCCCGCGCACCTCCTCCATGATCGGATCAGCGCCATAGCCCATCGCGTAGCCTTGGTTCGCCTTGATCAGCGCATCGATGACATTCGGATGAGCGGGTCCTGCATTGTCAGAGGCAAAGAACATCTAAAGCGGCTCCTCGATAATATGATCTTCCCAGTCGTCTTCATCGACCTCGAATTCAGGCACCGTCATCCCCCGCACGGAAACGCCCGCGCGGTGCACGGACATGGGATCGCCTGAGATCAACGGATGCCAATCGTAAAGCGGCCGTCCCTGATAGATCAGCCGATAGGCGCAGGTTTGCGGCAACCAGTACATGTTCTTCTCAATCGTCTCAGGCGTCAGAACGATGCATTCGGGCACATATTGATGCCTGTCCCGGTAGTTGGTGCAAAGGCAGGTATCACCGTCGAGCAATCTGCACGCCACGCGGGTGAGCGCGACAGTGCCCTCTTCATCTTCGAGCTTGTTGAGACAGCATTTCCCGCAACCGTCGCAAAGCGCCTCCCACTCCCTGCGGGTCATGTTGGCCATGGGCGTGGTTTCCCAGAAGCGGGGTTTCAGGTGCTTGCGGTCGATATCAGACATGGGCGAGGATCTGGCGCGCCTGATCGCAATCGGCCTCCATCTGCGTGATCAGCGCATCCAGCCCGTCAAACTTCAACTCAGGCCGCAGGAAATCGACCAAGGCGACCGACAGGGTCGTGCCATAAAGGTCGCCCTTGAAATCAAAGAGGAATGTTTCGCAATTTGGCAGATTCTCGCCAAACATCGGGCGCACACCGATCGAGGTCGCACCATCATAAGCACCTTGATGCGGCCCATCCAGCACATCCACCTTCACTGCATAGACTCCGAATTTCGGCGGATGCAGCCCGGCAATCGACATATTGGCCGTAGGATAGCCCAGCTCGCGCCCGCGCTGATGGCCGCGAATAATCTCGCCTTCAATCCGGTGCCAATGGCCCAGCATAGCGGCGGCGTCGCGCGGTTTGCCGTCGCTGAGCGCCTGTCGGATCGCGGTGGACGATACGCTGGCCGTGTCGATGGAAACGATGGGGGCGATGGTCACGCCAAAACCCATTTCCGCGCCAAAGGCTTGCAGGTCCTGCACAGTCCCTGCGCGCCCTTTGCCGAAGCAGAAATCAGCGCCCACCACGACGTGCTTGAGACCGAGTTGGTCTGCGATGATCGTTTGCGCAAATTCGCGCGGGTTGAGACCAGCGAGGGCCTCATTAAACGGCACCTCATACAGTTTCTCGACGCCAAGCTTGGCAAGCCGGTTTGCCTTGGCTTCGGCATTCATTAAACGGAAGGGCTTGGGATCATTGGAAAAATAACTGCGCGGATGCGGCTCGAACGTCATGATCCCTAGCGGCGAGTGTGCCACTGTGGCAGCCTCACGCGTCAGGTCAATGACGGCCTGATGCCCGATATGCACACCGTCGAAATTCCCGATTGCCGCAGCTGCACCACGATCAGCGGGGTCGATAAAGGCAGTGTCTCGGATGATGCGCATGGCCTTGGGTAGCTGAGAGGGCTGACCCTTGCAAGCGGCGCTCGGCAGCCCTTTCGGGCTTTCGCGCGCAGAGAGCCGCAGGCTTGATGAGCGCTAGTCGAATTTCCGAGATGGCGCGAGAACGGTGGCATCGCCGACCAGTACCTTTTTGTCGTCGACAAGGCAGCGGGTGTTCATCGTCACGCGCCGTTTGGCATGGTCAATATCCGTCACCTCAACCTCTGCCAGCACCATATCGCCAGGGCGCACGGGGGCGAGGAATTTCAGGTTTTGGCCCAGATAAACCGTGCCGTGGCCGGGAAGCTGCTCACCAATCACCGCGCTGACAAGGCCCGCCGTGAGCATACCATGCGCAATACGACCGCCAAAGATCGTCTCTTGCGCGTAATCTTCATCCAGATGGACCGGGTTGCGGTCGGTCGAGACCTCGGCAAACAGTTGGATATCGCGATCCGTCACCACCTTGCGGAGCGACCGGACCATGCCGATTTCGATGTCTTCGATGCAGATCGTTCCGCGCGGGGCATTGTCCAGCATATCTGGCTCCATCAAGTAACAAAAATTCCAGTAGTGAATTTATATTGAAATTTTATTACTTCGCAGCTGCAGAAAAATCAAGCGATTCTTCTACCGCAGGTGGCCCATCGCATAGAGTGTGCTGATCTGGTGCGATTGCAGATAGCCCTCCAACGCGTCAGGGTCCGGTTGCCGGTCTGTCTTTGTCTCAGCCGCCGCGAGACCGCCCGAGATAAAGAGCGCGTCAATATCTTCCTGCTGCGCGCCCAGAATATCCGTACCGATCCCGTCACCGATGGCGATAATGCGCGGATCGGATGGGGCATTTGTTAACGCAGCGAGCCGACGTCGCGCCAGGTCATAGATCGGCGGGTGTGGCTTGCCGAAATAGAGGCTTTCGCCACCCATCTCAGTATAGAGCTGAGCCAAGGCCCCCGCACACCATTCACGGACATCGCCACGATCAACCACGATATCCGGATTGGCGCACAGCAGTTTCAGGCCTTTTTGCTTTGCATAAAGGAATTCCGGGCGGTTTACGGCGACATCCGCAAGCGGATCAAATGGACCGCAGCAAACGATCCCCTCCGCCTCTTCCAGCGGGACCTTTTGGATATCGGCTGGTTTTTCGATGATCTTCAGAGGCTGGAAGAAGTCATCATCCCGCGGACTTTCACCCATGAACCAGATCTTTTCACCAACAATCCCGCGATACATCGCAGCACGCGCACTGTCACCTGATGTGGCGATAGCGTCCCATGCATTGTCCGGCACGCCCAATCCATGGATTTGCCGCGCAACAGAATCCCACGGACGCGGCGAATTGGTCACAAGCACCACAAGCCCGCCATTTGCGCGATACATCTGCATCGCCCTCACCGCTTCCGGCAACGCATGCAGGCCGTTATGCATGCAGCCCCAAAGATCAACGAAAGCAGCATCATAGCTACCCGAAATCTCGGCGAAGCTCTCGATAATCTGGGTCATGCAAGAACCTGTTTGGCCAAAAAGCGTGTGCAATGACGGCCCAGTTGTGGTGTCAGACTTTGAGGGCGGGAATAATCTGCTTTTTCCGGCTCATGATGCCGGGCAGAACGACGCTGTCACCGTCCACCTGGGCTGCAAATGACTTTTGGGCAACCCCTTTGACCATGTCATTGGGGATTAGCATCGTCGCCTCTTCTTTCAGGATGTCGACAACAAAAAGCAGCACCTCGTCCACCTTGTCTTCCTTTGCGACCTTGGGCATTTCGGTCATCAGGGAGGCTTTGCGATCCAGCACGATGTTAGGCGCCGTGGTTTCCAGAACCGACACGCGGAATTTCTTGCCATCGACGCCGTATTCCTTGCTGTCCATCCGCAAGAGTTCAGCATCGGAGAAGGCAGAAACGTCCGATTTCGCCTCAAACATTTCACCGGCGTATTTCTCAATCTCAACCTTCAGATCAGCAGCAAGCTTTTCGGCCAGTTCCTTGTCCATCTCTGTGGTGGTGGGCGAGCGGAAGGCGAGCGTGTCTGACAGGATGCACGACAGCATCAGCCCCTTCACGCCTTCAGGCATATGGTCGGCATGGGTTCCCATCATCTGGTGCATGATTGTCGCGGTGCAGGCCAGCGGGCGCACGGTGATGTTGATCGGGTTCTTTGTCTCAAGCCCGCCAGCCAGCTTGTGGTGGTCGATAATCGCCAAGACGTCGGCATTGTTGATGTTGCCGGGAAGCTCGGCCGGGTTGTTGGTGTCAACGATGACGCAGGATTGGTCATCGCTCACATCCTCGATCACGTCGGGCAGTTCAAAGCCCCAGCGTTTAGCCACGAACTTCGCTTCGGTATTCGGTTCACCTAGCAGGGCCGCTTTGGCGTCAAACCCTGTGTGGTTCAGGAACCACTCCCAAATCAGGGGCGAGCCGGTGCTGTCCGTGTCGGGGGATTTGTGGCCGAAAACAAGCGTTGTCATGAGCATTACTTTCTAATGAAGCTGGATTTGCCATGTGTATACGAGGGCCGGTTGGGGCTGTCACCCCATCGTGGCGGTTTGACCATCTGTCGATAGCTGTGATATGCGAAAGCCACCAAAAGGAGGAACCTGACGATGGACCAGCACGCTTAATCCGCGCCACCTGACCCCACCCCCCTTTTGAGGAGCACCCTGACAATGGACCATATGCGTAACGCCTGAGGGCGACAACTTTGGCCGTCTCCGGCCCGAATTTCCATTTCCTACGAAGGTGCCAACCATGCCCCGTAAAACGCCCAAACCCCGCAAGCCGGGCGCAAATCTTGTGTCCAAAATCAAAAATCGTCGTGCAAACCGCCCAGATCCGTTTGGGCGCGGGACAAGTGCTTTGCCCGAAGGCCTCAACCGTGCCCGCCGCGACAGCAAACGCCCGCCCCGCTTTCCGGGCCGACAGGGCGGACGATAAATCCCGGCCCCGCCGTCCATGCGGCGGGGCTTGCCCCCGCATTGCAATTGCCATTTCTTGGCGCCAAGGGAGTTTGCATGCCGAAAGAATCCGACCTTTACCCACCCATCAAGGCCTATCTGCAAAGGCAAGGCTATCAGGTGAAAGGTGAGGTTGGGGCGGCAGATGTTGTGGCGCGACGGGGCGATGAAGACCCGGTCATCGTCGAACTGAAGCTAGGCTTCTCACTGGCCTTGTTCCATCAGGGGATTGACCGTTTGGCGATTACCGATCACGTCTATCTCGCAATCCCCGCAGGACGCAAAAGCAAAGCTCTGCAAGCCAACGTGAAGTTGGCACGGCGCGTTGGGCTGGGCGTCATGACCGTGCGGTTGCGCGACGGACATGTCGAGGTGCTAGCCGATCCGGGCGGCTACGCGCCGCGCAAATCAAAGAAGAAGGCTACCCGATTGTTGCGCGCCTTTGATCGGCTTCAGGGGGATCCAAATGAAGGCGGTGCGACCCGGCATGGGATTGTGACCGGCTACCGGCAGGACGCCCTGCGTTGCGCACGGTTTCTGGCGGTTCACGGGCCCTCCAAAGGGGCAAAGGTCAAGGCATGGGCCGAAGTCCCTGACGCCACACGCATTATGGCAGCCGACCATTACGGTTGGTTTCAGCGCGTCTCGCGCGGTGTCTATGATCTTACCGACGCCGGACGTCAGGGTATCGCCGATTTCGGCGATGTCTAAGCCCGCGCCTTGGACAAAGCGGAAGTTACTCGATCCGTGTCAGTGTCCAGCCATCATCCTGCAGGAACTGCAGAATGCCTTCCTGCCCAATCAGATGCGCGGCTCCCACTGCGACAACCAGATCATCGTGCTCGGCAACCGCATCGGCAATCACCGGCATCCAGTTGCGGTTGCGCTTGATAAGCAACGAATCCTCGATATTCGCGAACATGTCTTTCGCGGTTTGTTCATCCACACCGGGCACTTCGGTCATGGCAATGCGCGACATCTCCCACAAGGTCCCCACATCCTGCGCGAAGTAGCTGTCGAGCATGGCGACGAACATCTGCTGCTGGATAACCGGGCTTGAGAGATTGACCATCAGCATATCGATCTGCTCATCGAAAGTGCTGTCTTGGAACACCTCAAAAAGCGTCGTCATCGGCTCAAGGGCCTGCATAGGAACGCCAGCTTCAATCGCACCCTCGCTGATCATGTGATCAAGTCCCAGATCACCGGCGAGCATGTCTTGCGTCGCACAGGGCGGGATCGACAGGATCAACGACAGATACCAGGGCTGCATCTTGGCCGCCATGAAACCGGGGACGCCGCGGTCAGTCGCGGCCTTGGCAATCAGCCCCCAGGTTTCCTCGTCCAGCAGGGTCGGCAGGGTGGGCCCTTCGGTAATGAACAAAAGGTCGGGGTCGGTGATGATCAGTTCCTGTAGCTCGGCTTCTTCCTTGGGCGTGGCCTCCAGCATGATCAGGTCGGCAGCCGCGACTTCGTCGCTGATCTCATCATAGATCGGCTCAAGCCGCGGGTCGTAGATATGCATCGTACCGACCACGGTAATGGTGTCCGCACCCCTTGTGGCGGTCCACATTGTGCCCTCACTGAAAGGGAGCGCATCCGCCGCCTCGGCCAGTGCAGCGCGCCTGGCAGGATCAAGTTGGTCAAGATAACTGGCGCCCACGCATTGCGCCGCTACTGGCATGCCCAAACAAATGAGAAACGCCGCGGCGGCATGACGCAAATGCATGAATTCTCCCTCGAAACGACCTATGCGAATTCTCCCTCGAAACGACCTATGCGGCTTATGTAAGTGGTCACCGATTGGGATCAATTGCCCACAGCGGGTTCCAACAACAAAGTTACTGGGATCGCACCAGCCCTCGCCAGTCCAACTTGATTGAATACCTTGCGTGGGTCCTGACCTCTGCGGCTGCTCAGACAGGACACGCCACAATTGCGCCTTAATTCACCCTAAGATCAGGCTGATAATACCAACCGATCCGCCCATTAACATAAGCGTCACCTCGGCACCTAAAATACTGACAATTTTCATTATTTTGCTCGATACGATACCTTACCAAGCGCTTTATAGGACGAAAATGTGGCTAGGTTTTGGCCAAATCGTATTCCCTTGACATTACGTCACCCAGCTCTTCCGTGAGCGTCTCAGGATCGCAGATTTCGATGCGCTGGCGCGAGGATTTGATCGCGCCGCGTTTGGCGAATTTGCTGATTGAACGGCTCACCATCTCACGATTGGCCCCAATGGAGCCTGCGATTTCGGCATGGGTCGGTGCGTTTTCGATCACAGCCCCGGTGGTCACGCCGCCATGCTCTGCTGCAAGCCGCAAAAGATACGCGCCAACGCGCTGCTCTACGGTCAGCGTCGTCATCTCAAGGTTGCGCAAAGTCAGAATACGAATGCGTGAAACAAGTTCGAGCGCGACACGCTCTCGGATCAACGGCACTTCGTTAAAGAGCTTCAGAAAACTCTTTCGCTTCATCACCAGCACGCGCGCTTCAGTCTTGGCGACAACGGCCAATGATCGTGGGACCCCGTCAAACGCAGCCAATTCCCCGAAATAGGCGCCAATTCTGAAACGCGAGAAGACAATTTCACGGCCTTCGCTCGTCCAGAGAACTGCAAGAAGCGCGCCGGACAGCAGGAAATAGAGATCGTTCGATGCATCATCCTGGTCGAAAATGGTTTGCCAGGGTTGCAGCGATAACTCACTCAAACCAAGATCAAACCCTTCCAGGTCCGTCTCCGTAAGCCCAGCAAATAAAGGCAGATCATAGGTAAAAAGCTGGGCGGGCGTCATGGCAGTGCCCGCCTTTTTGGCCCGCATCCGGGGCTTTCAATCCATGTTTTTGGATGACGACACGCAGACAGACTCATTTCGCGCACCTCCTGACGGAGTGCGACTATAGGCCACTTTACGCAGCTTCCAAGCCGGTATTTGCAAGAGCGGCCCTCAGGTCGCCCGTACCCGGCTCGGTTATGTCGTCAGCTACATCACCTCAAACGGGCAATGCCAGGGTGCCGCAACGCTGATGGCCAGCGTCGGGTCCGCCTCTTGATGCGCGGTCATTGTCACCAGCGTATGGCGTGCGCGTCCGCCCGGTGCTTCACACCGAATGTCCATCAAATTGATGTAGGCACTGATCTCATCGCCGCCACAGGCCCGCACGCGCCGCTCAACCTCGTCATCATGTCCAAACAGATGCTTGGCCGAAAAATAAAGGTTCAGTTCCGGTGCGCCGCCAGCCTTTTTCGTGGTGTAGCTGAAACCGAGTTTTTGTGTTGGCAGCTCCGACCCTGAGGAAGCAGTTGTCATCTCGTCAATCGCCCGGGACAGCGCGTCATGAGATACCGCCGCCGGAGCCGCCAACTTGGGGAGGATGGTGCGATCTGCACCCTCGACCAACCAGTAAATCGTAATGTCTTTCGTCGTGGCATTGTAAGCCAGCATGGTTGTCTTTGCAGTTTCGCCCGCCGCTTCAAGCACCGGCTTGATCGGTGAGGGCGACATCAGGCCCAAAAGGTCACTGGCCGCAGCGGGCAATTCTGCGTAAAGGATCACCTCGCAATTGGTGCCATCATGCCGCAAACCCAGCCGCGCGCCGTAGCGTAGCTGTACATCACCTTGTGCGGCGCTGATCACATCACGCAATGCGGCCGATGGCAGTTCCGCGCCGAGATCCTGCATGATCTTGCAAACAGTATTCACGCGATTTGTCGGGTCGCTCGACGGATCGGCCACCTCAGTAATCAGTTCAAGACCCTGATCACCTTTGTGGAAAGTCAGTGTCACCGGCGCACCCGTCTCGGTCAGCGTGCTGGGCGCCCAATCCGCCCATCCGCCCGGATGCATGACGCCTATGTCGTGCAGAATCCTTTCGAGCATTTCCCCGGCTTTGCCCTGCCGACGCAGGTACCAGCACCAATCCAGGTCATTGCGCGACGGGATGGCAGGCGAAAATGCAAACATGTAAGGCTCCTGACTGGCTACGACAGATGACTTCCCGAAACGGGGTTTAAATGCGTTGCCGAGGCAGGAATGTGTGTTTTCACACATACGCCCGGAATTAGTGATTCCATTTTGAATTAATTGCTGCGGGTCGGGTTGACCGCATGGGCGGTTCCGAGGCCAGAGCCTATCCTGCTGAGCGGCCCGCTCGGCGACCGGAATGGATGCAACCGCCCAGGAACGTGCCCTCAAGCGCGTTATTGCCGTGATAGCCTCCGCCGCCAAAGCCAGCCGCCTCACCAGCGGCAAAAAGCCCATCTATTGTCCGACTGCCGGGCGCGAAGACGCGCCCGTCAAGGTCGGTATGAATACCACCCAACGTCTTGCGCGTGACGACATGCAGTTTCACCGCGATCAGCGGCCCGTTGGACGGATCGAGAATCTTATGCGGCTTGGCCGTCCGGATCAGTTTGTCCCCAAGATAGTTGCGGGCGGAATGGATCGCGGTCACTTGCGCGTCCTTCGTGAACGGATTGTCAATTTGCGCGTCCCGCGCATCAATCTGGGCACGCAGCTTTGCAGGATCAATCAGATTGCCACCCAACTGGTTCATACCGCCGACAAGCGTGTCGAAATCATTGGCAACAACAAAGTCTTCGCCCTTTTCCTTGAACGCCTCAACTGCCGCCGTTGCCCCTTTGCCGAGCCGCTCCCGTAGCACACCGCGCCATGTTCCGCCTGTCAGGTCGGGATTTTGCTCTGACCCGGATAGCGCAAATTCCTTTTCGATGATCTTTTGGGTCAGCACGAACCATGTGTGGTCGTAACCACGTCTGCAGATCTCATGCAGTGTCGACATCGTGTCGAACCCCGGCATGCAGGGTGCTGGCAGCCTATCACCGGTCGCATCAAACCACATTGATGACGGCCCCGGCAGGATGCGAATCCCATGTTTGGGCCAGATTGGGTCCCAGTTCTGCACCCCTTCGGTGTAGTGCCACATCCGATCAGTATTGATCAGTTCTCCGCCAGCCTCCTTGAGGATATCCAGCAGCAATCCGTCCACATGTTCAGGCACGCCGGACACCATCTTGTCCGGTAAAGGTCCAGATTTCGAGGCGTCCCAGTTGCGCCGGACAAGATCGAAATTCCCGCCAATCCCGCCTGATGTGACGATGACCTGATCCGCTCTGATGTCAAAACGGTCGATTACATCGCGGTTGGTTGCCGCACCGCGCACCGCATCATCGGGCGCCAGCACCTCGCCAAAGACACCAGCGACTTTTCCGTTTGTGATGTCAAAACCGGTCACGCGATGACGGAAGCCGAATTCCACCCTTCTGGCCTTCTCAGCCTCCAAAGCGCGCGCCTCAAAAGGTTTCAGCACGCCGGGCCCCGTACCCCAAGTGATGTGAAAGCGGGGGATCGAATTGCCGTGACCATTCGCAAAACTGCCGCCACGTTCGGCCCAGCCGACGATGGGAAACCAGCGCATGCCAAGGCTGTAAAGCCATGGCCGCATCTCACCTGCCGCAAAATCGAGATAGGCCTTCGCCCATTCGCGGGGCCAATGATCTTCCGGGCGGTCGAATTGCGCCGAGCCCATCCAGTCATTCGTCGCAAGCGCGTGGCTATCGTTCACGCGCATCCGCCGCTGTTCGGGCGTATCGATCATCAGGAGCCCACCCAGGGACCAGAATGCCTGCCCGCCCAGGTTCTGCCGCCCCTCCTGATCAAGGATCGTGACGGTCTTGCCGCGCAAGACCAGCTCATGCGCCGCCACAAGTCCCGCCAGACCGCCGCCAATGATCACCACATCGCTATGCATGATTTGTCCTCCCGCCGGCAGCTTTTGCCGATGCGGGGGGGTTGTCAAACGGAGGTGTCCGTTCCGTTGCGTCGCGCTTCTGCCTCGGCCCGCGCGCGCAGGTCTGCGCGAATGATCTTGCCCGTCGTGGTCAGCGGCATGTTGTCGATGAAGCGCACCACCCGCGGATATTCATATGCCGCCAGTTTCGTTTTGACATGGGCGGCGATGTCCTTGGCAAGCACGTCACATGGGGCATGACCCTTGGTCAATTGGATATAGGCCGCAACGACAGAACCCCGGATCGCGTCGGGCATCCCCACAACGCCAGCCATTTGCACGGCAGGATGGGTGATGAGACAATCCTCAATCTCCGCCGGGCCTATGCGGTAACCGCCGGAGCTGATGATATCGTCGCCGCGACCGATGAACCGGATGCGCCCAGACTCTGTCTTGGCCCCTTTGTCGCCTGTCAGCAGCCACTCATCGCCCCCAATCCGCGCGAATTTCTCGACCGTTGTGTCGGGCCGCTTCCAGTATTTCAGGAACATCACCGGGTCCGGTGCCCTGACGGCGATGCTCCCCTCTTCACCGATCTCACAAAGCCGACCCGCCGTTTCGTCGATCACGTCCACCACATGGCCCGGCACCGCAAAACCCATCACACCCGGCTCTGCAGGTTCAAGCGCCGCGCAGGATGAAACGATCATGTTACATTCGGTCTGGCCGTAGAATTCGTTGATCGTGGTGCCAAAGACCTGCTGACCCCAAGCGATCAGCTCTTTGCCCAAGGTTTCGCCGCCACTGGCCACAGACCGCATCGGTACTGGTGCATCAGGTGTCTCAAGCCGCATCAGCTTGAGCGCGGTGGGCGGCAGAAAGGCGTTGCGGATACCGTGATCGCGGATCAAATCAAACGCGGCACGTGCAGTGAACTTTTCGAACCGGCACGCAACAACCGGCACGCCGTGATGCAAGGCGGGCATGAGCACATCAAGCAATCCGCCAATCCACGCCCAATCAGCCGGGGTCCAGATACGGTCCCCTGGCTGCGGGAAGAAATCATGGCTCATCTCGACGCCGGGCAGATGGCCCAGAAGGACCCGATGGGCATGCAGGGCGCCTTTCGGTGCACCGGTTGTTCCGGAGGTATAGATCAAAAGTGCAGGATCGTCCGCACGTGTCTTGACCGGCGTGAATTGCGTTGGCTGTGCCGCACAGCGTGCGTAGAGGTTTTCCGCCCCGTCACCTTCAATCGATAGGATTGTCTGCAACGCGGGCAGCTTCTCCCGAAGCGCGGCCACTTTCTCTTGTCCCTCGGCATTGGTGATCAGAACCTTCGCGCCCGAATCCTGCAATCGGTGAAGGAGCGCGTCCGGCCCAAACAGCGTAAACAGCGGCAAGGCAATCCCGCCCATCTTGCTGATCGCGATATGGGCCACAGCCGTTTCCACACATTGCGGCAAAAGCACCGCAATCCGATCGCCCCGTTCACACTGCGCGGACAGAACATGGACCAGTTGATTGGACAGATCACGCAAAGCCGCAAAGGAGTGATTGGTCGCCGATCCGTCGGCGGCAACATCGATAATGGCAATTGCATCCGGATCGCGTGCTGCATGTCTGTCGCAGATATCGACGCCGATATTGTAGTGATCTGGGATGTCCCAGGAAAAACCGGCGCGGGTGGCAGCGATGGTCGGCATTTGACGGAGCATAGTGGCCTATCAGGACCGCTGACTTGCGCCATTGTCAATGGAGGCAGGCGAACCGATTCGGTTCAGATTCTGGTTGCTATGAAATTAAGGGCTGCATCAGATTAGTTAACACAACCTTAAACTGTGACGTGTTGCAAAAATGAGGCGCATGATACGCCACATTTACAACTCCGGAGAAGGAACAAATTCCATTTAAAATCAGAATTTTAGCATAAATACATCCACCTAAGACCAACACTTCTCCTGCATCGCGCCAAGATGAACCCAAAATGAATGGCATGTTATTACTCGGTTCATGCCTGTGTCGGCATAGTGTCAGCGGGGTTCACTGGATGTGCAGGTCAACGCACCTGTTGTTTCGGTAAAGGAGTGGAAATGTTAGACGTACGCAGGTTCTTCCAGGATGATGATGATACCTATCTGCCTTGTGCAAGCAGCGCAGGCGGCGCACCATCTTCAAAACCGCGAACTGACGACGCTGACACAAATGTCCACATGGTCGATTTTGCCCGGCCCGAGATCGCCAGATCGGATGCCCGTTTTCCGCAGGTTGACGAAATTCTGGATCGCCTTGACAACAATGCGCGTGCGGTAAATGGCGTATCGCGCCGGCCAGACTAGCGGAAAAAGGTTCTGACCGGCGATCTGTCTGTCGCTCATGAGCCAGCATATATATGAGACACAGGGTTGCTGCCACAATCATCGCGTTTTCAGCCGTTGTTTCCGCGGCAAAGGCAGATATTCAGGAACTAAACCAAGCGGAGTTGCGCCACGCAATCGCCGCCGAGCGGGCCATCGCCTCTTATCATTTGATAGCGGACGTGCAGAAACATATCGGCGGAGAAGTCCTCGATGTACGGGCGTTCGACCTGCAAGGTGCAGTGATATACCGCGTTCTCATGCGGCAAGGAGACGGGACACTCTGTCCACTCATGCTCTATGGCACCAGCGGTGAAATCATCGCGCCCACGACGGAAATCGGACGTGCAATCGTCGAATTTTCTTTAGACGCGAACGGCACAAGCGACCATGCGCAACATTCACCAGCCAGCACATTCGAAGGCAAGCTCGATATGTCGGGCGGCTCAGACAAATAGGTTGTAACGAGCCGGCCAAATTCTCGTCAAACTTCTGCCACCAGCGACTTTTACACCGTTGTCATGCGTATATTGCTTGCCGAAGACGAGCCCGTGCTCGCCGATCAGATCCGAAGTGTGATGAAGTCCGAAGGCCGCGTCGTTGACGTGGCCCCGAACGGTATCGAAGCACAATTCCTGGCTGAAACCGAACCCTATGACGTCATTATTCTGGATATCGGCCTGCCGGAGCGGGATGGCATCACCGTCCTGAAGCATTTGCGCGCGACAGGCGTTGATACGCCAGTCATTATCCTGACAGCGCGCAACGATTGGTCAGATCGCGTTGACGGGCTGGACGCCGGTGCCGATGATTACCTGACCAAGCCGTTTCACATGCCAGAGCTCTCGGCGCGTGTCCGTGCGATGATCCGGCGCAAGGCGGGGCAGACAAACCCGGTGTTCCACAAGGACGACGTGAGCTTTGACAGCCGTAACAATCAGGTGACCGTGAGCGGCATTCCCAAGAACCTTACAGCGCAGGAAGTGGCGGTGCTGTCGTATCTCTTCCACAATTCCGGGCGGCTGGTGTCGCGCACGGAACTCTCTGAGCACATCTATCAGTTCGATGGCGACAGGGATTCCAACACGATTGCCGTTTTCGTGAACCGTTTGCGCAAGAAACTCGGCAACGACTTGATCGAAACAGTACGCGGGCGCGGCTACGTTATTAAAGCGGCGGCATGATCTCCCTGCGCCGCCGTGCAGTTGCCGGCGGCATGCTATGGGCCGCGGTCACAATTGTGCTGGGCCTCGCCGGGTTATGGTCCTACACGCTCTCAGCCACAAATCAACGTTTTGCAGATCAGGTGACCAACCGGCATGTGCAGGCTCTGGTGGCGGTCGGCAATTATAGCGGCAATCCTGATGCCCTGCTGCGCCGGTTGAGCGACCCGGCCTATGCGCGGCCCTTTTCGGGGCAATATTGGCAGATTGAGAATGATCAGGGCCTGTTGCTGACATCTCCTTCGTTGGTCGAAACGCTTCTGCCACGCGCCGAAAACATCGGCGACGACACAGAAGTTGGGGAGTTTACCGCTGCAAACGGCGAAAACCTGTTTGGCATTGCGCAATGGCTGACGTTGGAGGATGGATCAAACTGGCACGTGCAGGTTGCATCAAATGTCGACGTCCTCGATGCGAATATCGCGAATTTGAGGCAAACTCTGCTGCTCGCCTTTCTGATCATCTGCACCATTGGCGTTGTCGGAGCATTGGTTCAGGTCACGGTAGTACTACAACCCCTGAATGCATTGCGGGCCGATGTGATGCGGCGGTGGGACGATGTAGACGGGATGGAGGCCTCCGCCTATCCGGTTGAAGTCGCACCATTGGTGACTGATATCAACACCTTGCTCAAGCGCAATCAGGAGATCATTGGCCGGTCGCGCAGACAGGCCGCCGACCTTGCGCATGCGATCAAGACGCCCTCCGCCATTATGCGCAACGAGCTTGGCGCGTTGCAGGCGAACGGCCAGGATGTGAGTGATGCTATGAATGCGCTGGATACGCTTGATGCGCAATTGAAGCGCTCCTTTGCCCGCATGCGCGCGGATGACACGCAGAACGCCATGCCCGTGGTCACCGAGGGGACCGAGACACTAACGCGCATGGTCCGCGCCTTTACCGCGCTGGCGCGGAATGCCGGGCGCACCTTGTCATCCGATGTTGCCCCCGGACTGCGCATCAGGATCGACAAAAGCGACCTCGAAGAGATTACCGGCAATCTGTTGGACAATGCGGTGAAGTTTTCGGGCGGCCACGTCCATCTTTCCGCGCGGCGCGACGGCGACCGAATCATGATCACCATCGAAGATGACGGACCCGGGATCGCGGAAGAGGACAAGCCGAAAGCCACCCAAAGTGGGCAGCGCCTTGATACTGCCAAACCCGGCACGGGCCTTGGCCTCGCGATTGTAGATGACCTTGTCCAGGCCTATGGCGGCAGCGTCACACTGGAGCGCTCCGCCGATCATGGGGGGCTGAGTGTCATCATTTCGCTCGAAGCAGCGGGTCGAAAGGCGACCCGGTAGCGTCGCGCCCACCATCGCGCTACATCCCTCGCAGCGCGATGATGGAGGACGCGGATGGCCCGGTTGATCATCTGGACCCTGATTTTAGTACTGCTTTACGGCGGCTACTGGTTCGGCGTGACCCGGACGCTTGATCAGGTGATCCGCAATGGCCTGACGCAAGCGCGCGCCCAGGGCTGGCAGGTTGAATTTGAAACGCTGGAGACATCTGGTTTCCCCGGCGATTTTGATCTGAAAGGCAGCGACATAGACATTGTGGCGGCCGGGAACGTATGGGCCTGGCAGGCACCCAATCTGCGCCTTTCCGCGCCGAGCCTGCAGCCAACCCGCCTTGCCGCCGAACTACCCAATACGCAGACACTGCACCTTGGTGATCAGTCCTTCCAGATTGAAAGCGATGTGCTGGAACTAACGGCAGCGACGCAATTCAACATGGCGCTGCAATTTGATGCCGCACACATCACAGCGAAAGAGACACGCATTCGCGCGGATGCCGGGTGGCAAGCCGGTCTCGACAATGCGATAGGTGCGGTCACCGCTACGCCGAACCAGGATCGCACCTATGATCTTGATGTGACAGCAAGCGGCATCACCTTCCCCATTTCCGTGGTGCAGCAAGTTGATCCAACTGGGACGCTGGCAAATGTGGTTGATCAGCTTGCGCTTGACGCCGCGGTCACATTGGACAGGACGCTGGACCGTCATGCATTTGCAGATCCAAACGACCAACCCGTGCTAGAACGGATCGTGCTGCACCAGTTCGACATGCGCTGGGGCGATATTGGTCTGCAAGCCTCTGGCGCGTTCGACGTAGATGCGACCGGCGCACCTGACGGGCGCATCACTTTCCGTACCGCTGAATGGCAGACCATCATCGACTTGTGCGTGGCGATGGGCGCGATTGACCGGGGTGTCGCCCCGACCTTATCCAACATGGCGCGCGGCATGGTTAATGCTGACGGAGTCTTGGTCGTGCCGATCAATTTCAGTGACGGCTTCATGTCCATGGGGCTGCTGCCGCTCGGACCCGCGCCGCGCTTTCACTAGCGCGACGAAAAAAGTCCCGCCAGCGCGTGCCGGACGAGCGTTGTGACCGAGGGGCGCGGTGTTGCGTGGAAAGGCAATGGGCGACAAACCTCAATCGCCGCAACGCCCACGCGCGCAGTCAGGGCGCCATTGATAACCCCCTCACCAAATCGGCGCGAGACTTTGGAGAGCATGCCACCCCCTGCCACAGACCCGATCAGATCATCGCCCACGGCCACAGCACCTGTCGCCACCAGATGGGTCAGCACCGTCCGCGTCAGCCGCCAACTGCCCAGCGTTCCCGACCGACCTCCATAGATCTCGGCCACGCGCCGGATCATCCGCAGATTGGCGGTGAGTGCCGCGAACACATCTGCAAGTGCGAGCGGCACAATCGCTGTAACGGTAGCAACCTGCCGGGCAGCAGCCTCCACTTCACGCGCCGCGCGCGCGTCAAGCGGGGCCAGCAACGCCGTCTCGGCCCGGCCAATCAGCCCGTCTGCGTCCAGCACCTCTTCCCGCGCCTGCTTTAGCTCCGCGCGACCCCAAGAGGTGTCGGCGCGATCCTTGTATAGCTGTTCCAGGGCAGTCACGACCGCGCGGGCCGCTTTCAGATCTTGGGTTTCCAGCGCGGCATTGGCCTGCCGTTGCACGGCGTCCAGTTTGCGCAACCGGCCAAAGGCGGCCAGTTCCCGTATCGCCACGATGATCAGGATCACCAGGATCAATCCAATCAGCACCGTCGCAATCCCACCCAACAGCGGCGACCGCGCGAGCAGTCCGGTGACATAGTCCCACGCCGCCAAGGACAGGACAAAGCCAGTCAACGCAAGCGCCAATGACCAGAACCATCGCGTAAGCGGCGATGCTCGGCGCGTGGCAAGTGCCGCGACCTTTTGCATCGCTTCACCTTGCGCAGCAATATCGTCATCCGGCACTGCAGGCGCCAATGCGGGCTGTGCTGCTTCTGCATCTTCTAGATCAATAAGAACGGGACCACGGCTCATGAAGATCGGCTCCACTGGTAACGGATATCGGGCTGTCGTTCGGCATTGTCCTGGCCGCCAGTCATGAATGCGATCTTGAAACCGTGCCTCTGGTAAAAACGACGCGCGCCTAGGTTCGCCTGAAAACACCACAGCGTTAGATGTGCAACACGCTCCTTCATATTCGATAACAAGGCGCTGCCAATGCCCTGCCCTCTTGCAGAAGATGTCAGGAAAAGCTGGCTGATCTCGCGATCATCTCGCGCAATGAACCCAAGCACGTCATCGGCCTTTTCGGCCACCAAAACGTCCTGAGAGGCAACAACGCCGCGGATGAAGGCGACGTCCTCTTCCCGGCTATGCAGATCGGGAATGTAAGGCGTCTCAGCCCGCCAATCCCCCATGATCCGGGCAATCGGTGCGATATCCGCCTTCATCGCAGCGCGCAGGATCACAGCCGATCCCCCAAGAGGAACTGTGCGGCCTTGTCCAGCCGAATATGTGGTGGCCCGTCGCCGGGGCGCAGGGTGAGCGGGGCGGGCGCGAAATTCATGACGCTATAATCTGCATCCAACCATTTCTGAGACCCGTTGCGGGCGGGACCCAGCAGATGCGTCGGATCATCGGGCAGTTTGCCGGGATAGAATGCCGCCTGTTTGCCGTTCTCCAAAAGCCGCCCCCGCACGACGTCCAAAGGCCCGTCGCGATGATCGACGGTTTCCTCTACCGTGGTGCGCAAAGCGGCAATCGACATCGCCGCTGTTTGCGCGCCGGCAAAATCAGCGCGATCTTTTGCCTCCCGCAAAAGGGCCTGGGTAATCGCGGTCAATTGGGCGTGCTGGCTATGATGCAGGTGGTCGGCTTTGGTCGCGGCGAAAAGGATCTTCTCCACCCGCCGCCCCTGAAAGATGCGCGTGAGAAAGGCGTTCTTGCCGGGCCGAAATGCACCAAGGATACGCGCCATCGCGCTGCGCAAATCGTCGAGGGTGGCAGGGCCTGCATGGATCGCGCCCAGCACATCGACGAGCACAATCTGTCGGTCGATCTTGGCGAAATGGTCGCGAAAGAAGGGGCGGATGATATTGCGCTTGTAGCTTTCAAAGCGCCGCTCAAACTCCCGCCCTAATGATCCGCGCGGCGTGCGCGTATCAGGCAAGGGCGCAAAGGTCAGCACCGGCGATCCTGCCAGATCACCGGGCAACAAGAACCGCCCGGGAGAGCAATCGGAGAAGCCCGCGGCGCGCGCCTCGCGCAGATGCGCGGTGAAGCGTTCCGCCAAGACCTGTGCCTCGGGTTCATCCAGCCTGACGGTCGGATCAACGCCCGCCACAAGAGCCACGTAATCATCGCCCCCGGGCCGCCCCCGCGCACGGTCAAGTGCCGCGACTGACCATTCGGCATAGCTTTGGTCCAACAGCCCCAGATCCAAAAGCCATTCGCCGGGATAATCGACGATATCGATATGCACCGTCCGTGGCCCGGAAAACCCCGACAGCATGCCGCTGGGCTGTACGCGCAGCGACAAACGTAATTCGCTGATCTGGCGCGTGCCGTCGGGCCAGGTCGGTTCTTTGGCCGTCAACCGGGCAAGATGACTTTCGTAGTTAAAACGCGGCACCGTATCGTCGGGCTGCGGCTGCAAGTAGGCCGTTTGGATTGCACCATTTGCCGCCGCCTGAAGCTGCGGCATGCGCCCCCGATCCATCAGATTAGCCACAAGCGAAGTGATAAACACAGTCTTGCCCGCCCGGCTCAGCCCCGTCACACCCAACCGGATCACCGGATCGGAAAACGGGGCAGTCAGCGTGTCGCTGACCCCTTCCACCGTCCGGGTAATCTGGTCGGCAATTGTCGTGATAACCAAAGATGCGCCTTTCGCCTGCTTTGCGGCAAGATAGGCGCGCCAGCGGGTGATGTGTAGGGATTGATTTCACGTCAGACGCCCCCTAATCGGATCAGATGCCCCGTTACGCTTTACTTGTCGAATATCACGGCGCCCCGTTTTCCGGCTGGCAGAGGCAGAGCCATCGCCCCTCCGTCCAGGGCGCGATTGAGCAGGCATTGGCCAAGCTGGAACCGGGCGAGCACACGATTGCGGCAGCTGGTCGAACAGATGCGGGCGTACACGCAACCGGTCAGGTGGCCCATTGCGATCTGACGCGGGATTGGGATCCGTTTCGCCTGTCCGAAGCGCTCAATTACCATCTGAAGCCCGATCCAGTGGCGATCCTTGACTGCGCAATCGTGTCTGAGGATTGGCATGCCCGTTTTGATGCGGTCGAGCGGGAATACCTCTTCCGCCTGATATCGCGCCGGGCACCACTGACATCCGAGGCCGGGCAGTTGTGGCGCGTCAATCACACGCTTGATGCCGCAGCCATGCAGGCGGGCGCGGACCAGTTGATCGGTCAACATGATTTCACGACCTTCCGGTCCTCGATTTGCCAAGCCAAGAGCCCCGTCAAAACGCTTGATGAGTTGCGGATTGAGGTGGTGCCGCGCTCCATCGGCACCGAATACCAGTTTCACGTGCGCGCGCGGTCGTTCCTGCACAACCAGGTCCGCAGCTTTGTCGGCACCCTTGAAAGGGTCGGTGCCGGTGCGTGGCATCCTGATGATGTGAGCGCGGCTCTCGCTGCTAAGGATCGCGCGGCTTGCGGCCCCGTCAGCCCGCCCCAAGGTCTCTATCTGGCCGCTGTGCGATACCCGACAGACCCCTTTGCCGCCACCGTTTGAGACGCTCCGCTGGCTCTGAGAAGTGAATGGCCATCACCCTTCGCCTTGGGTAGACAGGGCAAAACAAATGCGAGGGTGCGGTGGGATCACAAACGCCAAAACGGGCAAGGCCAGCGATATGGCTGTCGTGCATGGCCGTTCTTTTGGCGGGCGCCGCCTCTGCGCAAGACGTGCGACTGATCGCGGACAATGCCCGTGATGCGCTAGATACCGCATCGCTTTTGCGCGCCCTGGATGACGACGCCGACCCGCAGGACTATGTGGCCGCAGCCCGCGCCGATTACCGACGCCTGCTGACCGCGCTTTATGCAGAAGGGCGTTATGGCGGCACAATCTCGATCACCGTGAACGGTGTTGAGGCCGCAAATATCGATCCGCTTGATGCGCCCGTGACCGTGGATGAGGTTGTGATCCGCGTGGATGCGGGCCCGCGTTTCTCCTTCGGTGACGTGGTCATTGCACCTCTACCCCCGGGCACGAAACTGCCCGCCGATCTTGGCCCTCGGCGGACTGCCCGCACGGAACGGGTCGAGGCAGCCGTCAGTGGCGGTCTAAGCGCATGGCGCGATCTTGGCTATCCAAAGGTGGAAGTGGCGGGCCAGCGCGTTATCGCGCGGCACGATGACCGGAAGCTTGATGTAAATGTTACCCTTGATACCGGCCCGCGCCTGCGGTTTGGCGCACTGAATATCAGCGGAAATGACGATGTGCGCACCGAGCGCATTGAAGAAATCGCAGGATTGCCAACGGGCGAGGTTTACTCGCCTGAAGAGATCGCGAAGGCCGAGCAGCGCTTGCGCCGCGCTGGCGCCTTTGACAGCGTTGCCCTTCGCGAGGCTGACGAAGCTAACGCAGACGGCACGATTGATATCAATGCCCAAATCAGGGAATCGCGGCCGCGCCGCAACGGTCTGGGGATTGAAGTCTCAACGATTGACGGATGGACCCTTTCGGCATTCTGGATGCACCGGAACTGGCTGGGCGGTGCAGAACGTCTGCGCATCGATGGTGAGATTGCAGGGATCGACGGAGAGACCGGCGGCGCCGATTACCGGTTGCGCGGCACGTTCAGTCGCCCGGCCACGTTCGACCCCGATACCGATTTCTTCATCCGGTCCGAGCTCGCGCGCGAGGATGAGCCGGAATTTCTACTCGACAGTGCCTCGGTCGAGGTCGGTTTCTCACGCCGCGTGACCGACGATCTGACCGCCAGCGCGGCACTGGGCATCCTGACTGCGCGCGAGGAGACGGATGCGGGCACCCGCGAATATACCTTGCTGACCTTGCCCCTGGAGGCCACGTTGGAACGCCGCGATGAACCGGCCGATGCCACCTCCGGATACTTCCTGAATACCGCGCTCACGCCATTTGTCAGCGTTGTCGGTGATGTTGACGGTGCAAGGTTCTTTGCCGACGCGCGCGGCTATTACAGCTTTGGCGAAGAGGCAGGCGTGACGCTCGCCGCGCGCGGACAGTTTGGCAGCGTGATAAATGCGGGTATTGAAGAAGCACCGGCCGATTTCCTGTTCTACTCCGGTGGCGGCGGTACGGTCCGGGGCCAACCCTACAACGACTTGGGGATCGACCGCGTCGAGGATGGCGAGACTATCACCTCGGGGGGGACGTCTTTTGCCGGGCTGCAGCTCGAAGCGAGGTTTCGCGTGCGGCCCAACATCTCGCTTGTGACGTTTTACGACATTGGCCAGGTGGGCGACACATCGCTACCCTTTGAAACAGGCGAATGGCATGCCGGGTCAGGCTTTGGTCTGCGCTATGATACAGGCATCGGCCCGATCCGGCTGGACCTTGCCACACAGGCCAGCGGCGACGACGTGGGCGAGGATTTGCAAGTCTATGTGGGGATTGGACAGGCATTTTGAGGGTTCTGGCGATCATATGGCTTCTCTTTTGGCCACTTCATCTGATGGCGCAAAGTCAGGAAGAGCAGGACAAAAGCTATCTGACCAGCCTGATCGAAGATAACCTCTCCGGCGTCAGCCGCGAGGTCAGCATAATCGGTTTTCAGGGCGCGCTGAGTTCACGCGCAACTATCGATGTGCTCACAGTGGCCGATACCGAAGGGGTCTGGCTGACACTCGAAGACATCGTGCTCAGCTGGAACCGCGCAGCGCTTTTTCGCGGGGCCATTGATGTGCAGGAACTCAGTGCCGAACGCATCGTCGTGGCCCGCCCTCCATTGCCGGAAGACACGGGGCCATCGCCCGAGGCACAACCTTTTTCGTTGCCCGAACTGCCGGTCAGCATATCGCTTGATGTTCTGAACATTGACCGGATCGAACTGGGCGAAGGGTTCCTTGGCGAAGAGATCGCAGTCAGCCTGACCGGCACCGCGCAACTGGGCGGCGGCGAGGGGGCGGCCAATGTCACAGCGCTCAGGCTTGGCGACAAGCAGGGCCGGTTTGAGATTGACGGCACCTTTGCCAATGCAACCCGTAACCTCGATATCCTGCTTGATCTCGACGAAGGGCCAGACGGCATTGCCGCCCGGATCATCGGCTTACCGGGGCAGCCAGCCGTTGGGCTCTCAATCGCGGGTAACGCCCCGCTGGATAATTTTGCCGCCACATTAGCCATCGCGACCGATGGGCAGGACCGGCTGAATGGTGACTTCCAACTGACGGAAACCGAGGCGGGTCGCGATGTATCGCTGGATGTGGGCGGCGATATCTCACCGCTCTTCGCGCCAGCTTACCGGGACTTTTTTGGCACCGATGCACGCCTGATTGTCCGCGCGCTGCAAAACATTGACGGAAGCGTCGATATTCCAGAACTGGATCTGGATGCCGGACGGGTCACACTGTCAGGCGCGCTGCAATTCGGCGCGCAGGGTTGGCCAGCGCTGATCGATGTAACCGGCGCAATCACACCTGACGGCAATGCACCGGTGCTCCTTCCGCTCTCTGGCCCGCAGACTTTCGTAGACGGGATGGATTTGGCCGTCACATATGACAGCCGCATCTCGGACGATTGGCGCGCCGATGTAAGTATTGACGGCCTTGACCGCCCCGGCCTTTCCATCGATCAGCTGCGCCTTGCCGGTGGCGGTATCTTGCGTCCCGGCGAAGGCACCCAGATCGGTGCGGTAGCGGCCAATCTGCAATACGGTGCCGACGGTCTGCAACTTGATGATGCTGGCGCGGCAGAGGCTTTCGGCAGCGCCATTACCGGTGAGTTCGTCGCCTCGCGTACAGAAGGCGGTGAGACCGAGATCAGCCGCCTCACGCTGCAGGGTGCAGGCCTTGATGCGACCGCCGTTGCGACCATCGCGGGCCCCAATGCAGGCTTTCGCACCAACGCCACGCTCAACGCGCGCATTGCGGGGCTGGACCGGTTTTCGACCCTCATCGGGCAAGAGATCGGTGGTGGCGCCGAACTTGGCATTCTCGCCAATGTCACCCCGCTTGAGGGGCTGTTCAGTGTGGTTGCGACAGGCCAGACAAATGATTTGCGCATCGGCATCCCCGAGGCTGACCGCGTTCTGGCAGGTACTGGCGACATCAGCGCGTCTCTAGTGCGCGACACGGAGGGCACGCGGCTCGAAGTCCTGAACATCCGCACCGATGCGGCCACATTGGACGCGAGTGCCGACATCACGAATGACAGCATTGCCGGAGAGATTGACGCCAATGTGGTCGAGCTTGGCCAGGTTGTGCCCACCCTCTCCGGCCCAGCACAGGTTCAAGGACAGGTTGAGACGTCTGAAACCGGAGACATCACCTTTGCCCTAAACGGGAACGCCGTCGCATCTGATTTCACTACCAGCGGCATCGTCAGCCCGACCGAGACCGGCCAGAACGTTAATCTGGAGATGGACATGAACGCGCGCGACCTCAGCCGGTTCGCGGCGCTGACCGGGCAACCGCTGGCGGGTTCCGCCAATCTGGGCATCAACGGGGTCGTGCTGACCGATGGCCAGCGTTTTGATCTCAACATCGCGGGCCGGACCCGCAATATCGTGACAGGGATCGACCGGCTCGATCCGTTCCTGCGTGGCGTGACGCTTTTGAGCGCCGAGATTGCACGCCCGAGGGATGACAGCTTGCGGCTCAGCAATCTCTCCCTGCGCTCCCCGGCCCTGACAGCGACGGGTGATGCGGCAGTCAGCCTGGAGGGCGAAAACAGCGCCGATCTTACGTTTCAGATCAACGATGCGGCCTTGCTCGACCCAACTCTGTCAGGCCCCATTCGCCTGACATTGGCGGCGTCTCCTACGGCGGAGGAGGCCACACAGACGGCGTTGCGTTTGACTGGCCCTGAAACCGACGTGGTGTTCGACGGGACAATCGCACATGAAAACTACCGGATCGCCGGTGATCTAACCGCTCAGATGGCAAACCTTGGCGCCTACGCACCACTGATCGGCCAACCCGTGGATGGCGCGGTTGATCTGACAGCCAGTGGCGAAACGCTCCCCGATCTGAGCAGTTTTGATGCGCAGATCCGGCTGCAAAGCACGGATCTTTCCATCGGGAACGCCTCTGTCGATCCGCTGCTTGCCGGGACAGGTCGCATCAATGCGCAGCTTGGCCAATCAGACGGCACGCTGGCTGTGCGCACATTGGAAATCTCAACGCGCGAAGTGTCTATCGTTGGCGCGCTGAATGGCGCGGCAGGCTTTGGCGAAGGGCGGTTCAACGCCAGTTTACGCAATATCGGCGTGCTGACCGATCAGTTGAGCGGGCCGATCCGCGCGACGGGCAGCGCCTCATTGGATGAGGCCGGCAATTGGGGCGTGGATGCCACGGCCACAGGCCCTGGCGGCCTATCCACAAGCGTAGCTGGCCAGCTTCTGGCAGACGGAAACCTTGATCTGAACGTTGATGGCAGTGTCCTTCTGGCGCTTGCCAACCGCATCCTTGATCCGCGCCGCCTGAGCGGCCTCGCCAATTTCGATTTGCAGGTTGTCGGTCCACCATCACCTGAATCGCTGCGCGGACAGATCACGTTCACCGATGGACGGCTGGCCGCACCCAATCTGGGCGAGGCGCTAGAGAACATCACGGGTCAGATCGGGCTCAATGCAGGCAGCGCCCAGATTGACCTGCAGGCCCGCGTCGAAAGCGGCGGCGGCGTCACCATCGACGGCCCCATCGCGATGGCCGCGCCGAATAACGCGGATCTGACGCTGCGACTGAACAACATGATCCTGCAGAACCGGCAGCTCTATCGCAGTTCCATCGATGGCACCGTAACCCTGAACGGACCGCTGCAAGGCGGCGCGCGGGTCGTGGGGCGCCTGGAACTGGGCGAGACGAATGTCCGTGTGCCATCCTCCGCCATCAGTACCTTGGGCGAACTGCCCGAGGTGATCCATCTTGGTGCGAACAGTGCCGTGCGCCAAACACTGACCCGTGCTGACGCCATTGTCAGCGCGAACGGGAATGGTGAAGAGCGTGCGGAGCGGCAGGGACGGCGAGCCTACCCGCTGGACATCCGCATAGAGGCGCCTGGTCGGATCTTTATCCGTGGGCGCGGCGTAGATGCGGAACTTGGCGGCAATCTGCGGATCGGGGGCACCTCGTCGAATGTGATCCCCGTTGGGCGATTCTCACTGATCCGCGGCCGGATCGATATCTTGCAGCAACGCTTTGAACTGACCGAAGGCACCGCCACGCTGGAAGGGGATTTCAACCCGTTTCTGAGACTGGTTGCGACAACTGAAACGGATAGCGGCACCGTCATCAACATCATTGTCGAAGGACCGGCGGGTGCGCCAGAAGTGAGGTTTGAATCGGTCCCAGAGTTGCCGCAGGACGAGGTGTTGTCACAACTGATCTTTGGCCGCGATCTGTCCAGTATCAGCCCTTTGCAGGCGGTCCAGCTTGCCTCAGCCATCAGCACATTGGCCGGGCGGGGTGGCGGCGCTTTTGATCGGTTGCGCCGGAATGTGGGACTCGACGATCTGGACATCACGACCGATGAGGAAGGCCAGACCGCCGTGCGTGCGGGCCGCTATATCTCGGACAACGTCTATACCGACGTGACCGTCACGAGCGAAGGCGACACAGAGATCAACCTCAACCTGGATTTGACGCGCGACATCAAGGCGAAAGGCAGTGTAGATCAGGATGGTGAGACCAGCTTAGGCATCTTCTTTGAGCGCGACTATTGACCAACTTGTCATTGCTTGCAGCAAGCGCGCAAATATGGAGAGGAGGAGAGGAGTGATAGCTTCGAACTCTATACCATCGTGCAAGCGTCACATTTCTAACTCGAACCTGCCCTTTTGACTCCTTTTCAATACTGTTTGTTGCACATAGTAAAACGTGAGTTTTTTGCGAGTGCGGCATGCCATTCACTGATGTCATTGATGACTACACAAACGGGGCAACGGGTACGCTGACAACAAGCGACGGGCAAAGCGTCGGGTACACCGTCACTGCGAATGTCAATACGATCAGCCGGCCTGGTACCGATCTAGGCGCGCAGGTCACGGGCGATGGCTCCGAAACCGTGACAGTGGATTTTGACGAAACGATTCACGGCATGACCGTAAGCGTCAATCGCAGCACTCCGGGCGAGGTTTACTATCTCGTGGTTGACGGCGCTCAAGTCGACTTGAACCAGGCGATTGCAGATGGCACCGTCGAATTCACGATGTCAGGTGCCGCTACCCAGATCATCACGCCAGATGGGGGAATCAGCAGTACCGGAACATCGTTTGATGGCAGCCTCGCCTCGCTGCATTTTCAGTCCCCCGTCAACACTATCACCATCTTTGGTGCGGGAGGCAGCAGCGGCAATTGGGACCTTTTTGAAATCGGGATCGATTCAGAGGATTTTCGGATCGTTTGCTTTGCCGCCGATACGCTTCTGGACACGCCCAAAGGGCCAATTCGCATCGCGGAGATTAATGCTGGCGACCTGGTCTGCACGTACGACGCTGGACCATGTCGGGTCTTGCAGACAAGCACGCGTCGGTTCACGCCCCTGCAATTGCTGCAAGAAACCCGTTTGCTTCCGGTGCGGATTAAAGCGGGAGCACTGGGTCATGGTCTACCCAGATCAGATCTGATCGTGTCGCGCCAACATCGCATACTTGTCGCATCACGCATCGCTGCGCGCCTTTTGGGGACAGCGGAAGTTCTGATCCCTGCAATCCGCCTCGTTGGCTTACCGGGTATCGACATTGACCGATCAATGCAGCCGGTCACCTACCACCATATCCTGCTTCAAGAGCACAATGTCGTACTGGCGCATGGCGCACCTGCCGAAAGCCTGTTTTTGGGACCCATCTCGGTGCAGACGCTTGATGATGCGCTACCTGAAGTTACAATCGATATCACGGCTACGCCGTCGCGAATGACACCGGTGCGCCCGTTTCCCGATGCAAAGCAGTGTAAAAAGATCATTGCAGCCCACAGGCGCCATGCACGCGCTTTACTGGAGGAGATCACCTGCATCGCATGAACCGCAAGCGGAAGAGTGGAAAGTAACAACTTATTCTTGCTTTGGCCCCTATTGCGCAGTCGCCTACGACTCCACAGGTCGCCATCACTGAACTCCAATATGGTTTCATTGTTCAGCCGTACGCATTCAGAAAGATCGACGCTAGGCCTGATCGAAAGGCCGATACCTGTAAAATCAGCTCTGATGGTGCACAAATTGGGGTCAAATCGACATGTGTCATGACAGAAACTGGTTCCAGCAAAGAATTTGGCGGTCTCAACGTCTTTGGACCCTAATGCACCTTCGCCCAAGACTAGGCAGGCAGATGACTCGTCGGATGCCTAGTGCTTCAAATAAACACATCAGCCTTCCTGCCCTTAGAAGCAAGGTCTGCGCATTGACCATCACGCGCAGCCTGTTGCTATAGGCGCTGCACGCGGAACAAATCTTTTACATAATGAACCAATAAACCTAACCCAGCCCGGTGGCAGCTTTATACGTTACCCAAGGCGAGATTGCGGGCCTACAAACGGCATCCGGCACCATTAGTCAAAATATTGGGCGACAGGCAGATCATGTCTTACAAATGCCGATCACCTTGACCACCCGCGCTTGCTCTGTCGATCAGTGTCGGGCTGATTGCCGCATCAAAAGCACGCTTCTGCTCTACAAGCGTTGCCCGCGCATCAAGATAGGCGCGGGTCAGTGCAACAAAACCGACACCAAAGTCAGACCTTGCCTCACAGGCGCGCATATCTGCTTCGAGTTGCAGCAAATCCGTGCGCGCCGAAGTGACACCCGCGGCAGAAGGATGCGCATTTGGCGGCAAGAGTTCTGCAGCAAGTGTTTCCATCTGTGAAAGACGTCTGCTGTAGATCGCGCTTGACGAGGCATCCTGCGCTTCTGCGGCCAGCGTCTGCACAACCACCATCTGATCCACCAAATCTGCCGGACTTGCAGGAATAAAGATATCGGGCATATGCATCCTCCGCTTCTGCCAGCAGTTATCGATCCAGACACTAGGCCGATATTCTTTACAGAATATGTGTGCCCTTCGGTGCCGATGAACACATCGCGCCTAGCAAAGCGGATGCTTGATGCGAAGTCAAAGGACCCACCGTACGGTGGTCGGGCGCTAGACCACTTGATCGCGCGCGCTTTGTGTGTCTGAGACGACCGCGAGATCAAGGACCCTTTGCAGGTCCGCACCGCGCTGAAAGTCGGGTGCAACAGGCGCACCATCCCGGATTGCTGCAATAAAACGAGAGTAGTTCGTTTCCACCTCAGGGGTTGGAATGTCGACCCAGGTGCCGCTGACAAGATGGTCACCAAGGCAGGCGCGCAAGGTGCTGCGCCATTGCTCGAACCGCACATCCAGCCCGCCCTTGGTTCCAAAAAGCCGCAAGCGCAGATCGTTGATATGCCCACCGGCAAAGCGGCTGGCATGGATCACGCCGACGGCCCCATTCTGCAATTCCAGATGCATCGCCATACTGTCATTTGCATCCAAGATGTAGTCGCCGATCTTGCCGCCTTCGGCCTTGTCAAAGGTCTTGAGGCGGCAAGACACCCTTGCCGTATCCGCACCCGCAGCAAAGGTGGCATAGTCGAGGATATGGACCCCCACATCCCCCAAGACGCCCATGGATCCATGGGCAGTCGAGAGGCGCCAGAGCCACTGATCCTCGGTCCGCCAATCACCCCAGGACGCCTGGTTGAGCCAGCTTTGCAGATAGGATGCCTCAAAATGCCGGACATCGCCAATCTGGCCCTCGGCAACGATGGCGGCGGCTTGCATCAGGGCGGGCACGTTGCGGTAAGTCAGGTTGACAATGTTCACAACGCCCGCATCCTTCGCCGCCGCCGCCATTTCACGGGCATCAGCGGTATTTGTCGCAAGTGGTTTTTCACACAAGACATGCTTGCCCGCTGCCAGAAACGGCATGGTCGTGCGGTGATGGATACCGTCGGGTGTGACCACGGAGACCGCGTCGAATGCGTCCCAGGCCAGTGCCTGATTGACGCTGTCGAAAGCATGTTTGATGCCGTATTTGGCATTGAAGCTATGCAGGTTGTCAGGGTTGGGATCAACGCTGCCAACGACACTTACGCCATCCATCGCCACAAAGGCATCGGCGTGATCATTGGCCATCGTACCGGTGCCGACGATCAGAACACGGATCATCGGAACCCCTCTTCCCCGTCCTGATGCAGGCGGGGGCCGCGCTCTTCGATGGGTTCCAATGCCTGGTCAACCGGCACATTGGGCGCGTCCCCTACGCCAATCACACGCGGCGCCGGGTTGTAGGCCCAGCGCACCGCGTTCTGCAGCACCTTCTGGACATTGGCGTCGTGATAAGTCGGGTAGGTCTCGTGCCCCGGGCGGAAGTAAAACACGTTGCCCGCGCCACGCTTGTATGTAAGGCCCGAGCGGAAGACCTCGCCGCCCTGAAACCAGCTGACAAACACGGTCTCAAGCGGTTCTGGCACGCCAAAGGGCTCGCCATACATCTCTTCGTGTTCCAGTTCGAAATGGTTGGGAAGCCCCGCAGCAATCGGATGGTTGCGGGAGGTCACCCAAAGCCGCTCACGCTCCCCCGCCTCGCGCCAGGTCAGGTCGCAAGGCGTACCCATCAGCCGCTTGAAGATTTTCGCGAAATGCGCTGAATGCAGCAGGATCAGCCCCATGCCCGCATGGACGTGTGCGGCGACCCTGTCGACAACCGCATCCTCCACATCGCCATGGGCCGCATGGCCCCACCAGAGCAAAACGTCCGTTTCTGCCAAACGGGCATCGGGAAGCCCATGTTCAGGCTCTTGCAAGGTTGCGGTAGTCGCATCGATGCCATCCTCCCTCAGGCAAGCGGCAATGGTGCTGTGCATACCGTCAGGATAGAGCGATGACACAACTTCATTCGTCTGCTCATGCACGTTTTCACCCCAAACTACAGCACGAATCGTCATGTAGACCCCTCCATCCAAAGCGCTTTGAACGGCACGTTGCGACCATCCTGAGACGAACGCAAGAGGCGAAAGAGCATGCCGCCTCACAAACCGAAAAGTTTTGGCTGCGGTCAGTTTTGCATCATTTTGCAGGAACTTTTTGCCTATACGCTTTCTCAGCGCTGACCAAACCTGTCAGAGCGACAACTTGGCACAGTGTCACAGCGGCTTTACACTTGCCCTCTGCCGTACTGTCACAATAGACTGACAGAATGAGTGTCACGTCTGATTTACACATAGATCAACCGACGCGCCGCTGGCCCGAACCGCGTGCGACACTTACGCTGCTCAAACCACATACATGGTTTCCACCGATGTGGGCGTATCTTTGCGGCGTGGTCTCTGCCGGGGTCAGCCCGGCGGACAACTGGTTTCTGATCATTCTGGGTGTTGTCCTGGCGGGCCCGATCGTCTGCGGGATGAGCCAGGCCGCCAATGATTGGTGCGACCGGCATGTGGATGCGATCAATGAACCTGACCGCCCAATCCCGTCGGGGCGCATTCCGGGGCGGTGGGGATTTTACATCGCGCTCGCCATGACCGCGCTTGGCCTGATTGTCGGTTACATGCTTGGCCCTTGGGGTTTTGGCGCGACTATTTTGGCCGTGATCGCCGCATGGTCTTATTCAGCAGAGCCGATCCGCGCCAAGAAATCCGGCCTTTGGGGGCCCGGCCTCTGCGGTCTCGCGTATGAGACGCTGCCATGGATCACCGGGGCCGCCGTGATCAGCGCAGGCGCGCCCAGTGCGCAGACCATCCTGATCGCCGTGCTTTACGGCCTCGGCGCGCACGGGATCATGACGTTGAACGATTTCAAGGCCATCGCAGGAGACCGCGCGATGGGCCTGCGGTCCCTGCCCGTGACGCTTGGTCCGGACCGCGCAGCGCGCGTTGCCTGTTGGGTCATGGCGGTGCCGCAAGCGTCGGTGATTGGGCTTTTGACCGTCTGGGGTCATCCGTTCCATGCGCTGGGCGTCGCAGCCATGCTTGCCGTGCAACTGGGCGCGATGCGTGTCCTGCTGCGCGATCCGGAAGGCAAGACGCCCTGGTATCAGGGCATGGGCATCCTTTTTTACATCAGCGGCATGATGATCACCGCGACAGCCTTGGGGGGCTGAAGATGACATTATCCTGGTTTCAAATTTTCCGGCTTGGCCTTGTGCAGATGGCACTTGGCGCGATTGTGGTACTGACAACATCGACCCTGAACCGGTTGATGGTGGTGGAGCTTGCATTGCCCGCAATCCTGCCGGGCCTGCTGGTTGGTCTGCATTACGGCATCCAACTGACCCGCCCGCATTGGGGGTTCTATTCTGACACTGGCGGCCATCGCACACGCTGGATCATCGGCGGGATGGTGGCCCTCGCCATCGGTGCATTCCTCGCCGCGTGTGGCGTGCTGGCGTTTGAAACGTCATTTGCCGCAGGTCTGACCGTATCGCTCATCGCCTATACGCTGATCGGGTTGGGCGTTGGTGCGTCGGGCACGTCGCTGCTGGCCCTGCTTGCCACGACCACAGCACCTCACCGACGGGCGGCCGCCGCGACGATCACTTGGCTAATGATGATCCTTGGCATTGCCGCCACCGCAGGCATAGTTGGCCAGTTCATTGACCCTTACACCCCGCAGCTTTTATTGCGGATCGTGGGTATCGTCGTGACCTCGGCGACATTGGTAACCTGCCTCGCCGTATGGCGCATCGAGCGGAACCTGATCGCCATCCGCGAACCCGATCCGACCCCGTTCATGGAGGGCCTGCGCGAGGTCTGGGGCGAGCGTAAGGCACGCAGCTTTACCATCTTCGTCTTCCTGTCCATGACCGCCTATTTCATGCAGGAACTGATCCTTGAACCTTACGCGGGCCTCGTCTTTGGGTTCACGCCGGGCGAATCCACCTCCCTCTCGGGCGCGCAGAATGGCGGTGTCTTCATCGGTATGCTGACCGTTGGGATCATGGCGACCGGCCTCAAGATCGGGGCACTGCGCAATTGGGTTGTGGCGGGCTGCCTTGGCTCTGCCGGATCGCTGGCGCTGATCACGTTCCTCGGCCCAATGGGTGCTGGCGCGCCGATCACCTACGCCGTCATGCTGCTCGGCTTCTTCAACGGCATGTTCGCCGTCGCGGCCATCGGATCAATGATGGCGCTGGCCGCGCAAGGGAAAGAGCGGCGCGAAGGCACGCGCATGGGCCTTTGGGGGGCCGCACAGGCGATTGCCGCCGGTTTCGGCGGCCTCATCGGTGCTGGCATGGTCGACATCCTGCGCACCAGCATGACCGACACGCAGGCCTTTGGCAGCGTCTTTATCGCCGAGGCCGCCCTATTCATCGCCGCCGCCGCGATGGCCGCAAAAATCATGGACCGCAAAATGCCCAAAGCCACCCTCGTTCCGGGAGAGTAAGAGATGCAATATGATGTTGTTGTTGTGGGCGCAGGCCCGTCCGGGGCCACAGCCGCCGAAGACCTTGCAAGGTCCGGGCACAAGGTGGCTTTTCTCGACCGCGAGGGGCGGATCAAACCCTGTGGCGGGGCGATCCCGCCGCGGCTGATTACGGATTTCCATATCCCCGACGATCAGTTGGTGGCCAAGGTCAACACCGCCCGCATGATCTCACCGACCGGGCGGCAGGTGGATATCCCGATCGAGAACGGCTTTGTCGGGATGGTCGACCGGGAGCATTTTGACGAGTTTTTGCGGGTGCGGGCGAAGGAGGCAGGCGCGCATCGTTACAGCGGGACCTTCACCAAGATCGTCCGCGATGAGGACGGCACGCATGTTGTTTACCGCGACAAGATCAGCGGTAATGAATTGCAGCTGGACACAAAGCTGGTGATTGGCGCCGACGGCGCGCGGTCAAACGTCGCACGGGCCGAGGTGCCGGGCGGCGATACGATCCCTTATGTGATCGCTTACCACGAGATTATCGAGGCGCCCGCGCCGAACGCCACCTATGATCCGAAGCGCTGTGACGTGGTCTATGACGGCAGGATTTCGCCCGACTTTTACGGCTGGGTTTTCCCCCATGGTTCGCAAGCGAGCGTCGGCATGGGGTCCATGGTCAAATCCGTCGATGTCAAACAGGCCACGGCTGATCTGCGCGCCGCATCCGGCCTCACCGAATGCCCGACAATCCGCAAGGAGGGCGCCCCTATCCCGTTGAAACCATTGGATAGATGGGACAATGGCAAAGATGTCGTGCTGGCCGGGGATGCGGCGGGCGTCGTTGCGCCATCATCGGGCGAAGGCATCTATTACGCGATGGTCGGCGGGCGGGTCGCCGCCACTGCAGCAGCGGCCACTTTGGCATCAGGGCGCGTAAAAGACTTGCAACTGGCGCGGAAACTTTTCATGCGCGAACACAAGCAAGTCTTCCGGGTGTTGGGCGCCATGCAAAACGCCTATTACCGCAGCGACGAACGGCGTGAGCGGTTTGTCTCCCTGTGTCATGATGTCGACGTGCAAAAGCTGACCTTTGAGGCGTATATGAACAAAAAGCTCGTAAAGGCACGACCCATGGCGCATCTGAAAATCGGCATTAAAAACATCGCGCATCTGACGCGCCTTGTTTCGCCGATGCGCACATGAGCATCATGATCCCGGCCTGGGAAAACGGCGTGCTGAAACCGGTCGAAAAGCTTGAAGCGCATCAGCGCGGACTCAAGCACAAGGCCGTGAGTGTCTTTGTGATGAACAAGGGCCGCGTGCTGATCCAGCAGCGTGCGATGGGCAAGTATCACACACCCGGATTGTGGGCGAATACGTGCTGCACCCATCCTGAATGGGATGAGGACCCGGCCGATTGCGCGATACGTCGCCTGCGCGAAGAATTGGGGATCAAGGGCCTTTATCCCAGCTATCGCGATCAGATCGAATACCGCGCCGATGTCGGCGGCGGGATGATCGAACATGAGGTGGTTGAGGTCTTCGTGGCCGACGCGCCCGGCGGCGTGAAGCTCGACCCCAATCCTGATGAGGTCATGGCGACAAAATGGGTCGATTTTTATGATCTCTCTGCAGATGTCGCGCGCCATCCGGGGCAATACACGCCCTGGCTGCGCATCTACCTCGAAGAGCATCAATCGGCCATCTTCGGCAACATGATGCGCGTCGTCTGACCCCTCCCGCGTGACAAGACCGCCCCGGCTTTGTAAGACGCCGGGCGAAAGGGAATTTGTCATGTCACTTTGGGTTTTCGGGTATGGGTCTCTCTTATGGGACCCCGGCTTTACGCCTGTGCGGCAGGTCAAGGCACGCCTGCACGACTATCACCGCAGTTTCTGCATGTTGTCGATCCACCATCGCGGGTCCGAGGCCGAACCGGGCCTTGTGCTTGCATTGGACAAGGACCCCGGTGGCCAATGCACCGGCATCGCCTTTCAGGTGGCCCAAGATGAGGAAGAGAGCGTCCTCGCCAGCTTGCGCGAACGCGAACTAATCTCCTCTGCCTATTATGAAGACCACGTCAATCTGGTCTCGGATGCTGGGGAGGATATCGAAGCGCTGGCCTACATCATCAACCGCGACCATCGCCAATACTGCCAGTTCGATCTTGAGAAACAGGCCCAGATGATTGCCCATGCAGTGGGCGGGCGTGGCCCGAATACCGAGTACCTCTACAACACCACCGCCCATCTGACCGAGATGGGTATTCGCGACGACGATATGGCCTGGCTGACAGAGCGCGTGCGTGCCCTCACAGCAACATGATGCAGACCTTAAATTATTTGGGTTTGCCGCCAAGCGTCTCTATGATGCTATCGGGGCAAAGACAAAACACCATATAAGGATGCCCTCCCTTGTCGGAAAAACGGGTACGTAAGGCACAACCGCAGTTCTCACAACCGATCCGCCAAATCCTGTTCATGCTGACAGTGCTTGGGCTGGTGGGGGCGGGGCTCTATCTGGGGCAGGCCCAGATCATCGCGATCTACAACTCCAACCCCTACCTGAACGGCGTCATTCTGGCCGTGTTCGTGCTGGGGGTCCTGTCGTGCATCAATCAGGTGTTTCTGCTGATCAAATCGGTCCGCTGGATCGAACGTTTCGCCAATGAGGCGGGTGGGCACAGCTACGTCGCCGCACCGTCCTTGCTCGCGGCACTTGCGACACTCTTACGGTCGCGCGGTGCGCGGACTCAGATTTCGTCCACCTCGGCGAGGTCGATCCTTGATACCGTTGGACAGCGGATCGACGAAGACCGCGAGATCACCCGATATATCGGTAACGTTTTGATTTTCCTAGGTCTTTTGGGTACGTTTTACGGCCTCGCGACCACGGTACCCGCACTGGTCGAAACGATCCGGTCACTCAATCCCGGCGATGGCGAAGATGGCGCCGACATCTTCGCGCGCCTGCAATCGGGGCTTGAAAGCCAGCTTGATGGGATGGGCACCGCCTTTTCAAGCTCGCTTCTGGGCCTGGCCGGGTCGCTGATCGTCGGCTTGCTGGAGCTTTTTGCAGGCCACGGCCAAAACCGGTTCTATCGCGAGCTCGAGGAATGGCTGTCAACGATCACCCGCGTCGGCATTGACGGAGATGAAGGGGCCGGTGCCGATAGCGGTGTGATGGGCGCTTTTGTCGATCAACTGGGTGAGTTGATGGACACGATCCAGATGATGATGGGCCAGAACGACGCGGACCGCGAGGATACGGACAAGCGCTTTGCCACGCTGGCCGCGGCGGTCGAACGGCTCGCGCAGGCCAATGTGACGCAAGGCAGTCATGATCTGCTGACGCGCGTGGCCGAGGGCCAGGAGGCGTTGATCAAGAAACTCGACGATAGCGGGATGGACGGGATCGATGCGGAAAGCCGCATGCGCCTGCGCTCGATTGACGTGCAGCTTTTGCGCATTCTCGAAGAACTCTCCGCTGGGAGGCAAGAGACCATTGGCGATCTGCGCGGCGATATCGCCACGCTTGCCAGCGCCATTCGTGAACGGGGCTAAGCCATGGCACTAAGCCGCAGGTCATCGAACAGGTTCCAGAACGCGATCTGGCCAGGTTTCGTGGATGCGATGACGGGGCTTCTGCTGGTCCTGATGTTCGTGCTGACGATCTTTATGGTGATCCAGTTCGTCCTGCGCGAAACGATTACGGGGCAAGAAAGCGAGCTGGACCTTCTGACGAATGAAGTGGCGGCACTGACCAGCACTTTGGGGTTGGAGCGGGCGCGCTCTGCCGCTCTTGACTCGGATCTGGACGCGGCCAACGCGCTGGCCCAGCAGCAATCCGGGCGCATCGCTGCATTGATCGCCGAACGTGATGCGCAAGGTCAGGCACTCGCTGAGGCTCGCAGCCAGATCACGGAATTCGAGGCCCAGGTGGCTGGGTTGCTGGCCGAGCGGAGCGACGCGCTGGCCAACATCGCCGGGCTGGAGGCTGAACAGGAACGCCTGTTGTCTGAGCAAGAGGCGCTGAACCTCGCTTTAGCGCAGGCGCGTACCGAAATCGACGAAGGTACTGAAGCCGCCCGCCTCGCCGCCGCACGGCGAGAGGCGCTTGAGGCATTGATTGCCGATCTGGAGACCGAGAACGACGCAAATACCGCAAGGATCACCGAATTGGAGGCAGGGCAGCTCGCCGATGCGGCCGCCGCAGAGGCTTTGCGCGAACGTCTGGCTAATGCCGATACGGAATTGACCGCCATGACGCTGAACCTGGAAGAACAGAGGCAAGAGGCAGAAGAGACACTGACGCTACTTGCAGCGGCGCGGGCAGCGCAAGCCGAACTCGAAGCGCTGCAAGGAACGCAGGATGCCGAAAATGACGACCTCTTGCGGCAATTGGCAGAAGCGCGGGCGGCTTTGGCGACGCAAACCGCCAATGCCAGCGCTGCCGAGGAGCAGGCCGTACTATTGGCGCTGGCAAATGAACAACTCGCCGCGCAAGAAGCTGTTTCAGCCGAAAGCCAGCGGCAGGTTGCGTTGCTGAACGCTCAGATCACAGAATTGCGCGGTCAGGTCGGCAATTTGCAATCCCTACTGAACCTCGCCGAGGAGTCAGATCGTGAAGCACAGGTGCAAATTGAAACCTTGGGCGCGCAATTGAACACCGCGCTAGCGCGGGTCGCATCAGAGGAACGTCAACGCCGTGCGTTGGAAGAGGCTGAACGCCTCCGGCTGGAGGCCGAGGCGGCGCGGCTGGAAGAGGAGGCGGAGCGTCTCGCGGCTGAGGCCGAGAATCTGTCGCGCTTTAAATCCGATTTCTTCGGACAATTGCGTGATGTGCTCGAAGGGCAAGACCGGGTGCGCATCGAAGGGGACCGGTTCATTTTCGCATCCGAAGTGCTGTTCCAACCGGGCCGCGCGCAATTGTCGCCTGCCGGCCAAGCCGAGATTTCCAATATCGCAGATATCCTGCGCAGCATCGCCGACGATATTCCACCCGGCATCGACTGGGTGATCCGCGTTGACGGTCATACCGACAATATTCCGGTCGGCGCAGGCGGACGCTATCAGGATAACTGGGAACTGAGTCAGGCCCGCGCACTGTCGGTCGTACGGTTCATGTCTGAGGAGCTGGGTATCGCGCCTGAACGCCTTGCGGCGAATGGTTTCGGTGAATACCAACCGCTCAACCCCGCCAATACACCTGAAGCACGCGCACAGAATCGGCGTATTGAACTCAAACTGACCGAACGCTGACGCAGATTTCCCGTCTCTTCGAGGGGGGAGCAGATTTTTTAGAAAAATCTGGGCAAAATCCTTTCAAGGATTTTGACACCGCTGGGCCAACAAGGTGCACAACATCAATTGCATGGCCAGCCACATCACCAAAAAGCGGCGCTAGTTACGCGCCGCTTTCTTCAATTCGAAGGTCGCTTAGTCCGCCGTCAGTAGTGGTGGCTTGTCACCACGATCCGTGATCTTGCCCTGCTCAGGTTCGACATATTTTAGGTCGAGCGCACCTTTCTTCACGCCAACCTTCACGATGCCACCTTTCACCAGCTTGCCAAAGAGCAACTCTTCCGCCAGCGGCTTTTTGATGTTTTCCTGAATGACACGGCCCAGCGGACGCGCACCCATCTTTTCATCATAGCCCTTATCGGCAAGCCATTCGGCGGCGGCAGGCGTCAGTTCGATATGCACATTGCGGTCAATCAGCTGTGCCTCAAGCTGCAGCACGAATTTCTCGACCACCTGCATGATCACCTCTTTCGGCAGAGAGCCGAACGAGATGACCGCGTCCAGACGATTGCGGAACTCCGGTGTGAAGGTCCGTTCAATGGCGGCGGTATCCTCGCCCTCGCGGCTTTCGCGGCCAAAGCCCAGCGCGTTCTTGGACATCTCTGCGGCACCCGCATTAGACGTCATGATGATGATCACATTGCGGAAATCGGTTGTCCGCCCATTATGGTCGGTCAGTTTCCCGTGATCCATGACCTGCAGCAGGATGTTGTAGACATCCGGATGCGCCTTTTCCATCTCATCAAGCAGCAACACGCAATGCGGGTTCTGATCAACGCCATCGGTCAGCATGCCGCCCTGATCGAAGCCGACATAGCCCGGAGGCGCGCCAATCAGACGGCTGACCGCGTGCTTCTCCATGTATTCCGACATGTCGAAGCGCAGCAGCTCAACACCCAATGTGCTGGCGAGTTGTTTGGCCACTTCGGTCTTACCAACACCGGTTGGCCCGGCGAAGAGGTAGTTGCCGATAGGCTTTTCGGGCTCACGCAGGCCCGCGCGGGCCAGTTTGATGGCCGATGACAGCGCTTCAATCGCGTTATCCTGGCCAAAGACAACCCGCTTGAGCGTCTTTTCGAGATCCTTCAGAACTTCGGCGTCATCCTTGCTGACATTCTTGGGCGGAATGCGGGCGATCTTGGCCACGACATTCTCAATCTCTTTGGCACCAATCGTCTTTCGGCGCTTGCTTTCGGTCACCAGATGCTGAGCCGCGCCTGCCTCATCGATCACGTCAATGGCTTTGTCTGGTAGCTTGCGGTCATTGATATAGCGCGCAGACAGTTCCACAGCCGTCTTGATCGCATCAGCCGTGTATTTGATGCTGTGATGCTCTTCAAAATATGGCTTCAACCCTTGCAGGATCTTGATTGCATCCGGCACCGAAGGCTCGGTCACATCGATTTTCTGGAACCGGCGCGACAACGCCCGGTCTTTCTCGAAATGCTGGCGGAACTCTTTGTAAGTGGTTGACCCCATGCAGCGCAGCTTGCCGCCCTGCAAGGCCGGTTTCAGCAGGTTGGATGCATCCATCGCACCGCCCGATGTCGCACCTGCACCAATGACAGTGTGAATCTCATCGATGAAAAGGACGGCATCCTTGTGATTTTCCATCTCGGTCATCACAGCCTTCAGGCGTTCCTCAAAGTCGCCGCGGTAGCGGGTTCCGGCCAGCAAAGCACCCATATCGAGACTGTAGATGGTCGCTGAAGACAGCACTTCGGGCGTTTCGCCATTCACGATCTTGAACGCAAGACCTTCGGCAATCGCCGTCTTGCCCACGCCGGGATCACCGACCAAGAGCGGATTGTTCTTGCGGCGGCGACACAGAACCTGAATGCAGCGTTCCACTTCGTGCGCGCGACCTATCAGTGGGTCAACATCGCCCTTGGTAGCTTTTGCGTTCAGATCGACGCAGTATTTTGCAAGCGCGCTCTCTTTTTCATCGCTCTCACTGCCGACATTCACCGTCTCAGAGTCTTCGGGCGTGCCAGTCACGGGGCGCGATTCCCCGAACGCTGGGTCTTTTGCCACGCCATGGGCGATGAAATTGACGGCGTCATAACGGGTCATATCCTGTTCTTGCAGGAAATAGGCCGCGTTGCTTTCGCGTTCTGCAAAGATCGCAACCAGCACATTGGCACCGGTGACTTCATTGCGACCGGAGGATTGTACATGGATCGCCGCACGCTGAATAACGCGCTGGAAAGCGGCAGTCGGCACAGCCTCGGACCCTTCGACATCTGTAATCAATGTCGACAGATCATCGTCAATGAACTCTTCCAGATCCTTACGCAATTCATCGAGATTGACCGAGCAGGCGCGCATCACGCGGGCCGCGTCTGGTTCATCAATCAGCGCAAGAAGCAGGTGTTCCAGTGTCGCCAGCTCATGACGACGTTCGTTCGCAAGCGCCAGGGCCCCATGAATGGACTGCTCGAGTGTTGTCGAAAATGATGGCACGTCTTGTGCTCCTTCATATCGGGGGTCAGCCTGTGATCTGCACACGCCAACCGTGGCCTCTTATCCTTAAGGTTTGGTTTTCTACACAAACCTTCAAGGACTTTTTTCCGTTTGCGCATCACAAATCGCGTGATGCCTTGCATTTCATCTGCTTTTGAACACGTTGACACGACATCGTGGTCAAAATTTGTCTTTCGCGGCGCGAACATGGGCAAAGACATCTTCGTCCGATGCATCCGCCATACCCAAAACACCCTTAAATGCAGGGTCATCCGCACGCAGAAATGGGTTTGTCAGCATCTCTTCACGCAAGGTGGAGGGGATTGTCGGTTGGCCATCCGCGCGGGCCTGAGTGATGCCTTCAATACGTGAGATAAGCTTTGGATTGTCCGCGTCAACCGACAGCGCAAAGCGTGCATTTGCCGCGGTGTATTCATGGCCGGAACAAATCTGCGTGTCTTCGGGCAGCGCGCGCAGTTTTTTCAGGCTTTGCCACATTTGCGCGGCGTTCCCTTCAAACAAGCGGCCACAGCCCAGCGCCATCAGGCTGTCGGCCGTAAACGCATAGCCAGCGTCGGGCATGTGAAAGGCGACATGGCCAATCGTGTGGCCCGAGACATCGATGACATGAGTTGTCTGCCCACTGACCGTGATCGTATCGCCCTCGGCCACCTGCAAATCCAGCGGCGGCAGGCGGTGTGCATCAGCCTTGGCCCCAATCACGCGCGCTCCGGGGCGCAGTGCGTCGACCGCACCGATATGGTCATGGTGATGATGCGTGATCAGGATGTCGCTTAGCGTCCAGCCACGTTTGCGCAATGCCTCTCTGATCGGGCCTTCTTCCGGGGCGTCGATAAGGGCGGTCTCGCCCGTCGCGTCATTATGGACCAAAAAGGCGTAGTTGTCGGCAAGACAGGGCACCACGACGAGTTCGGCGGATGGGGCGTTTGCCATGGCATTTTGGCCTTTTCTGTTGATATGGTCGCGGCACAGCTTTGCCCAAGGGACCTAAAACCGCAATGCATCTTGATGTGCTTGATCTGCGAAACTTCTACTACCGCAGCGCATTGGGCCGGGCCGCGCAAAAGGTGATCCGGGATGAGTTGGTGAGGCTCTGGCCCGATTGCAAGGGGCAGATGGTTGTCGGCTTTGGGTTTTCTGTCCCCCTTTTGCGGCCATTCCTGAAGGATGCACGGCGGGTTGTCGGCCTGATGCCGGGGCCACAGGGTGTGATGCCCTGGCCGCCCGATGGACAAAATGTCAGCGTATTGTGCGAAGATACGCTCTGGCCGATCGAGACGGGCCATGTGGACCGGCTGGTCTTGATGCACGGGCTGGAAACGACAGAGCATCCCTCTGCCCTTCTTGATGAGGCATGGCGTGTTTTAGGGCCGGGTGGCCGCGCGGTCTTTATCGTGCCCAACCGGGCCGGGCTTTGGTCGCGGTCTGATGCAACACCCTTTGGCTATGGGCGGCCCTATTCGCTGAGCCAGTTGGATGCGCAGTTGCGGCGACATCAATTCGTGACGGAACGAACCATGTCTGCGCTTTATCAGCCGCCATCGTCACGCAGGCTCTGGCGCAAATCAGCAGGATTCTTTGAAAAGGTGGGGCACAACATCCCCATGGTTGCTGCAGGCGGCGTGCTGATCGTTGAAGTCAGCAAGCAGATGGTCGCACCAACGCGCCCGGGCTTGGGCGAGGCTGTCAAGAAGCCGTTGCGCGCTCTAGAAGGGATGGCGAAACCGCAGCCGAAACCTGAAACAGCGCGCACCAGCAGATCGTCTGAGACGTAAGGTCCGGCCGAATTTGCCGCTGAACTACTACCGTTCTGTTGCGAAGACCAAGGCCCAGTATTGGTTTGAGCCCGACCCAGCTTTAGCCAAAGCGAAATCCTCAAAGTTCGGGTTCACATTGTTGGCCTGATGTCCGGGTGAGTTGACCCAGGCATTCAGAACGGCCTCTTCATTGCGTTGGCCGCGGGCGACGTTTTCACCCCAGGTGATCCAATCATAGCCTTCGCGGCGGATGCGCTGACCTGCATTTGACCCATCACTGCCGGTATGCGTCAGGCGGCCCATCGAAAGCATGTCATTGGCATGCGCTTGCGCTGCTCGGCCCAACCGAGCGTCATATGTAAGCGGCGCTGCCCCATTCGACGCACGCACGCCGTTCAGCATACTTTGAAAAGACCCATCGACCGAAGGTGTATCCGGTAAAGATGGTGTTGAAGGGCCGGTACCGGAGGACGACACATCAACCGGTGAACCGCCCCCGCCGCCACTACTGCAGGCAGCGATAGCAAAGGCGCAAAATGCGATGGCGATGGTACGCATGAAACTACTCCTTGATCAGGCCCCCACCATTACGTCAGGAAAAATTCAGTCAACAAGACCAATGCTTTGGCAGGGTGCAATCCAGCAAGAACATGCCAGCGACCGCATTGGCTCACGCAAGCAATCGCCGATGCAGCCTGCATGCGTTTTAGTCAGGATTTACCAGCACAAGCACCCAACGTTGATCCGATCCTGAACCAGCTTTGGCGAGACCAAACAGTTCAAAGTCCTCGAATGTCAGGTCTTCTGCATCGCTTCCGTCCCCCTGACTCCCGTTGGTTGCCCATTCATCCAGAACGGTGGTCGTCGTGAAGTCGCCCTGCGCAATGAATTGGCCGATATCCTGCCAAGTCAGCCCAAGTTCATTAAGGGTATCCCCAATGTCCTTTTCGCCACCCATCGGCGCCGTGGTCCCTTGCAAAAAAATGCTCAGGTAATCCTTTTCGAACATGTCGTTTGCGTGAATCTGGGCCGCCCGTCCTGCAGTGGCGTCATAGTCCACCTCAGTACCGGCCATGCGCATACCGTTCAGTTGAGTCCCAAAATCCATATTCATCGACACGTCCGGGGTATCCGGTGTCAGATCAACGCTTGAATCAGATGAGGAGTCCCCGCCACCGAGGCAGGCAGACAGGCCAATAAGCGCAGCAATAGAAAGGATCTTCTTCATACGGTTCTCCCTTACCCCCGAACATGAGTGCTAAAGGCTTAAGAGCCTTTGGAAAATAGAAAGTAAAATGAGCTACGGGTGAGGCGATTATCCGCCGATCCATCCGCGCGCGGTTGCGGATTTGTTTGCAAATCATCGTCGCACTTGCGTCAGGCAGATTTCACGCTAAGCCGGTCTATCAATTCAGGAAGGTAAGATCAGCGTGCTGGAACAGTTTCGTTTTTGGGTCTTTTGTTGCGCTGCGATGCTGATCGGGTTTTCAGGGCCAGTAACCGCGCAGGCAACATCCGCCGCAACACAGGCAGAGGCTGAGGCCGCTTTGGTCGGGGGTAACCCAGCGCGGACAGTTATTCTGGCGAACCAGCTTTTGGAGGACAATCCTGACAGTTTCGCAGCGCTCTTCCTTTTGGCGCTTGCCCAATCGGACTTGGATCTACCGCGCGAGGCTGCCGCAAGTGCGGGCCGGGCCTATCGTGTGGCATCCAGTGAAGAAACCCGGCTGCAAACCGCGCGCCTTGCAGCAACCGCGCATTTCAGGGCCAAACAGTACGCCCGCTCGGAATTCTGGTTCCGCCGTGCGGCCAACCATATAGCGACCGAGGATGATGCCGAAGCCATCGTGCGTGGCTTCCAGCGCGCCCGTGAGGCCAACCCGATTACCACGCAATACACCGCCTCCATCGCGCCATCGGACAATATCAATGACGGATCCGACGCTGCGCGGCTATGTTTTGAGAACCTAGATGGCACCTGCTTCATCGAGCTTGATCTGCGCGAGGACCAACTTGCCCTCTCCGGTCTTGAATACAACGGCAGTGCCAGAATCCAATACGAGCTCAGCAAAACACCTCGCCAAACGACAACCATCGGCGGTTTGATTTTCGGACAAGGTGTCGTTTTTTCGGATGAAACCGAAACGCTGCTTTCCGAATCTGAAAGCGAAATTGTCCGTGACTTGCGGCCAAGTGACTTTGCGGCCTTTCTGGCTCAGTTTTCGCTGGAACAGCAGCAAGCCGACTTCAGCCCGCTCGGGCCAACGCGGATCGCTTACAATTATGGTAGATACTGGAGAGGTGGCGACCTCTTGGTGGACTACCACGACCTGATCTTGGGCCAGATCGTACCGTTCGAAGGCGGTCGTTCTTTTGCCCTTGAAAGCTCCGTGCGGCAACAACGCGCCCAAGCGCCCGGATTGATTGATAGCACGATCTACAACCTCAGTGGCTCTTATCAGTGGCGTTTTGACAACCGGGATGTCACGACGCTCACTCTGGCCAGCAAATACAATGATGCGAGCGAAGAAAGCACATTTGTCGAATATCGACTGCGATCGGATTACGCCCTTGGTCGGCAGATCTTCCAGACCCGCTGGTCGACCTTTGCCGAAATCGGATATCGCTCGTTCGACGAATTTTCGAGCACGCTTGACGGTCGCCGGGATCGGTTTGCAAGCGCTGGAGTGACAGCGGTGTTCGAGGAGGTCTCTTACTTCGGCTTTTCGCCTAGCATGTCTTTGTTCGCAAGCCGAACAGACTCGGACGTGTCTTTCATCGATTCCAGCAAGGCATCGCTCAGCTTCGGGATCGCGTCGAATTTCTAGGCCGGTTGCGTCCGCCCGTTGATCCCGCTTATGGACGGGCGATGACAGACCGTCTTGAGATTTTCCTTGTGGGCACGCCGGGGCTTGAGCATGTCCTGCGGGCCGAGGCTGTTGCAAACGGGTTTGCCGGTGCCACGGTCACAGCGGGCGGCGTGACCCTCACAGGGGGCTGGCCCGATGTGTGGCATGCGAACCTTGTGATCCGTGGCGCGACAAGGGTGCTGGTGCGGATCGGGTCCTTTATGGCATTTCATCTAGCGCAACTCGATAAACGGGCGCGTAAATTTCCTTGGGCCGAGGTGTTGTGCGCGGACGTCCCCGTGCGGGTTGAGGTCGCGACCTCGCGCAAGTCCAAGATTTATCATGCCGGGGCCGCGACCCAACGGATTGAGGGCGCTCTGCGCGTGGCAGGCTACGAGGTCAGCAACAATGCACCCGTGACCATCAAAGCACGGATTGACGACAATCGCGTCACCATCAGCGTCGATACCTCCGGCGAGAGCCTGCATAAGCGCGGCCATAAAGAGGCGGTCGGCAAGGCCCCGATGCGTGAAACACTGGCGAGTCTCTTTCTGCGGGAATGCGGTTATGACGGCAGCGAGCCGGTGCTCGACCCTATGTGCGGGTCGGGGACCTTTGTGATTGAGGCGGCAGAGATCGCTGCAGGTTTGCTGCCAGGCCGGTCCCGCGATTTTGCCTTCATGCATCTGGCAACGTTCGACCCTAGTTGGCGTTGGGTGGGTGAAACCCACGCGCCCAATATGCATTTGCACGGCTCTGACCGGGATGCCGGCGCCGTGCGCATGGCAGCGGAGAATGCCGCAAGGGCGGGTGTCGGTGATCTGACCACATTCACCAACCTCAACGCCGCCGATATCCAGCGCCCCGACGGGCCGCCCGGCCTTGTGATCTGCAACCCGCCTTATGGTGGACGGATCGGGAACCAAAAGATGCTCTACGGCGTCTATGCTGGACTTGGGGAGGCGCTGAACGCGCGGTTTGGCGGCTGGCGTGTCGGTATCGTGACCAGCGATACGGGGCTGGCGCAGGCGACGGGCCTCACGCTGACCAAAGGTCCGCCCATCCCGCATGGCGGGCTGAAAGTGCGGCTCTTTCAGGCCCTGTTATGAGCAGTCTCAATGGGTGCAAGCACCCATCCTACGCCACACCGACCGGTGAACGTTTCAGTTTCACGCCTGCGGCCTGCATCGCGGTGGCTGCGATGTCCACCGCTGTCAGCCCGGCATCGGCATACATCGCCGCAGGGTTGGCCTGATCGATGTAACGGTCCGGCAGCGTCATCGTGCGGAGCTGGCAGCGCCCGTCGAGCAGGCCGTCATTCGCGAGATCATGCAACACCATGGCGCCGAACCCCCCGCGAGCGCCCTGTTCGACCGTCACCAACGCCTTGTGGTGGCGCAGAAGCTGCCGGATCAGGTCGCGGTCGAGCGGTTTGGCAAAACGGGCATCGGCGATGGTTGCGGTGATACCTTGCGCGGACATCTCATCGGCCGCTTTGCGGCACTCTTCGAGATGCGCGCCGAAGGACAATAAGGCGATATCCGACCCCTCTTGGACGATGCGGCCCTTGCCGATGGGGAGGATTTCGCCGCGTTCGGGCAGGTCGATGCCGACGCCCTCACCCCGTGGATAGCGGAAGGCGATGGGGCCCTTGTCATAAGCCGCAGCAGTGCGGACCATATGCATCAGTTCAGCCTCGTCGGCGGCGGCCATCACCACCATGTTTGGTAAGGCAGAGAGGTAGCCGATATCAAAAGCCCCGGCATGGGTCGGGCCATCCGCCCCCACCAGCCCGGCCCGGTCAATCGCGAAACGCACGGGCAGGTTCTGCAGGGCCACGTCGTGGACCACCTGATCGTAGCCGCGCTGCAGGAAGGTTGAATAGATCGCGCAAAACGGTTTCAGCCCGCTCGCGGCCATGCCTGCGGAGAAGGTCACTGCGTGCTGCTCCGCGATGCCCACATCAAAGACGCGATTCTCAAACCGCGCGCCCATAATGTCGACACCAGTGCCGGATGGCATCGCGGCGGTCACGGCGACGATACTTGGGTCGTGCTGCGCCTCGGTCGTCAGGGCATTGCCGAAGACCTTCGTGTAGCTTGGCGCATTTGGTTTGGATTTCGACTGCGCGCCGGTGGCCACGTCAAATTTCGTCACGCCATGCCCGCAATCGGCGGCGCCCTCAGCGGGCGCATAGCCTTTGCCCTTGGTCGTGCAGACATGGATCAGAACGGGGCCTGTCGCCCGTGTCCGTGCGGCGCGCAGAACCGGCAGAAGCTGTGACATGTCATGCCCGTCGATGGGGCCGACATAGGAAAAGCCCAGCTCTTCAAAGAGCGTCCCCGAGCCGCCCGATTGCATGCCCGTCACCAGACTGCGGGCGCGGCGTGCGTGGTCGCGTAAGGGACCGGGCAACGCTGCCTCGAACCCCTCGGCCATCTTGTGTAACTCGCCCATGGGCGACGCATAGAGGCTTGAGAGGTATTTCGACATCGCACCGGTTGGCGGCGCAATCGACATCTCATTGTCGTTCAGAATGACGAATAGACGACGCCCCTCTGCCCCGGCATTGTTGAGCGCCTCATAGGCCATGCCCGCACTGATCGACCCATCCCCGATCACCGCAATCGCATCGCCCGTGGGCATGCCCATGTCTCGGCCCACGGTGAAGCCCAATGCGGCTGAGATTGATGTGCTGGAATGGGCGGCACCGAAAGGATCATAGTCACTCTCAGCGCGTTTGGTGAAGCCAGACAACCCGCCCTCTTGCCGCAAGGTGCGGATGCGGTCCCGGCGTCCGGTGAGGACCTTATGCGGATAGCATTGGTGGCCCACGTCAAAGATTAGTTTGTCGCGCGGCGTGTCAAAAACCGCGTGAATTGCCACGGTCAGTTCAACCACGCCCAAGGACGAGCCCAGATGCCCGCCAGTTTGCGAGACGGCCGAGATTACCTCTGCCCGCACATCATCGGCCAGATTGGCAAGGGCTGTATCGTTCAACCGTCGTATGTCGGCAGGACCCGCGACAGTATCAAGAAATGGGGTTTCAGGGCGATGGGTCATGACGGCACCTTTGGAATGAAAAAGCGTCGCAAATGGGCGAACCCAGATGCGACGCTAGTCTCCTGTAGCCAACAGGAAGGGAACTGGAGCTCTAGGCCCCAAGTGACGGACCAGCCAGGGAGGGAGGTCCGACGGCGAAGAACAGGGCGGCAGCGTCGCGCGCCGCCCCGTTCAATCAGGTTAACTGCACCAGCGGTGCTTCAATCGTCAGCGATGACCGGTTGATCGGGTCCGGCGTATCGCGACTTTCCTCTGGCAAGGCGCGCCCGATCCAGGCCATCACGGCAATCAGGAACCAGACCGCCAGCAGGAATACCGCTGCATAGCCCGCGCCCTTGAGCATCAAGAGCGTGACATCGGCGGTCAGCCGCGACTTTTCACTGACATCGAGGATGTTTTCGTTTTTCATCTCTCTCTCCTTAATCGAGCGGTGCGTAGCCGTGCTCTTGCGCCCAGACGAACCAGTTATCCACAACCGTGCCGGTCAGAAGGATGCCGATGCCGCCGGTGAGCGTTGTCAGCACCGCAAACCACCAGGCCCAGCGGTGGATACCCTCCATCGTGGCGTTAAAGCCCATGGTCCAGCGCCAGAACAAAGCTGCCCGCTCGGTCGCGGTACCCCGGTCCACGATCTGTTCAATCTCGCGCTCACCACCGAAGCGGCTGACCGCGAGGATCGTGGCACCATGCATCGCGAACAGCAGGGCAGAACCATAAAGGAAAGCGATGCTCAAAGCATGGAACGGGTTGTAGAAGAGGTTGCCGTATGTGATCGAGAAGAGGTTCGTCCAGTCGAGGTGACTGAAGACTCCATATGGCACCATCTCGGACCAGTCGCCCATCAGGATCGGGCGGAAGAGCCCCAGCACCAGGAAGAGCCAGATGGCAGAGGCAAAGGCCCAGGCCACATGTTTGCCCATGCCCAGCGCCTCGGCCCGCAGATAGGTCCGCACCCACCATGTCAACACCGAGACCAAAAGGAAGAACGACGCGATCATGAAGTAACCGCCGTCATCCATCGGAGGCATGCCAAGGCCATAGCCGGGCGAAGGCGGATCGAGCGAGAGCCAGAACAGATCCCGCATGAAGATCGCCGGGTTGTAATCGGCCTGCGCCCAGAAGGACATGCCGACCATCACGAACCAGATCAGACCGGTCGCAAGCGAGATCACCCCGAACGAGCCCAGATAGATCGGCCCCAACTGCGCATTCCCGAACCAGCCGAAGAGCTTTGAGAAACGTGCATTCTTGCTGCGGTCGATCCCGCTGCCGTCATATCCGGCGACCCCCATTTCCGGAGGGCCCTGGACCTGAACCTGGGTGAAGATGTTTTGATATTCAGCCATTGTTCATACCCTCCTTAAAGGTCAACCCACCAGGGCAGCTCATAGTACCAATCCCACCAGACGATCCATTCCTCGAACCAGACCGTGCCGGAAATCACGATGCAGACCGCGCTCCAGAAACCTGCATTCAGCGCCAGGAACAGGCCCAGCCGGTGAATGCCCAAAGGCCCGATGGAGTAACCGATCAGATCACGAAAATAGGTGTCTTCATGATCAGGTGATTTGATCTCCTGCCCCTTTGGCGGGTTCACGGCGGAGAGAACCAAGGAGCCATGCAGAGCGAGCGCCAGACACGTTGTAAAGAAGAACGTGATCGCGACCATGTGGGCGGGGTTGTAGTGGAAGTTACCATAGGTGTAGCCCACGTTGTTCACCCAATCGAGATGGCTGAAGATGCCATAGGGGAATGCGTGGCCCCACGCGCCCAACAGGACGGGGCGGATCACCACAAGCGTCACATAGGCGAAAATCGCCACGCTGAAGGCAAAGGGCACATGATAGCCGATCCCGAGCTTGCGACAGATCTCAACCTCGCGCATCGCCCAACTAACAAAGGCGCCGATGGCACAGATCGTGATGATCTGCCACAACCCGCCTTCCATGAGTGGTGCCGGACCCAGCCCGTATTCAAGGGGCGGCGGATCGATTGAGATCAGCCAGGGGTTCCAGGTTGGGCCCTGGCTCGCCCCGTAAAATATCAATATCGTCCCAAGGACGGCGAAAAAGAACGTCGTGACCCCGAAGAAGCCAACATAAAATGGCCCCACCCAGAAGTCGAACAGATCACCGCCTACCAATGTCCCGCCACGGACCCGGTATTTTCTTTCGAAGCTGAGCTGCGCCATCTTCCTACTCCATTTCCGACAGGCCCTGCATCCCCGTTCGGGTGCGCCCTGTCATCATCTTGCGTCGGTGTTTGCCACGGGCGGAAACGGGCCCGCCCGTAGCGAATTTATGTCGACAAAAGCCGGTTACTGTCCGCCAAAGGCGAGCGAGAACCAGTTTGTCGTTTCGTTGCTGAGCAGCACGAGGTGAATCATCGCTGCCAGCAGGAACAGGAAAACGCCCTGCGCCACGAAAACACGGCGTGGGTCGAAGACCAGCCAGATTTTATAGAACTGTGCCATTCAAGCGCCCTCCTACCAGCTGAACCAAGGCAGCTTGATGTATGTGAGGAAGTGAGCGATCACAGCCACAACTGTGAACAGCCCAAAACCGCTCATATACACCGCATGCAGCTCTTGGGCCTGCTCGTCGGTGAGACCTGTGAAGGACAAGTCAGATTTGTCAGCCATGTTTTGTCTCCAAAATTTGGGTCTGACGCCGCGCACCCCCCGCGGCCGGGTTACGACAGAAGCTCTTCCTCTGCCCCAATCCATCATCCCGGGGGGGAATGATGAACATCGGATGCCCACGGGTGGGCAAATGGTTGGCCTTCAGATTCATGCGTTGAATATCTGCGGCGTGATGATGCGGGCCTGTGTCCAGGCCTTTGCCAGTGGACCTTTTTCTGGCAGTTCAAACCGGCGTGCAGCGGCCAGCACCCAGGTCAGGGTGCAAAGCGGCAATGTCGCCAGAAAAATCAGCGTGAAATAGGCGTAGTATTCCCGTTTCGGAGGCGCGGACCGGACCCTGGTCATCGGGGCATCTGTTGTAAAATCAGTCATGTGCGTCCTCCGGTAGATGATTGCAGTGTTTCGACGGTCTCAAGGACCACCCGGTCGTTGCCGGCATCGAGTGCCGCCCGTTCGGCTGCGTCCCGCAGCGTCTTGGCGGCTGAAATGCGTGTGAGGATCGGATGGGATGCCACGATCTCATCCAGTTTGGCCTGCGCATCGGCATCCCATGGGAAGTCCCGGCGCAAAGGCGTGAGCGTCGCATCGCCCGCATCCATATCGCTGGCGAGTGGCAAGATGTGGAACAGCGCATCAAAGAGGCCGTTGCAGACCTCTTGGAGCACATAAGTAGCACCCGCATAGCCCATGAAGGGCGTACCTGTGGCCCGCCGGATCGCAGCACCAGGGAAACTTGCGGGGATGAAGACCGGCTGCGGACCATGCCCAGCCTGCATCTCGGCCATATAAATCTTTTCGTTGATCGACCCGAAGACGATCAGTGGACGCTTGCTGTGCATCAGGTTGCGCACTTCGTCATTGTTCGTCTTCTTGCCGCGTGAGCGGGCGACCGCAAAGGCGCAAGGAAAGCCCAGATCACCTTCGAGGAAATGCCGGACGCCTCTTGCATAGGTTTCGGTCGCCACAATCGCGAATTCCGCCGTGGCGTAGAAATCCTGCGTAACCGACCGCCAGAGGTCCCAGACCGGTTTGATGGTAGAATGCTTCTCACGTTCGATGAACGGCTCCGGGTCCAGCCCCAGAAGCTCGCCCAGCTTGCGGAGGAACTTTGTGGTGCTGTCGATGCCGAAGGGCGCCTGCAGGTAGGGCTTGCCCAGCACCTCGCACAGACCGCGCCCGAACTCGCGATACATGGTGATGTTCACATCCGCATTCACCAGATTGCGCATCTCGGCCACATGGGCACCGAGCGGCATGACCATATTGACTTCGGCCCCGATCCCCTCAACCAGCCGCCGGATTTCCGCAAGGTCCGAAGGCATGTTGAAGGCGCCATACATCGGCCCCAGGATGTTCACGCGGGGCTTGGCACCGTCCTCACGTGTCTTCTCAGGCGGCATCCGTCCCTTGGTCATGCCGAATTCAGTGAAGATCCAGGTCATCGCGCGGTCCGCACATTCCCATTGATCCTCATCAATGGTGCGCGGCAGGAAGCGCTGAATATTGGTGCCCTGCGGGGTGACACCGCCGCCGATCATCTCGGCAATGGAGCCCGTCACGACAACCGCTGGCAAGGCAGGGTCAAGCGTGTCCCAGGCACGTTTCATCGCGTCCTCGGTCCCCTCGCCCATCTCGCTTTCGCTGAGACCCGTCACGACAATCGGTAATTCATGCGGCGGCAGACCGTCGGTGTAGTGCAGTACCGAGGTGACCGGCAGGTTCTCACAACCTACGGGGCCATCGATAACCACTTGCAGGCCCTTTACGGCGCAGAACGCATAAACTGCACCCCAATAGCCGCCAGCGCGATCATGATCGGTGATCAGCATCGCGTGCCTCCCACGCCCGAAAAGTCTTCGTGACGAAGACTTTTCCCGATTGAAGAATTTTGGCCAAAATTCTTCATATCATCTGCTCCGCTTGTGCAGCACGCGCCATCTTGTCGAGCTTCTTCTGATGCTGCGCACGGAAATCAGGCCGCAGGTTGGGTGCGCCTTCCCAGACGCCAGCGGTGTCCTCGGCACCGACGCCTTCAAAAAAGGCGCGCATCTTGTCCATCTTGCCTTTGCCGGCGATGGCGGCATTGACCACCTGAGCCAGCGAGCCCGCACCCGCTGGCCCCATGAGTGGCCGTGCTGAAATCAGATTTGTGAAGTAAAGCGCGGGGATGCCATGTTCCTTGGCGTGCTGCACGACAGGCGTTGTGCCAATCGCCAGATCCGGCTTGATCGCGTCAACTGCCGCCAGATCATCCTCCAGCGAGGCCCGATAGGTCACCTTCACGCCGCGCGATGCAAGCCAGTCAGCATCGTCCTGCGACCACCGTGTCTTGGGGCATGCCGTACCGACATAGGGCACATCCGCACCGCTTTCGATCAGCAGACGCGCCACCAGAAGCTCGGACCCTTCATAGCCTGAAAGCGTGATCGTGCCTTTGATCTGCGCACCCTTCAGCGCCTCGTTGATTGCGGGCAGAAACGCGTTCTGTGCAGCCGCAATCTGAGCCGGCGGAACATTAAACGCCTCGCCCACATTCAGAAGCCAGGCAGCCGTGCCGTTATAGCCTACGGGGGCCGAACCGATCACGGGGCGGCCCGCTGCCTCAAATTCACGGATGGACGCGGTGTAGAACGGGTGGATCGCGGCCACAGCCCCACAGTCAAGCGCTGCATAAAGCTCCCGCCATTCCCGGCTGGGCACGACCGGGCCTGCGGCGAGGCGCAACGGCGCCAGCATCGCGCCGATCATCATCGGATCCGCAGGGAACATCTCGCCCAACAGTGTCACGGTCGGGCGGTCGGATTTGCCACCCACCGGCGCCTGCACCGGACCTGCGGCGGCTTCCTCCCGCGCGTAGTTCAGCATCGCCCCGGCCAGCACATCCTTGGCCTCGGCATGGGTGGGCACGCCGAAGCCGGGCACGTCGATGCCGACAATCCGCACACCGTTGATCTCTTTCGGCAAAAGCCGCAGCGGCACGCCGGAGGCCGTCGGCACACACAGGTTCGTCACCACAATCGCGTCATAGCGATCCGGGTCAGCCATATCGTGAACGCTTTCACGGATATCCTCGAACAGTTTGCCGGTCACCAGCGTCTCGGAATTGAACGGCACATAACCGACCGAGCGCCGCGCGCCGTAGAAATGCGACACGAAGGTCAGCCCGTAAACGCAACAGGCCGAGCCCGACAAAACCGTTGCCACCCGTTTCATCCGCAGGCCCACGCGCAAAGATCCGAAGGCCGGGCACATGCTTTGCGGCTGGTCATGGGGTCCTTGCGGATAGTCCTTGGCGTATCGATCCAGAATGTCGGATTTTCCCGCTACGCGTGCGGCGGCTTCCATCTTTTCTGCACCAGACACACAACCGCCAGTCAGCGCCGTTTGTTGCGCTTGATCGGACAAATCCTCTGACACCTCATCGCGCGCGACACCTTCGATGATCTGGACATTGCCCGCCTCATCATAGCCGACTTCATAGCCTTGGGTGTCAGGCTCATGCATCATAGCAAGCGGCCTCCGTCGACGGTATCCGGCGAATATCATCCAACAGCCGACGAATCTGATCCGGCCGCGCCGTGGCCAACATCCGTCGCACATCGTCCGGCAATGGCTTCATGCGCTCAGGCGTCATCATAGATGACCTCCAGGCTTTCTTTCGGCTTGGCATTCTTGCCGCGCATGTCGACATCCGTGGCTGGGACGAGTTCGTAGTCGGCACCCGTGTCCTTACTGTCAAAAAGGCCAAGCAGCCCGTCCTGATCGAGCGGCGCCGGGCGTACCGGCGGCGCATCAGCAACCGCCTCTGCAAGCCCTTCGAAGAGTTCGCCCCATTGCCCCTCGCGGGTGCCAACGATCTGATAGTTTGCGGACTTCTTCCTCAGGTCGTCATCTTGCGGAATTGCAGCAAGGACAGGAATGTCAACTGCCTTAGCGAATGCCTGTGCCTCGCCTGTACCGTCATCTTTGTTGATGACAAGTCCGGCGACCCCAACATTACCACCAAGTTTTCGGAAGTATTCGACTGCCGAGCAGACATTGTTAGCAACATAAAGCGATTGCAGGTCATTTGATCCTACCAGAATGACTTTCTGTGCCATGTCGCGGGCGATGGGCAGGCCGAAGCCGCCACAGACCACGTCGCCAAGGAAATCGAGCAGCACATAGTCGAAATCCCAATCGTGAAAGCCCAGTTTTTCGAGGAGCTCAAAGCCGTGGATGATCCCACGCCCGCCACAGCCGCGGCCCACTTCGGGCCCGCCAAGCTCCATCGCGAAGACGCCACCGCGTTTGAAGCAGACATCACCGATCTGCACCTCTTCACCGGCCAGCTTCTTTTTTGAGGATGTCTCGATGATCGTGGGGCAAGCTTTGCCACCGAAAAGAAGGCTTGTCGTATCCGATTTCGGATCGCAGCCGATTAGCAGCACCCGCTTGCCCATCTCGGCCATCATGTGGCTGAGATTGGCCAGCGTGAAGGACTTCCCAATCCCGCCTTTCCCGTAAATCGCGATAATCTGGGTCTTGGAGGTCGGCTCGCTCTGCGGCACCTCCAGCGAAGGCTCAACCGCCGCCTCAGCCCGCAGACGCTGGTCGAAATCCTTCAGGTTCGGTATTTCGTCCTTCATGCGGTTCCCCAGTTCAGTATCATTTTCAGGCAAGCCGGATCGGTGAACGCAGTCTTGTAAGCCTCAGCAGCGGTTTCTGCAGGCCGCTGATGCGTGATCAGATCAGCCAATTCGAGCGTCCCCGCCTCAACCAATGCCTTGGTCGCGACCATGTCATCAGGCGCCCATTCCGCGCTGATGCGGAACCGCGCCTCTTTCATGAAGGCGGGAGGAAAGGCGAATTGCAGCGGGTCGGTGTAGAACCCGGCCAGAACAATCTCGCCGCCCTTGGCGATCCGGCCCACCAGATCATTCAGCAGATCGCCCCGTCCGGATGCGTCATAGATCGAGGTGTAGTCGCGCCGCGTATCCGCCTCTGGCGTGATGACGGCGTAGCCATCGGCACCTTCCATGCGGGTTTCATCGATTTCCCAAACCGTCGGCGCAGGTGCGCCTGCCGCGATCGTCAGACGCGCAAGCAACCGCCCCAAAACGCCGTGACCCACGATAAGGTCGGGCACCGCCTTGCCGGGGCCAGCGATCGCGTGGCGCGCCGTTGCGGCCAGCGCCAGTAAGGCGCCTGCCACACCCAGACCACGGTCAATCCGGGTCACGCGCGATGCGTCAGTAACAATCGTCTGGGCCGCGGCACCGAACAAACCATGCGCACCCTCGTAGCAGTTTGCCCCGGGGACAAAGACATGTTCGCCAACGCGAAAACCGCTTTCGGGGCCTGCTTCGACGACTTCGCCCGCAGCCTCATAGCCGGGGATCAACGGATAGCCCATACCGGGGAAGGGCGGCATCTCTCCTGTCCAGAACAGTTTTTCCGTACCGGTGGAAATGCCGGAATGCTGAATCGCGACAACCAGATCCGCCGCCTTTGGCGCGGTCACACCCACCTGATCCAACGCCAAAGCGCCGGGAGCATTCAGGATAACGGCCTTGGTTTCCAACGTTTTCTCCTCAATGTTGCGAAGCCTTCAGACTCACCGCGCAACACGCTGTCCTTACGGTAGTTTAGCTTGACATGACCCAGTGTCAATTAGTTTGGACACATAAAGTGTCAACTTTGCTTTACACCTGTGACGAGCGACGTCACAAATGGACGGCGCGATTTCGGCATCTGGATGTCGGTGAAGCCAGCCTGACGCAAAAGCGCGGCGATCTGGTCGGCGGACCGAGCCTTTCCCGTCCGCATCGCCATGCAATATATCGCATAATAGGCATCCCCCGCGCGTTGAGGCCGGTCTCCGCCTGTCATCGGTTCGGACACAAGAAGCGATCCGCCATCCGGTAAAGCCTCATAGACGGATCGCAAAAGCGCGCTGACCGTGTCGTCAGCGTGATCATAAAGAACACGCACGAGGCTGATCAGATCAGCCCCTTGCGGTAGCGGGTCATCGCGAAATGATCCTGGCGCGATCATCACGCGCTCGGACAGCCCAAGATCGGCAAAACGCGCCTGCGCCGCAGGCGCGACAGCAGGCAGATCGAACAACGTCATGCGTAGATTGGGATAGGCCCGCCCGATAGCTGCTAGAAACGCGCCAGAACCGCCCCCGACATCCATAATGTGGCGTACACCGTTCAGCGAAACAGTGGCGAGGGTGTCTTCGGCAACCAAAACCTGACTATCAGCCATCAGCTGTGAATACGTGTCCGCCACTTTCGGATCGGTCGCGCCCGACGCCCCAAAGACGTAAGGCCAGAACTCGGCCAGTTCCGTTTCGATCTCGCCCCGGAAAAAAGCCACCGGGTCGGCCAGATCGAGGTAGAGCACGTCATGGTGCGAGATCATGCCCGACAGCCCCGGCACACCGGCAAGGGCAGCACCACGGATCGTCAACGCATAAAGCCCCGACTTGCGCCGCTTCAAGAGACCCAAGGCCACAGCCGCAGACAAAAGCACATGCATCCGGTCCAGCGGGACCTCGGCTTCGGTCGCCAGCGCATCTGTCGTCATCTCATGACGCAAGAGCATCTGCGGGATGTTAAATTCCACAAGCGCCTGCAGGATCTGGCTGTGACAGAACCCCGCCACCAGATCAAACATCGCCTCACCTTCCGACCGGACCAAGCGTCGGGTCAAAGGAAACCGGGCTGCCCATTTCTGAAATCTGCGGGATGCAACAAGACGTGTCAGGCGGGATGCGGCGCGCGGGCGCCGAGGGGCGTGGGCCACCTGTGCCCCGTGAAGTTCGAGGTTAACCACTACTCGCCCGGCACGGTGCGCCGGGAACGCGCGCCGTCCGGCACAAGCTTGTCAGCATAGGCGCGCACCATTTGCGCGAGCGCCGCCTCGCCGGGACATGCGGGGATCGAGGCGATGGCACCGCTGAGGATATCGTCAAAGCGGCTGACCGCCCCTGCAACGCCCAAAGCCGCGACCGCATTTGGCCGGCCATGCAAATCGTCCTGCCCCGCAGGCTTGCCCAAGGTTGCCTCGTCACACAGGGCGTCGCGCAGATCGTCGGCGACCTGAAACGCCTCACCAATGCGAGCGCCAAGCTCTTCCCACGGCTCGGCATCTTGTCCGGCCGCGACGGCGCCCATCTGGGTCGCCGCGATGAACAATGCGCCGGTCTTGGCCTGATGATAGGCGGAAAGATCGATCTGATCCTCACTCTCCCACCCCTGGCCCGCGCAAATCCCAAAGGGCATGCCGGTGCGCGTGCCGAGGATATCGATCAGCGCCAAAGCCCGGTCAGCCGGGGCCGTGCGCGCCAAAAGCTGGAATGCCATGATGATCAGGCTGTCACCCGTCAGCACCGCCAATGGCTCGGAAAAGGCCAGATGCAGCGCCGGTTTGCCGCGCCGCATGGCCGCGTCGTCGAAGCACGGCAGATCATCGTGAACAAGGCTCGCGCAATGGATCACCTCAAGGGCCACAGCGGCCGTATTCGTCAGCGCAGGATGATCATCACCACAGGCCATGGCCACCGACGTCAGGATCGTTGGTCTGATCCGCGCCCCGCCTGGGGTCACCGCATATTCCAGCGCCGCGGCAAGCTTGGACGGGGCGATACCACCTTGGCCAGAGGCAATGGCAGCGGCCATCGTTGTTTCGATCCGCTCTGCAATCTTCATCTGCGTATCCCCTTTGGACTTCATACTGTCCATTTTAGTTTACATGTGTCAATGTAAATCAAATGGGACAAGAGAGTCACAAAACGCAATGACTGTGCGCGAGGCCAAAGTGGTGGTGATTGGCGCTGGCATTGGCGGATTGGCAGCCGCCCTGCGGTTGAGCCATCAGGGATGTGATGTCACGGTCTGCGACATGCATGGCGCACCCGGCGGCAAGATGCGCACAATGCCTTCTGCCGCAGGGCCGGTGGATGCGGGGCCAACCGTGTTTACGATGCGCCACGTTTTCGACAGGCTTTTTGCCGATGTGGGCGAGGCGTTGGATGAGCACCTGACGCTCAAACCCCTTACCACATTGGCGCGACACTATTGGGATGACGGTGCAACGCTGGATCTGGTCGCCGACACGGATCAGAGCCTGCAGAACGTGACCCGCGCCTTTGGCGCAAAGGCCGGGCGCGAATTCGCGGCATTTTCGTCACGAGCGCAGCGTCTTTTTGACGGCTTTGATGGGCCGATGATGCAGACCGCCACACCGCAGCAAAGGGCGGTGACAGCAGCGGTGCTACGACAGCCGCACCTGATCGCCGATATGGCGCCCCATAGGAGCCTCGCGGGTCTTCTGAAAACGACATTCTCCGACCCGCATCTCGCGCAGCTCTTCGGACGCTACGCCACCTATGTGGGTGGATCGCCCTACCAATCGCCAGCGATTCTCTCGTTAATCTGGCAGGCAGAGGCGCGCGGCGTCTGGTCGGTTGAAGGTGGCATGCACCGGCTTGCCACCTGTCTGGAGACTTTGGCTAAAGCGCGCGGGGCCACTTTCAACTACAGCACCAAGGTCAGTCGGATCGTCCAGCAAGGCGGCAAGGTGACGGGTGTTGAGACGGCGCAAGGTCATTTGCCTGCCGATATCGTCCTCTTCAACGGAGACCCGCGCGCCCTGGCAACCGGACTTTTGGGAGAGCCTGCACAAAACGCTGTCAAAAGAGCCCATGTCACTCCGCGCAGTCTTTCGGCTTATGTGCATGCTTTCGCGGCCAAGCCACAGGGTAAAGCGCTCGCCCATCACACGGTCTTTTTCGGCCACGACCCGGGGGCAGAATTTGACGCCCTAGCCAGGAGCGAGATGCCCAAGGATGCCACACTTTATCTTTGCGCGCAGGATCATGGCAACGTCGCAGCAGACGCGCTGCAACGGTTTGAGATCATCATGAACGGCCCGCCGATCCCGCGCGACCCAAGTAAGGAAACAGCCCCATGTCAGACACAGATTTTCGACCGGTTCCGGCAATTCGGGCTGAGCTTCAGCCACGCGCCCGGACCAGAAACGCTGACGACACCACACGGCTTCGACGCGCTGTTTCCGGCGAGCCAAGGATCCCTTTACGGGCGCAGCCCGCATGGGCTGATGGCGGCCTTCAAACGCCCGACGGCGCGGACAAAGATACCGGGGCTTTACCTTTGCGGGGGCGGGGCGCATCCGGGGGCGGGGGTGCCGATGGCGACACTCTCCGGCCAGCACGCGGCCGCGGCGATCATGACGGACCTTGCTTCCACCTCGACGTCCCGCCAAACGGCTATGCCTGGTGGTATGTCGACGGGATCAGCGAATGCGGCCGCAAAGCCGTCTCTGTCATCGGGTTCATAGGGTCGGTCTTTTCGCCCTGGTATGCGTGGTCGGGGCGCAAGGACCCGGCCAATCACTGCTGCATCAACGTGGCCACCTATGGGCCGGGTGGCCGGTTCACTATGACCGATCGCGGACGCGCCGCACTGAACACCACGCCCGATACGTTCCAGGTCGGGCCATCTGCCATGCATTGGACCGGTGAAGAACTGATCATCGACATCAATGAGATCAGCAGCCCACCCCTGATCAGTCGAGTGCGTGGGCAGATCACCGTTACGCCTGACGCCATGACCAGCGTTGAACTGCCGCTGACCCCAGATGGCACCCATATCTGGCGCCCTTTCGCGCCGTCTTCTGACATCAAGGTCGATCTGGAGGCGAAAGGCTGGCAATGGTCCGGCCACGGCTATTTCGACGCCAATTTCGGCACCCGCGCGCTGGAGCAGGATTTCAGCTTTTGGACCTGGGGTCGCTATCCTACCCAGACCGGTGCCACCTGCATCTATGATGCCGTGCGGCGGGATGGGACAACGCTGGACACCGCGATTGCGTTCAACGGCAAGGGCGATGCACAGATCGTCGAGGCCCCACCGCGCACGCGGTTTCGGCGGTCGCTCTGGCAGGTGATGCGCGAAACACGCGCCGACCCTGGCACAAAGCCGAAACAGGTGCTGAACATGCTCGACGCGCCATTCTATTCCCGTTCTGCCGTGCAGACCCAGCTCGACGGAGAGGTCGTGACCGGCGTGCATGAGGCGCTCGACCTCAACCGCTTCCGGTCGCCCTTGTTGAAGCCGATGCTGGCTGTCCGGGTACCCCGACGGGCGGGTTGGCGCTTTTAGAGCGGTCATGCGGCGGAAACTCTGGCAGTAATTCCAATGCGTGCTAACGTTTCGACATTGATCGTTTGTCATTGCCACAGGATGATATCATGCACGGATTGCACCTGATTATTCTGAAGACTCTCCTCATCACCTTCTTCCTACCCAACGGTCTCGCGGCGCAGGAGCCGACCGTTGTGCAGCCTTTCGAGGGCAGCGAAATCTCAGCCCAATACGCCGCAGATTTTGACCAGATCACAATCCTGATCGACGATGAGACCGAAAACGAGACATATTCTCGTCTGTCGATAGAGGGCATCACGCGCGCTACGCTGGTGAACGGGCCGCGTGACAAATCAGTGTTAGAGATTTCGCGCAGCTTTGAAAATGCATTGCAGGAGGCTGGGTTTGAACTTCTGTTCGCGCGCCCGCTTCAGGCGACACCTTATCCTGATGCTGGGTCAGGATCGCGCTTTTGGGTCCGCGATCTGAAGGACGTAAACGGGAACCGAACATTTGCTCCGATCGGAGATGCGAACAATGTCGGCACGATCCTGAACTATCTTCAAAGCGCATCCGGCTATTACCTCTCTGCCCGGCGCGAAACGCCGACTGAAGAGGCCTATTTCGCGCTGACGATCTCGGCTGATCGGAGCTACTACAGAATGGAAGAAGTCACGCGGGCGATCATGGCCGATGACACCGTGACGATCAGCGAACTGGGTGTCACATCAGACATGGACGCCGAAGGCAAGGCGATCCTTTATGGTGTCCAATTCGACGTGGGCAGTGCTGTGCTGCGCCCCTCATCCACCCCATCCATCGAAATCATAGCCAATGTGCTGCGCGAACGCCCCGGCAACTTCTATGTCGTCGGCCATACCAGCGATACCGGATCGTTCGACCTGAACATGCAACTCTCCCAAGATCGGGCCGCGGCGATCATCGCGGCCCTTGGGCAGGATTACGGTATCGATACGGCGCGGCTGCAGCCCATCGGTGTCGGCCCAGCAGCGCCGCTTGCCTCGAACAAGAACGAGGCCGGCCGCCAGTTGAACCGCCGCGTGGAACTGGTCGAGCGGCTGGAATAGACCGGTGCGCCCCGACGCAGCACTTTCTGGCGATCCCCGACGGGCAGGTCGCGTGACCTTCAGCGCGCAAGAACCAGCGAAACGGACTGTCGGTGCGTCATGCAACGGCAGAGCGCAATTCTTTGGCACTGCCACCATCGGCTGAGGGCGGGGCCATTATGTAGCGTGCGCGCCCCGCCGCCTTTGCCCGGTAGACGGCCTGGTCAGCGACTTTGAACGCCTCATCCCGTGAGACCGCATCCGCGCACACGCCTACAGAAGACGTCACCACAAGCGTTTCGTTCGGGGTCGCCGCAAATTCAAAGCCCGCGCTGACCCGCTCTGCAATTGTTTCGGTGATCTCGCGACTGACATCGTTCAACAGGATCGCAAATTCCTCACCACCAATACGCGCGCATGCATCCGACTGACGTAATGTCTTGCGCAAATGCTGGGCCATCTCTTGCAGGCAGCGGTCGCCGGTCTCATGACCAAATGTATCATTAATCGCCTTGAAACGGTCGATGTCAGCAATCAGAAGGGCCTGCCCCAATGAAATGTGGTCGGCACTATTATCCATGAACCAGCGCCTGTTATGCAGTCCGGTCAGCAGGTCACGCGTAGCTTGAAGATAGAGCCGCTTTTGCAGCGAATGTAGATGACCGATCAGCAACAGTGCAAACGTGCACATAGGCAAGGCGGTGAAGCTTGCATCAGCAAGGTTTTTCCAGAACGAACTGTGGCCCGCCCCATCCTGAATGATGTCGCGGACATGGTTCAGAACCCCACAGATCATCAGGAATATGCCCAGCTTGAAAAGGAAATCCAGCTTTCCCACGGGGGCCGTTATTCTAACAAAACGCTCCAAATGATGCTCCGCACTAATACAGAGACAGCTTTGCAGGAATGTTGTTAATACTTATCTAAGCCAAACGGGCATGCGGCCCATCTAAGCACCCAAATTGATGATCTTACCGCCTGCTGCTTTCGCGTCTTCAGCGTCATGGGTGACCATCAAAACCGGCAACGCGCGGGCTCTGGCCCTGTCGAACACCATATCGCGCACCTTTGCGCGGCGTTCGGCGTCCAGTCTCGAAAACGGCTCATCCAGCAAAAGCCCGCAAGGTTCTGACAGGAGCATGCGCATCAACGCAATCCGCGCCTTTTGCCCACCAGAGAGCGTAGCCGGGTCGCGGTCGGCGAACCCGCTCAGGCCAACCTCTTCCAGGGCCTCTTCGATCTTGGCCTTGCGTGCGGCGGCAGTGTCGCCCGGTTGCAAGCCGAAGGCCAGATTGGCACCCACAGAAAGATGCGGAAACAAGAGATCATCCTGAAACAGGATCCCCACACGGCGCTGATGCGGCGCGGCGTGGGTCACGTTGTGCCCGTCCAGCCAAACCTCGCCCTCGGCCACGAAATCGGGTGCCAGCGTGCCGGTGATGAAGGCCAGAAGCGTTGATTTGCCAACACCTGACGGCCCCATGATCGTGAGGACTTCTCCAGGCGCGACATCATGGTGGACCGACAGGAGCGGCGCACCGTCTTTCGAAATTGTCACATGGCGCAAAGACAAACCTTTATCCATGCCGCAGCCCTTGTCTGTTGCGCCAGACCAGCGCAGGGATCAGCAGAGCCAGCGCAAATGGCACAAGGGCCGCGCCCGTCTGCATCAAACCATAGACCGCGATGGCCCGGCGATCACCGCCGGAGGCGAGTGCCACCGCCTCGGTCGTCAGCGTCGCCACGCGCCCACCACCGATAAGCAGCGTCGCCAGATATTGCCCCACCGAGACCGCCAATCCGACGGCAAGTGCCGTCAGAATAGGCCGCAACAACATCGGCAGCCTGATGCGCCACAGAACACCATTTGGACTGGCCCGCAAAGCCGCCGCAATCGTGCCCATCCGCGTATCCCATGCGCGATAAGGGTCGGCGAGCGACAGAAAAACATAAGGCAGCACAAAAACGAGATGCGCCAGTATCACCGGTAACCGTCCGGCGTCGGCGCCGATATTCAGCATCAGCGTCTGCAGGCCCGGTAGAAACGCGGTCTGCGGGATCAAAAGTGGCAGGTACAACAGCCATACGGCGCGTCTGCTGAAGGTGAGACCGTAGCGGTGCTCCGCCTCAAGACAGCCGATAGTCAGGACCAGGGCGACAGAAGCCGCAACAATCGCGATCAGTGCGGTTTCAGCCATTGCGTCCTGCGTGCCGGGGCCAAAGCGCATCCAGTTGCGCCATGTGAACTGGTCGGGTAGCGCATCGGGAAAGCCCCAGAACCCTGCAAAGGACCAGATCGCAAGGACGCCAAGACCGAGCAAAACAGCAAGGGCGCAGGCCGCCCCGCTCAGCAAGGCAAGGCGTGCTACCAGCGGGTCAAACCGTCCGCGCGCACCAGACGCGATCCAGCGGCGGCCTAGTCGTGCGATCACCCATTCCCCGAGGCGCCAAAAGACCAAGGCTCCAACGACCAATGCCAGCTGCACAAGCGCACCCGCCGCCCCCTCAAGTCGCATCGCAAGATCAGGGTCAGACATCCACTTGACGATCTGAACGGACAAAGGCGGCGGTGTGTTCGGCCCCAGAATGACCGCGACATCCACAACAGACATCGCATAGGCCAGCACCACATAGACGGGGGGGCGTATCTGGGCATAGACGCGTGGAAAGACTGTTTTCAGCCAACCGGTCACTCTCCCATATCCCAGGGCTTGCGCGACCGTCACGCTGCGCCGCGCATCGGCTTGGCCCAACGCCGCCAACGTAATCAGAAGCAGAAACGGCACCTCTTTGACAATCAGGCCCGCCGTCATGGTCAACCCCCAATTGTCCTGCACGATCAGCCAGTCCGGCGGCCTTTCCCAGCCGGTCAGGCCGGGTGACATGACGCGTGACAACCAGCCCGATGGCGCGATCAGAAAGGCAAGTCCAAAGGCCGCTGCCGCATGCGGCACGGATAAAAGCGGAGACAAAAGCCTCTCAAGCACTCGAAACGCGCGGGTGCCCGACCAGCCTGCGGTAACCAACATGACGATGGCCAGCGATATCGAGGTGGCGAGCAGCCCGGTCGTGACCGACAAGAGCATCGCGCGCGGCAGCCCCGGCCACGCCACAAGGTCTCGGAAGGGATCAAGCGATGGGCCAATCTGCCCTGCGGCGGGCAAATGGCCAAAGGCAGGCAAAAGCGTTCCCCAGAGCCCGGCAAAGACTGGCCCCAGCATGGCCAGTAGTGTCAGCGCAGGCAGCAATAACAAAAAGCGCCGTGACCGGATATGCCCCAGCCAACCTGTATCGCCTGCCATATGCAGGCGATGCGGCATTTGGCGAGGGTCACTCAGGAAGAACACGTGCTACTGCGCAACGCCATAGCGGTTCATCCAGTCATCGGCGATGCGTGTCATCCAGCTGGGATGCGGTTCGGCCTGAACGGTGCCGAGCTCCGCCGGGGACAATGTCGCGATGCCCAGCTCCAGCGCATCGAACAGCGCGCGATCATCGGCTGAGAGCGCGTCCATGTCGAGAACGGTACCGTAGCCAAGGATATTCGGGTCCTGCGCGCGAGCTTGCGCCTCGGGCGACATCAGGAAATTTGCAACCACCATCGCCCCTGCTTTCGACCCGGAATTGTAGGGGATCGCCACAAAGGACGCGTTGCCGATTGTACCTTTTTCCAGCACGAAAGTGCGCACCGTGTCTGGCAGTTGATTATTCGCAATGGCTGCCGTCGCCTCGCCAGGGCTGAAGGACACGGCCAGATCAACCTCTCCATCCGCGATCAGTTGCAATTGCGCTGGCCCCGTCGCCGGATAGGCACGACCAGCGCGCCACAAAGTCGGCGTCAGTGCATCCAGAAACGTCCAAAGGGGCTCTGTCACCGCATCGTAGTTTGCGTCTGTTGCCGGTGTTGCGAGTGCCGATGGATCATCCATCAGATCGACCAGCGCCTGTTTCAGGAACGTTGTGCCGAGGAAATCCGGCGGTTGCGGATAGGTGAACCTGCCCGGATTGGCGGCGGACCACTCAAGGATCGCATTCATGTCCGCCAAGGGCGCAGGAATGTCAGCCGTGTCATGAATGAACACAACCTGCGCCATGGCCCACGGGCTTTCGAACCCTTCGGTTGGCACAGTAAAGTCGGTCTGAACGGTCTTGCCATCCACATCGACAAAGGCCCAGTTCGGCAATTGCTCGGCATAGGGGCCAAAGAGCAGATCAGCCTCTTTCATCGCAGCAAAATTGGCACCGTTGATCCAGATCATGTCGACAGCGCCGTCATCGTCTTCGCCCGCCTGCTTTTCGGACAAAACCCTGGTGACAGCATCGGCGGTATCGGTCAGCTTCACGTGCTCAAGGGTGACGCCATAATCCTCCATCACGCGCTGACCGACCCATGCAATGAAGTCATTGGTCGTGGTCGATCCGCCCCAAGCGTTCCAGAACACGGTCTGGCCCTCGGCCTCGGCTGTGACGGCATCCCAGTCCGCTGGGTTGATATCCGCCAGGGCTGGCACCGGCGCCAGCAAGGCGGCCAAAAGGGCAAGATTTTTCATAAGTGTCGTCCTTTACGTCGTGTAGATTTGCTTGGCGGCGTAGATCCGCAATGTGGCGGTGGCAAAGCATAAAGTGCCAAACACCCATGCCAGCGGCGAGAAATACTGCGGCACAAGGCACAGGATGACGAAGAAGATGATCGTCTCCGTCCCTTCCAGAATACCGTTGGAGTAGTAGAGCGACTTCTGCCCCTGCGCGTCGGTCTCGTGCCCATGCTTTTCGGCGAGGATCGCGTAGCCCAGAAAGCTCGTGCCGTTGAAGTAGAAGGACGCCAACAGAAACGCCCCAGCCGCGCCGTTGGCGGCAGGATCATACAAAACGAAGGCCATCGGGATCGCCCCGTAGAACAGAAAATCAACTGCGATATCGAGATAGCCACCAAAATCGGTTTTGCGTGTGGCGCGCGCGACGGCGCCATCCAGCCCATCGGCCAAACGGCTTGCTAGAAGTGGCAGCAACGCCCAACCCGGCGCGCCAAGGCCAATCAGAAGTGCCGCAAACAACCCAAGCGCGAGTCCAATCAAGGTGACACCATCTGCTGTAAACCCGCGCGCCGCGAGGCCCTGCCCGATCTGGTTCAAGGGCGCATCGATGATCTGGCGTGCGTGGCGGTCAAGCATAGAAGGTGCATTCCAAAGACTGGCATCTTGTCGCTGATGCGCCGCGTTGACGCAATCACGCTGACAAGAAAGTGACAAACCCATCCCGGATTGACACATTCAGGCGACCGCAATGCGAGGGCGGCCGCTGGCCACAACCTCAAGCGTTGCCTCGATAAACATGCGTTGGCCGTCTAAGGTGATCTCGTTGATGTCGCGGGTCACATCAATGCGTATCTCTTCAACACCGGCGCTACTTGCTGCGTTCTTCACCTGCAGGGTCAGCGCGTTTTGCAAGGCATCTATCGCTTTGTCGCGGTCATCATAAGTCTGCGGCGCATCCAGATGCACCACATAGCGCCCGGCGCCTGCCGCCGTAACAGTGCCCTTGGCGCGCATCTGTACCTGCCCCACGACAGCCCCAATCGCATTGGCCACTTCCGCGTGGTCGGGAATGATCATACGCGTTCCCAATCGTTGCCCAACCGCATTGTAGTAAGTGGTTGCGGATGCTCCGAGACCGACAACAGGCACACCGAGCGATAACTGCATTTGAACAAGGCCCGCATGGCGGTCCAGCCCGGCCTTTATGGCTGGATGCTGGACCAAGGGCGCGGGATCGGGCCAGCCCCGATCATCCTCGGCAAAGGCGGCAGCGAGAAGACAATCCACCGTTTGCGCCCTCAGTTGAGCGACAATTATGTCCGCCAGTTCCTGCGAACCCGCAGCCAAACGCTCGCCATTGCCAAGGCGTTTGCGCGCGAATAGCGCGAGCGCTTTTTCGGCAGCAACAGCATCCCAGGTATCGAGATGTCCCAACACATGCGCGGCATCGGAAGGCGTGACGCCCGCAAGCATGACAAAGCCGCGGGCGATCAGTCGCGCGAGCGCTGGCTGTTCCATCCGCGACTGAACCGCCTGGCCCAGCCGCCGCGGGCCGTCTGAAAGGCGGTTTACAATAGCGCTTTCGCGCGCATCCAGCGCCTCCGGAATATCGTGCCACATCGGCATAACGAATTGCCCGCCATCCGGAGCCGGGATATCCAACGCCAGCGCTCGGTCGAGCGCGCGGTGCACAAGATCTGGAAAAGCGCTTGCGGCCAATGCGATGGGCATGCATCGTCTTGGACCTAGCGTCAGCGCACTTGCGCCCCCTTCATTCAGGTGGACTTCGCTATCGCCGCCAAGTCCCGTCGTGCGCATTGCAACCGCCTCAACCATGGTGCGAAAAGGCCCGACACGGGCACCCTCGGGGTCAATCTTCGGGCGCCCATCGCGCAACAGACACACATCCGTTGTTGTTCCGCCAATGTCGCTGACCAGCGCCTCTTTTTCGCCGGTAAGCCATGCCGCCCCAGCGACCGATGCGGCCGGGCCGCTGAGGATCGTCTCTATCGGTTTCTCCCGCGCCAATGCGGCTGAGACCAGCGCGCCGTCACCACGGACAACCATCAGCCGTGCATCGATGCCGCTTGCGGACAAATACGCCTCCGTCGCCGTGATCAGATTGTCGATGAGGCCGATCAGACGCGCGTTCAAAACGGCCGTCAGCGCGCGTTTCGGCCCGCCCAAAGCGGTCGACAATTCATGCGAACAGGTCACGGGTTTGCCCGTTCTGGTTCGGATGGTATCCCGCGCGGCGATCTCATGTGCAGGATTGCGGGTTGCAAAGCGTGAGGCGACGGCAAAAGCCGTCACGCCCGGATCAAGATCGTCCAAAGCACTTTCCAAGGCGCCAAGATCCAGTGGTGCGCATGCAGCACCCGCATGATCATGACCACCAGCAAGGACAACTACCGGATCACCGCGTAGCGCCGCCGTCAGGCCAGCGCGGCCCAATTCTGCCGCATCAAACCCGATGAAGATCAGCGCGATCCGGCCACCCTGCCCCTCAACAAGCGCGTTCGTCGCCAGCGTTGTGGACAATGACACGAGAGCGATCTGATCTGCTGCAACATCGGCCCTGGTCATCGCGGCATCGATGGCTGAGCCGATCCCCGGCGCCAAATCGGGACGGGTGGTTAATGCCTTGGCCTTGGCAATCACCGTGTCGGTCAACTCGTTGAGAATAACTGCATCGGTATAGGTCCCACCCGTATCCACGCCCAAAAGAAATGTCATTTGTTAACCCGTCAAATCGCGATCACCGCAGCTAAGCGGGCAGCACCCGGGAAATGCAACGTCAATTCACCACTTTTCGGCCAAAAACGCGGCGCAATGCGATGTCACCCTTTACCTTGATTGTCACCTATCCCAATGTCTGGACGTCACGCGCTATGGAAAAGTCACTGATGCTGAAAAAGACCCTTGGCCAGGCTCATGAAAAGCTGGTCTTCAACCGACGCGTCCGCGTGCTTGTGGAACAGATCGGGGCGTTGCTGCCAGCGAATGCGCAGATGCTAGATGTAGGCACAGGCGACGGGCAGATTGCAAAGATGATCGGCGAGATGCAGGAAGGCACGGAGGTTCAGGGCATCGACATCATGCTGCGCGAGACGACGCATATTCCCGTAACACTTTTCGACGGCACCAAGATCCCGATGGAGGACAACAGCGTCGATGTGGTGACATTCGTCGACGTGCTGCATCATACAGATGATCCGCAGATTCTGATCAGCGAGGCGTCACGCGTGGCCCGCAAGGCGGTGATCATCAAGGACCATCTGAGCGAGAACAAGCTGGATCACCTAACCTTGCGTGTGATGGACTGGGTCGGAAACGCGCCACATGGTGTGGTCTTGCCGTACAATTATGCGCCGCGCAAAGACTGGGATACGTGGTTTGCCACCGCCGGTCTTGAGACGGATCACTTCGTGACTGACGTCCCGCTTTACCCTGCACCTGCAAAATGGCTGTTTGGCCGCAAGCTACACTTTATCGCGCGTCTGACGCCGACGGCCTGAAGATGATATAGCGGCAGATCAGAAAGCTGATCACTGCTGCACTTCCCGCAGTGACGAGAAAAATCGCGGTATCAATCCAGAAATCCTTGGTCACGAAACGGCTGGTAATCGTCGAGACGACCGCAAGGCTGGCCACTTGTGTGCCCGCATAAATCAGCATCGCAAACCGCCCCGTCTGATCCGCCCGGAAAGCCACGTTCTTTTGCGCCCAAAAGGCCAGTGGGATGCAGATCAGATAGACCAGAACGCTGGTCAACAATGGCGGTGCATCCGCAAGGCTGATCAAACCCGCCGTCACAAACGCATAACCCAGACTAAAACTCCCCCCTACGGCGAGAAAGCGTAGAAACGCTCCGACCGGGGAAGAATTTGTCATTCAGTCACCACTTCAAGCAGCACCTGATTATCATCATCCAGAGACACTGAGCGCAACCAATCAACCTCTTCTCCCGCAGCAAGAGCACTGACAAATTCTCCAGAATAGCTTGTGTTTGCACAAAGCAGAAAGTGCGTAGCGCCGCTTTCCGCCAGATGTTCGCGCAATTCCTCTTCTTCCATCCCGAATGGTGTCACTGCATTGAATAGGGCCTCCGCACTGGTGTGATAACCACCTGAAAGGACATCATGATGCGTCAACCAAAGGATATGTGGGGCGAGATTGAAGTGGGGAAGTATCACGGCCTTTGGCACCGCATTCAAGGCAAGCACTGAAGCATAGCTGCGGCAATCACCAATGCCAGGCGGGTCTTCTGGCTCCTCTGGCAGAAGCGGCGCGAGCGCGGGAGTCACGGTGCCAGGAGAGATCAGTAATGTTGCGAAAACAAGGCCCAACAAAGCCATCGTTGCATCACGTTGCTCAAAATAGGCGCGAAACATCCGTGCAAGAATGAAGCCAACAAAAAGCGGTATGATCGCAGCCGACATCGTAATCGCGCGCATCTGATAAAGCGACATCAGTACACCCACGATGCAAAGAAAGCCCAAACCAGCAAAGACTACGAATTGTTCGCCGGTGAATGACATCCGCTTTGTCGAAAGGTCTTCAATCACAAAATACGTAATCGTCCCCAGGGTCAGCAGCACCGGCAAGATCATAGGAGCTGCATCAAGAGGGTTTTGCTGTGTAAACAGCCAAAGTGGCAGTGCCTCGCCAACCCCCCTGCTAATAAAATCCTGAAGCTCCTGCGGCAGATCGCCATAAGGACCGGTCAAGCATGTGATCAGCATCGGCCATGCCAACACAATACCACCAGCGCTGATCAGGGCAGTGACAAAAAGATGTTGCAGGGGCCGCCTGCCACTAGGCCAAAGCAAAAGCGGCAAGGTACTGGCGATCGTGGCAGTCCAGATCACGGACAGAACCGTCGGGCTGAGCCTATCACACATTGGCATCATCCGCTCCGCCGGCGCTGTCTGACCCAGCCAAAACAGAACGCTGCCGACTGACAGCGCCCCGCAAAAGGTCATCAATGCCATACGGGACGCTGTCGATGCAGACAGAAAGCTGCGCGCGAAAAATACAACACCGACGGCAATGACAAATATCAACGCTTCAAGGCCGACAGCCAGCGAAAATGCTGCTGCAAGGCCGCCAACTAGGCCAGAAGCGACCGACCGATCCGGCCAAACCGCACTAAGCGCCATGACCATCATCATTAGCATCTGGATGTTGTGGTGATCCAGATTTCCAGGACCGGCGTGCCAACTGCCTGTCACCGGCCACAGCACAAGACTAAGCACCGCAAAACAAGCCGCATATGTGCCAAAAAGGCGCCTTGTACCCATCGCGACGACCGCCAATGCAATCAATTGAATCATCGCTGGCCAGATCATTGCACCCAAAAGCTCAGCTGTGGGCATTGAAACGATGTAGGACAATGGCAGAATTATTGCAGCAATGGCTGCATCAACATAGCGCGACCAGTGAAGTGGCATGCCCTCAGGCGGCAGAACACGATATTGCACAACGTCAAACCACCCTTGGCCCGCGATCAGATCACGAACCATCACTAGCCGCATGACATCGTCATTGCCTTGCTTTGCAAACTTTTCGGCAAGATCGAAACTGGCAAAAACGGCCTGTCCCACAATCAGAAAAACGGCGGCAATGATGGTCACTCGCAAAGGCGCTTCTCGGAACAGGGTTTGCAAAGCTCTGATAGACATTATTCAGTACATATCTCCTAAGCCCACATTCCCGATCAAAAGGTGCCCTGGGCAACGTGTCATTGGACATAGGCTATTGCCACCTTTCGTTGCTTTGACAAGCGAGCGCGATAGCGAAATGTGTATCGAGTCCCGAAACGTGCTATACCGAAACTGACAAATAAGTGTCATTCCGGAAGCACTTCAAACAGCATTGGATGCGGATCCGAGAGAGGGATACGACGCAGCCAACCCACATCCGTCACTCCTGCAGAAAGCGCTGTGACGAAAGCGCCGGGATAGGTCGTGTTCCGACAAATCAGAAAGTGTGTTGCATGTGTCGCCGCAAGATAGTCCTGCAAATGCTGTTCCTCCAAGCCAAATGGTATCACACCATTGGCCAAGGCCGTCGCACTTGTATGAAACCCACCCGATAGAGTGTCGTGATGCGTCAGCCATAGGATGCCCGGCGCAGAGTTGAAATCCGTCATCAAGAGTGCTGGAGGCACCTCATTCAATGCAATCAAGGCATCATAAGTCCGGCATTCCGCGCCACCGGATAACGGAGCCCGTGCTTGCGGTAGGAGAGGATGCAATACTATGGAAAGGGTTGATGGCACGATAAAGATCATGATCGATACCAGTCCGCCAAAGGCCGCCCCAATAGCCCTTGTTCTTAGGTAACAGCCCAAAAAAAGCGATAGGAAGTACCCGGCAATGATCGGTATGATCGCTGCTGACAGCGTTATCGCACGCATCTGCACAAGCATCATGCCAAAGCCGATCATGCTCAGAAAACCAAATCCAAGGAGAGCGGTACGCCGTTCTGATGTCATGCTTTCCACGTGCCAATTATTGAACAGATTGAGTCCAATAAGGATTGGCGCGACCGTCAGTGCAGGCAGGAACAGCATTGTCGCCGCAGGATAATGCAAGAAATACCTTATTCCCGGCAGCGCCTCGCCAACACCTTCGGAAATAAAGTCCTGCAAGTGCTGCGGCAGATTTCCATAGGGACCACCGAGGCACTGGGACAAAAGCGGCCACGCGACGATTGTGCCGGTTAAGGCAAGCAGAAATGTCGCGAGAAATCGCCAAGATGCGTTGGCTTTAGAGCGCAAGATGATAGCGGGCAAACTGCTTGCCAACGCGGCAATCCAGACAAGCGCAAGCACCGGTGTGCTCAATCGATCGCACATGGGACGCAGCCATTGATCTGGTGCTGTTTGCCCTGCCCAAAACGCAACACTGCCAATGGACAGGGCAGTACAAAACGCCAAAACCGCTGTTGTTGCCCCATCCGTTTGTGAAAACAGCATGCGTGATAGCATGATGGTGCCGACGCCCAGAGCGAACGGAAGGGTTTCTAGCCCAACAGCCAACGAGAAAGCGGCGGCCAGACCACCGAGTGTTCCTGCTGCGAAAGGGCGACCAGGCCACACTGCGCAAATCGCCATCAGTGTCATCATCAAAATCTGAACATTGTGATGATCGATGTTCCCTGCGGCCGAATTCCACCCACCGGTCACCGGCCATAATACAAGGCATATCACTGCAAAACAGGCTGCGACGGTCCCGAAAATCCGTTGCGTTCCAAAGGCAATAATTGTCAAGGAAATCAGTTGGATGAGTGCCGGCCAGATCGAAGCCCCAAGCAGTTCGGCAACAGGCATCGGAAAGATGTAGGACAAGGGGACGATGATCGCAGCGATGGCGGCATCAATGTAACGCGACCAGTGCAGAGGCATCCCATCGGGTGGCAAAATCCGGTATTGCACAACGTCATACCAACCTTGCCCCGCGATGAAGTCGCGTACCATTACAAGGCGTAGAATGTCGTCATTGTCCTGCCTTGCAAAGTTATCCCAGAGATTCAGGCTGAGAAAAACAGATTGCCCGATTACAAATACTGCCGCCAAAAAAACGGTGACATGCAAAAGCATTCTGGGGCTTGGCGACTGGTTCCATCCACGCGGCAATGGTAAGCAGGGTCCTTGTTTGTATCGCGACACGCAAGTAACACGGGCCTGTCTTACTCAATATGGCCGAGTTGAGGCATATGGCATGAGCCAGCAATTTGTTGCGCAATCACAACGAGATGACCGACCCAAACCTTATCCGAGCCCGAATTACGCCCCAATCCGTGTCTAACACGCGCTTTATGAATCAGATGACCCTGCAGATATGACCGAACTCACCATCCTTATGCCTTGCTTGAACGAAGCGGAGACGCTTGAGACATGTATCGTCAAGGCGAATGACTACCTTAAGCGCTCCGGTGTTGATGGCGAGGTGCTGATCGCCGATAACGGCTCGACCGATGGCAGCCAGGATATTGCTAAGGGGCTTGGCGCGCGTGTGATTGATGTGCCGGTCAAGGGATATGGCGCCGCCTTGGGGGCGGGAATCAGCGCCGCCAAGGGGCGTTTTGTCATCATGGGTGACAGCGACGATTCTTACGACTTTTCCAACCTCGACCCTTTCGTGAAAGAACTGCGCGACGGTGCCGATCTGGTCATGGGTAATCGTTTCAAGGGTGGGATTGAAAAGGATGCAATGCCGCCGCTGCATCGCTATCTGGGTAACCCCGTGCTTTCGGCAGTAGGTCGCATCTTTTACCACACACCAGTTGGCGATTTTCACTGCGGGCTGCGTGGATTTTCACGCCAGGCTATCCAAGGCTTGCATCTAAACACACCCGGCATGGAATTCGCCTCTGAAATGGTGATCCGGGCCACGCTCTTTGATCTTGATATCCGTGAGGTGCCCACCACGCTCAAACCCGATGGTCGCTCGCGCCCACCGCATCTGCGCAGTTGGCGCGACGGCTGGCTGCATCTGAAGCTCTTGCTGACATTCGCGCCCTATTGGCTTTTTTACTATCCTGGGTTGGTGATGTTCTGGGTAGGGCTGGTCGGCTTCCTCGCACTCATGCTAGGCCCCGTCGTGGTTGGCGGCATCACATTCGATGTGGCGACAATGATCCTTGCTGGGGCGTTGCTCCTCACCGGGTTCCAGATGGTCTGTTTCTACATTCTGTCCCGGATTTTCGCGGTGCGATTCAACTTGTTGCCAACATCTCGCCGGTTTGAGCGACTGCGGGCCAAAATCACGGTCGACAACGCCTGTATTCTCGGTGGCATCCTACTCTTGACCGCCATGATCGCGACCCTTTCGGGTGTCTTCAGCTGGGGTGCCACCGGCTTTGGCGATCTGGACGCGCGTGCAATTGTACGCCCCACCACGCTCGCCGTTGTCTGCGCATCACTTGGCGTGCAGAGTATCACAACCGGTTTCCTCGCTTCGATGCTGCAACAGGAAATCCGGCCTGATCCGAAATAGGCGAGAGCTCATCTGATCTCGTGCTGAAAGTGTCATAAACCTCAGCTACTTGGCTTACACTGACAAGTGAGATAAGCGATGTTGCGCGGCGTCCCAAAAACCCATCTAATCTGCGCGACACCGCATAGCGGAATCACTATGCTGTGCAAATCACTGGATGCGACAAAAGTTGCTAGTTAACCAAGCTCGCATTTCCATGAACCATCGATCGACACTTAGCTCAAGTACTACGGGTTCGATTGTAGGAATTGTTCGGCAAGAGCGACGACACCAGCGCCATCTTTGACGCAGCAATGAAGCGCGGCAAAGCACGTACCGATATGTTCGGCCTGCCCGTCCAGCAGCGGAGCTTCCCGTTCTTGGGTAACAGTTGGCGTTACTTTTCCCTGGTCGAGAAATCGGTTTAGGGCGGCTTGAGGCGGATTTTGTACCTGCGCTCTTTACTTATCTGCATCCTCAAGGTCGGCTTGATCAGGCGATATCGCGCCTGCGCGCCGAACGGACAGGTCTGTGGCACAAAAGGGCCGATGGCACGGATCTTGAAAGGCAAGCAGCAGGGTGCGAAAATCGATGTGATCCGAATGCGGTCGAACTTGCAACGGTTGCGAAATCCGAACATCTTTGGCGGGCCATGGAAACCTCGCATCAGACAAGAATTCCGCCAAGCTCAATTGCGCGACATGGCGCAAATGCGCAGATGAAGTGGCACGAGATGAACGCGAGCGGCGAGCTGTAGCCCTGTCCTGGCCCCCAACGCTCTCATTGATCAAAGACTAAAGATCCCGCAGTTCCGCTAAGAGCATGCCGACCCATAGCTTCTTTTAACTCATCATAGTTGTTTTTCGCCAAGTTGCTCGGTTCAGATGAAGTTGCGGACGCCGCCTGCAACGACGCTGAGCTTTGTTGCTTAAATACGTAACGGCTACGCCCGGAATACGCCTAAGTGACCTTCACCACTGCGTGGCGCCTTCAAAGGTTTGGGTTCGAGATCAACCCGATGTTGCTGATCGCGATCCGTCTCCGTTAACCACCTGGAGCGGCAACACCAGTCATGGGCGAGGATGTGACCACCTCCCAAACGACATGTTGCATTGCTTCGGCCACCTCCGCGCCGACATCATCCGCGGATGAACCATTGGCACGCCGCATTTGGTGAGGCAACCCGACAGGCGAGCGTTGATATAGCACAGCGTAGTGGGTCAGGGCCATCAGATAAGCGCCGTAGTCGTTGTAGTGGATTTTGTCGATGAACAGATCATTATGCGTGCTCAGCGGGCCGATGGGGCCGTGCTGTTCCAGATGACGTGAAAATGCGGCCATGACCTGTCCGCCCGGGATCACGTAGATAGGTTGTGGATTTTCAATCCGCGCCAGCGCAGGGCGCATGATCCCATCTTCCCAATAAAGTGCTCTGTCCCGGTCAATCCGGTTCAGCCAGCCCTCCTCATCGTCGAGCTGGTGCCATGTTTCGTAGAGATAGACCGACAGGTTGTTGGCGGCTGCCTTGCCCGCCCAATTACCCAGATGAATCGGACTGTCGAAATAGCGGATCGCATCCTTGATCTCGACCATTTCAGTGAGGATCAGCGCGTCATACTCACCAGACTCCACTGCCTCATGTGCATCGCGATAGGCAGGGTGGCTGTTCTCCGTCTCGAACCCGTTAATCGGCTCATCAGGGTCCCAATGCGACTTCAGCGTCGCACCCCAGCCAAGTTGGCTGGCATAGCCGTGCCCCTCACCCGCTAACTGCGCGAGCATCGCTGGCATGTTGCGGCCCACAAGGCTGTGGCCGATGTGGAAAACCTGCCGTTGGCCTTCCGGTGCCGGCGCGGGCGAGGTGTAAAGGGCGTTGAAGCTTTCGGTATCCAGCGGGGCCGGGTCGCGCAGGTAAAGACCAAGGGCGCCGAGGATCACGAGGACGGGGGTAAGAACGAAAAGAACAATACGTTTAAACATAAGCGACAGATAAGATCATGCCCTCTCGGATCAAGATTGATCCGGTGCATTTGGGCAGGTTTGCGGGCAGTTCGGCGTTGAAATTTGCGCCATCGAAGCGAAGGGTCACGGCCTTGAAACCGATGACTTCCCGGGTGAGCGGGAATTGCGCCTTGTAGACGGCTTCTTTGGCGCTGAAAATCTGTTTTGCAGCCAAGTTCGGGTCAGGCTGGGCAGGCAGCCAGTTTTGCTCCTCTGCGGTGCAGATCATGGGGATCAAGTCAGGATCAAGCGGCGTGGCTGGTTCAATATCAATGCCAATCGTGCGGTGCTGACTGGTATGCGCAACCGTCGCGACGCAGCAGGTGGCGCAATGTGAGATGGAGCCGATCAGCCCCTCTGGCCATACCGGTTCGCGCTGATTGCCTTGGGGAATGGCTGCTGGCGTTACACCCAGCGCGCTCATCGCCTCACGCGCGGCGCGGCGTCCGGCGGCAAAGTCGCGTTGGCGTTTCTCGACGGCGCGGGCGACCGCTGGCGTCTCTTCGGGCCAAAGCCCGTCTGCTGGGTCACGCGGATCGGTGACGCCGACACCAAAATCGGGGCCCAGCATATCCTGCAGAGCCGCCCTAATCTCTTCCATCACCTGTTCCGACGACGTGCCGCGCGCATTTCGCGCCGCCGTGCCATGGCGTCTTCCAGCGATCCGCCTGCCATCGCGGGTTCGGGTGTTTTGGGTGGCGTTGGTGCAGCGGGCGCGGGTTTTTCGGCTGAGGGGGCCGTCGCGGGCGCGCCCACTTTGGACGCCACGATCTTGGATAACGCGCCAAGCGTGGGTGCGCGGAAGATGTCGGTGATCGACAGTTTTTGCACGCCCATAGTCGACCGGATTTCCCGATGCGCCTGCACGGCGAGCAATGAATGCCCACCAAGATCAAAGAAGCTGTCCTTGGGCGTGATTTGCGTGACGCCAAGGATGGAAGACCAGATTTCTGCGATCTTGTCGGTGATCTCGCTTTCGGATGACAGTTTGACCGGCGCGCTCGGCGCGCTTGGTTTCGGCCTGTCGGTCGCCGCGGCAGGTTTCTCCGCCTGACCCAGAACAGGCGCGGGCAGCGCTTTGCGGTCCACCTTCTTGTTCGGTGTCAGCGGGAAGGCCTCCAGCGTCACGAAGTGGCGGGGTACCATGTAGTCAGGCAGGACCTTGAGGAGGTCACCACGCAACGCGCTCTCATCCACTTTGCCGTCCGCCAGCAGATAAGCGACAAGCTGAACAACACCCGGCGTATCCTCGCGCGCAGCGACAACCGATTGCTGCACGCCATCCTGCTGGTCGATAACACTTTCGATCTCGCCCAGTTCAACACGGTAACCGCGCAGTTTGACCTGAAAATCGGCGCGCCCAAGGAAATCGAGCCGTCCATCGGGTCGCCAACGAGCCAAATCGCCGGTGTTGTACATCTTGCCCCGGCCCGGCCCGTCGTTGTCAAAAAACGGGTTAGGAATAAACCGTTCGTCCGTCAGTTCCGGGCGTTGGAAATAGCCGCGCGTAACTCCAGCGCCCGCGATGTAGAGCGTGCCTGCCACGCCGATGGGGCAAGGCTGCATGTCGTCATCCAGCACATAGACCTGGGTATTCGCGATAGGTGTGCCGATGGGCACGGCGCCATGGCCGGGTTCGGCGGTTTGGGTTGTGGACCAGATCGTTGTTTCCGTTGGGCCATACATGTTTTCCACATGCCCGCCAGTCAGCGTGCGGAGTTCCTCGGCGAGCGCGGCGGGTAGCGCCTCACCCCCGACCATCATGTGGTCAAGCTGGGCCAACGCCGCGCGCGCCTCATCATTCATGGTCAGCATCTGCGCCATGGCGGGCGTGCATTGCATATGCGTGACCTTGTGCCGGGTGATTTGCGCGGCGATGGAATAATCGTCGCTCGCCACGCCCTGATTGCTAGCGGCCACGACTTCGGCCAGCGGCTTCAGACCTTCCAGCACTTGCTCAACATCGATGCCATAGTCGATCAAGCAAGCCACCTCGGTCACGCCGATGGCTTTGACCTGCTTGACGCGCTCGATGGCATCATCAACGGTGCCAAAGAGGCCGCTATCGTTGAAATACCGCTCAAACGCGAATTCCAGGATGCCGTCCATCTCGTCTTCATCAAGCGAGCCAAGGTCGATCTGCATCGGGTTTTCGACGCCCTTGGGTTTTTTGAAAGCCGGGAAAGCCCAGGCATATTGCTTGATCAGGCCAGCGGCGGCGCGCAGGTAATCCTTCATCGGCTCACGCGCGATCTCGCGGGCCTGGTCGCGGGTTTCGGCCAGAAAGCTGTGCAGCATCAGCGTGACGTGGAAGTCATCGGGGTTGTGCCCCGCCGCACGGAGCGCGTCGTGATAGATGCCGATCTTTTCAGCGACCTCCTCGATGCTTTGGCCGAGCAGGTGGGTCAGGACGTTGCATCCATTGGTGCCTGCCTCTCTCCACGTTTCGGGATTGCCAGCGGTCGTGACCCAGACGTTCAGCTTTTTCGAAACAGGGCGTGGCTGCGTAACCACCTCGTGCATTTCGCCGTTCTGTCGGGGGAAGCCCACGGCCTCACCGGCCCACAGCTTGCGCAGATCGCGGATCGCATCGAACATCGCGGGCTTGTTTTTGGGCGGCGTGTTTTCGGGCCGCAGGACAAAGTCATCGGGCTGCCAGCCGGATGCGATGGCAAGGCCGGTGCGCCCGTTGGTCAGGTTGTCGATGACCGCCCATTCCTCGGCAATCCGCGCGGTGTGGTGCAGCGGGGCGACGCAAGAGCCTGCGCGCACGGCGAGGTTCTGGGTGACGGCGGCGACGGCAGCGCCCGTCACGGATGGGTTTGGGTAAGGGCCGCCGAAGGCGTGGAAATGCCGTTCGGGGGTCCAGACCGCGCAGAAGCCGTTTTTGTCGGCGAATTGCGCGCCTTCCAGCAGGGTGCGGTATTTGTCGCGACCCACGCCATCGTCGTTGCCCCAATAGAACAGGCTGAAGTCCATGCCGACGCCGGGTGCGCTGCTATCGCCAGCCACCAAAGCGCGGTTTTCGTCGCCCGAGATGACGACCTTGAAGCCGCGTGCGAGGGTCCAGAAGAGTTCCAGCACCGAGATGTCGAAGGACAGCGACGTGACCGCCATCCAGACACCGGGCGGGTTGTAGGCGATGCGGTCATCCATGCCAGTGAAGAAGTTGGCGACGTTGCGGTGCTCGACCATCACGCCTTTGGGCTTTCCGGTCGAGCCTGAGGTGTAGATCATATAGGCCAGATGCGCGCCGGTGACTTCGCTTGTGGGGTTGTCGGTGTTGCCAGCGGCGGGGAGCTTATCGACCATGACGGTCTCTGCGCTCGTCTCTGGCAGATCATCGGCGAGCAGGCTGTCAGTCACGATCACTTTCGTGCCGCTATCTTCGATATAGAGCGCCGTGCGGTCGGGGGGATAGGCTGGGTCCATCGGCAAGTACGCACCGCCCGCTTTCATGATGGCCAACGCGCTGATCAGCAAGGCCGAGGACCGCCGCAGATGCAGCCCGACGATGACATCCGGGCCAACGCCCTTATCCTGCAGGATAAGCGCCAGCGCATTGGCGCGGGCGTTGAGTTCGGCATAGGTCAGCCTTTCGCCCTCAAAGGCCAGAGCTTCAGCATCGGGGGTCCGGGCGACTTGTGCCTCAAAGGCCTGATGGATACAGAGATCAGCGGGAAAATCAGTCTCTGTCGCGTTCCAATCGTGGAGGACCTGCTGGCGCTCGGTTTCGGGCAGGACGTTTGGCGTTTCGCCCTTGGCGATTTGCGCTGCCATATGATCCAGCCGCGCGGACATCAGGTTGGCTACATTTTCGCTGATCTTGCCAGTGTCCGCCGTCAGGGTTGTGCCAGCAACGGTCAGCGCCGTGCCTGCGATATGTCCGGTATCCGCAAGGCCCAGAGCGGGCATCGCAACACCACCGGGGATGCGCGCGAGGAGATCGGCGGCAAATGGGCCGCGCGCTGTCGCTGTCGACAAGTCATCACCTGACGCAACTGGAACCCAATCGTTCAGGTAGCCGGGATGGTCATGTGCCACACCTAAGGCGAGCGTGACCGGATCATCTGAGAGCGCGTCGCCCAACTGGCCTAAAGCCATCGCGAGGTGGTCTGCGTCGCCGCTCAGCGGCAGGCTGATCACCTCACCCTGCGCGCCGCCCATATCAATCAAGGGGATCGTGGCCGGGGTAATGGCGGATAGCGTTTTGCGCCACTTGCCTTCCTGCTTCAGCGTGGGTTTGAGGGTGGCCGTCAGCGCCTCGGTCTCCGCTGGAGACAGCGCAGGCAGGTTGTCACCGGCCTTCGCGACGTCCGTTGCTGACACGGGCTGACCCGTGGCGGCGCGCAGCCCGCTCAGCGTTACTGGTGCGGTCGCGGTAGCAATGGTGATACGGTCATCTGTCACCGCGATCACGGTGCCTGCGGCGGCGTCCGAAGTGGATTTCTCGGCCACAGCCTTGCTGACAAGGAACACGCCTTTGCCGGTCGCGATCTTCGGGCACAAGAGCGGGTTCCAGTAGTCGCCATGATCCAGCGCGCGCACCAAGGTCGTTATCTTGCGCGCGGTCTGGGTGAAATCAATACGCCCAGCGCCTGCGGGCCGGTCGTTCTTGGCAAAATAGCTGCGTTGCGACAGGTCCTGTTCCGTCACGACAGGCGTATCGCTTGCCAGTTTCTCCAGAACCGTCGGGAAACTGTCGATGGCAGCGGCATAGCATTTGGTGTTGAGCGTTAGGACCGTTTCATCGGGGGCCACGTCAAAGAAGCTCTGCGCGAGCAGCCCGCCTTCATCCACGCCGCCTGCAATTATATGCCAGCTGATCCCGTACTCCGCCTCGCCAGCGAGAAGCGCCCAGACGGGCGCGTTGAGCCCTGCGTAGCGGGGCAGCGGGCCGTCGTGGAAATTCACGGCACCGCGTTTTGGCAGGGCCAGAACGGTGTCAGGGATCATGTCGAGATTGGCGATGGAGAGGAGCCAGTCGAAATGCATGTCCCCCAATTCCGCCACCAGATCGGCATCCGACGATACAACCGTCAGCTCATGCCCCTTGGCCCAGCTGGCAATATCCGGGTTACGCGTGACCACAGCAGCAATGCTGTGACCCGCATCGCGCAACATCTCGCTGCATTGAATGGCGAGGGATTCGTTTCCGATAATGACGGCGCTGAAAGAAGACATAAATTACTCTCCGATTTGCGGCGCTGGCTGGCTGGGCCTTTGCCGCTGAAACTGAAAAAGTGCGGCCGCATCGTGCCGCAATAATGTGCGCAGGAAATATGGTGCGCGTGCATTGTCCTTGCCGGTCAGCTTGCCGCGCAAAAGATGCAGGCTGCCACCGATCAAATGCAGGATTGTGGCGCATGCGGCATAGGCGCGCCCGTGGTTTTTGGTGAAGTAATGCCAGCGCGAATTGAACCAGTAATCTGGCACGCGCTTCCATTCCTTCATACCGGTTGAGACGGAGCCGAGATGCGTGACCACGCTTTCGGCCACAAACATCACGCGGTGCCCGGCCTTTTGCGCACGACGGCAGAGATCCGTTTCCTCAAAATAGAGAAAGAAGGTTTCGTCAAAAAGACCGATCTCATCCAGCACATCCTGCCGCATCATCACACTGGCCCCGGCCAGCCAATCGACCGGGGTGCTCTCGGTCAGTTCAACCGGAACGCGGTAGGATTTCAGCAGTTTGGAGATTGGTCCGAAATGGATCGACCCTTCAAATTCGCTCCAGATCGATGGAAAGCGAAAGGTTGTGGTGTGCTGGATTTCATCCTCGCCTTCTATGAAGCTGCCGGCGAAACCGGTGCCGGGCGTCGTGTTCAGATGGTCATAGAGCACCCGGATCGCGTCCGGTTTCGGGAAGGCGTCGGAATTCAGGATATAGACATAATCCGGCCTGCTCCCGTCCGACAGGCCAGCCCGGATACCGACATTGTTCCCTGCGCCATAACCTCCATTACGCCCTGACTGGATGACGCGCGCTCGGTTCCAGCCATGGTCGCGTATATGGGCGTTCATCATCTCAAACGAGCCGTCCTGACTGTCGTTATCAACGATGACGATCTCACCCGGCAGAACCTCCATCGCGACCCGCGCGGCCTCAGCGGCCTTCAATGTCATCTGCGCCGTTTTGTAATTCAGCACGATGGTCAGGATTGTCGGGTCGGTCATCTATTCGGCGGCCTGCTTGTAGGCTGGTGTCATGGGTTGGTCGCCCGACCGTTCCAGGTAGCGGCGGATGCGGGCGGCGAGGACGCGGACATTGGGTTCCAGCACCATGCTGTCGTGATCGCCGGGGACCTCGAAGACCTCGATATTTGGCACGAATTTCGTCCAGTCGTTATCGGGGTAAAGGTAGACACGTTCATGGCTGATCAGCCGGTCACCAACAGTCCATTTTGCAACCAGCGGCGGACGGAAGAGCGCAAGCGTCCCGTCCCAAGGCTTGACCTGATACGCGCCAACACTTTCAAGGAACGCGTCCTGAATGGCGAGGTTGTGGAATTGTTGACCCTGATCGGCGGTCTCTTCGCGCCCGCGCCGCTTTTCGATCTCCCATGCGATGCGGGATTGCGCCCATTCGACCGCGTATTTCGGGCCCTTCGCCGCGATGTCCTGCAGCTTGATCCGGAATTTGTCGCCGCGTTCGATATCCGGGCGGACGGGAAGCGGCGTGTCGAGCATGACGAGCGCGGCCACCTCTTCACCTTCGGCGCGTAGTTGATGGGCAATCTCGTAAGCGGTGATGCCGCCACCCGAGAAACCACCCAAATGATAGGGCCCATGTGGCTGCACTTGCCGCATCTCGGCGATGTAGTCCTTTGCCGCCGCCTCAATCCTGCGGTGCGGTTCTTCATCGCCCAGAAGGCCGCGCGCCTGCAGGCCGTAAAAGGGCCGGTCACTGCCGATGAGATGCGCAAGATGGCGCAGGTTCAAGACGTTGCCGAACATACCGGCGACGAGGAAGAAGGGCGGTTTGCGCCCGCCATCGCCCTGATGCATCGGCACCAGATGAGTGAAACGGCGGGTGGGTACCTTTGGGGTGGCGCTCATCGCCGATGGCCCTTCGCTGTCTGCAGCACCACCGCGTTCAGCGATGAGCGCAGCAATTTTGCGGATCGTCGGAGCCTCGAATAACACCGAGATCGGGAAATCGACCTGGAAGGCTTTGCGGATCTGCGCGAAGAGCCGCACGGCGATCAGGGAGTGGCCGCCGAGATCGAAAAAGCTGTCCTCTGCTCCAATCTGATCGACGCCCAGAAGGTCTTGCCAGAACCCGGCCAGACGTTCCTCAATCGGCCCATCGGGTTCGACAAAGTCGCTGTCGAGTTGGGGGCGCGAGAATTTCTGGCCGTCCTCGGCATCATCGTCATCCTGTTGTCCCGCCTGTGCAATCAGGCCGTCGAGATCAAGCGATGACAGGATGATCTGCTGATGCGGGCTGATGAGCGCGCGCAGGAACAGGTCCGCCCCTTCCTCGGCGCGGATACCTTGGGACAGGTTGTGGCGCAGACGCTCTTCGGCGGGAGAGAGCGGGCGCGCGGTTTCGTCTTCGTCCCGCGTCGCTGTCGCTTCTTGGGCCGCGAAATCGACCACGTCGGTCATCTGCCGGATGGAGAACCCTTTGATGTCGACGCAAACCGTTCCATCGGGGGCGGCCAGCGTGATGTCAAAGCTCGCGATTTCCGCGTCTGCGTTGTTGTCACCCGCATTGCGGACCCAGCTGACCACCTGCGCAGGTAGCGGCGCATAGACCTTCACCGACCGATACGACACGGGCACCCAAAGGTTCTGCGCTTGATAGCCCGCGATCAGCTTCATCGCCCAGCCTGTGGCGAGGTCCATCATGCCGGGATGCAGGATATAGCCCGCGTCTGGGTCGTGAGCTGCAATTTCGGGCAATTTCAGAGTCGCCAGCCCCGCGCCCTGCCCAAAGGCTGTGGATTGCAACACACGCCAGCGGGGACCGAATTTCAGATGCGCCTCTTGCGGGGAGGCGATCCAGCCCAATTCGCCCGCTTCAATCGGCGCACTGCAGCGTTTGGCAATGGCATGGATATCCAGCGGCTCTGGCGCCGCAAGCGGCAGGATTTGCAGGCTGGCTTGCGCGTTTTGGGTAAAGACCCCGTCTGTCCCGCTCTCTACCGTGAACTCGTAACCCGCATCGCTTCGCGGTAGCGTCACGCGGACATCGACCTGAGCGTCGTCAGGCACCGCGAGGGGGCGGAGGAAGTAGAGATCGCGGATCTCGAACGCGGCGGTTTCGCCCATGTCGTTCAGCGCTTCAGCCGCCATTTCCAGATAGCCGGTGCCGGGGACAAGGGCGTCGCCCGCTTTGGTGCGGTGTTCGTCGAGGAACCAGCGATCGGTCACGCCATATGTCGCTGTAAAGGTACGGTGCCCCGCCCGGTCAAACGTCGCGCGGTCTAGCATTGGCGCGCTGGTGTCGGTGAACGGGGCCAGTTCAGCCTCGCCCATCCGCATCTGCATGGCGTCGGCGGCCATGCCCACATCAGCCCAGATGCCCCAGTTGATCGCGCGCACGGTGGTTTTGTCTCCGCTGCGCGACTTGGCGTAGGCGTTGAGATATTCGTTGGCGGCCACGTAATCGACCTGCCCGATGGGGGCTGTCGCGGTGGAACTGGAGGAGAACAGGACGAGCCAGTCGAGATCGCCATCGGGGAAGACCTCTTCCAGCACTTGTGTGCCGTGGATTTTGGGGGCGAAGACGTCTTCGATACTGGTCACATCCTTGGCCATGATCGGCGCGTCGTCGATATGACCTGCTGCGTGGATCACGCCGTTGACGGGGCCGAATGTGGCCTCAACCTGAGCGCGGGCATCGCGGATGTCTTCGACATTGCTCACGTCAGCGGCGATGGGCAGGACTTGACCGCCCAACGCTTCGAGCGATTGGATGGCCTTGATCCGGCGGGCGAGCGGAGCATTGGGAGCAGTGTTCTTCAGCGTTGTGTCCCATGCCTCGCGCGGCGGCAGTGGGCTGCGCGCGATAAGGGCGATCCGGGCGTTGCATTGTTTGATCAGCGCCTCAGCGAGGGTCAGGCCGATGCCGCCGAAGCCGCCGGTGATCATATATACGCCATCTTGTTTCAACACGGGCAGTTGGCCGTCATCGGGCAAATCAGTCAGCGCGGCTGGCTTGTAGGTCAGCTCAAAGCGTTTGCCGCCCCGGATCAGTGCTGTGCCATTGCCGGGATCGGCCAATGCCTCTTCGAGGATGTTGTCCACCAACTTGCCGAGATCGCCTTGGGCAAACCTTTTCTTGCGACCAATGCGCTCTGGCAAGGACAGATCAAGCGTGCTGACCGAAAGATTTGGATACTCGCGCGGGATGACACGGGCCGGACCAGCGAGCGTTGCCTTTTCAGGATGGGCTAGCGCCTCATCCTTATGCTGCATCGCACCTGTGGAGAGTGCGCAGATATGGATGTCGTCGCCCAAATCCTCGCCGCCAATAGCCTGAGCAAGGAAGAACATGCTGTAGAACCCCTGCTCCTGCACCCGGTGGAAAAAGCTGGAACCGGGGCGGAAGCTCTCATCCCCCGTGATCATCCAGCCATGCAGGATGCGGGTGGGGATCAGGTCGCGTGTGTTAAGGTCCGAGATCAGCAGATCATAGCTTTCACGGCCGCGTTCAGGGGCGATGAAATAGCCGCCTTCACCGTCGCGTGCGAAGGTATCGCCGGGGCGGACGGTGACCACATCATGCCCCGCATCGCGCAGGCGCTGGGCGGCCTTTGCCGTCAGGCCCACATCGTCAACGAAAATCAGCCAGATCTGCTTTTCCGCCTCGGACAGATCGCCGGTTACATCAACATCGCAAGCCGCATAGCGGGGCAGCCAGGCAGGGCGGTAACCCCACCCATCGGGCGCGTCGCTGCGCGTCAGCCAGTCGTTGGTCTCATCCGCCGTCACCGTGCCCGGCTCGATGAAATAGGCTGCATGCTGGAACGCATAAGTCGGCAACGGCACCTTCACGCGCCGTGCATCGCCCCAGATCTGGCCCCAGTCGAAGGTGCCACCTGTTGCCCAGATCCGGCCCAGCATCGCCATAAAAAACGCGTCATCGGCGATATCATCTTTGGGGTGGCGCAGGCTGCTGACGACCTGATTGGCGGTGACGGTGCCATGCTGGCCTGCGAGCGACGACATCGCGCGGCCCGGCCCGACCTCGATGAACACACGCTCCGGCTTTTCGGCAAGCGTCGTCAGGCAATCGGCGAAATGTACCGTGCCGCGAAGGTGGTCGACCCAGTAGTCGGGGTCCTGTGCCTGATCATCGGTGATCAGTTTGCCGGTGCGGTTTGACGTGAAGGGGATCTGTGGCGCATGCAGCTCAATCGACCGCAGGTAATCGCCAAACTCCTGTAGGATCGGCTCAAGCATCCGCGAATGCGCGGCGATGTCGATCTGGATGCGCTGGCAGTCGATCTCTTTTGCCTTGAGCTGCGTTTCCAGCATGTCGAGCGCGGCTTGCGGGCCGGTCGCGACGCTCAAGGACGGTGCATTGACTGCGCCAAGGTCGAGATCTTCGCCCAAAAGCGGTTTCAACTGATCGGCGGGCAGGGCGACCGACAGCATGCCGCCTGCGGGCACCGTGTCGAAGAGCTTACCGCGCAGGTGGACAAGGCCGATGCAATCCTCAAACGACATCACGCCGGCGACGCAAGCAGCCGTGTTCTCGCCCATGGAATGCCCGGTCAGTGCGCTGGGCTGCACACCCCAGCTCATCCACAACTGCGCCAGCGCATATTCCACGATCATGATCAGCGGCAGTTGCACGGATGGCTGGGTCAGCTTGGCATCCGCCTCGGCCTCTTCCCCAGGTTCGGGCAGCCAGAGCGTGCGGATGTCGTAATCGAGCTTGGGTTGCAGGATTTCGAGGCCCTTGTCCATCCATTCGGCAAAGACAGGCTCGGTCTCGTAAAGGTCCCGCGCCATGCCGGCGTATTGCGCGCCGCCGCCGGGGAACATGAAGACGTAATCGGGGTCCTCGCCCACCACATTATGGGTGAAGGCGCGGCGCGGGTCGTTCTTTTCCAGCTGCGCGGCAGCGTCTTCATGGGTCTCGGCGACGATCACCCTGCGACGTTCAAAACCGCGCCGCCCCTTGTGGAGCGTCCAGGCGACATCGGCGAGGTTCTGGTCTGGGTTCTCGCGCAGATGCTGGGCGAGGGCCGCGCAGTTCGCATCCAATGCGGCCTTGTTGCGGCCTGACACGGTGAGAATCTGGAACGGCCAGTCAGAGTCTTCTGACGCGGGCAGTTCCGGCGCCTCTTGGAGCACGACATGGGCATTGGTGCCACCCACGCCCAGCGAGTTCACACCCGCGCGCCGCGGTCCCTTGTGGCTGACCCAGTCGGTCAGCGTGTCGTTCACGCGGAAAGGCGAGGTTTCAAAATCGATGGCCGGGTTAGGTTTTTCATAGCCCAATGAGGCGGGGATTTGTTTGTGATGCAGGGCGAGCGATGTCTTGATCAGGCTGGCAACCCCGGCGGCTGTGTCCAAATGGCCGATATTGGTTTTGACCGAGCCAATGCGGCAGAACCCAACCTCGTCCGTCGTTTCGTTGAAGGCTTGCGTGATGGCCGCGACCTCAATCGGGTCGCCCAGATAAGTGCCGGTGCCGTGGCATTCGATGTAATCAATCGTGTCTGCAGGTGTTTCGGCGATCATATGCGCTTCGGCAATCGCCTCGGCCTGACCATCGACAGATGGGGCAAGGTAACCGGCTTTGGCCGCGCCATCGTTGTTGATCGCAGAGCCTTTGATGACGGCCCAGATGTGGTCGCCATCTGCAATCGCATCTTTCAGGCGGCGCAAAACGACAACCCCGGCGCCAGACCCGAACACGGTGCCTTGGGCGCGGTGATCAAAGGCGTGGCAATGGCCGTCGGGGGACAGAACCTCGCCTTCCTTATAGATGTAACCGCGGTCCTGCGGTAATTCGATGGTCACGCCACCGGCCAAGGCAGTGTCGCATTCGCCCGACAATAGTGCCTGCGTCGCGTAGTGTGTGGCAACCAGCGAGGTCGAGCAGGCGGTCTGCACGTTCACGCTGGGCCCTTTCAGGTCGAGGATGTGGCTCAGCCGCGTTGACAGGAAATCCTTGTCGTTCCCGGTATGGCGCAACAGGAACATGCCGACGTTGTCGACTAGTTTCGGGTTCGAGCAGATGTTGAAATAGAAATAGCTGCCCATACCGCAGCCCGCGAAAACGCCAATCGGGCCATCCGCGTTCTCTGGCATATGGCCCGCGTTTTCGAGCGCTTCCCACGACACTTCCAAGAACCTGCGATGCTGAGGGTCCATGATCGCGGCTTCTTTGGCAGAGAGACCAAAGAACTCAGTGTCGAAGTTCTGATAGCCAGCAAGTGGTGCGGCGGCAGGCACGTAATCGGGGCGGTTCAGACGATGCGCCGCCTCACCGGCCGCCAAAAGCTCGTCGGCGCTGTAGTGGCGGATCGACTCGATCCCGTTCTTGAGGTTGTCCCAATAGGCCTGAACCGTGTCAGAGCCGGGCAAATGGGCGGCCATTCCGACGATGGCAATGTCAGTCTCAGCCGCGTCAAAACTGGATACATCGATACTCATGACACCAACCAGGTCACGTAGGGTAATGTTTTCGATAAAGGGGTTAACACTGGCAAACCTATGGCAATTTATGATCAGTATAAAGGCTTTACGTCGTTAAAAAGAAACCTGGGCAAATCATGACTTGACGGGACAAATGGATTCCCGTCGAAATACTAGCATGTGTCGTGCGGGCCTGTGACCCCTAATGATGCAGTCGCAGCATTTGGCCTTTTGCGCTGTGTCTTTTGCCACAAAGTGCTGCCTGCGCGCGCAAATATTTTGATTTGGATGCGTTTTTTATCATGCTGCGAAGTGTCATCGATTTTGTGACGACCCCCTCAACCCTGTTCCTTTTGCTGATTCTGTTGGCGCTCATCGCGCTGCTTTTGCACTGGCGGCGGACGGCGATCACGTCTCTCACTTTGGGGCTGACCGGCTTTGTCACTTTTGGTTTCACCAGCCTTAGTGAGGTCATGATCGCGCCGCTTGTGACCCGCTTTCCGCCCGTCGATCTCGCAGAGGCTGAGCCACCCTATGGACTGATTGTGCTGGGTGCCGGTTTGAACGAGGTGCATGCGCGCCATAATGGCGCCTTGTTGGAGCTTGAAGACGGTGGAGAGGCGGTCCCGACGGCTGCCTTGCTGGCCCAGCGCTATCCAGATGCGCGTATTATCCTCAGCGGTGGCAGCGGCACCAATTTCCCACCGGAACCCTTGCGTGGCGTGGATGGGATGCGGCGGGTACTGATGGAATTTGGCGTGGCCGCGGACCGGATCATGATTGATCCAAATGCGGCCACCACAGCGGCGCGGGCGCGCAACACGCTGGACCTGATCGGAGAGGATGCCGATCAGATCTGGTGGGCGATTACGCCCGCGCACCGGATGCCGCGGCTGATCGGGTCTTATCGCGCTTTGGGGTTCGAACCTGTTCCCTACCCCGTTGATTTCAAATGGATCCCGCCATTCGATCCGACCTATTTCTACGACTTCAGCAATGGGCTGCGGCTTACCGATGCCGGGGCGCATGAATGGCGGGGACTGCTTTTCTATTATCTTACCGGCAGGACCGAGACCTTCTTTCCCGGTCCCATCACTCCTTAAGCGCAGCGGGCAGGCGGCTGATCTCAATCAAGTGCCGGGTGCGGCGCACCATGGTTGCCTCGAAAGCATGTTTGGCGGCAAAGGTGCGAGCGTTTGTCGCTGCGTCCGCCAGCTCAGCCCTGTTTTTGGCAAGCCGTGTGACCGTATCTGCGAGGGTCGCGATATCATGCATGGGCGTGGCCCACCCGGCCTCAGATATCTCGATGATGCCTTTCAGTGCCTCGTTATCATAGCCCACAATCGGCACACCGCAGGCCATGACCTCGGGATAGGTGCTGGATGGATCACCTTGGGGATGGCAACAGACAAAGAGGTCCGCCTGCTCTTTCAGCGTCGGCACCCATTCGGTTTCGAAATCAACGACACCGCGCAAACGCACAAGGTCGGACAGGCCCATGTCGTTGATTTGCTTGGCGATATTGTCGCGCAGGGGTCCGTCACCATAGATGTCGAGTGTGAAGTTCACGCCACGCTTGCGCAGCGCAGCGGCAAAAGGCACGAGGTCCAAAACACCCTTCATCGCCACGAGACGCCCGCCGAAGATCAGGCGCAGGGACCTGTCGGACGTCAGACTATCTACTTTGCGCGCCAACGCGGCATCAGAGATGACGGCATCCCGCGGCACGCGGTTGTCAAAGAACAAGAGCGTATTCGCAATGGCATCCTTGTAGGCGTTATAGGTTGGCGTACCGCTGCATTGCAGCCCGGCGGCCAGTTTCAGCACCTCTCTGCGCTTGCGCTCAGCGTTTAGGGTCCAAAGCTTGCGCCGGAACCGCAGAATCGGGTTGCGCGTCTCGGACCGGATGATCTGCAACTCGGTCTGCAAAGAGTATTCGCTGACAAATGCGATGGGCACGTCGAGCTTCTGGCAAAGCTCTGCTGTGGGCAATTCATAGGGCGAAAGAAAGCCCGACACGAGGGCTGCGTTCTTGATCCGTGCGGCAAGCGCTTCGGGTTCGGTGGGCCGCATCTCCAGCGTTGTTTCCGCTTCGCCCGGTAACACCTCAACCTGATCCATGTCGGTTGTTGGCGTATCGGTCAGCGCGATCAGGCTGGTCACAGGACCGGGCCATGTTTTGGCATAGGCGGCGGCACCGTTGAGGTACTTTTGCGTCAGAACGAGACCCCCACGCGGACCGCGCGTAGCCTTCAGAACTGGCAGAATGATCAGCTCATTTTGGGCAGAGGCTTTCATGGCATCACACGGTCCAGGAACCGTTGGAAACTGTCCAGATCAATGTGAAAACCACCATCGGACGCATCACCCACGAAAAAGCTGAACTGGATACCCACACGGTCAGTGAACTCCTTAAACGCCATGGCAAAACGGTCGGGCGGCTGCAACACCAGCAAAGTGCCGGCGCGTGCCATGCTGTATGCCACATGCGAGATATGACTGCCCTCAACACTGATCACAATCGGGGCATCCAGTGTCTGCTGCGCAATCTCTTCCGCGGTCAGTTTCGACGGTTCCACTATGTCGAACCCACGGATGCGCAACATGTCTTCGAGTTCGGTTTCGTTGGAAAGAATGCGTGCCTCACCTGTTTGGCCACGTTTAAGGTAGATGCCCGCCGGTGCATCGGCGTCACGCGGCTTCAGATGATCCCGCAGGCGCTGATGCAACGTTTCGTATCGCGCACCTCGGCCCGAGTTTTGGCCAAAGTCATCGTAGAAGGTCAGCCGACGCACATGCGCATGTTCAACAACCGGCGGCGCGCGCAGATCAAACAGCGCGCGGTATCCGGCCTCATGACTATACGCCCTTGTTGGCATTGCGATCGCGTGGGTGTCCTGATCCGTCAGTAGCTCTAGTGGCAAACTGTCCTTCAAAAAAGGGCCGAAAAATCGACTGCCGGAGAAGCAAGAGACGAGCGCAGCGCTGTCAATCCCCTGACGCGGGGCCCGAAAGGACTGCCACAATTTTTCGTCGCCGTAGCTGGGATCGTATTGGGTGACCCCTTTGTAGACGAAGGGGCCGAAGATCGTCACGTCCTCCACCACATGTGCAACCGTTGCGGCATGCGTGGTTTGACCAGCTTCGATGAGGGCGGTTTCAACGGGCCAGCTGCGCCAGGGTGAAAGGCCGGTGATCTTGTCGAGCGCATCGTCGGGATAGATGGCGGGTGGGACGGTTGCCGTTTCTGCCGGGGCGAGCGTGATGGTCTGTTGTGCGAGGTCGCGCAAGTGACCAGGGCGCTGTCCTAGCAGCCTGCGGCCAAGCCGCTCTACCATCGGCCAGTTCAGTGTCATCGTCCCTTGACCAGATCAATGATCCTGTCCTGTGTTGCCGGATCAAGGTCAGCATAAAGCGGCAGGCAAAGGATCTGTTCTGCGACCGCGCGGGCGACTGGCAGACCCTCGGGTGCGGCCGAGGGGAGCGTGTTGTAAGGGTCAAGATCCGAGATGAGCGGGTAGAAATAGCGACGGGCAAAGATGTTTTCCGCCTCTAGCCGCGCCAGAAGTGTGTCGCGGTCCGTCTGATAACCCGGGCGCAAGAGGATCGGGAAGGCGTAGTGGTTATGCCCCTCCACACCTGTGGGGCTGACGCAGTACAGGTCTGGCACGTCTTTCAGCGCATCATGATAGCGTTGTGCAACCTTCGCGCGCTCGGCCAGGACAGCATCAATCCCGCAAAGCTGCGCGAGGCCAACAGCCGCGCTGAGTTCGTGCATCTTCGCATTTGTTCCAATCGCCTCAACCGTCTGTGCATCGGCAAAACCGAAATTGGCCAGCCGGTCGATGGCACATTTCGTTTCGTGGTCGGGTACGATGACGGCACCACCTTCAAATGTGTTAAACACCTTGGTGGCGTGGAAACTGAGCACCGACATATCGCCATGGCGCAGGATCGATTGCCCATTGCGGCACACACCAAAGGCATGCGCCGCATCATAAATCAGCTTCAGCCCGTGGCGTTGGGCAACATCTGCAAGGCCATCAACATCGCAGGGAATGCCAAAGGTATGGACCGGCAGGATCGCGCGGGTCTGCGGCGTGATCATCTTTTCGACCTGGGCGGGGTGGAGGTTTAGCGTCACAGGATCGATGTCCGCAAAGACCGGTTCAGCCCCTGCGATGCGGATCGCATGGGCGGTGGCCACAAAGGAAAACGGCGTGGTGATCACCTCGCCGGAAGTGATGCCAGCCTGCTGCATCGCGAGAACCGTGCCGAGCGTCGCATTCGCGACAAGTGCTACATGATCCACTCCTAAATGATCCGCCAAAGCGCTCTCAAATCTTCGGAGCAATGGACCGAAATTGGTGAGCATGCGCGTATCCCAGATCTGCTCCAGCAGCGGCATCAGATCAGACAAAGGTGGGATTGATGGGCGCGTCACGTAAACAGGCGGGCGTGTCATTGACCGCTCCCCGCAGACGAAAAATCATACTCTTGTTTTGGCAATGCAACAAACAAACGAGAAACCATAAAACGATGAAGTATTCGGCATGCTGACATATGGCAATTAAGGCTGTCCATACCTTTCCGTAGCGTCAGGTGAAGGTGTTTGGATCTTTGACGGTATTCGCGCACGTTATGGTTGCGCCTTGCTATGGAGTCTTGAAAATAAGGTGTAATCTGTGCGTTTTGTCACGCTCTGCTTCGGTGGAAATGTGCGCAAATCCTTGCGCCGTTTTCCCTGATATGAATCACTCAGGCGTAGCGCATTCTGTTTCTGTCATTCTTGCATGACAGCGCCGGGGGCGGCATATGCAAAAGGAAGGTCGCGATAAAGGATCAAACCGGTGCTGAGTGTCATTGTTCCGAGTAACAACGAGGAAAGCTGCATTCAGAACTGTCTTGACGCGATTGTCGCGCAAACTGACCTGCCGGATGGCCATGGCATCCAGGTCATTGTCGCCGCCAACGGCTGCACGGACCAGACGGTGAGTCTCGCCCAAGCGAAGGAAGTCGCACTGAAAGAGGCAGGCTTTGACTTGCTGGTGCTGGATATTCCCGTTGGGAACAAGATGAACGCGTTGAATGAAGGTGACGCGGTCGCGCGCCACGCCACGCGGGTGTATCTGGACGCGGATATCGTGATTAGCCCGCGTGTTCTGACAGAACTCTCGGACCTGCTCGCTGCCGACAAACCCGTCTATGCCAGCGGCGCGGTCCGCGTTCCACGGTCCAAAAGCATCATCAGCCGCGCCTATGCCAAGGTCTGGACCAGCCTGCCCTTTGTGCGCGACGGGGTGCCGGGGATCGGGCTTTATGCCGTGAATGGCTTGGGCCGTGCCCGTTGGGCCGAATTTCCAAAAATATACGGCGATGACCGCTTTGTCCGGCTGCAGTTCAAACCGCATGAACGGCTCAAAACCAACGCGACTTATGATTGGCCCCTGCCTGAGGGTTTCGCAAACCTCGTCCATGTCCGCCACCGCTGGCGCGAGGGGAATGTGGAACTGGCCGAGGCATTTCCGGAACTGGAAGACAATGACAGCGAGTTCAACAAGAGCTTCGGCAATATGCTGCGGCTATTGAAAACACCGTTTTCGTCGGCGGTCTTTGTGACAGTCTATCTTGTCAGCAATGCAAGGGCGCGCCGCAGCAAGGCAAGCGGCGGCTTTGTCTGGCGGCGCGGGCGCTAACGCCTCATGAGCTGCCGGATAAACGACGCATCGCCCATGTTGTAAACCATGCCTGCCGCATCCTCGGCATCCAGCCAAAGCGGGATATGGTCCGGCTCGGTCGGTGGCCCCAAAGGGCGGACCGGATGGGCGAGATAGATGTGGCACAGCTTGTCCGCGTAAATCCCGTATTCCGGCATATAGGTGAACCGCCGAAACGCCCCGATCCGGCGCGGGTGGCTAATGCGCCAGCCCGTTTCTTCGAACACCTCCCGGTGCAGGGCACGGATCGGGCTTTCCCCCGGATCAACGCCGCCACCCGGTAGCTGGATCTCATCATGTGGCGCGCCCTGGTAGGTCAAAAGCAGCTTCCCGTCTCGCGGCAGAACCGCGTAAACACCGGGCCGCTGGACATATCGCTTCCCGTTTCGCGGCGCATCGCCATACCGTCTGATCATAGCTCACCCTCTTGGAGGCTGCCTTGCCCCGCCTATATAGGCGCGGTATGCCAACTCCTGACATGTAAGGAAAGCCTATGAGCCTCGGCCAGCAAATCGCCTGGGACGATACCGTCCTGCCGTTTCAACTTGACGCATCCGACATTCGCGGTCGGGTGGCGCGTCTTGATGGGGTGCTGGAACAGGTGCTGTCGCAGCACGACTACCCGCCCCTGATTGAAGGGCTGGTGGCCGAGATGGCGTTGCTGACAGCACTGATCGGGCAGACGGTCAAGCTGCGCTGGAAGCTGTCCTTGCAGGTGCGCGGGTCAGGTGCGGTGCGCCTGATTGCGACCGACTATTACGGCCCCAAAGAAGACGGCCAGCCTGCGCGCATCCGTGCCTATGCGTCGTATGATGCCGAAAAACTGGATGAGGCCGCTGATCCGTTTAGCCAGATCGGCCAAGGTTACTTCGCCATTCTGATCGACCAGGGTCAGGGGATGACGCCCTATCAGGGGATCACGCCGATTGCGGGCGGGTCATTGTCGGCCTGCGCACAGACCTATTTCGCGCAGTCCGAGCAATTGCCGACGCGGTTCCAGCTGACCTATGGCCAGTCGCAACTGCCCGGCCAGGGCACCCATTGGCGCGCCGGTGGCGTGATGTTGCAGCATATGCCCAAAGCCTCGCCCCATGTGAGCGGCGAAGGCGGGTCGGGTCAGGATGGGTTGCTGGAGGCGGTTGATATCCTGAACGATGACGAGGGTGAAAATTGGGTGCGTGCGAATACGCTGCTCGACACGGTTGAAGAGATTGAGTTGATCGGCCCCGCCGTGGCGCCGACGGACCTGCTCGTGCGGCTGTTTCATGAGGAGGCGCCGCGTGTCTTTGACGCCCAGCCAGTGAAGTTCGGCTGTTCCTGTTCGGCAGACAAGGTCCGGCAGAGCCTGTCGATCTATTCGGCCAAGGACATCGCCACGATGACCACCGAAGAGGGCACCGTGACCGCAGATTGCCAGTTCTGCGGTGCGCATTACGCGTTTGACCCTGACACGTTGGGGTTTGAGGCCAAGGACGCCAGTGCCTAATCTTGAAGAACGTCTGCGCGACGCATTGTCCAAAACGGGTGATGCGTCCTCGGACTTTGACCTGAACCATGATGTAAAAGTCCCCGATTGGGATCTGACGTCTGCGGGTGTTCTTGTGGCTGTGCGGGCAGAACGCGAGACGGTTATCCTGACCAAACGTTCGGCTCGGTTGAAGCATCATCCGGGCCAGATCGCCTTTCCCGGCGGCAAGCAGGACCCTGATGATGCGACCGTCACTGATGCCGCCTTACGCGAGGCAGAGGAGGAGATCGGACTGCACCGCGACCGCCCACGGGTGCTGGGCACGCTGCCGCCGCATCAGACGGTAACAGGCTATCAGGTCACGCCGGTGCTTGCACTGCTGGAGGGCGCTTTCGACCCGGTCCCGGAAGCTGGCGAAGTCAGTGAGGTTTTCGAGATCCCGCTCGCCCATCTCGCGCAGCCTGCAATGTTCCGCGTCGAAGGACGGCGCTGGCAAGGGCGCAAGCGGCACTATTATACCGTGCCTTACGGCCCCTATTATGTCTGGGGCGCGACCGCCCGCATCTTGCGAGCGCTTGCGGATCGGTTGTTATGACCCGGATCATGGCCGACTGGATTACGCAGGACTCATCGCAAAAGATATGCCGCCTGTTGACGGATGCGGGGCATCAGGCGTGGTTTGTGGGTGGTTGCGTACGCAATGCGCTGTTGGGTGAGCCGGTCGCCGATCTGGACCTGTCGACAGATGCCTTGCCGGTTGAGGTGACCGCATTGGCCAAAAAGGCAACGCTGAAGGTCATCCCCACAGGCATCGAACATGGCACGGTCACCGTTTTGGTGGATCACATCCCGTTTGAGATCACCACCTTTCGCCGGGATGTCGCCACTGACGGCAGGCGCGCCACGGTCGCTTTCGCTGACAATATGAAAGACGACGCGCGGCGACGAGATTTCACGATGAACGCACTTTATGCTGGGCCTGATGGCGTGGTAGCCGACCCGCTCGGCGGTCTTCCAGACCTACTCGCGCGGCGCGTGCGGTTTATCGAGGATGCGGATCAGCGGATCAAAGAGGATTACCTGCGCATCCTGCGGTTCTTTCGGTTTCATGCGTGGTATGGCCATAACGGTCCAGACCCCGATGGCCTCGCCGCATGTGCGGCCAATATCGACGGGTTGCGCCAGCTGTCGGTGGAGCGTGTGACGAGCGAAATGTTGAAATTGCTCGCGGCACCTAACCCGGCGCTTGCGATGGCATCGATGGCGGCAACCGGGGCGCTTGTGCAGATACTTCCCGGTGCTGACGCAACGACACTCGCGGTGCTGGTGCATGTTGAGGAACAGGCAAGGCTGTCGCCCAAGCCAATGCGCCGCCTTGCGCTACTGGGAGGTGAACCTGAAACGCATTTGCGTTTGTCGAAGGAACAGTGGCGATATCTCGAACAGGTCCGGGCCGAGATGTCGCCCGCTGAAGCCGCCTATCGCTTTGGCGCTGATATCGGGATGGACCGGCTGGCCATCAACGCCGCTTCACTTGGTCACGAGATCGCCGCTGAAGATGCGCAATCGGTGCGACGGGCTGCCGCCCAGACTTTCCCCCTGACCGCCGCCGATCTGATGCCCGCGCTTCAGGGTCCCGCCTTGGGCAAGGCACTGAAGGCGGCGGAGGCGCGCTGGATCGCGTCGGGCTTCACTTTGACCAAGGCCGATCTGCTTGACTGAATTCCTGCCCCTGATCGGTTTTGTGTTCTTCGGGCTGTTCTCGCCGGGGCCGAATGTGATCCTGCTGACCACATCGGGCGCGCGGTTCGGCTTCCGCAGAACCTTGCCCCACATTCTGGGCGTGGCCGTTGGTGTGGGGATCACGGCGGGTGTCACCGGCTTTGGCATCGGGGCGCTTTTGCAGGTACAACCTACGCTCACGCTGGTCCTCAAGATCGCGGCGGCGGCCTGGATACTTTGGATGGCCTTTAATCTATGGCGGGCTGATCCGGCCACGTCGAAAGAGCGGGACAGACCGTTCACATTCATCGAGGCGGTGCTCTTTCAGTGGGTCAATCCCAAGGTCTGGGCGGTGGCCCTGAGCGCGATGGCCTACGTGCCCGCACTCCCGCCTTCGGGTCAGGCTACGACACTCGCGGCGACATTTTCAGGCCTGAATCTAGGGGTCTGTCTGTTCTGGACGACGGCAGGCGCGCTCCTGTCATATCTGCTGACCAATCCCCGCGCCTGGCGTGTCTTCATGCGCGTCATGGCGCTCGCCTTGGGCGTGTTTTCCCTTCTGGTTTTCCTTTAGGTCAATCCCTGTTATGTGAGCCTTATAACCCGATAAGGCAGACCAATGTTTCGATTCTTCGAAGGCCTGGTCGATCCCTATACCGCGTATCAGGAGACCGACACGCCGCCCAAGCGGCTCTACCCGTTTCTGCGGAACTACGCAGAGCCGTTCAAAGGTGTTTTGATTGTCACCGCGCTTGGCTCCATGGTCATTGCGGCAGTGGAAATCTGGCTGTTGGGTTATGTCGGGCGGCTGGTTGATACACTCTCAAGCGGACCGCCAGCCGAGGTCTGGACGCGGCACGGGGTGGAGTTCATTCTCGTCGCACTTTTCATCCTGACCCTGCGCCCGATCCTGCATATCGCGCAAGTGATGCTGTTGCACCAGACGATCCTGCCGAACTTTACGACGCTCGTGCGCTGGCGGGCGCATAGGCACGTGCTGCGCCAGTCGGTCGGCTGGTTTGAGGATGATTTCGCAGGCCGCATCGCCAATCGGATCATGCAGACGCCGTCCTCTGCTGGTGAGGTGATGTTCCAGCTCTTCGACGCGCTCACCTTTGCTGCGGCCTATGTGGTCGCCGCCGCAGTGCTGCTCGGGCAGGCCGATCCGCGGCTGATCATCCCGCTTCTGTTGTGGCTGATCCCGTATCTTTTGCTGCTGCGCTGGGTGGTCAAGCGCATTGGCCCGGCATCCGAGGCCGCATCTGACGCGCGCAGCAAGGTCACGGGCCGGATTGTCGATAGCTACACCAACATTCATTCGGTCAAGATGTTCGCCCATCACGACCGCGAAATCGCCTATGCCAAGGACGCCATGGAGACGAGCCGCAAGACGTTCCAGGCCGAGATGCGGCTTTATACGATCATGGATGTGGGATTGATGGTCCTGAACGGCCTGTTGATCGTGGGTGTTGTCGGCTGGTCCATGTGGCTTTGGGGCCTCGGTACCGCGACGGTCGGTGTTGTGGCGGTGGCCACCACACTCGCGCTGCGCCTCAACGCGATGTCCGGTTGGATCATGTGGGCCACGAGCAATTTCTTCCGCGAGCTCGGCGTCGTGTCTGAGGGCATGCAGACGATTGCGCAGCCGATCAAACTGCTTGACCAGACATCAAATGCGCTGGGGGTCGAGGCTGGTGAGATCCAGATAAGCGCCCTTTCTCACCACTACGGGAAAGAGGCTGGCGGGCTTGACAATATCAACCTGACAATCCGGCCCGGTGAAAAGGTCGGGTTGGTCGGGCAGTCGGGCGCGGGGAAGTCGACGCTCGTGAAGCTCTTGCTGCGGTTTTACGATGCTGAGAAGGGCACGATTGCAATCGATGGCCAAAGCATCGCGGATGTGAGCCAGGACAGCCTGCGCCGCAATATCGGGATGGTGCAGCAGGACAGTGCGCTGTTGCACCGGTCCGTGCGTGACAACATCATCTACGGCAATCCGGAGGCGAGCGAGGATGACATGATCACCGCGGCCAAGAAGGCCGAGGCGCATGACTTTATCCTGGGCCTTGAGGACAGCGAAAAGAACAAAGGCTATGACGCAAAGGTCGGTGAACGCGGCGTGAAACTCTCCGGCGGCCAACGCCAGCGGATCGCGCTTGCGCGGGTGATGCTGAAAGACGCGCCGATCCTGTTGTTGGACGAAGCGACCAGCGCCCTAGATAGTGAGGTCGAAGCGGCAATCCAGCGGACGCTTTATGGTATGATGGCGGGCAAGACCGTTATCGCCATCGCCCATCGGCTGTCCACGATTGCGCAAATGGATCGGATTATCGTCATGGATCAGGGGCGCATTGTCGAAGAAGGCGCGCATCAGGCGCTGTTGGCGGCGAATGGGCAATATGCGCGGTTCTGGGCGCGGCAATCGGGTGGTTTTCTGGGCCAGGACCTTGGTGCAGCCGAATGAAGCCCGAAACCTGGATCGATCCGTTCGCGCGAGCGGCTGAGCCGCCGCCCAACACCCTGCTCGCCTTTCTGCGCTGGGCCATGTCAGGCAGCTTTCGCGTCGTGGGTCTGGCAGGCCTCGCCTCTTGCCTTGCTGGCGTGCTTGAGGTGATGACGGCGATCATTCTCGGCATGGTGATCGATGCGGCTTTGGACTCATCAGCGGAGGGCTACTTCTCTGCCAACACCTGGCTGCTTTTGGGCGCTCTGGGGTTCTTTATCTTCCTGCGCCCTGTGGTTTTTGGCGTCTCTGGCGTGATGCAATCGGTGGCGATGGCACCCGCACTGAACAACCTGACCCTGTCGCGGTTGCATCGGCACACGATGGGCCAGGCAGTCACGTTCTTTGACAACGACTTTGCGGGCCGTATCGCGCAAAAGCAGATGCAAGCGGCCCGTGCCATGACCGAACTGACGGTGGATATGATCCACACGGTTGCCTTTGCGCTGGCTTCTGTCGTGGCCTCGGTCCTGCTCCTGCTTACGATTGATCTGCGGGCATCGCTGCTGCTGGCGCTTTGGGTGACGGCCTATGTGTTGATCCTGCGGTATTTCATGCCGCTTGTGCGTGCCCGGTCCAAGGAACGCGCGGCGAAGCGCGCGATGGTGACGGGTCAGGTCGTGGACACGGTCACAAACATCAAGACCGTCAAGCTTTTCGCCCACGACGATCATGAGGATCGCGCCGCCATCGATGCGATGCAAAGCTATTGGACCGCGGCCGTCAACTGGGGTTGGATGGCGTCGGCCTTTCGGTTTTCGATGATGGCATTGGGTGGTATCCTGCCGGTGCTGCTTGTGGGGTCGACGCTGTATTTCTGGACGACTGGCTCCGCCACGCCGGGCGATATCGCCGCTGCCGGGGCGATTTCACTGCGTCTTGCACAGATGACGGGCTGGGTCAGTTTCACACTGATGGGCATGTATTCGAATGTGGGTGAGATTGAGGATGCGATGAACACCCTCAGCCCGGCCCATGGTCTGGTAGACGCGGAAGATGCCAAGCCGCTGATCGCCGATCAGGGTGCCATCGCCCTGCGCAATGTCAGCTTCAGTTATGGCGGTGGCCCCGGTGGGCTGCATGATGTGACGCTTGATGTGAAACCAGGTGAAAAGCTGGGGCTGGTTGGGGCGTCAGGCGCGGGCAAGTCCACCTTGGTGGCGCTCCTTCTGCGACTTTACGACACTGAAGAAGGTGCTGTTGAGGTGGACGGCCAAGACGTCCGCGCCGTCACGCAGGAAAGCCTGCGCCGCCAGATTTCCATGGTCACGCAGGAAACGGCGATGTTCAATCGCTCGGCGTTCGACAACATCCGCTACGGCAATCCAGACGCCGATCAGGCCGCGATTGAGGCGGCGGCCCAGCAGGCCGAAGCTCATGAGTTCATCGCTGGTCTGAAAGATCACAATGGGCGGACCGGCTATGACGCACATCTGGGTGAACGTGGTGTGAAACTGTCCGGTGGGCAACGGCAGCGGATCGCCATCGCCCGTGCGATCCTCAAGGATGCGCCGATTTTGGTGTTGGATGAGGCGACGAGTGCGCTTGATTCCGAGGTGGAGGCCTCCATCCAGCAAGCGCTAGAACAAGTGATGCAAGGCAAGACAGTGATTGCCATCGCCCACCGCCTGTCGACCCTCGCGCGGATGGACCGGATCGTGGTGCTGGATGCGGGCCGGATTGTTGAGGAAGGCACGCATGACGAACTGCTGGCCAAAGGTGGGCTTTATGCGCGCTACTGGAACCGGCAATCGGGCGGGTTCATCAACGTCAAGGCCGCGGCGGAGTAAATGCTGACTATCGAAAGTGTCACTCATGCGGGGCTGGGCCGGGCCACGGATGGGCAATTGGTGCCGCGAGCCCTACCGGGAGAGGTGGTTGAGGTCGCGGCAAATGGCACCGTCCGCATCATCACGCCCTCCGCCGACCGAGTCGCCGCCCCCTGTCAGCATTTTAAATCCTGCGGCGGTTGCGCGATGCAATATGCCAGCGACAGCTTTGTCGCGGACTGGAAGCAAGAGATCGTGCAAAAGGCCCTGCAGGCGCGCGGGATCGACGTGGCCTTTCGCCCCATCGCTACCTCGCCTGCACAATCCCGCAGGCGGGCGAAATTCTCAGGTCGGCGCACCAAAAAGGGCGCGCTTGTGGGCTTTCATGCCAAGGCGTCCGACATGGTCATCGCTGTGCCCGATTGCCAGCTTGTCGCCCCTACCCTGATCCAGACTTTACCCGCGCTTGAGGCGCTGACGCTTCTGGCCGCTTCGCGCAAGGGCGAGATTGATCTGACGGTGACCGAAACCGAAGTTGGGGCAGACGTGCTGGTGACCACCGACAAGGACCTGACCCCGCAATTGCGGATCGAGCTTGCCGCACTCGCCAACCAATACGCGCTCTCACGCCTTGTCTGGAACGACGAACCGGTGGTCACGCTGAACCCACCCGCGCAGGATTTTGGCGGAACGGCGGTCACACCGCCACCCGGCGCGTTCCTGCAAGCCACGCAGCACGGGCAGGATGCCCTGTGGCACGCGGTCGATGAGATCACGACGGATGCCCGCCGGATCATCGACCTCTTTGCAGGCTGCGGGACCTTCTCCCTGCCACTGGCCAAGCGAGCCGAGGTCCACGCGGTCGAAGGCGAAGCATCAATGCTGACCGCACTCGACCGTGGCTGGCGCGAAGGCCATGAACTGCACAAAGTCACGACGGAAACGCGGGACCTCTTCCGTCGCCCGTTGGAGCCCGATGAGTTCCGCCCCTTCGACGCCGCTGTCATCGACCCCCCGCGTGCGGGCGCAAGCGCACAGATCGCGACCCTCGCCATATCGGATCTTAAGACAATCGCAATGGTCTCCTGCAACCCTGTCACCTTCGCGCGGGATGCCGCGACGCTGATCGACGCGGGCTTCAAAATGCCCTGGCTGCAGGTCGTCGATCAGTTCCGCTGGTCCCCGCATGTGGAAATCGTGGCACCTTTCACAAGGAAATGAGCTTTTCAGGCTTTCTTTTCCTCCCTTTAGCCACAATTTCCTGCCATAGTGAAAAAAACGGCGCAGACCGGGACAGTAGGCAGTGTAATGATTTCAAGACGATCGATGATGGTTGGGGCCGCCTTGGGCCTGGCCGGATGCGGTGCGGCGGTACAGCAATATACCGGACCACAAGTGACACGCATTCAGGTGTTTAAGGGGCAGCGGACGATGCAGCTTCTGCATCAGAACGCGCTTTTGAAGCAGTACAGCTTTGATCTAGGCTTCGCACCCGTAGGCCATAAGGTTCACGAAGGTGATGGACGCACTCCGGAAGGTGCCTATCGTATTGATCGGCGTAATCCGAACAGCCGCTTTCATCTTTCTTTGGGAATCTCCTATCCCAATGCCAGCGATGTGGCCTACGCGCGGTCCAAGGGGCTTGATCCGGGCGGCGATATCTTCATTCACGGCACGCCAGAGGCCTGGCTAGGCACGCCCGATTGGACCTGGGGCTGCATCGCCGTGAAGAACCACGAGATGGACGAGATTTACGCGATGGTCGAGAACGACACGAAAATCTTCATCTACGCCTAAGAGATCGTGCTGGGGATGGGCTGCGTGACCGTCGGATCACTGCCCATGTTCAACGTCCACCAAAGCTTACCTGCCGGTTCCTGAAACCAGGCAAAGCCCATGAACCGCGCATCCGGGTCAACAATGACCGCGCGGGTGTCGGGCTGGTTCATCCAAGCCGCGAGCGTCTGCAGTTCGGTCTCATAGGATTCAGAGATGTTCTCGCCCAAAAGCCGTCCGGGGAAACCGGCGCGGCGGGCACGGTCGAGCGGGCTCGACGCGTCAGAGCCAAACAGCCACGGGCGGTTCTGCACCGACATATCGCGCGAATGGGTCGCTGCGGCAGCGTTCAGACGTGCGTCAAGCTGAACAGGTGGCACACCTGCCCGGGCACGCACGGCATTCACGCTGTCGAGCATGCGAAATTGGACGGCGGCCTCATCCTGCGGGCGGATGCGATAGACAGAAGGCAACGGCAGGCCGTCAGGCCCAAGCGGACGGCTGGGTGCGCCACCGCAGGCCGCCAGACTCATCAGAGCCGCTCCCATCAGAAACTTGCGTCGATCCATGCCTTCATTCGCCTCATTTCGCGTTTGTCGTTCCTTATCGACATTGCACTGACACTTCAAACACACATGTTTACGCCCATCAGCCCGTATGACATTTCTTTGAATTGCGGTGACATACCAGACACATTAATTTTCGGCCTTGAAAGATTTTCTGACTCAAAAATCGGAGCATGCCATGAAGAATGCACTGTCGCGCCGCGGTTTTCTGGCCGGGTCTGCCGCGATGATCGGGACAGGCGCCGCCGCCCAGACGGCGGGCACAACCGAAATGGAAAGCGATATCTCGCAAGGGGTCCAGCGCAATATTTCGAGCTTTCGCTCGCTCGACTGGCGGCCTTACTTTGACAACCTCGACAATGGGGCGATCCTTGTCGATATCCAGTCGCGTGCGCTGCATTACTGGTCAGAGGATGAGTCGATCTACAAGCTTTATCCAACCAGCGTGCCCTTGACCGAGGATCTGACACGGACGGGTCGGACGTCGATCACGCGCAAGGTCGAAGGGCCAAGTTGGGCACCGACCCCGGCGATGAAGCTGCGCAACCCAGAATGGCCTGACTTTATCGGTCCTGGCCCGGACAATCCGCTGGGCACGCATGCGCTGCACCTGACCTGGCGCTACTACCGCATTCACGGCACACATGATACGCGCAAGATTGGCCGCCGGTCATCGAATGGCTGCATCGGTCTTTACAATGAGCAGATTGCAGAACTCTACAACTTCTCGCAGGTCGGAACGCAGGTGCTCCTTATCTGAGGTCCGCAAAATAGTAGTGAAAAAAAACAGGGCGCCACGGGGCGCCCTTGTTGTTTGAAATGACTTCGTGCGGCTAGTTCATACCGCGCCGAAAGATCCGGTCCGAGATAAAGGACCGAATGCGCGAACGCTGCTGGATGGGCTCCGGCACAATGACAGGCATCTGTTTTGGCGCGCGTGGCTTGCTTGGTGTGGTCGCCTCAGGCTCAACACTCTTCGGCCGCTCGCGCCGGTTCTTTTTGGTTTCGATGGTTGAGGTTTCGGCGTTGAACTCCTCAACCCATTTTGGCGCTGTGACACGGGGCTGGCTCGTGACTGGCTGGCTTGTCAGCGTCTTTCCTTCACGCGGCTGCGAATTGCGCACGAATTCGTTCGTTTCGCTGACCAATCGTGTCAGCGTCTTTTCCAGCTTGTTGTCCTTGGGCTGCTGGATCGGTTTTGAGAGCGTGAGTGGCTTTTCAGTTGAGATCAGCGCCGACCATTCGCGGGCCGTCTGTATGCGGTCCTTAGGCAGGATGCGCATCGCCTTGTCGATTGCCGCGAGGAATTCGGGTTCATATTCATCAAAACGTCCCGCTAGTGGCACGCATGGGTCAGGGTTGTTGCCTGCAAATTCAGCCATGCGGGTTTGGCTGTTGGGCGGGGCAGACCCGGTGATCAGGTGATAGAATGTGGCACCGAGCGCATAAAGGTCACTGCTGGGTGATTGTTTGCCACCGGCAAAGTAAAATTCCTGCGGCGAGTACCCGTCTTTGACAACCAGAACCGCCGAGAGCGCGCGCGTCTCGCGGCTCGCCTCTTCGCGGGCAGCGCCAAAGTCGATCAGAACCGGGCTGCCCCACTTGTCGAGCAAGATATTGTCCGGCGCGATATCGCGGTGCAGTAGGTCGTTCTGATGAACCAGATCGACCGCGTCGAGCACCTTGATCAGCGTGGCCTTCACCTGCGCTGGCGAAAGCGTCTGCGATTTGTCCTTGATGATGTCGAGCAGATCGCGGCCATCGATCCGATCAAGCACTAGATAGGCGGTTTCATTGTCTTCAAAGATGCGATGGACGCCAACAATGTTCGGGTGGCGCATCTTGGCGATGCTGCGCGCCTCGCGCATGAACATCTCGACAATAGCGCGGTATTTTTCGTGGTTCGAATGCGACCGAACGAAGACGCGGTTTCCATTACGGCGGCAAAAGACTTCGGGGAAGCATTCCTTGATCACAACGCTCCGCTCCAGGTAATTATCCTGGGCGAGGTAAGTGATGCCAAAGCCGCCATTGCTGAGTGGTCGCGTGATGGTGAACTGATCGCCGAGCAGAGTCGTACCGTTCGGAAGCGCTTCGCTTTGCTCCGAAGGAGTATCCGTGCCTTTCTGCTTTGTCGCGGTCGCCATGTTTCACCAAACTCCGCCTAAAAATGCGGTCCCAACACAAAAACAAGCTAAGAAAATTTCGTTCTGAAATATGGTTTGTTTGCGGCTTCCATTGGAAAAGTTGTGGGTTTTTAGATTAATGCAATGCAACGAGCGTGATTTTTACATTTAAATCAGATGCTTGTGAGGGCATGACTTTGGGTAACCTTTGCGGGACGGCTGAGCCTAGGCGCAACTGACGGGTGATCCTTTCAGGCGCGTTTCCGCCGCTTGCCAAAGTGATTCTGATGCGCCCTAAGCGTGAAATTCGCGGGGAGGTTTTCGCCTCAGCGCGATGAAAGACGGTTAAGCCTGATCGGATCATCGCTGAAAAAGATGCTGATGCCGGGCCGGATGGTCAGCGTGTCCCCCTCGCAGGTGTAGCGTGCGGCTAACGGGTCTTCGTCCGTGACCGGCTCGTCGGTCGAGACCTCCTGGCTTTCCGGGCCGGAGCCACCCACGCTGCCGGTAATCGTCGCCTCCCAGATATTGCGCTCGGTACACAGCGACATCCGACGGCCATTCGTACCCCAGCGCCCGCGATCTTCGTTGACGCGGATATCCATCGTGATCTCAAATTCATTCGCGCCGTCATTGCCGCGCCCGGACATCGTCATGGGGCGATTGCTGGAAAAGGTGCCGTCCGCCGCGAATGTGTAGGTTTCCGTGTGGACATCGACCTGATCAATCGACCCGCCGCCCATGGTCGCAAAGCCTCGCATCATGCTCATGAAGGGTGAGCTGCGAAAATCCTCGGCAGCGTCCAGCACTTCCCAATGGCCGACCACGCATTGATCCACGCCGCCCAGCACCGCGCCGCAAGCGAGCGAACAGGTTTCTTCGCGGAACTGCACGCCATATTGATAATCGTCATCGGTGTCGGAAAACCCAATTACAACAAAGGTGTGCGTATCCTGACAAGGGACCTCAACCTCGAACCCATCCGCCATGTTGCGCCAACCGCGTGTCGGATTGCCGCTTTCATCAAGTTGGGTCCAATAGGCGATGGTGCCGGGCTGCCCGGTGATGGCCCAGACACCCGAACTTAGCGTCACATGATGCCGCATCATCTGCGCCCGCCCGCGCGGGGCCAGCACATCGGCATTGTCCGTCTCAGGCGGGATGACAGCGGCCTCGACCGGGGCATTGCGCGTTGGGGCAACTCGCCGCCTGTCGCGGGTGAAGATGTTGCGTTCCGTGTAAGTGATGGCGAATTCCACCCATTGCGCCGGGGTCAGTGCATCAATGACACCTTCGACGGTTTCCGAGATGTCCGGCAGACCTTGCAGATAGGGGATAATGGCGTCGACCCCCCGGCTTTGCGCAAGCCAAGCGAATAGTACCCAGGCCTCGTCTTCCAACTCATTGAACGGGATGCGCGCGACGTTGTCTTCAAACCGGTCGACAAAGCTGTGGGTCACCCCGGAATAGACCTGATGCTCAAACCATGTGGCAGAGCCTTCGATGGCCCATTCAGGGCTTGCCAGGTAAAGATTGGTCGCCATCGCCGCCTGAATGCAGTGGAAGAATTCGTGCGCCACAGTCGGCCCGATTTCGGCGGCCCAATCTGCTGCCGACCATGACGTTTCCAGCAAGACGACGTGGCAGACGCCGCCCCGTGATAGGGTCTCACCATAAGCGCCAGAGCCATCCGCGCTTGGCCCCGCGACGATGAACTCAACCGCGCGTCCCGGATCGACCGGCCCCGCCGCCAAGAGCGACGTTGCGCTGTCCGTTTCCTGCAAAGCGGTGAAGACAGCATCCAGAAAACCGGGCGGTACCGCCGCGTCCGCTGCCGCGGTCACCCGCGCCGGGACACCTGTTGTCGGTAAAGTGCCTTCCCAATGGGCGTTGCAATCTCCCAGCGCCAAAGCCAGTTGGTCAGGATATCCGTCCCGCGCAAACCCGGCCAATGAGGCTGAGCATTGCTCAGTTTGCGCCAATAGCGGCGGGCTAAAAAAGAGAACCGTGAATAAGGCAAAGGCGAGAGTGGAAAGGGATTTGCGCATCATGACCTCGGCAATCGTCAGCCCGGATGAGCGCGAGCAAGCCCTATCATCCGGCAAACACGTCTTGTCAGGTCACTCTATCGCCAAAACGCTCACGATCAACGGCGCCGACCCTAACCAAGCCAGCCCTTGAGGTTGCGCTCAATCACACCGGACAGGGCATCGATATGGGCCGGGTCGTCGTTGAGGCATGGAATGTAGGTGAAATGATCGCCGCCCGCCTCTTCAAAGCTTTCCTTGATCTCTTCGTTGATCTCTTCGAGCGTTTCGATGCAGTCGGCAGAGAAGGCCGGTGCGCAGACGGCAATGTTTTTGACGCCCTCTTCCTCGGCCAGGCGCGCGACCTCTTCGACCGTGTAGGGTTTCAACCATTCTTCGGGGCCGAAACGCGACTGGAAGGTGGTGACAATCTGCGTGTCGTCCCAGCCCAAGCGTTCTTTCAAAAGCCGTGTCGTTTTCTGGCATTGGCAATGATAGGGGTCGCCTTCGCGCAGGTAGCGTTCCGGGACGCCGTGATAGCTGCAGATCAGCTTTTCCGGTTTGGTTTCAGCTGCGGCATAGGCGCGTTCGATGGATTGGGCGAGCGCTTCGATATAGGCGGGTTCGGCGAAGTAAGGCTCAACCACGCGGGCGACGGGCTGCCACTTTTCCTCCATCAACGCGCGAAAGAACTGGTCATTGGCGGTGGCTGATGTGGCGCCAGCGTAATGGGGGTAGAGGGGGAAGAACAGGATTTTGGTGCAGCCCGCCTCGACCATTTCGCGGACCTTGGATTTGGTTGAGGGGTTGCCGTAGCGCATGCAGAAATCGACGCGTACGTCGTCGCCGTAGCGGGCGACCATCTGCTTTTTGATGGCCGCCGTCTGCTGTTTCGTGATCGTCATCAGCGGGCTTTCATCCGCCTCTTCATTCCAGATGGATTTGTATGCGGCGCCCGACGAAAAGGGCCGTTTTGACAGGATCACAAGCTGCAAAAGCGGCTGCCAGATCCAAGCGGAGTAATCGATGACGCGCTTGTCGGACAGAAATTCGTTCAGGTAACGCCGCATGGACCAGTAGTCAGTCGCATCTGGCGTCCCGAGATTGGCCAATAGGATGCCAACGCGGGCCGGTTTGACGGGCGGGTGATCCGCCTTGGCATGCACCGGGCATGTGGCGGGGCGCTCTTCGGCTTGGCTTTGTGCGTCAAACATTTTCATTGCCCTCTTAGGTAGCGCGCTTGGCGTGTTATTTAAATGGGATACGCGCGGGATCAATCATTGGACCTATTTAAGGGCGTCTCAATCGTTCCCAATGCGTCGGCCAGTCGCGCCTGCGCGCTGCCGGGGCGCAGGGGTTGCTGTTGTGTGTCCGATGGGGCCCAGCCTGTGAGTGTGATGATCTCAAACGTTGCATCGACGCGGTTATCGGCGTTGCGGAAATGCTCGGCGTAGATTTGTGAGGCTTTGATAAGGGTCGCGCGGCGTGTGGTGTGTTTGATCCGCTGGGTCAAAGCGTTGTTTTCGCCCATTTTTCGTAGGTCATGCATCAAATGAAACGCGTTGGCATAGCTGACATTGAGCGCGTTGCTGTCGGCGACTGGCATCGCAAAACCGGCCCGTTGCAACAGCCCGCCAAGGTCGCGGATTTCGCCCATCGGCGCGATCCGGGGGGAGAGGCCGCCGGTGACCTCGGCCTCGGCCTCCGCCAGTGATGTACGCAATTCGTGCAGGGTCTGGCCGCCAAGGAAGGTGCATAAGAGCAGCCCGTCAGGTTTCAGCGCGTGGCGGGATTGGACAAGCTGGCCGACGGGATCATTGGCCCAGTGCAGACACATGGCGTGCAGGACCAGATCATGCGCTTGCGGCTGCAGGTCCAGCATCTCATCATCTGCGACAATCGTGGCATCGGGAAAGCGTGCGCGCCAGAAATCGGGGAAACCAGTGACAACCGCGATGGATTTAAAGGTTCTGTTAACCTCGTTCAGTCTTTCCTGAAGCGCGTCAGCCGCGTGATCCTGCAGGAAAAGCGCATCAGGTTCGGCACGGCTCCGATTGCGCAGAAGCGCTGCGCGGTCAGTGATTTGCGGCATATTCATGCGCGTCATTTAGGGTGGTTTCATGCGGTTGCAAAGCGTCATTCGGGCCATTTACCCCGCGCAATGCGTCGCTTGCGATGAACCGACCGAGGCTGAGTTCGGACTATGCGGTGCGTGCTGGCGTGAGACGAAGTTTATCGGCGGATTGGTCTGCGACACGTGCGGCGTGCCCTTGCCGGGTGAGGATACGGGCGAAGTTGTGCAATGCGATGATTGCATGACCATTGCGCGGCCATGGGACAGGGGCCGGGCGGCCCTGATCTATACCGGCATCGGGCGGCGTTTGGTGTTACGCATGAAACACGGCGACCGCACCGACCTTGCGCGACCCGCGGCCATGTGGATGACCCACGCGGCGCGACCGCTTTTGCGGGGTGATACGGTGCTGGTGCCGGTACCGTTGCATTGGGCACGGCTGGCGCGCCGCCGCTACAATCAGGCAGCACTGCTGGGCCATATGCTGGGGCGCGTGCTTGAGCGGCCGGTCTGTGCGGATGCGTTGCTGCGGCCCAAAAAGACCACGCCGCTTGAAGGGCACAGCAGGGATGCGCGATTTGAGACGCTGTCCGGCGCGATCATTCCGAACCCCAAGCGGCAAGGCCAGATTGCGGGTAAATCGGTTCTCTTGGTGGACGACGTGATGACGTCTGGGGCAACGCTTGCCGCCTCTGCCGAGGCTGCGCGCACTGCCGGTGCCGCAAACGTGTCGATTGTTACACTGGCAAGAGTGGTTAAAGACGCCTAGATCAAGGGAAAATCCAGTGCGGGACCACGAATATGGCCAATGTTGAAATCTACACCAAACCCACTTGCGGCTTTTGCTTCATGGCAAAACGCCTGCTGCAATCGAAAGATGTGAGCTTTGCCGAGGTCAATATCTCGGCCCAGCCGGAGCGCCGCGCCGAGATGATCCAGCGTGCCAATGGCGGCAGTACCGTGCCGCAGATCTTCATCGCCGGCACCCATGTGGGTGGCTGCGATGATCTGATGGCGCTTGAGCGTGCGGGCAAGCTGGACGCATTGCTGGCTGCATGAAGGCCGCACTGCTTCAACTGAATGTCGGCGATGATCCGGCGGCAAATCTGCCCCGGACATTGGATCTGATTGCCGAGGCGGCGGGCAAAGGTGCGGGTTTTGTCCTGACGCCAGAGGTGACCAATTGTGTTTCGCAGAACCGCAAGCATCAGGTACGCGTGCTCCAGCAAGAGGCGGACGATCCGACCCTGCATGCGCTGCGCGAGGCGGCGATCCGCCATGGTATCTGGCTGTCGATTGGGTCGCTCGCGTTGAAAACGGATGATCCCGATGGCCGTTTTGCCAACAGGTCATTCCTGATTGACGCCGCTGGGCAGATCGTGGCCCGCTATGACAAGATCCATATGTTTGATGTGACCGTGTCAGACACCGAAACGTACCGTGAGTCGGCGGGGTACCGCCCCGGCACGCAGGCCGTCGTTGCCGACACACCCTTTGCCAAGATCGGGCTGAGCATTTGCTACGATATTCGCTTTGCCTACCTCTACCGCGCGTTGGCGCAAGCTGGAGCGGAGGTGCTTTTAGTGCCCTCGGCTTTCTCGCCTGTGACGGGTGCGGCCCATTGGGAGCCGCTTTTGCGCGCCCGCGCCATCGAGACCGGGTCTTACGTGCTGGCCGCCGCGCAGACCGGGACGCATGCGGCGCAATCAGGCAAAGCGCGCACGACTTATGGGCATTCCATGGCGATCTCGCCCTGGGGTGAGGTTTTGCTGGACATGTGCACCAAGCCCGGCGTGGGTTTGGTTGATCTTTCCCTCGCGGAAGTGGCACAAAGCCGAAAACGTATCGCGGCCCTGAGCCACGATCGCCCATTTGAAGGCCCTTGATGTCCGACGCCTCTGACAGTCTTGCCGTTTCGCTTTTCAGCGAAATCCTGATGGTGGACCAACTGGCCCGCGCCAATGTCGCGCGGGTGCTACCCAAGGGTATGGAATTGTCGCACTTTTCCGTGCTGAACCATCTGGCGCATGCGGGCGTCGAGCGGTCACCGGCGCAATTGGCCAAGACCTTTCATCTGACCCGCGGGGCGATGACCAATACGTTGCACAAGCTCGAATGGGCTGGCTGGGTCCATATTCGCCCGGATTGGGAAGACGCGCGGCGTAAGATGGTGGCGATCAGCCCGTCCGGCCAGGCCGCCCGCGATGCAGCGCTTGCCGCGATTGCGCCGGTCATTGCCGAAGTGGTTCAAAAGGTCGGCAATGACAAAATTCGGGCGGCTTTGCCTGTCTTGCGCGAAATGCGGTTGAAGCTCAGCGTGGTGGAGTGACGGCTCGCGCGCCCGGCTTGGCAAGCGAGAATCCTGCCCTATGCCTCGTTCTTCTCACGGAACCGCCGTGCGATTAAAGCATGAGCATTTCGTCATCATTCGCCCAATAATTCAGCGGAATGCTGGGGTCATTTCTCGAACTGCTTAAATCTCTGGCCAATTTTAGGCGTTTCACGTCACTTGCAGTTGCTCACCAAAAGGCGAGCCGCGCGGATGGCATCCCGGCAGATCGCTACACCCGCGCGACGACAACATCACTGCTGCGGTTCCTGCCTTCGGGGATTGGCTTTTCGTTGAAAAGGTGCCTGGCGCCTCTTTTGAAATCCGCAGCGACAATGGGGACCTTAAGTCTATGACGATTAAAACTTCTGCTCTTGCTTTGACAGCCCTTCTGGGCACAACGGCCATGGCTGCCGCCGAATGCGCTGACCCGATCAAGGTTGGTGTGCTGCATTCGCTGTCGGGCACGATGGCGATCTCTGAAACCACGCTGAAAGACACGATGCTGCTTTTGATTGAAGAGCAGAACGCCGCAGGCGGCTTGCTGGATTGTGAGATTGAGGCGGTCGTGGTCGACCCCGCCTCTGACTGGCCGCTTTTTGCGGAAAAGGCGCGCGAATTGCTGACCGTGCACGAGGTGGACGTGATCTTCGGCAACTGGACATCCGTGTCGCGTAAATCCGTGCTGCCAGTGATTGAGGAACTGAACGGTCTTCTGTTCTATCCCGTGCAATATGAGGGCGAGGAAAGCTCCAAGAACGTGTTCTACACCGGTGCGGCGCCAAACCAGCAGGCGATCCCGGCTACCGACTATTTCCTTGAGGAACTGGGCGTTGAGAAATTCGCGCTTCTGGGCACCGACTACGTCTATCCGCGCACCACGAACAACATTCTTGAGGCTTACCTGCAGGATAACGGCATCCCTGCCGAAGACATCTTTGTGAACTACACGCCTTTCGGCCATTCCGATTGGGCGACGATTGTGGCTGACGTGGTCGCGCTGGGTGCTGACGGCAAGCAGGTTGGTGTGATTTCCACCATCAATGGTGACGCCAATATCGGCTTCTACAAGGAACTCGCCGCTGCCGGTATCTCAGCCGATGATATCCCCGTTGTCGCCTTCTCAGTGGGTGAGGAAGAGCTTTCGGGTCTCGATACATCCGACCTTGTCGGTCACTTGGCTGCATGGAACTACTTCCAATCCGCTGAATCGGAGGCCAATGAGGCTTGGGTCGCAGCGTGGAAAGCCAAGATGGGTGAAGAGCGCGTGACCAACGACCCGATGGAGGCCCATTACATCGGCTTTAACATGTGGGTGAATGCGGTGACCGGTGCGGGCACGACGGATGTCGATGCGGTGCGTGAAGCCATGTATGGTCAGGAATTCCCGAACCTGACCGGTGGTACCGCCGTGATGCTGCCAAACCATCACCTCGCCAAGCCTGTCCTGATCGGCGAAATCACTGCCGATGGTCAGTTCGACATCATCAGCCAGACCGCGGAAGTGCCCGGCGATGCCTGGACCGACTATCTGCCTGAATCGGCTGTTCTGAAGTCCGATTGGGAGACACTGGGTTGCGGGATGTACAACACCGAGACCGAGACCTGCGTGCAGCTGACCTCGAACTACTAAACGAAAACCGGTGCGGGGCGCGTTGCGTGCCGCATCGAAACGCCTGACAGACCGGCTCAAGAGACCCATGTTCCGACGGATTTTTCTGGCCCTTGCGCTGTGGTTGACGCTGCCTGTGATGGTTCAGGCGCAAAGCGTGCAGGACATCCTGCAAACCCACGCAGAAGAGGTTCTGAAACCTGGCCGCCGGTCCGTGGGCGTGGTGCTGGACGACCTGATCGCCAGTGGTTTGCCGCAAGTGGTCCCGTTTCTGGAGGCCTGGCGCGACCGCGAGATTGTGCAGCGCGAAAGTGATGGCTTGTTCTTCCGCGTGATCGCCGAGGGCGATACGGCCACGATCGCGGACCTCGATACCGGTGCCGAGGAGCAAGCCGCCGAGAACGACTTGACCGAATCCCGCCCGAATGGCGGTGTGCGTCGCGCGATTGGCGACGCGCTGGTTCAATTCCAGCTTTCCGACCCCGATATCGCCAAACGGCAGGCCGCGGTGGACGCCATTGCCCGCAGCATGGATGTGAGCCAGCTTGAGCCGCTGCGAGCCTCCATCGAAGGTGAGCCGGATGCTGCACTGAAAGCGGTCAAAACCCGTCTGGCGGGCATGCTTGCAGCCCTGTTTGCCGACACAAGCGAGGAACGTGTTGCCGCGATTGACGCGCTCTCGTCCGACCTCTCCGTCGATGTCCGCGCCGTGCTCAACCGGATCCTCGCCACGGAAGATGCGGTCGCCGAAGCGCTCCCTGAAGATGCCAATGTGGCTGAAGTGCTGGTGGTTGGCGGTGACCTGAAGCAGGCCGATGCCTACGCACGGCTTGTCGCTGCTAACCTTGCCCCGCCCTTGGTCTCAAACGACGATATCCGCGATGCCCTGATCGCCAATATCGCGGGTGGCGAAGTGGGCGGTGTACCGATCCACGCACTCGATACCGACGCGGCACGCGGGCTGGCCTATGATGCACTTGCGCGCGATGGTCTGGTGCCGGAACGGGTGAAACCGCAGGCGCAAATCGATGCTGTCGCCGCCCATGTCTTTTTCGCATCTTACAGCGAACCCGACGTGGCCGCAACTGATGCCGCCCGCGCCGCCCTTGACGCGATTGAAACGCGCGTCGGCTTTAGCCAAGCCGCCGATCTGGGCCTTGATGCCCTCTCGCTCGCTTCGATCTATTTTCTCGCCGCCATTGGGCTGGCCATCACCTTTGGCGTGATGGGTGTGATCAACATGGCCCATGGCGAGTTCATCATGATGGGCGCCTATACCGGTTTTGTCGTCCAGCAATTCGTGCCCGATTACACGGTTTCGATCGTCATCGCCCTGCCGCTGGCCTTTGCGATTACCTTTGGCGCGGGTGTGGCGATGGAACGACTGGTGATCCGGTATCTCTATCACCGCCCGCTGGAAACCTTGCTCGCCACCTTTGGCATCTCAATCGCCTTGCAGCAATTGGCCAAGAATATCTTCGGCACACAAGCCCGCCCGTTGACCTCGCCTGAATGGCTCGACGGAGCGCTGGTCATCAACGATGTCATTGCCATCAGCTATATCCGCATCGCGATTTTCGTGATGGCGCTGATGTTTCTCGCCCTGATCCTTTTCGTCCTCAAACGCACGCGGCTTGGGCTGGAGGTACGCGCCGTCACCCAGAACCCGGGCATGGCCGCCTCGATGGGGATTAATCCGGATCGGATTAACATGCTAACCTTTGGCCTTGGTTCCGGCATTGCCGGGATCGCAGGCGTCGCGATTGGCCTTTATGCCAAAGTCACGTCTGAGATGGGCGCAGATTACATCGTCCAATCCTTCATGACAGTCGTCGTTGGTGGCGTTGGCAATGTCTGGGGCACGCTCGCAGGTGCCTCACTCATCGGGTTTCTGCAAAAGGGGATCGAGTGGATGAACCCCTCGAACACCCTCGCAGCGCAAACCTACATGATCCTCTTCATCATCCTCTTCATCCAGTTCCGGCCCAAGGGCATTGTCGCCCTCAAAGGTCGGGCGGCAGCGGATTAACCCCATGTTCCATCTTCATCTTGGCCAAAAAACTCTGGGGGTGTCTGAGGGGGCAAAGCCCCCTCAGCGTGGCGACGCCGAAGGCGGCGCAAATGCATAAGTCATTCCTCGCGCAGAACCCATCCGTCCTGTGGTTCATTGCGTTCCTCGCGCTCTTCACCATTGCGGTGACCATCCTGTCGGAAGCCACAGGCATCGGCCTGATCTCCACCTCCTTCGTCAAGACACTGGGCAAGACGCTGTGCCTCTGCCTTGTGGCCATCGCGATGGACGTTGTCTGGGGTTATTGCGGTATCCTCAGCCTTGGGCATTTCGCCTTCTTCGGCATTGGCGGCTATGCGATTGGCATGTGGCTGATGTATGCGCGCACGGAAATCATCGTGCTGGAAAGCCTCGCAGCACAGGCGATCCCGCCCACGCCGCAAGAGATTTCGGATGCGATTGGCAACCAGATTTTCGGCGTCGTCGGTAGTTCGGAGTTCCCGGCGATCTGGGCCTTTGCCGATAGCCTCGCGCTGCAGCTTCTTTTCGTCGTGCTGGTGCCGGGCCTGCTTGCGCTGGTCTTCGGTTGGCTCGCCTTCCGCAGCCGGGTGACAGGTGTTTACCTGTCGATCCTGACACAGGCGATGACCCTGGCACTGGCGCTCTACCTCTTCCAGAACGATAGCGGCCTGCGCGGCAATAACGGTCTGTCGGGCCTGCAGAACATCCCCGGCTACGAGGACGTCTCTCAGGCCACAATCTCGATCATCTTCTTTATCGCTTCCGCCATCGCACTTGGCGCGGGCTATGTCTTCTTTGCCTGGATCATCTCCGGCAAGATGGGCAGCGTGATCAAAGGCATCCGCGATAACGAGGCGCGGGTGCGGTTTTTGGGCTATCATGTGGAGAGCTACAAGCTCTTCGTTTTCACGACCACCGCTGTGGTCGCCGGGATCGCAGGCGCGCTTTACTACCCGCAGGCTGGCATCATCAATCCCGGTGAAATTGCCCCCATCGCGTCGATCTATCTTGCCGTCTGGGTCGCCATCGGCGGGCGCGGGCGGCTTTACGGGGCGGTGATTGGGGCGGCCTTTGTCTCGCTTCTCTCCAGCTGGTTCACTGGCGGCGGAGCACCCGATATCAACCTTGGTTTCTACACGATCCAATGGACCGATTGGTGGCTTGTCCTGCTGGGCGTTTCGTTTGTCGCCGTCACGCTCTTCTTTCCCAAAGGGATCGGCGGCCTTTTTGACTACCTCGTCAGGAAGCCGTCATGAGCATGCTTTTGGAGGTTTCCGGCGTCTCTGTCTCGTTTGACGGGTTTCGCGCGATCAACAACCTGTCGATCAACTTCGCCCCGACCGAGCTGCGCGCGATTATCGGGCCCAACGGCGCGGGCAAGACGACATTCATGGATATCGTCACCGGCAAGACGAAGCCGGATGAGGGGACGGTAATCTGGGGGGATCGCAACATCTCGCTTTTGGGCATGTCGGAAAGCAAGATCGCGATGGAGGGGATCGGGCGTAAATTCCAGAAACCGACTGTGTTTGAGGCGCAAGCGGTGCGCCAGAACCTCGCAATGGCGCTGAAAAACCCGCGCGGGCCGTTTACCGTGCTGATGCACAAGAAAACCAAACGGAACGCGGAACGGATTGAGGCCGTGGCCGCGCAGATCGGCCTGTCCGACAGCCTGACCCGCGTGGCAGGGGAGCTGAGCCATGGGCAAAAGCAATGGTTGGAGATCGGCATGTTGCTGGCGCAGGAACCGCGCTTGATGCTGGTCGATGAACCAGCGGCAGGCATGACGCCGGAAGAGCGCGAAAAGACCACCGATATCCTGAAAGAGGCGGCCAAGACGCGGGCGGTTGTGGTGGTGGAGCACGATATGGAATTCGTTCGCCGCCTCGATTGCAAGGTGACCGTGCTGCATGAGGGTTCGGTTCTTGCTGAGGGCAGCCTCGACCATGTGACGTCAAATCAGACTGTGATCGACGTCTATCTGGGGCGCGGCCATGCTTGAGGCCCGCCATATCGATCTGAAATACGGGCAAAGCCAGATCCTGTTTGATGTGTCGGTCACGGCTGCGGTCGGGCAGATCACTGCGGTGATGGGCAATAACGGCGTCGGCAAGACGAGCCTGTTGAAGGCGATATCGGGTCGACACCCGTTTGCGGCAGGCGAGGTGCACGTGGGCGGGTCACCGGTGGCACTGTCCTCGGCCTATAACGCCGCCCGCGCGGGCATCGCTTATGTCCCGCAAGGCCGCGAAGTCTTTCCGATGATGAGCGTGCTTGAAAACCTCGAAACCGGTTTTGCTTGTCTGCCCAAGACTGATCATCATATTACGGATTACGTCTTCGACCTCTTCCCGGTTCTGCGCGACATGCAATCGCGGCGCGGTGGCGACCTGTCAGGCGGACAACAACAGCAACTGGCCATTGCCCGCGCATTGATCACCCAACCGAAGGTGCTGCTGCTCGATGAGCCGACGGAGGGCATTCAGCCCAACGTGATCCAGCAGATCGGCGATGCGCTGGAAACACTGCGCGATCAGGGACAGATGGCGATTGTCCTGGTCGAACAGAATGCCGATTTTGCCTACCGTATCGCGGACACATTTACGGTGATGGAGCAGGGACGCACTAAGCGAACGGCCGATAAATCCACCTATGACAAAGACGCGTTGATGGCTGATCTTGCACTATAACTATGCATCGTTCGGCAGGCGGCCAGTGATTTCTGCAACGCCAAAACTGCTTTCCGCAAGCTCTTCACTTTTTGTTATGAGCGTAAATGATCTTTGTTTTGGTTCATGTTAGACGTTGAGCTGCTCACATATGCGGACATTAAGGTGATAACACCAATCGCCTCAGTTTTTGGCCATATGTCCAGTGGTTTCTATCAACGGCGAAAAAGCCCGAGATACAGATGTTTCGCACGCTGCATTAGCGCAGGAAAAGTGAAGAAGCCGCAGGCTTATCAGAACATCGTACCGGAGTAACAATTATCATGGGCGCCAAGTAAGCTAAAAGTGCGAAGGCATTCTGAGTTCATCCTCTAATTGTTCTTGACTAACTCCGGGCGCGGGGGCACCATTTTTCAGAGTAGTTTTGGTCTTTTTCGTTTTGCTTTTAACAACAACGGGATATAGCCGCCCAAATCTTGGTGTGTGAACCGCTACTGAACCTAAACATGATCGGCGCAAGACGACACTTTTTGAACACTGGAAAACCGAATGCCACTTGGCAATGAAGAGAAGTACGATGTCGGCGAGACATTGACCTGGGCGGTTGCTGAATCAATCGGTGAGGCGCTGGACATCACTGCTTTGTCAGTCGCGCTAGCGATCACCAAGTTGATCTACGATTCCGGTAAGGAAGTGCATGGCTACGATCCAAGTGCGCCCCCCAACCCACAATTTCTGTTGAACGGGTTTGACAACGCAGCTTCGCCGCGAAGTTCAAAGTATATGAAACATCGGACCTACAAAAAGATCGGTAGCGCAGGTATTGGAACAGCCGGTAAGCTGGCCTCTACCGCAACTGCAGTTGATGTAGGCGGCCTTGTGCAGCATTCTAATGCGACCGGATCGACATTGATGCACCTTAAGATGCTGCGAGAGATTGCGGCGCGCTATCCCAAGAGCCGGACGATCCAATATTGGCTGGAGGTCTGCATGAAATGCAAGATCATGAAGGCTGGCGTGCGAGGAGGGCAGTTAGTTACCGCCGCAATTCCTGTCGGCCCCGTCGGCATCGCCTCAGATGTTGTCGCTGGGCTTGCGAAGGTGGGCATTGCCGCCACGATGACCGGCGCAGTCAACCGCGTTGCGATGGAGTTGCATTGGCGCGCAAATGTGGAGATGCGCCTTGGCGGCAGCAAGCGGTTCGGTGGTAACTCCCAAAAGCCCAATGGACCGGCGAGTGCTGTGTACTTTGAGATCTTCCGACGTCGGGGTGCCACGCGCATCTTTGGCCAATACGATGTGCCTCGGCTGATATCCGAAGCGGGTGGCTGGATCCCGCTGCGCGACAAACTCCTGCTGATCTGAGTGCGAGGATTGCACGCAGACCAGACAGAAAATGGGAGTGCTGCACTTGCGTCCAAATGGAAGTTTGGACCGGGTGGTGAAGTCTTCACCACGGCAACTACTGCAGCGGGTGAGGCGCTTCTTGAAAACGAGGCGCGCGCCTTGCGCCTGCTGGATGGTGATGTGGCACCGCGCTTTGTGAGCCTTGCCCGATCAGCTGAGGGTTTGACGCTCACGCGGTCCTATGTGCCGGGGCCAACGCTGACCGAAGTGCCGCTGTCCGAATGGATGGAACTGCTTTCGGATTTTCGGCAAAAACTACAGGTCGTTCACGATGCAGGTCTCATTCATGGGGACATAAAATCGTCAAACTTTGTTGTCACGAACCGCGGGTTGGTGATCATTGATTGGGAGCATGCGATGCCCATTGGAACGGATTTGGCATCATGGCCTCACAGACCCGCTTCCCTCGGCACATCCGCCCCGGACATGATCTGGGGTCGTGGGCAGGCCATTCCGGAGCTTGACTATTATTCATTGAACAGGCTCGAAGAGCAGTGCGCTGGTGCGCGCGAAGAATCATAAAAAGGGCTGGAAGGCGACATGGCGGAAAACAATACTGCGGACGTTCTTGCAACCATCGGAAACACCAAAGACATCGTGGTCGCCGGCTTTCGGTTTGAAGAACGTCTCTCAGAGGTACCGAGTTATCATCTAACCGTTGCCCATGATCCCAAATCGTTGAAAGACGTGGTCGGGCAGGTTTGCAAGATCGCGCTTGATGCTGATGCCTACATGTCGCTGACACCACGCGATTTCGCAGGGATCATCATGTCAGCAGAGCGGTCGCAAGACGCTGATGGTCGCGCCCTCTTGGACCTGACAGTGCAACCGTGGCTCGGCATACTTGGCCTGAGCAAGGCGAGCGCGATCTATCAAAGCATGACCTCGCTCGACATTCTCAAAGAGGTTCTGACGCGCAATGGTCTTGCCCGCGCGCAGGTGAAGGGCAGCAAGCCCAAGGTCAAGCGGGACATGGTCGTTCAATACAATGAAAATGACCTTGATTTCGTGCGCCGGATCCTGGCCGAGGAAGGCTTTGCCTTTTACTTCCACGACGGGTCGGCGGCGGACACGATGCTGTTGCATGATACGTCGCTGCCTTATCCCGACAAGCCAAAGGTCGTATCACTGACCGATGCGCAGCTTGGCAATGTCGAACTGGAAGAGGCTATGTCGCTGTCCCTGAACCGGACGCTCAGGCCAGATACCGCCGCGCTGACGCATTATGATGCCGAGACGGCCAAATTTGCGAAAGGCGGCCCCAAAGCGTCGAGCGAGGCGAAGACGTCCGAAAAGCCAACGGTCACCGAATACCGGGCCGTGACGGTCGGGAAGCTGGCAAGTGACGAGATGACTGTTCTAGTCAATGCCGAACAGGCACCAGAGGTGCTCTTGCGTGGCACAACAGAACATCCGGGCCTCTTCATTGGTCAGGAAATCGACGTCGCAAGCGATAGCGCCAGCGAATTCCACGGACGCTTCACGCTGATCGAGGTGGTCTATGCGCCAACTCGTGGCAATGCGGTGAGCTGTCAGTTTGTTGCCGTGCCGAAAGACCATGTTGCCGCCCCGAAACGCCTGCCAAAGCCGCTCATTGCGGGTGTGCATAATGCCGAGGTTGTGGGTGCGTCGTCCTCTGCCAAGGCCGGCGATATCTCTTGCGATGCCGAGGGCCGGGTGAAAGTCCGCTTTTTCTGGGATGGCGATGCACAGGCCAGTGCGTTTCTGCGTGTGGCCGAGCCATTCGCGGGCAAGGGATATGGCGCGCAGTTCACACCGCGGGTCGGGCATGAAGTGCTCGTGTCATTCCTGCACGGGGACCCGGACGCGCCCGTGATCACGGGACAGGTCTACAACGCAAAGAACAAGCCGCCTTTTGCCCAGAAGGACACCAAGAAATCGGGGATCGTCACCAAACTGGACGGTGGACAAAACGAGCTTGAGTTCACCGACGAGAAGGGTAAAGAGCTGCTCGCCATGCGCGCGGCCAAGGATTACGAGCTCATCGTGCCGGAAAATGTCGTTCGCAAGATCGACAAGTTGGAGACCGTGACCGTCGGCGAAACCTCAACGCTGAACATCAAGAAGGACTGGAAAGTCACGGTCGACAAGGCGATTGCCGAGAAAGCCGACAGCCGTAGCGCCGATATCGCCAAGAAAGACGAGATCAGCGCCAAGGAAATCGCGCTCACCGCGACTAGTAAGATCACGCTCAAGGTTGGCAGCAACTCCCTTGAGCTGTCGTCAAGCGGGATCAAGATCAACGGCATGAAGGTAGAGATCGCCGGCAAGAGTAAAGTTGATGTCAAGAGCAATGCCGCACTTAATCTCGAAGGTCTTACAGGCAAGTTGGCTGCAAAGACGACAATGAATATTGAAGGACTTCAACTCACCGCCAAGGGCAAGGTTCAGGCCAAGGTGGAGGGCCCGATGTGCGAGCTTTCCGGAACTGGCATGGCCACCGTCAAGGGCGGTGTGGTGATGATCAACTAGGACAACGTTTTGCTGCGTAAGATACCATTTGACGATAGCGCCGAACTGCTCTCGCGTTTTGCGGTCAGTGATGAGGCCGCTGAAGTCGTCGTTACCCAGGATCCACCGGAAGTCACCCTTGGAAAGCTCAAGGAAAGCGGCTCATTCGTTGATGTCGCCAATTTCTTTGCCTTTGGCATGCCGCCACGGGAAGGCGTGTGTTGGGCCATTGCCGTTTATCGCACCATGCGGCCCGAGCTTGACGAGAGCGAAAGCAACGTTCTGGCACTCGCCGAACGATGGGTAAAAGACCCTCAGGAAGGAATCCGTGTCCGGTTGATGGATATGTCGGAAAAGATTGACAACGAAACAGCGTTGCATTGGCTTTGCAGTGCCGTGGCCTGGAACGGGTCGGGCAGCATGGGGCCGCCCGATGGCCCGGTTGTGTTGCCGCCAAAGGGCCTTCACAGCTCGGCGCTATTGGGGGCCGTTTCGCTTTTGATGGACGGCACGGAAGAAGAATTCGAACGGCTGCAGGACGTGGCCTACCAGACCGGGCTGGAGGTCGCTCAAGGCGGCTGGCCGACCATTTCGCAGGAAGGTAGATAACATGCCCGGACCTCCCGCTGCGCGCATCACCGATATGCATGTCTGCCCTATGGTGACGGGTGTGGTGCCTCATGTCGGCGGCCCGATACTCGCGCCCTCGGCGCCGACGGTTCTGATCGGCAAACTACCGGCAGCTGGCATGGGGTCGACGGCCACCTGCGTCGGTCCGCCCGACACAATTGTGAAGGGGTCGGCAACGGTTCTGGCGTCGAAAAAGCCCTTGGCGCGGGTCGGCGATACCTGCTCTCACGGAGGGACCGTCGTGATGGGATGCTTCACCGTTTTGGTGGGCGGTTGAGTTCGACGAAGGCCTTTGGCGAACGTTCTCGCATTTTCGTATCGATACGTGCGGATTAGCACAAAATCTGACGTTACCATCTGTTAACCAATCGTTGATACCGGGCACGCAGGCATCCGAAAAGGCTGCGCGCTCCAAAATGAAAACTACAAAGCGCAACAGCGCAGTTTACACAAAGCCATGGAAGGCCAGTCCCCAATTTTGACCTTACTGCCTTTGAGTCAATCTAGCCGGGACAAACCGGCGACAAACAAAAAACATAAATGTACGTGATTGGTGCGAGTATGGAATGGCAAGTTTTCAGAGAGCTTTACCTCAAGGTACTCCTCTCGGTGTTCACAGTGATCGTTGCAATGCTCCTGCTTCAGGGGGCATTGAATCAGTTGAAACTGCGCGCGTTGGTTGCAGAGGCAACCTCGTCAAGGCAACAGATTTCGGCGAGTTCGATTGAAAGGTCGGTTCTTCAGGCCGAGGCATTGGGTTTTGCAATCGACGAGATGACCGGCCTCCAGGATCTTATTGATCGGGAGCGCGCTGACGATCCCAGCATCGTCCAGATCGCTATCGTCTCTCCCATTGGCGCACCACTTCTGTCGTCAGGAAGTGCTGAAACCACGCGTGAGGAAAACGATCGCGTGCTGCGTCGTGTGATCGGTTCGCAAGAGAGGATGACGCGCTTCGATGCGGGTGAGCGGCTTTATACCGGACGCCTGCTTTTCGACTCCAGTGGCGCGATCATGGGCGCCATCGTCATCGTCGCCGAGACCGACGCATATATGGCAGAAGCGACGGCATCCTTGTCGCAGATGCGCCTGGTTTACTTGTCGATTTTCGTATTTGTCGCGGTGCTCCTGGTCCCCTTCGTGATGCTTCAGTTTGCAGGCATCAGGCATGCTTTCAACGTGTTGGATCCGCGTGCCGCTGATGCGCCGGATTTCCGTGAACGGGATGGCGGTTCACCAGAGGCTGCCGAACTTCAGGCCATGCTGAAAGAAGGCGCGGCCAAGGTGGATGAGTTGCGCGGTGAGCTTGATAAGATTTCCAGTCAAGAGCTTGGTTCCAAAGGTTTGTCGTCATGAGTAAAGCGAAAAACACTGGTCAAACCCGCCTGATCGCGGGCTTTTCCCGCAGGCTTGTCCTGACCACAACAATCGCCATGATCATTGTGGCGATCCTGAGTTTCGGCGCGACAGTTGTGCAATTCAACAATGCGCTCAAGCCCTACCTGATCGAAAAGGCCGAAGCGGTTGCGACCTCTGTGTCGCAAGACATTGAATACGCTTTGGAAATCGGCATTCCCTTTGGCGAACTCCGCGGCCTTGAGGAGCATGTGGCTGCTCTGGTCGAAGAGCACGCCGAGATCAGTGCGCTTGAGGTGATGACGCCCGAACAGCTTGGGTCGGCGAACCTTGCCGAGTCGGCGCTTGAGTCTTCTGATCTTGCGGACGCGCCTGAGGGCTGGGCGGGAAGTGCTGCCGCCTCTCTGACAGAAGTCGCCGTTATGCTGACGGGCGCAGACGCGTCCGCCGAGATTGTGGTCGTTGATATCGTCGCAGAAGGCCGCGTTCTGGCGCAGGTTCTTGCCACGGTCGATGACGAATACATCAGCGGCAAGATGACATCGGTCTTTTTTGACACGCTGGTCATCCTGATTGCCGTTTCGCTTGTGGCTTTGGAAGTCGTTGTCGTCTTCTCAAACAGCCAGCTTTCCGAACCGTTTCGCCGTGCTGAGAATGCTCTGCGGCGGCGTGCCGACGGGGATTTGCGGGAATACCAGATTGGCCGTGGACGCGGTCGCATCGCGGCCTTTATCGAGGCGCTGAACGCCCAGAACGCGCGGCTGCGCGACGCGGTGAGCCGCGCGCTTTCTGCGACACAAGACGCGGCGCGCAAGGCCTCGTTGCGGGCATTTGCGGACCGCACAAGCCTCTTTGTGAAAGAGCCGCGCTCCAGTGCGTCGATCATGGATGCACGGATCCCGCTTTTTGTCTTCTGCTTTGCCGAAGAGCTTCAGAAGTCTTTCCTGCCGCTCTTCGTGGCCGAAAACTACTCCGAGAATGATCTTTTCGCGCGTGACATCATGATGGGTCTGCCGATTTCGGCGTTCATGTTCGTCATTGCTGCATTTACGCCGTTCGCCGGTCGCCTGGTGGACAAGTTCGGAAACAAGACGCTGTTCCTGGCCGGTCTGGTCCCTGCGATCTGCGGCTATTTCATTTGCTACATGGCCTCCAGTGGCAACGAGATCCTTTTGGGTCGCTCGATTACCGCTGTCGGTTACGCGATCATCACGATCAGCTGCCAAAGCTATATCGCCGCTGTTGTTGTTGCCGAGAACCGCGCGCGGGGCATGGCGATTTTCGTGGGCGTCCTGATGACTGCCACAATGTGCGGCACTGCGATCGGTGCGATCCTTGCCGATTGGCTGGGCTACAAGCCCGTCTTCCTTGTCGCCATGGTCTTTGCCGCCGTTGCCGGGGTCATGGGCTGGAACATGCTGTCCACCGATCTGCCCGCGCCCGAGAAAAAGGTCGTGCCGGCAGGCATGAGCAAAAGCCCTCTTGCAACGCTGATGCGCAACACGCAATTCGTGCTGATCGTTCTGTTCTGCGCGATCCCGGCCAAGATCATCCTGACCGGCTTCCTCTACCTCTTTGTGCCGATCTATCTGGCGAGCCTTGATGCAACACAGTCTGAGATCGGGCGCATCATGATGCTCTACTCGCTGATCATCATTCCGATCAGCCCACTGGCCTCCGGCTTTGCTGACCGCCTCGGCAAGAACCTGTGGATGGTGATCTTTGCGACAATCGCGTCGGGTATCGTGCTCTTGGGTCTCTACCAGTCCGCCTCGGTGGCCATGGTGCTGATCGTGGTCGCAGCGCTGGGTGTCGTGCATGCCTTCCTGAAAGCGCCGCTGATCGTGGCGGCCATGGAAGCGGCTGAAAGGAGCCCCGATATCACACGCACAGGCGCGCTCAGCCTTCTGCGCACCAGCGAACGTATCGGTTCGGTCATTGGTCCGGTGGTGGTTGCTGCGATGCTTGTGGTCCTTGACTACGGACAAGTCGCGGCGATTCTGGGCATCACAGTTTCTGTCCTTGGGGGCGTGATGGCCCTCCTCTCACTTCGCCGCGGGAGCTCGGTTGCCCATGCGTAGGTTACTTCTCACCGCTTGTGCCATCGTCAGCTTTGGCTTCTCTGCTGCGGCTGAAACAGAGTTCGATGCGACTTCGCCTGCGAATGTGCACATGGTGGTCTGGCGCGGCTGTGAAGATGCCTGCAACGCCTTCATCCGCTACTTTGAAGATCGCGACTTACCCGTAGAGGTTGAGGTCACCGACGTTGCACGGGACCGCGATTTGCTGCCAGGCATTCAGGAAACGTTAAAGGCCCAAGAGCCCGATCTCGTTGTGACATGGGGCACAAGCGTGACACGGGGCATCCTGGGCACGCGTGCGAATTACGGGGAAGAAAGTGCATTGGGCGACGTGCCCGCTCTCTTTATGATTGTTGCCGATCCTGTCGGTTCCGATATTGTTGAAAGTTACGAAACAACCGGACGTCCGCTGATATCAGGTGTACGCAATCGCGTGCCCGAAGAGGTGCAGATGCAACTGATGTTCGAATATTACAGACCCCAAAGGCTGGGCGTCATCAATGACCCGGGTGAGCTGAACTCTCAGCTCAACACGGCCAAGCTGCAGGCGATCAGCGGCGGGTTGGAGTTCGAAGTCATCGAAGAGCTTTACACGCAGGACGCGCAAGGCGAGGTCGACCCTGCCCAGATTCCAGTAGCTATGGCAGCGCTGAAGGAAAGGGGTGCCGAGGCGATCTATGTCGGGTCGAGTTCTTTCAACCTTGAGCATCAGGACGCGTTCGTTGCAGCGGCGACTGAGTTGGATCTGCCTGTCTTCAGTGCCTACACGCAGATGGTACGCGACAGCGGCGCGCTGATGGCCGTAGGCACCAGCTATGCCAATGTTGGCCGCCTGGCTGCTGTACAGGCAGAGCGCGTGCTGCTGGAAGGTGACACTCCCGGCGCGTTGCCGGTGCAATCGCTCAGCCGCTTTTCCGTTATTCTCAACATGCAATCGGCACGTGCGCTTGAGCTTTATCCCCCGCTTTCGCTTCTTGGCATTGCGGAGGTAGTCCAGTGAACCATCTAGAGGCACCCATTCCCGGCGATCTGCCGTTCGGGATTTACCTCAAGGGTGACCGCGCGACATATCGCGGATTGCGCAACCTGTTCAACGCATCGCAAGCGGCGTGGAGAAGCTATTCCGAGACACCTGAATCTCTGCAGAATGAAGAGCTCGAAGGCGCGAATACAACGGCTTGGATGGCGCTGTCTGAAGCGTGCGAAAAGTGCCTGATCGAGACCTCGAAGGACCTGGAGATTCTGTCCTGGTTTGTCGCAGCACAGCTTCACGGGGCCAGACCGCTGCCAAAAACGGCCGAGGCGATGGCGGTTCTCACAAATCTGGTGGAACAATCCGTCGCCGACATGCAGCCGGCGCCGCCGCCAGAAAAGCTGAAAGCCGACACCGATGAGGGTCGTGCTGCCGAAGTTGCCGAACTGAGGCTAAGACCCTTCATCCAGCTATTTGGTGAGGTTGAAGGATCGGGCCTGTTGAACGCACCTATCACCAATCTGCCGCTTTTGGGTGAGGTCACATATGGCAGGGCAATCTCTGCCGAGAACGAAGGGGCCATGGACCCACTTCGCGCCGAAGCAGCCGAGGTTATTGGCGCCCAGGCAGAGACTTTCACGCAGTTGGTCGAGGCTTTGCAGGAGCTTGAAAAGCTAATCCCGCGGCTTGATACGGCTGTCAAAACCTATGCCAGCGCGCATGGTCAAACGCCGCCTTTGATCGGCTATGGAACACGTCTGGTCTCCGACGTTCTGCGTGTCTGCCAGCTTCTTGTCGAAGGGCTAGGCTTTCCATGGCCGGGCGAGGAAGAAGAGGCAGCGGCAGAGACAGAAGCTAATGCCGAAGCAGCTATGGAAGATGCGCCAACCGGCGGCGGGCCAGCCAGAAAGGGCGGTGGTTTCAGCCTGAATGCAGATGTTGGAAACCGGCACGAAGCGCTCATGGCGATTGCACAACTTGCCAAGTATTTCCGCCAGACCGAGCCGCATTCTCCGATATGTCTGCTGCTCGACCGTGCCGTGCGCTGGGGGAACCTCAGCGCGGCTGAGCTTTACCGCGAAATTCTGACCGAAGGCAGTGTCGGCATGTCTCAGATGGCCCTGATGACGGGGCTTGAAAGCCAGGGGTTTTCGGACAATTTCGGACGCCGCGGGGCGTCGCCCGCAGGCGGCGTCGAACATCCGACACTCGACAATTACGCAGCTGCAGTCCCGGCACCTTCGACAGTGCCGACGCCCGCTGCCGCAGCGCCAGCACCCAGCCAGCCGCAACCCGCGACATCAGCGCCCAGCGAAGTGGCACCCGAGCCCGCGCCGCAGGCTGACCCAGAATCCTCGACAGATCCGGAAGACGATCTACCGATGGAAGATTTCAAATGGTGAAATCAAGTTTAACCCTCTCTCTTAAACCCACTCCAAATAAAAGGTGAAAAATGGCTAACATCTACATGCGCATTGACGGGATCAATGACTTCAAAGGCATGGCAAGCGTCAAAGAAATTGCAAGTAAGAAGGGCTTTTTCCCCATCGGGTCTTTCTCTCTCGGTTTCAGCCGCTCTGTGTTTGTTGCAGTCGGCTCGGCCGGTGATGCAGAAACGGGCGTCCCGACCCTTGGTGACGTGTCTGTTGAGCGTGAAGCAGACAGCGCATCAGGCATTCTCGAGACGCTGTTCTTCGCCCCCGGCGACAAGGGTAAGACCCTTGAAATCGTTGAAACAAAAGCGAAAAATGACGGCTCTGGCTTGATCCCAGTGCAGATTATCACGATGGAAGAAGCACGGATTTCAAGCTATTCGGCAATGCCGGGCAGCAATGCTCTGACAATTGCGTTCACGACACTTTCCATCACCCACTACTACGAAGATGCCGCAGGCAAGGTCGAAAAAGGTGATGTCGTGAAATTTGACCTCAAGCTTGGTAAGCTGGAATCTGGTAACCAAGACGCGATGAAGTAGCGCCAAGGAGGTAGAAACCATGGCACTGAATGCACAACAAAAACGCGTAAGTAAAAACCGCGTTAGCATTACTTACGACGTGGAAGACGGCGGCTCCAAGCAAAGCAAGGAACTGCCATTTGTCACAGCGATGATCGGGGGCTACTCCGGTGATCGCGAAGACAAGGAAGATCTGGAAGAGCGGACGTTCTATGGCGTCGACAAGGACAACTTCAACGAAGTGATGTCTCGCGTCGGGCCGCAGTTGACCTACACTGTCGAGAACAAGGTGCAGGACGACGGGTCCGAGTTCGAAGTGAACCTCGATTTCAAATCGATGAAAGACTTCGAACCAGATGCGATCGTCGACAAGGTCGAGCCGCTGCGCAAACTCGCGGAAACGCGCGAAAAGCTCATGACACTGGTGGCGAAAGCTGACCGGTCGCGTGATCTTGAGAAGGTGCTGAAAGAAATTCTGCAGGACGCTGATCTGGTGAAATCGCTTGGCGAAGAACTCGGCGTCGAACCAACAGAAAAGGGTGAGGGCTAATGTCAGAAGCAGAAGCCGCTGGCGGCGCAGCCGCCGGCGAAACAAAAGAACTCAGCCTCCTGGATCGTGCCTTGGAGGCCACAACGCAGACACCCGAAGACACCACGAAAGAGCTTCTTTCGGTCCTCGCCGGACAGGCGATGGACGGTCAACTGGTGTGGGACCAGAATGTCGGCGTGACAATCCGCAAGGCCGTCGCCGAGATCGATAAGATCATGTCAAAGCAGATGTCGGCCATCATGCAGAACGACAAGTTCCAAAGGCTGGAAGGCTCTTGGCGCGGCGTTCAGAAGGTCGTTCGGAACACCGAGCTTGGGCCTCAGCAGAAGATCAAGCTGGTCGACTACAACAAGGAAGAGCTGCTTGAGCAGTTTGAGGATGCACCCGCCGTGGACCGCAGCCCGCTCTTTGAAGCGCTATATCAGGACGAGTTCGGTACCGCCGGTGGTGAGCCCTATGGCGCGCTGATCGGTGACTACTACTTTGGCTATGGCGACGAAGACGTGGCGCTGCTGACATATATGGCGGAAACCGCTGCAGCCTGTCATGCACCTTTCGTTGCGGCGGCTGGTCCAGACATGTTCGAGTATAACAGCTTTGAAAGCTTTGCCGAAGGTCGCCCGGTTGCCGCCGGATTTGACTCGCCCACTTACGCCGCCTGGAACGGTTTCCGTGACAGCGACGAAAGCCGGTATGTCACACTGACCTTGCCATCAACCATGGCGCGTCTGCCTTATGGTGCAAATGGCGGTTCGGCGAAGACGTTCGACTACCACGAGCTTGACACTGATGCCGACGGCAACCAGCGTCCGAAGGACAATAGTGAGTTGGTCTGGTCAAACGCAGCTTATGACATGTCGCTGAAGATGAATGACGCGTTCACGGCCTTTGGCTGGTGCACGGCTATTCGTGGTCTGGAAAATGGCGGCAAGGTCGATCAGCTTCCGAACCTCACATTCAAAAGCGATGCGGGTGACGTGCAGCAGGCCTGCCCTGTTGAAACCAACCTGACTGACGAGCGTGAGAAAGAGCTGTCCGACCTCGGCTTCCTGCCATTGGTGCACTACAAGAATACCAGCCACGCGGTATTCATCGGCAGCCAGACGGCACAGCGGCCCAAGACATTTGTGGACCCTGATGCAACGTCAAACGCTGCCATCTCGGCGCGTTTGCCTTACATCATGGCAGCAAGCCGCATTGCGCATTACCTGAAGGTCATGGGCCGTGACATGCTGGGCTCGAACCTGGAAGCCAACGACATCAAGACCGATCTGCAAGCCTGGATCGACCAGTACACTAATGCTGGCGCAATGGGGAATGCGGAACGCTCGAAAACGCCTTTGGCCGAGAGCACCATTGACGTCATCGAGCAGCCCGGCAAACCCGGTGCCTACTCGGCAGTGGCTTATCTGCGCCCCTGGCTTCAGATGGAAGAGCTGACGACTTCTGTCCGCATGGTAACGAAGATACCTGGCGGCTAAGGACCGGTTTTTGACCGCTAATGTCACAACCTTAGAAGATATACTCTCCGCCTCGGAAGAGGCGGAGAGTGCTGCGCGTGCCGCCGAGGGCGCGAAGCTTGCAGCATTCAAGGCGCGGTATCGTGATGTGGCGCAATTTCGCTCCCTGCTGCTGCGGCTGGTTCTGGACATTGAAGACGTCATCAGCGCACAGCTGACCGCCATCATCGAAGCACCCGAATTTCAGGATCTGGAAGCCCGGTGGATGGGCCTTGCCAGCGTCGTTTGGTCAAAGCCGGACGTCGACAATATCAAAGTAAAAATCCTTGATCTGAGCTGGGACGAGCTTTGCAGAGATCTGCATTATTCGAGCGAAATACGCCGCTCTCAACTCTACACACTACTCGGCTACAACGAACTGGACACCCTGGGGGGCGAGCCGTTCGGCATCGCCATGATCGACCACAATCTGTCGATGAGCGTGGATACCGAGTTCGACGATCTTTATACCGCGCAACTGATCTGTGCGATGGGCGAGGCCTGCATGTGCCCGATCATCATGGGTGTCGGCGATGAGTTTTTTGGCGAGAGCGATGCAGCCTGGTTTACCGACATACGCCGCATATCGAATGTGCTGAATGGCGAAGAGTTTCGGGCTTGGCAGACTTTGCGCAACGTCCCCAATGCCCGTTTCCTCGGTCTCGTCGTGCCGCAAACGCAGTTGCGCGGGCGGTACGAGGATGCTGATTTGGGGTTCCGTTTCCATCAATGGCCCAGCGAAAGCGTGGGGCTTTGGGGCAGCGGGTGCTACGATTTTCTGCGGACCGTCATTGCCGAGTTTAATCGCTGCGCGTGGTTCGGCTTTCTGAAGCTGGTCTCAAACGAGGTTGGTGTCGGCGCTGTACTTGCGCCCACACAACACCCCATCCCTGACTCCTGCGAACGGAGCCTGCGCGCAAAGACGCGCATGACACGCGAGCTGGCACTGGCCTATTCCGACAATGGCTTTGTCGTTCTGGCCGAAAGCACAAAAAGCAACATACCCTATTTCGTCGGCAACAGGTCGGTGACCGATTGCAAGGGCGTGCCGCAATCAGAGATCATCACGCAGTTGCAATCGGTGATGATCGCCTGCCGTATTGTGCATTATGTGAAGGTGCAGATTCGCGCGCTGATCGGGCAAGTAAAAACGGCTTCTGAATGCCAGCAAATTCTGAACGACTGGTTTGATCCTTACGTCTCGCCCTCCAGTGCGTCGGTCGAAGTGCAGGCGCGGTTTCCACTGCAAGGCGCGCGGGTTGAGGTGACCGAGGCCGCGTCAGATACCGCAAGGTTCCAATGCCAGGTCGTGGTGCGGCCACAATACCAGATCGACAACGTCCTTGGGGAAATTCAGCTCAAAACCGATTTCGGCGCAGGCAAGCTTGAGGGGGTTCAATAGGTGAGCTTCGCATCAGCATTCCTTGGACTGCGTGAAAACGACACGACGGAAAAGCGGATTGCCGCAACGGTCGAAAGCGTGCTGCAGTCAATCTCACCCGAATGCGATGTGCCAGATGGTCTGCAAAACGTCAGGTCGTCAAACCTGTGCTACGGTGTCCCCATGCAATGGGCGCTTGGCGACGGCGCGCAAAGCAAGCGCACACGTGGCGTGTTGCGCGAGCGGCTGACCACGTTTGAGCCCCGGCTGAACACGCTGTCGGAGATCGACGTTGTCGAGAATGATCAAGAGAATTCCGTGACTTTCGTTGTGGTCGGCACATCACAGGTCGGTTCTGATACCGAGGCAGTGGATATCGAAAAACGCCTATCGCGTATGGATCAGCACGTGGATAACGGGGGCTGATCGATGGAAGAGATCCTACAATATTTCGAAAATGAACTCGATTATATGCGGCGCTCCTTTGAAGAGTTCGAGCGCGCATTTCCACAAAAAGCCAAGGAATTGGGGATCACGGCGGGGCGCAGCAGCGACCCTGATGTTCAACGACTTGCCGATAGTCTAGCACTGGAAGCCGCACGCCTGAACAAGCGCATGGACGATACCATGCCCGAGACCGCGATTGACCTGATGCGGATGATCGCCCCCGGCTTTCTGTTTGGCGCGCCCAGCTACGCTGTCATTCAGCCTGCGGGCGAAGAGGGCCAGTTGACCGAACCCGTAACTATTCCCAAAGACACCGCCGTGCCGGTCACGCTGGGCGGTGATGTACCCGATTGCCGGTTTTCGGTTGCACGCGACACGGGGCTCGCACCGATAAGAGTTGGCCAAATCAGGCTAGATCGCGCGCCGTTTCGCTATGGCGTGCCAGATCAGTTCCGCGGCTGCGAGGCCGCGCTTACTCTGACGTTGCATCCGCTTGACGCAGGCCAGCCATTGTCCGAAGCGCTGGGAAAAAGCATTGAGCTTTACGTTTCTGCCAGCGGTGGGCGCAAACAGCGTCTGATCGATGTGCTGAGTGGTGAGGTTCTGGGCGTCGCCTATGCCAAGGCGTCCACTGCAGAGACGGTGCAGCGGGACGCCCAAGTGCTGGAGCCAGACGCCCTGGTGCTGACAATGGCGGAAGACTGGACGACCTATCTGCCCAACGACCTTGCGCAGGTCCAATCCATTGCGCGGCTGCGGGACTTTTTTGCGTTCCCGGACAAAGCGTCGTTCTTCACGTTGAAAGACACTGACGGCGGCTTTCAGGCTGTGACCGAGGGGCCTGTTGAGCTGAGGTTTTTCCTCTCCAGCCGTGGGGCGGGCACGCTGGATCAGGTCGGTGATGGGGATATCGCGACCAATGTGGTGCCGCTTGTGAACATCTTCGTCGATGAATCGCTACCCGTCAGGTACGACTACGCGCGCATGCAAGTGCCGATACAGCCGTCGCTAAGCGAGACGATGCCCGTTGACAGCTTGCAGATCCGCGACATTCGCAAGCTGACGGCAGAAGGGGAACAGGCACTGCCGCGTGTGACGTCACCCTCGCGCAGACGTGCGCAGGATCTGCCGGTCTGGCAGGAACGCTATGTCGTGGGCGAGTTTGATCCGTCGCGGCGTGAGGTCAGTTTCTCGGTGACAAGTCCCGTCGGCGAAGATCCTCCAGTCCTTGATTTTGTGGCGTCCATGTACTGCTCAAACGGGCGTGCGGCCATCGCACCCCGTCCTGGTGCGAAGATGTTTCTGGAATCCGAGGCGCTGGCAGACCTGCCCTTCGCATTGATGGATGAGCCGTCGATGCCGGTTGATCCCGACACACGGCCCGAACGGCTCTGGGATGTCATGTCGATGATCAACGGCAACTTCTCGTCGATCTACGAACAACAGACAGCCGCCGAGGCGCTGAAGGAGGCGCTGAACCTTTGCGCACCACAGGGCTACACGGATGCATCAAACGCGGTCTGGGATGTGACGGTCACCCCGACAACGGCACCGGTTCACATTGGCAACAATGTGCTTTTGGCCTCCGGCAACGTGATCGAGGTGATGATCGATCTTGATGCATTGCCGTTTCCCGGCCATGTCTTTGGCGTCGCGCTACACATCTATTTCAGCTCACTCGTCAGCTATGACCGGTTCTTCCAGTTGAAAGTCCGCGAACGTGGCCGGGAACAGCCCTTCCGGGTGTTCCCCCGTATGCATGGGAGCCAGGCATGCGGATAAAGGACAAAACCGCCGAAAGCCTGATCGACCTGCCGCTCTTGCAAGCTGAACGATTGGGGAACACCCATTTGGCGCGTGCACTGGCAGCGGGTCGCTTTGACCCCTATCCGGATGGGACTCATGCTTTGGGCGACAAGGCGCGGCGTGGGACGCTCGCGCAAAATAGCGGGATTACAGAACCAGCCATCGCTGGCGGTGCGCTTTCGGGTTTCGACAGCGCCTTGCCTGATCACATTCAGGCCGCCCTGCAAAAGACACTGCACAATGATGATGAAAGCCTGCGTGCTTTCTTGGCCATGTTTGACAGGCGACTATTAGAACTGCGCGTGCGGGCCGAAAAGGCGCAGGTGCTTGTAGCAACGCAGGACGCGCGTGGCCGCGAGGTCGCCAGTTTCATCGACCGGATCATGCGGATCGTGGGGCGCAAAGGCGACGACACCCGCCACCTGAAAACTGTTTTGCCGCTCTTGTCGCGGGTTCGCAGCCTTGAAGGCCTACGTAATCTGGTGGGCTGGTGGACAGGGCGCGATGTGCGCGTCACGGCCTCTTTCGACGATGTGCACCCGATTGAACCGTTTTGCATGACGCGCCTGAGTGCCCGCGCGCATCAGAGTGCGCGGCTCGGCCAAGGTGCGCTTGTCGGGCGTTTTGGCAAGACACCGACCGGGCGTCTATCTGTCTTTATTCGCTGCGAAAGCCGCGAAGAATTTCGTGAGCTCGCCGACGACATAGAGGGCACCGCTGAGCTGCGTTCAGCGGTACATCAATACCTGCGCGACCCGGTGCCAACGACTTTCTATGCCGACGTGGCGCGCCACATGATCAAGGCACCCATGCTATCCGCAACGCCGCGCCAGGCCGACCAGCTTGGCGCCTACAACATGCTCACACCCCAGCGCGCGCCGCATAAGCGCGCCTTCCTCAAGCTTTCAGAAATTGCCGCATAAGGACCCAGAATAATGGCCAGTCTCACCAAACTTGTATCCCGCCTCTCACCGCAATTGCGTGCATCATTGGAAAACGCGGTGGGCGAAGCGATGAAGCGCAAATCAGCGGCAGTCGAAAACGCACATTGGCTGTTCCACATCATCTTCGGGTCGGACACGGAGCTGCAAAGCTTTCTGGAAGATCAGGGCGTGAGCATGAGCGACCTGCAGGCAGAGTTGGAAAAAGCGATGCCCGTCGGGTCTGGCGACGGAGGCAAGCAACCGACGATCTCAGGTTCCGTTGCCAAGCTGATCGAACAAGCGTGGTTGCAGGCATCGGTCGAGATGGATCTGGGTCAGATCACGCCTGAGATTTTCCTGCTCGCCTCACAACTGCCCAACGCCTTGGGTGCACGGACCGAGCCGCTCTCTGCGCTCAAACCACTGTCGACGGATGCGCTGCGGGACTTCTCCGTGAAACGTGGCGCGACGGTTCCGCGTGCGGTATCAGGTGGCGGTGGTGGCGCCGCTCCGGCTGGTGACGGGACTGCCCTGCAGAAGTTCACCGTCAACCTGACGCAACAGGCCCGTGATGGAGAGCTGGACAAGGTGCTGGGGCGCACAGGCGAAGTGTCGAAAGCAATCGACGTCCTGCTGCGCAAGCGGCAAAACAACCCGATCCTTCTGGGTGCGCCCGGGGTCGGCAAGACGGCCGTTGTTGAGGGGCTGGCGCAGAAAATCGCCTCCGGTGAGGTGCCAGAGCAACTACAGGGTGCTGATCTGGTTGCGCTCGACATGGGGCTCTTGCAAGCGGGGGCCAGCGTAAAGGGTGAGTTCGAAGAGCGCCTGAAGAACGTCATCAAAGAGGTGCAGTCCTCGGAAACACCGATCATCGTCTTCATTGACGAGGCGCATACGATGATCGGCGCAGGAGGGGCAGAGGGGCAAAACGATGCGGCCAACCTTCTGAAACCAGCTTTGGCGCGGGGCGAGTTCCGGACCGTTGCCGCAACAACATTCGCCGAATACAAAAAGTACTTCGAAAAAGATCCCGCACTGTCGCGCCGTTTTCAGCCCATCACAATCGATGAGCCGGGCCGTGATGCCGCCGTCAACATCGTCCGCACCGTCGCAGAGGGCCTGAGCGCGCATCACGATGTGTTCGTCCGGGAGGAGGCCATCAAGGCCGCAGTGGACCTGTCGATCCGCTTCATGCCGTCGCGCCGTTTGCCGGACAAGGCGATCAGCCTGATGGACACGGCCTGCGCCCGCGTTGCCCTGTCGCAGCACGCCCGCCCCGCCCAGATTGAGGCGCTTGAGGAAGAGCTGCGCTTTGTCGAGGCAGAGCTTGCGAAATCGCTGGCGGACGCACGCATGTTTGGCGAACCGGAATTTGACGCAAGCGAGCTGAATTCAAGCATCGAGGACCTGCAGACCACCGTCGCGGATCGCATTTCCATGTGGGAGGATCAAAAAGAGAAAGTCGCTCACCGTTTGGAAGCCGCGCGCGCGGCGATGGACGCGGATAGTGACGAGGCAACGGCAGTTATACCTGAAGCCGATGAAGAAGATGGCGATGCAGAGATTTTCGTCCACCCGTGGGTGACGCAAGCCACGATTGCCGAAGTTGTCTCGGATTGGACCGGCGTTCCCGTGTCGAATCTGGGTGCGAGCGAGGCTGAGCGTCTGCTAGCACTCGAAGATACGCTCAAAGAGCGCGTCATCGGCCAGGATGCGGCGATTGAGGCCATTGCCCGGTCCCTGAAGATTTCCCGAGCGGGTCTCACGGATGCGCGTAAACCCATCGGTGTCTTCATGATGTGCGGCCCGTCAGGTGTGGGGAAAACGGAAACCGCCCTTGCCATCGCAGACCAGTTCTTTGGCGGCGAGGATGCGGTTGTCACGATCAACATGACCGAATTCAAGGAGGCGCACAAAGTCTCCATGCTGCTCGGCGCGGCGGCGGGTTATGTAGGCTATGGCAAGGGCGGCGTTCTGACCGAGGCCGTGCGACGGCGGCCCTATTGTGTGCTGCTGCTCGATGAGATGGAAAAGGCGCATCGCGAGATCCAGGACATCTTCTTCCAGATCTTCGACAAGGGCCATATCAGCGACAGCGAAGGCAACGATGTCGATTTCCGCAACACGATCATCATCATGACGTCAAATGCCGGTGGTGAGGAGATCCGTGACTTCATCGACGCCGCCGATGATGAACCCACATCAGCCGAATTGACGGATCATTTGCGTCCGCTCCTGCTCGATTTCTTCAGCCCTGCCTTTATCGGTCGGACCGAACTGATCGCGTATAAGCCGCTGACGCCAGAGGTTGGCAGCAAACTCACCGAAATTCACCTCAATCGCATCAAAAAGCGCATCAGCGCGCAGTATGGCGCATCCTTCGCGTGGGAGGACAGCTTTGTCGATTATGTGGTCAGCGCCAATTCGGACCCGCTATCCGGTGGCCGTGCACTGGAAGCCATAATCAACAAAAAGTTCCTTCCACGCCTAGCAGAAGAGTGCATATCTCGGGTAATTGATGACAAACCGCTATCCTCCATCACCGTGTCTCACGATGGTGAGGATGTGGTGCTGAGTATGGAGTGAAATGATGTTGTTCTCGCGCCTTAAGACCCTTTTTGCCACTGCGATCTGCGCTTTCGGCGTTTCTAATTCTGCGGTCGCGCAGTCAGAGCCTTTGCGATTGGCGACCCAGATTTTGCCACCCTATCAGATGATTGAAGACAATCAGATGACAGGCATCGCGGTTGAGCGGGTCAAATGCACGCTTGATGCACTGAGCATTCCGTACGAGTTCCATATGACAAACTGGGCCGATGCGCAGCTTGGGACGGAGACGGGGCGTTTTGACGGTTTCTTTGTCGGGTCAGCGAATTCTGCAAGGGCAGAATACTCGATCCCCTCAACGCCAGTCGTGTCGGAAGATCTGGCCTGGTACCTGCCGCTGAATTCCGAGATTGACCCTAACGACGCCGCTGACGCCCTTCGCGCGCGCTACAGTGCCAAGTTCGCGACCTCCAAATGGCGGTATCTGCATCAGAACGGATACAACGTTGTCATGCGTCCCCGGGACGCGGAATCGCTGCTCAATATGTTGCTGGTGGGCGATATTGATGCCGCTTTGGAATACGAATTGATCTTTGCGCACTACATGGAAGACCGTGGCCTGAGCGAAGGTGATTTCCGCAAAATCGAGTTCCGTCGCCAGGACATGAGCGTCCATTTCGCACATCGCTATGTCATGGCTGATCCGCAGTTCCTTCACCAGTTCAATTCGCAAATGCAGATCTGTATCGCGACGGAAGAATGACGCTCAGTGTGCAGATCATACAGGTGCCACCCACCGAGACGGTACCAAAGCGCGAGTTTTACTTGGACGAGTTTCCGGTCACCATCGGCCGGGACTACGCGGCCAATGTCAGCTTGCCTGATCTGTCTGAAAAGATGTCGCGCTCGCACCTTATGATCTTTCGGTCATCGACCGGTCGGTATCAGGTGAGTGATGTGAGCACGAACGGTGCCACGTTGAACGGCGATACGATGCCGTCCAAAACGACAACGCCGCTTGTTGACGGTGATACGCTGGGCCTTGTCGGCTATAAGCTGTTGATCGGGATCATGGAGGCGACCGCTGACGACGATGACGCGCCCGAAGAAAGCGAGCCGACGCTTGATCTGTCGACGGATCTATCCTCTGACGCGCCGCTGATGCCCGATGCCGACGTCGAAGAGGTGCTGGCGGAGCCGGAAGAGGCGTTTTCGAAAGCAGAGGTCGATCTCGATCCGGACCTGATGTTCGATCCGTTCGCGGATGGGCCTGAGATCGATGAAAGCGCCGGCCAAGAATCGGCGGGTGCAAGCGGTGCGCAGGAAGACGTGGCATTTGCTGAAATCGTGCAATTGCCTGATCTGCCGTCGCACAACGCGACCCCGCCCCAACTGCAGGACGCGATGATACAATCGCTGCCCTATCGCGAGAACGTCAATCAGGCGATTGAGCGCGCAATCGACCGGTTTATCGAAGAGCTTGACCCGGCAGTGTTGCAGAAAGACTACGACGAATACATTCCGCGCTTCAGCCGCAGGAAAGCGCGGTACTGGGCCATCCATCTCCGTCAATTTGCCAAACGCAAATCAAGGGGCGACTACCGTCGTGCCTTCATGGCGCTTTTTGCAGAGGAGATCCGTAAGCTATGATGCGATGGCTTGCATTTTTGGCGGTGATGGCGCTGTCGGCTTGCGGCGGTGGCGGCGATGAGGCTGCCGGACCGGTCAACAAGACGCTTAGCGTGCAGGCTGGGCCAAACGTCAATCAGTATAATGACGCGTCAAACCCGGTTGTGATCCGCCTTTATCAGCTTAGCACGCGTTCTGAATTCGAGGCCGCGACCTTCTTTGAGATTTTCGATGACAGCTCACCCGAACTCGCGGGCGTTGTACTGGATCGGCGCAGCTTGTCACCGCTTTTCCCTGGGGAAACACGGCTTGTGGCGTTTGATCTGGTCCCGGACGCATTCTTTTTGGGTGCATTCGCGGAGTTTGCAGATTTCGAAAGGCAGAATTTCCGTGCGGCTGTGCCGATTGACGCAGATCGCCTGGACAACGGTGTGACAGTTTCCGTCACGGCATCGGGTATATCAATCGAGTTCCGGAACCCGTCAGATGCGGTAGAAGGTGAACGGCCAGGTTTCTTCGGGCGCATTCTCGAAGGGGCTGGCGGACTTTTAGGATTAGGCGGATGACCAGCGGAAGCATCGTTTGGAGCGAGGGCATGTTCATTGCCCCGCAGCATTTTCAGCACATGGATCTGGCGCATCAGCGTTATGCCAACGAACTTGCGCAGCTTGATGTCACCGCTGGCGATTACGGCGTCAGTGAGCTTGAGTTCGATGTTGAAGCGCTCAATGTCGGCAAGATCGTTGTGCGTGAAGGGGCAGGGGTCTTTCCTGATCGCCTCTTTTTCCGGCTGGCCAAGGGCCTCGCGCTCGACGTCCCTGACGGCGTGGTCGAGGAAACGGTTTTCCTATCCGTCCCCCTCGCCATCCGCGGCGAGGCGCAATTCGGAGCGCCGGATGTACCCGTTCGCATGGTCAAACATCGCGACAGCCTGCGTGACCTGAATGACCCGCGAAACGATGCAGTCGAAGCCGAACTTGCCGAGGTCGGTGCATGTCTGCGTTTGGGAAGCGCTGATTTCTCGGGATATGCTGCCATTCCCATCGCCCGCATTCTGGAAAAGACTGCCGAAGGGCGCGTTGTCCTTGACCGTTCCTTCATACCCCATGTGCTTTGCCTGCGTGCGTCGAAACTGCTGACCGAACGGGTGGAAGAGATGATTTCGCTCGCCCGCGCCCGCGCTGCAAATGCCGCAGGCCGGGTTGCCGCGGAAACTGACACGCTGAGCGAGGCGAGCCTTCTGGCCGAACGGCTTGAGCTGCAGGTTCTCAATCGCTGGCTTCTGGTTCTCCAGAACGAGGCGCATACGGGAATGATCGGGCCGCGTCGCCTGTTTCTGACCTTGGCGAGCATGGCGGTCGAGCTGGATGCGATCTTGGGGTCGGCTGTTGATGATGATCTGATCTTTGACCCAGAGCAGATGACCGAGTGTTTCGACGGACTGCTATCGTCCCTGCGCCGTAAACTGACGTTGGAAAAACCGGCCAATGTCGTGGCGCTGTCTTGGAATACCGAGCTTTTCGAGAAACGCCGTGTTCTGAGAGTGATTGTTCCCGCAAAGCTGCTGCAGCAAGGCAGGCGCCCGGTCCTTGCTTTGCGTGGCCCCGACAAGGCAGAGGCGCTCGCGCAGCTTGGCCCGCTGGCCTGCAAACTTGCAGGATTGTCGGCCATGCCAGAGCTTGTCGCGCGCGGTCTTCCGGGTGTTGACCTGACGTTGATGCCAATGGCACCGTCAGAGTTGCGCAGCCGCGCCGATGCGGCTTACTTTTCGATCAATACAAGTAGTGAGCAATGGCGACGCTTCCTTGAGAAACGCGAAGCGCTCGCCCTGCATGTTGATGACCGCATCCGTTCTGTCGAAGCAACGCTTTACATGCTGGAATAACCATGAACAGCCAAGTTGCTGACACACCAACAATCACGATCACACCCGAAGGTGCCGCACCCGGGGCAGGAACGAAGCTCGCGCAAGCGTCGCCCAGCGACCTGCAGAGCATGGAACGTGAGCTGGCAAATTATCAGGCCTCCGAGAACAGCCTGATCAATGCGTCTGCCGAGCTGCTTTCTGTCTGTGGCACGCTTTCGCGGCTGAAACCGGGGGAAGAGATCAACTCGACCCGCACAGAACTCGCCCGCGCGATCATTGACCTCAAATACAAAGTGGTGCGTCTGGACTACCCCCCGTCGGTCGCTGAAAACCTTTGCCTTCTCTATGCGATTGTCGTTGATGAGTTCGTTCTGCTGCGCCCCTGGGCCACCGAAAGCGGGTGGGAAAACCGTACCTTGGTCGCGGATCTCTTTGGTTTCCGCGACGGGGGTGACCGGTTCTACAATATTGCTGACCGCGCACTGATGCAGCCCAAAGTCCTGCATGAATTTCTTGAGATCGTCTATATCTTCCTCAAGCTGGGCTATCGGGGCAAATACAACAAATCAGGCGAGCATGAACGTGACAGGGTGATTGACCGCATCGAGACGTCGCTCAACCTTGTCCCGACAGAGAGTGTGGCGGTCTCATCCGGGCGTGATGTCAAAAAGTACCGCCCCCCCGGGCGTGTCATTGCAACAGGTACGAAGATTTTTATTGCCGCATTCATTGTCGCAGCCATCACTTTCGGGCTCGTTGGTTTGCGGGCGCAAACAGAACGCACGTTGCTAGCAGAGTTTCAAGAGAAACGAACAGCGGCAGAAGCAGGTTCTCAGGTTGACTTTGTCTTCTCCAGTGAAACCGGAACACTAGAAGCTGTGCCGCGCCAATGAGATGGGTAACAGTCATAAAAGTCGCCTTGGCGGCGTTTCTGGTCGCGACCGTGCTACAGTTCGGTTGGTTTATCTACCTTTGGCTTTCAGGCAGCAGCTTTGGCCTTTGGCACTGGATCTGGCTTGGCGTCTTATCCGTTCTGGCACTTGTCGTCATTGCCCTGACGATTATCTATCGCAAGCGCATTTGGCCCCATGACCCGGCGGCGGCAGAGCTGCGCGCGCTGAGACAACAAGTCAAACGACAGTTCGCACAAGCCCGATCACGGGCGCGGGTCATCCGGCGCCGCGCTGACGCCGTTCCGTGGAACATATTCATCGCCCATCGCTCTGACACACCCTCAACAGCCATGGCTGAGCTAGGTTATGTGGCGTTTGGTGAACCTGTCAGCCACAAAGGTCTGACCACAACAACGTGGACTTCACCCACCGCCATTGCTTTCAAGGTCGAGATCGATGGCGAGGCAGAGCTATCGCTTGATCTTCTGAACCTCGTCTTCAAGAAGCTTTTCAAGAACCGCCCAACCATGGCTGTGAACGCGGCCTATGCCGAGATTGAGCTTGCAATGCTAATGCAAACGCCTGCGGTGCAGGCGGGCAATATCTCGACTATCAACCGTATCCTCAATGTCGCCGCATACGAATTCGGCATCGATATCCCCATTCACGTCGCGCTCGTGGGCCTGGAACAGGTGCAGGATCTGTCTCGTGCGGCACTTCTGACGGGGCACCTCAATAAGGGTGTTGTTTTTGGGGGCTTCCTGCCGGATGTGGATGGCGAAGTTGATGAGCGTGTGAACGCGCTTTTTGCGGAGATCATCTCCAATCTAGGCCGCAGCCAGATGCCCGCCCTGCAAAAACAGCTTCTGCCTGAATTCAGCGCGTCATTGCTGAATGCGCCGCTGCAGCTGGCACTGATCAACGCGCAATTGCGCCCGCGTATGGCCGCCCTTGTCCAGCCATTTCCACCACGGACAGAGCCGCTCAATCTGCAGAGCATCGTTTTCATTGGCGCGCATGAGACGATGCCCGTCGTTGACCCTCTGGCACAGGTCACGGGGCAGCGCTTTTTCTCGCAAATGCCAGCATTGGCCGCGGTGGACGACGACCGCACCAGCGTCACGGTTGAGAATGCGGGGCTGCTGGCGCGTGCCTATCATGGCGAGAGTTTCCGGGTTCGTCCCAACCGGCGCCAGACGGCGCAACGCGGCCTCAAATCAAGCCTTTGGACCGCCGGTTTGACCGCCCTTGTTGGTGGTTTCGCCTATCTGGTTTGGGAGAATTACAGTTCCTACCGCGCCGTAAACAATAACCTCGAAGCCGCGTTCGACACCTATTTCTCTGAGGTTGCGAACATTTCCACGGATTCAGATTTTCTGGTCCAGCGCACCTTGCTGCTGCAGCCCCTTCGCGATGGGCTGGCGCGGTATGAGCCGTTGAACCAGCAAAATCACCGGGAGCTGCTGCCGGACTGGTCCATGGAGGAGATGTATCGCGGCCTTTATGAGCAGGAGTTGGTTGACGACTATCAGGCGTCCCTGATCGACTTTATGGAGAAAGAGATTTTCGCCTTCAACAGCCTGGGCGACGGGGTCGAACTCATTCAGCTTGCGACGGTCGAGGCCCAGTTGCATACCGATCAGGTCGCGCACAAGGATGCGCTGATCACCTATTACTCCGACGGACTTGCCGAACAGGGCGAGGTCTCCGGCGCATTTCAGAACAGTCTGAAGGGGACCCTGGACGATCTATTCACGCTGAACCAGCCAAGGGCGAACCGCAACGAAAGCCTGCGCACAGTCGTCGCCAACACACTGGCCGGGCTGGACACCGCGGACCTCTTCTATCAGGCGCTCATGCGCCGCCCGGAATACAGCGAACGTATCGACCTGCGCAGATTGGTCGGGCCCCGCTTTTCTGAAGTCTTTATCGAGATCGAGAACCCCGAAGACTATCTTGTCCCTCGCGCCTATACGCGGCCCGGATTTGACGATCTTTTCGTCGATGGCGAGATGGCCGATCTCAACGACATTCTGCGCGGCTATGAATCCGTCATCGGAGAGCTTGATACCGCAGCCGAAAACGCAATCACCCGGCGCGTCGCACAGAACTACACCGGCGATTACATTGAGCGCTGGAGCAGATTCATCATGGCGCTTGAGCTTCGCGCTGCCGAAGACTGGAGCGACGCGCAAATTCTGCTGGCAGCGCTGACAAACACATCCGAAAACCCGATTGATCAACTCGTCGGCGCGATCACGACAAATACCGATATTCAGATCTTCCTGCCTCTGCCACCGGATGCCGCACAAGGCGCGGGTGATGGCCAGGGCGGCGAGGCCGAAGCCACACCGGAACTCGCCCCGCCAACGTCTAGCACGGAAGCAGCAACGGCCTTCAATATTCGATCTGCCTTTCGCGCCTATCTTGACGCACTTCAGCCGGGACAGGATCAGCAAAGCACATTCGATCTGTTCCTGTCATATGCGCGGGATGTGGCGCTTTGGATGTCAGAGGCATCAAACGCCCCAAACGGAACCGGTGCCTACCTCTTTACGCAGTTCCAAAACCCCGGCGCGCCAAACCCGCTGGCCGTTCTGAACTCCTTTGTCACCCGATCTGACCTCGACTTCATCCGCGATTTTGGCCGCAGCATCGTCGCCACGCTGGATGACAGCGCCATGGAATTTGTGCTGGGCCATATCGACAGTGAATGGGAACGCCAGATCCTCGCGCCACATCAGGCCACTCTGACCCAGTCATTCCCGTTTGACCCCGGTAGCGCAACGGACTTCCCGCTTGCCGAGTTTACCGATCTTTTTGGCGCCGAAGGCAAGATCGGGAAGTTCGAACAGGACTTCCTGTCAGGGTTCAAGGCCGCCAATGGGCAGTTCGCGCCACGCAACACCTTCCTGCTCGCCGGTCGGGTTGATCTGACCGATGAGACGAAAGTTGCATTCACACGGTTCAACCAGATCTCCGAGGCGATGTTCGTTGACGGCAAGCCGTTCATGGAATTCAACGTGCGCACCGGCTTCATGGACAATGAACTTAGCCGATTGAGCCTGTCATCCGGTATCACCTTGCACCAGTTCAGCCATGGGCCGGTCCGGTGGGACACCCAATCCTGGCCACTGACCGGTATTCAGGACAGCACTATCGCGTTTCGCATCTTCCGCCGGGCGCGTGCCTTGGTCGACGAAACTTATCCTGGCCCCTGGTCCTGGTTTCGGTTGGCTCAGGATGGTTCCACCTCGCTCAACCCATCTCTTGGCGTCACCGAGGCAACGTTCACGACCGAAGGCGACGCCGCCACGCTGCAATTTGATGCCGCCGTGCGATACAACCCTTTCGCGCCGGGCTTCTTTTCGGACGTATCCGTGCCGCAATCGCTCTTCACGGTACCAGAACCTGTCATCGACGTGGAAGAAGATGAGGCAAGCCGCGCCGAAGAGCTTTTGACCTTGTGGCGTCAGCGCGAACCCGAAGCGACCCAACAGCTGATTACGTTGCGCGGCAGGCAGCTTGATCTGTCCACGCGATTGGAAATTCAGCGCATTCTGACGAATACTGGCTTCTACACCGAAGACCTCGACGGCATCTTCGGGCCCGCAACACGTGCGGCCCTTTTCGCGTGGCGTCAGGATCCCGAGCTGAATTGACGATCACCTTTCTTCGCGACAAGCGGTGGCCATTTTCATGTGCGCTTAAAGCAGGAAGTCATCGAAGCTGAGCGATGTTTCCACAATGTCGCTACGAATGGGTTATCCGACAAAAGATGTTACTTCTGGGGCTTAGTACACCAAGTGCTACTAGGCAGGCAGAGCCTTTGGAAGATCAATAGGATGTCTCCAAAACCCTGCCCCTGTTACATGTGATGGCATAGATACAAGCTAAGCCAGCTCGCAGATTCGAGATACACTTTTCGGATCTGCGCCCGCGTGGCGACTATCGCGAGGGATGTGCGAGGCTGCTGAAGAATGCGCCAAACAAAAGTGCGATGCGCTCCTCCGGAAGTGCTTCATTTGCATTCGCTGAGATGATGGCACATACCTGTTTGCCGCATGGAGTGGTTCCAATTGCTGACAGGTTGAGAACGCCGAATTCGGACCCGCCTTTGAAGCCGACGTTGTCCCAACCGTCGATGGCTACTAGAGGATCAGGCAATCCGCTAAGTGCCGGTGCATTTCGTAGGGATGAAAGCAACTCACACAACTCAGCAGCAGTGAAGTACCACTCGGCCTCCGCCCAGGTCGCGCGTGGCAGAATTCTCTCAGCTCGCGGTAAGGTGGTTTTTGCAATGTCGGCGAGAACATCGCGGCGCTCGTCAGCATTTCCAGACATGAAGCGGCTGCGCGCAGCATCTCCGTCAGAAGCGATCAACCTGAAGAACTCACCAGTTGTCAGAAAAGGCTGATTCCGTGGAGACATTGCCTCGATATTCGCGCGACCAAGAATACGTATGAGCGCATCGGTCGCGGTATTGTCACTCTGCTGAATCATGAGCCCAGCAAGCGTCTCTAAAGTGATAGGGACACCTGGCTGCATCACCTGAAGCACCCCTGAAGGAAGGGATCTATCTTCAGCCCGCAACGAAACGACATCTGCACGGTTCAATGCACCAGATGCGATAGCATCCTCATAAGCTTGAAGAACCGCGAGTTTGAATGCCGATCCAACAGCCATCGGTTCGTCTGCATTATGGGCCACGCGCAATTGCCACAATCCATCGCTACCTTGTTCAGCGGCCATCACCGCGACATTTCCCGTAACTGCATCCAAGATCGCCTCAGAAATGCTGATTGCGTCTGTGCCGGTAGGTTGCGGTGGTTGGAACAGAAGACCGCCTATTCTGCCAGTGCCATCCAAACTGATCTCGACTGGGACAATCGCGTCCTCCAAGCGGATTGTACCTACGCGACCGTCCAGTTGCACGTCGACGAGCATTCCGAAATCGCTCACCAACCCCTCGATAATGCTCTGTATCCGCGACGGCGGTGCGGCCGCGACGAACTCGTTCGTAAACCACTCCGCACGAATTGGTGTTTCTGCGAAAAGACGAATAATCGCGTCTGTCGGACTAGATGTCCTATCCTCCGCCATTGCCATTCCTCCAATGATGGAAATCGCTATCCATCCAAAAGTAGTCAACCTGGCCGCAATCCACACATGCCCCGCCAACAAACGGAACTTGTGCCTAAGAAGCACCAATTCTCTGCACCTTTGATCGTTTCTCATTGCTCTTGCCTTTTGTGCGGTCCTGAACAGCCGGATGTGAAACTGGCGCTAAAAATCTGTCCCGGCTTGTCTGAAGGCGTTCTGCACCTTTTGAAACAAATCGTTTTGGTGAAATAGGCCACGCTCCCGGTATCCCAGTTCCCGTATTTGTATAGCCGCCAAAGAACTATCTATGCCAACGCAATACTCGGAAACACTTTAAGCTCAGTCCACCAGAGAAGGGGACTAAGCAATCGGGTTTTCATCACTTAATGGTCTGGATGACGGCAAAGCCTTCAAAGCGTGGGCTACCCCTGTGCAGTTTGGTAGCACTGCCCGCATCCTTGTGAGCTGCGCGAAACGCCTCAGAGCGCGTCCAGGAACGGAAGGTATCTTCTGACGACCACACCGTGTGTGAGGCATAAAGACGC
>NZ_JAXBMD010000004.1:0-331150 GCF_033963825.1 Cognatiyoonia sp. IB215446 | reverse complement strand
GCCGGAAGCCTTGATTAGTCGTCCGGAGCGTGTCGCAACCCGCGCTACAGGGCAACTAGGGTTGGTAATGGGTTCACCTAGCCACAAAAAGTGCAACTACGTCACGGCTAACTACTAGAGTTCACTCTATGCGCATCGCTGACAATGGCGCGCACCGCGGCATTTTGCGATTTGGCTCTAACCGGACCTTCTCGCTTACGCGAACAAGTCGTGACACAGCTCCAGCGCGTCGACCAGCACATCCACCTCATCGGTGGTGTTATACATTCCGAAGGATGCGCGGCAGGTGGCACCGACGCCCATATGCTCCATCAGCGGCATGGCACAATGGGTGCCTGCGCGGACGGCGACGCCTTTTTTGTCGAGCACCGTTGAGATGTCGTGGGCATGCGCGGCCCCGTCGAGCGTGAAGGAAAAGATGGCACCCTTCGTCGCTGATTTTCCCTGCACATTCAGCCAGTTGAGACCGTCGAGGCGGTCGCGGGTATAGTCGCGCAACTCGCGCTCGTAAGCGGCGATATTGGCCATGCCGAGGTCCATCATATACTCAAGCGCCACGCCCATCCCGATGATCTGGACAATGCCCGGCGTGCCCGCCTCAAACATCATCGGTGGGTCATTCCATGTGACGGTATCACGCGTCACATCGCGGATCATGTCGCCGCCGCCCATGAAGGGGCGCATCTCGGCCATCCGCTCTTTGGAAACATAGATCGCGCCGGAGCCTGAAGGTCCGTAGAGCTTGTGGCCGGTGATCGCATAGAAATCACAACCCAGATCCTGCAGATCAACTGGCATGTGGACAGCGGCCTGCGACCCGTCAACCAGCACCGGTACGCCTTTGGCATGGGCGGCGGCGGTGATCGCCTTGATATCGACAATGGTGCCCAGCACGTTCGACATATGGGTCAGCGCCACCAGCTTGGTCCGCGGGCCAATCGCGTCGATCACCTTTTGCGGATCAAGGTCACCATTGGCATCCACATCCACCCATTTGATCACCACACCCTGGCGTTCGCGCAGGAAATGCCAGGGGACGATGTTCGCGTGGTGCTCCATGATCGACAGCACGATCTCATCGCCCGCCTCCATACGCGGCATGGCCCAACCATAGGCCACCATGTTGATGCCCTCGGTCGTGCCGGAATTGTAGATGATGCAGTCCTCGGACGGGGCGTTCAGGAACTTGGCGATGATGCTGCGCACGCCTTCATATTTGTCGGTGGCCAGATTGCTGAGGTAGTGTAGACCGCGATGCACATTCGCATATTCCTGCGAGTAGGCTTGCGCGACCGCATCAATCACCACTTGCGGCTTTTGCGCTGACGCACCACTGTCGAGGTAAACCAGCGGCTTGCCATGCACTTCGCGCGCCAAGATCGGAAAATCTGCGCGGACCTTTGCGACATCAAACATCAAAATGCTCCCGGTGGAGTGATCCCCAGCATGCCCATCACCAATCCAGTGCCCAGCACGGTGCCAATCAGGGCCATGAAAATCACAACGATGGCTTTGCCCAAATTCGCGAAACTATGTAGGACATTCACGAGATTGACAAAGACCCAAATGATCGCACCCAGCGACATCAGCCCGAAAAGCGCGGCAATCGCCGGACTGAGCAGGACAAGCAGGACCTGCATGGCTTCCAGTGTCAGGCTGACCGCCTGAAACCAAACCAGCAGGGTCAGCGTCCCCTCAATCGTGCCATCACCACCCATCATGCGTCCGGCATGGACCAGCATGAAAATCATGAAGGTAAGAAAAGCACCGATAATCGCCAAATAGCCAAAGGGCGACACGGTGATCACTTGCTCGGGTGCATCGGCAGACATTGGCGAAATGAGTTGCAGCACACCCAGCAAAAGCACGTTCAGCACAGCGACCAGAGCCAGCGCGGTCCACAGGACATCGCGCGAAAATTGCATCGACAGCACCTTGCCCGCCATCTCGGCCGGTTGGGTCACGCTGATCCAGACCGTTTGCATCCAGGTTTGGAAACTGATCGTCATGCTTTGCTTTCCGCCTCGCGCAGACACTGCACCCAAATGATCAAAAAGGACGCTACCCATATCCCGCCAACCAGACGGGTTTCAACCCCGGGCCCCATGAAACCGGCGGTCAGTCCATAAAGCAGCAAAAGCGGGGTCGTGGCCAGCATCGTCCAGAAAAGCGCCAGCCGCGCGCCATACCAATCCCCCTGCCCGCCCAACACCCGAGCGATCACATGCGTCAGTGCGGCAAAGACATAAAGAAACAAAGGCCAAATCATCAGCCACGCCATGAACTCATAGGCCATCAACCGGTCGAGCGCAGGTACATCCGCGCCCGGCGGCAGGTCAAACCCGGCGGCCAGCCGCGACAGGCGCGGCCATTGCGCGACGAAGATCAGAAAGCATGCGATCATCAGATAGGCAATCGCCCGATCCTCGCGCCGGCCCTGATCCAGAAGGTCGCGCATCACCGCCCGTGGCCTGCGCCACGTGCGGACAATGTCCGTCGTGACCGGCATCAGCTATGGCGCGACAACCAGCTTTCGAGCCGGTCCCGCAATTCATCGGCCAAGGCACTGTCGTCAATCTCATCCAGCGCTTCGGCGAGGAATGACAGCGTCAGAAGGTTCCGTGCGTCCTTCGCCGACACCCCGCGCGAGCGCAGATAGAAAAGCGCCGTCTCATCAATCGCGCCGGAGGTGGAGCCATGCGAACAGGCCACATCATCGGCGTAGATTTCCAGTTCCGGCTTGGCGAGGAACTGGCTGTCGTCATCCAACAGAAGCGACTGGCTTATCTGGTAGCCATCCGTTTTCTGCGCGCCTTCCTTAACGAGGATCTTGCCCTGGAAGACGCCGGTCGCCCCGTTGCGGAGGACCTTCTTAAAGACCTGACGGCTTTCGCAATTCACAGCATCATGGGTGATGAACACGGTGTCATCGTGGTGGAAATCCTTGCCATCCCCGACGCAGGCTCCGGCCACATGAGCCACGGCCTCGTCACCGACAATCTCAATCACACATTCATTCCGCGTCAGCACACCATTGAAGGTGAGCGTGAACGACTTGAAACTGGAATTAGCCGCAATCCTTGCAAAACAATGGGTTGAGGCACGACGTTCATGGTCACGACCTTGGGCGCGGACATGATGAAATACGCCACCTTCGGCAACCTCGACCTCAAGCTGCTTGGAAAAACGCGCCGCAGCGGGGCCGGTTTCAAGCAATGTGACCTCGGCGCCCACATCGACTTTGACCACGTTATGCAGCACCGCATCAGAGGCAACATCATGATGCAGATAGATGAAGTTGATGGGTTTTGAGACCTTCCCGGTGGCACGGATCACAACACCATCGGTAGCCAAAGCTGTGTTCAACGCCGCCAAGGGGCGCTCGACCGGCTTCTGACCGCGCGCCTCAAGCACGCCGTAGACGTCCTTGACCCAATGGATGTCGGCCTGCATCGCGTCCGCCAGACGTTCGATCTCAACACCTTCCGCGCTCAGATCGTCCGAGGCATCCGCGTCAAACACGCCATCGACAAAGACGATCCGCACGCGATCCACATCGGCGAAAAGAGGACCTTCATCATTGTGAAAAAGGGCCGCCTCTGGTGCTGTCGGAGCATTCAATGAAGTTGGATCGGTATATTTCCAATATTCATCGCGTTTGCCGGGCAGGCCCATCTGCCGCACGCGCGCCAAGGCTGCCGACCGCGCCTCTTGCGCCCAAGTGGCGCCACCCGGCAGCGTCACGCCGCTCAGCCGCGCCCCGGTCGCATCGATTTTGACTTGTGGAAGGGCCATTTATGCCACCTCTGCCAGAATGTCGGCATAGCCGTTATTTTCGACCTCCAGCGCCAGTTCAGGGCCGCCGGATTTCACGATTTTGCCGTCCGCCATGATATGCACGACGTCAGGTTTGATATGGTCCAGAAGGCGCTGGTAGTGGGTGATGACCAGGAATGCCCGTCCTTCTGAGCGGAGGGCGTTCACACCCTCCGACACCAGTTTCATCGCATCCACATCCAAACCGGAATCAGTCTCATCCAGAATGCACATCTTGGGCGCAAGCATCGCCATCTGCAGAATCTCGTTGCGCTTTTTCTCGCCGCCCGAAAAGCCCACATTCACGGGGCGCTTGAGCATATCGCTGTCGATCTTGAGGCTTTTCGCCTTTTCACGCACGGCTTTCAGGAAGTCACCCGCGCTCAATTCCTCTTCACCGCGCGCCTTGCGCTGCGCGTTCACCGCTGTGCGCAGAAAGGTCATGTTGCCCACACCGGGGATTTCCACCGGATATTGGAACGCCAAAAACAGACCGGCTGCAGCACGCTCTTCCGGCTCCATCTCCATCAGGTCAGCGCCATCCAGCGTGGCCGACCCTTCGGTGACCTCATAGCCATCGCGCCCGGAGAGCACGTAAGACAATGTGGATTTGCCCGACCCGTTTGGCCCCATGATCGCATGCACCGTGCCGGGCTCAATCGTCAGATCAACGCCTTTGAGGATCTGCTTGTCTTCTTCTTCCAGTTGGACCTTCAGGTCTTTGATTTCCAGCATCGTTCTCTCCTCAGAATGCGAATGAATGCGGCGTGCCAATTCGCCCCTTGCGCGCGGTCGCGCAAAGGGTCGTGCCTGCAGAGTTTGGACGTTTAGCGGTTAAAAGTTGTAGACGGTCGACCCGATCACCACCGAGGGCGGTTGTGTCGTACGTTCGATATAGGCTGCGTATTCCGGCGTGTAGATCGTCGCCATCTGTTCGGGCCAGCGCCAGAACAAATTGTGACCGGCCGCCAGCATCGCGCAGACACCGACCATCTGGGAAAATCGCGCGCCCCAGGAATTGCGTTTGATCAGCGCGGTCAAAACCAAAAGGAACCACAGCCCTGCCATCACGTCGATGGCAATCGTGATGGGCGTTGTCTCGATCAGTTCGAAGTACCGCACGCGCAAAAGCTGAGCCATTGCGAGACAAAACGCGCCGATGATGCCGGAGACGAGAAACGGTCCGATGATATCCTCGTCGTTGGCGACCTTCGGCTTCTTGATCTTGTCGCGCGGCACCCGCTTGGGGATATGCATCTTCAGATCGGGGTCGTAGTAGGACTTGTTGCGCGGATTGTTGATGTTCTTTATCCGCCGATTGAAGTCGTTGATGTCCTGCTTTGTGTTCGCCATCGGCGGCAACCCCGAGATGTCTCCAATACATCTCAATTGCCAGCGAACTGCGGCAAGATCGGGGCCACCCGATGGCCGTCTCGCGACGATCTATGCGCGAATGCATCGTCATGTGCTAGCCGACAGAGCCTTCCAGCGAAATCGCAACCAGCGCTTGCGCTTCCATCGCGAATTCCATCGGCAAGGCCTGCAGCACGTCCTTGCAGAACCCGTTCACGACAAGCGCAACCGCTTCTTCCTCGTCCATGCCCCGCGAACGGCAATAGAAAAGCTGGTCATCATCCACTTTAGACGTCGTCGCCTCATGCTCTACACGGGACGAGTTATTTTTCACCTCGATGTAAGGCACGGTGTGCGCGCCGCATTTGTCGCCTATCAGAAGCGAGTCACACTGCGTGTAATTGCGGCTGTCCTTGGCCTTCGGATGCATCGAGACAAGACCGCGATAAGTGTTCTGCGCCTTGCCCGCGCTGATACCTTTCGACACAATCCGCGACTTCGTGTTCTTGCCCAGATGGACCATTTTCGTGCCGGTATCGGCCTGCTGCATGTTGTTGGCGATGGCAATGGAATAAAACTCACCCTGGCTGTCATTGCCGCGCAGGATGCAGCTTGGATATTTCCAGGTCACGGCAGAGCCGGTTTCAACTTGCGTCCACATCACCTTGGCCCGGTCGCCCCGGCAATCGGCGCGCTTGGTCACAAAGTTATAGATTCCACCATTGCCGTTCTCATCGCCCGGATACCAGTTCTGGACGGTGGAGTATTTCACCTCCGCATCCTCCTCGACGATGATCTCGACGACTGCGGCATGCAGTTGCGCCGTATCTCGCTGGGGCGCCGTGCAGCCTTCCAGATAAGACACATACGATCCCTTGTCGGCGATGATCAGCGTCCGCTCAAACTGGCCCGTATTCTCGGCATTGATCCGGAAATAGGTGCTCAGTTCCATCGGGCAGCGCACGCCCGGCGGCACGTAGACAAATGATCCATCCGAGAAAACTGCAGAGTTCAGCGTGGCATAGAAATTATCCGACGGCGGCACAACGCTGCCCAGATACTTCTTCACAAGTTCCGGATGCTTCTCGATCGCCTCAGAAATCGAACAGAAGATCACCCCGGCCTTTTCCAGCTCCTTCTGGAAAGTCGTGCCAACCGATACGGAGTCAAACACCGCATCCACAGCCACCTTGCGACCTTCAGCAGGAGCATCTTCAGCCCCCTCAACACCCGCCAGGATCATCTGTTCCTTTAGCGGAATGCCCAACTTCTCATAAGTCGCGAGCAGTTTTGGATCGACCTCGTCCAGCGATTTCGGCTTCTCTTCCATGCTCTTCGGCCGGGCATAGTAATAGATGTCCTGGAAATCGATGTCAGGGTAATCAACCATTGCCCAGGTCGGCTCTTCGATCTTTTCCCACCGCGCAAAAGCGGACAGACGCCAGTCGGTCATCCAGTCCGGCTCATTGTTCTTCTCGGAAATCAGGCGCACGATCTCGGGGTTCACACCCTTGGGCGCATATTCCATCTCGATCTCGGTTTCCCAGCCATATTTATAATTGCCCGAGAGCTCTTTGACCGCATCAACCGTTTCCTGATCGACACCTTCTTTGACTTCGACTGTATCCATCGCGTTCATGGCATCCTCTCTCTCAAGCAGCCCGCCTGCGGGCATGTTTTTCCGTCCAGGCCTGCGCAAAGCGCATGACCTCCTCCTCTGATGTGTCCAGACCAAGCGAGACACGCAAAGCGCATGCCGCCTGGTCGTCGTTCAGGCCCAAGGCCTGCAAAACCCGGCTGACCTTGACCTTGCCGCTGGAACAGGCTGACCCTGCCGAGACGGCAAACCCCGCCAAATCCATCGCCATGACCTGGGTTTCACCTTTCCACCCTTCGGTGATGAAGCAGCTTGTATTCGGCAGCCGCGTTGCATCTTTCCCGACAAAAATAGTACTGTTTTCGGCGGCCTCAATAGCACTTTCTAGAATATTTCTAAGTTTCTGCACCCGGTCCCATTTTCCCGCCGCCAGATCAGCCTGCGCCGCTGCGGCAGCAGCCCCCATCCCGGCAATCGCCACCACGTTTTCGGTGCCAGAGCGGCGGCCCATCTCCTGCCCGCCACCCTTCATTTGTGACGCAACATCAGTACCTTGCGGGAAAACCAGCGCACCAACACCTTTCGGCCCGCCAAACTTATGGGCTGACAAAAAGACCATGCCGACACCCGACCAGTTAAAGGCAAACGGCACCCGGCCAAAGCCCTGCGTAATGTCAGACACGGCCAGTCCTTGCGGCAAATCCTGCAAAATACCCGTCTCGGAATTGGCCAATTGCACGGCAGACCCCGCCGGGTCATCGACCACAACCGCGCCATCCACGACCGGCAAAACCGGATCAATCCAGGCATGCACCGCATCATGCTCAATCGGGGCCGCCTTCAGCCCACGCCCCGCCAAGGCCAAAGCCGCTGCCTCCGTCGCCCCAGAGGTAAAGACCACATCCGCACCCGATGCCCCCACAGCCTCAGCCACCTGCGCACGCGCCCGCTCCACAATCCCTTTCGCCGCACGCCCCTCCGCATGCACCGATGACGGATTACCCACGACATCCATCGCCGCGAGCATCGCCGCTCGCGCCTCCACCCGCAAAGGCGATGTGGCATTATGATCCAGATAAACGCGCATCTCTTCTCATGTTCCGAAATACCTAGGGGGAGGCCCGTCAGGGCCGGGGGCAGAGCCCCTATCCTTCATCCACAACTTCAAACAAGGCTGGCACCGCCGGACAGGGTGCCAGTTCATTGCCCACCACATCCGATAACCGCGCCTGATGCAAAAACACGTACACATGAGCCGAAAGACCTTCCCATAACCGGTTGGTCATGGATTGCGCCCGGCTGCCGGACGTCGCCCCCGATGCCCCGGCGCCCTTATGCATCGCCGACACTGTCTCATCGACCGCGCCCAGAATCTCCGACACCCGAATATCCGATGCCGGGCGCGCCAGACGATACCCACCGCCCGGTCCGCGCACAGAATCGACCAGTCCCGCCCGGCGCAGCTTCACAAAGAGCTGCTCCAGATAGGGCAGCGAGATATCCTGCCGCTTGGAAATCTCGGTCAGGTTCACCAGCGCATCATCTTTCTGCAGCGCCAGATCCGCCAGTGCGACCATCGCATAACGCCCCTTGGTGCTTAACTTCATGTCACCTCCCCCACCGGCTGCGCAATTTCATTGACGCCACGCCGCCGCGTCATTAGTTCACCCTGCACACGAGTTCAGGGGGCAAATCCCCAACTTAGAATCTTTCTAAAGTGCCTTAGCATTTTCGTCAACAATGCAGATGGCCCCAGCAACGACGGAACAGAATGCCCGAAGTTATCTTCCCCGGACCCGAAGGGCGCCTTGAAGGGCGCTATCACCCGCAAAAAGACCGAGACGCGCCCATCGCCATTGTTCTGCATCCGCACCCGCAATTCGGCGGGACAATGAACAACCGGGTCGTCTACAACCTGCATTATGCCTTTTACAACATGGGCTTCACTGTCCTGCGGTTCAACTTCCGCGGCGTGGGGCGCAGCCAGGGCGAATACGATCAGGGCGTTGGTGAGCTTTCCGACGCGGCCTCCGCGCTCGACTACCTGCAATCGATGAACAACAATTCCAAGCATTGCTGGGTCGCAGGTTTTTCCTTTGGCGCCTGGATCGGCATGCAGCTTCTGATGCGGCGGCCCGAGATTACCGGTTTCATTTCGGTCAGCCCGCCCGCCAATATGTATGATTTCAGCTTCCTCGCCCCCTGCCCGTCTTCGGGGCTGATCATCAACGGCACCAATGACCGTGTCGCGCCACCGCAGGATACGGTGAACCTCGTCAACAAGCTGCACGAGCAGAAGGGCATCACCATCACCCATGAATGCATGGAAGGGGCCGGGCATTTCTTCGAAGATCCGCATATGGATCCGATGATCGACACCGTCAAAGCCTATGTGCGCCGGCGGCTGACGGAGACGACGCGCTAGCCATGGCTGATGAATACCTCGAACGCGTCGCAGGTGAATTGGCGGATCTGGCGCTGGCCGATGAACGGCGCAGTGCCGACAACCGGATCGTCGACGAAATTGGCGAGATCGTGGGTGCCTCTTCGCAAACCTTGCAAGAGGCGTTTCTGACTGCCGTGCGTGTCCGCCGGGCTGAAACGCGTGCCCGGCAATTGCTGGCCGAACGTGCAGCCGAACAGATGAACAAGGCAACGCCGCTCATTTCTCAGGATGAGGCTGCAGATGCCGAAGTCGTTGACGAGCCAAGTGAGGCGCCAGCACCCGCCCAACAGAGCGATAGCGAGACCGAGGCGGTGATGGAAGAGATCGACAACCTGATCAAACCGACCCGTCCAGGGCGCCGTTAATCTGGGGAATCACCGCGCGTGAAGCGCGGAGAACGCAGCTCCATTCGATCTGAAGCGCCATCCTTGCCCAGATCATCGCGACGCTTCCGCTGGCGAAAAGCTGCACTACTCCATCAATCAGGTTTCATTTCTGACACATAGCTGCGTGGGGCCTCTCCGCCAAATCGCAGTTGGCTTGCCCTGCATTACATGAAACGGCGCACTCAGCGACACAATCTCACCAGAAAATATTTCTCATTTTCATAACCCTACGACGCGCTCTTTAACTAACGTGACGATTGGCACAGATAAAACCAGACTTATTCGTCACATTTTTGTCACGTCACAAGCCCGTTCAGGCCACGCCCGCCTCGTCAGATCAAAGGTAAGCTGGATAGAGTAAACACACGAGCAAGCGAAAGGACCAGAAAATGGCCAGCGCAAAACCGACTACCCCCAAACCCGCCGTCGCGGCAAAGCCGGCGGCCCCCGTACAACAGGGCCAAAGCAAGCCGCAGACACACGTTTATACCGATTTTGCGAGTATCTAACGGTTAACATAGTTGCATATGGCCGGTGAGGTCGTTGCTGCCAGGATCGTCCTCCCCGATCCCGCCTTGCCCCTCACTGGCCCTTTTTTCGCAGGCCGCTTAGACTGGCCGCATGGCAGCACTGACAACGATCCGTAACATTGGCCCCGCGTTTGCGGAGGCTTTGACAGCGGTTGGCATCACATCGGCAGAAGAGCTGCGTGCACTCGGCGCCGACGCGGCCTATGCAAAACTGCTCGAAAACGGCAGCAAACCTCATTTCATCGGCTATTACGTTCTGCACATGGCGTTGCAGGGCCGTCCCTGGAACGATTGCAAGGGGGCAGAGAAACAGGCTCTGCGCAAGCAGTTCGACGCGATCAAGGCCCGCAGTTTCGATCAAGACCGGTCGGAACTTGAGAGAATCCTGAACCAAATCGGCGTCATTGACCGCAAAGCAAAGTAAATACCCTTCACATACCCATGAAAATCGTGTATGTAAAAGGTATGAACATAGAACAGGATATTGATTTCGAACTCGCCCGCCTCCGCAAGCTCGCCTTTCGGATGGACGCCCTTGTCAGGATCCCCGGTACACGGATCTGCATTGGTTTTGACAACCTGATCGGCCTCATGCCGGTCGTCGGTGACCTGTTGACTGCCCTACCCGGCCTTTGGATGATCAATCAGGCGCGCAGGCTGGGTGCCTCACCCGGCACGCTGGCGTACATGGTGCTGAATACGGCCTTTGATACGGCCATTGGTGTGATCCCGGTCGTGGGTGACGTGTTCGACGTTTTCTATTGCGCCAATATCCGCAACTACCGCGCGCTTGAGCGCAGTCTGAATAAAAAAGCCGCCCGCGCCAAAACGGTGCGGACGGCCCATGATCCCGTAGGGTGGGTGAAACCCACCCTGATTAGTTAACCCACCAGTTCCAGACCGGAGAAGAAGAAGGCGATCTCTTCCACTGCCGTTTCAGGCGCGTCAGAGCCGTGGACCGAGTTTTCACCAATCGACAGCGCGAATTCCTTGCGGATTGTACCTGGGGCGGCGTCTTCTGGGTTCGTGGCGCCCATCACTTCGCGGTTCTTCGCAATCGCGTCTTCGCCTTCGAGCACCTGCACCACAATCGGCTCTGAGATCATGAATTCGCACAGTTCGTCAAAGAACGGGCGTTCCTTGTGCACACCATAGAATGTCTGCGCCTGTGCCAGGGTCAGATGGATGCGCTTGGAGGCGACAACGCGCAGGCCAGCCTCTTCGAATTTGGCGACGATCTGACCGGTCAGGTTACGCTTGGTGGCGTCAGGTTTGATGATCGAAAATGTGCGCTGGATTGCCATGATCTCTGGTCTTTCCTTGATAAGTTTACATTTGCGTCGCCCCTAGCATGGCGCCAAAGCAGAGAAAAGGGGCTTTGCGCAGGGCAGATCGGGGCGGTAGCCTTGGCCCATGTGGCAGTTGGTTTTCCACCCTGTTTTCGGGCGGCTTTTTGCAGCACAGGTCGTCGCGCTTTTGGGCACGGGCCTTCTGACCGTGGCGCTTGGCCTTTTGGCGTTTGATCTTGCGGGGGCCGCAGCAGGTGCGGTCCTAGGCACGGCCTATGCGATCAAGATGGTCGCTTATGTGGGGCTGTCGCCGATTGCGGGGGCCATGGTCGCCAAGATCCCGCGCAGGCAGGTGCTGATCGGGGCGGATATCGTCCGGGCCGTGGTCGCGTTGTCGCTGCCCTTCATCACGCAGGTCTGGCAGATTTATCTGGCCATCTTCCTGCTGCAGGTCGCTTCCGCCACTTTCACCCCGACCTTTCAGGCAACCATCCCCGATGTGCTGGAGGATGAGGATGAGTACGCCAAGGGCCTTTCGCTGTCCCGCCTCGCCTATGATCTGGAGAACCTGCTCAGCCCCGCGCTCGCCGGCCTCATGCTCTTGCTGATCAGCTATCACTGGCTGTTCGGGGGTACGGTGATCGGATTTCTGATCTCTGCCCTTTTGATACAAGCCACCACACTGCCTATGCGCCGTGCGGGCAAGGACCGCCCCTTCTCGGAAAGGCTGACGCGCGGCACAAGGATTTATCTAGCCACGCCACGCCTGCGCGGCCTTTTGGCGCTCACGCTGCCTGCCGCTGCGGCGAGCGCGTTTGTCATCGTCAACACGGTGGTTGTGGTGCGCGGATTCTACGCCGGGAGCGATCGGGATGTGGCCATCGCACTTGCCGCCTTTGGTGCTGGGTCGATGCTGGCTGCCCTCGCCCTGCCGCGCCTTCTGCAGAACCGCAATGACCGCCCGGTCATGCTGACCGGTGCCGCGCTGCTGACTATGCTGATGGGGTTACAGACCGCCGTCACACCCAGTTGGCCGCTGTTTCTGGGTCTTTGGACATTGATGGGTCTTGGCTATTCCGCGACCATAACGCCGCAAGGGCGGCTGATCCGCCGGTCTGCTCATGCCGATGATAGGCCCGCTGTGTTCACAGCGCAATTCGCTTTGTCACATGCGTGCTGGCTGGTGACCTATCCGCTGGCCGGTACGCTGATGACCCAGTATGGCGCGCAGGTGACCTTTGCTGCGCTGGGTGTAATCGGACTGATCGGCGTCGCACTCGCATGGCGGCTTTGGCCCGCGGGCGATCCGGTGATCGTGGCACATAGCCATCCTGACCTGCCCGACGATCATCCGCATCTGAAAGGGGGCGGGCACAGCCATGCCCACCCCCTGATCATTGATGACGAACACCATGCGTGGCCGACGAATGGTTAGCTTTCGCTGTCGGTCAGGCCGTCCACAGCGAAGAACATCGTCTCGCCGGAATGATCGTCCACCCCGTCATTGTCCGTGGCAACCCATGCACGACCGTCCGGGGTGAAGGTCAGACCTTCTACCTTATCAAGGACATAGCCGCCGGTGCTTGTCAGATCGGGGATCAGGTCGCGGACAACTTCCTTGCTCACGACAGGCAGGTCACCGCCCAAAGGTGCGGGCACCATTTGGTCAAGCGAAACGCGGGTGATCTGCTTGGTCACCGCCGCCGCACCGATCTGATTGTCGCGCTCCAGAAGGTAGACATGGTCGCCTTGCGCCACGATCTCTGACAGGCCAACCCAACCGGCAGTAGGCGCGTCCAGCGGATAGTGCACCGCACCCCATTCCTCAGTCCCCAGGTTGTAGGCTATCAGTTTCACCAACCCCGCCGGGTCATCTTCCCATTCGCGCTGCACGGCCATCCAGAGCGTATCACCAACCAGCGTCAGCCCTTCAAAGCCAAAGCGGCGCTGCACGGCCAGCAGTTCATTCGGCAGACCAATCTCCTGTTCGATCTCGCCATCAGCATTCACGTGATAAAGACCATGCGGCACCATCCGGTCAATCCGCCCTTCCGAGGCGATCCAGTAGCCACCCTCACCATCCGAGGTGATCCCTTCCATATCCAGCTTCTGCGCCGGACGCCCTGCACGTGTCACAGGCAGTGCATCGGTGATACGCGCGGGCATTGCGCTCACATCAATCGTGAAGATCGTAGGCTGATAGCCATAAAAGCTGTCATTCACGGCCACCAACGTCTCATCACCCACAGCCGCGAGGCCCGAAATCGCGCCCCAGCCAATCAGCTCATCCGCGCCAGCCGAAGTTAGATGCGGATAAACCGGATCCGCGTCGGAATATTCAAAGATCATCACATGGCTGCGCACGCCGCCATCTTCGATCAGATCCACCTCATTGGCCGAGACCAGCAGGTTCCGCTCCGGGATCGACACATAGCCCTCAGGCCCGATCCCCGATGGCAGGAGTTGCGCCAGAACAGGGTTCGCCAGATCAGTCGCGTCATAGACACCAACCATCGACCCACGCTCAGACCCCACAAAGATCATCCGCGTGCCGCCAAAGGTCGCCGTCTCGATGCTTTCCGGCTCAACGCCTTTGCTGTCAGAGCGTTTGTCTGGATAATGCCCCGCCTGAATGATCGCGTGTTCAAAGCTGACACCGCTTTCATAGACAACCGTGCCGTCACGGTTGAAAACCGTCCACCCGCGAGAGCCGCCATCCATATCGCCTTCATTGGCAGTGGCAAAGTGATCTTCATCGACCCATTTCACCGCATCCGGCTCCCGCACAACGCCCGCCTGGCTTTCGGTAAAGATCAGCGCGCCGCGCTCGTCGGTCGCGTCGATCATGTCCAGATCAACCGCTCCCGCACTGAAATGCGAGGTCACTTCACCCGCCCGGTTCACCACCACCATGTGATTGTTTTCCTGCAGGCTGACGACCACATCACCTGCCGCGTTGATGTCGACAAATTCAGGCTCGGGGTCCTCGGGGCTAACCTCGGCAAGGCCCGTCAGCGCGACCGTCTGCAATGTTGCGCAATCCGCACCCGCTTCGCTTACATCAACCATAACCAAGGCACCAGCAGGCAGCTGACCCGTGCGGCCATCGCCCAAATCCTCATCCCGCTCATTCTCGATGGCGACAGCGACAAAGCTGCCGTCTGGCGCGACCGCAATGCTGTCGGGCTGGCCGCCCAGATCACAGCGGCTAAGCTCATCGCCGCTTGCGACATCGATGGCCACCAGATGGCCGGAGGGCTCGGTAAAGCTCTCGGATGTGTTCACACCAACAAAAGCCGTTGCACCGGCGATTCCTACCGCAGTCGGCTCTCCATCAAGGCCAACATTGCCTAGCGGCGCTGGGTTCGCAGGATCAGTGATATCAATCCGCCCGATCACACCCAGTGGGCTGTCGGTATAGACCAGCGTCATGCCATCCGCGGTTAACGCGATAATTTCGGCAGATGTTTCAACAGCTTGATCGCCGTCGCCGATATTCAGATGGGTTGGAAAGGATGCGATGCGGTTAAATGCGTCCGCCTGCGCCATGCCAGCAGTCAGCGCCAAGACAGACGTCAGGCCAATGGTACGATAAGTCATGAAGGTCCCCAAATTTCTCGTGCCGCATCCCATGCAGCGTGGGGGCAACGATAACGTAACAAGGGGATGAAGGTTTTATGACAGCGGCCCGTGCGGTCCGCCATTTGAATAGAGGCGCCCAGAGCGCTATTGTGCAGCAATCAGCAACACTGAGGACAAACACCATGCGCATTCTGGCCCTTGTCCTCATCGCCCTGATCGCGGCCCTGCATGCCTATATCGCCTATTTCGAGATCTTCGCTTGGGAAGTGACCGGCCCTCGTGTCTTCGCGTCCTTCCCGCCAGAGCTTTTCAGCCAAACCACAGCGATCGCCGCCAATCAGGGCATCTATAATGGCTTCCTTGCCACCGGGCTGCTCTGGGCGCTGTTGATCCGCGACGATGTCTGGCAACGCAATGTGGCGACCTGCTTTCTGCTCTTTGTGATCGCGGCAGGGCTGATGGGTATGGCGACAGTCTCCATCCGCATTTTCTTTGTGCAATCGGTGCCCGCGCTGATTGCGCTGGCCCTTCTTTTGCTGGCCCCTCGGAAAACCACAATTGCCTGATTGACCCTGCAGGGCTGATCAGGCAAAGCCCGCCCATGCTCAAGATTTCCGACATCACTTATTCTGTCGAAGGCCGCACGCTGGTCGAAAACGCGACCGTGACGATCCCGACCGGGCACAAGGTGGGCCTCGTGGGCCGGAACGGGTCGGGCAAGACGACGCTTTTCCGGGTCATCCGGGGTGAGATGGTGCTCGACACCGGCTCCGTAAGCCTGCCACAGGGCTGGAAGATCGGCGGTGTAAGCCAGGAAGTCCCCGGTAACGACGTCTCGCTCATCAACACCGTCCTCGCCGCTGACACGGAACGTGCAGCACTCCTCGCCGAGGCCGAAACCGCCACCGACCCCCAGCGCATTGCCGAGGTCCAGACACGCCTCGCCGACATCGACGCCTGGTCGGCAGAGGCGCGTGCGGCTACCATCCTACGCGGCCTCGGCTTCACCAATAATGAGCAGAAGATGCCCTGCTCCGCCTTCTCCGGCGGCTGGCGAATGCGTGTCGCCCTCGCCGCAGTCCTTTTCAGTGAACCCGACCTCCTGCTGCTCGACGAACCAACCAACTATCTCGACCTCGAAGGCGCGCTGTGGTTGGAGGCCTACCTCGTCAAATACCCCCACACCGTCCTGATCGTCAGCCACGATCGCGAGCTTCTGAACCGTTCCGTGGGCGGCATCCTGCATCTCGAAGACAAAGGGCTAACCTACTACACCGGCCCCTATGACAGCTTTGCCAAACAGCGCGCGGCGAAACGGGCTGTACAGGCGGCGGCGGCCAAGAAGCAGGAAGCGCAGCGCGCGCATTTGCAGGCCTTTGTGGACCGGTTCAAGGCCAAGGCCTCCAAGGCCAAACAGGCCCAGTCCCGCGTGAAAATGCTTGAAAAGATGGAAACGATCCGCGCGCCCGAAGACGCCGCGCGCACCATCTTCACCTTCCCCGAACCCGAAGAACTCTCGCCCCCCATCATCGCCACCGAAGGTGCCGACGTCGGCTATGGCAACCACATCGTCCTACACGATCTCGACCTGCGCATCGATCAGGACGACCGCATCGCCCTTCTGGGCCGCAACGGTGAAGGCAAATCGACCTTGTCGAAAATGCTGTCGGACCGGCTGCCCACCGCCCGCGGCAAGATGGTGCGTTCGAACAAGCTGCGCATCGGGTTCTTCGCACAGCATCAGGTGGACGAATTGCGGGTCGAAGAAACCCCACTAGACCACCTCTTCCGCGAACGCCCGAACGAGGGTCAAGCCAAACTTCGCGCCCGCCTTGCCGGTTTCGGCCTTGGCGCCGATCAAGCCGAAACCGAGGTCGGCCGCCTCTCCGGCGGACAAAAGGCACGCCTATCGCTCCTGCTCGCCACCCTGCCCGCCCCGCATCTCCTGATCCTCGACGAGCCAACCAACCACCTCGACATCGAAAGCCGCGAGGCGCTGGTCGAAGCGCTCACCGCCTATTCCGGCGCCGTGATCCTTGTCAGCCACGACATGCACCTTCTGTCGATGGTGGCCGACCGGTTGTGGCTGGTCAAAGACGGCCGGGTGAAGCCCTACGAGGACGACCTGCAAGCCTACCGCAAGATGCTGCTGACGCCCGAAAAGCCTGCGGAGAAACCCAAAGCCGTCAAAACCCCCAAACCCAGCCGCGACACAATCCTGACCCTGCGGGCGGAGGTCCGCAAAAGCGAAGACCGCGTGAACAAAATCAACGAGATGCGCGACAAACTCGCCAAAAAACTCGCCGACCCCGCGCTCTACGAGGACGGCAAAGCAGGCGAGTTGGAGACGTGGAACAAGAAATATGCCGAAGTCATGGACGGGCTTGAGCGGGCCGAGGGGCTCTGGATGGCAGCGCTGGAGAAGTTGGAGAAGGCGGAAAATGCTTAAAAGCAAGAGCATCAGCATTTACGATTACGTTGAACAGATGCGTCAACGTCCAGGGATGTTCACTGGCGGCTCTCTAGCTCCTATTGAAAACCTGCTATTGGGCTACGAAGTTGCCCTCAACAACCACGGCATCGTTGAGGAGCATCGCGGAAGGAGGTTTACCGTCTCCTCGTTCTCAGAGTGGCTGTATGAAACGAAGGGTTAGAGTACCAATCTCGGCTTTAGCTTTGCAATTGAAGAGAATACGCGAGACACTGCGATGCACTTGGATGTCTTTTTTGATCTTGTTTCTGAGTATCAGAAAAGCACAGCGCCAGGACAGTCCAATTAGTTTTTGTCATCCGACAATATCTTCTGCCGGAGACTTCAGATTTCTGGAAATCTGATTTCAGTTCACCTTGTACCCGCTGCCCTACGCGCTGGCTCCATCAGGCATTGTGGCAATTCTAACCACTCTGGATAACGTGGCGGCGGCAGATCAACCAAGCCTAATGCAATAAGCCTTTCAGCAACTGCGCGATCTGACTGATAGTACTCACCCACCGTCAGAACCGGGGTGTAATTTGGTTCTGTGCCCAGACCAGCATCGCCAAGCAACCCAAGCATAGCAACGCATGTCGCAGCTTGTGATTGACAGTACTTGTCACACAGTCGGATGTTTGGCCTTGTCCAGGGATTTCCTTCTGCATATCGACGGTAGCTAGTCGCCAACATGTCAATCTCCTCAGTGGTCGGAGGCTGAGGCGCGTAATCCGGTCCATAAGGCCCTATACTGATCAGTTCGCCCAATCTTAGCGTATGCTCGCCCATATCGGATTGCTCTACGAGCCCTCTTTTGCCCTCATCAAACCAGCGCAACATACCTTTTACTTCTAGCGCCATCCAATTGCGCGAAATCAATGCCTGCTGAAACGCCTCTGCACGTTCAGTTGTCCAAAACTCCTCTTTCCAACGGGACGCATTTTCTGCGGCTTTTGCGGGATCCATCTCCGCGACTAAATCTGCAGTTACATGGGAATAGCCAAAAAACCATGTCACGATACGCGACACGTCAGGATCATCCTGCAGGTTTTCTGCAGCAAACTTGGCCAATTCGATATCAATCGGATCATTGTTTACGATGCCCAATTCGACAAATTGGGCGAGCCGCGATTTCATTCCAGCGGCGATTATCACCTCAGCGTTGTCGATCCATTTTTCCGAAGTCTCTGCCTGTGCAATGTGTCGTAAAGCGCGCAGAGCCGGATAGGCCTCATGATCCACATTGAAGGGACGCAAACGACGCTCTTCTTCTGTCGAGACTGCTGGAAGCAGCGCGAGGAATGCCTCGCGCGTTAGTCCTTCGTTGTGGAAAGACCGCCGCGCGAAAACCTGATTCAAAAACAGTCGCGCAGCAACATTCCCCTCAGCTGCGAGTTCCCCAATCGTCCGCAACGCGGATTCTGATTGATCCTCCGCCAACCACATCAAGGCAGCTTCACGCAGCGCAGGTTCATCTGCTCCGGGAATGGGTTCTGCTCTGGCGGGCGAAACGGCGATCACTACGCAAAAAAACGCAAATGCGAACACTCGCAGAATTGAAGCCTTAAGTCTTTCCATAGTTGGAGTATGGGACAGGGCGCCAAGCCATTCAACGCGTTGCCCTCTTGCCCCCGGTGCGAAAACCCACCAATCATCCATTCCATGACCGAACTCCCCGCGCTGATCGCCGCTTTCACGACGATGTTCATCATCATCGACCCGCCGGGGCTGGCACCTGTGTTCATTGCGCTTACGCAAGGGATGAGCGCGGCACAACGGCGGGCGATTGCGGTGCGGGCTTGCGTCGTGTCGGCGGTGCTGATGGTGCTGTTTCTGTTCTTGGGCGAGACGGTCCTCGGCTTTATCGGCATCTCGATGGACGCTTTCCGCATCGCTGGCGGTGTCCTCCTGTTCCTGACCGCCCTCGACATGCTCTTCCAGAAGCGTCAAGCGCGCCGCGAGGAAAGCGCCGCCGAAGGCCAGGCAGAGCATCACGACGACCCCTCGGTCTTCCCCCTTGCCCTGCCGTTGATCGTTGGACCAGGTGCCATCACGACCATCATTCTATTGGCAGGTGAAGCGCAACGCGCGGTCGATTTCGGGGCCATTGCGGGCGTCCTTCTCGCCGTTCTCTTCATCGTCTTCATGGCCTTCCTCGCCGCCCCCTCCATCGAACGGGCCTTGGGCAAAACGGGCCTCAACATCGTTACGCGCGTGCTTGGTATGCTGCTGGCAGCACTCGCGGTGCAGTTCGTGCTTGATGGGCTCAGGGGTTTTGGGATCGGCGGCTAGCGCCTATATCAGCGTCATGAGTACAGATCAGATCATGCAATTGACCTACCTCGTCCTGCTGGGCGTCGCCATTGGCGGCTCTGCCATCGTCGCAGGGCGCAACAATATGGGCAAAATGGCCCAGCAAGCCGCTATCTGGGCGCTGATTTTCATCGGTGTAATCGGCGCTTACGGCTTGTGGGAGGATATCAGCGGCGACGTCGCGGCCCGTCAGACTGTGATGGATGACGGTCAGATCGCGGTGCCGCGCAGCCCGGACGGGCATTATTATCTGACTTTGGACCTCAATGACGTCCCGATCCGCTTTGTTGTCGATACCGGGGCGAGCCAGGTGGTGTTGAGCCAGGACGACGCGCGCCGCATTGGGATCGACCCGGATACGCTCAGCTATTTCGGTGCGGCACAAACCGCCAATGGCGTGGTGCGGACGGCTTCCGTCGAAATCGCCAGCGTCGCAATTGGTCCGATGCAAGACCGGAATGTGCCTGCCGTCGTCAATGGCGGGGCGATGGACGAATCCTTGTTGGGCATGACCTATCTGGGTCTTTATGACCGAATCGAGATCGCCAATGGCGAATTGGTTCTGACGCGATGAGGGCGCTGATCCTGCTGCTGACGCTCGCCGCCTGCACGCAAGCGCCAACGGAATTGCCCGAGGATTTCGATCCGACTTTCCAGTTCTTCGCAGCCCCTAACTAATCAGGCGATCAGATCGGCCCAGATCGCGCGATTGACCTCTGCAAATGGGGCAATGTGACCGATCCCGTCCAGATCATAGGCATCTGGATCAACCACCAACTGGGTTTTGTCAGCAGCGCGATAGTAATCCATCAAGCCCCACACCGATTTGGGCGGGATCAATGCATCATCCTTGATCGCCACGACCTTCACTGGCGCTTTCACCCCGTACCAATCGGGCATGGGCAATTGCGCTCCGATGTCGCCGGCAAAGAAGCCCCGCTTGGTGCACCAGCGCCGCCATTGCCAGAAGACGCCTGCCGGGATGTCATTGCCAAAGCCCAAACGCTTGCCGGGCATGTAACCGGCCAGATAGGTGGCGGGCGGGCCAACCGCATACCAATAGGCGGCTGCGTAAAGCTTGTAAGGGTATGGATGGCCCGCGACATGGGCCGGGCCAGACGCAATCGCGATCACGCGGTCAATCTGATCGAGATCTTTCTGGAATGGCAGCATCATGCCGCCCAGCGAATGGCCGATCACCCAAAGGGGCACCTCTTCCACCAGACCGCGCAGATGATCACGCGCCGCCTGTTGGTCATGCACGCCCCAATCCGCCATTGTCGCGGTGGAGGTTTTCATCGGCCCCCGCGCAGAGCTGGCGAAATCCCGGTAATCATAGGTCAGGCAGGCAATATTGCGCGCCTCGGCCAGCCAGCGGGCAAATTTGGCGTAGTAGCGTTGTGGAACACCAGTTGCACCGTGCAGCACCGCAACAGCCCGCGGGCGCGTATAGGTCCCAAAGAACCGCCCGCGCAGCTTTTGGCCACCCGAATAGAACCACTGATCCTCGTATCCGATCCCTGCATGTATGTTCATAGCCGCCCTCCAAGAAATAGACCGGTCGGTCTACATCAAGGCCTAGACCAATCGGTCCATTCATGCAAGAAGCAATTTCATGAATGACACCCGCACAAAACTCGCCGTCGAGGCTGGCTTTCTGTTTCAGCAGAAAGGGTATCACGGCGTGGGCATCGCCGAAGTTCTGGAACGGGCTGGCGTGCCCAAGGGCTCGCTTTACCACCATTACCCAAATGGCAAAGCCGATCTGGCCCTCGCCGCTGCCGAGATTGCCGCGACTGAGGTTCTGCGCATCATCGATGCCTCTTTTGATGGCGCGCGCGATTACGCCTACGGTGTCACGACATTCTGCTACAAGCTCGCCAAATACTTCGACATCCATGAGGGCCGGATCGGCTGCCCGGTTTCGGCGACTTTGCATGGTGGCCCGGACAATGCGGCCTTCCGCGACGCCCTTAGTAACATCTTCGCGCGCTGGATGGGCCGGATCGCGCATTATGCGGAAGGGTTCGGGCAGACCCCGGATGCCGCCGCACAAAGCGCCAAACGCCTGTTCCTGTCGCTCGAAGGCTCCTGGACACTGGCCCGCGCACGCGGCGATTCAAACGTGATCCGGCAATTGCCCGCTCTGGTCTGCTAGGCCGTACTAGCGTCTCAGCACGCGTCAGACATTCCCCGCCACCAGACCTACTTCTCGGCTTTCTTGGTCCAGCGCCCGCCCTCTTGCGCCCAATATTGCGCCGTGCAGCCTGCATCGGTCAGCGCCTTCCACTGCCCGCGCGCATGTTGCAGGGCATCGCCGTCATGTCCATCAAAGAGAATGCAGGTGCGTTCCAGCGTATTGACCTCATCCGGGGTCACATCGGCGCCCGCCACACTCATCACGCAGGCAAACCCGTCAGACGCGACGTCACCCAGCAGAACCGGCTGATCCGCATCATAAGGCCCACCGGCCAGCCCATGGGGCGTGAACTGTTCTTCCGGGCCTTGCCACAGCACATCATCCAGACGTTTCAGCAGCGCGTCATCCGTGGCGCGCACCAGCACCCGCCAGCCCGCGCCGCGCGCCTTGCCCACCAGCATTGGCAATGTCGCCTCAAGCGGACTGTCGGTCAGGTGATAGAAGAACGCTGCGCCCACCTAGCCCTCATATTTGTCCGCGATCAAACGGTTGAGCGCCATGACACCCCAGCCCGTCGCACCTGCCGGGGCCAAAGCCGTCTCTTTCTTCACACTTGCCGTGCCCGCGATATCAAGATGGCACCAAGGCACATCGTCTTTGACGAAACGCTGCAGAAATTGCGCGGCGGTGATGGAGCCTGCCATGCGCCCGCCCACGTTCTTCATATCCGCAATCCGCGATTTCAGAAGCTCGTCATAGGCTGGTGCCAATGGCAGACGCCAGGCCCCCTCGCCCTCTGTCTTCGCTGCTTTGAGAAACGCGTCGCTCAACTCATCCGAGTTGGAAAAGACCCCGGCATTTTCATGACCCAGCGCCACGATGATGGCACCCGTCAGGGTCGCTAGATTGATCATACCCACGGGCTTGAAACGGTCCTGCGCGTACCAAAGGACATCGGCCAGCACCAATCGCCCTTCCGCATCGGTGTTGATGATTTCAACCGTGTCGCCCTTCATCGATTTGACTACATCGCCCGGGCGGGTGGCAGTGCCCGAGGGCATATTCTCAACCAGCCCCACCAGACCCACGACATTGGCATTCGCCTTCCGCAGCGCGAGCGTGCGCATAACGCCTGCCACGACCCCGGCACCACCCATATCCATGGTCATGTCTTCCATGCCCGCCGGGGGCTTCAGACTGATACCCCCAGTATCGAACACCACGCCTTTGCCAATCAGCGCAAATGGCGCATCGCCCTTCTTGCCGCCATTCCACGACATGACAACAACTTTGGACGGGCTGGCAGAGCCCTGCCCCACGCTGAGCAATGTGCGCATGCCCAGCTTTTCCAATTCGTCCTCTTCGAGGATTTCGACCTCCAAACCCAATTCCTGCATCGCGGCGAGGCGCGCGGCAAAATCATCCGTGGTCAGGACATTCGCCGGCTCATTGGTCAGATCGCGGGTGAAAAACACACCTTCGGCAATTGCGGCCATTGGTGCTGCAGACTTCGCCACCTCTTCGGGTTTGGACACCATAAAGGTGATGGCACCCTCTGACTTCTTATCATCGGTCTTGTGGGCGTCGAATGTGTAGCCGCGCAAAGCCAGGCCAAGCGCGACCTCATCTGCGCGCGCCAAGGTCCCGGCGAGCACCAGCAGATCGCTCTCGCTTTGCGCCTTGGCTAGGCCAGCACCGGCCTTTCGCGCCTCCATCACCGAGGGGCGGCGGGGGAGTTTGACAACACAGAGAGCATCGGCCGCAAGCCCTGCAGGAAATGCGAGCTGCGTCACATCACCTGACGACATCTTTTCAAACCTGTCGCTTTCGACAAACCGGGCGAGCGCTTTCTTGGTCAACCGGTTGACCCGGCGGGCACCCGCATCAAGGCGGGCATCTGGCCCGACAAACACCACAACCTTGCCGCTGGCCTCTGCCACGGTGTCAAGATCAACCTCTTTGAACTGGATTTCGGCTGGTGTCGTCATAAGCACTCCCTGCGCGTCAATGAATTGTCCGCAATACCTAGCCCGGCCTGCTGGTATTGACCAGATAGCGGTTCAATCCACCGCACCAATGAGATAGCCTGCGCTGCAAGAAGGCAGGACACACAAACAAAGGACAGTTCATTGGCGCGATTTGACAGATATATGCTGTCGCAACTGATGGTGCTGTTCGGGTTTTTTAGCCTTGTTCTGGTGCTGATCTACTGGATCAATCGGGCGGTTGTTCTGTTCGACCAATTGATCGCCGACGGGCAATCCGCCACTGTCTTTCTGGAGTTCACGGCCCTTACACTGCCTAGCGTGATGCGGCTTGCCCTGCCTTTGGCGGCTTTCGCAGCGGCGGTTTACGTGACCAACAGGATGACAACGGAATCGGAGTTGGTCGTGGTGCAGGCCACCGGCTACTCTGCCTTTCGACTGGCCCGGCCGGTCCTCTACTTCGGACTGATAGTTGCGGCACTGATGTCTCTCCTGATGCATTTCCTGGTTCCCATGAGCCGCGCACAATATGATCAGCGCCTCGCCGAAATCTCGCAGAGCGTCACAGCCCGACTACTGACCGAAGGCCAGTTCATTGAACCAGCAAGGGGTGTAACTTTCTACATCCGTGCGATCTCACCGGCGGGTGAATTGCAGGACATCTTTTTGTCAGATACGCGCAGCGAAGTTGAGCACACAACCTATACCGCTTCGCGCGCCTATTTGGTGCAGGACGGCGACGACACACAATTGGTTATGATTGACGGGATGGTGCAAAGCCTGCGGCTTGAGGATGATCGTTTGTCCACTACGGAGTTTGCGGATTTCGCATACAATGTGGGCAGTCTAATCAACAGCACAAGCAGCGCAAGACTGCGCTCAAGCCACCTTTCAACATGGCAACTCTTGAACCCAACGCCGGAGATCAAAGCTGCGACTCGCGAGGAAACGGCCACTCTTCTATCGCGCGGGCATGACAGGTTTAATCAGGCCTTACTGGGTACGGTGGCTGCTCTTCTTGGCTTTGCGACCCTGCTGATAGGGAATTTCAGTCGCTTTGGCGTCTGGCGGCAGATTATCGCGGCAATTTTTTTGATTGTGTTGATCAAAGGAATTGAGTCTGCGGGTTTGAACGCTGCGCGCAGTGATTCAAATCTGTGGTTTGCCACTTATTTGCCAAGCGTTGCAGGCTTCGTGATTGTATGGTTCCTACTATTTTGGGCCAGTCGGCCAAACCTGTTCAAGCGCCGGGCGCGGGACATCACTTTCTCATGATCTTGCATCGCTACTTCGCGCGACGTTTTCTGATGACCTTCATGGGGGTCTTTGCGGTTTTCTTTCTCATCATGATCTTCATCGACCTGACCGAGCAGTTTCGCCGTCATGGCAGGTCTGACGCCACGATGGTCGAGATCGTCACCCTTTCTCTGCTGAACATCCCACAGGGCGTTTATCAGATCCTGCCTTTGATCATGATCCTCGCAACCATTGCGCTTTTTCTCAGTCTTTCGCGCTCCTCAGAGATGGTGGTGACGCGGGCAGCGGGGCGGTCTGCCATACGGGCGCTGACCGCGCCGCTAATCGTGGCACTTTGCCTTGGCGGATTGGCGGTTGGTGTGCTGAACCCGATCGTCGCTAGTACATCAAAAGCATATGAGTTGCGTAGCGGCGCACTGCGCGGTGATAGCTCGGTTGTGTCGATTGGTTCATCGGGGCTGTGGCTGCGCCAAGGCAGTGCGGAAGGCCAAACCGTCATCCGTGCTCAGAGCGCAAATCTTGACGGAACCATCCTATCCGATGTGACATTCATAACCTTCTCGCCTGAGGGCCAACCTGTGCAGCGTGTAAATGCCGAAATGGCAACGTTGGTATCTGGTGCATGGCAATTGACCACTGCCAAGAACTGGCGGTTCGGAAACAACAACGTACCGGAGGCCACTGCTGTGTTGCAGGATACACTGGCCATCCCATCGAGCCTGACACCCGATCAGATCCGAGACAGTTTCGGCACGCCATCCTCGATCCCGATCTGGGAATTGCCAGCGTTTATTGCACGATTGCAAAGCGCAGGCTTTTCCGCACAACGTCATCTGGTGTGGTTTCATACGGAACTGGCGCTGCCCGCCTTTCTGGTCTCAATGGTAATGATCGGCGCGAGCTTTACCTTGCGCCATCAGCGCGGTGGACGCACTGGCTTGATGGTATTGTTTGCGATCCTTCTGGCCTTCGTGATCTACTTTATCCGCAATTTCGCGCTTGTGCTGGGCGAGAACGGCCAATTGCCTGCGATTTTGGCCGCTTGGGCCCCCCCTCTTGCGGCCATGAGCCTCTCCTTCGGCATACTTCTGCATAATGAGGACGGCTGATGCGGTGGCTTTGGCTGGCGGTCTGTTTGATCTGGCCCTGCACGACCATCGCACAGGGGGCCGCAACGCTCGTCGCTGATCGCGTCACTGTGAATGATCAAGGGCAACTGGTCGCGACAGGCAGTATTGAGGTACTCTATCTCGGGGATCGGATGAGTGCCCAGCAAATCGTCTATGATCAAACCACGGACCGGCTTGAGATCACGGGGCCAATCGTGATTAGAACTGCCGATGGCACGGTGCTGACCGCAGATCAAGGCACGCTTGATCCGCGGCTCGAAAACGGTATCCTACAAGGCGCTCGGATCGTTCTTGATCAGCAATTGCAGCTTGTCGCTAACCAGATCGACCAGCGCGAAGGCCGCTACTCACAACTTTACAAATCAGCGGCAACATCCTGTCAGGTATGCGGTAATCGTCCGCCTTTGTGGGAAATCCGGGCAGAGCGGGTGATCCATGACCAACAGGAACAGCTACTTTACTTCACCAATGCGACATTTCGCGTGAGGGGGGTACCGATTTTCTGGGTGCCCCGCATGCGCCTCCCTGACCCGTCGCTTGACCGCGCCACCGGCTTTCTGGAACCCGAACAACGCAATACCACTCAGCTTGGCACTGGAGTTAAGGTGCCCTATTTCATAACGCTTGGTGATCACGCGGACATTACAGTGACGCCTTACGTATCGCCAGAAACACGTACCTTGGAGCTGATCTATCGGCAGGCCTTTGTTCGCGGACGGGTCCGCGCAGAAGCTGCGGTGAGTGATGATACGCTTCGAGACGATAACCGCTCTTACATTTTTGCTGAAGGAACGTTTGATTTACCCAATGACGTGCAGCTCAGCTTTGACATTGAGGCGGTCAGCGACCGCGCCTATCTGCAAAACTACGGTTACTCGTCCAAGGACAGGCTCGACAGTGCGGTTGGTCTTCTGCGCGTTACCGGTGCAACGCTCGCCCAGACACGGCTGACCTACTATCAAACCTTGCGAGATGATGAGGTGAACGACTCGTTGCCACCGCTCATTGCCGATGCACGTTATCAAAGGCGCAGCCAACCTGCCTTCGGTGGCATATTGACTTTTGATGGCAGCGCTGATGTCGCCTACAGGTTTAGCGACACAGATGGCGCGGAAGGCCGGGATGTGGTGCGCGCGGGCCTCGGCGCGCGATGGCAGGATAGCTGGATCCTGCCCGCGGGCTTGGTCGGCACTTTTCAGACCAATCTACGCGGTGATCTATATAAGGTGGCTGATGATACGGACTTCCCCGACACTGATGTGCGCGTCTTGCCCGGCGCTACTGCTACTCTGCGCTGGCCCTTGGCCCGTGTCGGCGCAACGGGTATCCAACAATTGATTGAACCTACGATCAGCATGGCGTGGTCCGAAAGCTTTGGCGGTAAGCCACCTAATGAGGATAGCACTCGCAGCGAACTCGATACCGGAAACCTGTTCGATCTGTCACGTTTTGCGGGTGACGACATTACAGAGACTGGCAGTCAGATCGCTGCCGGGCTCAATTGGACTCGCATTGGGCGGATAGGCACCACCTCTACTCTTTCATTCGGGCGAGTCTGGCGTAGCGAGGAAGAGGCAGAATTCACGCAGTCTTCTGGTCTGGAGGAGCTGCAATCAGACTGGCTTGTTGGCGGGCAATTGATTATCCCCGGCGGCTTTCTCCTTGATGCAAGGGGTCTTGTAGATGACAGAAGCGGGCTGAACAGGGCCGACGCGCGTATCACTTGGCGCAACAGCAAGATCGCGTTGGATGCGTCATATATCTGGCAAAGCTCTGACATTGGAGAAGACCGCCCCGAGACAATCTCGGAATGGACATTTGACGCTGATTTCGACCTGAGTACAGCGTGGTCACTCGAACTTGATGCGCGCTACGATATTGCGGCCGATCGTCCTGTTCGGAGCGGCGTGGGCGTGGAATGGCGCAATGAATGCGTGAGAATAAACGTTTCCGCCTCGCGCAGGTTCACCTCTTCAGATACAGTTGAACCCACCACCGATTACCAGTTAAGTGGCGCCATAATCGGGTTTTCGACAGGGCGCGCCGGGGGTGCCGCGGCGGGAACCTGTCGGAATTAGCAAAGGACGAAAGACAGCATGCGTGCGTTTGGTTTCAGGGCTGCGCTTCTAGCAATTGCGGCGGCGACCGGTCTTGCATCGACAGGGCTCGCCCAAGGACAGCTGACAACCGTAATCACTGTCAATGACCGGGTGATCACACAGTTTGAGCTGTCGCAGCGTATCCGTCTTCTGGACGTGTTTAACACCAGCGGTGACCTGAATGAGGCCGCCCGTACTGGCCTGATTGAGGATCGGCTCAAACAACAGGAAATGGAGCGTGTCGGCTTGGCCATCTCCGAAGAGGCGTTGCAAACTGAGTTGGAGGCGTTCGCGCAAAGGGGCAATCTTTCCCTTCCACAATTCCAGCGCGTTCTTGCCCAAAACGGCGTGCAACCGCAGACACTGCGCGACTTTGTCGAAGTAGGTGTGAGCTGGCGTCAATACATCCGCGCGCGGTTCGGACGGCAGGTCAATGTGACGGATGCTGATGTCGAACGCGCCATTGCGGCGCAAAGCGGCGCGACAACCGAACTACAAGTCCTGCTGAATGAAATCATCATCGCGGCACCGCCTGACCGGGCAGCGCGTGCACAGGAAGTAGCCGAAATAATCTCTGATTTCCGAACCTTTGCGGAGTTTGAAGATGCAGCACGTCAGGTCTCTGCCCTGCCATCACGCGACAATGGCGGGCGGTTGGGCTGGCTGCCGATCACGAATTATCCGCCGCAGATCCGGGCGGTCATCCTTGATTTGGAGCCGGGTGAAGTGACGGAGCCTCTACCGATCACCAACGGCATCGCGCTGTTTCAGCTGCGCGGCACACGCGAAGCGGTGCTGCCGGTCACCCCGCCGGTCAGCATTGATTATGCGGCCTATTACATCCCGGGCGGGCGGTCCGAGGGCGCATTGCGTACTGCCGCACAGATTCGCAACCGCGTAGACACTTGCGACGACCTTTATGGCGTGGCGCGCGGGCAGCCCGCCGAAGTGCTCGACCGCGTCTCACTTCCCCCCACCGACATCGCCAGCGATATCGCACTTGAGCTTGCGCGACTCGACCGCAACGAGGTCTCCACAAACCTGACCCGCAACAACGGGAACACGCTGGTGTTTCTGATGTTGTGCGACCGCGTAAATGCAGGCCAAGGCAGTGCCAATCCCGATACTGTACGCAACCAGATCCGCAGTCAGCGTCTTACTGCTCTGGCGGATGCGCTGCTGCAGGATTTGCGCGCCTCGGCCGTCATCCGCAACTGATGAAACCTATCGCAATCAGTTGCGGCGAACCGGCAGGTATCGGGCCAGAGATCGCCGCCTCTGCATGGAAACGTCTGCACGGCGATATCCCGCTTCTCTGGATCGGGGATCCCACGCATCTGCCGCCTGATCTGCCAATCCAGTTGGTGGGCCGCGAGGACGATATCGCACAGATCAGCCGCCATGCTTTGCCCGTTCTTGCAGAAGACTTCGGCGCGTCAGCAACACCCGGCACCCCCAATCCACGCCATGCCGCACACGTCATCGCGGCGATTGCGACTAGCGTCGATCTGGTGACTGACGGCATCGCGAGTGCCCTTTGCACGGCGCCCATTCACAAGGCCGCATTGATGGACGGGGCCGATTTCGCCTATCCGGGCCACACCGAGTATCTCGCCGCACTTGCAGGCGTTGACCGGGTGGTGATGATGCTGGCCAGCGAAGACCTGCGCGTGGTGCCAACTACGATCCACATTCCGCTCGTCGATGTTCCTGCACAACTCAGTGCGCGCCTGCTGACAGATACGCTTCTGATTACCCACGCGGCCTTGCGGCGCGATTTCGGGATCGACAGGCCACGCATTGCAGTAGCAGGTCTGAACCCGCACGCGGGTGAGGATGGCAAAATGGGGCGGGAAGAGATCGAGGTGATCACCCCCACGCTGGACGCCTTACGCAGTGAGGGTCTTGAGATCATCGGGCCGATGTCCGCTGACACGATGTTTCACCCAAATGCGCGCGCACGCTATGACGTGGCCGTTTGCATGTATCACGATCAGGCCCTGATCCCCATCAAGACGCTGGATTTTTCGGGTGGCGTGAATATCACGCTTGGCCTGCCTTTCATCCGCACCTCGCCCGATCACGGCACTGCGTTTGATATTGCGGGCAAAGGCAAGGCTGACGCCACATCCATGATCGCGGCCATCAGGACCGCCGCGCAAATGGTCACGCAACGGGGATGAGCGGCATCGACACCCTGCCTCCCTTGCGCGAGGTGATCGCAACGCACGATCTGGTTGCAAGGAAATCGCTGGGTCAGAACTTCCTGCTTGATCTCAACCTCACGGCCAAGATTGCGCGACTGGCCGGGGATCTAACGCAAGCTGACGTGCTTGAGGTTGGCCCTGGCCCCGGCGGTCTGACGCGGGGGCTGCTTGCCGAAGGCGCACGACGCGTTCTTGCGGTGGAAAAAGACCCTCGCTGCATGCCAGCATTGGCCGAGATCGCAGCGGCCTATCAGGGGCGGCTCGCAACGATCAATGGTGATGCACTTGAGATCGACCCGCTCGAGCACCTGACGCCCCCGATCAAGGTCGCCGCCAACCTGCCCTATAATGTTGGAACCGAATTACTGGTGCGCTGGCTCACGCCACAAGACTGGCCGCCTTTCTGGACGAGCCTGACGCTGATGTTCCAGCGCGAGGTGGCCGAACGGATCGTGGCAGAGCCGGGCAGCAAAGCCTATGGGCGTCTCGCACTCCTTGCTCAATGGCGGAGCGACGTGAGCATAGTCATGACACTGCCGCCAGAGGCATTCAGCCCGCCGCCCAAGGTCCATTCCGCTGTCGTACAGCTCACCGCCCTGCCCGCCCCGCGTTACCCGGCAGATGCGGCGATGCTCAACAAGGTTGTTGCCGCGGCCTTCAATCAACGCCGCAAGATGCTACGCTCCGCACTCAAATCGCTTGGCCCAGCGATTGAGGATCATCTGCACGCCGCGGGCATTCCGCCGACCGAGCGGGCCGAGCAAGTCTCACTTGAGGCCTTCTGCGCCCTCGCCCGCAGTCTGAGCGCGGCTTCGTCCCGGACCTCATCGTAGCGCTAACTGCTGCAGAAACACGCGTATCTCAGCCCTCTTTGTAAGGCGTAGAACGGGTATGTCGGTATCGGCCAATGCACCGACAATGGCACGCCGAAACGACGCGCCGCCGGTCAGGGCCCGCCACAAGAACCGCATTTGTCGCGGGCCAGGCCAATCACGATTTCCCGTCGGATGTTCAGGGCGCACGCGCCCGAAATAATGTACGCTACGAGAAAACACCCGCCAGGCGCGCAAAGGATCGGGCACATCCAGCCAGATGACTAATGTGGCGCACGCAAGGACCGGCCCTCCGAGAATTGACGGCCCACCATCAAGTATCCATCGGTCTTCCTGCACCGCTCTGCAAAGCGCGGCTTGCACCTCGCTCCTCGGCCGTTGGCGCCAACCCGACATCAAGGCCAGCGCATCTTTGTGAATGACGGATGCATCAAGTGCCGTTCCCAGATGCTGCGCCAACCAGGTCTTGCCCGCGCCATTTGCACCCACGATCACAAGGCGGTCCAGCATCGTGCCGGACACTTCTTCGATGTCCAAAAAACAAAGCCCCCCGAAATCGGAGGGCTTTGTGTTCATTCGGCGGCCTCCGGGGCCACCCCGTCATCCGGCGCTGGTTTCGGCGCATCGCCCCCACCCTCGGGATTACGCGGTTTTCGCGGACGGCGTGGACGCTTTGGTTTTTCCTCGGGTGTCTCAACCAGCCCGGAATCCTGTGGCTCGGCCACATCAGGCTGTTCCATCGAGGCCGGATCATTCGCCGCCGCCTCTTGCGCTTTCAGACGCTCCTGACGCTCACGATCACGCTCGGCTTGGCGCTGGCGGTTCTGTTCTTCCTGCTCTTCGCGCTTCGCCTCGACCTCGCGCTGCGCCTCTGCCAAAAGCCGTGTATAGTGCTCGGCGTGCTGCGCATAATTCTCTGCATCCACACGGTCGCCAGACAACACGGCGTCACGATGCAGCTGATTGTATTTCTCTATAATCTGTTGCGGTGTGCCGCGCACCTTGCCATCGGGACCCTGGCTGTCAAACACCCGATTGATGATGTTGCCACCTGACGGGCGGTTATTGCGGTTCTTATTCCGCGACCGTGACTTCGATGATCTCATAAGTAAGTTTAGCCTTTAGCTGTCGTGACGCTGGCCCGTGCGCGCCTCTTGCGCGTCTGAAATGATCTGGCCTTGCAATGTTCTGGCGACTGATCGGGGAGAGGTCCGGAAAGGTTCTCAACCCGCCGATACGTTTGAATAAGCATTTGAATGGGGGCAAGACAAGCAAAAACTGCATAAAGTTTGGATTTTACAGCTTATGGCCCGTTTAAACGCCTGCTTGCGGAAGATACCCTACTACAACCCGGTCGCGGCCATCGAGGTCGGGAATCACAGAAATGCCCTCAAATCCGGCGGCGGCCATCATTGCAGCGACCGCCTGCGCCTGCGTCGGTCCAATCTCCACGATCAACCGCCCAGCGGGCCGCAAATGGTCGGGGGCGCCTGAGGTGATCTTGCGATAAGCCGAAAGTCCGTCCGCCTCATCTGTCAGGGCAATGCGCGGTTCATACTCGATCACGGTGTTCTGCAACTCATTCATCTCTTCGGCAGCGATGTAAGGGGGGTTGGACACAATCAGGTCGAAAATACCTCCGACCGCATCAAACCAGTCGGACTGCTCAGTTCCAAGGCGCTCAGCAACGCCATGCACCTGTGCATTGTGTTGCGCAACGCCCAGGGCAAGCTCTGAAACATCCGTCGCAAGACCAACAGCATCCAGCCTTTCTGCCAAAAGTGTGATTGCGATTGCGCCGCTTCCGGTGCCAAGATCGAGGAGATCAGAGAAGTCTTCTTTCAACGCTTCCGCGATCAGGCATTCTGTTTCTGGACGAGGATCAAGCACTGTGCGGTTTACCAGAAAGTCGCGTCCGTAAAAGCAGCGGCTGCCCAGCAAGTGACTCATTGGTTCACCGACACCGCGACGCCCAGCCAAGTCCATCGCATGCATCAATTTCTTCTGATCGAGGGGATCTGCTTCATGCAAACGCAACCTGTGACTTGGTAGGCCAAGCACATGGCCGAGCAATAGGCGCGCCTCTTTACCTGCATCAGGGATATAGTCGCGTTGCAAATGCATCGTAAGCTCGCGCAAACCTTCGCGAACCGTTGTCACCCACCCATCTCCGCCAGCAGCGTCGCCTGCGCGTCCGCTTGCAGGGCCGCGATGATTTCATCCAGATCGCCCTGCATCACCTGCCCCAGCGAATACAGCGTCAGGTTGATCCGGTGATCGGTCATCCGCCCCTGCGGGAAGTTATAGGTACGAATGCGTTCGGACCGGTCACCCGACCCGACCTGCGCCTTCCGGTCGGCAGAGCGTTCATCCGCCGCCTTCTGCCGCTCCAGATCAAACAGCCGCGTTTTCAGCACCTGCATCGCAATCTCACGGTTGCGGTGCTGCGACTTCTCGGAACTGACAACGATGATCCCCGTCGGCTCATGCAGGATGCGCACCGCCGAGTCGGTCGTGTTCACGTGCTGCCCGCCGGACCCCGACGCGCGCATCGTGTCGATGCGAATATCCGCCGGATTGATCTCAATATCCACGTCCTGCGCCTCTGGCAGCACAGCGACCGTCGCGGCAGAGGTGTGAATGCGCCCGCCGCTTTCCGTCTCAGGCACGCGCTGCACACGGTGCACACCGCTTTCGAACTTCATCTTCGCAAAAACACCGTCACCCGCGATCCGCGCCACAACTTCCTTGATCCCGCCCAGCTCGGTCTGGCTTTCCTCAAGGATCTCGAACTTCCAGCCCTGCCCTTCGGCATAGCGCTGATACATCCGGAGCAAATCTCCGGCAAACAGCGACGCCTCATCGCCGCCCGTGCCCGGCCTGATCTCCAAAAGCGCGGGACGCGCATCCGCGGCATCTTTCGGCAACAGCGCCAATTGCACTTCATGTTCAGACGCTTCAAGCTGCGCCTTCAGCTCCGGCAGCTCCGCTTCGGCCAACTCCTTCATTTCCGGGTCCGACAGCATCGCCTCAGCATCCGCGATCTGGCCGATCAGGTCTTTGTAGGCCGTCACCGTCTCAACTACCGGGCGCAGTTCGGCGTATTCCTTGCCCAAGGCGGCAATATCCGCGCCCGCGGCACCATCGGCCATCTTCGCCTCCAGAAACTGGAAACGGTCGATCAGTTGTTCAATGCGGTCGGCTGCAATCATGACGCTCGGATTGGCCGATCACAAAGGTGCGGTCAAGGGGCCAAGCGTTTCGAGCCAGCCTTCGATCCGCGCCTTGTTCACACCCAAATCAGACCGGCCAAAGCGCAACCGGCCATAGATCACCAGCAAATCCCCCTGCACCGCCACTGTCGTATGATCCGGAAAGCCCCAGATCAGGGAGCGGGTCTGGAACGTGATCATCCCTTCCGCCACGTTGCCCCGCAGTAGGCGCGTGCGTGGCGTGGCCAAGGCGCGCTGCTCGACCGCCGTTAGCACCTCATCAGCAGGTGCTGCGATACGGCGCACGGCCAAAAAACCGCCCTCTTCCCGCGTATCGCCGGGCTCGTTCACATCAGGCAAGGCGTGCCATTTCTCGGCGTTCGTTGGGGCGAGCCGGATATAGGCCATGAGCGCCAGAACGAGAACGATAAGCACAGTCAGAAAGCGCATGGATCAGCCATTCCCTTGATGAGCGGTGTTGCCGTTATGTACGCATTCTGGGCCGGGGCTACCAGCGCAAACCATTCCGGGCTGGGCTTTGCGCACATGCCGCGCTACGCAGGAGAAAAAGGTGATACATGGCGCGTGCTCTTCTCTGCACTTTCTTGGCTCTTGCTGCGGCGGCAGGTTGCACTCCCATCGGCACAAATCAGGTTGTCGTGACTGGCGCCGGAGATGATCTGCTCAAGCTCCGTTCAGGCCCTAGTCTGGGGTTCAACATCATTATGGGTCTGCCGGACGGCACGGTGTTGAACCAACGTCAATGCGTGACAGAGGTGGGGCAGCGTTGGTGTGAGGTGTCCTTGGCCGACAGTCCTTCGGTCACAGGCTACGTCTCAGCCGATTATCTCGAAGACCGTTAACGATACGGCACGCCCGGCAAGATCGACAACATCTCGAACATCAGGTTCGCGCCGGTCAGGGCCGTATTGCCGGACGGATCGTAAGGGGGCGAGACCTCGACCAGATCACAGCCCACGATGTTGAGACCCCGCAAGCCCCGGATCAGTTCCATCGCTTGTGGCGTTGTCAGCCCGCCGATCTCTGGCGTGCCGGTTCCGGGGGCAAAGGCGGGGTCCAGGCTGTCGATATCATAGGTGATGTAACACGGCTGATCGCTGATTTTCGCTTTGATATCAGCGGCCAAGGGCGTCATAGACTTGTGCCACAAATCGGGCGCGAGGAATTGGTTGAAGCCCCACGCAGCCGCTTCGGTAAAGTCATCCGCCGTATAGCCCGTGCCGCGCAGCCCGATCTGAAAGACCTTGTTAGCGGTGATGAGCCCCTCCTCATAGGCGCGCCGGAACACGGTGCCATGGGTCTCGCGTTCGCCAAACATCTCATCATTCACATCCGCATGGGCGTCAACATGGACCAGCGCCAGCGGACCGTGTTTTGCCGCCACCGCGCGCAAGATAGGCAGGGTCAGCGTATGATCGCCACCGAGGGTCATTGGCACAAAGTCACGGTTCAGATGTGCCGCATAAGTCTCTGTAATTATACGGATACTGTCGCTCAGCGAAAACGTATTGATCGCCACGTCACCCAGATCGGCGCATTGCAAGGCATCAAAAGGTGCCGCCCCGGTCTGGATATTATATGGCCGGATCATCGCCGATTGCTCGCGCAACTGCTTTGGCCCCATCCGCGTACCGGAGCGCCAGGACGTGCCGATATCCATCGGAATGCCGATAAAGCCCACATCCAAGCCTTCAGGTGAACTTGCTTCAGGCAACCGCATGAATGTCTGCGGCCCGGAAAAGCGCGCCAGATCATTACCGGAAATGGGCATGTTCGGCATCACTTTTTCCTTTTGTTCCAGAGCGCAAGGCAGCAAAGCTCCATCGCCACATGCGCGCCCGCAATGGCCGTCGCACCCGTCGTGTCATAGGGCGGCGAGACCTCGACCACGTCCCCGCCGACCATATTGATCCCCGCGAGATCACGCAGCATCGCAGCGGCCTGCCAGCTTGCCAACCCACCCCAAACAGGTGTGCCGGTGCCGGGTGCAAAAGCCGGATCCAGAGCATCGATATCGAAGGTCACATAGGTAGGGTTATCCCCAACAATCGCCTTCACCCGGTCCACAACGTAAGAACTGCCCAATTCATGGCAGGTCCGCGCATCGATGTACTGGATGCCCAGATAGTCCGGACACTCGGTCCGAATACCGATCTGGACGGAGCGGCTGACATCCACGACGCCCAGCTTCACCGCCTTATACATCATCGTGCCGTGGTCGATGCGCTCCATGTCGTCATCAGGCCAAAGGTCAGAATGAGCGTCAAACTGGATCACCGACATTGGTCCGTACTTTTCAGCATAGGCGCGCAGGATGGGCAGTGTTATGAAATGGTCTCCGCCAAGTGTGATCGTTCCACAACCCTGCCGCAAAATGCCCGCGGTATGCGCCTGCAGCAGCTCTGGCACGCTGGCGATATCCGCATAGTCAAAGGCCAGATCGCCGTAATCCGCGATGGAAAACTCAGTTAACGGATCAAAGCCATCCCAACCATAGGGCGGATCGAAGGTCTGCAAAGTCGAGGCCTCGCGGATGGCACGTGGCCCGAACCGCGTGCCGGGCCGGTGGGTGACGGCCTGGTCGAATGGCACACCGGTGACGGCCAGATCAAACCCGGTGAGGTCCTTCGTGTAGGTCCGACGCAGAAAAGAGGTGACACCACCAAAGGCGTTTTCGAACGCCAGCCCACGCGGGTCCTTCCGCGTGATCGCGGCGTCAACCTCCTCCCGAGCCTTATCAAGCGTCATTGCGCCATCCCTTAATTGGGCCAATCACGACGGCAATGAGGTCAGGCAACTGGCAAAGCCTTCTCAACCAGACGCGCAAAGAAAGATGCCCCGAATGGCGCCGCCCTGTCATCAAAATCGTAGGCCGGATGATGCAATCCCGCCGTGTCACCATTGCCGACAAAAAGGTAGGCGCCCGGACGCGCATTGAGCATGTAGGCAAAATCCTCAGCCCCCATTTCCCGGCCTGCATCATCCACCACATCCGCCGCAATGTCGCGGGCGACAGAGGCGGCAAAAGTCGTGCAGTCAGGATCATTCACCGTTGCCGGATATCCCACCTGATAGGTCAGATCGGCCTGAACCCGATAAGCAGCGGCATGTCCCGCCACAATCTCATCCAAACGCGCCATCACCATGCCCTGCACCGCAGAATCAAAGCTGCGCACCGTCCCGTTGATATAGGCTGTTTCGGGGATGATGTTATCAGCAGAGCCGGTGTGGATCTGCGTGACCGAGACGACCAGATCATCATGCGTGGCATGGTTGCGGCTGACGATTGTCTGGATCGCGTTGACGATGCCCACGGCAGCCACAATCGGGTCCGCCGTCTCATGCGGCATCGCCCCGTGCCCACCTCGGCCAGTGATGTGAATGTCAAACGAATCCACAGCCGCCATGATCGGACCCGGCGTGGTATAAAAGCTCCCCAATGGCGCGCCAGGCGTATTGTGGAGCGCGTAAACCTCTTTGATATCAAAGCGGTCCATCACACCTTCATTGACCATGACCTCGGCGCCACCGCCATTTTCTTCTGCCGGTTGGAATATCAGGGCAACACGGCCCGCAAAGTTCCGTGTCTCTGCAAGGTACTTCGCGGCCCCCAAAAGCATGCTGGTATGGCCGTCATGGCCGCAGGCATGCATCTTGCCCTTGACGGTCGATGCGTAAGAAAGCCCGGTTGCCTCCTCGATCGGCAGGGCATCCATATCGGCCCGCAGCCCGATGGTGGGACCCTCGGCACACCCCTTGATGATTGCGACAACGCCCGATGTCGCGATACCCTCTTGGATCTCATCAACACCAAACTCGCGCAAACGATCGACCACAAATGCAGCGGTCTCAAAACACTCAAAGCGCAACTCCGGATGCGCATGCAAGTGCTGCCGCCACGCCGTCATATCAGAGGTGAAGTCGGCGATACGGTTGATAACTGGCATGGATCATTCCTGAAGATTTCGACGCAAGAATGCCGCCTTGTAACGACCATGACAAGGTGTCCGAATAGAGCACCAGGCAGCAGAACTGTGGCAAGTGTAACACATCTTCAAATTGCCATGATTTGCAGGTCGTCGTCGCGGGTCCTCTTGGTTAATCAGCGCGCATTGAGACAACTCAAAGAGGAACACGATGTCTTTCATCAAAACACTCATTTTGACTGCTGGGATCGCTCTGCCAACAGCAGCGACGGCGGACTGGAATGGCTGGTATGCCGGACTTTCAACCGGTGAACTGAGCAACGGTGAATTCGGTCTCGAAGGTTTTTCGGACAGCGACATCGATGACGCCTCGACTTTTGGAGGATTCTTCGGTCGAAACTCGCAAAACGGGCCTTGGGTATTTGGTTTCGAGGTCGAGTTGCTTTCAGCTGACGACACGCCAGTGGACTCAGATCGCGACGAAAACTTGGCATCACCGATTATCGATTTGAAGTCACGCATTGGCTACGCGGCAGGTAGCATTATGGCTTACGGCGTGTTCGGTAGCTCTATAATGAGCGTTGAGGGTCCGATAACTGATGTTGCTGGTGCTGGATTTGCGCTCGGCGCTGGGCTCGAATACCAAGTCGCCGATCAATTCATGATCGGTGTTGAGTATCTGACACGGCAAACAACTGGCGAAGCTGAGGTAGATTTGGGCTTCATCACAACAGATCGTGATGTCGATATTGACGCAGATACAGTTAGCCTCCGCGCGGCTTTCAAATTCTGAAATCTACTACGTGAAATCGAAGAGCCGCGCCTTTAGCGCGGCCTTTTTCGTTGATGCCTTTCGAACTATTTTTTCCGACTGCGAATAAACCTCGCAAGAGTGGCAGTCAGACGCGGAACACCGATTAAGATGCTTCTTTCAGGATCTAGGGTGACACCATTGTCTTTCCTCATAGGCCGGCATGAGGTGTAAAAAACCGATCTTGCGTTTGGTGCTGGACGGGTGATTTCCGCGGCGAAAACTTCGTGGCCGAAGTGACGGCAACGTGTGCTTTTTTTTGATACTCTGTTGATCGATCAGGCAACCAGTGGCGGGTATGATCTGCGCGATAGGTTGATCTGTGCAGCGGCTGACTTGTCTGCAGCCAATATCGCTGCAGAGGAAGAGGATGACACGGTGAGAGTTTCAATTCCGGCATCGGTGACATTGCCACCTCAGGAGTCAGGGACGACTTGCTACCTAGTATCTGGCCGCTCGTGTTGCGATGGAGGATCAGTTCGAGACGAACTTCGCAATCGAGCGGTTTGCCAATCCTGCATCGTTTCAATTTCGGTGCAGAGCCAAGTAATCACGCGGCGCACTTTGCATCGTTGCTTGATCACGGCGGAAAAGCGCTCAGCATTTCGGACGAAGATGTGACGCAGCGGCAACACACAACAGAGCAATACTCGGTAGCATAGTGCTTTTTGCGTCTGAAGCGATATCCGAGAAGCAGCCATTAACAAAGTCACTTCTGGAGAATGCCCAATGACTTATCGGTTCAAAACAGTTTTGTTAGCACTTGCAACCACACTACCGACACATGCGTTGGCTGATTGGAATGGTGCTTATGCCGGCCTGATACTCGGTGCGAACACCAACACAGAGTTTTCCTCGGAAGTTGGGGGATCATCGTCTTCCGTCGAAGCAGACGATAGTACAAGTGTCGGCATTTTCGGCGGCATCAACGTGCAAAATGATGACTTTGTGTTTGGTGGTGAGCTTGCCTTTTCGCAAGCCAGCGATGTTGAGGCGGAGATTCTTGGTGAAACCGTCTCAGACGACCTTGATATCTTGGACTTGAAAGGACGTGCTGGGTTCGCGGTCGACAACATCCTGTTTTATGGGGTTGCAGGGTTTTCGCGTATCAGCGACGGCGAAGAAGATTCGACCGGCTTCAACTTTGGCGTTGGCGCCGACTTTGACCTTGGGAACAATGCCGTGATCGGTGCCGAGTATCTGGCGAGGCGCACAACCTTCGACGATGAAGATCCGGAAGTAGATCTCGATCTCGACACTTTTTCTGTCCGAGCCGCCCTTAAGTTCTGAACGCGCACAATGGCATTTGAGAAGCCGCGCCTCTTGGCGCGGCTTTTTTCTTTGGTTAGCGTCGGCACAAATGACGAGAGGTGCCATGACGGACGATGAACTGATTCACGATCCTGACGGTGGCATGCCGCGCCTTCTGGAAATCATGCGCCGCTTGCGGGACCCAGATGCGGGCTGTCCCTGGGATATCGAACAGGATTTCGATAGCATTGCCCCCTACACGATCGAGGAGGCCTACGAGGTCGCCGATGCCATCGCCAGATCAGATTGGGTGGAACTTGAAGGCGAGTTGGGCGATTTGCTGTTGCAGACTGTCTATCACACCCAGATGGGTGCCGAGGCTGGCTATTTCACCTTTGATAGCGTTGTCAAGGCGATCAGTGACAAGATGATCGCCCGCCATCCACATGTCTTTGGCGGTGAAAGCCGGGATAAATCTGCCGACCAGCAAATCGCCGACTGGGAGCAGATCAAGGCTGCCGAACGCGCTGGAAAAGCGCAAAAGCGCACCCTTGACGGTGTCGCAATTGGTTTGCCCGGCATGACCCGCGCCGTCAAACTGCAAAAACGAATGGCGCGTGTCGGTTTTGACTGGGACCGGACTGAAAGCGTGCTCGACAAAATCGTGGAAGAAACACGGGAACTGGTCGAGGCACGCGATCAGTTGAAACCGCAGGACGTGGAAAGCGAATTTGGCGATCTCCTATTCGTGCTCGCCAATCTTGCCCGGCATCTTGATGTTGATCCCGAGGTTGCGTTGCGCCGGACGAATGCAAAGGTTGAGCGCCGGTTTTCGGCCGTCGAAGATGCTCTTGCAACACGGGGAAAAACCCCGGCTGAAAGCAACCTTGCAGAGATGGACGCCCTTTGGAGCGAGATCAAGGCGGCTGAAAAGACGGTGGGGGAACCGACCTGACTCGCACGCGGTCCGGGAAGTAACCAATGCAGATTTGCACCTCAAACCCTGTTAGACCCGCTCGAGACTAGTGCGGCGATGCACGCCATATGTGCTCGTCGACTTCGGACTTGTCGGGTATTTTTTGGCGGCAGTGCCGAGGAGGTGGTCGGTATTGAGGCATCGAATACTGCGGTGACAGACGAAGATAGGGCACAATAGAGTTTACCGGAACCGTCGCATTCTTTATTGATTAGCGGTCTTAAGCCGGGTGTCTGTTATCAGCAGGCTTAGAACAACGAAGACCTATGTACGGCGCTTTGGAGGACAACGGCGCAGTGGCAAGGTGCCAACAACGAAAGAGACAACATGGACATCACCCAATCCCGCGCCATTGTCACAGGTGGAGCGTCCGGGCTAGGCGCGGCGACAGCGAAAGGCTTGACCGCTGCAGGTGCGACGGTCACGATCTTCGATCAAAATCCCGACGGTGCGGCATTTGCTGCCGAGATCGGCGCCACGTTTTTTCAGGTCGATGTTACGAACGAGGGAAACGCTGCTGACGCGCTAGATAGAGCATACGACGCGATGGGTGGGCTAAACACCTTGACCAATTGCGCGGGCATCGCGACGACTGAAAAGACGCTTGGCCGCGGCGGACCGCACGCGCTCGACAGTTTCAAGCGAACAATCGATATCAACCTCGTAGGCAGCTTTAATGTCGCTCGCCTGGCTGCAGAACGAATGAACGAGGGCAGCGTTATCGTCAATACGGCCTCAATTGCGGCGTTCGACGGACAAAAGGGTCAGGCGGCTTACGCCGCCTCAAAGGCAGGCATCGCCGGTCTGTCATTGCCGATGGCGCGTGATCTCGCCCGCAACGGGATTCGGGTTATGGCCATTGCACCGGGGATCTTCCGCACACCTATGCTCGAAGGGTTGGGACAAGAGGTCATGGAGGGCTTGGCGGCAGATGTGACCTTTCCCCGGCGTCTTGGTGACCCCGCGGAGTTCGCGGCTTTGGTACGATTTATCGTCGAATGCGACTACCTGAACGGCACAACGATCCGGCTGGACGGCGCATTGCGGATGCCCTGACTATCCGGGCCAGCCTTGCGCGAACCGATTTAGGCCACGAATTTCACAGCGATGCTGTTCAACCTTCGTATTTGGTCAAACTGCGCATTTAAGTGCAGATACTCAACTCGATTTGACTGGAACCTGAACAACCATTTCAATCTCGACCTTCAGATCCGCGCCCGCAAGTCCTGCGACCCCAACCCCTGTCAGACTTGGTCTAGCACCATTGAGGAAACGCATCAAGGGAGGCATCGCGATGGCCATGCTGTCTTGGTTAAGGTCAATCATGTATACCCGGAGTTGGACGATGTCTTCCGGGCCCGCATTGATCGCATGCAATGCAGCGTTGAGGTTTTCGATCACTTGCTTGATCTGCAGCTCAAGCCCTTCTGGCACCTCAGACGTCTTAGCATCCGCGCCAACCTGGCCAGAAACAAAGGCTAACGCGCCTGCATCGGCAACGGAGATTTGAGAATAGCCTAAACTGCCGGTGTCCGGCAAAGTCGACGGGTTTATTCGCGTGAGTGTGTCTGGCATGTTTACGACCCATTTTAGCTTGATGCCCCGGAAGATACGCCAGAATATTGACGCATGATTTTCTTTTCTGAGGCGATCTATGGTCGCTAATTGGGAAAATGGCTGATTCAAAAGTAAACGATATCCTAGTCTTTATGTCTGTCGTGGAGGCTGGCAGTTTCGCAGCGGCTGGCAAGATCAATGGCCTCTCCCGATCCACCGCCGGAAAGGCGGTAGCACGGCTTGAGGACAGATATGGTGTACGTCTTTTGAACCGCACCACACGTGCGATCAGCGTGACCGAGGAAGGGCAAAGGCTTTATCATAAGGGGCAAGCCGTTAAGGTCGCGATTGCAGACACCGACGCCAGTATGGAAGGATTACATGGGATTCCTGCTGGCACCCTCAAGATCGCGGCACCAGGTGCGTTGGGGCGCCGCCTTGTCCTGCCGGTTGTGAAGCGCTTCCAAAGCGAGTGGCCGAAAGTTCGATGCGAGATCAGTTTCTCTGATGCAATTGCTCACCTCGTAATGGAGGGGTTTGACCTAGCCATTCGAATTGGTGTGAGCTCCCCCGACACATCATTGATTTCACGCAAACTGATGACGGACAGGCCGGTAATGTGCGCATCTCCCGGCTATCTAGAAGGACGTGATCCGCCAAAAACGATTGACCACCTCAGCACGCACCACCTTCTGCAGTTTTCGAGTATTGGAAAACGTCAAATGTGGTCCTTACGGGATGAAGCAGGTCTCTGGAACAATGCACCTGGGTACGTCCGTTTACGACTGGACAGTGCCGAAGCCCTGCGTGACGCCGCCCTAGCGGGGATGGGGATTGCACTGCTGCCAACTGTCTTGGTGGACGATGACCTGATAGCCGGTCGCCTTTTACAGGTATTGCCTAATGTCGTATGCGAAGAAGTCCCAATTGTTGCGCTCTATCCGCACAAGAAATTCTTGCAACCGCGCGTGAGGTACTTCGTTGATTTATTGGTTTCGGAGATGGCCAGTATCGAAAAAGGGTTTCAGCACAGATGAGCTGAGACCCTGCGAAGGTCTTTTCCACCATGCTGGGTGCTATGCCGACAACACGTGCGACAGCGATCTCACAAAGCTGTGCTGAGGCGTAGTTATCACTTGCACGAGAGCGCAGATTCCAAATTTTGTTGCGCCACAAAGCCAAGTCTCTCCTGTACTGGCCACGGTTCATGCGGGCGGCATCCGAAAACGTGGACTCCAAGCAGATCTGCGCATTGCGCCGCGTCCAACCAACATGCCCGGATATTTTTGTTAAGCGCACGTGTCGTCCCATTAAAGCGGGTCTGATCTAGCCACAACTCAGGTTCGTACCTGATAATGTCGCTGCTTACGGAGCCGCTCATGCAAACGATGATAACACTCTCACTTCTCCTAAACGTCGGCGTGCTCATCCCGGTCTGCTTTGGCCTGCTGACAAGTGCCAATTGGGTCGGATCGGCCTATGGCGCACCGTCAGAAGCGCGCAGCATCCTGCTTTCTGTCTACTTGTCCATACTGCTCGTCTCAGCTCTACTGCTCGTCATTAGCGACCCGAAGCTGGTTATCGCGCTTTTGCTGGTCCAAGTGCTTTACAAGCTAACCACGCCTCTTACTGTTGGCTCTTTTGGCAATCCGGTCGTTGTGAGCAATGTGTTCATCGCGATGGTGCATGCGATTACACTTGCCACGATCTGGCGCAGCAGCTCATAGTTTTTTGGGCTCGCCCTTTGGGCTATCCTGGTGATTTGTAGTGTAGGCGCAAACGAGCGTTTGAACCTCCGCGTTACCCGCCTTGAGCAACGGCTACCCCGCCGCCCTTTCCTCCAGCTTTAGCCATTCATCCTCAGCATCAGACAAGGACTCTTGACGGGCAATCAATGCGTCGGTGGCTTTCTGGAATTTTACCGGCTCGCGCGTGAAGAGCTCGGGGTCGGAAAGCAGCTGTTCGAGCTTGCCGATTTCTGCAGTCAGCCGGTCGATCACGTCGGGCAATTCCTCCAGACGATGCTTTTCGGTAAACGACAGGCCGGATGGCGCCGCTTTCTGCGCTGGCGCCTTTTCCTTTTTGATGACAGGTTTGGTGGAGGCTGGTGCATCTGAGGCGTCCGACGTGCGCTGCGCTTGGTAGTCAGTCCATCCACCCGCGTAGACAACCGCCTGCCCGTTGCCTTCCATCGCCACGGTCGTGGTGGCAACCCGATCCAGGAAATCCCTGTCGTGGCTGACCAGCAGGACCGTGCCTTCATAGTCGCCCAGAATGTCCTGCAGCAGGTCCAGTGTCTCGACGTCCAGATCATTTGTCGGTTCGTCCAGCACCAGCAGGTTGCTTTCGCGTGCCATAAGCCGCGCGAGCAAGAGCCGCGCTTTCTCACCACCTGACAGCGACCGGACCGGTGCGCGGGCCTGTGCCTCGTCAAAAAGGAACTCCTTGAGATAGCCCACTACATGTTTGGCCGCGCCGCGCACCATGATCTGATCGGATTTGCCCGAGACGCCGATTTCCGGATCGTTGGCGAGGTTCTCCCACAACGACATGTCGGGGTTCAGTGCCGCGCGGGTCTGATCGAAGACTGCAATCTCCAGATTGGTCCCCAGCTTCACACGGCCTTCATCCGGATCAACTTGCCCCAGCAACATCTTGATCAACGTGGTTTTTCCCACGCCGTTTGGCCCCACAAAGGCGACCCGGTCGCCGCGCTGCACATTCAAATCAAAGCCCTTCACGATGGGCTTGCCGTCGAAGCTTTTGGCAAGGCCCGCCGCCTCAATCACCTTGCGCCCCGACACCGGCCCGCCCTCGAACGCCATCGCAGCTGTGCCCTGACGCTTGATTTGCGCAGCCCGTTCGGCACGCAAGTTCTGCAGGGCGCGCACACGGCCCTGATTGCGCTTACGCCGGGCGCTAATCCCCTCAACGGCCCACCGCGCCTCGGCCTTGATCTTGCGGTTCAGCTTGTGGCGCTGCTGATCCTCTTCCTCCCAGATCTTGTCGCGCCATTCCTCGAAACGGTCGAAACCCTGCTCGGCCCGCCGCACCTGTCCGCGATCAATCCACAGAGTGGCGCGGGTCAAGGCGCGCAAAAACGCCCTGTCGTGGGAAATCAGAACGAAGGCCGCGCGGGTCTGTTTCAGTTCGTTTTCCAGCCAGGCAATCGCTTCGATATCCAGATGGTTGGTCGGCTCATCAAGCAACATCAGTTCCGGGGCCTCGGCCATCAGCTTGGCCAAAGCCGCCCGGCGCCGCTCCCCGCCCGATGCTGTGGCCACGTCGCCCGCAGGGTCAAACTTCAGCCCCTCGGCCACCATTTCGACCTTATAGGCCTCCTCCGGCCCCAGCCCACTCGCCGCATAATCACCAAGGGTTGCGCAGCCAGCCATGGTTGGGTCCTGCTCCATGTAGCCCGCCGTCACGCCCGGCGACAAAACACGCGCGCCGTTGTCAGCCTCCACCAGCCCGGCTATGACCTTCATCAGTGTCGATTTGCCCGACCCGTTGCGCCCGACCAGTGCCACGCGGTCACCCGGCTGCACCACAAGCGACAGGTTAGAGAACACAGGATCGCCGCCAAATGTCAGCGCGATATCAGAAAGCTGGAGTAACGGTGCACGTGCCATGTCAGCCTGCTAGTGCGGCGCGCCGAAAGGGTCAACCAGCGACAGCGCGCAGCGCCTTCGCGCGCGCCGTAGGAATGCTTGCGACAGGCACACAAGTGAAGACGTGAAGCGTCTGCAGGTCACGGTCGACCACCGCATGGTCACTGACCCAGCCACCCATCATCAGATAACTGCGCAAAAGGGCGGGCATCTGGCGCAGGGCGCTTTTCATGTCGCGTGGACCCGTCGAGAAATGCGTAACTTCACCCGCTTTCACCGCCGGGCGCAAATGCCCAGGCGCCACATGCCGCATGCCAAGAAGGGCGAAGGCGGCTTGATAGGGCGCGGGATCAAGCCCCGCAAAGCTCGTGCACCCGATCAAATAGCGGACATCTTCGGTGTCCACGATCCGGGCCAACGCCCCCCAAATCACCCGCAGGACGTCAGCATCCCGCACGGCGGGGTCGATGCAGAACCGCCCGATCTCGGCAAATGGGCCGCGCGCTGCTGCCAAACGGGACAGGTCATAGAACTGCGCGGCGTAGCCGCCAAGCATGGCGCGACCATCCGGCCAGATCGCCACGCGCAGGGTGGCCACAAGGCCTCTGCCAAGATCCTCGACCATGATGTGATGCGAGAGATGATCAAACCGATCCGCATCCACGCCTGTGCCGCCGCAAAAGCAGACGTGCCGCATCTGCTGACAGGCCGCCATATCGGCAGGCCCATCGGCCAGACGCACCACATAGGCGCCTTTGCGCAACGCAATTGTCATATGGCCTCACCTTGGCGAACCGATCCGTGGGGCCTAGGTTAAGCGCAAGCAAGGCAAAAGGAAGATGAAACCGATGGAAAAGATCGTCAAATCGGATGCAGAGTGGCGCGAACAGCTCAGCGATCTGGCCTATAAGGTCACCCGCAAACACGGGACAGAGCGGGCGGGCACGCATGAGGACTTTCCCAAAGGACCCGGCAGCTATAAATGCGTCTGCTGCAACGCGCCGGTCTTTGATCAAGCCCATAAGTTCGAAAGCGGCACCGGCTGGCCGTCATTCTATCAGCCCATCGATACCGAGATTGTCGGCGAAAGCATCGACCGCAGCTTTTTCATGAAACGGACCGAGGTCCACTGCAACCGCTGCGACGCGCATCTGGGCCATGTCTTTCCTGATGGTCCGCAGCCGACGGGATTGCGGTATTGTATTAATGGGGTGGCTTTGGAATTTGAGGCAGAGGATGAGTGATCATCATCGAACACCTAGGGGCAAACCTGTGTGTCACTCCCGACCGCCAAAAGCCCAAGCCGCGGCAGCTCGCAAATGCCATCCGGACAACCTGCACCACCCTCATTAATGACGAAGAAGTAGGTCGCAGCATCAATTGCAAATGCGGCCATATCGTTGGCGGATGACAGCGGAAGTCCTTTCAGAACCAATCGAAAAAGAGACGGCGCGGCAGCCTCGTTGTAATTATTTGCGCGCCGCCAGCGTGAGTAGTCACCCGGATTTGCCCAAATACCCGACATGGCATAGTCCAGTGTCGCGAACGGACGCTGTGCAGGCACAGATTGACTGCAGGTCGTTTCGGGACGCATCAGAAAAGAACCTTGAGAAGATGTTGTTTGCAGCCCGTTTTGAAGTTGCGCGTCCCACGATCCATCAAGGAGATCAAACTGCGAAAAAGACAGGCAGGCCTCGACACGCGCTGAAATGGAAAGTGATGCATTTTCCACAGACAGCCTAGCAAAGGGGTCCTCACTAGGCTGATCACCCGCACATGCGACTTCTATTTGGATTGGTTCGGTGCCGCGTCGTTCTGTGCGATAACAGCGCGGGCGTTCGACGATAATGGGTTCGACTGCTCCGGATACAACGCTATGCCTCATTGGTTGAAGGCTTTGGCCGGTGGGGTGATGAACAACGCTGAAACGGACATCGCTTGCCTCGAAAAAAATCTCGTATGGCGTCTGACCGATGCCATTGCATCCGGGATGATCATCCAGAACCCTGTAGTTCGCAAAGTAAGCGTTGATTGCCTCTTCGGCGATTTGGTCTGCCGATATCGCGGCAGGAACGATGGCAAGCAAAGTCGCTAAGAGATTCTTGCGGATTTTCAAATCACACTCCCTCAAAATCGCTTCTATCACGACATAAGGCCGTCCCGCAGCCTGAACATTTGCCCTACGCTTCCTCGCGCATTACCCATGCCCCCGCAAGCAAAATCACGGCTGCGCCGACCCACATCAGCCCCGGTGGGGCAAAGCCGAAAAACACCAGCCCCAACAACACGTTGAGCGGTAACTTTAGATGGTCGAACGGCTGCAGATAAGCGGCATCAGCGACCACATAGGCTTTGGCCAATAAGTATTGCGCCCCTGCGATCAACAGGCCCGACAAGGCCACCAGCCACAGCGCCTCTGCCGTCACAACGAACCCGGCCTCCAACGCTGCAACCCCGTTGATGGGCACCAGCAACACAAGCAACGCCAGCGTCAAGGTACCCGCATCCTCGGTCCGGGTGAGAAGCTTGGTCACAAGCGACGAACCCGCCCAGAACGCTGCTGCACCAACAGGCAGCAACGCGGCCCAACTGAACGCCTCCTCCCAAGGTGCGAGGATCAGAACACCGCCAAAGCCACCCAGCAAAACGGCCATGACACGCGACCATGTCAGCCGCTCTCGCAGAAACAGGCCCGCGCCCAGCGTCACGAAAAGCGGAGAGGTCAGAATCAACGCCACCGCCTGCCAGATCGGCACATGGGCGAGACCGGCCACCCAGAATTGCACGCCAATGGCCGCCAGAACCACGCGCAAAATGTGCAACCCTGGCCTGTCCGTCCGCCAAGGCGCATGCCAGACAAGTGGCAAGGCGGCCAGTGCGGCCAGGGCATATTGCCAAAAGGCAATCGTGGGTGACGGCACGCCATAAAGCATCGCCGCCCCCTGCACCGCCGTGTTTGCACCGGCAAAAAGTGCCCCGGCAGTGACAAAATACATTGGGCCAATCACGGCCCCTCTTTTCATTTCCATCTGGATCATCGCATCTGTCCTTTCTTCCCCAGCGAGACCCAAGGCAAACAGGACAGATCGGGCGCAAAGCCCGTTCAACCCGCTCTCTTCCATCCGGACTATGACCGTCGGCTCAGGCCTCTCACCTGATCTGCTAGACCCTTTGGCACGACCAAAGGCGCTCGCGGGCTCGGGGCCGATGGCCCCATACCGCCGGTGGGGAATTCCGCCCCGCCCTGAGAACAGGGGAACCATAGCGGCGATTCTCAAATGCATCAATACTGTATCAATTAGCTTGTAGCTCGTGGCACATGCCATTCGGCCAATGGCCCACCAACTAGAAGTCCTGTGGTTCTTCGCCCAGAATGGTCGCTGCGTTGAACCGTCCGAAGGACCGCAGAAGCTGGCCCAGCAGCGTCACGTCATTGATCCCGCCCTCGGTCACACGCCGGTCAAGCGCTACAACCTGCCCGTCTTGTAACGTGTACCGCCCGACATCGCGCACCACATCGTTTCCGTCAAAGCGGATCGCAACCACCTGCCGGTCTGTCTCCTCTGGCGCGAATGGGCCAAAAAACTCAAACCTGCTGGAAACGTAGTAGACCGCATTATTGTCGAGCGTTCCGTCAGAGACGGGCGGGCCAAAACTCGCCAGGACCGCATCCTTGGTGGTCTGGCCGACCTGCACAGACTCAAGATCCCCCTCCGAAGGGGCAAAGCCGTGAAACCGCTCCATCCGTGTGCAGCCAGCAGCCGCGGCAACGCCCAGCACAATACCTAGCATACGCAGGCTGGGGGAAAGCGGGAAATGGCGGATCATCGCGGGCCTCTTGCTTTGGCATCTTTGGGCTTTTATCTCCCCTACAGCACGACCTGACCCTGTTCAAGAATGGAAGCACCCGTGACCGCCCTGCCCCCTTCACACTTGCGTTTGGCGGATCTGCCCAACCGGCGGGCCACCGACTTTGCGCTTGTGCCCACCGCAGAAGAGCGTGCGGGGATCGCCGACGAACTTGGGATCACACAAATCAGGAAATTACGCTTTGCAGGTCAATTGACCACCAAAGGTGCCCGCGATTGGGCACTTGACGGCACGCTGGGGGCAACGGTTGTGCAGCCATGCGTCACCACGCTTGATCCGGTAACGACACGGATCGATGTGGAGGTGACCCGCAGCTACGTCGCGGATTGGGTCGAACCTGATGGCGGCGAAAGCGAGATGCCCGAAGATGATACGGTCGAGCCGCTGCCTACCGTTCTTGACCTGAACGCGGTGATGATCGAGGCCTTGGCACTCGCCCTCCCCGATTATCCGCGCAGTGAAGGTGCGCAGCTGGACGAGACCGTTTTTGCCGAACCCGGCGTCACACCGATGACGGATGAGGCTGCAAGACCGTTTGCCGCCCTCGGTGCCTTGCGCGAAGAGCTTGAAAAGAAAGGCAAATAAGCCGCGCAACAGACACGCGGAAAAAGGCTTGCACAAATGCGGAATCGCAGTATGTTCGCGGCCTCTTTTACATCGCGTCTCGACAGGGCTACCGCAATGGCGTAGGACCCGGCCAGATGCACGGAAATCAGGGCGCGACGCCCTACTATCATAGGGTTGAGACATGGCTGTCCAGCAAAACAAAGTATCCAAATCGCGCCGCAACAACCGGCGTTCACATCACGCGCTGACCGGCGCGAATGCTGTTGAATGCGACAATTGTGGTGAATTGAAGCGCCCACATCACGTGTGCCCGTCTTGCGGTCACTACGCATCGCGTGAAGTGATTGCCGACACCAACGAAATCGACCTCGAAGACGACGCGGCATAAATCGCCAGCCAGAGGCGCAGCAGCATGACACAAGCCCAGACGGACGCAGCGCCGCAATCCGGGCATGCTGCGAGCAATGTGCTTTCCGTCGACGCCATGGGTGGCGATCAGGGGCCTGCAATTGTGGTTGCAGGCCTTGCCAAGTTTATGGGCAAGGCGACAGAGGCGCGCGCCGTCCTGCATGGCCCGAAGAAAGAGCTGAAACGGCTCGTCGAAAAGCACAAGATCGCGGATCGCGTCGCAATCTCCAACGCCACAGACGTTGTCGAGATGACCGATAAGCCCAGCCAGGCGCTGCGGCACGGCAAAAAGACTTCCATGTGGTCGGCGATTGAGGCGGTGCGCAATGGTGAGGCGGCGGTTTGCGTCAGCTGCGGCAATACCGGCGCGCTGATGGCGATGTCGATGCTGCGCCTGCGCAAGGCCGAGGGCGTGAACCGGCCTGCCATCGCCTGCCTCTGGCCCTCACGCAACCCGGCAGGTTTCAATGTGATGCTGGATGCAGGCGCCGATATCCGCGCAGATCAAGATGATCTTTTGACCTATGCGCTTATGGGCGCGTCTTACGCGCGCAACGGGCTCGATATAGAACGCCCCCGGATTGGGCTTTTGAACGTGGGCACCGAAGAGCATAAGGGCCGGGCCGAGTTGAAGGTTGCCCACGAACTCATTGCAGATGCAGCAGAAAAAGGTGAGTTCGATTATGTCGGTTTCATCGAAGGCGGCGATTTGCCGTCGGACAAGATCGACGTGATTGTCACCGATGGTTTCACGGGCAATGTGGCGCTGAAAACCGGCGAAGGCACAGCCACGCTGATCGCGGAGCTCCTCCGCGCGGCCTTCATGAAAACGCCGCTCTCCGTCGTTGCGGCGGTGCTTGCACGCGGTTCGTTGAAACGCCTGCGCAAACGCATTGACCCGCGGCGCGTCAATGGCGGTGTCTTTCTGGGGCTCAATCAGACCGTGATCAAGAGCCATGGCTCCGCCGACGAAACAGGGGTGGCGGCGGCGCTGCATCTGGCCTACCGCCTCGCGCAAAGCGGTTTCTCGGATAAACTGGCGGCGCGGGTTGCATCTGCAGCATCACTTGCCCAAGATGCAGGTCAAGAAATTGAGACAGACGATCTCGATACCTAAACAGGCAAATCAACATGGTACGTCGTGCAGTGGTGAAAGGGGTCGGGCATTACCTGCCTGAGCGCATTGTTCCCAACGCCGAGTTCGAAAAAACGCTCGATACAACTGACGAATGGATCAAGGCGCGCTCGGGCATTGAGCGGCGCCATCTGGCGGCACCGGGTGAAACCACTTCGCAGCTTGCGACCCAGGCCGCACTGGCAGCTCTCGAAATGGCCGGTCTGGAGGGCTCTGCGGTTGATGCCATCGTCTTGGCGACATCTACAGCAGACATGACATTCCCTTCTGCGGCAACAATGGTCCAAAACGCCATCGGCAATACGACCGGCTATGCCTTTGATGTACAAGCGGTTTGCGCAGGTTTCGTTTATGCCTTGGCGAACGCGAATGCGCTGATTGCATCAGGTCAGGCGGACAGTGTTCTTGTGATTGGGGCCGAGACATTCAGCCGGATCATGGATTGGACAGATCGCAGCACATGCGTGCTTTTTGGCGACGGTGCGGGTGCCCTGGTGTTGGGCGTCGAAGACGGCAGCGGTGAAAACACTGATCGCGGCATTCTGGCGACCGATCTGAACTCTGACGGGCGCTACAAAGACCTGCTTTACGTCGATGGCGGGGTCGCAACCCAAAATACCGGTATGTTGCGGATGGAGGGCAAAGAGGTCTTCCGCCATGCGGTCGAAAAACTCGCCCAGACCGCCGATACTGCCCTCGAAAAGGTCGGGCTGGGTGCTGATGACGTCGATTGGGTCGTGCCGCATCAGGCCAATATCCGCATCATCCAGTCCACGGCCAAGAAACTGGGTGTTGGGATGGACCGCGTTGTCGTGACTGTTCAAGACCACGGCAACACATCTGCCGCGTCGATTCCTCTTGCCCTTTCGGTCGGCGTCGCCAACGGTCAGATCAAAAAGGGCGACCTGGTCGTGACCGAGGCCATTGGCGGCGGGCTGGCCTGGGGCGCCGTCGTTCTGCGCTGGTAAGCAGAAAGCGACTGTCAAGGCCGAATGCCAAGCCATTGTTATTGACTCTGAATTTCCGGCGAGCCTATGCTCGTCCAATAAAACACAGGGGATTGATGATGGCCGATAAGACACTGACACGTATGGACCTTGCAGATGCGGTTCACAGCCAGGTTGGCCTCTCCCGAAACGATAGCGCGGATTTGGTGGAAAGCGTACTGAACCACGTGTCGGACTCGCTGGTGCGCGGCGAAACAGTCAAAATCTCATCTTTCGGCACCTTCTCTGTCCGCGAAAAAGCCGCCCGCATCGGGCGTAACCCGAAAACCGGTGAGGAAGTGCCGATCCATCCCCGCCGCGTGCTGACCTTTCGCCCCTCGCATCTGATGAAAGATCGCGTGGCAGCAGGCAACAAGCGCTGATCGATGGCCAAGGCCAAGGACGCCTTTCGCACGATCAGTGAGGTCGCGGAGTGGTTGGACACCCCCACCCATGTTCTGCGCTTTTGGGAAAGCAAGTTCAGCCAGATCAAACCGGTCAAGGGCGCAGGCGGACGCCGTTATTACCGCCCCACTGACATGGATTTGCTGGGGGGTATCAAGCAGCTTTTGCATGAAGATGGGTTAACCATCAAAGGCACCCAGAAGCTTTTGCGCGAAAAAGGCGTGAAGTACGTGGCTGGGCTGGGTCAGTCGATGACCGACCCTACCCCAGACGTCAAAGTTGCGCCCAAACCGGCACCGAAACCTGCGCCTGTCAAAGCGGCACCGAAGCCAGCACCCGCCGCGCCGGTTCAGGATGCCTTCCCGTTTGTGGACGAGACGCCGCCACCTGCCCTCCAGATCGATTTACCCGATTTGCCCACCGACCTGCCCGACATCCCCGGACGTCTGCTGGGGCAAATTTCCACCGATACGGCAGCGATCCGGGAACAGGCGGCCGCCATAGCGCCGCTTCTTGCGCGGCTGGAAGCCTTGCGTGACGGCATGCAAAACGCCTGAGCCACGCGATGCTTTTCGGGCTTGCTCCTTCACCCAATATCGTTATGAAGGCCTGCAGTCGGGCTATGGCGCAGCCTGGTAGCGCGTCCGTCTGGGGGACGGAAGGTCGCAGGTTCAAGTCCTGCTAGCCCGACCAATCATAACCGCCCGCTTGTGCGTCTGCGCAGCGGGCGTTGTGCTGTCTGGAGGGGGCGGTTAATGACGAAAGGCGGCGTTCAGGCCGATCACCAGATCAAAGCGCTGATCGCTGATGATGCGATCTCGGCGCAGGAAGAGATCACGTCCGCACAAATCCAACCCGCCTCGCTTGATCTGCGATTGGGGGAGGTGGCTTACCGGGTGCGCGCGTCGTTTCTTGCGGGCCGGTCGCGCACGGTTGCCGCCCGCCTGGCTGATTTCCAGATGCATTCGATTGATCTGACCAAGGGCGCGGTGCTGGAAAAGGGATGCGTCTATGTCGTCCCACTGATGGAAAACCTCAATCTTCCCAACGGCATGACCGCCGCAGCCAGTGCCAAATCCTCCATCGGGCGTCTCGATCTTTTGACCCGTATCATCACCGATCACGGGATCGAATTCGACCGCGTGCCAGAGGGCTACCAAGGCCCGCTTTACGTCGAAATATGCCCCCGCTCCTTCTCTGTGGTGGCGCAAACCGGTCAGATGCTGAACCAGATTATCTTTCGCCAGGGCAAGACGTTCATGTCTGATGACGCCCTGCGCGCCTTGCACGCCGAAAGCCCCATCGTCTCGGGCGATCCGGTCATCTCGGACGGTCTGGGCTTTTCGGTTGATCTGCGCCCGGAACAAGGCAACCTTGTCGGCTACCGCGCCAAACCCCATACCGGGGTGATCGATCTGTCGAAACTGAACCACTACGACCCGGCGGAGTTCTGGGAGCCTGTCCATACCGACGACGGCTGGATTATCCTCGACCCGGGCGCGTTCTACATCCTCGTCAGCCGAGAGGCGATCGTCATCCCGCCCATGCAAGCTGCCGAAATGGCGCCCTATCTGGCGATGGTTGGCGAGTTTCGTGTCCACTATGCGGGGTTCTTCGACCCCGGCTTTGGCTATGCCGCAGCAGGGGGCGCGGGGTCACGCGGTGTTTTGGAGGTGCGCTGCCACGAAGCCCCGTTTGTGCTGGAACATGGGCAGGTCGTGGGCCGGTTGGTCTATGAAAACATGGCCGCCTTGCCAGAGGCGCTTTACGGGCGCGAGATCAAATCCAACTATCAGGGGCAAGGCTTGAAGCTGTCGAAGCATTTTCGAATGTAAAGCGGATCGCTTACCGCTTTTTCTCCGCCTAACGCATCAACCGCCTGACGATATTCATTCCCCGCCGCGCCTGATGTGTGGTTTGCTTCGCCTTCTGGGCATTCTGCCGTTCGGCCTGCGTCATTTCTTCAGGCTTCCTACCACGTCTCGCAGCCATGTCGATTCCGGCATTCATACCTTTGCGCACCAGCATGCGCAGTCCCATATTGATCAGTCGGTTCAAGTTCATCGAAACATCCCTCTGCCGCCGCACAATACAGGTAGGCCTGACACGCTATTCTTCAAACATCTCGGCCTGATTGTCGTCGTCATCCGCCTCTTCGCCATCAGCCAAAGCCGCCGCACCCGGTGGAGGTCGGTTTTCCAAGAGCCCGGCCGCCCGCAGTTCTTTCAGACCCGGCAGATCGCGCGCATTCTCTAGGCCGAAATGGTCAAGAAATCCTTGCGTGACCACGAATGTCACGGGGCGGCCCGGCGTCATCTTGCGACGGCCAAACCGAATCCATTCCATCTCAATCAACTGATCAATCGTCCCACGGCTGACGCTCACGCCACGAATTTCCTCGATCTCGGCGCGGGTGACCGGCTGGTGATAGGCGATGATCGCCAGCGTTTCGATGGCCGCACGGCTCAGCTTGCGGGTCTCGACCGTCTCTTTCTGCATGAGAAACCCCAGATCGGGGGCAGTGCGGATGGCCCACGCGTCCCCCACCTTCACGACGTTCACCCCCCTGCCCTCATAGCGTTTGCGCAAATGCACAATCGCCTCTGCCGGGTCGCAGCCATGGGGCATGCGCCCGACAAGCTCTGTGATGCTGACAGGGTCGGCGGTGGCGAAAAGAATGGCCTCAACCATCCTTTCCTGCTCTCCCATGGGCGGGGCCTCGAACAGGCTGTCGTTTTCGGGCTTACTCATCTTTCGGGGCTTTCTTGCGGATCTGAATGGGCGCGAAGGTCTCGCCCTGCCGGATTTCGATCTTGCCTTCCTTTGCCAGTTCAAGCGAAGCGGCAAAGGTGGCCGCGGTGGTTGAGCGGACCCGCTGCGGATCGACATCCCAGCCATCGGGCAGATAGCTTGAGATATCCGTCCAGTCACCGGCAAAACCAATCAGATGGCGCATGCGTTCCAGCGCCTGCTCCATCGTCATGACATGCTGGCGGTCCATCACGAATGGCCGGAAATCATCGCGTGTGCGGATGCGCGCATAGCCCTGCATCAGGTCGAGCAGCGTGGCTGTATAGGTTACCTTGCGGACGCGCTGGACGTCTTCGGTGATCCCGCGCGCGAAGAAATCACGCCCCAACTGGTCACGCGCCATCAGTTTCGCGGCGGCCTCACGCATCGCCTGCAGGCGTTCGAGTTGGAAGGCCAGATGTGCGGCAAGCTCTTCACCCGTCGGCCCCTCTTCTGCCGGATCGGGCGGCAAAAGGAGACGGGATTTCAGAAAGGCGAGCCAGGCCGCCATCACCAGATAATCGGCGGCGAGTTCGAGGCGGAGTTGCTTGGCCTTTTCGACGAAGGCCAGATATTGCTCGGCCAATGCGAGGATCGAGATTTGGCGCAGATCGACCTTTTGCGTGCGCGACAGGGTCAAGAGCAGGTCAAGCGGCCCTTCGAACGCGCCGACATCCACGATCAGGGCCTCGGCGGCCATGCGCTCGGTCACGCTGATCGTGTCTTCCTGAAACTCGTCGCCCTGCATGCGCCCTCAATCCAATAGCGCTGCAAATTCCGCTTCTAGCAATGGGATGTCAATGTCATCAGGGGTTTTTCGCTGCGCCAGCGCGCGATTTGCGCGGGTCTTGGCCGCTTCGGTCATCTCGCCCGCGGCTTCCGCCACGGCCTCCATCTCATCCGGCTTGCCGTTGCAATGCAGGATGATGTCGCACCCCGCAGCGATGGCAGCTGAGGCCCGTTCTGCGACCGTCCCAGACAAAGCCTCCATCGACAGATCATCGGTCATGATCAGCCCGTCAAAACCGATATCCTGCCGAATGACCTGCATCATTTTAGTCGATGTGGTGGCAGGGTAAGCGGGATCAATCGCGCTAAAGACGATATGGGCGGTCATGCCCATCGCGATGTCGTTCAAGGCGCGGAACGGCGCGAAATCATGGGCGTCGAGTGCGGTTCTTTCCGCATCAACACGCGGCAAGTCTCTGTGACTGTCCACTGCCGCGCGTCCATAGCCGGGAATGTGTTTCAGGACCGGCAAGACGCCGCCCGCCAAGTGCGCCTCTGCACATATGCGCGCGGCCTCGACCACGGTGGCGATATCACCGCCATAGAGCCTGTTGCGCAGCACGGGATGAGTGGCGTCCTCAACAAGGTCGGCCAAGGGCGCGCAATTCACATTGATGCCAACCGCATTCAATTCCGCAGCAATCAGCCGGTTGCGGATCCATTGCGCGCGCATCGGGTCACTGGCGCGCTGCATCTGGTCGAGCGCAGGCAGATATTCACGCCAATGGGGCGCGCGCATGCGCTGCACGCGACCGCCCTCCTGATCAATCAGGATCGGCGCGTCTCGTCCAACGCTTTCGCGCAGGTCATCGGTCAAACGGCGCAGTTGATCAGGGTTCTCGATATTGCGCGCAAAGACGATGAAGCCGAGCGGGTCGGCATCACGAAAAAAGTCGCGTTCCCATGGGGTAATCTTGAGCCCTTCAGGCCCGAAAATCGCGGCTGTGTTTGGCACTTAGTCGACCACGACGGCGATACACTCGGCCCCTTCGGCAGAGAGAGCAGCACAGAAACGCCGCGCTTCGGCCCGGTCCGCAAAGCCGCTGGCGCGCAGACGGTACCATGTATTGCTGGATTGGTTGCTGACCTGAATGACACGGTCATGCCCGGTCATTAGTTCACCAAACCGACCCTCTAAGCGGTCCCATTCCTGCGCTGCGAGGCTGGGTGAGGTGAAGGCACCGAGTTGCACCAGATTGGTGCCCGCTGCGAAAGACGTTGTTGAGACAGCCACTTCGCTGTTGTTTGTAGACTCTGCCGGGGCAGCGGGCGCGGTCGTAACCTGCAAGCTGGCAGGCCGGATCAGCGGGCGCAGCGAAACGGAGACGCCGGGCACCGACGCCGGGATCACGGCGACAGCGGGTATGGCTTCCGCCTCCGCAACCTCGGCTGCGATTTGCTCGACAATGGCCAACACGTCATCGGTCGTGGTCTCCTCGCGGTTCTCGGCAACAGGCTGCGTGGGTTCTGTGATATCGGCGCTCAGGCTTGCCGGCACGATCTCCGCCACCTCGGCTTGCGGCTGCGCCTCCAGATCTTCCTGCGCCAATCCAGCGGTGCGCGGTGCCAGTACCAGCCGGTCTTCGGGACCGCCCGCCTCGCCCACTGCGGCAACTTCGTTGACAGCCAGGCCAGTATGCAAGGCAACAGCACCGCCTGGATTATCGGGCAGCACCCGCATTTCGCCTTCCATCGCGCGCACAACCGGAATACCGCTGACATCCCGCATGATCAGCTTGTAGCCCCAAAAGGCCACGCCAATAATCATGGCAAGCGACAGTGCCGCCCCTGCGTAATTTGCGAAAACACTTGCGCGACCTGCGCCGCCCGACGGGGCAAACCCCTCATCATAAACTGCCATCTCTGCCTCACTGCCCGTGCCGTTTTGGCTTAATGGGTCATTTCACCAGCTCGATCCGGCAGTTCGTGCGTTAACGCATCTCTTCCACCGGAACGACACCAAGAATACCAAGACCGTGCGAAATAACAATCGCTACGGTCCGGATCAGGGCAATTTTCGCCTGTGTGGTATCTGAGTCACCCTCTTGGACAAAGCGCAAGGCGGGATCGTCGTTGCCCTTGTTGTAGAGCGCGTGGAAATCAGAGGCGAGATCATAGAGGTAAAAAGCAATGCGGTGGGGTTCATGACCCTTCGCCGCAATCTCAACCAGACGCGGCCATTCGGCGAGCTTTTTGATCAGCGTCAGTTCCGCCTCATCCGTCAGACCACACAAGTCAACACCCGCCAAGGTCGCGTCATCGACGCTTGCAAATGCAGAGGCCTTGCCCACAGCCGAGTTTACGCGGGCATAAGCGTAGTTGACGTAGAAGACCGGATTGTCCTTCGACTGCTCCAGCACCTTGTCGAAATCGAAATCAAGCGGTGCGTCGTTCTTGCGGGTCAGCATGTGGAACCGGGTGACGTTGGCGCCGACCTGATCCACCACATCGCGCAGGGTCACGAATGTCCCCGCACGCTTCGACATCTTGAACGGCTCGCCATTCTTATAAAGCTTCACAAGCTGTGTCAGTTTGATATCGAGTGGCACTTTGCCGTCTGAAAGTGCGGCAACCGCCGCTTTCATCCGTTTGACGTAACCGCCGTGATCCGCACCAAAGACGTCAATCAACTGGTCAAACCCACGTTCGACCTTGTCATAATGATACGCGATATCCGGGGCAAAATAAGTCCATGATCCGTCCGATTTCTGCACCGGGCGATCAACATCGTCGCCATGGGCGGTGGAGCGGAAAAGCGTCTGCTCGCGCGGCTCCCAATCCTCGGGCACCTTGCCTTTTGGCGGCTCAAGTACGCCGCGATAGATCAGGCCCTTTTCATCAAGCGCCTCAATCGCCTTTTCGATCAGGCCAGTGCCATAGAGCGACTTTTCGGAAAAGAAGCTGTCCATGGTCACGCCAAGCTGTGCAAGGTCTTCGCGGATCAGGTCCATCATCGCTTCGGTCGCGAATTCACGGATTTCTTCCAGCCAGTATTGCTCGCCCTTATCAAGGAACTGATCACCGACTTTGTCTTTCAGCGCATGACCAAGCGGGATGAGATAGTCACCCGGATAGGTCCCGTCAGGAAAGGCCACCTCCTGCCCATGCGCCTCCAGATAGCGCAGATAGACCGACCGCGCGAGCACATCGACCTGCGCACCACCGTCGTTGATGTAGTATTCCTTGGTAACGTCAAAGCCCGCATAGTCCAAAAGCCGCGCCAATGCGTCGCCAAAGACAGCGCCGCGCGTATGACCCACATGCAGCGGCCCCGTCGGGTTGGCCGAGACATACTCGACCATCATTTTCTGGCCCTGCCCCAACGTGGATTTGCCGAAATCGGGATCGCTGAGTGCGGCTTTGATGACGCCCTGCCAAACATCCGGGACCAGCCGCATGTTCAGGAAACCCGGCCCGGCCACCTCGGCGACGGCGATCTGCGGATCGGCCTGAAGATGCTCTGCCAGCTTTTCAGCAATATCGCGCGGCTTCATCTGCGCGGGCTTGGCTAGCACCATCGCGGCATTCGTGGCCATATCCCCATGTGCGGCGTCGCGCGGCGGCTCAACCGTGATCGCAGTGGTCGACAGACCGTAAGGCAAAGTGCCATCGGCGACCATCTGATCAAGACAGGCCAGAACACGGGTGCGGATATCAGCAAAAAGGTTCATTTTTGTTCCAGGACAGAGGTTTCAGGGTGGTTTATCACCGTCACCGCGCGGAGCAAGCAGCCTTTGCCGCCAATAACCTTCGGTCAGAGCCTCAGGGACTGGTTGCAGATCGGATCACATCCGCGATTTTTGCGCCGATGAGACGGCCGCCCTCCGCCGAAGGGTGGATCAGATCTGGGTCGTAGTGCTGCAGGTTACCTGGATCAATCACGTCCGCAGCCGCGGCAAAGAAGACGCCATTGGTCATGTCAGCATAGGCTTCTAGACGTGCGTTCAAGATCTCAAAATCCGCTTCGCAATCCGCAAACTCACCACCCGCAGCGGGAGCGAAATAGTATCCCATGATCACAACCGAAGGGCCGTCAGCGCGCACGTCCGACACGAAAGCGGGTATTGCCCCGCCCCTCGCATCGCTGGAGACCAAGCGTTCGGTGATACCACTTGCAGCAGCAGAACCGCATACAACGCCAAGGTCATTCGCACCTCCATCCATGATCACCCATTCCCATGGGCCCGGCTGATATTGCGAGGGTATCCCATCCCCGGCATCAAGAAACACAGCACCCGGAATAGCAGCGTTTGTCACAGTGACCGCCAATTCGTCGGCAACAACATCGGCCACCGATTGCGCATCATCGATATTCCACCAGATCACACTGTCGCCGATCGCAAGTATGTTTGCAGGCTCCAACTCGTTGTCACAGGCGGCGCATAGGATGAAGGTGCAAAGCATCGACGTGCGGTTAAGGCATGTAAACATCTGTTATCCTGTGACTAATTTGCGAAACATGTCCACATGTCCTGCGGGCCAGCGACTAGTTGCCGTCGATAACGCCGGGCGGCACATCGGCGCCGCCAATCAGGCGCTTATGTTGCTGAATGGCAAAACGGTCCGTCATCCCGGCAATGTAGTCCGCCACGATGCGTGAAAGTGCTGTTTGATCCGGCGCGTCTGCCACATCCTTGCGCCACTGCTTTGGCAACTCGTCGGTGTTTTCGAGGAAGAAAGCGAATAGTTCGTTGATCATCTTCGTCACGACAACCCGCATCTCGACCACGCGGGGCGCGCGATACATGCGTTCGAACAAAAACTGTCGGATGACCTTCAGATCCGACCAAAGCGCTGGCGAAAACTGCACCATCATCCGTCCGGCATCGCGAATGTCCTGCACGTTTCGTGGTGACAGGTCAGTAATGTTCTGACGGCTGATATTGATCACATCTTCGACCAAGACCCCGAAAAACCGGCGCAACGCCTCGTGCCGACGCCGATAGTAATTAAGCCCCGGGTATTTGGCATCGACCCTCCCGAAACAATCCTTCAGGATCGGTAGTTCTGCCAGTTCATCGGTGCTGAAAAGCTCCGCCCGCAACCCGTCATGCAGGTCATGATTGTTGTAGGCGATGTCATCGGCCAAGGCCGCCGCCTGCGCCTCGGCGCTCGCATGTGTGTGCAGTTCCAGGTCATGGCGCGCATTATACGCCTCAAGCGCATAGGGGATTTCACCGGTCACCGGGCCATTGTGCTTGGCAATGCCCTCAAGGCTTTCCCATGTCAGGTTCAGCCCGTCCCACTCCGCATAATGCCGCTCCAGATTGGTCACGATATGCAGGGCCTGCGCATTGTGATCGAACCCGCCATAGGGCTGCATCAGCGCATTGAGCGCCTCTTCGCCAGTATGGCCAAAGGGCGTATGACCCAGATCATGGGCCAAAGCCACGGCCTCGGTCAGTTCGACATTCAGATCCAAGGCCGCAGCCACCGTGCGCGCGACCTGTGCGACTTCGATCGAATGGGTCAGGCGCGTACGAAAATAATCACCCTCATGTTCGATGAAGACCTGCGTCTTATGCTTGAGCCGCCGAAAGGCGCTTGCATGGATGATCCTGTCGCGATCCCTTTGGAAAGGCGAGCGAAAGGCGCTTTCCTCTTCAGCATAAAGCCGGCCCCGCGGGTGCGCGGGGTCCGTCGCATATGGCGCTGCCATGATCTTTGCCTGTCTTGTCCGTCTTGCCTGCCGCCCTTATATTGCAACCAACCGCGAACCGATAGGGCCGTTAACATGCTGACACTCCCGCCAAAAGTGACCGAACGTGCCTTTGAACGTCTGGCCGAGATCGGGGCTTCCGCGCAAGGCAAGGCGCTGCGCATTGCCGTGGAAGGCGGCGGATGTTCGGGATTTCAGTACGAGATTGATCTTGATGAACCCAAGGACGATGATCTGGTTCTGTCCGACAAGGGTGAGACCGTGGTGATCGACAGCATCTCCCTGCCCTTTCTGACGGATGCCGTGATCGATTTCTCGGAAGAGCTGATCGGCGCACGTTTTGTCATCAACAATCCCAATGCCACATCATCCTGCGGCTGCGGCACGTCCTTCTCCATGTAATGCCGAACAACGAAAAGCTTGCCGCGCTGATCCTTGATCAGATCAGCGGCGAACACCGCTTGCCTGTCGATGAGGCCGAGTTTGTGGGTTTGCTGCAAGAGGCACTGCAGGATGGCGCATCGCGTCTTGATCTGCGTGACAGATTGGTCGTGGGCGCCCGCGACAGCAACGCGGTGACGCTCACCGATATCGTTGAGGTCATGAGCCAGAGCCTTGCCGATGAAATCCGTGATCTGAACGAGGATGCTGCGCGCATGGAAAGCGATCTGGTGCCCAGTCGCTTGGCACTTGGCAGCATGATCGGGGTGGTCCTCGGGACTGGCGTGACTCTCTTTATCGGCGAAAGCGACGCGATCATATCTGCCGTTCTGGTGGCTGTGTTAAGCGTGGCAGTCACCACGGTCACACTCTTTCGCAGGCGCGTTTTTCGCAAGATTTCAGGCTTGCGCATCCAGCGTGCGAATTACGAGAATTTCAAGGCGCTTTTGCAGGGACTTCAATAATGCATCAATATGAACTATATGAGGGATGCAGCAGTTGAGAGGCGACCGATGCAGGAGATGATGACAGTCACACCCGTCGAATGGGCCTTGATTGGCCTTGCGGGGCTTGCCGTGGCCCATACGGCCTTTACCTGCATGCAATTGCGCAAGGATATGATGAAGGCTGACAGTCGCCCCGCTTTTCGGGGTTTGACGGCGGCACTCTCTGACGTGCCAAAGCGCGCACAGCTCAAAGCCCCAAAAAACTGAACGCCGCGCCTTGCGCGCACGTGGCCCGTCATTCAAAACTGCCTCAATGATCAGGGGGCGGCCATGAAGATTGCGACTTTCAACATCAACGGCATCAAGGCCCGCATCGGCGCATTGACCGCGTGGATTGACGCAGCACAACCCGATGTCGCAATCCTGCAAGAGATCAAGACGGTTGATGAGGGCTTCCCCCGCGAGGTTTTTGAGGACAAGGGCTACAACGTCGAAACCCATGGCCAAAAGGGCTTCAACGGCGTGGCGATCCTGTCGAAACTGCCGCTGGAGGATGTGACACGCGGCCTGCCCGGCGGTGAAGGCACCGGGCGCGATGGCGCTGACGATGAAGAGGCGCGGTATATTGAGGCGACCGTGATCGGTGAGCACCCGATCCGTATCTGTGGGCTCTACCTGCCGAACGGAAACCCGGCACCGGGGCCGAAATACGACTATAAGCTGCGCTGGATGGAACGTTTGCGAGCCCGCGCCGCTGAGCTCCTAGTGCTTGAAGAACCGGCTCTATTCGCCGGAGACTACAACATTATTCCCCAGGCTGAGGATGCGGCACGACCTGACGCGTGGCGCGAAGACGCGCTCTTTCGCATTGAAAGCCGCGACGCCTTTCGCCGCCTCCAAAACCTTGGCCTGACAGAGGCATTTCGCGCGCGCGAAACCGGTGCAGGTCATTATTCGTTTTGGGATTATCAGGCCGGCGCGTGGGACAAAAATGACGGGATTCGCATCGACCATTTCCTCCTCACCCCGCAATGCGCCGATCTTTTGAACAATTGCTGGATTGAATCGGATGTGCGGGGCCGCGAAAAGCCCTCGGACCACGTGCCCGTCTGGGTTGACCTTGCGGCATAAGCTGCAGTATTCCCGCAATAACAATAACCGGGCAGTGATGGTAACGCGAAGGAGCGATCTGATGCTCGGCAGATTGGTGATTATTGCGGTTTTGGCCGCGTCTTTCCCATCATTGTCATCGGCCCAGTGCCGCATCGCCGTGGCAGGAACGGCTTGTGTTGCGATCCCGAAAGCCACAGCCCCCCGCCCCGGACCCGTTGAAATTGGTGAGGTTCTCGACCGCGGCGAGTATTCCATGCTGATGAATGCCACCTATTATGGCCTGCCCCGCGTCAGCGATGGCTGGGTTTATATGCGCATCGAGAATGACATCTACCGGGTTGATTGGCGCAGCCACAAAGTGTTGGAACGCGTGACCCATCAGGCCAGCCGCAACTGGCGCTAACTCACGCCGTCACGTCATAATCATAAAGCCAACTAAGTCGCCTGAGGAAAGCATCTGGCGCAAACCGGCCCATGCCGCGCAAGGCCGTGTGCGCGACCCGGCGTTGTATACCCTTCAGGTGATAATTACGCGCATTGGCATTCGCCGCGCGGATGGCGCGGGTGACGCGGGCGCGTCGTTTCGCCTGATAGCCCTGCAAGGCATCCTCAATTGATGCGTTTTCGTTGCAGCACCGGGCCAGAACATAGGCATCCTCAATCGCCAGATTGGCCCCCTGTGCCAGAAATGGCAGCGTCGGATGGGCGGCATCACCAAGGATCGCAACCGGCCCTGCATGCCACTTCGGTGCAACCTCATGGCGGAAAAGGCCCCAAAGCTTGACCTCCTCGACCTCGCCGAGAATCCCCTTGATCTCCCAACACGTATCGGCGAAGGCGGCGCGTAGGTTTCCGGGCTCATCCGCATGATGCCACCCCTCTTCAGCCCATTGCTGCCGCGCTTGCACGGCAACGATGTTGAGCCTGCCGTTTTGCAGCGGATAGGTCACCATGTGGCGGCCAGGCGCCATCCAGATGCGGGCGACGGGATCAGTATCCGGCCTTTTGATCATTGCGCGCCAGGCGACCTGACCGGTAAAGAAGGCTTCGGTGGGCTGACCAATGGTCTGACGGACCTGCGATTTGACTCCATCCGCGCCAATCGTCAGCTGCGGCCGGACCACCGCGCCGCCCGCTTCAAACGATCCATCCGTGTTGACCTCAGAAACGGTCGTGTCCAACACGACCTTCACGCCTTGTGCGGCACAGGCCCGCGCCAGAAGATCAATCAATGCTGCGCGATGCAAAAAACGGTAAGGTGGGTTCTGGGTGGAGAGGTCGAAACGCGCAACCGCATCGCCCGTCAGCGCATCCATTGGCACGACAGCCTGCGCTACCAGACCGGAAGCGGCCAGCGCTGGCCCCAAATCGAGATCAATCAGGGCCCGCGCACCATTCGGTGTGATTTGAAGCCCGGCACCAACCTCTGTCAGCGCGGGTGCCTGTTCATAGACGGTGACTTTTGCGTCCTGCCGGGCAAAGGCGAGAGCCGCTGTGAGGCCACCGATCCCGCCACCGATTATAGCGACGTCGCGGCCTGCGTTATGCCCCGGATTAGTCGTCGCGATGCACCTTCTCGCGGCGCTCATGACGTTCCTGCGCCTCAAGGCTCATCGTGGCGATGGGGCGCGCATCAAGACGCTTGAGCGAAATCGGCTCACCGGTCATCTCACAATAGCCGTATTCGCCCTCATCAATGCGGCGCAGCGCGGCGTCAATCTTGCTGACCAGCTTGCGTTGACGATCACGGGTGCGCAATTCCAGCGCGCGGTCTGTTTCCTCGGACGCCCGATCGGCCACATCGGGGATATTGCGGGTCTGATCTTTCATGCCTGCCACCGTGTCGCGGCTGTCTTCCAAAAGCTCGGCTTTCCAGTTCAACAATTTGCGGCGGAAATATTCGGTCTGGCGTTCATTCATGAACGGTTCGTTGTCTGCGGGGCGATAGTCTTCTGGCAGAAATACTTCGGCTTTCATAGTCATACCCTTTATCCCTTATGCACACCGGTCCAGCCCCCACTGTGCCTTGGTCCTGTATTTTGGGGCGGGTGTACTCCCTTGTCCGAGCACTGTCACCCCCTCTTTTTGGTCTCGTCGCAAGGTGTTGATGATCGGCAAATGCCTGCTAGGTTGCCGGGCAAATAATGAGGTTAAGCGATGCAATTCACTGGCACTGACAGCTATGTCGCGACTGAAGATCTGACCATGGCGGTCAATGCCGCGGTCACGCTGGAGCGGCCTTTGCTGGTCAAGGGGGAGCCGGGTACTGGCAAGACAGAATTGGCCCGTCAGGTCAGCGCCGCTTTGGGTCTCCCGATGATCGAATGGCATATCAAATCGACCACCAAGGCGCAGCAAGGCCTTTACGAATATGACGCCGTCAGCCGTTTGCGCGACAGCCAGTTGGGCGATGAACGCGTTCATGATGTGGCCAATTACATCAAACAGGGCAAGCTGTGGCAGGCCTTTGCCGCCGACGGCAAGGTCGTGCTGCTGATCGATGAGATCGATAAGGCCGATATCGAATTTCCCAATGACCTTCTGCAGGAACTCGACCGGATGGAGTTCCACGTCTATGAAACTGGCGAGACGGTCAAGGCACTGCACCGCCCCATCGTGATCATCACCTCCAACAACGAAAAAGAACTGCCCGATGCCTTCCTGCGCCGCTGCTTTTTCCACTACATCCGGTTTCCTGACGCCGACACGATGCGCCAGATTGTCGAGGTCCATCACCCCGGCATCAAGGCGGCGCTGCTAACCACGGCACTCACGCAGTTCTACGAGATCCGCGAAACGGCGGGTCTGAAGAAGAAGCCGTCGACGTCGGAGGTGCTGGATTGGCTCAAACTGCTGCTGGCCGAGGACCTGAGCGCAGAGGACCTCAAGCGCGACGGGGCCAACGCCCTGCCCAAACTGCACGGTGCCTTGCTGAAGAACGAGCAGGATGTGCATCTGTTTGAACGGCTGGCCTTCATGGCGCGGTCGGGAAGATAAGTCACAGGTTTTGCGCGCGTGCGCCTTGCACATGCATTTGATTGGTCAGCCGGATATTCACGGCTATGCTGATGTCAAACAAACAAAGAAGAAACGCGATGGCAGGCAACACAGCGACGAAGATACGACCATTCCGCTCCACCGACCGGTCCGATTGGGAAGCTTTGTGGACCGGCTACCTCGAATTCTATGGGACATCCGTGACACCAGAGGTCTATGAAGCGACGTTCGAACGGCTTATCGGCACCGACGCGCAAGACTACAACTGCCTGATCGCCGAGATGGATGGCAAGCCCGTCGGCCTCGCCCATTACCTGTTTCATCGCCATTGCTGGCGCATCGAGAATGTCTGTTATCTACAAGATCTTTACGCCGCCCCCGCGGCGCGGGGCTTGGGCGTGGGGCGCAAGCTGATCGAGGCGGTTTACGCCGCCGCCGATGCAGCAGGTGCGGCTCAGGTCTATTGGATGACCGAGGAAGACAACCATGTTGGGCGGCAGCTTTACGACCGCATTGGCCAAGTCACAAAATTCATCAAGTATCAGAGGCCCGCATGAAGCGTTTCGCGGCGCTTGCCCTCGCCCTCGCTGCGGCCTGTACGCCAGTTCCTGAGGGGCCGGAGCCGATCCGGTTGGATTTCCCAGAGATGCGCAACTTTGCGGCGGAGAGCCCCGGGCGCGCGACGCGACCGAATTCGGAAATCGCGCTGGACTTCATTGACCTCGCCTTCCGGATGGAAAGTGGGCGAGAACTCCCGCTTCTGACCCGGTTTGAAGAGCCGATTACCGTGCGCGTGGCAGGCGCACCGCCACCATCGCTGACGGAGGACCTGACCGACTTGCTCGGCCGGCTGCGGCGCGAGGCACGGATCGATATCAATTACGCGCAAGGGGATGACGCCAATATCGTGATCGAAGCGGTCCCGTCCCGGGCGTTGCAGCGCGTGGCGCCTAATGCCGCCTGCTTTGTTGTGCCGCGTGTGCAAAGCTGGGCGGAACTGCGCCGCGCCCGCAATACGCCCACATTGGATTGGGCCACGTTGCGGCGGCGCGAAAAGGCGGCGATCTTCTTGCCCTCGGACGCCCCGCCGCAGGAAATCCGCGACTGTCTGCACGAAGAGCTGGCACAGGCATTGGGTCCGCTGAATGACCTTTATCGCCTGCCCGATTCCATCTTCAACGATGACAATATCCATGCGGTCCTGACCGGCTTCGATATGCTGATCCTGCGCACCTACTATGCGCCGGAACTCCAAAGCGGCATGACCGAACGCCAGGTTGCCGACCGCCTGCCCCGCATCCTGGCGCGGCTGAACCCACGCGGCGAACGCCCCGGCGGAACGATCCCTAGCAACACCTCACGCGCATGGATCAATGCGATTGAAACCGCGCTGAGCGATGGCAGCTCTGATTCCAGGCGCAGGCAGGCCGCCGCACGTGCGGTCGCCATCGGCCAAAATCGCGGATGGACTGGCACGCGCGAAGGTTTTGCCAACTACGCTTTTGGCCGCCTGCAGATCGGCAATGATGCCACGCTCGCACTTGGTGCCTTCAACGCTGCTGGCCGCGCCTATGGGCAAAGCCCGGTGACGAATATCCATTCCGCACATATTGCGGTGCAACTGGCCGCCTTCACGTTGATCTCTGGCGATGCAGAGGCCACCATCACCATCACCAAAGAGGCGATCCCCGTCGCTGAACAGCACCAGAACGCAGCGCTCCTGTCGCTGTTGATGATGTTTCAGGCCGAGGCGCTGGACCTTCAAGGAGATACCGATGAAGGCATGGACCTGCGGCTGGACAGCCTGGGCTGGGGTCTCTATGGCTTTGGCAGCAGGCAAGAGGTGATTGATCGGTTGAACGAGATTGCCTCATTGCCGCCGCGCATACCGCCAAGCTAGAGGGCGACATGATCTATCCTTTGTCAGGACTTGTAATCGGTGCCCTGGTGGGTGCGTTTCGCGCAAAGCGGCGCGGGGGCACGGCCAAGGACCTTGCGCAATGGGCTGCCGTCTTTGCGATACTCTTCGGCCTCATCGGGCTGTTCGTGCTGATTTTCGTGCAACGCAGCATCGTGCAAGGCTGATGTTTCTGCCCTTCTTTGACAATCTGCGCCGTCAGGGGGTTCCGGTCTCGCTGCGCGAATTCCTGTCGTTTCTGGAGGGGATGAAGGCAGGTCTTGCCACCTATGATGTCGAGGCATTCTACTTCCTCGCCCGCACCATCATGGTCAAGGATGAGCGGCATCTCGACAAGTTCGACCGCGCCTTTGCCGCGACGTTCGAAGGGCTGGATGCGATCCCGGCAGAGGCGGTGCTGAACGCCGTTGATGTACCAAAGGAATGGTTAGAGAAGCTCGCGGAAAAGCATCTGACCGACGCCGAAAAGGCCGATATTGAGGCAATGGGCGGTTTCGACAAGCTGATGGAAACGCTCAAAAAACGGCTTGAGGAGCAAAAAGGCCGCCATCAAGGCGGCAATAAATGGCTCGGAACTGCGGGCACTTCGCCTTTTGGCGCCTATGGCTACAACCCCGAAGGCGTGCGGATCGGACAGGAGAAAAGCCGCCATCAACGCGCGGTCAAGGTCTGGGACAAGCGGGAATTCCGTAATCTTGACGACACGGTGGAACTGGGCACGCGCAACATCAAGGTGGCGCTCAAACGCCTGCGCATGTGGGCGCGCGATGGAGCGGCCGAGGAACTCGATCTGAACGGGACGATCCGCGCGACGGCAGAGCATGGATATCTCGACGTCCAGACCCGCCCTGAACGGCGCAATGCCGTCAAGGTCTTGCTATTCCTCGATGTGGGTGGCTCCATGGACCCGCATATCAAGGTGGTTGAGGAGCTCTTCAGCGCGGCGAAATCCGAGTTCAAGCATTTCGAATATTTCTATTTTCACAACTGCCTTTACGAAGGCGTGTGGAAAGACAATCGCCGCCGCTGGAACGCGCAGACCCCTACATGGGAGGTGCTGCGCACTTATGGCCCGGATTACAAATGCATCTTTGTGGGTGACGCCAGCATGTCGCCCTACGAGATCGCCTTTCCCGGCGGTGCCAATGAGCATTGGAACGAGGAAACGGGACAAACCTGGCTCACCCGCGCGCGCGAGCAATGGCCGAACCACCTGTGGATCAACCCGCTGGACCAACGCTACTGGCCCTACACTCAGTCGATTGGCATGATCCAGGAGATCTTCGGGGCAGATCGGATGGTGCCGATGACGCTCTCGGGGATTGATACCGGAATGAAACTGTTAGGTCGTTAAGATGGAACTCCTCAGCATTCAGACTGGTAAGCCAGAAAAGACGCCCGCCAAGACAGGTCCCACCGGCCATTTCAAGAAACCTGTCGATGGGCCAGTGGCCATCCACCGCCTTGGTCTTGACGGTGATGCGATCTGTGATCTGAAAAACCACGGTGGCGTGGATCAGGCCGTCTATCTCTTTGGGACGCCCGATCTGGAATGGTGGACAAAAGAGCTTGGCCGTGAGACGCCACCCGGTTTCTTTGGTGAAAATCTCGTGATCTCGGACCTCGATACATCGTCCCTCGCGATAGGAGACATTCTGACCATCGGTGACGTCACCTTGCAGATCACTGCGCCGCGCATCCCCTGCGCCACCTATGCCGCCCATATCGGCGACGGGCGCGCGATCAAGCAATTCTATGCTGCCGAGCGCCCCGGCGCCTACGCGCGCGTTCTGAAAGAAGGCAGCGTTTCCAAAGGGATGAAGGTCGATCTTGCGTCTTACGACGGCGACAGAATCACGGTTGTGGACTATATGCGCGCCTATCGCACCAAGTTCAAAGATGAGGATTTCCTGCGGCGCGTCCTCGCCTTGCCCGCACCGCAAAAGCTGCATGCAATTGCGAAGGAAAGACTCGGCATCTGACGGCGGCGCCTGCGGCATTGCGCACTTTGAAATCTCGGCGCACGCCCCCATATTCACGGCATGATCAAATTGATGCCCATCCTGCTTGCCGTGCTTTACGGTCTGGCCATGTACCGCTTTTCCGCGTGGCGGACCAAGCGCGAGTTGGACGCGAACTCGACCGAATTGGCCGATCCGATACTAAAAGTGTTGATGGACAACATGGCCAAAGCGCTCGATATCGACCGCATCCGCGTCCATATTTATGAGATTGAGCCGGTCAACGGCTTGGCCGCCCCGGATGGACGCATCTTCATCACGCGCGGTTTCTTCAACAAGTATCGGCAAGGTCAGGTGACTTCCGAGGAAATGGCGAGCGTCATCGCACATGAGCTGGGCCACGTAGCCCTCGGCCATTCCCGCCGCAGGATGATCGACTTTTCCGGTCAGAACGCGATGCGCACCGCGCTGATCATGATTGTCGGACGGTTCATTCCCTATATCGGCCCCTGGATCGTGAACGGGCTGATCAGCCTGCTCGCCGCCAAACTCTCCCGCAACGACGAGTTTGAGGCGGACGCCTATGCCTCTGCCCTGCTTGTGAAGGCAGGCATTGGCACGGGGCCGCAGAAATCGCTTTTCGCCAAGCTGGAAAAGTTGACGGGTGCGCGCGGTGCCGCCGTGCCCGCATGGATCATGAGTCACCCGAAAACCGATCAGCGCATCGCCGCGATTGAGGCGAATGAGGCGAAATGGAGCGGCGGGCTGACCAACGCCTAACCGCGTTCCAGCGCCTTGCCAAATCGCGGCAGGCGTGCCTTTTTCATCAGCGCCCGCATCGTCCAGGGCCGCTCGGACAATTGGTTCGCCTGCGTCAACACCGCCTCGGCAACGCGCCAGACCTGATCCGGGGCCTGTGACAGCAGATCACATAGAAACAAATCCGGCCCCACCCGCTCCAGCATCGCATCAGCCAGAATATCACGCGGGAAATCCTTGTGGTTCAGGGTCAGGATCGCATCACAAGACCCGGCGACGGCAGCGGCCAACACATGGATGTCGTTTGGATCAGGCAGCGAGAATTGCCGCGCAAAATCATCGTCAAAACGCACCATCGTGTCGGGAAACGCGGCTTTGAGGGCCGCGATTTCACCCCGCGCGATAACCTCTTGCTGCTGGCTCAGCTTCGCCGCAGCCAGCGCCCATTCATCCAGAATGCGAACTGACCAGCGGGGCTCAAACAACCCTTCTTTCGCGCAACCGATCAGCGCCTCGCGCATCACGGTCGGGTAGAGCACGCAGGCGTCGATCATCACTCTCATAGGCGGTAGACAAGCGCCTTGAGATAACCGCTTTCCGCCAGATGCGGCAAAAGCGGATGGTCCGGCCCCGCAAAGCCCGTATGGATGATCTGCCCGCGCCGCCCTGCCCGCCCGATGCCGCGCGATGAGGCGTTGCGGAACCGCGTCAGGTCTGCTGCGTGCGAGCAGGAACATAAGGCCAGATAACCACCCTCTTTGACCAATGGGGCGGCCAGCCGCGCGACACGTTCGTAAGCGCGCAGACCGGCGTCGAGGGCCTGTTTTGAAGGCGCAAAGGCAGGCGGGTCGCAGATCACGATGTCAAATGACGCCCCCTCTTCTGCCAATGCGGCCATCACATCGAACGCATCCCCTTTTCGGGTGGTAAACCGCTCCACCACACCCATCGCCTCTGCGCCGGCGCGGGCCAATTCTAATGCCGCCTCCGAGCCATCGACGGCCAATGCTGAGGCGGCACCTTGCGCAAGCGATGCAAGGCCAAAGCCACCGACATGGGAAAAGACGTCCAGAACATCCGCCCCCGATGCCAGCCCGGCCACAAAGGCATGATTTGGTCGTTGATCGAAGAAGAGCCCAGTCTTCTGCCCACCCAGAAGGTCGGCCATATAGGTGGCCCCATTCATCGGCACCGGGACGGGGTCGTCTGGCGCAGTACCAGCAATGACCTCGGTCCGCTCTTCCAATCCTTCAAGACCACGTGCGCGACCGGTACCGTTCATGATGATCGTGCTGACGCTCGTAACCGATTGCAAAGCGGCACATAAAGGCTCCAACAGACGATCCGCCCAAGCCGCATTCGGCTGGACCACCGCAATATCGCCAAAACGGTCAATGACGACGCCAGGCAGCCCATCCGCCTCTGCATGGACAAGGCGGTAGTAGGGTGCGTCGTAAAGCCTTTCACGATGGGCCAGCGCTCTTTGCAGCCGGGCGGCAAACCAACCCTCATCAATCACGGCATCCGGATCACGGTCGAGCATGCGGCAGATGATCTTGGACGCCGTGTTCACGGCGACAAGACCCAGCGCCATGCGATTGGCGTCTTCTAGCCGTGCCAGCGTCCCTGATGACAGCTTGCGCGTGCGTCGGTCGTTCACGAGTTCATTGGCATAGACCCATGGAAATCCGTGCCTAATGGCGCGCGCCTCCGCTTTCGGCAAAAGGCGGACAATGGGTAAAGCAGTGGTGTCTGAGGATGTCATGGCCGCTCTCCTAGCGGCTTCGACGCAGCTTTGAAAGGGCGGTCAGGACAGCTCTGCGAACAGAACCTCGGCGAGGAAATTCACCACGCGTACCTTTTGGGTCTGCCCGCTTTGTTCCAGTGCGACGGCCCGCGATCCACCTGGCGCGTCCAGATTGGCTGTCACCCGGCGCGCGGGTTCAATGACGGTGCCGGTGCGCGCGTCCCTGACGATCAGGTCAAAGACGATGTTGTAATTGCCGCCTACCGAATAGCGCGTCCGGTCCGTCACCCCATGAAAGCGCACCAGACGCACACTCACAGCTACTGGCACGTCGCCAGTCAATGCGGGCGTCGTCCGCTGGGCGGCAGTTTCAAACATGGCTGCGATCTGGGGCACGCGTGCATCGCGTGGGTCACCGCGCCAGACAACGTCAGCGAAAGGATAGTAGTTTTCGCTTTCCGAGACGGTCAGGTCAGCAGGTGCCGCGAAGGTAAAATCGGCCAGCGTGTAAGAGCGCGTGACATCCGGCGCACCACGCGAAGAAAAGTTGGCTCCACTTGAACAGGCTGCAAGGCCGATAATCGCTGTAAGAAGTATGAACAGTCTATGAAGCATTCGCATGGTCCGCATTTTGCACTCGGCGGAGCTAGCAAGCAATTATGCAGAGATTATGGCCGGCTTGGTGCAGCCTGCGACAAAATCGTGCAGCTGAAAACGCGCACGCTTGTTAGCGCTAACAGCATATGGTATACTTTTGTCAGCCCCCGACATGAGGACCCCCATGCCACTTCACCCGAAAATCGCTGAAGTCACTGACCGCATCAAAGCCCGTTCCGAAAAGCCCCGCGCCATCTACATGGATACCATGGAACGTGCCGCGGCCGAAGGTCCGCGCCGCGCGCATCTGACCTGTGGCAACCAGGCCCATGCCTATGCCGCGATGGGCGAGGATAAGGACGCGCTGACTGCTGCGCGGACCCCGAATATCGGGATTATCACGGCCTACAATGACATGCTCTCCGCGCATCAGCCGTTTGAAAAATATCCCGACCTGATCCGCGATGCCACGCGGGCTGCTGGTGGCACCGCCCAAGTGGCGGGCGGCGTACCCGCGATGTGTGATGGCGTCACGCAAGGCCAAACCGGGATGGAGCTGTCGCTTTTCTCCCGCGATGTGATCGCACTCGCGGCCGGCGTTGGCCTGTCCCACAACGTCTTTGACAGCGCGATCTATCTGGGTGTCTGCGACAAGATCGTGCCCGGTCTGGTCATGGCTGCGGCCACCTTCGGCTACATCCCCGGCATCTTCATGCCCGCAGGCCCCATGGTCTCTGGCCTACCGAATGATGAAAAGGCCCGCGTTCGCCAGCAATTCGCGACCGGTGAAGTGGGCCGGGACAAGCTGATGGAGGCCGAGATGGCCTCTTACCACGGCCCCGGCACCTGCACGTTTTATGGGACGGCAAATACTAACCAGATGCTGATGGAGTTCATGGGGCTACACTTGCCTGGCGCCTCCTTCGTCAATCCCGGCACGCCCTTGCGCGAGGCACTGACGACCGCAGGCACCGAACGCGCCTTGGAGATCACAGCACTCGGCAACGATTACCGCCCCGTTTGCGATATTCTGGACGAGAAAGCGTTCGTGAACGGCATGGTGGGGCTGATGGCTACGGGTGGCTCGACGAACCTTGTCATCCACCTGCCCGCCATGGCGAAAGCCGCGGGCATAATGCTGGACCTTGAGGATTTCAGCGACCTTTCCGAGGTCACGCCACTGATGGCGAAGGTCTATCCGAACGGTCTTGCTGACGTGAACCATTTCCATGCTGCGGGTGGCTTGGGCTACATGATCGGCGAACTGCTGAATGCGGGCCTCTTGCATGACGACACCAAGACAGTCGCTGGGGACGGGCTGGAGCTTTACACGCAAGAACCCAAGCTGACCGAGGGCCGCATTACCTACGCGCCCGGCGCCGGAAAATCGCACAACGAGAAGGTGCTGCGCCCGGCCAATGATCCATTCCACCCGACCGGCGGACTGACCCAGCTTGCAGGCAATCTGGGGCGTGGTGTGATCAAGACCTCAGCCGTGACCCCTGAGCGGCACATTATCGAGGCCCCTGCCCGGGTGTTCCACGATCAGGATTCGGTGAAGGCGGCCTTTAAGGCCGGGGAATTTACCGAAGACACAGTGATCGTCGTGCGGTTCCAAGGGCCGAAGTCGAACGGCATGCCCGAATTGCACGGACTGACCCCGACACTGGCCGTTCTGCAGGATCGGGGGCTGCGTGTGGCGCTGGTGACCGATGGGCGAATGTCCGGTGCGTCCGGCAAGGTCCCGTCAGCTATCCATGTCTGCCCGGAAGCGGCGGATGACGGGCCCATTTCGCTCGTACGCGATGGCGACGTGATCCGGCTGGATGCCACAAAAGGCAGTATCCAGGTCCTGGGCGTTGACCTTTCCACCCGCACGCCTGCCACCGCCGACCTCAGTGGCAACGGCAACGGCGTCGGGCGCGAGCTTTTTGACGTCTTCCGCCGCAATGTGGGCCTCGCCGCTGACGGCGCTGGCGTCGCCGTCTGAACCAAGAACAACGAAAGACCAAGTATGACACCCCAAGACGCTTCCGCAGCCGCCGCAAAGGTCTGCCAATTGGCCCCCGTGGTCCCCGTGCTTGTCGTTGATGACGCGAGCATCGCCGCTAATCTGGCCCGCGCACTTGTCGCCGGTGGCCTGCCTGCTTTGGAGGTCACTTTGCGCACGCCAGCCGCGCTCGACGTGATCAAGGAGATGGCGACGGTTGAGGGCGGTGTTGTTGGTGCGGGCACGTTGCTCACCCCGAAAGATGTCGAAGAGGCGAAGGCCGCCGGTGCCACCTTTGGCGTTTCGCCGGGAGCGACGGACCGGCTGCTTGATGCCTGCGAAGCCAATGACCTGCCGCTGCTGCCCGGTGCGGCAACGGCGACCGAGGCGATGCGGCTCTTGGAGCGCGGCTACACCGTCCAGAAATTTTTCCCGGCCGAGGCCAATGGCGGCGCGCCCGCGCTCAAGGCCATCGGTGCGCCGATCCCGCAGGTCAAGTTCTGCCCCACGGGCGGTGTCAGCCTGACAAATGCACCGACTTATCTGGGGCTCAGCAATACGCTCTGCGTCGGCGGATCATGGGTCGCGCCAAAGGACAAGGTGGCTGCTGGCGACTGGGCAGGCATCACTGCCTTGGCACAAGAGGCGGCACAGCTAGGCTAGGCGCGCCGCACGCCCGCCCCGGCGCTTGGGTGCGGCACTTTCATTCAATGCCTCTTTCAGTGTCTGGGTCATCGGATGATCCTCCGGCTCGTCCGCATAGCGCTTCAGCAAAGCGGTGACCGCCGCACGAGTGTCGATATCGGGCGGCACACCCAGCGCCCAGTCGAGGAAAATCGTGCGGCATTCCGGTGCGCTGATCCCCTCAATGCGGTAAGCTTCTCGGATCAGGCCCTTGGGATCGTTGGGGTCAGTCATGTCGCATCCTCTTTCAACATCCGCGTGATAATTTTGTCGGCCATATCACGCGCCTGAACCAGCTTGGCCAAAAGCCCGTCCAGATCATCACACGCGCTTTCACGCAGGATCAGGCGTTTGGCCCCCTCGCCCAGTGTATCTGGGTCGAGCGCGCCGCCCGTCAACAGACCTGCCGCCGCCTGCACGCCCCACAAAAACCGTGTCGCCTCGGTCATGGCCTGCGCATCCGCGGCATCAAGCCACCCGTCCGCGACACCGGCCTGCAATTGTGCCGCAATATCGCGCGCAGGCGACTTTGAGCGCAGGGCAGCGGTCTGGGCGAAGAGTTCGATATCCTGCAGCCGCCCCGGCCCGATCTTCGCATCCCAATCCCCTTGCGGCGGTTTGGCTTCGGCGATCCGCCTGCGCATCTCGGCCACATCGGCCAAAACGGTGGGCCCGTTCGCCTTTTCAGCCAGTAGCGCGGTCCGAAACGCCTCAATCTCACCCGCAAGCCCCGCATCCCCGGCAACGACGCGACCTCGTGTCAACGCCAGATGCTCCCACGTCCAGGCCTCATCGCGCTGATAAGTGCGGAATGCATCAAAGGATGTAGCAACCGGCCCCTGACGACCCGAGGGGCGCAAGCGCATATCCACCTCATAAAGCCGCCCTTCCGACATCGGCGCACTGAGTGCAGTGACCAGCGCCTGCGTTAAACGTGCGAAATAGGCACGGGTGGCCAGCGGGCGGCGCCCGTCAGACGCCTCAACTCCGGCAGCGTCATAGATCATGATCAGGTCCAGATCAGAGCCAGCATTCAGCCGCCCTGCCCCTAGTGAACCCATGCCAAGCACCGCACCGCCGCGTCCCGGCATCGCCCCATGCTTGTGCGCGAATTCCGCCACAACGACATGCCAAAGGGCAGCGATCACCGCCTCAGCCAAATCAGCATATTGCCGACCTGCCGTTGCGGAATCAATCAGCCCGCGCAAGTGATGCACGCCGATGCGAAAATGCCATTCCTTGACCCAGCGACGCGCGGCGATCAGTTGGGTTTCATAATCATCAATTTCGCCGAGCACTGCTTCCAAGTATGTCACCAGACCCTGAACACCCGGCCAGTCACTAAAGAACGCACCGCCAATCACCGCATCCAGTACACCGGCATTGCGGGACAAGTATTGCGACAGCGCAGGCGCCGTTGCCGCGATATCCACGATCAACTGGGTCAGTTGCGGGTTCGCCTCAAACAGGGAAAAGAGCTGCACCCCCGCGGGCAAACCCCTTAGGAATGTATCGAACTGCGCCAGCGCCTCATCCGGTTTTGCGGCCTCTTGCAAGCGCGCGAGGATTTCCGGTGTGAGCCGATCAAAAATCTCTGTCGCGCGGGCAGAACGCAACGCCGGATAACTGTGCCAGCGCGTCACCACATCAGCACCCCATGTCGTCGTCACCGGTGCGGTCGGCTCTGGTGCAAAAAAACCCTCGGTCAAGGTGTGTACGTCGCTCAGGCGCTGGGTCAGCGTTTCCCGAAGACTGGCCGCTTCCGTGTCCATAAAGGCCGCGAGCCTTTCAAAGCCTGCGGCATCACCCGGCAAATGATGGGTCTGCGCATCGTTGATCATCTGCACGCGGTGTTCGACCTCACGATGGGCTTCGTAGTGGGTCGTGAGTGTTTTGGCCGTCTCCGGCGGGATCCAATCTGCGGCTGCGAGCCGCGCGAGGCCCTCATCCGTCCGCCGAACGCGCAGTGACGGATCGCGCCCTCCGGCAATCAACTGACGTGTCTGGGTGAAGAACTCGATCTCGCGAATACCGCCGCGCCCAAGCTTCATATCGTGCCCTTCGAGCGTCAGTTTCCCGCCCAAGCCCTTGTGGTCACGAATCTTCAGGCGCATGTCATGCGCGTCCTGAATGGCGGCGAAATCCAGATGTTTGCGCCAGACAAACGGGCGCAATGTCTCCAGAAACCGGTTGCCCGCCGCAGTGTCTCCAGCGCAGACCCGCGCCTTGATATAGGCGGCCCGCTCCCACGTGCGCCCAACGCTTTCGTAATACCGCTCTGCTGCCTCCATGGACAGGCACACCGACGTGACCGAGGCATCTGGGCGCAGACGCAGATCTGTGCGGAACACATAGCCACCTTCGCGGACATCTGACAGCAGCGCAGTCATCTTCCGCGTGACGCGGACAAAGGCGGCACGGACATCATGATACGCGTCCGCGTCGAACTGTGTTTCGTCAAACAAACAAATCAGGTCGATGTCGGACGAATAATTCAACTCTCCGGCGCCCATCTTGCCCATGGCGAGCACCGCCATGCCGCCACCTTTGGTCGGGTCAAGATGGCTCGGCAGTTTGCCGCGCGCGATCTCCGCCTGCACGAGGGCGGCCACACTGGCCCGCACAGCCGCATCGGCAAAATCCGTGAGTGTGCCCGTCACCTGTTTGAGCGACCACACCCCGCCGAGGTCGGCCAAGGCCACGATCAACGCAGTCCGCCGCTTCATCATGCGCAAATGCGCCGCGAGATCATCTAAAGCGACCTCAGCCAGAGCATCAATAAGCGACCGCACCGCGCCATCGGGATCATCCAGCGCAGAGGTCAGCCAATCCGCCTCTTTCGCGATCAGGCCCGCCAGATAGGGGCTGCACCCTGCTGTGCCCACGATCAGCCTGGCCAAATCTCCGGTGAGGTCCGGAACGAAGCGCAGGGCATCTGCACCGCGATCAGGGTCATAGGCGCGCGGGCATCGCGTCATGGCGGCGGCAAAGGACATAGGCGCAGAGTGATCGGTCGCGATAGGCTGGTCAATCACCTGCCAGCGGCTAAAGTGCCGCAAAAAGGACAGTATGATCATGAGCAAAAGTCTGAAACGCGTCACACAAGCGCTGAGCGATGTGGGCCTGTCGATCACCCCCATCGAGATGGGTGCCGAGACCCGCACCGCCCAGCAAGCCGCCGATGCCGCCGGGTGTCATCTGGATCAGATCGCGAAATCGGTCATCTTTGCCGGACAAGAGAGCGGTCTGGCCATCCTGTTTATCACCGCAGGCGGCAATCAGGTGGATGCGGCCAAAGCCAGCGCCGCCGCAGGTGAGCCATTGGGCAAGGCGGATGCAGGGCTGATCCGCGCACAGACCGGCTTTGCCATCGGTGGCGTGGCACCCGTGGGGCATCTGAACCCGATCCGGGCCTTTATCGACCCGCGGCTCATGGAATTTGACGTCATTTACGCCGCTGCAGGCACACCGCGGCATATTTTTCCGATTGAACCAGATACGCTTACCAAGATTTCTGGTGCGCAAGTCGCTGATTTCATTACATTTCAGAAGTAAATGTAAAAAACATTCACATAAACTCTTGAAGTAGGGCCGGTGGCAGCCGATATCTTGGTCATGTGAAAGACATTCACATTAAAATTCACACCAAGAGATAAGGAGCCCAAGAATGAACACCGCCACCAACCCAGCCCCGATGGCCTATAGCCACCGTCCCGGCTTTTTCGCCCGTGCCGAGGCCTGGCTTGATGAGCGCGGCCAGGGCGCCTGGATCGCCGCCATGGTTCTGGGCTTCATCTTTGTCTGGCCAATCGGCCTAGCCATCCTCGCCTACATGATCTGGAGCAAACGCATGTTCAGCAATTCCTGCAAATCCATGACCCGCTATCGCCCCCGCCACATGAGCAAATCTTCGGGCAACAGCGCATTTGACGCCTACAAGGCCGAAACACTGCGCCGTCTGGAGGAAGAGCAGGACAAGTTTGAGGACTTCCTCAAGCGCTTGCGTGAAGCCAAGGACAAGGCCGAGTTCGACCAGTTCATGAACGAACGCGCCGCTGCGGCGAATACGACAGACAGCACGCCGGATGAACCAACGGGTCAAGCCTAAGGACCCCAGAAAGCTCCCCCAATCCGGGGGAGCTTTTCATTTCAGGAGTACATCACATGACAAGCATTCCAATGTCCGCCGAAAATCATAGACACAAGCCAGCACAAAACCTTCCAGTTCCGGTGCAGATCATTTCAACCGTCCTGTTCGGCGCTTTCGGTATTCTCGCCGTCATCTTCGCCTTCAACTATTCGCTCTTTGGCGGCATCGTGGTTGCGGCCATCATCGGCTGGCGCGGCGGTTTTGCGCCGGACACGTGGGGCCCCGCTCCGCAAATTCCACAACTGGACGACATCATGCCCCTCGCGCCAGAGGCGCAGCACAGATCAAGTGGCAACGCCAGCTTTGACGCCTATCGCTCCGAAACCCTGCGTCGCCTTGAAGAAGAGCAGGAGAACTTCGAAAACTTCCTGGGCCGGTTGCGCGCCGCCAAGGATAAGTCTGAGTTTGACGATTTCCTTGATCGCCGCGCAGAACTTGTCAGGCGCGCGACAGCAGACACAGACGTCATAGACGACGCAACAGACTAAGGGCCATATGGGCGTCAACTATGGGTTGCCGTTCGCCACGCAGCATCGCGCGCGCGGCAGCGGTCGCCCCCAATGCCTGCGTCAAATTGACCACCTCCGCGCCAAATACAACGTGTCAATATTGATTGACACGTTACTTTACGTCAGCCTGTTACACATCAAGCCGCATATCGAGTGATCAGCCGTTTTTGCGCCACCTGCATTTTCCCAGGGAGGGGACGATGTTTGAAGAAGGCCCGGATGCCCACCTTTTGGATGCCACGCTTTATGCCAAATCACAAAGCCAGATTCGTGAGTTAAAATCACGATTGCCTCCTGCATCTGTCGCAGGACTGGCACGCGAAGTCATCCGCCGCCTGGCAGATCAGGGGACCGAGATACGGGCACAAAGGCCATCGGAATATCAGCTGGAAAGCTTTTGCTATGCATTGATCTCGGAGGATGACCAGGCAGGTGCCGCGTTTATTCAGGAGGCGCGTTCGGCGGGTGCGTCAATCGAGTCGATTTATCTGACCTATTTGGCGGGTGCGGCGCGGATGCTTGGCAGCTGGTGGGACAATGATCTGGCCACATTTGCCGAAGTAACTCTCGGCACAAGCCGCATGTATGCCATCATGCGCGCCATGCGGCGGCAGACTCAATTGCCCATCGCGGTAGCGACCAAATCTGCAATCTTCACGATCGCCCCAGGTGATACACACACTTTGGGCATTCGCATGGCGACCGATCTTTTTCGCAGGGACGGGTGGTGGATCGACCTGCAGATAGAAGGCGATCATGATGCGCTGGTGTCGCACATATCAAACGCGCCCACACAGCTCATTGGAATATCGGCCGGCGGTGCCCATTCCTTGCAGGCCTTGTCGCGGCTGATTGTGGCGCTGCGGATCAACCGGCCCGATGCGATGATATTCGTCAGCGGACACATCGTGGAAGAGGCTGCGGACGCCATCGAACTGATCGGTGTTGATGGGCTTGCCAGCGATATTCACGCAGCAAAAGCGCTGATGAACCAGCTATGGCAAACGCTCCAGCCATAAACCCGATTTGCAGATGAAAGCTGATGCGGATGCATCAAGGATCGCAGCACATCCAAAGGTTGCGCACCGCACATTTTTGCGACGCACCGCTTAGCCTTAACCATAGGTTAATCGAAAGGCTTGGCGGATGCGGCATCGGTTGCTAGTGTTTTCGGAAACCAGACGGATTCACGATGCGCCACACGCTTCCCATTGCTCCGCAGTTCTATGTAACTGCGCCGCAGCCCTGCCCTTACCTTGAAGGGCGGATGGAGCGAAAGCTGTTCACCGCCCTGCAGGGTGACACAGCGACAAAACTGAACGATGCGCTGTCGAAACAGGGCTTCCGGCGGTCGCAGAATGTTCTCTACCGTCCTTCCTGTTCAGAATGCTCGGCCTGCATGTCTGCGCGCATTGATGTGTCGCAATTTGCGCCAAGCCGCAGTCAGCGCCGGGTGCAAAAGCGCGCCGACCATCTAAAAAGGCGCGCAACCTCGCCTTGGGCCACCGAAGAGCAATACACGCTTTTCCGTCAGTATCTCGACGGGCGGCATGCAACCGGTGGTATGGCGGACATGGATATGTTCGAGTTTGCCGCGATGGTCGAGGAAACGCCGATCCGGTCGCGCCTGATCGAATATGACGAGGAAGATGAGCTGCGTGCCGTGTGCCTGACCGATATCCTCGATGACGGCCTGTCGATGGTCTATTCCTTTTTCGATCCGGCACATCAGAAGCTGTCGCTGGGGACTTACATCATCCTTGATCACATCGTGATCGCGCGCGAATTGAACCTGCCCTACGTCTATCTGGGCTATTGGGTGCCCGGCAGCCCAAAGATGGACTACAAGGCGAAATTCAAGGGCCTTGAAGTCTATCGCCACGGCACCTGGAGCCCGATTGGCGACCCCAAAAGCTACGACGCTGAAGTTCACCCGCTTTCGACCGATCCCATCGCTGAACAGGTTGCGCAGATCAGTCTGCCGGACGGGCGTAACTAGGGCGCAGCGCGCGCCTTCTCCAAAACCAGAAATGTCATCATGCCCATGGGCGGAATGGTGGATTGCTCCAACACCGACAGCCTGTCTTCGCGCAAGACGGTCCCCATTTCGAAATCCGAATGCCAGCCCAACAGGTTGGCGAAAGGTGCTGTCAGTTTTTCAACCAATGCCAGAAACCCCTTGTCGCGTGCAAAATGGTTGGTGATCACCACCTTGCCTCCCGGCTTGCAGACCCGCGCGATTTCGGCCATGACCCTTTCCGGCTCCGGCACAACCGAGATGACATGCATCAGCGCAATCGTATCAAAGCTGTCGTCTGGGAAATCCAGATGGCGGGCATCCATCTGGCGGAGTTCCCCGACATGCGCCAACCCCTCCTCGGCCACCTTCTCTTTGGCCTTGGCGAGCATGTCATGACTGAAGTCGATACCTGTCACCGACAGTTTGGGATCGTAGTTGCGCAAGGACAGCCCGGTGCCCACACCAACTTCCAGCACCTTCTGGCCGTGGGCATTGATATAGGCAACGGCCTTGCGGCGCCCCCTATTGGTGATCGCACCAAAAGTGCGGTCATAGATCGGCGCCCATCGCGCATATGAGGTCCCGACGGCATTGATATCCATAGCTAGTCCTTCAATTTGCCTCGGCGCCACGCCCAGATCACACCGGCAATATAAACCAGATTGATCGCCACCAATGTGACCCAGACATAGGTCAGCAGCGCCGCCACAATCACCATCGCGCCCAACAGCACAAAGGGCACATTTTCGCGCGACACTGTCAGCATTTTGAATGAGTAGGTGCGCATGGTGCTGATCATTAACACCCCGATGATGGCCGTCCAAAGCGCCACCACGATTGGCGGAATGATCGATTCATTTGCGAAAAGAAACGAGATGAACATCGGCATCAGAACCAGCATGGCCCCCGCCGGCGCCGGCACACCGATAAAATACTGCGCTTGTCTTTCCCCGTCGCGGTTTTTTGCGGTCACGTTAAAACGTGCCAATCGGATCACGCAGCAAAGCGCAAACACTAGCACCGTAATCCAGCCTGCACTGCGCATGTCCTGCAACGCAAAGAGGTAAAGGAGCAACGGTGCGGCGACGCCAAAGTTCAGGAAGTCCGCAAGTGAATCGAGTTCCGCGCCCATCTTGCTTTCGCATTTCAGAAGACGTGCGAGGCGCCCATCCACCGCATCAAAGACGCAGGCCAGCAAGACGAGCAGCACCGCCTGTTCGTAATTGCCCTGAAACCCAAACCGTATGGCCGTGAGGCCCGCGCAAATGGCCGCAAGCGTGACCAGATTCGGCAACAGCGTGACAATCGGGAGTTCTGAACGTGGGGAGGCTTGCTGCACCATGGCTCAGGCCGTGCGTCCATCGCGGTGTGGCTCGTCCGATTTGAGGTCAGCAAGCACTGTCTCCCCAGCAATCATCCCCTGCCCGACTGCGACAAGCGGCGCGACACCCTCTGGCAGATAAACATCCAGCCGCGACCCAAACCGGATCAGCCCGAACCGCTCGCCTGTCTGCAGCGCAGCCCCCTTTTCAATAAAGCACACAATGCGCCGGGCCACCAAACCCGCGATCTGCACAACAGCGATCTGCCGACCATCGGGCATCTGCAGGCAAAGCGAGTTGCGCTCATTGTCTTCGCTCGCTTTGTCGAGCGAGGCATTTAAGAACTTGCCGGGGCGATAAGCGAGTGCCGCGACCTCACCCGCCACCGGCGCGCGGTTCACGTGGCAGTTGAACACATTCATGAACACGCTTACACGGGTCAGCGCTGTATCCGGCATACCCAGTTCCGGCGGTGGCGCGGCCTTCTCGATCTGCGAGACAACGCCGTCGGCGGGGCTGACGATCAACCCCTCACGTATTGGCGTGGTCCGCTGCGGGTCGCGGAAGAAGTAATAGCACCAGATCGTCAACCCGACGCCGATCCAACCGAGTACGTTCCAGATCCAGAACAGGACGAATGTGATCGCGGCAAAGATCACCACGAACCTCCGACCTTCCGGATGCATCGGTTTGATGAATGTTGCGAGCATGTTCATGCTGTGCGGGGCAGTTCCTTTTCCCGACTGAATCTCGGCACTGGCAACAACTGGCTCGAACCTGACAGAGCGTCTGGGGCGGTGCAAGTGCCACCGCCCTCAGAACCGTCGTCAGTTCAGCAGGTTCGGCACAATCGTGACCACCCCAGGGAAGAACGCGAGGAGTAGCAATCCCACGACCTGAATAACGATGAACGGCATCACACCTCTATAGATCTGCCCGGTCGTGATGGTCTTTGGTGCCACACCGCGTAAGTAAAACAGCGCAAAGCCAAAGGGCGGGGTCAGGAAGGATGTCTGCAGGTTCACTGCGATCATGATCGTCACCCATTTGGGATCAAACGTGCCGCCATAGATGACCGGCCCCACAATGGGGATGACGATGTAGATGATCTCAAGGAAATCGAGCACGAAGCCCAACACGAAGAGAACCAGCATCACGAGCAGGAAGACCTGCCATTCATTGTCGAACGAGCGCAGGAACTGCTGGATGTAATGCTCCCCCCCGAACGAGATCAGGACGAGGTTTAACAACTGTGAACCGATCAGGATGGTAAAGACCATCGATGTGACTTTTGCGGTCTCGCGCACAACGGGGCCGAGCACGCCGCCCGAGATCAGGACCCAGCAGGACCAAAGCAGGCCGAAGAGCGAGAAGAGGAAGCAGCCAAAGGCGACCAGATAGGCGAGGCGGTTTTCGAACAGAACAACTTCCTGCCCAAGCCGCATGTCGAAGTTCACCCCGACGATCAGCATCAGGACAATCGCACCCGCCGTCAGCATCACGATCCGGCCCGATTTGCCCTGATCCTTGCGCTTGCGATAGGTGGCAAGCAGGATCGCCCCCCCTGCCCCAAGGGCGGCTGCCGGTGTCGGGTTGGTGATCCCGCCGAGGATAGAGCCCAACACCGCAACGATCAGAACAAGCGGTGGGAAGACAACCCGAAGGATCTCGTTTGATGCAAGGAAGCCAGCCGCCGGTTTGAGCCCGATATAGGTCACCGCCAGCGGTATCAGGATCATCAGCGTGGTCCAACCCGGCGTTGTGAGCGGTGAGATGAAGATGATGTCAACCAACAGGAGCAGACCGATACCCCCCGCCCCGATCATCAGAGGACGATGATCCGCCGTCGGCGCGACACCGCGCGCGATAGCCAGCATGAGGCCCAACAGGACAGCGGTGATGGCAATACCGGTCCCAATCGGCGCCGCTGCGTCGACCTTTTCCAAAACCAACGCGGCACGCTCCTCATCCGACAGCGCGCGCGCTTCGGTCACGCCACCCGCCTCGTCAATCGCGGCCTGCTCGGCCACCGCCTGATCCCAGGCGGCTTGTCCGTGCAGGTCAATCATGGAGGCCTGGCATTCCTCGCTCACCCGCGTGCGCAAAGATGCGGTTTGCCCCGCATCGGTAAAGCTGTCGACGATGACTGATTGCGAGCCGACGATATTCGCCTGCCCCAACCCAATGGCCAACCCGATGATGCCCACTGGCACGGCCAGGAACCATGTGAAGCTTTCGTTGCGGGTGATGACCTCGCCCTCGGCGGTGCCATCAAGCTGGACGGGCGGTGCCTTTGAGGGATTGAACAGGGCAAAGCCGAACGCATAGGCCGCGTAGAGCGCAGCCAGCATGATGCCCGGCAGCAATGCGGCCTGGAACAAAGTGCCAACCGAAACCACCGCAGGCTCACCTAGGAATGTGAGTGCATCCGAACAGCCCGCAAGCTGCGCGCGGTCCTCCTGTGCTGCGGAATAAAGATCCCCCGCAAGCGTACCCAACAAAACGATAACGATGGAGGGCGGAATGATCTGCCCCAATGTCCCAGAGGCCGCGATGACACCGGTGGAAAGCTGCGGTGAATACCCGTTCTTCAGCATCGTCGGCAGGGCCAACAGGCCCATGGTGACAACCGTCGCCCCAACGATCCCGGTCGAGGCGGCCAGAAACGCACCCACGATCACGATGGACACGGCCAAACCACCCGGCAGCGGGCCAAAGACCTTGGCCATGGTCGTGAGAAGCTCATCCGCGATCCGCGACCGCTCAAGCACGATCCCCATCATCACGAACATCAGTACCGCCAGCAGCGTCTCAATCGACTGGCCCGCCAGCACGCGTTCGTTCATGCGGTTGACCATAAAGCCGATATTGCGGTCGAGTGCGACTTCCCAGCCCTGCGGGAACAACACATCCTCGTATCGCGGCAGTTCAGGGTATCGGAAAACCGAGATCGCGTCGGGCCTGACCCCTTCGGCGATCAAGGCAGCATATTCTGCGGAATTCGTATCAACGGCGGCATGGATCAAGAGCCCCGCACTGTCGAGGGCGGCAATGATCGCAAAGGAAATCACTGCAGAGCCGCTGATGGCAAAGGCCACCGGGAAACCGGACAGGATCCCGGCAAACAAGGTCAGAAAGACGATAATGATACCGACTTCGATCCCATCAAGTCCGAATAGCATGGGTAAGCGTCCTTGGTCTTAGTGGATGTCAGCGGCAAGTTCGGCGGTTGGGTCACCGATCTTGTCTTTGTCGAGGAACTTGCCCTCACTTTCAGGGCCCTCTTTCCACTCCAGATACGAGCGATAGAAGAACGCGACGGCCTGCAGCAGCACCATCAGAGTGAAGACGACGAGCAGGACCTTGAATAGAAAATAGGCGTTAAAGCCGTTGGGCGAGAAACCGATGGTTTCAATATTCCAGCGGACGGCGCGGGCCTGTGTCAGCAAACGATCAAGCGAGCTTGAGGCAGACGGGTTCGGCACCACCAGATGCCGCCACATGAAAAACCAGCCGTAAAGCCATGTGATGATCGCGGCAGGCACCATCAGGACCAGCGATCCGAACATGTCGATCACACGTTTGGCGCGGTAGCTGATCGCGGAATAGACAAGATCGACCCGCACATGGCCGCCCTGCACGAATGTGTAGGCCGCACAGAGGCAGACGATCATCGCATTGTAGAATTTCAGCTCTTCCGACCACCAACTGACGTCCTTGGTGAAGGTCACGCCAAAGCCGATGCCGATTTCAGAGACCGCAAAGACCCGTTGCATGAAGATGATAACGATCTGCTGCAGCACCATCAAAAGGCCCGCCCAAGCAGCGGTGCGCCCGACGATGTTGGCAAAGCCCTCAAGGCCCCGCACGCAGCCCCACATGAAGCGGTTGTTGATGAAACCGATGATCGTCACGATCAGGAAGATGACAAGGACAACAAAGAAGAACTCAACGGACGCGCCGTAATAGATAAAGCGCATCAACGATTGCTTAACCTCAAGGTCATCCATCGGGGCGTTGATAAAGGGCAGCCAGGCGAGCCAAAGCTGCGGATTCAGGAGCGCGTAGAAGATGTTGTAAAAGGCTTCCAGCAGGTTGCCCAAAATGAATTGCCACCAGCCGGAGGCCTGAAAACTGTCAAGACAGCTGACCGTATCCTCGACCGATGCGCGGAAAAAACCGCTGCACGTGATCTCTTCTTCCATGATCCCCCCTGTCGTCTAAGGCTCCACCCCAAGCCTGTGACAGATGATTATTTTTAGCCGAAAGGGCCCGCTTCAGCGGACCCTTTCTTTGTTCGTGTTTGGCGCTTAGCCCATGACCCGGTCGCGCTGCGCGCGGTAGGCACCTTCAGACTGGGTGATCCAGCCTGAGGACGCTGCCATGGAGGCGTTATAGCTGGTGCGGATACGATCATAGATGTCGTCACCGTTATACTGGTCCAGCGTTTCGCGCGCTGCGGCACCCATTGCGTCCCAGACGCTGTCAGGGAATTCCAGAACCTTCACACCACCGGCCTGCAGACGTTGCAGTGCGGCACCGTTATTGTTCATAAACTGCGCAAGGTTCCACTGATGCGCTTCACCCGAAGCGATCTCGACGATCTTCTGGTGCTCGGGGCTGAGGCTTTCCCACACGTCCAAGTTTGTGGCGAGCGACAGGGCCGCACCCGGCTCGTGCATACCGGCGGTGTAGTAGAACTTGGTGATTTCCTGGAAACCGGCCTTTTCGTCGGCCCATGGGCCAATCCACTCAGTCCCGTCAATCGCACCGGAGGCCAGCGCCTGATACACTTCCGCACCGGGCAAGTTCTGCACCGACGCGCCCATCTTGCCCAGCGCTTCACCGCCAAGGCCCGGCATACGGAACTTTAGACCTTGGAAGTCTTCCGGACCTGCGATTTCCTTGGCAAACCAGCCACCAGCCTGTGGACCTGTGTTCCCGGCAAGGAAGGATTTCAGACCAAAGATCGAGCCCAGCTCATCATGCAGCGCCTGGCCGTCGCCCTGATAGTACCAGTTCATGATCTCAATCGGTGTCATCCCGAATGGCACCGACGTGAAGAATGCATAGCCCGGATGCTGACCGACAAAGTAGTAGTCGGCACCATGATACATGTCGGCCTGACCAGAGGTCACGGCATCAAAAACCTCAAACGCGCCAACAAGTTCGCCGGCGGCTTTAAGGTCGATTGTCAGCGATCCACCGGACATCGCGGTGATCGTGTCAGCCGCACGTTGTGCGGCATCATGCACACCGGCCAGACCGCGACCCCATGTGGTCACCAGCGTCAGCGTCCGGTTGCCTTGCGCATAGGCCGGTGCGGCCAGCGTTGTTGCTGCGGCAGCCGTCCCGCCAAGTGCCGAGTTTTTCAGAAATGAACGACGATCCATAGAGTATCCTCCCGATTATTAACGTCTCAAGGGGAGCACGAAACCACGCCCCCCAATGGATTTCGTGGCGGCACCCTACTCTGCGGACTTGCAAGACGAAATACGCAGTACTGCGTAGATTTCGCATTTCTGTCACATTTTATCGCCGTTTGTCGGGCGTGCGACCACCAATTGGGCTGATTTGGGTTGAATACTTTTGCGGGTCGAATTTGCGTCAAGAACGATTCCCGCGTAACGATCAGGCCATGACGGGACTTTTCATGCGACTGCGTGATATGATCAGCATTAGCTATGGGCAAAAGGTGTTTCTTCTGGCCACCTTGCCGCTGATCGTTGCCGTATTCCTGATCTTTCTGGTGGTCACATCACAATCGCGCCAATTGGCTGAGCGCGAGATCCAAGCGCTTGAGACGCAGCTGATCGAGACCAAGCGCGCCGAGTTGAAGAATTATCTGTCCATCGCGCGCACTGCCGTCGTAAACACCTATGGGCGGGCCGCACCTGACGATGACGAGGCAAAGCTGGCCGTGACGCGTGAGTTGGCGGCAATGCTTTATGGCCAAGACGGATACTTCTTCGTCTTTGACTATGACGGCAACAACCTTGTTGCACCGCGCCAGACCTATCTGATTGGTAAGAACTGGACCGGGTTGGAAGACCTCAATGGCACCCCCATTACTGACGAGCTAATCCGGATCGCCCGCACCGGCGGCGGCTATCACAGCTTTGACTGGCCCAAACCCTCCACCGGGGCGACCGAGCGGATGATCGTCTATGTCAACGGCCTGCAGGATTGGCGCTGGGTCATCGGGACGGGTGTTTTCATCGATGACGTGCTGGAAAACGTGGCCGCCGCAAGGGCGGAAGTCGAGACACGTATTCAAACGACGTCCTATTACATCGTTGGGATTGCCGTGGTGGCGCTGCTTGGTGTGTTCATGACAGGCATGGTTCTGAATGTCCGCGAACGGCGACTGGCCGATGCCAAGCTGAAACAGCTCACCCAGCGGATCATCGACACACAGGAAGAAGAGCGTGGGCGCGTTGCACGTGAACTGCATGACGGGATCAGCCAGATGCTGGTCGGCGTCCGCTATGCACTGGAACTGACCAAACGCAAACTGGCCGGTGATCCGGCAACCAGCAATCTGCTCGACAAGGGGATCGACGGGTTAGGATCGACCATACAAGAGGTCCGCCGGATCAGCCGCGACCTGCGCCCCGGCGTCTTGGATGACCTTGGCCTCGGCCCCGCGCTGCAGGCGTTGACCGAGGATTTCAGCACCCGCACCGGCATCCAGACCGAGTTTGAGACCGTGGTCTTCCGCAACCGGCTGGATCAAGAGGCGCGGATCGCGCTTTATCGGATCGCGCAGGAAGCGCTGAACAATATCGAACGGCATGCGCAGGCCGAGAATGTGTTCATCAGCATCAAGGGCCATCGCAACGGCGCGATGTTGCAGATCAAGGACGATGGCATCGGCATGATATGGCCCCGCCCGTCCCGGCGCGTTTTGGGCGGGCTAGGCCTACGCAACATGCAGGAACGGATTGAGCAATTGGGCGGTACGCTCCGCATCCTCTCGGCCCGGACCGGCAAAACCGGTACTGTCATAGAGGCACAGGTGCCGCTGACCCATATGCTCAGCCCCCAAAAGACAACCAAGGAAAGCGCATGACCACACGTGTTCTGATTGTTGATGATCATCCAATGGTGACCGAAGGGATCCAGGCAATCCTTGAAAGCTATGATGATATCAGTGTCGTGGGCACGCTGGGTAACGGGCAAGAGGCAGTGGATCGCGTCAATGAACTCGCCCCCGATGTGATCCTGATGGACCTCAATATGCCCGGCCTTTCCGGCCTGAATGCAACCGAGATGATCCTGGAAGAGCGGCCCAATACGCGCATTCTTGTCCTGTCGATGCATGACAGCCCTGAATACATCTCCACGGCCCTCAGCCACGGTGCACGAGGATATATCCTCAAGGATGTACCCACCGATGAAATCAAGACGGCGATAGAGACGGTGATGGATGGGCAGGAGTATCTTTGCACAGGCGCCAAACGCGCGCTTCAACCGAAGATCAGCGATGGGCGCGAGACGCTGACAAGCCGCGAACAGACCATACTGCTCGAACTCGCCCAGGGCCAATCCAACAAGGATGTGGCCAACACGTTGAATATCTCTGTCCGTACCGTGGAAACGCACCGCAAGAATATCAAACGCAAACTAGGGATCAGTTCCACCGCAGGGCTCACCCGCTATGCAATGGAACATGGGGTGCTGCAGGGCACCGGTATTTGATCTGGCCACCTGTGGAGCGGCCAGACCGTCGTGACAGCGAGCTTAGTTCTCGACCGTTTCCCTGATGCTTTCGCGCACGATGCTGAACCACTCACCCGAAAGCCGTAATTCTTCCAGCCCCGCATTCAGGATCGGCAAGGCCTCATTCGCAATCGGGTTGTTCTTGGAGACAAACACGTGCGACGTCACCGTCCCACGTAGCGCCTCAAGTGTGGTGATCTGATCCGTCAGCCCGGCATTGCGGGCGTCTTCTTCGGCGGGAAGCGCATCATAGGTGACGATATCGACCTCTCCGGTCACAAGAAGCGGCCAGCAGCCGTTTTGCTCGACGGTGGTGATATACTCCACATTTGGCGGTGTAAGTCCTTCCGCTTCGAGATCAAAGGTGAACCAAGCCTCTGGCCGGCAGATCCGCGCCCCGATCAGGTCGTCATAGCTGTCGGCAGCCGCATAAGCACTGCCGTTGAGCGTGTAGAAATCGACGAAAAGCTCATAAAAAGGCTCGGAGTGATTGAAGTCAGTGCAGCGATATGCGCTAGCGGGTGAAAGGTTCTCGACCCGGTCGCAATTGGGCCGGAACCACGGGAAGACCATGTCAATGGCGCCCGAAGGCAGCAGCGTTTCAAGATGCGACCCCCAATCATTGATGAAGACCAGCGTGTATTCCTGATCAGGGTTGCCCAATTGCATGGACCGGTCCACCATCTGGGTGATCATGCCACCACCCGGCAAACCTTCATCCGTGAAGGGCGCATATCCTGTGGCTGTCGCGATGCGAATGGGGCGGCTCAACTCCGTCGGTTGGGCTGCAGCCAATGGCGTCGCCGGTCGCACGACCGACGCTGCGGCACCTGGCAAGGATCCGTCGGCGCAGGGGATCTTGATGACCTGCCCTACCTCAAGCAGGTTTGGATTGGCCAGCACATCGGTGTTGGCATTGAACAGGAACTGAAAACCGCCCGGCACATCCGCCGCACCCGCGATGCCGCTCAGCGTGTCGCCCCGAACCACCGTGTAGGTGGAACATAACTCTTGTGCGCTGGCCGGCTTAGGCGCGAAAGCAAGAGCGGTGAATGCAAGCGCAAAGCTCGCCGACCCAGTAACCAAAACTGACGAAACTTCTTCTGCAGTTCTTTCAAGATGTTTCAGCCTCATGCGGATGCCTTTTCCGATTGCGTTTCCTTTGCAGCCACTATCGACCAAAAAAAGGCAAAATGTTGACAAAATCTGATCACATGAAATAATAAAATCTGATACTTTTTTCACGAAAATGAATGACTTACATGGGTTTTTCATGAAATCTGGACTCCAAATTTCATTACCCAGAATGCCACAATAGTGGACCGGCCCAGCCCCAAAGCCGCCACAGAACACTGCATCCTACCAGCCAATACCCAAGAATGTTATCAGTTCCAAAGAGTTAGCGAGTTTTGTACCCCCGAAACCGAGGACAAAAAATGCCACGCATCTCCACCCATTTAAGTACGACATGTGCAGTCGCAGTCACCGCAATTGCCGCATCTTTCTCTACCCAAGCCGCAGCGCAGAGCGCGCCAAAATGTGGCGAAACCTATACGGTTCAACCTGGCGATTCATTGTCGCAAATCGCTGCGGCGGTCTATGATGACGCGTCGGCCTTCCAAATCATCTACAGTGCCAATTCCGACGCAATCGGTGGCAACCCGGGCGTTATTTCTGTCGGTTTGCAGATCGACATTCCCTGCCTGAACGAAACGGTCGCGTCGACAGCTGCAGCTTTCCGGCCGGAGCCGACGACCGAACGCCTGCCTTTCCCCAACGCGCGCCAAATTCGCGTCGCACAGGGCACTAATTGGGCACCGTTCGCCAATGAAGAGCAGGAACAGGGCGGCATGATCACCGAGATTGCGAATGTTGCCTTGGCGAATTCTGCAAACGGCACGCCTTACAAGATCGACTTTATCAATGATTGGGGCGCCCATCTGACGCCTTTGATCACTGACATTGCCTATGATTTCAGCCTTAGCTGGTTCAAGCCGAACTGCGATCAAATCGCCCGCCTTGGCGAAGACAGCCAGTTCCGCTGTAACAACTTTGATTGGTCAGAGCCGATGTTCGAACAGGTCTTTGGCTACTACACGCGCGAATCCGAGCCAGCACTCACGTCTTACTCTGATCTCTTTGGTAAGACGATTTGTCGACCGGCGGGCTATGCCACCTTCCAATTGGAAGAAAACGATCTGAAGGAGCCTAACATTACGCTAGTGCGCCCCAGCGATCCCGCTGAATGCTTCACTGGCCTCGTAGATGGCAGCGTCGATGCCGTCGCCATTGCAGTCGACACTGCTGAGGGCAAGATGGTGGAAACTGGAACGACGGATCAGATCCGCTATAACGAACCGCTGAGCCAGGTTTTGACCATTCACGCTGTTATCTCGAAGAACCACCCGCAAGGGGCCGAGATGCTGGCCGAGTTCAACTCGGGCCTGAATCAGATCAAGGAAACAGGCGAGTGGTTTGAAATCATCCGCCGCCACCTGACCGAGCATCGGGCGAATACGCAGGGCTAAGCCTTTACCTGTTCCGAAAAAACGCGCGCGGCTAGCGAATACCTCGCCGCGCGCATCATTTTTGCACAGCGCATGTGCCCTGATTGAGCCTTGTATTCGCGCGCATTAGGCGGCTTGCTGCACGCAAACCAAATTGCAGCAGGAGCGCCCCGATGACCACCTATACACCACCCAAAGTTTGGACCTGGGACGCCGAAAGCGGCGGTCGGTTCGCCAACATCAACCGCCCTATAGCGGGCCCGACGCATGACAAGGACCTGCAGGTTGGCGAACACCCTTTGCAGCTTTACTCGCTGGCCACGCCCAACGGGGTCAAGGTCACCGTGATGCTGGAGGAGTTGCTGGCAGCAGGGCATGACGCTGAATACGATGCGTGGCTGATCAACATTCAGGAAGGTGATCAATTTGGGAGCGGGTTTGTGGGTGTAAACCCCAATTCCAAGATTCCCGCATTGATGGATCATGGCACTGGCAGCCGCGTGTTTGAGAGCGGCGCCATTCTTTTGTATCTCGCCGAGAAATTCGGTGCCTTCCTGCCCGAAGACGGCGTCGCCAGGACCGAAGCGCTCAACTGGCTATTCTGGCTACAGGGCAGCGCGCCCTATCTGGGTGGCGGTTTTGGCCACTTCTACGCCTATGCGCCCGAAAAGTTCGAATACCCCATCAACCGCTTCGCGATGGAAACCAAGCGGCAATTGGATGTGCTCGACCGGCAATTGGCCGACAACGAATACATCTCAGGCGACACCTATACGATCGCCGATATGGCCATCGCGCCTTGGTACGGCACGCTGATGCAGGGCACCATCTATGATGAGGCCGCAACGTTCCTTGACGCGCAATCCTACAAGAATGTCGCCCGCTGGACCGATCTGGTCACCGAACGTCCCGCCTACAAGCGTGGCAAGATGGTGAATCGCGCCTGGGGCGAAGAGAGCGGCCAATTGCGCGAACGGCACGACACGTCCGACTTTGAGACCCGGACGTGGGACAAGATCAAACCGGTTAAAGAGAATAGCGCAGACGAATAATGGCAGGATTGCGGCAAAATACCCTGATAAGGCGCGCAATCCCGCCGATACCGTAAGGTCCGTCAGGAAACACTTGTGAGAGAGGGCGCAATCGGTGCCACTGACGGTAAGAGGTCTCGCGGGGGCGGGCCGTTACGAACCGGATGTGAGCCATGCAACTGACCGAGCTTTTTGCCGCCCTCTCAAGCGATCCTGAACAACTCAACCGCAGTATCCTGCGCATCTTTCATTTCCTCGGGCTAACGCTTGGATTGGGTGCTGCGACGCTGCTGGATCTGATGATCATCCGCTTCTTTCTAGGCCGTGTGACGACGGAACAGACGTTCGAGATGTTCACGTTTCTGGCCGATCTCGTCTCAGCCGGGCTCAAGCTGCTTTGGGTGACGGGTCTTGGTTTCCTGATCTTTTATTGGTTCTACGAGCCTGTGAAACTCGGCAACGAAAAGGTTTGGGCGAAGATGGTGATTGTAGGCATCCTGACCATCAATGGCTATTTCATCCATCGCAGTGTCATCCCCTTCATTCACGGGCAGATCGGGCATCGGATGCTGGACGGCGTGTCGCTCCCCCGCAAGATCGTGTTCGTGACCATGGGCATTATATCGTTCGTGTCCTGGTACGGCCCTTTGATCATCGCGAACCTGTCCACGTTGAATTTCCAGGTCCCGATGCTGCAAATCCTAGCACTTTACGGGATGGTGCTGCTCGCCGCTCTCACAATTGCGCATGTCATCTTGTTTGGCAGCCAATTGGCCGAACTGACGCGACACCTTTTTATGCGGCGTAGCCGCTACCTCTAGGCCGATTTCTTTTGAGAACCTGCCCGTGTTTCTGAGATGTGTTCCTGAAACCGGGCGCGCCCTGCATCTTTGGCCTGATAGAGTGCCTGATCGGCCTTGTTGAGCGCGTGCAGCACATGATCGTCCGTTTGCATGATCACGCCGCCAACTGAGGCCGTGACCGCGAATTCCACGGATTCGTCGCGATACCTGACACCGTTAGATATGTCCTGACCCCAGATATTCATTCCTTCGGCATTTGCGTCGTGCAGAAACACTGCAAACTCCTCTCCCCCCAGACGTCCGACCAGATCATCCTTGCGCACAACCTGACGCAAGCGGGCAGCCATGAGGAGCAGAACCGCGTCGCCCGTATTGTGGCCATAGCTGTCATTGACCGATTTGAAGTAATCGAGATCAATCATCAAAAGCGCGCCTGACCCAGCCTGTTCCAAGGCGGTCAGAAACGCGCGCCTGTTCATCAGTTCGGTAAGCGGGTCGGTCGCTGCCAGCTTCGCCAATTCCATATGCAAACGATCCATATGCGCCAAAAGCGCCAGACCGACGATCAGCAAAGGCGCGGCCATGGCTGTCACCACGATATAGTGCTCAAGCGGCGGGCCCATCGCCGAAGGCTTCCAGAACCATTCGACGATGTAGGCGATGATCGACGCAGCCGCCCCCCAGAACGCCACACCAAAGGGCCAATGCCACCAGCGTTTCGGAGCAATCAACTGCGCCATCTTGTTCATATATGCGTTTGTTGACGTCATTTGCGAAGGCTAGGCCCAAGCCCCTAAAATACGTTGAAGAGGGCAAGGCATAGACATTGAAAGAAAATTGCGGAAACTTGCCCGTGCACGACATTTTCTCCACGTAAACGGTTGACCGCAGATGCCACCCGCATTAAGGGTACTGCCACGCAAAGGAACCCTGATGAAGAACGTCGTACTAATCGTAGGAAACATGCGCATGGGCCGGTAACGGTAAGACCATAACGATCCCATGCGCCCCCGACAAAATCGGGGGTTTTTTTGTGACCGAGACAACCAGATAGCAACAGGACGCGAGACAGATGAGCAAAGCCATGACGGGCGCAAAAATGGTCGTACAAGCCTTGATTGATCAGGGCGTGGAGGTCGTCTTTGGCTATCCCGGTGGCGCGGTCCTACCGATCTATGACGAAATCTTTCAGCAAAACAGCATCAAGCATGTGCTGGTCCGCCACGAACAGGGCGCTGTGCATGCGGCTGAGGGCTATGCCCGGTCTACTGGCAAGCCCGGCGTGGCGCTGGTCACCTCCGGCCCCGGTGCCACGAATGCGGTCACAGGTTTGACGGACGCACTGATGGATTCGATCCCGATCATCGTTCTGACCGGTCAGGTCCCGACATTCATGATCGGCTCTGACGCATTTCAGGAATGTGATACGGTGGGCATCACCCGCCCCTGCACCAAGCATAACTGGCTGGTCAAAGAAACCGACCGTTTGGCCCCGACCCTGCATGAAGCGTTCCATATCGCCACATCGGGCCGTCCCGGCCCGGTTGTCGTTGATATCCCCAAGGACGTGCAGTTTGCGACTGGCAACTACACCGAAGCCCGCCAAGTTGAGACCCATTACAACCCGCAGCTCAAGGGTGACATGGACAATATCACCGAGTTGGCCAAGGCTATGGAAACGGCAAAGCGCCCGATCTTCTATACAGGTGGCGGCGTGATCAATTCCGGCCCTGCCGCATCGCAATTGCTGCGAGAGCTGGTGGCCGCAACCGGCTTTCCGATCACGTCCACCCTGATGGGCCTGGGCTGTTATCCCGCTTCCGGTGAAAACTGGATCGGCATGCTGGGCATGCATGGGCTCTATGAAGCCAATATGGCGATGCATGATTGCGATCTGATGATCAATATCGGCGCGCGGTTCGATGACCGGATCACCGGGCGGCTCGACGCGTTCAGCCCCGGTTCCACCAAGGCACATATCGATATCGATGCCTCATCCATCAACAAGGTGATCAAGGTCGATATCCCGATCCTGGGCGATGTGGCCCATGTGCTTGAAGACCTCTTGAATGTCTGGAAATCGCGCGGGCGTAAGACCGACAAAGAAGCCGTGCAGAAATGGTGGCACCAGATCAACGACTGGAAAAAGGTCGATTGCCTGGCCTTCAAACAGGAAGGCAAAGTCATCAAGCCGCAATACGCTTTGGCCCGGCTGGAAGAACTGACCAAGAAGCATGACCGTTACATCTGCACGGAGGTCGGCCAGCACCAGATGTGGGCCGCGCAATATCTGGGCTTTGAGGATCCGAACCGTTGGATGACTTCTGGGGGCCTGGGCACGATGGGTTACGGCTTCCCCGCCTCTATCGGGGTGCAGATGGGCCACCCGGATGCGCTCGTCATCAATGTGGCGGGTGAAGCGTCTTGGTTGATGAACATGCAGGAAATGGGCACAGCTATGCAGTACGGTCTGCCGGTGAAACAGTTCATCCTGAACAACGAGCGTTTGGGCATGGTGCGCCAATGGCAGGAGCTTCTGCATGGCGAGCGCTATTCCTCCAGCTGGTCGGAATCGCTGCCCGATTTTGTCAAACTCGCCGAGGCTTTTGGCGCCAAGGGCATCATCTGCGACAACCCCGACGATCTCGACGATGCAATCATGGAGATGATCAACTACGACGGTCCTGTCTTGTTCGACTGCCTCGTCGAAAAGCACGAAAATTGCTTCCCCATGATCCCCTCAGGCAAGGCACATAACGAGATGCTGCTGGGTGCCGATGCGGATACGTCAAATGCGATCCAGGCAGGTGGTGCGGTGCTCGTCTGAGCCCGCGCCCTTGCGACCCAGGTGCGGGCCAATACAGCATGATAAGGCCGCAACTTCTCCGCGCGATCATCGGGGTCAACATCCTCACCCTCGTGGTCATCTTCGCGACTTTTGTCTATTTCGGGATCGATGCGCCGGGCGGTGGGACGTGCGTAACCAAGTTTATCGATTTTCACGCCATCTGGGGTGCTGCGCGGATCGCGCTTGAGGGGCAGGCCATCCTCGCCTTCGAGCGTGAGGCGCTGGAACAGGCCTATTCTGCTTGCGACCAGGTCAATATGTACTGGCTCTATCCCGCACCTATGGTGCCATTGGTGATGCCCTTTGGCCTATTGCCATTCATGCCTGCCTTTTATGCGTTCCTCGCACTCTCCATTGCGGCGCTGGCGATCAGCATGCGGCCCTTTCTTGTGGGGAACAGAGCGGCCCTGCTGGCCTTTGTATCAGCGCCAGCCTGGCTACCAGCCCTGGTGATCGGCCAGGTTACCCTGCTCTGGTGCGCCGGTCTTTTGGCAGCGATCAGCGCGATGCGCGCTGACCGGCCCATTCTGGCAGGATGTTTCATCGGATTGCTGACGCTCAAACCCACATTGGGCCTGCTGGTGCCGGTCATCCTGCTGGCGGATCGTCGTTATGCGACCATTGGGGCGGCAACCGTGGCAACGCTTGTCCTACATCTGGGGGCGATGGCATTTTATGGGTTTGACTACCTGCCCGCCTGGATCACTGCATCCAGCATACATGGCGCATCGCTTGCCGAAAACCTTGCGGTGCTGGACGCAATGGGAAGTGTCGCTGTATTGGCGGCAAAGTTCGGCGCACCTGCACGCATCGCCCTTTTGATTAACGCCGCTGTTCTTCTCGGTGCCGCCATCATCCTGTGGTTCATATGGCGACGCTTCGGCGCGCATTCGGACGGGGCCTGTGCCGCTCTTTGTGCCGCCATTCCTTTATCGACGCCATATCTCTGGCACAACGACGCAGCTTTCTCGGCGCTGACCGCGCTTTTTCTTTTTCGCGCAGGATTGCAAAAGCGAAGCCAAGGCTGGTGGATCATCATCGCTCTTTTGTGGATGGGCCCGGGTTTAACGATCTGGAACAGCTACACGCTGCAGATTGCCGGGCTGAGCCCTCCCCTGATCGATCCGGTGATGCTATTTCTTGGGTTTGTAGTCAGTATTTTTTTCCTTCGGACGACCTTCAAACAGCCAACTTTGCAACGGGAAGAGATCTGAGATGTCGCGATACGTGATGGGTCTTTGCAGCATTGGCGAAAGGCAACTTCAGCAGCTGGCGTTGCACAAAAGATCGAAGAGCAACTCGTTCCAAAGCCATAGAAAAGCACATTTCGCGGTACACTGCAGGCAAAGCGCATCTGCTGCACAGGCCCACTCATATGTCACCAGATTCTGAGATATCCGCTCCCGTGTCGGCGCGGCAACGCTATTACTTGCTCGCTTGGGTCAATGCGATCACAGTCTTGATCATGGTCGCGACCTTTGTCTCAAACGGTATCGACTTGCCAGGGCGCGATAATTGCGTCACACGATTTGTCGATTTCCATGCGATCTGGGGCGCGGCACGCCTCGCGCTTGAGATGAACCCGATTGCGGCCTTTGAGCGTGAAAATCTCGAACAAGCCTATTCGGCGTGCCAACAGATCAACATGTTCTGGCTCTATCCCGCGCCAATGGCAGTTCTTTTGACCCCTTTTGGGGCACTGCCATTTCTGACCGCTTATATTGGTTTTCTGTTCATCTCGTTGGGCCTTCTAGCGGTGGCCGTCGCGCGCTACTTTCCAAAAGATCGGACCGCCCTAATCGCAATCGTCTTTGCACCAGCCTGGTTGCCGGCGTTGATGGTCGGGCAATTCACGATATTGTGGTGCGTCGGATTATTGGCCGCGATCAGCGCAATGCGGCAAAACAGCAATGTTCTCGCAGGCATCTTAATCGGTTTGCTGACCTTGAAACCAACACTGGGCTTGTTAGTCCCCGTGATATTACTGGCCGACCGCCGATACAGGACGATCATATCCGCGACAGTTACAACGGTGGTCCTGCATTTGGGCGCCACGGCACTGTATGGATTTGAGTACTTTGCCGCATGGGTAAGGGCGTCTGGCACTCACGGAGCATCACTCAGTAACAGCGTCGCCGAAAGCGCTTCGATGTCGAGCGTTGCCGCCTTTGCGACACGCGTTGGCGCCGCACCCCAGTTTAGCATCGCAATCAATATTGCTCTGCTGGCAGTGGCGGCCGCTGCACTTTTCTGGGTCTGGCGCAAACAGGGAGCGCGGTCTGATGCAGCCTGCGCGGTTTTATGCGCGGCTATCCCGTTATCGACACCATATCTGTGGCACTACGATGCCGGCTTTTCCGCACTCGCCGCGATGTTCATCTATCGTGCAGGTACACAGGGATGGAATACGCTGCACTGGTTGCTGCTTGCTTTGGTTTGGGCAGGCCCAGGCGTTACGCTATGGAATACCTACTTCTTCAAACTTGCTTGGATCTACCCAACAATTACCGTGCCACCTATCCTGCTACTCGGCTTCGCATTCGCGCTTTGGCAGGCCGCCCAGCAACCTTCATTGTCCGAGATGCAGCAAGCAAAGGTGACGGAATAGGCAAGATGCGCCGCACAGTTGAAATTGTCCTAACCGCTCAACAAGCAGCCGTTTTTTTTGCGGTTGCGAATTTTTTGTGGGTTTCAGCTGTTTTGGTTCTGTTTGCGATGCGCGGCGTTGACGTTCCGGGTGGGGCGACATGTGTACAGCGCGTCGTTGATTTTCACGCTCTTTGGGGCGCAGGCAGCCTAGCCTTTGCAGGCCAGCCACTCAGTGCATTTGACCACACTGCATTGCTTGCTGCCTTTGAGTCGTGCCCACGCGACGGCATGTTTTGGCTCTATCCAGCACCAGTGCTGATGATACTCACCCCATTTGGTGCCATGCCGTTCTTTGTGGGTTACGTTGCGATCACGGCATTGTCCCTGATCTTTATTGCGCTTGCCGCAAGGCAATTCCTGCAAGATAAGCTCATAGCTTTAGCACTAATCACATTTTCGCCCGCATGGTTGCCTGCGCTAATGTCCGGTCAACTGACATTGTTCTGGTGTGCGGGCTTATTGTTCGCCATCAGCATGTTGCGTCAAGAACGCAATGTTGCCGCCGGTGCCATCATCGGTTTTTTGACGCTTAAGCCAACATTGGGACTTTTGATCCCAGTCATATTGCTGGCAGAGAGGCGTTACACAACAATACTTGCCGCAATCGTCACTACAGCAATGCTGCATTTTTCAGCAACCGCGTATTACGGCTTTGAATACATCGCACTATGGATGGATGTATCGTTTTTTGAAAGTGCGGTTGAGCGCTCAGCTGTCGCTCTGAACCGGTCTCTGGCAAGCTTTGGATCCTTTGCCACCCTCTTTGGGGTGCCGGACCACTTTTCGACCCAAGCGAATGCTATTGCGTTTCTTGTCTTGGCAATCGTCTTGTTCGGGGTCTGGCGCAGACATGGTGTGCAATCAGATTTGGCAGTCGCAGCACTCTTCGCGGCCATTCCGTTATCAGCACCCTATCTCTGGCATTATGATGCCGCGTTGTCCGCAGTCGCTGCACTTTTTATCTATCTTGCTCGCCCGGCAAGTCCGCCAATCCATTTTTGGATGCTTCTCGCTCTGTTCTGGTTTGGTCCCGGCATACCGGTTATCAATCAGATCATCTTTCAAGCTCAGTGGGTTTATCCGACATCCGTTCTGTCTCCAATTTTGATGGTTGCGTTTGTCTTCAGCCTACGACAGCTTCGCAACGCCACAACAACAGCTCAAAACCGAAAGGCCGTATAACATGTCACCGCTTAAGATAAAAAAGGGCGCGACGAGCCATTCCGCCTATAATCTGCGTCCGACATTCTCGGACCGGGAAGAGCAGCATACGCTGGCCATTCTAGTGGAAAACGAACCTGGCGTACTGGCGCGGGTGATCGGGCTATTTTCGGGGCGGGGCTATAACATTGACAGCCTGACCGTCGCTGAAGTCGACCATCTGGGGCATCGTTCGCGCATTACCATCGTCACCACCGGCACGCCGCAAATCATTACGCAGATCAAGGCGCAACTGGGTCGGATTGTGGATGTTCACAAAGTCAACGACCTGACTGTTGAGGGGCCATCGGTTGAACGCGAATTGGCGCTCTTCAAAGTTGTCGGCACGGGTGATCACCGGATTGAGGCGATCCGCCTTGCCGATATTTTCCGCGCCAATGTGGTCGACAGCACGCTGGGATCCTTCGTGTTCGAAATCACCGGCACATCAGAAAAGATCGATGCCTTTGCCGAACTCATGCAGCCGCTTGGGTTGGAGGAAATCGCCCGCACCGGCGTCGCCGCGCTATCGCGTGGCGCGGAAGTCTGATCAAAAGCCCGGCCGTAGGGAAGGAACGACCGGGCCCTCTTGCAACCCCTCGCATCCGATTGGGGCGTGACGCGAGGGGCGCGTCCGGCGCGCGATCAGAGGCTGATCGCGTGGCCACCGCACATCTTATTCTGGCAGCAGGCCAGCTTCGGTTGCCGCTGTGATCTCGTCGGTGTCGAGCATGCCGTCACCTGAAACATCCAGCGTTGTGAAGTCTTCTTCTGTCATTTCAGGCATCACTGCCTGAAGTTCAGGAAAGCTGTACATCCCATCGCCGTTCACATCGATTGCGGCGTCCTGAGCAAAAGCTGGAACAGCCAGTACAGTCAGAACGGCAAGTGGTGTCAGCAGCTTAGTCGTACGGGTCATTTTCGTTCTCCTATCTAGGACATGAAGAAGGCGGTGTTGCCTTCGCTACCCTAGATGCGCAGCGCCGCCAAGTTTTTCCAGATGCGTGGAAACAACCGGTCATTTGCGGCATCTCTGTGCCAAATTCAGGAACAATGTGCGCCAAAATATGCTCACGAATCGCAGCTTGAACGCAACAGGCAATTCTTTTCCTAAGCCTTCCGCGGTACTCGGCAGAATCTGGCTGTAAATCGCGCTCTGCCATGTCGCAGTGAGAAAAATCGACGTCGCGGAGGGACGCGCCATTCGCGTGCATAACGCGTCATGATCAGAAAGTAAGGAGGTGCGACATGGCCAAAGATGCTGAATTGGACACCCTTGACGCAGTAAGGCGGCCGATTGAAACGGCCAACGGTCTGCAAAACGCACACTACACCGATCCGGACATGTTCACGCGTGAAAAACACGCCGTGCTGATGACGAGCTGGGCGGGACTGGCCGTGACCGACGATGTCCCCGAAATCGGGGATGCCAAACCGGTGGAATTCCTCGGCATCCCGCTTCTTTTGATCCGTGACCGCACGGGTCAGGTGCGCGTCTTTCAGAACATCTGCCGCCATCGGGGCATGATCCTCGTCAGCGAGGCCAAAAAGATCGAAGGCGCCATCCGCTGCCCTTATCATTCGTGGTGCTATGGGACCGACGGCGCGCTGGTCTCCACCCCGCATGTGGGCGGTCCGGGCCACAACACGCATGAGGCTATCGACAAATCCACCCTCGGCCTGATCGAAGTGCGCAGCCATATCTGGTTCAACACGGTTTTCATCAATCTCGACGGCAATGCCGCACCTTTTGAAGAGGTCCATGCCGATCTGCTCAGCCGCTGGTTGGAGTTTGATCAGCCGATGTACCACGGCGGCGCTGACAGTCGCTTTACCCTTGAGGTCGCGACGAACTGGAAGCTGGCCGTTGAGAACTACTGCGAAAGCTATCACCTGCCCTGGGTGCATCCGGGTCTGAACAGCTATTCCCGGCTGGAAGACCACTACAACATCAATGAAAAGGGCAAGTATTCCGGTCAGGGCACCCTGGTCTATCGGCAGATGAAGGGGGAAGATGGCACCGTCTTCCCCGATTTCGAAGGCCTCAGCGAGAAATGGGAGACGGGCGGTGAATACCTGACCGTCTACCCGAATGTGCTGCTTGGCGTGCAGCGTGACCATGCCTTTATCATCGTGCTGGAGCCAAAATCCCACGACAGCACCGATGAACACGTGCATATCTACTATGCCGCACCTGACATCGATGACGCGCTACGCGCCCGCAACAGCGTGCAATGGCGCGAGGTGTTTGAAGAGGACATCTTTGTCGTGGAAGGCATGCAAAAGGGCCGCGCGGCGCCGGGATTTGACGGAGGCCGCTTCAGCCCGGCGATGGATGGCCCTACGCATTGTTTTCACGACTGGGTGGCGGGCAAGATCGCATCCTATGACGCTGGATGAGACGCTGCTTGACGCCCATGCGCGGGATGATCGCACCGCACTTGTCACGCTTTACACCCGGGCGGCTGATACCGCCGAAAGCATTGATGCGACCTGCTTTTTTCTGACCCAGGCTTATATCTTTGCGCTGGAAACTGGGGACGCTGCGTCAAAATCGCTCTATGATCGATTGCGCGCATTTGGGCGGGTTTGACCCCTTGCCCCTGCCCGGTCGCTGCTCCACCTTAAGGGTCGAATAGCCAAGGACCCAAGCATGCCGCCGCGCAAAATCATTATCGACACCGACCCCGGACAGGACGACGCGGTCGCCATTTTGTTGGCATTGGCCTCCCCCGAAGACATTGATTTGCTTGGCATAACGGCTGTCGCCGGGAACGTGCCGCTGGAGCTGACACAAAAGAATGCGCGGATCGTCTGTGAACTGGCCGGGCGGCCGGATGCGAAGGTCTTTGCGGGCTGTGACGCACCGATGAAACGCAAGCTGATCACGGCGGAACATGTCCATGGCAAGACGGGGCTCGACGGGCCAGTGATGGAAGACCCCACAATGCCCCTGCAAGAGAAGCATGGCGTTGATTTCATCATCGAAACCCTGCGGGCGGAGCCGCCCGGCACAGTCACGCTCTGCCCTATCGGCCCGCTGACCAATATCGCCACGGCGTTTCAGCGCGCGCCTGATATCGTGGACCGTGTGCAGGAAATCGTGCTGATGGGCGGCGCTTACTTTGAGGTGGGCAACATCACACCCTCCGCTGAGTTTAACATCTACGTGGACCCGGAAGCTGCCAAGATCGTGTTCGGCGCTGGCGTGCCTTTGACGGTGATGCCGCTTGACGTCACGCATAAGGCGCTGACGACGAAACCGCGCATCGATGCCTTCCGCTCTATGCATAGCCGCGTGGGTGATATGGTGGCCGAATGGACCGACTTCTTTGAGCGGTTTGATATGGAGAAATACGGCTCCGAAGGCGCGCCGCTGCATGACCCCTGCACCATCGCCTATCTGATTGAACCGCAACTCTTTCAGGGGCGGCAGATCAATGTGGAGATTGAAACGCAATCGGACCTGACGCTTGGCATGACCGTCGCCGATTGGTGGCGCGTGACGGACAGGGCTGCCAATGCGATGTTCATGAAGGATATCGACGCATCAGGCTTCTATGCGCTTCTGGCAGCCCGGTTGGCGCGGCTATGAAGATCGCTTTCGACAACACCTATGCCAAACTGCCGCCGCAGATGTTCACGGCGCAATTGCCGGTGCCGGTGAAAGACCCGCAGATCATCGCGACGAATGCGGAACTGGCAAAGCTGCTCGGCATCAATCCGATGGCGTTCCAGGACCTGACCGCCGCGAAGATCTTTGCGGGCAACCATATCCCCGATGGGGCCGCCCCCCTCGCACAGGTCTATGCGGGCCATCAGTTCGGCAACTGGAACCCACAGCTTGGCGACGGGCGTGCCATCCTGCTGGGCGAGGTCATCGGGACCGATGGGATACGCCGCGACATCCAGTTGAAGGGTTCCGGACCTACCCCCTATTCCCGGCGCGGCGACGGGCGCGCCTGGCTCGGCCCTGTCATGCGCGAATACATCGTGAGCGAAGCGATGCATGCGATGGACGTCCCAACGACCCGCGCGTTGGCGGCTGTCACAACCGGAGAGCCTGTCTACCGCGAAGAGGTGCTGCCCGGTGCCGTCATCACCCGCGTCGCGCAAAGCCATATCCGCGTGGGCACCTTCCAGTTCTTCGCGTCGCGCGGCGATATGGAGGCGCTGCAGGCGCTGACAGACCACGTGATCGCCCGGCACTACCCGGACGCGACCGGCCCCGCCGATTTGCTTGATAGCGTGATCGCTCGCTACGCCAGACTGATTGCGAGGTGGATGAGCCTTGGTTTCATCCATGGTGTGATGAACACCGACAATGTCTCGATCGCGGGCGAGACGATTGACTATGGCCCCTGCGCCTTTATGGACGCGTTTCACCCCGATACGGTCTTCAGCGCCATCGACCAATATGGCCGTTATGCCTATTCCAACCAGCCGGGTATCGGTGCCTGGAACATGGCGCAATTTGCGACAGCACTCATCCCGCTGATGCCCGACCGCGACAAGGCAATTGAGGATTTTACTGCTGCGGTGCATCGCTTCCCTGAGCATTACGAGGGCGCCTGGCTGGAAGCCTTTGCGGGCAAGCTGGGCATCATGGATGCTGACGAAGATGACCGCACCCTGATTGCCGATCTGCTGGACATGATGACCAAGGACGGTGCGGATTTCACGAATGTCTTTGCCAACCTTGGCACCGACACAGCCCGCGATCAGTTCATCGACCGGGACGCGTTTGATGCCTGGGCGCTGCGCTGGAACACGCGGAAATCCCCCGACGCTGCCGCGATCATGGCCAAGGCAAACCCTCAAATCATCCCGCGCAACCACCGCTTGGAAGAGGCAATTACCGCCGGGCGCAGCGGCAATCTGGAGCCGTTCCACGCCCTCCTCGCCGCCGTCACCCAGCCTTACGCACCCTTGACCGATGAGACGGCCCGTTTCGCACGCGCGCCCAGCAAGGAAGAACGCGTCACGCGGACATTCTGCGGGACCTGACGGGGCGGTTGATCAACACGATACCTGCGGCGACGAGGATGAGCGCGCCAAAGAGGCTCGGACCAACCTCTTCGCCCAGCAAAAGCCAGCCCAGACCGACGCTCAGCACTGGCGACAGGAAGCTGAACGACGCAACACCAGAGGCCGGGTAGATCGACAAAAGCCAGAGCCAGAAGATAAAGCCTGCGCTGACGACAACAACGATCTGAAACAGAAGCCCCGCGACATGGATCGGCTCCAGATCGCGGATGAAGGGGCCGAAGAAAAGGGCTGCAATCAGCAGGATCGGGGCGGACACGCTGACCTGCCAGAAAAGCTGGATCTCTGGCCGCACCCGCGCCAAGGGCGAGGCTTTGGCGAGCATGGCCGTCAAGGCCCAGCCAATGGCAGCGCCCAGAGCGGCGATGTCTCCCCATAAGCTCCCTGCCCCGTCATCGCGAGTAAGGATTGCGAGCGCGACACCCGCCAGCGCAAACCCAAGCCCCAAGGCTTTCAGCGGAGTGATCTTGTCGTCTGGCATGATGAAATGCGCCATCAGCGCCAGCCAGACTGGCATGGAATAGAAAATCACACTCGCGCGGCTCACCGCCGTCAGATCAAGCGCGATGAAAAGGCATAAGAATTCAAAGGCAAAGACGCAGCCGATCAAAAAACCCGCAACGCGGGTTCCGGGGTCAAATCGCAAGGGAATGCCGCGCCAGCGGAGCCAGAGCCAGATGCACAAGATCGCCCCGGCAGAGCGAACACCGGCAAAAAACACCGGCTGCAGCCCACCATTCGTGACCTTTATTACAACCTGATTGAACGCGAGGAGTAGGGCAAACCCGGTCAGCGCCACAGCGCCGAACAGATCGATCTGAGACTTCTTTTCCATGGGCGCAGATCATGCTGCGCCCATGGAAGTGTCAAGGCGCTGCGGGCCGCTTACTCCCCCAGCATCCATTCACCATCCGGCCAAAAGGAATGGAAGGCAAAGGCGAACATCACGTCATGAACCACATCGCCACCGTCCGCGTCGCGCACGCGGACATTGCCCACATCCTTTCCTGCGCCGATATTGCGGGTGTCGAGCGCTGATGCCTGCCCAACAGCCCAACTGAAAGTCAGTCCGTCTTCGGTCAACTCGCCAACCTCGGAAAGCCGGGTCAGCGGCCACGCCCGCTCCCCCACCCGCACGACCCGCGCGAGTGCAGGGATGTCATGCGGTGGCATTTCACCGGAATAAAGAAACGGGCGGTGCGAACTGTCATAGCGGACATAAGGGTTCGCGCCATAACTGCGTGCAAAATCAGGTTGCGCCATCACCAGACCATCGGGATTGCGGCTGCGAAACACTTCCCAGCTTTCCATCCAACTGGGCAGACCGGCCAGTTCCGTGCCCGTTAGGTCGCCCACAATGGCCTCCCCCACCGCCTGTTGCCACCAGCTTTCGGTCTCGCGGTCATACATGATCATGTCGGAATTGCGCAGTTTGCCGGACACACCAAAGCTCAGCACGCCAGCCTCGGTGCGCCGATCAAAGGTGATGCCGGAATTGCAGAGCGGGCAGAAGGTGACGGCAACGGGGATCTCTCCCACCTCATCATTCACGATCTCATGCCAGGTGAGATATCGGATCGGATAGGCGCGCGGCACGGCATCGTCGATCTCGACCGTTATCACCGGCTCGCGGTCGCTGAGCGAGGCTTCCTCAGCCACAGGCTTGAAACTCGGATTGTCGAGCGCCGGTATCCCGTCCTTGGGCGGGCCGCCCGACAGAATCTCAACCCAGCTTTCAACGCTGGTTTCTTCGAAATTCGTCCGCGGCCATTCATTCACCCAGAATTCAGGGCTCGCCCATGCCATGCTGGCACTAGTGCAAAGTGCGGCCAATATGGGGATCAATCGCATCATGTTCCTCCTCGCGTTCCGCGCAGAGTGGCCGATGCTTTTAGCTTACGACAGCCCCCTCGCAGCAAAGTGAGGGGGCCGTTAGCCGCTATTCGATGACGCGCACTTCGCTCATCATATCAGGCTGACCGATGACCGAGCCATTGGCACCGGTGCCGCGTTTGATGGCATCCACGATCTCCATCCCTTCGGTCACCTCACCGACGACGGTGTATTGACCGTTCAGGAAGTAGCCCGGCTCAAACATGATGAAGAACTGGCTGTTGGCAGAGTTCGGGTTCTGCGCGCGGGCCATCCCCACAACGCCGCGTTCAAACGGGATATCGGAGAATTCCGCTGGAATGTCCGGCAGGTCAGAGCCGCCCATGCCCGCGCGAGACAGGTTGCCGCCCATCACGCCGTTCTGCACGTCGCCGGTCTGCGCCATGAAACCGTCGATCACCCGGTGGAACACCACACCGTTGTAATCGCCAGCCTCAGCAATCGTTGTGATCTGCGTGACATGGAGTGGAGCGGTCTCTTCAAAAAGATCGATGACGATGGTGCCATTCGCCTCACCTTCCACATCGATCTCAAGCCCATCTGCCAAGACCGGTGCCGTGAGAACGGACAGTAGTGCCGCCAGCCTAAACATCAGCGGCTACCTTCACGCTGATCATCCGGTCGGGGTTCATCGGCGGCTCACCACGGGTAATGGCATCCACATGCTCCATGCCCGAAATCACCTGACCGTAAACGGTGTATTGGCCGTTCAGGAAATCGTTGTCCTTGAAGTTGATGAAGAACTGGCTGTTGGCAGAGTTCGGGTTTTGCGACCGCGCCGCACCCAGTGAGCCGCGCGCATGGGGGACTTTGGAAAACTCGGCAGGCAGGTCCGGCATGTCAGACCCACCTGTGCCTGCGCGGCCCAGATTGAAATCCTTTTCCATATTGCCGTTGGCCACGTCCCCGGTCTGCGCCATGAACCCGTCAATCACCCGGTGAAAGCAGACATTGTCATATGCACCCGCGCGCGCCAGTTCCTTCATCCGCGCGGTATGGGCCGGGGCCACGTCTGGCAGCAGTTCAATCACCACATCCCCATCCTTGAGGGTCATGATGATGGTGTTCTCGGGGTCTTTGATATCGGCCATGGGATGCTCCTTATTCGTTGGTTGGGGACCGTCATATGGCCCACGCGCCGGATTGCCAAGCAGGTCAGGTTGACGCGCGCAGCACATTGCCGCAACAAAGCGGACAGAACCTCGATGACAGGAGCGGCAGATGGCCTGGAAAACCCTTGATGACTTTGACTTTGCGGGCAAGCGGGCCCTTGTCCGCGTGGACATCAATGTGCCGGTCGAGGATGGCGTTGTGACGGATGCAACGCGGATCGAACGCATTGTTCCCACGGTCGAGGATATTCAGGCCAAGGGCGGTAAGGTGATCCTGATGGCGCATTTCGGGCGGCCCAAGGGGAAGGTTGTGCCCGAGATGTCGCTTGAGATTATTGCCCCGACAGTGGCGGATGTGCTGGGCGTGCCTGTCACTTGGGTCAATTCCGATTTCGGGGCCGCTGTGGCAGAGATGGAAGGGGACGAGGTTCTGCTTTTGGAGAACCTGCGCTTCAATCCGGGTGAAGAAGCGAATGATGAGGGCTTTGCGAAACGGCTGGCTGGTCTTGGAGACATCTACGTCAATGACGCCTTCTCAGCGGCCCACCGCGCCCATGCCAGTACCGAGGCCATCGCGCATCTTCTCCCCGCCTGCGCCGGGCGGTTGATGGCGGAGGAACTGGGTGCGCTGGAAAAGGCCCTGGGCACGCCCGACCGTCCTGTCGTTGCGGTTGTGGGTGGAGCCAAGGTTTCAACCAAGCTCGATCTCTTGGGGAACCTTGTGGCGAAGGTCGATCATCTGGTGATCGGCGGCGGTATGGCGAATACGTTTCTCGCCGCGCAAGGCGTGGATGTGGGCAAGTCGCTTTGCGAGCATGACCTGGCCGAGACCGCGCGCGAGATTCTGGGCAAGGCCGAGGCCGCAGGTTGTGAGATCATCCTGCCCCGGGATGTCGTTGTGGCGCGGGAATTCAAGGCAGGTGCTGCGCATGAAACCGTGGCTCCCAACGCCTGCCCTGCCGATACGATGATCCTCGATGCCGGTCCCGCAACAGTTGCCTATATCGGTGAGGTTCTCGACAAGGCCAAAACCCTTGTCTGGAACGGCCCCCTTGGCGCGTTTGAGATCACGCCGTTTGACGCCGCGACGAACGCCGCCGCGACCAAAGCTGCGGCATTGTCAAAGGCAGGCCAGCTCGTGTCGGTCGGGGGCGGTGGCGATACAGTCGCCGCCCTCAATCAGGCGGGTGCGGCTGATGATTTCACCTATATCTCAACCGCCGGCGGCGCATTTCTGGAATGGATGGAAGGCAAGGAATTGCCGGGAGTTGCAGCGCTCGGATAGCGCATAAAGCTTCGACGCCAGTCTCCCGGCGGAAGCAATATCTACTTTTTTGTTGAAATTTGAACATTGTTCACTTATGTCAATTCTAGACAAAGGAGCAACACAATGACCCATTTTACCAAATTGACTTCAGCCACCGCCATTGCATGCGTCGTTGCGACGCCGATCCTCGCGCAGGAACGTGACCCGCAACCGACTTTGGGTGAATTCTTCAGCCCGGACCGGATTGCCACGGCCATCGCCAATAGCGCCATCACGGCCCTCAGAACCCGGATGGAGCTGCAATACGATCATCTCTCTGCCGATCCGATGCGTGGGGTCGTGTCGGTCTCTGGCATCGTCGCACGGCCTCTCTTGCCATACGATCAGGCCCGTCAATGCGAGATCACGATTGAGCGCGCGACGTTGTCCAGCGATCTTGCCACGCCGTTTGAAGCAGTGGCGGAACTGAACCTGAATCTGATCGGCACCCAGATAAACCTCGCCTGCCTAGAGCGTGAGATCGCCCTGCCCCTGCGTACGGCAGGCCTGCGAGAATTGTCGCTGGATCAGTTCAAGGTCAGCGCCAACTACGCCTACACGACCGGCGAAACCACACTGGATGGGAGCATAGCGGTGAACGGTTTTGGAGCGCTGGACTATTCCGGCAGCGGCACCATTCTGCCACGCTTGGGCGAATTCGGTTATCCCGGCGATCCGGCCGTCCGTGTAAGCCGCGCAGTTGTAACGCTGAAGGATGATGGCGGTTGGGCCGCGATATCGCAGGTCCTGCCAGAAAACCTGCGCGACCCGCTTACAATTCGTGAATTGGGGACAGAGGCGATTTCGCAATACCTGAGCGACGGCGGCCTGCGCCCTCTTGGCGCGGTCGAGCGCAACTTTATCAGGGACCTCATGGACGAGGTCGAAGATTTTGTGACGGAGACTGGCGAGATCACGATCGAGGCTGATTTGCCCCCATCTGGTGTGGTCATTGAACCGGATATGTACGAAACACCGCAAACGCTGATTGCCGCCCTCGGGCTGCAGGCGCGCAGCACACCGCTGGTGCGAACTGAGATTCTGAGCGTCGCAGATCTCGCTGAAATTCAGAACCCCGACAATCTGTCCCCAACACAACGGATCGCTCTCGCGACGGCCCTTTTAGAAGGGAACGGTGTACCGCGCGGAGCCGCCCTCGTGCCTGATTTGCTGATGTCGCTGCTGGACGATCCAGAAGTGGCGGGTGAGGCCGCAGCACTATTGGCGCAAGCCACCCAAGACCGGGATGTCCCGGCGGCTTACGGCTATGCACTGATTGCCGCCGCCGCAGACATGCCAAACGCCACGGCCCAGCTTGATCGTCTGGAGTTGCAGATGACGACACAGGCTGTGCTTGCCGCTCAGGATAGCTATCTGACACAAACGGGCGCACCCGCCCCGATCAGCCGCATCTCTAGCAGTGATCCACGTGATTTGCGCCGGTTGGCACTCGCGCATTTCGCGGGTGTTGGCGAAACCCGTTCTTATGCGCGGGCCTATTACTACGCCCTTCTGGCAGAGGCGGCGGGTGACATCGCCGCGACAACCCTGCGTGAAGAGATCGCTGCCCGGTTTGGCGCAAGGGGTCCGGACGTCGCACAGGTCTGGAACGCCATCGCGGCAGACATGCAGCAATTGGCCATTACAGACTGGATCAACGCCGATCTGCCCGCTGTCTACCTGACCACGAATTGAACGACAGCCCGCCCCGACATTTTCTAACCACCTGTTAGCGCGACCATAATTGTCAGGTGCATCCCCCTTGCCTACAACCCTGTCCTGACGGGCACGCCCCGGACGATTTGAAGTGACGAAGGTGGATTTCATGGCAAACGAAGAGATGGCTAAACAAGTGCGCGACGGGGCGGGCTTTATCGCTGCATTGGACCAAAGCGGCGGCTCCACACCAAAGGCGCTCGCCGCTTATGGCGTGCCCGCCGATGCCTATGCCAATGACGACGAGATGTTTGACATGATCCACGCGATGCGCAGCCGCATCGTGAACGCGCCTGCTTTTACCGGCGACAAGATCGTCGGGGCCATCCTGTTCGAAATGACCATGGATGGTGAGATCAACGACAAACCCTCGGCCCAGTTTCTTTGGGAAGACCGGAAAGTGGTCCCTTTCCTGAAGATCGATAAAGGGCTCAAGGAAGAAGCGGACGGCGTCCAATTGATGAAACCGATGGATCATCTTGATACCGTGCTGCCCCGCGCGGTGTCGTATGGCGTTTTTGGCACCAAGGCACGTTCCGTCATCAATCAGGCCAATGCCGACGGAATCGCTGCCATCATTGCCCAGCAATTCGACGAAGGCAAAAGGGTGATCGCCCATGGCCTTGTTCCGATCCTTGAGCCTGAGATCAACATCAAGATGGCTGACAAGGCCAGGGCCGAGGTGCTGCTACGCGATGCTGTCCTGAGCCACTTGGAAGCGCTTGCGCCTGATGAAAAGGTCATGCTGAAACTCACGCTGCCGGAAGAGGCCAATATCTATCAGCCGCTTGTGGACCACCCGAACGTGATGCGCGTTGTCGCTCTCTCAGGCGGCTATACGCGGGCCGAGGCGAATGCGCGTCTGGCACAGAACAAGGGGGTCATCGCCAGCTTTTCCCGTGCGCTGACCGAAGGGCTATCGGCCGATCAGGACGATGCCACGTTCAACGACACAATCAGCACCACGATTGATGAAGTCTACGACGCGTCTGTCGCCGGATAATCCCGCCGCAAGGGCGTTTTAGGGATTCACAAGGCGAATCAAATATGCGATTCTTGCTTCAGCCGCCCGCAAAGAGGTGGCGCGAGAGGCAATAAACATGCGGCGCAGTACTCCTCATCTTGGTGCGATTTTCTATGTTCTCGGTGCTTTGATGCTGGGGCTCTATTTCACCTTTGCGGCCGTGCAGGGCGATTACGGCCTTTTCAAACGGATTGAGGTGCAGGCCGAAGGCGACGTGTTGCGGGCAGAGCTCGCGGCACTGCAAGCCGAGGTCGCGCATATGGAGAACCTCACCACGCGCTTGTCAGATGATTTTCTGGACCTCGATCTGCTGGACGAACAAGCCCGCGACGTGTTGGGCCTGATCCGTGCGGATGAGATCGTCATCCGCTAAACGCAACGCCGCTATGTCTATGACGCGTGACGGGACGTCACTTTGGCCCTCGCAATTTTTCCGCGCATCGTTTAGAGAATAGTTTAACGCTAAACTATATATCTGCGCTGGAGGATTGCACATGCCGCCGAGAAAAAAGGCCGCCGCGAAACCCAACGTCTCGGCTGAAGAGCTGCTGGGGCATTACCGTGAGATGCTGCTGATCCGGCGATTTGAAGAAAAGGCAGGCCAACTTTACGGGATGGGGCTGATCGGCGGGTTCTGCCACCTCTATATCGGGCAGGAGGCTGTTGTGGTCGGGTTAGAGGCCGCGGCGGATGAAGGCGACAAACGCGTCACCTCCTACCGTGATCACGGCCATATGCTGGCCTGCGGGATGGACCCAAAAGGCATCATGGCAGAACTGACCGGGCGCGAGGGCGGCTTTTCCAAGGGCAAGGGCGGCTCCATGCACATGTTCTCCAAGGAAAAGCACTTCTATGGCGGTCACGGCATCGTTGCGGCACAGGTGCCATTGGGTGCGGGCCTCGCCTTTGCTGACAAATACAAGGGCAATGACCGCGTCACCTTCACCTATTTCGGCGATGGCGCCGCCAACCAAGGTCAGGTCTATGAGACTTACAACATGGCTGAGCTTTGGGACCTGCCCGTCGTGTTCGTGATCGAGAATAACCAATATGCGATGGGCACGTCGGTCAAACGCTCGACTAAGTCACCATCGCTCTGGGAGCGTGGCGCGGCGTATGGCATTCCGGGCGAAGAGGTGGACGGTATGAATGTGCTCGCCGTCAAAGAAGCGGGTGAAAGGGCCGTTGCGCACTGCCGTGCGGGCAAAGGGCCATACATTCTGGAGGTGAAGACCTATCGATATCGCGGCCACTCCATGTCCGACCCGGCCAAGTACCGGACCCGCGAGGAAGTGCAGAAAATGCGCGATGAGCGTGACCCGATCGAACAGATCCGCGACATGCTGATTACTGGCAAGCATGCCACCGACGACGATCTGAAAGCCATCGACAAAGAGATCAAGGCGATCGTCAACGAAGCGGCAGAGTTTTCAAAAGAAAGCCCGGAGCCCCACCTGGACGAACTTTGGACCGATATTTACGAAGAAGTGGAGGCGTAACTCATGGCCACTGAAATCCTCATGCCCGCCCTGTCGCCGACCATGGAAGAGGGCACATTGGCCAAATGGCTGGTCAAGGAAGGCGATACAGTCTCTTCGGGCGACATTATGGCCGAGATTGAAACCGACAAGGCCACAATGGAGTTCGAAGCGGTTGATGAAGGTATCGTCGGCAAGATTCTGATTGCTGAGGGCACCGAAGGTGTGAAGGTCAACGATGTGATCGCGATCCTCGTCGAAGATGGCGAGGATGCCCCCGCTGCGGGCGCCGCACCCGCCCCTGCCCCAGCCGCCGAGGCCCCCGCGGCTGCACCAGCTGAACCCGTAGCCGCAGCCCCCGCCCCTGCGGTGGCCGAAGCAACGCCTGACTGGGATGCCGACGTTGAGGTCAAGCAGACTACGGTCCGCGAGGCGCTACGCGATGCGATGGCCGAAGAAATGCGCCGCGACGAAGAGGTGTTTCTGATGGGCGAAGAGGTCGCCGAATATCAAGGCGCCTACAAGATCTCACAAGGCCTGCTGGATGAATTCGGCTCAAAGCGGGTGATTGACACGCCTATCACCGAACATGGCTTTGCGGGGATCGGCGTTGGGGCGGCCTTTGGCGGCCTGAAGCCGATCGTGGAGTTCATGACGTTCAACTTCGCCATGCAAGCCATTGACCAAATTATCAACTCTGCTGCGAAGACGCTCTATATGTCTGGTGGCCAGATGGGCGCGCCCATGGTCTTCCGCGGCCCCAACGGCGCCGCCGCGCGCGTTGGCGCGCAGCACAGCCAGGATTATGCGGCGTGGTACATGCAGATCCCGGGTCTGAAAGTGGCGATGCCCTACTCGGCAGCCGACGCGAAAGGGCTGCTCAAGACCGCGATCCGCGATCCCAACCCGGTGATTTTCCTTGAGAATGAAATCCTCTACGGCAAAAGCTTTGATGTTCCGTTGATGGACGATTTCACCATCCCATTCGGCAAGGCCAAGATCGAACGCGCTGGCGACGATGTCACCATCGTCAGCTTCGGCATCGGCATGACCTATGCATTGGAGGCGGCCGAGAGACTTGCGGAAGAGGGGGTCAATGCCGAGGTGATCAACCTGCGCAGCTTGCGTCCGCTGGACCTGCCAACGGTTCTGGCCTCCGTGCAAAAAACAAATCGCTGCGTGACTGTTGAAGAAGGTTGGCCGCAAGGGTCGGTGGGGTCCTGGATCGCTTCCGAAATCATGCAACAAGCGTTCGACTATCTCGATGCGCCGGTCATCACCTGCACCGGAAAAGACGTCCCGATGCCTTATGCCGCGAACCTTGAAAAACATGCCCTTGTGACCGCCGACGAAGTGATCGCCGCTGTCAAACAAGTGACTTACCGCTAAGGAGACAGCGTGATGCCAACAGAAATCCTGATGCCCGCCCTGTCCCCGACGATGGAGGAAGGCACGCTGGCCAAATGGCTCGTCAAAGAAGGTGACACCGTGTCATCCGGCGATGTGATGGCCGAGATCGAAACCGACAAGGCAACGATGGAGTTTGAGGCCGTCGATGAAGGTGTCATTGGCAAGATCATCGTGCCGGAAGGCAGTGAGGGTGTGAAAGTCAACGACGTCATCGCCGTCCTGCTTGAAGACGGGGAAAGCGCTGACGATATCGGCTCGGTCTCAGCGGGCGGTTCATCCGCCGCTGCCGCGCCGTCTTCACCAGAGCCAGCGCCGAGTGCCGCGCCGGCGGCCGGGAAGCCTGCGCCGGCAGCACCTGCAAAAGACGGCAATCGTATCTTTGCAACACCGCTGGCACGGCGTATCGCCGCTGACAAAGGCCTCGACCTTGCGCAAGTCACTGGTTCTGGCCCGCACGGCCGGATCGTAAAGTCCGATGTTGAGAACGCCACCGCCGCGCCAAAAGCAGCAACTGCAGCGCCAAAAGCGGCGGCAGCCGGGCCCACTGCATTGGCCGCAGGACCATCCACTGATGTCGTTCTGAAAACCTATGCAGATCGTCCGCATGAAGAGGTCCCGCTGGACGGCATGCGGAAGACGATTGCCGCACGCCTGACCGAGGCCAAACAATCGGTGCCGCATTTCTACCTACGGCGCGACATCAGTCTTGATGCGCTTCTGAAGTTCCGCAGCCAGCTCAACAAACAGCTTGAGCCGCGTGGCGTGAAACTCTCGGTGAACGACTTCATCATCAAGGCTTGTGCCCTGGCTTTGCAACAAGTGCCCGACGCCAACGCCGTCTGGGCTGGTGATCGGACGCTGAAGTTTGAGAAATCCGATGTGGCGGTCGCCGTGGCCATTGAGGGTGGGCTCTTCACGCCCGTGCTGCAAGACGCGGACATGAAATCGCTGTCCGCACTCTCAACAGAAATGAAAGACCTCGCCGCCCGTGCGCGCGAACGCAAACTCGCCCCCCATGAATATCAGGGCGGCAGCTTCGCGATCTCCAACCTCGGCATGTTCGGCATCGACAATTTCGACGCCATCATCAACCCGCCGCACGCCGCAATCCTTGCCGTTGGTGCCGGCGTGAAAAAGCCGATTGTCGGCGAAGATGGAGAACTGACGGTGGGCACGGTGATGTCCGTCACGCTGTCGGTTGATCACCGTGTGATCGACGGCGCACTCGGGGCCAATCTGCTACAGGCAATCAAGGACAATCTTGAAAGCCCCATGACCATGCTGGCCTAAAGGATCAACCGACCCTGGCACGGGGGTCGGTCACCATCAAACCGGATTCAGCAACTGATCCATTGTTATAGAAGGCTGCGAACACCCTGCCTCACCCACGATCCTCGCGGGAACGCCAGCGACGGTTTTCATCGGCGGCACCTCTTCCAGCACGACCGAACCTGCGGCAATCCGGCTGCAATGGCCAACCTTGATATTGCCAAGCACTTTCGCCCCCGCGCCGATCAGTACCCCGTCACCAATTTTGGGATGCCGGTCGTCGTCTTCCTTACCGGTCCCGCCCAGCGTCACTGAATGCAGCATTGAAACATTGTCGCCAACAACCGCCGTCTCGCCGACAACAACGGAATGGGCGTGATCAATCATGATCCCTTTGCCGATCTTTGCAGCCGGGTGGATATCAACGCCGAACATCTCGCTCACACGCATTTGCACGAAATAGGCGAGATCACGGCGACCATTTTGCCACAGCCAATGCCCAAGCCGGTAGGACTGCACCGCCTGAAACCCTTTGAAAAACAGGATGGGCTGCATGAAGCGATGGCAGGCCGGGTCACGATCATAGATCGCAACCAGATCGGCCCGTGCGGCAGCGGCGAGGCTCGGATCAGCCATGTAGGCCGCATCGGCGATTTCGCGCAGGATCTGCTCTGACATCTCCGATGAGGCGAGTTTCATCGACAAACGATAGGCCAGCGCCCCTTCGAAAGTCTGATGATGCAGGATGCCCGAATGGATCAAACCGCCCATCAGCGGTTCGGCTGTGATCGCTTCCTCGGCTTCGTCACAGATCCGATGCCAGATCGGGTCAACTTCACTGATCGATGGTTTCAAATGCGCCATAGCTCGGCTCCCTCTCGGTCTAGCCCTTACTTAGTGCACTTTTCCCCGTTGCGCCAAGAATAAAGCCGCGATCTGGCCCATCACGAGGATTGATCGCGCTGGCACGCGCAGAGTGTATCGACGAGAATTTGCAGTGAAAACAAGAACTCAGTTGGATTGATGGCGTTGCGCGCAACCTTCTGATAGCCTTGCGCTGCCGACATCAGAGTCCCCGTTCCATAGCGAGGATGGAGCTTTTGAGTGCGCGCGCGATGGCGATCAGCAGTACGCGCATGGTCACACAAGCGGCGGGCCAGTCCGGCACGTTCGCTTTTGGGCACAGCCAGCAACGCCATCACGCCGACCTCAATATCCGCTATGTTCACGGGCCGCACAGCGTTACGCCTGCATCACCAACGCCGACCATAACCCTTCACCAAAGCGGGCCGAAACCTGCGCCACCTCCAGCCGGTAAGGCGCAGACCCGACCTCCGCCGCCAGATCTCCCGCTGCATAGGTCCAACCGGGCATAGTGACGGTCTCGCTGCGCCGCGTCACGCCGTCCTGAATGATCCGCACGCGATAGAGTTCCTCGTCTTCGCCGAGCGGAATCTCACCATCAGTCCACACATCGCCGTCGATCCGGCCACATCTGATCCACGAGACGTCCAATCCAGCAACGCCGTCCTTTGCGCGCAGATGCGCAACTGGATAAGGCCGCAATCCGTTCCCTTGAAATGCGAAACTTGCGTAAAGAAAGCTCTCGTCTGACATAGGGCGTTTGGCCGGGCCATACCTGAAATGCCGCGTGATACCACGTGCGGCTGAGGGTAGCGTGATCTGCGCAGGCACGCCGTCCAACAGCACAACACGTGACCCGACCGGCCAGACATCCGGCATGAGCCCGCGACTGCCCGCCTGCCCCCGCAGCAGCCCATGCAACGCAAAACGGTTTTGCCCCACAGGTTCAGCATATTGGAACTGAATGATCTCCCAGAAATCCGGCGTCCCGTCGCCAATCGCAAGCGTATTCGCCCCGGCAAACAACGCCGTCGCATCGACAGAGCCCAGCGCTCCATCAACCAGTGTCACCTCAAGCGGTGCCTGCCGATCCCAGATCCCAACCGGCCCCGCGGCAAGTGGCGTTTCCGAAAGGCCCATCGTGGCGGGGCTGGTCAGCACATCCTGCAGCGCATAGCCGCTATCCTGCGGCGCGCTGTAAAGTGCAACTTCCCCTGGCCAAGGCATTGCTGTCGCCGCGGCAAAAGGTGCATGCGGCACCTCATCCCCGGTCAGCAGCGGCAGGTCCAGGAATTGCAGCGTCACCGGGACGGGAGTGACCACAGGGGGCAAAACCGGGCCGTCTGCCGGAAGCTCCTGCGATGTGTAGACGCTGGACGCTACCCGCGTCGCCTCAATCAGGCGCAAGCCGGCATCTTCGATCCGGTCGATACGGTACCGGCCATGATGGGTATCGGTCTGCAGCGCCACGACATCACCCGCCTCGATATCCATGCGCGACGGCGGCAGGGCAAAGCGGGCGCTTTCTTCGGCCAGCCGCGCCTCTTGCAGCCAGCGGTTCGCAACGCCCTGCCCCTCTGCACGGGTCAGCGCCAATGGGAACTCACTGCGCGTCACATTCGGGCTAATCGGGTCGGGATGGATCGCCTCTGAGGCAATCGGATCATAGTCCGCATCCACATCCAGATAGCTGATCTGCACACGCGCGGGGGTTTCCGCGGCAGGCGACCGCGTCAACATCACAGACTGATCGGTCTCCGGGTTCAACGCCAGCGCGCTTTCGTCCAGTGTTGCCGTCGCCTGCCCATCGCGATTGCGGAAGACCAGCACACCACCACGTTCCAGCACCTCAATCCCATAGGCCAGCATCAAGGGCTGCACTGCTGCACGCGCGGAGCTGACATCGCTGATCGCATAGCCGCGCACAACACCATAGAGCCGCGAAACGTCATAGCGCGTGACATCCCATCTTTCACAAATCTCCGCCATGACCGAGGCCAGCGACCTACTGGTCGCCCGGCCATTCAGCCAATGACCCCGCGCGTAATTGTCCCCATCCGACCATAAGGCCTGATTTGCCGGGAAGAACGGATAGGGCCGCGCATCCCATGCCCAGGCATGCATGCGCGCGGTGTCCACCATCCGCCCGTCAAATTCAGAGGATGAGGGATTATTCGCCGGATCAGCGAAATGGGCATAGACCGCCTTAAGATACTGCATCTGCATGAAATCATCCCGCCGCCCGTTCGAATAATAGGGCAATCGCGATTCCGAGGATTTTGGATCAAGAAACTTGTTGGGCTGATTGGTCCCCTTATCGATCGCCGCACAACCAAATTCCGTGAACCAAAATGGCTTGCTTTCAGGAATCCAGGCAGTCGAGGTGCTCTGCCGCACGCCATCTATCCGGTCGTGGTGCGGGTTTGACCACCAACCTGCAAAATCCTTGTAGCGCCAGACCCATGGCTCACCATCGCCGTCAGTGATGGGCGTCCGCCGCTGCGCATCCCGCGCTTCGGGCGTGGAATAGAACCAGTCATAGCCTTCGCCGCCCGCCACATTGGCGCGCAGATAGTCGAGGTTGTAGATACTGCCCGCCTCCACGTCGGCGTGGCCCTCAGCATCCCGCCAATCAGACAACGGCATGTAATTGTCGATGCCAATGAAATCGATATTCTCATCGGCCCAAAGCGGGTCGAGGTGAAAGAATTTGTTACTCGTGCCCACCGGCTGATAGCCATGATATTCTGACCAATCGGCAGCATAGCTGATCTTGCAATCCGGCCCCAGAATGCTGCGCACATCCGCAGCGAGCGCCTGCAGAGCCGCAACTGCCGGGAAGGAATTCCCAGCCCCCCTAATCTGCGTCAGGCCGCGCATTTCCGAGCCAATGCAGAACGCATCAACCCCGCCTGCTGCCTGACAAAGATGGGCATAGTGCAGGATAAACCGGCGATAACCCCAATCCGGCGCGCCCGTGTACCGCACTGATGTGCCGGACACCGCAAAATCCGACGGGTCCGCGTTGCCCATAAAAGCCGCAACCTCAGCTGCCGCGAGCGCTGTGCCATCCGGGCTGCCCTCCACGCCGGATGCCAGCGCGCTTGTGATCCGACCCCGCCATGGCAAGACCGGCTGGCCCGGCGAGCCCGTATAGGGGTTGATCAGCGTATTCCCCTCAAGCTGTTCCATCAGAATGAAGGGATAAAAGACAGGCTTAAGCCCGCGCGCGCGCATGGATGAAATCGCCTGCACGACCGACGCGTCAGCCGGCGTGCCACCATAAACCGGCGCACCTTCACGAAACGGCACACGCTCTGCAGCATCGCGATCCTGTCCGGACACCGTCCACGGCATCCGCGATGCATCAACATCTTTCTGCTCGACCTTCGGTTTGATCAGGCAATCGCCACAGCGCAAATCATCCCCGAACCAGGACACGACCAGCACCACCGACTTGCATTGCGGCAACTCGCCTTCCAGCGCGTCCATCGCGGTGGAAAAGTCGCTTCGCCCTGACGGAGAGTTCGCGTTAATCGCAACCTGCTGACCGAACGAGGGTGACAAGTACACCCGCGACGTCGCCAAGCTATATTCGCCCGTGCCGGGGATCAGCGCGACGCCGGTCACTTGATCGGACAGATCATCAACGCCAGCACGCATCACCTCAAAGGTAAACTGCGGAATGCGATTGCCGAACTGCCCAAGGGCAAGGTCCTCAAAAACGACATACGCCGTCCCCCGGTAGGCCGGCGTATTCTCGAGCCCCTCAACCGCCGCAATCTTCGGATCGGGCATCTGATCGGTCGCGCCATGGTAAACCCGGAGGTTCAGATCCTCTCTTGAGAGTTCTTCACCATCAGCCCAGATCCGGCCCACCCGGTTGATTTCCCCTTCGCACAGCGCAATCGCAAGGCTCACGCTATACGTATAAGTGGTTACTTCCGGCTCCGGCGGCCCGCCTTTGCCGCCACCGGACGTGCTGCGTTCCTCCTTAAAGGACGACGCCCAAATCACCTGCCCCGGCACGCGCATCCGGCCAAAGACCTGCTGCACATCCGCACCTTCCGCAGCACTTGTGAGGCGAAAACGGTCAACTCGCCCGCTCTCCACCGGCTCGCTGCCGCCCCCTAGCAGTTGCTGATCCAGACGGCGGCCAATCGCAGCCCCCGCGGCACGACCAATCGCGGCCATTGAAATGCCAAGAACCGAGCCGCCAATGGAGCCGCCCAAAGCCATCCCGGCAGCAGAAAGCGCTATCGTTGCCATGTCATTTATCCTTGTGAAATCTCGAAACGTGCGACGATCCGTTTGCGCCACGGCTGCGAAAGCGGGCTTTCACAGACCCCATGCCCGGCATAGGCGTGGATGAATCGCGGCGCGGGATCCGCCGCCGAAACGATGCCCAAATGCTTGGCCACCGCACCGTCACGCATCCGAAAGAGCAGCACCTGACCCGGCGCAAGCATCGCCTCATCAACCCGCTGCATGTGTCGCATCGCGGCGCGATAAAGCCGCTCATCCCCCTGCGGCTCCGACCAATCGGCGGTATAGATAGGCACCTGCTCCGGCTCAGCTCCAAAAACCTCGCGCCAGACACCTCTCAGCAAGCCCAAACAGTCGCAGCCGACACCCTTGCGTGACGCCTGATGCAGATATGGGGTGCCCATCCAGCTCCGTGCAGTCTCAACAATGGCCACACTCACCGGCTTCGGCTCCCGCCACGATTGGGCCGGTCGGATCGCGGCACGCTGACAAGCCAATCATCGCCGGGAATATCCGGAAACCCCTGAAAGTTGAGGAAGTTGGCAAATTTCTCGCGACATGTCGCAGGCCGCTTGTCGCACCCGGCCGTTATCTTGACCCAGTCCCCCACGGCGACAGGCGACCGGATTGACTCCCACAAACGCAACACGCGCATGTCACCCTCTCGCAGATCTTCCCGGATCATCGCGCTCAATCCGCGACCGTCACCTGTTTCGATGGTGAGCACACCACCTTGAAACCACCCCTCCGAAAACCCGCTCAGATCCGCAAAGCGGAATTCCACACCATCAGTCGGGGCAGCCAAATCGCGGATCACCATGAAGTTGGGATCATTCAGATCAACACCACAGCGACTGTCACCTAGCACCGCACCACAGGTCTTCAGATAGGATCGCCCGCGCGGTTGGTTCAGCGCCTCGGACAGCCCGCGCAGTTCCGCCTCAAAACCACCACTTCCCCGCGTGATCTCGCCCAGCGTTCCGGCAAACTGCAACTGATGCACATCCGGATCATCCCATTGCACCAGCCACATCTCAACCAGGGCGCCATCGTAGCGCCCCGCTTCGATATCCGCGTCCGAAATTGCATCGGAAGACAGCACACCAACCGCCTCGGAGTTGTTCACGGAAAGACCGGTCGTACTCGCAAGCGCGCGCGCCGTCAGCCCGCTTTCCGGCTGGAAATTGATTCCGTCAAACGACAACGCGCGATCATGATCGGTAAAGCCCAGCACGAGCCCATCTTTCCGTTTCACGGCCCAGCAGTGGCATATATGGGTGGCACCTGTCGCCAGATGCGCAAGCAAAGCTGGCTCTGTCATACCCGGATCTCCACGACCGGAATGTTCGGCGCCTCACCGGCCTGAAAGTTCGAAATCGAGGTCATGATGCGGTCGGTGTCGAACCTGACCGGCACATCAAACTCGAACCCGGCCCTGATCTCCGCACCCACGTCAGGCGGATGCGCAAAGCTGACCTGCCCGCTACCATAATCAACAGTGTAATCCACCCCTTCTTGCAGCGGATCCCCCCCGAGAGAGACGCGCACCGACCCCTCAACGGGCTTGCTGACTGGCCGCGCATAGGAAAACACACCGGAGCGATAGGTTTTGGTCAGCTGTAAAGTATCGGTCAGCTCATCACCGACGCCCAGCAACTGGTCGCTGTCCGAGATGTCGTCCGAAGGCGTGCAGGACCGGTAATCGCTCCAATCCTTCCAACGAAACCCGATCAGCTGTCCCTGACGCGCTTCAAAAAACGCAATCAGAGTTTCAAGGTCATCCAATGACCGCAGCCCAAGCCCCGCATCATAGCGCCGACGCCCATGCGCCCATGGCGTGTTCCGTTCTTCAAACCCATTGGCGAGCGTCACGATATCGGTGCGCCGCTCCGGTCCCCCGACCGAGCCAAAGCTCAACGATGCGGGAAATCTCACCTCATGAAATGCCATCTCGTTCTCCCCTTAACGATTGCGCTGTGAACGGCCCAAAGCGCGGGCCATCTGGGTGGCAATCTGGCTTTGACTGCGCTGGAAGCCTTGCACATCTGGTGTGTTGATCTGCATGGTCACGTTGACCGTGCGCCCGCCCTGGGCCTGCACGCCCAACCGGCCATCAGCGCCACGGGCCAATGGCATAATCGCCTCAGGCCCGGCCTCGCCCATCAGGCCCGTCCCACCCCGCATTGGAAATGTCGTGGGGGAGCTGACCACTCCGCCTTTGGCAAAGGGCGTCACCCGCCCTTGCGAGAACGACCCGCCATCGGCGAAGGGCATGATGCTCGCAACCGCCGCATTCAGACCGTTGGCCAGAACGCCGCCCAACTGGTTTGTCACCGGGTTCATCGCCGCTGAATAGGCCGCGTTCACCATCGATTGCGCAAGCCCGCCCAGCGCGTCTGACAGGCTTGCCCCATCCAGGATCAAACTGTCAAAGGCGCGCCGCAAACCGCCCGAAAAACCCCGCTCCAGATTACCAAGATCGCGCGTCGTGTCGGCCAAAGTGCCTTGCACGCCACGCAGTTGGCTATCAAAGGCCGCTGTGACGGCGCGGGCGTCACCAAGGGTCGCTTCGAGCGCTTGCACATCACTTTCCAGCCCATCGATTTGGTCGATCTCATCCATCATCTTCGTCCTTAAGTTCGTCGGGATAGGCTTTCAGCAAATCATCCAGACGCATCCGGCCCATCGGCGCCTCGGTGCCTGTCACACCCAGCATCAGCTGCAGCTCTATCGGTGTCAGCGCCCAGAACTCCGCTGGCCGCAGGTGCAGCCGCCCCAGCCCCGCCTGCAACAAACCTGTCCAATCCATCAATCCGGCACCGCAAAAGCGCGGGCCAGCAATGTGGCCGCCACCTGCGCCGCCCCCACGGGCCCGCCCGCAATCTCGGCCCGCATCAGATCCGCCGACGCGCCTTGCCAGCCCCCGCCACGCAGTCCTGCGACGATCACTGCCATCACATCGCGGCTGGAAAACCGCCCCGCCTCAAACCGCTCGGCCAGCGCCACCAAGGAGCTTTCGCCCAATGCCTCTTCAAGCCCCACCAAGGCACCCAATGTCAGTTTGCAGACATGGGGCACCCCATCGATGGTCACGCTAACCTCTCCCGTCCAGGGGTTCGCCATCAGATCAGTGCCGTAAAGGTCAATGGCCCGGCCGAGGCCAGCGACAATTCATAAGTCGCCTCCCCATTATGCGACCCCGCATATTCGATCGACGTGATCTGGAACGCGCCTTCCACCGTCCCGAAATCCGGAATGATCACCTGAAAATTCGGCGTCTCTCCATCGAAGAAAATCTGACGCGCACGCTCATCCGTTGCCTCATCCTTAAAGACGCCAGAACCGGAAATCGCAGCCGTCTTCACCCCCGCGCCGCCCAGCAATTCACGCCACCCGCCCGAGCTTTCCAGGCTCGTCACCTCGACACTTTCGGCATTGAAGCTGATCCGCGTCGCACGCAGGCCCGCCACCGTTTCAAATGATCCACCACCTGTCATATCGATCTTGATCAGCAGGTCTTTACCGTTCTGGGCCACCATCGGCTCACTCCTTTAACAAAATGGGTTACGTGTCGTCCGCCACGCGGGCACGAAAAATCAGGTTGATCTGGCGCATATCGCCGGTACCGATGCGGGCGGCCTTCGCTTTGTAGAAGTTCAGCGACACAAGGCTGCCCCGCGTCAGCGTCAGCTGCGCATCAACCAGCGCATCGCTCACAGCCGCAGCGGCTGCCTTGGCCGACGCAAAGCCGGCACTCTCCGTCACGACTGACACAGTGAATTCATGCAGCGCCCCGCCACCCGTCTGATCAGAGGCATCCTTCACATCCTCCGATCCGAGGATCACGTAAAGCGCGGGCAACGCACCGGCGGGCAAAGCGTCATAGATGGCACCGCTCACCAGCCCGTCCAGAGTCGCATCGTTCGACAGGGCCTGAAACACAGCACCCTGCAAGGCCGCCGCAACACCATAACTCATGACGCCACCTCTTCCTCGACATGGCAGGTCAGGAACCGGCCATCATGGCCCTTCTCGGCCACGGCATTGATGTGAAATACACGTGCGCCATCGCGAAAACGCTGCCCCGCGACAGGGCGCGACGGTGCCCCATAAGGTGCCGCACGCACGGTAATCCGATAAGGCACGCGTGAGACTGTCACGGCAAAAGCAGCACGCTCCCGCCCCGCCCCGGCCTTCACCTCACCCCAGATGACGCCAAGCACCTGCCAATCTGCCGTGTAACCCCCTGCACCATCAGGCACCCGTACCGGGGCCTCCAGAGTCAGTGCGCGATTCAAATGCGGGGCGTTCATACCCGCCCCCCCATTAACAGGCGCACCGTCCGATAGCGTTCAATCAGCGATGCGACGCCAAAGGGCATCGCGGGCGCCCCATTCAAAACCTCATGACGATATTCATAATAATGCGCCGCCAGCATCAGCACGGCCTGCGACAGGTCAGCTGGCAAATCGCCCCATTCGGGACCAAAGCCCGCAAGCAACCCAATCCGCACGGACCCGTTCACAGGCACCGCAGGCAGGCAATTGCTGACCGCCTTCAGACTTGGGCGCTGGCTATCAGGTTCCAGATACCAGGCATCGCCATCGGCAAAACTCTCATCACCATTCATGTCAATCAGCATGACGCCAGAAATCGCATTCACCGGCGCCACGGGCAGCGGTTGCCTGCGTCCGTCACGCCAGGCGGTCAGCGTCCAGCTGAACTCCCGCTCAATCAGGATCTTGCCGGTCCGCGCTTCAATCGCGGCAATGCTGGCGCGCAGATAATTCTCCAGCACCACATCCTGCAAATCGTCGTCCGAAAACCCCGAACCAAGACGCAAATGCTCTCGTAATTGTGCGACCGGTAAGGCCGATTGCGGCACGGTGGTCTCTTCGACTAACATCATGGAAATACTCCGAAAATCACGTCTCGTCCGATGGGATCCCGGACGCATGCACACCCTCCGCATTGCTCGGACGGAAGGGAGCAGCTAGACAACACGAAGGATGTCTCGCATGCGTCCGGGAAGGACACGCCCTGCATGAGGGCGCGCCCCTTCGCGGGCCAAGCCTTAGCTGACCGCGAATTTCAGCAGCTTGATCGCAGCGAAATCACTGACGGCACCGCCCACACGCTTGGTCGCATAGAACAGCACATGCGGCTTGGCGCTGAACGGATCGCGCAGCACGCGCAGATCAGGGCGCTCAGCCACGGTGTAACCGGCAGAGAAATCACCAAAGGCAATCGCCATCGCATCATCCGCAATATCCGGCATGTCTTCGGCGATCAGCACGCGGTAACCCAACAGGCGCGCAGGCTCACCCACCGCCAGACCATCGACCCACACAAAGCGACCGTCATTGTCCTTGAGCTTACGCACAGTGCCGGCGGTCTTGGAGTTCATCACGAACGTCCCGTTCGCGCGGTATTCCGCACCCAGCGCATAGACGAGGTCCACAATCGGATCGGCGCGCGTAATGCCACCAGCCGTACCAGAGGGCACATAACCGATATTGCCCCAGCTCCAGCTGTCATTATCGACACTTGTGTAGTTCAGGATGCCGGTCGGCTTGTCCACGCCGTCACCCGCGACAAAAGCATTCGCCTCAGACCGTGCAAACTTGTCCGCAATCCGGCCAGCCAGCCAGCCTTCGATATCAAAAGCAGAATCGTCCAGCAGACGCTGCGACGCCTTCGGCAAGGCCGAGAGTTCATGCAGCGGGATCGAGATCCGCTCAATCTGCGGCGTGTCCGTCTCTGTAATTGTCGAGGCCTCTGTCGCCCAGCCAGCGCCAAGCTCCGTGTGGTCAACCAGCACGTCGTAAGAGGTCGCATCCACATTCACCACATTGGCAATCGAACGGATGGAGGCCGTCGAAGACAACGTGCTCTGGATCGTCGCCGCAGTCTGCGGATCAACCAGATACCCACCATCGGCCGCCACGCTCGTATTCAGCGCCTTGCCTTCCAGCTCCAGCCCACGCAGGCCATCATCATCGCCCGAGCGCAGATAGGCCGCAAATGCCTTCTGATGCGGGGCCTCTTCGCTTGCTGCCGCCGCCAAGGCAGGGCGCGCATTCATCATTGTCTTTCGATCCAGCTTGTTCATCCGGTCATCCTGTTTTTGAAGTTTGGCATTCACGCCGTTGGAAAAGTCTTTGAAATCGCTCATGAAACCGGCAATCGCCGCATTCAAAGCCTGGGCAGGAGACACATCTTCCCCGGCCCGAGAATCCCTCTCAGTCATCGTCATCAATCGTTCCTTTGATGTTGGTTAGGTTCGGGCCATCACCCGGCGTGCATCCACAAATGCCGCAGCCAAATCACGCATCGCGGCATCCGCCGGATCATCCCCTTTGGCCCCCACACGCGCATCAGGAAGCATCGGGAACGTGACCAGCGACACTTCCCAAAGTTCCAGTTCCGACAATAGGCGATTGCCCTTGTCATCCTTGCGGGCCTTGACGGTGCGATAGCCGATAGAAAGCCCATCAATCGCACCCGCCCCAATCAGCGACGCCGCCTCGCGGCCCTTGGCCACATCAGTCAAAAGCCGTCCCTTCACCCAAAGCCCCCGGTCGTCCTCGCGCACCTCGTCCCACACACCAATCGGCTGAGCCGGATCATGCTGCCACAACATCTTCACGCCACGCCCTTTGGAAAGCGAGGCCGCATAGGCCCCCGCCTCAACCACATCACCGCCCTGATCCGTCTTGCCAAAAAGCGAGGCATACCCACTGATCACCGTCCCATCGGTCACAGTCACATCCGTGCCCAGCGCACAAAATTTATGTTCCAGGTTCATTGGGCTCCCCCGCTTAGCGCTTTGAGAATTTCGAAAATCAGCAATCCGGCACAGCCGCAGACGATCAACCAGATCTGCCGCTCCAATCGCGACACCATGAACTCGATCCGGCCCAGCCGCACATCCACCTGCGCGAACCAGAAATCGGAAACCGGCGGCTGGGTCTGTTGGCGGGGATTGCCATGCATATCGACAATCTTGTTATCCATCACCTACCTCCAGCGCTGGCAAGCCCAGAAGCGCGCGCTTCTCCGCATCCGTCAAAAACGCGGCCTCGCTCACCCGGCGCCACTGCGCGTCGCGCTCAGCCGATAGCGCCGGGATCTGATCCAGATCGGGTCGCAATTCGACCGTCTCGCCCGTGAAATCCGACAACCACTCCGCAATCGCACTCATCACGCGCGCCGCCAGCGGCAGCACGGTCAGCCGATAAAACGCCCGGTTCGCCTCCTGATAATTCGCATAAGTGGCATCGCCCGGGATCCCCAGCAGCATCGGCGGCACCCCAAAGGCAATCGCAATCTCCCGCGCCGCCGCCTCCTTCGTCTTCTGAAACTCCATATCCGACGGCGAAAAGCCCATCGGCTTCCAATCGAGGCCACCCTCCAACAACATCGGCCGCCCCGCATTCCGCGCCCCTTGATGCTGCGTCTCCATCTCACCCAGCAAACGATCATACTGATCCGCACTCAGCGAGGCCTGCCCATCCGCACCACGATAAACAATCGCCCCCGAAGGCCGCGCTGCATTATCCAGCAAAGCTTTCGACCAGCGCGACGCCGCATTGTGGACGTCAATCGCAGCAGCCGCGGCCTGTAGGGCCGAGAATCCGTAATGATCGTCCTGCGGGTGGAAATTCTTGATATGGCAAATCGGGCTCAGCCCATCAGCCACAGCAAAGCGATGCTTGCGCCCGCTCACATTATACTCATACGCAACCGGCCAACCATCCGCGCCCGACACAATCGACATCCGGTCAGAGCGCAGAACATGCAGCTCAACCGGCAAATCCTCATCGGCCACTGCCTCAAGATACCCGTTGCCCGTCAGCAGCACCTGCCCGAACAAAGCCTCCAGCAACTCCGCACGGCCTTGCCCCGCATTTGGCCGGGCCAGCAAAGAACGGACAGGATGCGTCTCGTACCGACGCTCCGCATCCTGCACGACCACGGGCAAGGAAGCCGCAGCCTCCGCAATCAGTTTCACGGCGCGAAACCCAATCGGGTTCGCCGTGAACCCCGCACGCGTCAAAGACGCCACATCGCGGGGGGACCAGGCCACGCGGCCGGCACCGGACATCGCGCGCACACGTCCCGCAGCCGAGGCCTTGACCTCAACCGCTGCCGCATCCGGCTTTGCACGATTTAAAAACTCAAACATCCAAAACTCCTCGGTGCCGGCCGATGATGGCCGTCTGCGATCCACGAAAGACAATTTGCAGCAAAGGTCTTACGAAGCCGGGACACCACCGCGCGGTGCCCCCGCAACACTATCCCAGCCCACGTATCTTGGGGTTTGACCAGGTCTTGGCCGGTTCAATCATCAGATCGTACAAAGCCCAGACCAGCGCATCGACTCGGTCGGGTGAACCCGTTCCTGCGAATCCACGCGTCGTCATCTGACACATCTGATCTTCCAGCAGCCCCAGACCACGGGCATGCCAGACCCGCCCCTGCTCATAAAGCGCCGCCACCGGCTCAGCCCGCGCCACCTTGCCTTTGCTGGCATGGACGGACCGATAGGGAACCAGCGGATCAACCTGGCGCACCACGCTTTCCACCATCTCACCACCCTGATTGACCTCCGCCACCAGCCGGTCCGCATCATGGCGATGCATCGCACCAATCGCAGCCTTGGCCCAATCCGTCGGGCGCGCACCCTGAATTGAGGCATCCTCGATCACATAAGCACGCCAATCCTGCACCGGCCCTTGCATGACCACACCCGCCACGACAATCCCGCAAGCATCCGATCCGCGATGCGACGAGCCCGGCGGATCAATCGCAACCACCACACGGTCGCAAACCGGCGCCTCATCCACTTGCGCGCTTAGCAATTGTTCCTGCGACCACAATGCACCATCAATGTCTGCCAGCAGCACCCCGTCAATCTCCTGCCGCCCCAGCGAAGTACCGCCATAGCGCGCCTCAATCTCTTCCAGGAACCCCTCCGCCAAGTTGGCCCGGTTCGCTTGGGTCGGCGCGTGCGTTGTAACGGTGCTGTCACGCTCCAAGAGATCGCGCAGCACTTTCGCCCAGCGCGGTGTCGTCGTCACACAGGCCCGCGGATCGTCTCCCAAACGCAAACAGAACTGCAGCATATCCCACGCTGCCTGCCCCTTGCGCCATTTCGCAAGCTCATCGGCCCACAGCGCGTCAAATTGCGGCCCCCGCAAGCTCTCCGGCTCATGCGCAGAGTAAAGATAAGCCTGCGCGCCATTCGGCCACACCAGCAACCGCCGCCCCGCAATCCACTCCGGCCTGCGATCCGGCGGCGACACCGCCATAATCCCGCTCTCGCCAAAGACCATCACCTCGCGCGCCTGCTCCATCGTTTCCGCCACCAGCGCCAAGCGCCGGGCACGCCCTGGTGCGCAGGGCGTGGGCCCCTCGACCATTGTCCGCACCCATTCCGCACCCGCACGGGTTTTCCCCGCACCGCGCCCGCCCAGAATCACCCATGTGCGCCAATCTCCGGCAGGTGGCACCTGATGCGGCAAGGCCCAGAAATCGAACAGATAAGGCAGCGCCAAAGCCTGCGCGGGCGTCAGCGCATCCAGAAATTCACTCTGTTGGCAGGGCTTTGCGGAGGCGATCAAGTTGGCACCCGATCTCAGCGCGGATGGCGTCAAAATCGATGTCTGCGGTGTCGTCGCCTTTTTCTTGTCTGGCATAAAACGCCTCCTCTGCCTCAAGCAGTTTGAAATGTACGGATTGCAATTCGTTCAGTTTGGAAAGTGTCGCTTTCGGCGTTTGCGCGTCGGGAGATCCCATTTGCGCAATCGCCAGCCTGACCGTCGTGCGCAAACTGCGAAACAGATCAGCAAGTTCACCAATGCGCGTCTGCGCATCATCAGGGGCCAATTGCCCCCGTTCGTCCAATTCAGTCATGATTAACAAAGCCTGTAAGGATACTTCCGTTACAGTCGAGAAACAGGCGAAAAATGCCTGCTTTCTAGCGGGTTTAAGGCTACGTTTGCGGCCACAAAAAAGTCAATCAATCCGGGGTTGCGATACGCACGCCACATCAAGACTTTGTTAACCACGACCAGATGTTAACCGTCATTCGCCCTCTGCGCTTCGATCTCACGCCAACGCGCCACATTGCGGTTGTGATCATCAAGATTGGTCGCGAATGCGTGCCCGCCAGTGCCATCAGCCACAAAAAAGATGTAATCAGTTGTATCAGGGTTCAGCGCCGCTTCGATACTTGCGCGGCCCGGATTGGCGATTGGCGTCGGAGGCAACCCTTCAATAACGTATGTATTCCAAGGTGTTGCTGCCCTTAGCTCACTCTGCCGCAAGCCGCGCCCCAAAACGCCCTCTCCCCGCGTAATGCCGTAAATCACAGTGGGGTCCGTCTGCAACCGCATGCCCCGGTTCAGGCGGTTCACAAAGACGCTTGCCACCTGCCGCCGCTCATCGGGAACGCTCGTCTCTTTCTCGATGATACTGGCCAGTACCAGCGCCTCATCAGCAGAGGCCAGCGGCAATCCATCCGCCCTATTCTGCCATGCCGTGCGCAGGTTCTCCTCCTGTCGCTCCCGCATCCGCTCAACCACAGCGGATACAGCATCCCCTGCGCTCACATCGTAGTCGCCGGGTGCAAGGAACCCCTCCGACGGTGTATCAGTCACGTCCGCGCGTAAAACGTCCAGCTGACTGAGCGCATTCGCCACCTGCCAACTCGTGGCACCTTCCGCGACGACGATCCGGTAACTCGCGCCATTATCACCACGCACTTCGGTATATTCTGAAGGGATTTCTTCATCCGCGACATCAAAGCTCACGATCTCGCGAAACTGGTTCGTCGCGGGATCAAGCTCGCGCACATCCACCAGCGTCCGCGTAATGCCGACCCGGTAGATCACTTCCGTCCCGCACGTATTCCGTCCGCCACGCGTCACGATATCGACGATTTCTTCCATCGACGCGCTTTCCGGCACGCGGAAACGCCCCGCTTTCAAATCGCCAGCTTTGTCGGTGTAGTCGGCACCGGTCTCAAAAATGAACGCTGATGTAATGGCACCTTCTTCGATCAGATCATTGCTCAAACCGCCAAATGTACCGCCACTTGGCACCTCAAGACAGATCGCCGCCTCCAAAGGCCCCGACGCGCTGTACTCCCGCGTGCCCCAAGCTACAGCGCCGACCATCAGAAACAGCGCCACGATCAGAAACGTCATTGCGTTGGAGGCGATATGGCGCCACATCAGTCGGTTTTCCCAAAGATGACGCTTGCGTTGGTCCCACCGAAGCCAAATGAGTTCGAAAGCGCGATATCAATTTTCCTAGGACGCTTTTCATTGGCGCAAAGATCCACCTTGGTCTCGGCTGCAGGGTTATCAAGATTGATCGTTGGCGGCGCCACCTGATCGCGGATCGCCAGGATCGAAAAGATCGCCTCGATCGCCCCCGCCGCACCCAGCAAATGCCCCGTCGCAGATTTCGTTGACGACATGGCCAAATTCGCCGCAGCGTCGCCCACCAGCCGCTCAACAGCGCCCAGCTCAATCGTGTCCGCCATGGTCGATGTGCCATGGGCATTCACGTAGTCAATGGATGAAGGCTCAATGCCCGCATTGCGGCACGCCGCCCGCATCGCGCGCTCAGCCCCCTCGTGATCCGGCGGCGGCGCGGTAATATGATACGCATCCCCGCTCAGCCCGTAGCCCAGCACCTCGGCATAGATCTTCGCGCCTCGCGCCTTGGCGTGTTCGTATTCTTCCAAGACGACAATGCCTGCCCCCTCGCCCATGACAAAGCCATCACGGTCCTCATCCCAAGGGCGGCTCGCCTTTGTTGGATCATCGTTATGCTTTGTACTCAACGCCTTACAAGCATTGAAACCAGCAATCCCCACCTCGCAAATCGCAGCCTCAGCACCACCCGCAACCATCACATCCGCATCGCCATACTGGATCAGCCTGGATGCATCGCCAATCGCATGCGCACCGGTTGAACAAGCCGTGACAACCGAATGGTTCGGCCCCCGAAACCCGTATTTGATAGAAACCTGACCAGAGATCAGATTGATCAATGCACCCGGCACAAAGAATGGCGACACCCGCCGCGGCCCCTTCTCGGCCATCATGATCGATGTGTTGGCGATTGAGTTCAAACCGCCGATCCCAGACCCGATCAGCACGCCTGTGCGATCCTGCGCTTCGCGATCATCGGGTTGCCAACCGGCATCCTCAATCGCCTGTTGCGCGGCGGCCATGCCGAACAGAATGAACGTATCGACTTTGCGCTGCTCTTTCGGATCCAGATAGGCGTCAGCATTGAACGTGCCATCACTGCCATCGCCGCGCGGAACCTCGCAGGCATATTGCGTCGTCAATCTGCTGGGATCAAAACCCGTGATCGGCCCAGCGCCGGACTGCCCATCCAGAATGCGGCTCCAGCTATGCTCAACACCATCTGCCAGGGGTGTGACCAACCCCAGGCCTGTGATTACAACGCGACGCATTTCCTGCCCTCACCTCTTGGCGTATTTGCACTACTGATACCCCAGGCCCGCAGGAAGGAGCAAGGGCAGCCAATACGCTGTCATCGGCAACCTGACGCCACTTCATGAATGCTTAAGCGGCGCGCGCTTATCATCAGGTCTCAGTGAAAGAAGGGATGTCGAGTGCGCCTGCTGGCCTGCGCCTTTGCGATTTGCCTAGCCACCGGCGCGCAAGCGCAGTCGGCTTCACAAGGTTGCCTTGTCATCGCCGACATTGACCGTTTGCACGGCATCCAGACCCGTCTCGCCAGAAATCCAGACTCAGTGATGTTTGTCGATGACATCCGCATGTTGCGCAACACCGTCAGCGATATCAGCGACCGAGCAGCGCTTGAGGCGGTCGAAAGCAATGCGCTGGCCATCAAGGGAAACACCTTCACGCGCTTTCTGCAAAACACGCGTGCACTGCTGGAACTGGCCAGCCTCGATGACCCCAACAGTGTTGCACCGCATTTCACATCGCGGGTGCGCACCAACCTTGCCAATGTCCGCTCGTATCTGGTCGACCTGCGCTGCACCGCAGAAGAGATTGCGGCAGCCGAAGATGCCGCTGCAATCGCAATCACTGACACCTCTGATGATGATGCCGTCGAGATCATCCGCGAAGCCGCCGAGCAACTCATCAGTTGGACCAACCTGTTTCTCTTCACGAGCATTGGCCTGAGCACCCTTGTCATCATCCGGCTTTGGCACCGCTTTTCTGTGCGCCGGAAACGCCGCGCGAAACGTCATGCAGTGACGTACAAGACGGCCTATCGGCTCGGCAATGCAACACGATCCGGACGACTGATCGACATCAACTGCTACGGCACCAAACTGCGCCATGGTCAGGATGTGCCACCGTCAAAAGGCACGGCGCTCGATGTCTTGATTGGAGATGATTGGGTTTCAGCCAGCGTGATGTGGACGAATGCACATTATACTGGCGTACAATTCAAGCGCAGCGTCAGCCTCGATGTGGTTCAGGAGGTGCGCACGAAAAAGGGCGCCACACGACAAAAGCAAAGCGGCGCCCAATTGGACGCCGCCTAGTCAAAAATTCTAGACGCTTACTGTGCGCCGTCGATGAATTTGACCGCATCACCGAATGTCTGAATGGTCTCGGCGGCGTCGTCAGGAATCTCGATGCCAAATTCCTCTTCAAACGCCATGACGAGTTCAACGGTATCCAGGCTGTCAGCGCCCAGATCATCAATGAAAGACGCAGTTTCCGTCACTTTGTCTTCTTCAACACCAAGATGCTCAACAACAATCTTGCGCACGCGGTCTGCAACGTCGCTCATATCAATTCCTCATGTCTTTCTGGGCTCAGGCCCGATTTAACCTTGGGCGCATGCCCGTTCTTCACGCCCGCTGATATGGGGCTTTTGCCAATCTGCGCTTATTGCGTGTGACGCTGCGTCACAACCGCGTTCCGGCAAATCTGCGTGGCCTATAACAGAGAATTCCACATAGGCAAACGGTTTCACACCGCAGTTTTAGAACATGGCCATGCCACCATTCACATGCAAGGTGGTACCGGTAACATAAGCTGCTTCCGTGCTGGAAAGGTACAAGACCGCCGCCGCAATCTCATCCGCATCGCCCATTCGGCCAGCCGGAACCTGCGCCAGAATTCCCGCCTTCTGATCCTCGGTCAGCTTGTCGGTCATGGCTGTGGTGATAAAGCCGGGTGCCACGCAATTGACCGTGATGCCCCGGCTCGCCACTTCATAAGCGATCGACTTTGACATGCCGACCATCCCCGCCTTTGAGGCTGCGTAATTCGCCTGGCCCGGGTTGCCCGTCGCCCCGACAACCGATGAGATATTCACAATACGACCCCAGCGCGATTTCATCATCCCGCGGATCACACCTTTGCAAAGCCGCATGGTGGAAGTCAGATTAACCTCCAACACGCTCGCCCATTCCTCGTCCGACATCCGCATGAAGATATTGTCGCGCGTGATGCCTGCATTGTTCACAAGGATATCGACCGAGCCGAGCGCCTCGGCGGCCTGTTTGGGCAGCGCGTTCACCGCCTCTGCATCACTCAGGTTGCATGGCAGGACATGGGCGCGCTCACCAAGGCTCGCGGCCAATGCCTCAAGCGGTTCGACCCGCGTGCCCGACAGGCCAACCGAAGCCCCGGCATCATAAACCGCCTTCGCAATTGCGCCGCCAATACCGCCGGATGCTCCAGTAATCAGCGCATTCTTTCCTGTCAGATCAAACATGTCCCTGCCCTTCCTTAAGTCTCTTCTTTGATCTTTGCGGCCAACGCCTGCACGTCATCCGGCGTGCTGACAGCGGTAGCCGTCAACGCACGATCAACACGCTTCACCATGCCCGACAGCGCCTTGCCCGCTCCAATCTCGAAGACATCCGTAACGCCTTGCGCCGCCATAAAGGCCACGGATTCGCGCCACCGGACAGAGCCTGTGATCTGCTGGATCAGCAGCGCGCGGATCTCATCGGGGTCCGTCACGCCTTCGGCTTTGACATTGGACACAACCGGCACCGCAGGCTCCGAAATCGCGACCGCTTCAAGTGCTGTCGCCATGACCTCTGCGGCCGGTGCCATCAGGCTGCAATGGAATGGGGCGCTGACCGGCAGCAAGACCGCGCGTTTGGCACCCTTTGCCTTGGCGATCTCCACCGCGCGTTCAACCGCAGCCTTATGACCCGAAACGACGACCTGTGCCGGATCGTTGTCGTTCGCGGCCTCACAGACCTCGCCTTGCGCGGCATCTTCGGCGACGCTGCGCACCGTCTCAAAGTCGAGCCCCAACAGGGCCGCCATGGCTCCGACACCAACAGGCACGGCCTCTTGCATTGCGGTGCCGCGTGCCCGCAATAAACGCGCAGTATCTGCGATGCTCAGCGCACCAGCAGCGGCCAGCGCGGAGTATTCCCCCAACGAATGGCCTGCAACAAAAGATGCAGATGTCACCTTGACCCCTTCGGCATCCAGCGCCCGCATGACCGCCAACGAGGTCGCCATCAATGCGGGCTGCGCGTTCGCTGTCAGCGTCAGATCGGCCAGTTCGCCTTCCCAGATCAGCTTTGACAGCGGCTCTCCCAGCGCATCATCCACCTCATCGAACACAGCTTTTGCAGCTGGATAGGCGTCAGCCAAGGCTTTGCCCATCCCGATTGCCTGCGCACCCTGTCCCGGAAATACGAATGCCCGCATCTGTCCCCCACTTCTTCGTTGCTTGCCCTCGCTTAACGCGGACGCAAGCCCGCGACAAGCAAGCTGGGCATTTTTCATATCTGCACAATCTCTGTGCCTCTGCGAATAAAGCTGAGGCTTGCTTCGTATCACAAGAGAGTTAGCCTTGAACTCAGATATCGGAGCAGACGATGGCAGCGACAAACAGCACCACGACATATGGGACGGTGACCAAAACCTTTCACTGGCTCACCGCACTTCTCATCATCACCGCGATCATCCTGGGGGTGGTGGCGAACCGGCTGCCTTATGAAACAAATGATCAGCTCGCATTCAAGGCGCAGCTTTTCTCTTTCCACAAAACACTTGGCGTTCTGGTTTTTGCCGTGGCACTCGCGAGGATCCTCTGGGCACTTGGGCAGCCCAAGCCCGGCTCGCTTCACCCCGAACGGACTTTAGAGACGAAGCTTGCCGAGATGGTGCATTGGCTCCTTTACATCTCGCTGGTGGCGGTGCCACTCACCGGATGGATACACCATGCCGCGTCTGCCGGTTTTGCCCCGATCCTATTGCCCATCGGTCAGGGCTTGCCGCTTGTGCCTAAGGATGAAGGCGTCTCCGAGCTTTTCGCCGGGCTTCATTGGGTCTGGAGCAAGATCATGGTGGGCGCGATCCTGCTGCATATCGCAGGCGCACTGAAACACCAGATCGTCGATAAAGACGCGACCATGCGGCGAATGTGGTTCGGCAATGCCGAGGCGCCGGACGTGCCTGCCAACCCAAAGTCGCTGACTGCGCCGACTGCCGCCGTCGCGATCTATGTGCTTGCCACCGGCGGCGGCGCCATGGCTGGCCTTTACACACATCATGAAACCGTGGATGCCACAGTAGCACTGGAAGAGGTTTCATCCGATTGGCAGGTCGCCGAGGGCAGCCTCGAAATCACGGTGACCCAGTTTGGCAGTCAGGTGACTGGCACCTTCAATGAATGGACATCCGCCATCACCTTCGACCCGGAAGCCGAAGGTGTTTTAGGAGATGTCACGACAACCATCGCCATCGGATCGCTTGAGCTTGGCTCCGTCACCGGGCAGGCCATGGGGGCAGATTTTTTCAACGTCGAGGCCTTTCCCACCGCGACCTTCAGCGCAGAGATCACACGCGGTGAAACCGACTATGTCGCGGACGGCACACTGACAATCAAGGACAGCACCGTGCCAGTCACCCTGCCCTTCGCGCTGACATTGGACGGCGACACAGCCGTCATGACGGGCATCGTGGCGCTTGACCGTCGCGAATTTGCCATTGGCAACAGCGTCACAGACGAATCCAATCTTGGGTTTGGGGTCGGGATCAGCATAAGTCTGACCGCAACACGCGCCACGGAGTAAAAAAAAAGGGCGGCTGCCATTGCAACCGCCCCCTCAAACCATCCTGTTGTCAGGCTACTCGGCCTGCATCGCTTCGATGGAGATCTGCACCTCAACCTCGTCGCTGACGAATGGGGCAAACGCGCCCACATTGAAGTCAGAGCGGAGCAAAGTCGTGGTCGCATCAAAGCCCGCCCAGGGTTTCTCGGCCATCGGATGCATGCCGACCTGGTTCAGCTTGGTATCCAGAACAACAGCCTGCGTCACACCATTCAGCGTCAGATCACCAGTGATGAGCGCCGTGTCGTCGCCCGTCACTTCAATCGAGGTCGACTGAAACGTGACCATCTCATCTTCGGCGGCAGCAAAGAAATCGTCGCCCATGAAGTGGTCAAACCGTGCTTCCCAGCCGGTAAACATGGTGCGCACGGGGAAAGAGACGCTGACGGAAGAGGCAGCAGGGTCTTCCTGATCAAAGGAAATCTCACCCTCGAAACCGGAGAACATGTTGTAAGTCGTCGAGTAACCAAGATGGTTATAGGTGAACATGATTTGGCTATGGCTGGCGTCCAGGATGTAATCCTCTGCCGTGGCCAATGCTGGCGTTGCCAGTGCTGTTGCGGCCAAAACGGCTGCGGCGCATGCGTAGTTCATTGTGGGCTCCTTGCGTGGGTTGCAATCGTAACCCACACAAATAGCGCTGCGACAAATTGCGCAACTCTACAAATCTGAACAAATTCTGTTCAACGCCACAGATCGGGCGAAATCAGGCCGCGTGCTCTGTTGTTGTCGGCGTGACCATCAGGTCGCTTGCCAAACGATCCCGCAATCCAACCAATTGTGCCTCGGTCCCTTGAGCAACCATCACGCTTTGCGATGTATTGCGATACCGCACGGTCAGCACGGCCTTGTTGTTGGCCTCATCGGTGTCAAGGTACACCCCGCTGATCGTGTCGAACCCATAGGCGCCCACGGTCGTGGGCTTGCCTGCGCGGTTGCAAATCACCTCGCGCAATTCGCCGACGCTTGTATCGACATGCACTTCGGCCTGTGTGCCACGGCTCGCAAACCACAAAAGGTAAGCGGCAGCACCGCCAAAGAGTGCGGCGGCACCCAGGCGCATCGTGCCAATGCCACCATCGAAAAAGAGCGCAGGCAAAATCAGAATACCCACCGCAGCGGTCAGCAAACAAACACCGAAGAAAAAGCAAACCGCCTGCGCAACGACCACACCCAGCGATGGGCCGTGACCGGCACGCACAATGTAACCCCAGTAGGTATCTTCAACCGAAAAACTGGACGGTTTGGCGAGCTGATCCTGAAACCCCACCACTGATGCTTGCATGTCGGCCATGTGCATTCTCCTTGCTCGATGCTGTTTTGTTGCACAATAAACCCGGCAATATATGGGCAAGCTCAAGGCATCGTTAAGAAATCTGGGATTGTTGCCAAACGGACTCACGCGCACGTCACGGCAAGGCTTGCAAGAGCGCGGCATCTATGTATAAGGCCGTATCCCGCGGGCAATCTGATGAACTGCGCAGTCTCTCGTGGATGGGACGCCCGGGGTCAACCGCCCATCCTTTGAAATGCGCCGATATATGAACTGGAGTTAACATGCCGCTATACGAGCATGTCATGATTGCGCGTCAGGACCTGTCCAACACGCAAGCTGAAGGCCTCATCGAACACTTCGGAACCGTTCTTGCCGACAACGGCGGCAAGATGCTGGAGAACGAATATTGGGGCGTGAAGACCATGGCCTACAAGATCAACAAGAACCGCAAAGGCCACTATGCCTTTATGCGGACCGATGCACCTGCCCCTGCCGTGCAGGAAATGGAGCGCCTGATGCGTCTGCATGAAGACGTGATGCGTGTGCTGACCATCAAGGTCGACGCACATGACGAAGGCCCTTCCATTCAGATGCAGAAACGTGAAGACCGCGACAGCCGTCGCGAGCGTCGTTAAGTCAGATCAGGAAAGGACCACAAACCATGGCAACAAAACCATTTTTCCGCCGTCGCAAGTCCGATCCGTTTGAGGGCGATAACGCCCCCAAGATCGACTACAAGGACACGAAACTGCTGCAGCGCTACATCTCAGAGCGCGGCAAGATCGTCCCTGCCCGTATCACCGCAGTTGGTGCCAAGAACCAGCGCAAGCTCGCCCAGGCGATCAAGCGTGCCCGGTTCCTTGCCCTGTTGCCCTACGCCGTAAAGTAAGGAACATCCCATGGATATCATTCTACTGGAACGCGTCGCCAAGCTGGGCCAGATGGGCGAAGTTGTGTCGGTAAAGGAAGGCTACGCACGCAACTACCTTCTGCCACAGGGCAAGGCGCTGCGCGTGAACGCGGCCAACATGGCACGCTTCGAGGCTGAAAAGGCCCAGATGGAAGCCCGCAATCTTGAGACCAAGAAAGAAGCTGACGCTTTGGCTGCAAAGCTGGACGGTCAGAAGTTCATCGTCATCCGCTCTGCCTCTGACGCCGGTTCGCTTTACGGCTCTGTCACCACACGCGACGCTGCCGAAGCCGCGACAGAGGCTGGCTTTTCTATCGACAAGAAACAGGTTGTCCTGACCGGCCCGATTAAGGAACTGGGCCTGCACGACGTCACGATCAACCTGCACCCAGAGGTCGCAGCGACCATCACACTGAACGTTGCTCGCTCGGTCGAAGAGGCGGAATTGCAGGAAGCCGGCAAATCCATCGCTGAACTGGCCGCCGAAGAGGAAGCCGCTGCAGAGTTCGAAATTCAAGAACTATTTGACGATATCGGCGCAGCCGCCTCTGACGATGCTGACTTGGCCGAGGCGGCTGGCGTTGAAACGCCGTCGGACGAGACAGCTGAACAAGCAGACGACGAAGACTAAACGTCTGACATCGGTGTGAAATACAAGGCCGCCCGGCACAGGGCGGCTTTTTTTGTCCTGATGCTCCACGGGAGGCCACGCCGCCTAGAAGGGTCGCTTTGGAGCCCTCTCCCAAGAAGGGGCCAGATCCTCAAATAGGCTCGCCGCATCACCACCCCACTTCACCATCCAGGGTTTCACAGGCGCAAAATCCTCGGCCCGCTCCCACACAAAGTACCCCAACGCACCCTTGGCTGGCACGGGATCACACATCACTGCGTTCTCCAGCACCAAACCCATCTTTCCGCCGAACCATTCGCTGTCAGATTCTGAAACGATATCAACCACATCCACCGCACCAATGATCGCACTGCGGATCAGCTCATCGGGGGGCGGACAACGCACACCGTGCTTGTCCAGCCGCCAAGCACCCCAATCATACTCATCCTGTTTCATGCCCGTCGCCGCATGCAGCGCGATGCGCCGACACGTCATCCCGCCCGCCCGGATCGCACCGGCGGACCGGTTTTCGATCTTCTTGTAACCGGCAACGATGGCCCACGCCCAAGGCTGGCGAACGGACAGGGCAATATCGGGAAGATCGCTCATTGCATTGAGTTACGCCGGTCGGTCTCTTTGGCAAGTCAAAGCACTTTTTTGGCTGTTTGTGATAATCCGCACAGTGGCTTCGTTAACCTTACGGTAACTTATGGACATTCTTAGTACACAGCGCCTCGATATTGCGAGGACAGACGACCAAGTTAATTATTCCACAGAGTGGCAAAGGCCCGCCATCATTCAGGCGGGCCGACCCACCCCTAGGGCGACAAACCGGTATCGCCTTTGAAAGACTGATTAAAATACCCGTTCCTTCCCTAAAACAAAGGGCACCCACCGGGTGCCCTTTGTTGCCGCCTGTGTAGTGACTTTATTCCTCTTCAAGCTTCTCGACAGCTTTCTCAAGATCTTCTTTGCTAACGTCTTTCTCAGCGACATTGGCCTGTTCAAAAATGTGGTCAACCACCTTGTCTTCAAAGAGCGGCGCCTGCACCTGCTGCCGGAACTGCGCGTTCTGCTGCACGAACTCAAAGAACTGACGCTCTTGCCCCGGATATTGCCGCGCCTGGTTCATGATGGCCTGCGTCATCTCCTGATCGGTCACTTTGACGTCCGCCTTCTGGCCGATATCCGCCAGAAGCAACCCCAGCTTCACACGCCGTTCGGCGAGTTTCACATGCTCATCCGTTGCTTCAATCTCCGGATGATCGTGGCCCTCAACATCAGGGTTTTCCTCGTGCCAGAGCTGATGTGCGATCTGCTTGGATTCTGCATCGACCAGTGATTGCGGCAAGTCAAAGGCCACTTCCGCATCCAGCGCATCAAGCAGCGCCCGCTTGGCGACAGCGCGTGAGGCACCGGTATACTCGGCCTCCAAACGCTCAGTGATCTGCGTTTTGAGCGCTTCAAGATCGTCAGCACCGAACTTCTTGGCCAGATCATCATCGATCTTCGGCTTTTTGGGGCCCTTCACCTCTTTGATCGTGCAAGAGAAAACGGCGTTTTTCCCGGCCAAGTTTTCGGCCTGATAATCCTCGGGGAACGTGACCTCAACGTCCTTTTCGTCGCCCGCTTTGACCTTCAGAAGGCCATCTTCAAAACCGGGAATGAAAGAGTTTGACCCCAGAACAAGCGGGTAGTCCTCGGCCGAGCCACCTTCAAAAGCTTCACCATCAACCTTGCCAACGAAATCAAGCACGACCTGATCGTCTTTCTTGGCGGCACCTTTCTTGGTCTCGTATGTGACGGCCTGCGGGCTTTCGGCGAGGTTATCCAACGCCTCCTTTACGGAATCCTCATCGGCCTTCACGACCATCCGCTCAAGCTTGATCTTGGAGAAATCGACCTCAGCGATGTCTGGCAGCTTCTCGTAGGAGACTTCGACATTTACGTCGTCGCCTTCTTTCCAATCCTCGTTGGTCATCTTCATTTCAGGCTGCGCCGCCGGACGGTCACCGCTTTCTTCCAGATGCTTGGAAACGGCGCCATCAATGCTTTCCTGCATCGATTCACCCATCAGACGCTGCCCGAATTGCTTGCGCAGCAATGCCATCGGCACCTTGCCTTTGCGGAACCCCTTCATTTCGACAGTCGGCTGCGCCTCTTTGAGCTTTTCTTCGACCTTTGCATCAAGCTCTGCCGCAGTGACCGTGATCGCGTAACCGCGCTTGAGGCCTTCGTTCAGGGTCTCGGTGACCTGCATCTCTCTATCCGTCCTTCGTTATTTTGGTGCGGGTGGAGGGACTTGAACCCCCACGCCTCGCGGCGCCAGAACCTAAATCTGGTGCGTCTACCAATTTCGCCACACCCGCATGATCTAAAAGGGGCAAGCCTGCGCCTGCCCCGATGTTGCGGGGCTTCTAGCAAAGGTTTTTGGGCGATGCGAGCGGAAAATGCGGCTCAAAGCCCCAGTTTACGAAAGACGTTGGGGAGTTCTTCGGGCAGGTCCTCGGCGATCAGCCCCGGCCCGAAGCTGAGCGCGCATTCCGTATGCAGCCACGCCCCTGTTTCGGCGGCTTGCATGGGCTGTAACCCGCGAGCAAGTAGGCCCGTGATGAAACCGGCGAGGACATCTCCTGATCCAGCAGTGGCAAGCCAAGGCGCAGATCGCTCATAAACTGACGCATTAATCGAACAGCGACCGGAAAGGTCCGCGATAACAGTATCCGGACCTTTGAACAGCACCACGCAGCCAGCACGCTTTGTCGCCTCGCGCGTTGCATCCACTTTGGAGTAAGCCGGGCCTGTCGTCGCGAGCGCATCCAGTTTCTCAGCAATATCAGGAAACAGCCGCGCAAACTCCCCCGCATGGGGCGTCAGCACACATTCCTCATGAAGTGCCGCGAAGAGAGACGCATCGCGTCCGATGAGCGTCAACGCATCCGCATCCAACACAACCGCCCGCCCGCTCATCAAGCCCGCCTCTACGAGGCCCGCGCTTTCTTCGCTCAGGCCCAGACCAGGACCGATACAAAGCGCATTGACGCGGTCATCTTCCAAGATGCCAGTCAGATCATCCGCATCTTTCACAGCCGTCAGCATAATCGCATTCAACTGTGTCGCATTTTCAATCATTGCAGCGGGCGGCGCCCCTACAGTTACTGCCCCGGCACCGACCCGGAGACCGCCTTGGGCGGCAAGTCGGGCGGCGCCGCCTTTGCCAACACCGCCGGAGAGGATGAGCGCATGGCCGTGAGAGTATTTATGGTGCGATGGCTGCTTAGCACTCACCGTATCAAAGGTAGTCTTATGAACGCGTCGAGGATCAAAGCCTTCAATCAAATGCACGGTTTTGCCGCTGGCCCCTTTTGCTGATGCTCGCCGATCCATCGCGCGATACTCTTGCGAGGTCTTATCGTTAATCGCAGAAATCAAAGCCTCGACACTGTGAAACAGCGGGGCGTTTAACCCGATGTCCCTTATCTCCACGTGCCCACAGTCTCTCGCCCCTAGTCCCAAGTAGTGGCCGCATTTTTGCCTGTGAAAAGTTACAGTAAGGTCAGCCCTTAAGGACATGCCAATAGGCCTTCCACTGTCCAGGCACATACCGGAAGGAGCGTCTATTGCCACGACTTTGAATGGAAGATTGACCTTCGCCAGGCCAGCAAGGGCAAATCCTAGGTTTTCGTCAAAAGGTCTGGAGAAGCCAGTTCCAAAGACCGCATCCACGACAATGTCGCAGGATGTTGGCCGGAAGTTTTTCTCTAGTTTCTTGATCCCCCCTATCTCCGACCACCGGTCATAATTCACCCGCGCATCCGGCGGCAGTTTCTCTGTATCCCCATAAAGAAACACCTCCACCGCCCACCCTGCCTCTTTCAAAAGCCGCGCCACGACAAAACCGTCGCCGCCATTATTCCCCGGTCCGCACAAAACAACTGCCCGGTGGCTCCCCTCGGCAAGCTCCGGCCATTCTTCAAAAATCGCCTCCACAACCCCCTGTCCGGCGCGCTCCATGAGCTCCAGTCCGGTGACCTCTCCGCTCTCGATTGCGGCCTGTTCAATGGCGCGCATTTGGGCAGCGGTCAGTAGTTCGGTCATGGTTTCAGCACCCCAAGTTCGCCAAATGCCCGATCCGAAAGCGTGTTGCGCAAAAATTAGGCAAACACTACCCTTTCCCCAGACCGGCACAGAGGAAGGTTCGGCGACGAATTGTCCCTTTGCAAGAGAAATGGTCTGACCACTGGCGAAACATCAAAGAGGGGGAGTCGCAGGCGCATGAAGAAAATCGAAGCGATCATCAAACCGTTCAAACTCGACGAGGTCAAAGAGGCCCTGCAAGAGGTTGGCGTGCAAGGGCTCTCCGTCGTTGAGGTGAAAGGGTTTGGACGCCAGAAAGGCCATACCGAGCTCTATCGCGGCGCTGAATATGTGGTGGACTTCCTGCCAAAGGTGAAGATCGAAGTTGTGCTTGCCGATGATCAGGTCGACAGCGCCGTTGACGCCATTATCGGTGCTGCAAAAACCGACAAGATCGGCGACGGCAAGATCTTCATCTCGCCTATCGAACACGCGATCCGCATCCGCACAGGCGAAACCGGCGACGACGCGCTGTAATCCAACACCGGCGCGCAACCGTGGCGCGCCTGACATGTGACAAGGGCATCGGCCCCCGCCCCACATCAACAAAATTCTGGAAGGAAAGGTAACTGATATGGACAACAAAGACGTTCTCAAATTGATCAAGGACGAAGAGGTCGATTATGTCGACATTCGTTTCACAGATCCGCGCGGCAAGCTGCAGCACGTGACGGTGATGGCTGATCTGGTTGACGAGGACTTTCTGGAAGAAGGCTTTATGTTTGACGGCTCGTCCATCGCGGGTTGGAAATCGATTGACCAATCCGACATGAAGCTGATGCCGCAGTCTGAAAGCGCATATGTCGATCCCTTCTATGCGGAAAAGACCGTCTGCATTCACTGCAATATCGTTGAGCCCGACACCGGTGAGGCTTATGCGCGCGACCCGCGCGGTACAGCTGTTAAGGCCGAGGCCTATCTGAAGTCTACAGGTATCGGCGACACCGCCTATTTCGGGCCCGAGGCTGAATTCTTTGTCTTTGATGACGTCCGCTACAGCGTGTCGATGAACAAAGTGTCCTATCAAGTGGACGCGCTTGACGGTGCCTGGAACACCGACACCGAATACGAGATGGGCAACACAGGCCATCGCCCCGGCGTCAAAGGCGGCTACTTCCCAGTCAATCCCATCGACGACGCACAGGAAATGCGCTCTGAAATGCTCTCCACCATGAAGCGGATGGGCATGAAGGTCGACAAGCACCACCACGAGGTGGCGTCGTGCCAGCACGAGCTGGGTCTGATCTTCAACACGCTGACCACGCAAGCGGACGAACTGCAGAAGTATAAGTATGTGATCCACAATGTAGCACAGGCTTACGGCAAATCGGCCACTTTCATGCCCAAGCCCATCGCAGGCGATAACGGCACCGGCATGCACGTGAACATGTCGATCTGGAAAGACGGCAAGCCGCTTTTCGCAGGCGACAAATACGCTGACCTGAGTCAGGAAGCGTTGTATTATATCGGCGGGGTCCTGAAACACGCCAAGGCGCTGAACGCCTTCACCAACCCCTCCACAAACAGCTACAAGCGTTTGATCCCAGGCTTTGAAGCACCTGTGCTGCGCGCATACTCTGCCCGTAACCGTTCGGGCTGCGTCCGGATCCCATGGGCCGAAAGCCCCAAGGCGAAACGTGTCGAGGCCCGCTTCCCTGATCCGGCGGCGAACCCATATCTCTGCTTCTCGGCCCTGCTGATGGCTGGCCTTGACGGGATCAAGAACAAGATCGATCCGGGCGCGTCTTCGGACAAGGACCTCTACGATCTGCCGCCAGAAGAGCTCGCCGAAATCCCAACGGTCTGCGCATCCCTGCGTGAAGCGTTGGAAGCGTTGGAAGCGGATCATGAATTCCTGCTGGCCGGTGACGTCTTCACCAAAGACCAGTTGGAAGGCTACATGGAGCTGAAATGGGAAGAGGTTTATGCCTACGAGCACACCCCTCACCCAATGGAATACAAGCTTTACTACAGCTGCTGAACCCGGCTCTGCACCAATCGTCAAAGGCGTCCCTTCGGGGGCGCCTTTTTTCGTCTTGCGCCCTTACGTTGCGCGAACCACCATAGCGGTCGCAAAAACGCCCCAATTCTCGCCTAGCCGAAACGCATGCCAAAGTATCATCCTATCGACGTCCGCTACAAAGGCCCTTCGACCGCCTATACCGGGTCTGCGAAAAAGAAGCTGAAAAGCAAGCCTAGGCCGGTATCCGACATCACCACGCCAAAGAAATCGCCCGCGCCCGTTCAGCGCGCAGCATCCAGCAGGCCCACAAATCCTTGGGGAGGCAACAACACGAGCGAGCTTGAGGCCTTTGTCCGCAAAACGGTCGACGCCAAACCGCGAAAGCCGCAGCAAATGCCGCTGGCAATGCGCCTGCTTGTCCCCTGGCCCTTCCAGCTGGTTTTGGACCTCTTTCGCCGTCTAGGCTGGGCCTGGTCGATTGCGCTGATCTACCTTCTCGGCACGGTTCTGTTCTGATGGCCAATTTCCACCCGCTCGATACGCGGCACAAAGCCAACAAGCGCACAGACCCAAAGACGGACCAAAAGCCCTGGCGGCAACCTTACGAGCCGCCTGTCCCGCCCGGTGCGAAAACAGGGCCAATCCGTGACAGTGATGAAATCGAGCGGCGCGCCCGCGAAAAAATCGGCTGCGAGGCGGAACGCGATGCGCTGAACGAAACACCCTTGACCGCCAACCTCTTTGGCCCCGCAGCGCTCTATTACCGGATACGCGCGATGTTGATCGGCGAACGCGCACGTGGTCATAGCCCGATGCGGATCGCGCTGCAAATCATCGCGGCGTTTGGATTGTACTTTCTGGTCATTGCGCTCGATGGCGCGTTTGGCATCAATGACTTTCTGACATCCGGTGGTGGTTTGTTCACGGCGAACTAAGGCTTGCCCGCATGCCGCCTGCAAGACAGGCAAAGGTCGCTTTCCTGCCAGAACCAGCGGCGCATCCCACGCAGAATGCGCATGAGGGAAAGGTAGCCAGTGATGAACACGCATTATCGCGACACCCGCAAGATTGACCCGACCCGTGGTGCAGAACTCGGGGACGGCACGCCGAACAATCAGGACCGGGTCGAGATCGGGCCGACGCAGCTTGCCTTTCGCGAATGGGCTGAGGCCGGTTTGACGCTGCCGAACCTGCCTGCGATGCGTGCCTGGCGCCACCGGCGACTGGTGGATGCGGTAAATGCACGCGGCTACGGGGGCGTGTTGCTTTTTGATCCGCTCAATATCCGCTACGCCACTGACAGCACCAATATGCAGCTTTGGAACACCCATAACCCGTTCCGCGCCTGTCTGGTCTGTGCGGACGGCTATATGGTCGTCTGGGATTACAAAAACGGCATGTTCCTGACCAAGTTCAACCCACTGGTCGATGAACAGCGCACGGGTGCGGACCTCTTCTATTTCGACCGGGGCGACGGGCTACATGCCGCTGCGGCGCGCTTTGCAGCCGAGGTGCGGGACCTCATCACCGAACATGGCGGCGGGATCATGCGGCTTGGGGCCGACAAACCCATGCTGCACGGTCTGCGCGCGTTGGAGGCTGCGGGCTTTGAGATCTTCCCCGGCGAGGAACTGACCGAAAAGGCACGCAGCATCAAAGGCCCGGACGAGATCCTCGCCATGCGCTGTGCCTCGCATGCCTGCGAAGCTGCCTGTTACGCGATGGAAGATGCCGCGCGCAACGGCGTGCCACAGGGCAATATGTCGGAAAACGATATCTGGGCCGTCCTGCACGCGGAAAACATCAAGCGGGGCGGCGAATGGATCGAAACCCGCCTTCTGACCTCCGGCCCGCGCACGAACCCATGGTTTCAGGAATGCGGGCCACGTATCGTTCAGAACAATGAGATCGTGGCCTTCGATACCGATCTTGTTGGCTCTTACGGCATCTGCGTGGATATTAGCCGCACCTGGTGGATCGGGGATCAGAAACCACGGCCCGATATGATTGAGGCCATGAAAATCGGGGTCGAACATATCGAAGCGAATATGGAAATGCTCAAACCCGGCGTCTCGTTCAACGACCTGACCCACAATACTCATGTCCTGCCCGACAAGTATCAAAAGCTGAAATATGGCTGCCTGATGCATGGCGTGGGCCTTTGCGATGAATGGCCGCTGATCGCCTATCCGGACAACTGGGTCGAAGGTGCGTTTGACTACGAAGTGCAGCCCGGGATGGTGTTCTGTGTCGAGGCACTGGTCAGTCCCGAAGGTGGTGATTTCTCAATCAAGCTGGAAGATCAGGTGCTGATTACCGAGGATGGGTATGAAAACCTCACCAAGTATCCGCACGATCCGGCTTTGATGGGATTGTAGCGCGACTACCGGCTGAGCCTTACTTGCGCTAGCACACCCATGTGGTCAGACCCAAGCAGGTCACGGTAGGTCGCGGACCCGCCACCAGGCGCATGAACGTGGTCAAGAAAAAGCGGGGTGCCCCGCAACGAGAAGGTCGGCCTGATCGGTTGCGCGGCCTGCATATTGGCGCTCCGTTGCAATTGCCGGACGCTGTTGGCCCATGGGAAAATGTTGAAATCACCGGCCAGCACCACCGGACCGTCAAGACCATTGATGACCTCTTCGACCGCGCGCGACGAATGCGCGTTGGCGTAAGGAAACGGCCATTTCAGATGCACCGACCCGATCCAAACATACTCTCCCGCGCGGTCGATGCGGGCAACTGCAAGACCACGCCCATCCGAGCAGTTTTGATCGGTGATGGGATGTTTTGATAGGACGGCAACCCCGCTCCACCCCGAAAACCGGCAAAGATGCTGATACGGATGCGTGTCGCTGAGCGCGTCAAGCAAAGGCAGATTGCGACCCGATACTTCTTGCAAGGCAATCACCTCCGCCCCGCTCTCGCGCATATCGGCTGCGACGGCCGCCACCTGATCGTTGCGATACCAGAGGTTCTTGGAATAGACCGTGAACTCGCCGTCAGCGCCGCTGCCCCAGAACAGCGGCAGAGTTGTCAGCAAGGCCGCGGCGGCTGTCAGCCCCATTGCGGCCCGCCAGATCAGACCGATCTGCCACAGGCACCCCAGCAGGCAGACAAGCCCCAGGACGATCCGGAAAAGCGACACGCTGTCCCCCACCGGATGCAGCCCGCCCGCAAAGCCGAGCCAGACGCCCAAAGCGGCGCATCCAAGCACCAATCCCAAACCAATCCGAAAAAATCTCATCCTAGTAACATGTCTCACCTTGCCGCGATTGCCTGCAAGAAGAGTTGTTTCGTTTGCAACCCTCGCCCATGTCTTGCGCAGAATTTGTGCAGACAACGCGAAAGGCGATCTCATGCCGACAGAAAAGCTGACATTTCAGGGCCACGCGGGCGACACCCTCGCCGCGCGTCTCGACATGCCGGACGGCCCGCATCTGGCCACCGCACTTTTTGCCCATTGCTTTACCTGCTCCAAGGATATCACCGCAGCGCGCCGCATCGCCGCGCGCCTCTCGGCCATGGGTATTGCGGTGCTGCGGTTCGACTTCACCGGTCTGGGACACTCGGAAGGCGAATTTGAAAATACCAGCTTCACATCCAATGTGGATGACCTCATCGCCGCGTGTCGGGCGCTGGAAGATCGCGGCATGGCACCATCGCTGATCATCGGTCATTCGCTGGGTGGTGCCGCGGTTCTGAAGGCCGCACCGATGATGGAGAGCATAAAGGCCGTCGTCACCATAGGCGCCCCCTTCGACCCCGGTCACGTGACGCACAATTTCTCCGAAGCGCTGCCAGAGATTGTCGACAAAGGCGTGGCCGAGGTCAGCCTTGGCGGTCGCCCCTTCCGCATCGGCAAGGGTTTCGTGGATGACGTGTCTGAGGCGGCGTTGACATCCTCAATTGCCAAATTGAAAGCAGCTCTGCTCGTCCTGCATGCGCCGCGCGATGCGACAGTGGGCGTCGAAAACGCCTCCGACATCTTTCTAGCCGCCAAACATCCCAAGAGCTTTGTGACACTCGACGACGCCGATCATCTGGTGTCACGCCCCGCAGATGCGGAATATGCCGCCGATGTGATCGCCGCCTGGTCGAAACGGTATCTCAAGCTGCCCGAACCACCCAAGCCCACGGATGTGCCCGAAGGTGTGCTGCGCGTAACAGAGGCTGATGCAAATGGCTTTCTGCAAGACATCCAGTCCGGCCCGCATCATGTCTTCGCTGATGAGCCCGCGAAATTCGGTGGGACGAACAGGGGGCTCACCCCTTATGGCTTTGTCTCTGCCGGGTTGGGTGCCTGCACAGCGATGACGATCCGCATGTATGCCCGCCGCAAAGGCTGGCCACTGACAGGCGTCAGTGTCGACATCACCCACGCCAAGGAACATGGCGCAGACGCGGCGGATCCGGGCGCAAAGGTCGACCGCTTTCAGCGGATGATCCACCTAACGGGTGACCTGTCCGACGAGCAACGGGAACGACTTTTGGAGATTGCCGACAAGTGCCCTGTGCACAAGACGCTCGAGCGGAGTTCAGAGGTCAGCACACAGCTTGCATGAAAAAAGGCGCTGCGGATTGCAGCGCCTTTCGAAACTTCAGGTCGTGGCCGTTTACTGACGAGCGCTGCCAACCAGCTTCCAGAACGCCGGGATCAGAAGTGCGACCAATCCAAGCTTGATGGCGTCTGCCACGATGAAGGGTGTCAGACCCACATCAACCGCCCAGGTCAGGCCGTTGTCAGGGTACAGCACCGTCAGCCATGCCACGCCGGGCACGTATATCAGCGCATTCGCGATCAGAAGCGCTACAACCATCAGCACCACCGACCGGTCCCAGCCCGCGCGGGCCGCAAAACCAAGGGCCAGCGTCGCAAGCACATAACCCACCAGATATCCGCCGGTGCTGCCCATCATGTAGGTCAGCCCATTCAGTTCAGCCGTTGAATTCTGAAAGATATCAAAGCCCAGCATGCCGATAATCATGTAGCCCAGGATTGTCGTCAACCCGAGCCGCGGACCATATGCCGCCCCAATGGAAAGAACGGCAAAGGTCCCCATGCTGATCTCAACCGGGCTTCCCGGCACGGGAACCTTGATTTTGGCCAGAATGGCAAGCGCCACGATGCCGAAGGCCACCATCAGCGCCTGCTTGATCCAAAGCGCGGTGCCTTCGGATGGGCCAAATGCCTCTGTCAGGACTTTGTCATTCAATGCAAGCGCCATCTGTCGCCTTCCCCTGTTGTGTTCCGTTGCATGGTTATTGCCCGATGCCGCAACGCGGCGCAAGCGCGTTAGCGCCAACGCCGCGATGCGTTCTATCGCGCCTCACGGCTGTAATGGGATGTTGAGGTATAGTCCTTGCGCGGCCCCATCACGTGCCAAGTCGCCTGCCAGTCGGGCCAATGGCGGAAGTCATACTGGACCCGATAATAGTCGTCACCGCAGGGGTGATCCGTCCCATCCGCCTGCCTGGCTGGCACGAAACTGTGAAACGCACCGCCATCGGTGAAGAACACATCAACCCTCTCGGAGCCAAAAGCCCAGAGATAGCGGCGGTTCGCTGTCAGCGCAGGCCCCGCCCCCATCCTGATCCGGCCCTCTTCTGCGTAGTCCAGCCGCGATGCGCCATTCTCAGAGAATACACAGATCCCCTCAAACACGCCTTGCTGTCTGCCATACCGATCATCGATCACGCGCTGCACCTGCCATTGGCCGATGAAATCGACAGCGCCCAACATGTCATCTCTCCCTTGAGGGTTCCGGCCCGCCCCCTTATGACGCGACCTGCAATTGCTGCCCAGCCCGGATAAAGGTGCCTTTCATGATCCCACGCTATTCCCGCCCCGAAATGACCGCGATTTGGGAGCCCGCCACGAAATTCCGGATCTGGTACGAGATCGAGGCGCATGCTTGTGACGCGCAGGCCGCTTTGGGTGTGATCCCGAAGGAAAATGCGGAAGCGGTTTGGAAGGCCAAGGATGTGGAATTCGACGTTGCCCGGATTGATGAGATTGAGGCCGTCACAAAGCATGATGTGATCGCCTTTCTCACCCACCTAGCCGAGATCATTGGTAATGATGAGGCCCGCTTTGTCCATCAGGGCATGACGTCCTCGGATGTGCTCGACACCACGCTGAATGTCCAACTGGTCCGTGCCGCCGATATCCTCATCGCCGATATGGATCGGGTGCTGGCAGCGCTCAAGACGCGTGCCTATGAGCATAAGGATACCGTCCGCATCGGGCGCAGCCATGGCATCCATGCGGAACCAACCACGATGGGCCTGACCTTTGCTCGGTTCTACGCCGAAATGGACCGGGGCCGGGCGCGGCTGGTCAATGCCCGCGCCGAGATCGCAACCGGCGCCATCTCGGGTGCGGTTGGGACATTTGCCAACATCGACCCGTCGGTTGAGGAACATATCTGCAAGCAAATGGGCCTGACACCCGAACCGATCAGCACACAAGTCATCCCGCGCGACCGGCATGCGATGTTCTTTGCAACGCTTGGCGTGATTGCCAGTAGCATCGAAAACATCGCCACCGAAATCCGCCACATGCAGCGGACCGAGGTGCTTGAGGCCGAGGAGTTCTTTTCCAAAGGGCAAAAGGGCAGTTCGGCCATGCCGCATAAGCGCAACCCGGTCCTGACCGAAAACCTGACCGGGCTGGCGCGCCTCGTGCGGATGTCGGTCGTACCTGCATTGGAGAATGTCACGCTTTGGCACGAGCGCGATATCAGCCATTCATCGGTGGAACGGGCGATTGGGCCGGATACGACTGTGACGCTGGACTTTGCGCTGAACCGCTTGGCTGGCGTGATTGAAAAACTGGTGATCTACCCCGACAGCATGCTGGCGAATATGAACAAGTTCCGGGGGCTGATCATGTCACAACGCGTTCTTCTGGCGCTCACCCAAGCGGGCGTAAGCCGCGAAGACGCCTACCGCCTTGTGCAGCGCAACGCGATGAAGGTCTGGGAAGAAGGGGCGGACTTTCAGACGGAGTTGATGGCCGATGAGGATGTCCGCGCCGCCTTGTCAGCCGATGAAATCGCCGAGAAGTTCGATCTCGGCTATCATACCAAGCATGTCGATACGATATTCGCACGTGTTTTTGGCGATCACTAACAGAAAACTTGCCCCACACCACGGCAGCTTTCCGTTACGTCAACTTGCAACTCTCAAGGCAATGCGTTTCGCCATCGTCGAAAATACAGCGATCGACGAAACGCTTGAGGGCAGTCCGGCATGAACACCGCGATCAAATCGCGGATGGGGAATGTACAGCGCGCTGATCCATCGCATGGGTTGGCTTTGGCGCGGCAGCGGCAAGAGCAGGTGCAGCTTTACGACGCTTTGCCGGCATGTTCATGCAAGCATAAAGCCGACCATCCTCAGCGTTGCGATAGGGTTCACCGATACGCTGTGTTTCATAGCCAAGTTTACGTAGCGTCCGCACCATCGCAACCGGCGACAAAGACATCAGTTCTGTGGCGCCCTGTTCTTGTGCAACATCGACAGCACCATCAAGCATGAGCGCCAGACACTCTGACCGTTCGGCATGCGTTGTCACTTCATCCGAAATCACAGTGCGGGTGATTTCCCACACATTAGTGGTGGCCTCCGCCCGCGGCAGGATATGAGGAGGAATGCCGATCAGCTTGCCTGCCACCGCGTCACGCAGCATGTAAGTATGCGAGCCCCATTGTGCCGTTGTCGCCATTGCACGTGTGCCACCGACCACAACTCCATCGCGCAACACGAGCGAATAATACGCCATCGGATTATCATATTGATCCATTTCGACATCGTCGTCATGTGGGATACTCCACCCCAACTGATCGACAAAGAATCGCTTTCTTAGACCCAAAAACTCATAAAAAGCAGTGCCATACCGGTGCAGCTGCGCAAGATTAAACGTGATATTTTCCATACCGATTTTCTTTCTACCCAAAGACGAAAACGCGTCCGCCGTCCATCCGTTTCATTGTCTTCTTAACCAAGACAACGACAAATTAACGCGAATTGTTCCTATGTGAGAAAAAAAATCAGGTAAAGTTTCAGATCAGGCCATATTGGTTGGCGAGTGCCGCAGCCTGACTACCTGTTTTTGCGCCCAGTTTCAGCTTGGCGTTCTTGAGACGCTGTTTCACAGCCCCCTCGCTGACGCTCAACTCAAAGGCGATCTCCTTCAACCGCTTGCCATCCTTGACCATGCCCAAAGCCTCCAGCTCGGCTTTAGTGAGGTTGGTCGGCGGCGCCGTCTCACTATGACGTCGCGTTAAAAAAGCCTTCAAAAGTTTCACTTCGAGGTCGGTATACTCGCGATCAGACCGCGTGAACGATGCGAATGAACGCTGCGCATCCGCCCCACTGTCAAACAGTGACACGGTGACGCCATAACGCATACCGAAGGTTTGGGCCTGCGCGATTATCCGCTTAGGATCGTCAAGCGGAAGTTCGCTCCATCGGATCGTACCTGTTGTACTGTACGCCCACCTAACAATCGGATCAAAAAGCATAAATCGCTGTTTGGTATAGTGGCTGATCCACTCCTCGGGGAAAGCATTCACCTCTTCCATCGGGAACGCAAAACCTATGCGCAACGCGATGTAATAGCCCGATGGCGCAAGCTGCGCGATGTCATCTGGACCAAGAAGTGCCGTCATTGATATCCCTCAAAGAGCCGTCGTCTGCACATAGCTCTTGTTTCGGCCTGACTCTTATATCTACTATGCCGATAGACAACGCTAAACTGAACTCTATTTGCAGAGCGTCCAGTTTGGCAACCGGAAAGCGAGTAGTAGTGATGTCGTCGACCCAGATTGAGATAAGCGAGGTCTTGGGTGAGCTCAACGACCTGGCACCTGCGGGCTATGCGATTGGTTTACAGATTGAATACACAACGCCAAAGTTCATGTTCCAGACCTACAGCAAGACATGGCTGGACCTTTATGCGGAAAAAGGGCTTCTGATGAGCGACCCCACCTTGGCATGGGGTTTTGAGAACACAGGGGCGATCCGCTGGAACGAACTGAGCGCCAATGACCCGGCTGGTGTTCTGGATCTGGCCGACCAGCATGGGATCAAATTCGGTATAACATGCGCACACGAAACCACCGGGGTCACGGATGGAATCAGGAGCGTCGGCAGCTTCGCGCGGGGTGACCGTGACTTTACAGACGACGAAGTGACAAATATCTCGAAGCGTTTCAACGCCTTACACGAATCGACGCAGAGCCAAGCACACCTTTCGGATGAGACTGTTGCGCAGCTGAGAAAAATGTCGATTCTGGTGACACATCCAGGATCCTGACGGGTCCAGGCTAACCCTTCATTTACGCAAACCACCATAAGAATGGGGCATGAATATTCATGCTCCTCTTGATGCACACACGCAGTTGTCGCGCCGTCGCAAGGCTGCTATGATCGTTCAGATGATTGTGGGTGATGGCAGCCAATTGTCTTTGTCGCAACTGCCTGTCCATCTTCAAGAACTGTTAACGCAAGAACTGGGCGCGCTTCGCCTTGTCGACCGCGACACAGTCGCCGCTGTGGCGGAGGAGTTTTTGGGGGAGGTTGAGGCCATCGGGCTCACCGCACCCGGCACCCGGGACGGTGCGATCCTCGCCTTGGCCGATCATCTTTCACCCGAATTGGCCGACAAGCTGCGCAAACAGACGGCGGATGTACGCAACGGCGATCACTGGCCCATCATCACTGCCTTGCCGGTCGACAAGCTCGTCACGATCATGATGGCCGAAAGCATTGAGGTTTGCGCGATCACCCTCTCAAAGCTGACCGTCGCGAAAGCAGCAGATGTGCTGACCCAGACCCCTGGCGAGCGCGCGCGACGGATCAGCCTGGCCATGTCGCGCACCGAACACACCTCGTCTGAGGCGGTACGCACGATCGGGGCGGCGCTCGCCGACGAATACGGGCAGATTGCCGTCGGCGCTTTTGAGAAAGCACCGGTTCAGCGGTTGGGCGACATCTTGAACGCGACCCGCGCGGATAGGCGCGATGACGTGCTTGAGGGGTTGAACGACGACGATCCGGAATTTGCGGGCCATGTCCGCAAGGCAATCTTTACCTTCAAGGACATCGCCCACCGCATCAAACCGATTGATATACCCAATTGCATTCGCGAAGTACCGGCAGACGTTCTCGGCAGGGCGATGTCCGGCGCGTTGGCGGGCGAAGAGGATGTGCGCGCCGCAGCAGAGTTCATCCTTGCGAATGTATCGCAACGGATCGCGGCGCAAATGCGCGACGACGCAGAAGACGCCGGCACCGTTAAAAAGGCGGATGCAGAGGCGGCGATGTCAGAGGTTACAACGACAATCCGCAGCCTCGCCGACGCCGGAAAGATCGTCTTCCGCGACCCCGACGCGGCCGAGGATGACGGTTAAAACCGCGTAGACAGTGCTGGCCCATCTGTTACGTTCGGGCCATGAGCGACGATTTGCATCCTTACGACGGCCGTCGATGGCACGATATGGGCGGACAGTCTGCCGGCCCCATCGACAAAGAACAGCACGATTTTGCGCTATGGGAAAAACGAGTGGATGCGTTGATGGTCATCTGCTCTTCCAAGGGCCATTTCACCGTCGATGGGCTGCGCCGCGTGCTGGAAGATATGGGGCCAGAGGCCTTTGAGACCATGACATATTACGAGCGCTGGATCGCGTCGGTGAACCAGAACCTGATCGAGGCCGGGATCTATACCACGGCTGAACTTGGCGCACGCATGTCCGAGGTGGCAAAGCGTGGTGCCACATATGGCGATGCCGCGCATGGCTGAGCGAGAATTCATGCGGGTCCGCGCCGACATGCCTCCCGGCCATGTCCGGACGCCCGCTTATTTGCGCGGTAAAACGGGTTGGGTCGAGCGCCGCTTGGGCGACTTCAAGAATCCGGAACAGCTTGCCTATGGCATCAGCGCGAAGCCCGCGCCGCTTTTACGCGTACGCTTCACCATGGCAGAGATCTGGGGGCCGGACACGGCACAACCTGACGATACAATTGACGCGGAAATATATGGCCATTGGCTGGAACCGGTGGAGAGCCCGCATGCCCCATGATCATCATGAGCACCTGTCGCCGTCCGGCCACCCATACCGGGCTGACAACGACCACCCGCTAACCTATTGGCAGCAGATGGAAATCGCGATCCGCGAATTGCTGATTGAGAAGGGCGTGACAACGCCCGCCGAGATCGCCGCGCAGATCGACCTGATGGATAGCCGGTCGCCCGCCAATGGCGCTGCAGTCGTTGCCCGCGCCTGGACCAATCCGACCTTTCACCAGGCCCTGCTAACGGATGCGAGTGCGGCAACCCGCGACATGGGCTTTGATATCGGCCCGATGCACCTGATCGCGGTGGAAAATACGGCGGACATTCACAATATCATCGTCTGCACCTTGTGCTCCTGCTACCCACGAAACCTGCTTGGTCTGCCGCCTGACTGGTACAAATCGCGCGCCTACCGGTCCCGCACGGTGAAGGAGCCACGCAGAGTATTGTCAGAATTTGGCGTGAACCTGCCCGAAACCACTAAAGTTCGCGTTCACGACAGCACCGCAGATATGCGCTATATCGTGATCCCGGCACGTCCTGCTGGTACGGATGGCTGGGCCGAGGATGATCTGGCCAAGCTTGTCACCCGCGACAGCATGATCGGCACGGGTTTGGCGAAAACACCTGAATCCGCGTGACCGACAAAGACGTCCCGACAGGCTCCACCGCAGACTGGGTCGCGGACCGTATGCTGCGCGCACTGATTGGTGGACTGCGCCGCATGCCTTACGAAAAACGCGTACCCATGATGGGCCGCGCGTTGCGCCGGGCCATTGGCCCGCTTGTCGGTTACCGCAAACGGGCTGAAGATAACCTTGCGATGATCTACCCTGACATGCCAGCGGAAGAGAGACGCAGAATTGCCGAAGGATGCTGCGACAATTTTGGCCGCACAATCATGGAGAACTATTCCTGGCGCGAATTCGGCTCCCGCTTGTCGGATATCGTGCCGACGGGTAGCGGGCTTGACCCTCTGGCCAACGCAGCAGCAGAAAAACGCCCGGTTATCTTTGTGACCGCACATTTTGGAAATCACGAGGCCCCGCGTCAGGTGCTCACCCGGATGGGTAATGTGATCGGCGGCCTCTACCGCCCCATGCAGAACGCCTATTTCAACGACCATTACGCCAAGACGATGACATCCTGGGGCGGCCCCGTCTTCGCTCAGGGACGCCGCGGCACAATGGGATTTGCCCGCCATCTGAAATCCGGGGGCATGGGCACATTGCTTTTTGACGTGTCAGCAAACGGGATTGTTCTACCCTTTCTGGGTCAACCCGCCCGCACGGCCACATCCGCTGCGGATATCGCGTTGAAGCTTGATGCGCTGGTGATCCCCTACTTTGGCATCCGTCAACCGGATGGTCTGTCGTTCAAAGTGGTTGTGGAAGAGCCCATTCCACATGGCCAGCCGGACGTCATGATGACTGCCATGACAGCGCGTCTCGAAGCGCGGATCGCAGATCACCCCGAGCAATGGTTTTGGGTGCACCGTCGCTGGAAAGTGCGTCAGCGGAGTTGAGCGGCACCCACGACCGGCCCGTTTGTCGCTTGCTGAATGATGACCGCAACGGGCGCATCCCCCTCGGCTTGTGCCACAAGGTTCAGCGGCGACTGCCCATCCCACCGGTCCAGCACCGTCCAGGACGTCACGATATTTGCATAGCTCAGGTTGCGTCCGGCATTCTCACCGCGACGAATGGCAACCGTCTCTTCCGGCGTATAACGGACCAGCTGCACCACATAATCACCTGCACCGCCGGGTTGCGCGCTGATCCGAACGCGTTCGCCCTGCCGCGTCAGCGACACCGCAACCGGATTGCCCTTGGCGCTATGCGCCTGGATCGTGTCCATCACCTGCATCGGCCGTGATCCGATCACGTGATCCACACCGCCAATCACCATTTGCGGGGTGTAAACAGTCGCCGAATTGACGGCACGCGCGTAGTCATGCTGCCGCGCCGTAAAGGCTGGCTGTGCGAAACTGTCTTTCCAGCCGATGTAGTCCCAGTAATCCACATGCAATGCCAGCGCGATCACATCGTCGCGCTTTGCTAGATCATGCAACATCGCGTCGGCGGGTGGGCAGGACGAGCATCCTTGCGACGTATAAAGCTCGATCACCACGGGGCCATTTTGTGCGAAGGCTTGGGTCGTTTGGAGGAGGCCGAAAAACGCGACGGCTGCTAGAAAATGGCGCATTGGAGGTCCTGATGGTCTACTGCCCAACAGGCTTACGCAGCTTTGCTTGAAATAGCCAATCAACCAATTGCGAGTGTTATGTCATGTTGCAATTGGGGGTCATGATCACGCTTGTGAGAAATTGTGTGCAATGGTATACAGAAACTTGCGTGAGCCTCTTGATTGCTTTTTCTGCTTGGTGCAGAAGCACCTCAAGTCTCGTCTGCATAGCCACGAAAGGGATAGCCATGACCATCACAGTCGGCAAAGACACAGCCAAAACCCGCAAAACCCTCACCGTCGGCAACCAGTCGGTTGCCTACTACTCGATCCCGGCGGCAGAGGCGGCGGGTCTGGGCGATTTTTCGAAGCTGCCCGCCGCTTTGAAAGTGGTGCTGGAGAACCTGTTGCGGTTCGAGGATGACGGATTCTCGGTCTCGGTCGACGACATCAAGGCGTTCGGCGAATGGGCTGCGAATGGCGGCAAGAACCCGCGCGAGATCGCTTACCGCCCAGCCCGCGTGCTGATGCAGGATTTCACCGGCGTGCCTGCCGTCGTTGATTTGGCGGCGATGCGTGATGGCATCGTGGCCCTTGGTGGTGATGCTCAACAGATCAACCCGCTGAACCCGGTTGATCTGGTCATCGACCACTCCGTCATGATCGACGAGTTCGGCAACCCCCGCGCTTTCCAGATGAACGTGGACCGCGAATATGAGCGCAACATGGAGCGTTACCAGTTCCTGAAATGGGGTCAGGGCGCCTTCAACAACTTCCGCGTCGTGCCCCCCGGCACCGGCATCTGCCATCAGGTGAACCTGGAGTACCTCGCCCAGACCGTCTGGACCGACAAGGACCAGAATGGTGAAGAGGTCGCCTATCCCGACACGCTCGTTGGCACAGACTCACACACCACAATGGTCAACGGCCTCGCTGTTCTTGGTTGGGGCGTGGGCGGGATTGAGGCCGAGGCCGCGATGCTGGGCCAGCCTGTGTCCATGCTGATCCCCGAAGTCGTCGGCTTTGAACTGACCGGCGAGATGATGGAAGGCACGACGGGCACCGACCTCGTTTTGAAAGTCGTGGAAATGCTTCGCGAACTCGGCGTTGTCGGCAAATTCGTCGAATTCTACGGCGAAGGGCTGGACCGGCTGCCGCTTGCCGACCGTGCGACCATCGCCAACATGGCGCCCGAATACGGCGCGACCTGTGGCTTCTTCCCCATCGACGGCGAAACCCTACGCTACCTGCGCAACACCGGCCGTGATGAAGCGCGCATCGCGCTCGTCGAGGCCTATGCCAAGGAAAACGGCTTCTGGCGCCATGAGAACTATGCCCCCGTTTACACCGACACGCTGCATCTCGACATGGGCACCATCGTGCCCGCCATTTCCGGCCCCAAACGCCCGCAGGATTACGTGGCACTGACCGATGCGAAAGCGGCATTCAAGAAGGAAATGGAAGAGACCTTCAAGCGCCCCATGGGCAAGGAAGTCGCCGTCGCGGGCGAGGATTACACAATGGAGAGCGGCAAGGTCGTGATTGCCTCCATCACGTCCTGCACCAACACTTCGAACCCCTACGTGATGATCGGCGCGGGTCTTGTGGCACGCAAAGCCGCCGCCTTGGGTCTGGATCGCAAGCCTTGGGTTAAGACATCACTCGCCCCCGGTTCGCAGGTGGTCAGCGAATATCTGGAGGCCGCAGGCCTGCAAGACGACCTCGACAAGATCGGCTTCAACCTCGTCGGCTACGGCTGCACCACCTGCATCGGCAATTCCGGCCCGATCCAGAAAGAACTGTCGGATGCCATTGCTGAGGGCGATCTGGTCGCCACCTCGGTCCTCTCCGGCAACCGCAACTTCGAGGGTCGCATCAGCCCTGACGTCCGCGCCAACTACCTCGCCTCGCCTCCGCTGGTCGTGGCCTATGCGCTGGCAGGCACGATGGATACCGACCTGACGACCGAGCCATTGGGACAGGACAAGGACGGCAATGATGTGTTCCTCAAAGACATCTGGCCCACCTCTGCCGAGATCAACGAACTGGTTGAGAAAACCGTGACCCGCGAGGCGTTCATCAGCAAATATGCAGATGTCTTCAAAGGCGACGAAAAGTGGCAATCGGTGGAGACCTCCACCGGCGAAACCTATGACTGGCCACCCACTTCGACCTACGTTCAAAACCCGCCCTATTTCCAGGGCATGTCCAAGGAACCAGGCGAGATCAAAGACGTGGTCAACGCCAAGGTCCTGGCCGTCCTCGGCGACATGGTCACCACCGACCACATCAGCCCCGCAGGCTCGTTCAAGGACACGACGCCTGCCGGCAAATACCTGATCGAACGGCAGGTGCCCGTGCGCGAATTCAACTCTTACGGCTCCCGCCGTGGCAACCACGAGGTCATGATGCGCGGCACCTTCGCCAATATCCGCATCAAGAACGAGATGCTGGACGGCGTCGAAGGCGGCTACACCAAAGGGCCCGACGGCGCGCAAACCTCGATCTTCGAGGCCGCGATGGCGCATCAGGCCAACGGCACCCCGCTGGTTGTTTTCGGCGGTGAGCAATACGGCGCCGGGTCATCTCGTGACTGGGCAGCGAAGGGTACCTCGCTCTTGGGCGTCAAGGCGGTCATCGCCGAAAACTTCGAACGCATCCACCGCTCGAACCTCGTCGGCATGGGCGTCGTGCCGTTCGAATTCACCGGCGGCGACACCCGCAAATCTCTCGGCCTGACAGGCGAGGAAACGGTGACAATCGAAGGGCTGGCGGATGTCAAACCCCTGCAAGAGGTGACGGCCAACATCACTTTCGCAGATGGGTCGACTAAGGACATCACCCTGAAATGCCGGATCGATACAGCAGTCGAGATCGACTACATCAAATCCGGCGGCGTGCTGCATTACGTGCTGCAGAACCTGGCGAAAGCGGCTTGATGATAAATGGCCCCGGCGGAAACGCCGGGGTCCAACTTATTTGTAAATCTGCCAAGGCATCATGCATCTTCAAATCGATAGCATTATGACAATGCCTGTGGTGGTTGGCCGTGGGTACTTTGACAATGGCGTCCCGGAGACACCGCCAAACCCAACTTACATCGCCGAAGCGGCCCGCGCCGAAGAGATAGAGGCGGCACAAGTTGAGCTTCGGTTGAAATTTCCACCAGTATACCGCGAGTTCCTATTAAAATACGGAGCCATGGTTGGCCAAGGATTTGAAATCTTCGGCTTGGATCGTAATCGCAACAACTTTTTCATGGATGTTGTACAGCAAACCATATTTCATCGAGACGCACTGGGTTCGAAAGCAAACCTCAACCATATCGTCATTGCTGACGATGATATGGGTGTAAGCTTCTTAATGGACACAACAAATGAAGAACGGCCACGATTTGTTGCGTTTGGAGTAGGTTACGATGACTATCCGGATGTTGCCGCAGACTTCAACGATTTCTGCATTCAACTATCCATCGACAAAATGTTCAGCAGGCTGTGATCCGCAAGATTGGCACGCGATTTTCGACTACTCCACAGCCTTCGCCAATTCCGGCAAGAACCGCTGCTCATAATCTGACCCAACCAGCGGTCCGACAAACCGGTAGAGCACCGTGCCGTCTCCGTCCACTATGAATGTCTCCGGCGGGGCGGTCACGCCCCAGTCGATGGCGACCCGGCCTCGCAAATCGAACCCAGTGGCAAAGAACGGATCGTCGTAATCGACCAGATAGGTCGAGGCCTGCTCTTGCTGGTCGCGGAAGTTCACGCCCGCGATGCGGTAGCCTTGCGCCTCTAGGTCTAAGAGATTCGGATGCTCCGCCCGGCATGGCGGACACCAGCTGGCCCAGAAATTCACGATGGTGATGTCGCCCGACCGCAGGTCCTCGTCGGTCAGTTGCGTTGTGCCCTGAACGGCCTCGACCGGCACCGGCGGCGCCTGTTGACCAACGAAGGTCGAGGGCAACTCGTCCGGGTTATCCCGCATCATCCCAGCCAGCGCCAGCCCCGCAAAGGCCGCAAAGATCGCGGGCGGCAGGATCATTAGGGGCGAGATTTTAGCCATTCCGTTCAACCTCCTCCAATGCCGCCTTCACCCGCGCATAGCGCCGCCAGCTGAGCCCGATCAGGATCGCCAAAAGCGCCAGCGTGACCGCATAGGCCGACAGGACCTCAACCGCATATTCTCCCAAATCAGGCACGTGCCGCCCTCGCTTGCAAGGCCCGCATGCGGCGGGCGCGGATTTCGGTGCGTGTGCGCATCAGGACGAGGGCGATAAACAAAAGGACAAACCCCGCGATGCAGACCAGAAGCGGGAACCAGAATACGTCCGAGATGTTCTCTTCCTTGTCCAGCGACAGCGTTGCCCCCTGATGCAGCCCCTGGTTCCAGAACAGCACAGCGTAGCGCGACAGGATCGCGAAGATCGATCCGACCATGCAAAGCACGCTTGTCAGGTCCGCGGCGGTGTCGGGGTTCTCAATCGCCTCCCACAAGGCGATGTAGCCCAGATAGAACAGAAATAGGATCAGAAAGGATGTCAGCCGTGGGTCCCAAGCCCAATAAGTCCCCCACATGGGCTGGCCCCAGATGCCGCCCGTAAAGAGCGCGATAAGGGTCATCACGACGCCAATAGGTGCAGCCGCCCGTGCTGCTAGTGCCGACACATGGTGTCGTCGCACGACCCAGATGATCGAGGCCACCAGCATCATCAGCCATGCATTGATCGCCATCAGGGCTGATGGGACATGCAGGTAAATTATCTTGACCGTCGATCCTTGGCGGAAGTCGTTAGGCGTAAAGAAAAAGCCCCAAACAAGGCCTACGGCAAGGCACAGCCCCGCCGACCAGAAGAGCCACGGCAGAACCGGACGGGTCCAGCCCATGAAGAGCTTCGGATTGGCGTATTCCCACATCGACATGGCCGTTATCTAGCCCTCCCCTGCCATACGCTCAATCCCCATCACCGCAGATTGATGCGCAACGTCGCCGCAGTGGCGAAAGGCATCAACGCGAATGTCCCTGCAGTGATGCCCCCCAGCAGGATCAGCGCACCGGTCGGGTCGAGCCCATCAGCGCCACGCCTTACAGCCTCTGCACCGAAGATCAGCGTTGGGACGTAGAGCGGCAGGACAAGCAATGACAACAAAAGCCCGCCACGGCGCAGCCCAACGGTCAGCGCGGCGCCGAAAGTGCCGATCATCGACAGGGCTGGCGTGCCGATCAGAAGCGAGATGAGCAGATAGAGATAGGCATCGGGCGCGAGGCTTAACAGGAACCCCAGTGCAGGAGCCGCGATGGTCAGCGGCAGACCGGTGGTGATCCAATGCGCCAACGCCTTCATCAACGCCGCCCCTTCGAGTGGCAAGGGTGATGTGGCCAACAGGGCCAGCGAGCCATCCTCGTAATCGAGTGCAAAGATGCGGTCGAGCGAGAGGAGCGCGGCCAGCAAAGACGCGACCCAGAGGATGCCCGGTGCGATGCGCGACAGAAGTTCCGTTTCCGGCCCCACACCAAACGGGACTAGCACGACGACGATCAGAAAGAAGGCAAGGCCGAGGCCAAATCCGCCGCCTGCTCTGACAGCGAGGCGCAGGTCACGCAGCAGAAGGGCGATCATAAGAAGGCCTCATCCGCGCCGCCGCCCATATCGGGTGCGGCTTTGAATGGGGTCAGGTCCAGTTCCGGTGCGTCCAGCCCAAGATCGATATGGGTGGCGATGACAGCAATGCCTCGCGCCGCCAGATGGGCCTTCAGCCAATCGGTAAAGAGGCTCACCGATGCACGATCCAAGGACACTGTGGGCTCATCAAGAAAAAGCACCTTGCGCCCGATCACCGCGAGTCGCGCGAGGCCGAGGCGGCGGCGCTGCCCGGCAGAGAGGGTGCCGCCCATGCGGTTCCGCAAGTCGTCGAGATCGAAGGCATCAAGAACGGAGGGCAGCCCCCGGCCGCGGGTGGGAGTGAACCCCCCGCCCGGGGGGGCGGCCGGGGGCTGCCCGGCGGTGCCGCCGGGCAAAACATCTGCGGCTACATCGCTCTGTCCATAGACATCCGCCCAGAATTGAAGATTCTCCAAGACTGTCAGCGCCGCTTTCACGCCATCCGCATGGCTGGCATAGGCACCCTGATCCTCTGGGTAATCCACTTCCCCTTCAATGGTGGGCTGCAATCCGGCCAAGGTCCGCAAGAGCGTTGTCTTCCCGATCCCGTTCGGCCCGCGAAGGACCAGCGCCTGCCCCGCTTCCACCGTAAACCCGACATCGCTCAGCACCGGCATCCCGCCGCGTGCGCAAGTCAGGTTCTGGACTGTCAGCATTCAGACCGGCAGCAAGGCAACAGCGATGCGCCGCCCTTCAGACAAAAGCACGTTGTAGGTCCGACATGCGGCGGGTGAGGCCATCGGCTCTACCCCGATCCCAGCCGCCTCCAGCGTGACGCGGAAATCATTGGGCAGATGCGCGATCTCGGCGCCTGTGCCGACAAAAAGCACATCCATCGTATCGGCCTGATCGATGATCGTCTGCGTATCGGAAAAGCCATCCCAAGTCTTTACGCCACTTGCAAAGACAGCGACCGTGCCCTCAAACCGCTCCCCGCCAATCCGAAAGAAGCCGGGGCCATAGCCATCAATGGGCATCGCATCGTTGTATTCGACTTCGTTCAGGCGCATCCGCCCCCCTCAGGTATCGATATGGCCGTAGCGTGTCCCGGCGGACGGGTCCTTCTTGGACCAGTCGCGTTTGACGCCGAGCACAAGCAGGATAGCAGACGCCACGAAGATCGACGAATAGGTCCCGATGATCACGCCCCAGATCATCGCAAAGACGAAACCTCGGATCACATCCCCGCCCAAAACAAAGAGCGAAATCAGCGCGAGCAGGGTTGTCACCGAGGTCATCAAAGTCCGGCTGAGCGTTTCGTTGATCGAGATATTCAGGACCTCTTTGAGGTCTTTCTTCTTGTACTTCCGCAGGTTCTCCCGCACCCGGTCAAACACGATCACCGTGTCGTTGATCGAGTAGCCCACGATGGTCAGAAGGGCCGCAATAATCGCCAAATCGAACTTGATCTGCAGTTCCGAAAAGATGCCGATAGTCAGGATCACGTCATGTGACAAAGCCAGTACGGCCCCGATGGCAAACTGCCATTCAAAGCGGAGCCAGATGTAGAGCAGGATCGCCACAACCGCGAGGGCCACAGCGATAATCGCGGTCTGGATCAACTCGCCGGAGACTTTGGGGCCCACGGATTCTACCGATGGGAAGGTCATATCAGGATCAATCGTGCGCAAAGCCGATTGAATGGCCTCAATCGTCTCGCTCGCGATCCGCTCATCGCCTTCCTGGGCCTGCACACGGACCAATGCCACGTGCTGATCTTCATCAAAAAGCGGATCATCGACCTCGGCAATCGAGATATCACCAAGGTCCAGCGCCTCCAAAGCGGAGCGATAGGCCCCGACATCAACCGGTGTGGTCGACTCAGTCCGGATACTTGTGCCGCCCTGAAAGTCGATCCCGTAGTTCAGCCCCTGGATCAGGAATGACGCAAAGGCCACCACCATCAGCACCATGGAAATGCCCAACCAGATCCTGGCCTTGCTGAAGAAATCAATCGATGTGTTTTCGCGAACCAGCTTCAGACGCATGTTAAACCTCGATTGTCTTGGGGCGGGTGCGCGCGAACCAGACCACGATCAGGGACCGTGTGACGAAAATCGCAGTGAAGACGGATGTGATGATCCCAAAGCCCAAGGTCACGGCAAAGCCGCTGACCGGACCAGAGCCCATGGTGAACAGGATCACGGCTGTGATGAATGTCGTGATGTTGGCGTCGATGATTGAAGACAGCGCCTTTTCATAGCCAAGTTCAATCGCCCGCGCAGGGCCTTTGGCGGTTTTGAGTTCCTCGCGGATCCGCTCAAAGACGATCACATTGGCGTCCACTGCCATCCCGATGGTCAGCACGATCCCCGCGATCCCCGGCAGGGTCAGCGTGGCTCCGACGATGCTCAGCAACCCGAAAATCAGCCCCACATTGATGACCAAAGCGATGTTAGCGAAGATGCCAAAAAGCCCATAGCTCAGCACCATGTAGACGAGGATGGCGAGGCCTGCGACAATACAGGCGATCTGCCCCGCCGCGATACTGTCGGCCCCCAGTTCCGGGCCGATTGTCCGCTCCTCTAGGAATGTCAGTTCTGCTGGCAGCGCACCGGCACGCAGAAGGACCGCAAGATTGGTTGCCTCTTCGACCGTGAAGTTCCCGGTGATGATCCCCGAACCGCCTGGAATATGGCTTTGGATTGTGGGGGCGGAGATGACCTCTTCATCCAGCACAATCGCAAATTGCCGCCCGACATTCTCAAGCGTGTAATCCCCGAACGTCCGCGCAGCAGATGTGTTGAAACGGAACGCCACAGCAGGTCGGCCATTCTGGTCGAAATCAAGCTGCGCGTTTTCCAGATCCTCGCCCGTCACAACAGGCCGCCGTTCCAGCCGATAGAACAATCCCGGCTCATCCAGCGATGGCAGGATCATGTTGCCGGTTCCGGGAGGCTCATCGGCGTCCGATGCGATGCCTTCAACCTGATTGAAGGTCAGTTGTGCGGTGGTCCCCAAAAGGTCAATAATCTCGTTGGCGGAACCAACGCCGGGCACCTGCACGAGGATACGCTCGGCCCCCTGCCGCTGAATTGTGGGCTCACGGGTGCCCACCTCATCAATCCGGCGGCGGATGATTTCGAGCGTTTGCAGGATTGTGCGTTCATCCATCGCCGCGCGTTCGGCTTCGCTGAGCGTGATGGTCAGAAGTGTGCCGTTGAGCCGCACGTCGATATTGGTGGCCGCTGCACCGGTGAATGAGGCCACAGGACTCGCCAGACCGCGCACAAGCTCAAAGGCGCGGGTCGCCCCTTCGGATTGCGAAATACGTACGCGCAATTCGGTGGGCGGACTATCCTCACGGGTGACAAAGCCAACGACATCGCGTTCAGCCGCCAGAACGTCGCGCACGGATGGCCAGAAGCCTTCGAGGAATGAAGCATGCACATCCTCAACCTGCACCTCGACCAAGAGATGCGCTCCGCCGCGGAGATCGAGACCCAGATTAACAAGGCCGGATGGCAAAAAACTCGGCCATTCCGCCGCGTCCGCCTCCAACTCTGCGCTGGTCTGACCCGTCTCAATGATCGCCATCGCGTCATTGTGGGTCTCAACCCGGCCATAGAACCCGTTCGGCATGGCGAAAAGCAAACCGACCGCGACCGTCAACCAGATCATGACCAGCTTGGGAAAAGAGATATTGAGCATCAGGCAGCCTTTCGGCGGTTCAGGTTTTCGCCGGTTCGGTCTTGTTCATCACGGTTGCGATGGTTGATTTCACAACGCGGACATTCACACCCTTGGCGATCTCAACCTCAACCTCATTGGCGTCATCCTTGACCTTGACGATCTTGCCGACAACGCCGCCCTGAGTGATGATCTGATCCCCGCGCCGCAAGGCCGAGAGCATGGCCTGATGTTCTTTCACTTTTTTCTGCTGGGGCCGGATCAGCAGGAGATACATGATCCCGAAAATCAGCAGCAATAAAATGAGGTCTTCGGCTCTCATATTCCATCCCTTGATCTGCGCGGCCGTACCGCCCTGAAAATTCGCGGCACATTATGACCCGCCCGCGCGCTTGGCAACCGCGCCTAACGGTCTTTTGCCTTGGTTTCGCTGTCATATGGGCGCTGGGTTTGCGGAAAGCAATCAACAAAACGATTCTTGGCGAGGCGGTGCAATTGATTTGGCTGATCGAAGCGTCCCAACCTGCGGTCAGCTATTTGTCCGAAGTCGGCTTACTGCTCATCGAGACGGTCAATGACGGGGCCGATCACGCGTTCTTCGATAACAGCCAACCTTGCGGGCAAAAAACCCGCTTGCAGCATCGCGACAAGATCGACGACCTCCTCTTCGGTGAAGTTGCCCACAATGATCCCCTGCCCACCTGAGATCTGCGTTCGGATAACGGGGGCGGAAAGGACGACTCCATCCAGTACGATCGCAAATGCAGTCCCGATATTGGCCTGTGTATAGTCAGCAAACCGACTTGCCGCAGGTGGCGCAAATTGAAACGCAATCGCGGGCCGGTCGTTTCTATCAAACGTCAGCCGGACATCGGCAAGATCTTCGCCGCGGACAACCGGCCTGCGCTCAACGAGGTAGAACAGCTCCGGATCGTTCTGAGCGGGCAAGAGGGTCTGGCCCGTCCCTGCGACCGTCTCCAGCTCTGCCGTGATCGCAATGACTGTATGAAAACTCAGCTGCGCCTGGGTCCAATGCGCTTGCAAAAGCGCCTCGTGCCCGCCTTCCCCGAAAGCAATCACCACAATCCGATCATCGTCTTGCCGCATCACTGTTGGGGCAAAGATACCAAGCTCGCGCAATCGTCGATCAAGTGTGGTCAGCGTCTGTTCCATCGTGATTTCATCGGTCACCCCCTGCCCTGTCGGGCTAAGGCGGATGATCAATGTCTGGTTTTCGGCCTTCACGTTGATAAATGACGGCACAGTGTCACTTGGCCCTGTTGACGCAAGGTCACGCACAACCGACATCGCATGGCTTATACCTGCCTCTTCAGTGATACGGATGTGCAGTTCTGTCGCGGGGCTTTCCAAGCGCTTTATGAAGCCAACGATTTCGCGGTCGGGGGCAAGGGCGTCCCGTATCTCTGACCATAGGCGATCCAGACACGCCGCACGGGCATCTTCCAGCGCGACCTCGAGCAGAAAATAGACGCCGCCTGATGCCGCGTCCGCGTCATCGGCATGCGCGAATTTGCCAGGCAAAACCGCGAGGATAGTGATGGTCGCAGCCATCAGCATGCGAAATAGAAACGCCATCACGATGTGGCATGTCCTTCAATAGGATAAGATGCGCGCTCCACAACACTAACAATGCCACTTTATGCGGGCAATCCCGCCTTCAGTTTCACCCCTAACATACTACCTTTAATACAAAAAATCATTGCGGCGATGCAGGGCGCCGGTCACCCAAACTTTCTTGGTTCACTTGATGCCTGCATTCGGGCATATGACGCCCACTGACACAAACACCAAAGGACCGGACCCATGCATGATATCCGCGCTATCCGTGACAACCCCGCTGCCTTTGATGCAGCCCTGTCTCGTCGTGGGATTGCGCCGGTATCCCTTGAGGTTCTCAGCTTGGATGAAGCGCGGCGTGAAAAGATTCTGGCGGCAGAGACAGCGCAGGCCGAGGCGAACAAGGCCGCCAAAGAGGTGGGTGCCGCTAAAGCGCGCGGGGATGAGGCTGAGTTTGAGCGCTTGCGTGCGCTTATGGCCGAAAAGAAGTCAGAAATCGCGACGCTGAATGATGAGGCCAAGGCGAAGGACGCTGCCCTCACCGATCTCTTGATGGGCATTCCGAACCTGCCAGATGAGACGATCCCGGATGGCGGTGATGAGGACGACAATGTAGAAATTCATCGCCATGGCAGCCCACGCAATTTCAGCTTTGATGCTGTTGAGCATTACGAAATCCCCGCGATCCGTCCAGGAATGGATTTTGAAACGGCGGCCAAGCTGTCGGGCAGCCGGTTTGTCCTGCTCTCAGGCGCTGTTGCGCGGCTGCACCGGGCGCTCGCGCAGTTTATGATCGATGTCCATGTGGAAGAGCATGGGCTGACCGAAACCATCACCCCCGTGCTCGTGCGCGAAGAGATGATGTACGGCACCGGCCAATTGCCGAAATTCGGCGAGGACAGCTATCAGACCACCAATGGCTGGTGGCTGATCCCCACGGCTGAGGTGACGCTGACCAATATCGTCAATGGCATGACGATTGAGGAAGACTACCTCCCCCGCCGCTATGTCGCCCACACCCAGTGCTTCCGCTCAGAGGCCGGATCGGCAGGTCGCGACACATCGGGCATGCTGCGCCAGCATCAGTTCGAAAAGGTCGAGATGGTCAGCATCACCCGACCAGAGGACAGCGCCGCTGAGCATGACCGCATGACAAAATGCGCCGAAGCCATCCTTGAAAAACTGGACCTGCCCTACCGCACGGTTGTGCTTTGCACCGGTGATCTGGGGGCTGGCATGCGCAAGACCCATGATATTGAGGTCTGGCTGCCGGGCCAGAACAAGTATCGCGAGATCAGTTCTGTCTCAGTCGCGGGTGATTATCAGGCCCGGCGTATGAATGCGCGTTACAAGCCCTGCGAGGGTGGTAAGCCGCAATTCGTACACACCCTCAACGGCTCCGGCCTTGCGGTGGGACGCGCGCTGATTGCCGTCGTCGAAAACGGGCAGCAGGAGGACGGGTCGGTCGACCTGCCCGCCGCCCTGCATCCTTATCTGCGCGGCAAAACCCGGATCACGCATGAAGGACTTCTGGTCTAACATCCGGTTGTTCGGCAGGCAATTGAAGCAAGGCCTGTCGCACCCCGCTTGCCGATTGCGGCTTGTAGCCGTTGCCAAGCAAACGCATCCGCTCTGCCACTGAAAAATGGTAGAGCATCGGATCGGTTGGACCCACGCGCCACGCATAAAGCGGTCCGACCCGCTGATCGAGATGCGGTGACCGGGCCGATGCATCGCCCGGAACATCGGGAATCTCCACGCTGCCATCAAGCTGCAGCCCCAGTTTTTCGGCACCCTGGGCAATCCACTCCAAAGGGAACGAAACGAGTTCACGCGTCTCTTTACTACCACCAACCGTGCCGTGATCGCCAATGAACCAAAGCTGCTGATACGGTCGGTCCGGGCCAACAGCACCATCGTTGCGCTCTGGAAGGTTGTCCCATTTGGTCGGCTCAAAAAGAATACGTTGCTCGTCCAGCGCAATCGCGTGGCGGGCATTCTTGACCATGCCGGAGAGCTTCATGTCATAGAACTCATAGCGCCGGTTCCAGAACTTCGCGATTGGGCCCAGTAAAGACACTGGTAGGCCTTTCGCTCCGACAGTGTCCCACACGCCGATATAGCGGACATCAACGATGCTCCCGATCTGCCCGCGTTCCTTCCAGTCGTCTTCTGATGTGGCGATATCAGGCGACAATGCCTTTCGCTGGGTCCAGAGCGGACCTTTGTCCAGTTCCGCACCGCGCCGCTTGTAAAGCCGCCATGCCTTGTTCAGCGTAAACACGCTTTTAATCCGGTTTTTGGGCACAATCCCACACTTGCGGATCATCCCACCCAGCGATCGCGCCGTATATGCCCCGCGCGAAAAGCCGAAGATATAAATCTCATCCCCCGGCTCATAATGCTGGCAAAGCTGCTGGTAAGCGCGCCTAACATTCGCACCAAGCCCCCAGCCGAAGGCGCCGCCGCCCAACTTGTGGACAAGGCCGATTAGCTTGTTTGTGATCTCGTTAACCCCGACACCAGGGATGTAAATGACGACTTGGCTTTTACCGTCGTCGAGGCAGGCATCGCGCAGCTTCACCACATTCGTCGGGATTTTCATCGTGGGTGAATTCCACGTGCCATCGCACAGAATTGCAATCCGTTTCATGGGTCAAATTTCCTTCGTCTAATACGCGAATGCTGACGCATGGCGGCTCTTCTGACAAGTCAGCTTTTCATGACCATGCTGTTTAAGTGACCCAAATGCCCTATCTTACAGGTCATGAGACACACACCTGCACTGATCACGCTGATCCTGACGCTGACATTTGTATTGTCGCCACTTGTCACCGTCCCGTTCAGCGGTTTTCGTGCCGATCAATTACCAATCCCACAGATCAATCCGCCGGTGCAGCCTGCAGGTTATGCATTTGCAATCTGGGGGCTGATCTACACTTGGCTGCTGGTTTCAGCCCTTTATGGCATATGGAAACGGGCAGCTGACGCGGCCTGGGATCAGGCGCGTTGGCCGCTGATCGTTAGCCTTGGGGTTGGTACGCCATGGCTCGCCGTCGCAAACACCAACGCCATTTGGGCGACGATCCTGATATTTGTCATGGGGCTCGGCGCCATTCTAGCCCTTTTGCGCGCACCGGCAGAGGATCGGTGGTTTTTCCGTGTGCCCATTGGCATTTATGCTGGCTGGCTGACAGCTGCCTCCTTTGTGGCATTGGGCAGCACCGCGGCAGGCTTTGACCTGATCACCGGGCCTGTCGGCTGGGCCTATCTGGGCATTCTGGGCGCTCTGTTTGTCGCGGTTCCGGTCCTGATGCGCACGCGCGAGGCTGGCTACGGCCTGACGCTGACTTGGGCGCTTGCCGGGATCTGCGTCGCCAATGGGGCCGCGAATTGGACGGTGACCGCGCTCGCTGCTGGCGGCATTCTTATCCTGACCGGGCTGACCGCGATGGCCCGCTTTACCGCGCCGTCGGTCCCTTCTTGAGGTGTTTTGACAGCCGGGATGGCTGGGACGATTTTTTGTCCTTATACGGATTTTTGTCCCCCTGATCACGCAGATACAGCCGGATCGGCGCACCCGGCATGTCAAAATCGAGCCGTAACCCGTTGATCAGATAGCGCTTGTAGCTTTCAGGTACCGCTTCGGGATGCGATGTCATCACCACAAAAGCAGGCGGGCGCGTCTTCACTTGCGTCGCGTAGCGCATCTTGATCCGCTTGCCGCCCGGTGCCGGTGGCGGGTGCTGTTCGAGCATGCCTGTGAGCCAGCGGTTGAGTAGCGCCGTCGCCACGCGGCGGTTCCAGACCTCATGCACGCGCATGATCGCCTGCTGCAGCCGGTCGAGCCCTTTGCCCGTCTTAGCGGAAACCGTGACCAACGGGGCACCGCGCAGCTGAGGCAAGAGCCGCTCAAAATCATCGCGCAATTGCTTGAGCTTCGCCTGTTTGTCGCCCTCAACATCCCATTTGTTGGCAGCCACGACCACCGCGCGGCCTTCCCGCTCCGCCAGATCGGCAATCCGCAAATCCTGCTGTTCAAAGGGGATTTCCACGTCGAGCAGGACGACAACCACCTCGGCAAACTTCACCGCGCGCAGCCCGTCCGAGACAGAGAGTTTCTCGATCTTTTCCTGCACCTTCGCTTTTTTGCGCATACCAGCGGTATCAAAGATGCGCATCGGAACGCCGCCCCATTCGGTCTGAACCGAAATCGCATCGCGCGTGATCCCCGCCTCCGGCCCGGTCAACAAACGCTCTTCACCAATGATCTGGTTGATCAGGGTCGATTTGCCCGCATTTGGACGCCCGACAACGGCGATCTGCAGCGGTTTTGCGTGTGTGGGCACGCGCGGCGCGTCCTCATCATCGTCGCCCACATCTACGTCGACCTCGGGCGCATCCGCCGCTGCGCGCTCGGCATGCGCCTCCGCAATCGGGCGCAGCACCTCTAAAAGATCGCCCATCCCCTCACCATGCTCGGCAGAGATGCGGATCGGCTCTCCCAGCCCAAGGGAATAAGCCTCAAGAATGGTGGCATCCGCCGCCTTCCCCTCGCCCTTATTGGCGGCGAGGATGACATTCGCGTTTTTCTTGCGCAGAATATCGGCAAAGACCTCATCCGCGGGCAACACACCGGCCCGCGCATCGATCATGAAAAGGCAGATATCGGCCATTTCCACCGCACGTTCCGTCAGGCGGCGCATACGGCCCTGCAGGCTGTCATCTGTCGCCTCTTCCAGACCGGCGCTGTCGATCACGGTAAAGCGCAGATCGGCCAGCCGCCCTTCGCCCTCGCGTAGGTCGCGGGTCACCCCCGGCTGGTCATCGACCAGCGCGAGTTTCTTGCCCACCAGACGGTTGAACAGCGTGGATTTGCCCACATTGGGACGCCCCACAATGGCAAGGGTAAAGGTCATCAAGCGGCTCCTGACGGGTTTGACCGAACCCGTTACACGAAGTGATGCTCAACGAAAAGCGTGCAATTGGCCCGTTTTGCTGAGGACATAAAGCGTCCCGCCCGCCACAATTGGAGCGGAGGCCGCGCCACCGGGTAGATCAATTGTGCCCAAAAGCGCGCCAGAGGTGGGGTCAAACTGCCGGATCAGGTTATCGGATGACGCGACAATCAACCGCCCACCAGCCAGGATCGGGCCGTAATGGGCAAAGATGGCGCGTTGCCGTACGGTGCGCCCCTCATCGAATTTCGGCAGGGCAATGCGCCAGACGGGGCGGCCAGTGCGTGTGTCGAGCCGAACGAGTTCATTCACATCGTTGATCAGGAACAGGGCATCGCCGACGGGCCAGACCGGGCTGACCGCCCCCTCACCCGCCGTCCAGATGCGGGTCCCGTCCCGGAGGTCAAGCGCCACGGTGCGACCGCCAAAGTTGGAGATATAGACACGATTACCGGAAATGACCGGATCACCGGCGATATCGTTGATCAGCGAGGCCGCCCGCCCCAGACGATCACCTGACACGACAGTCGACCAGCGTGGCAGACCGCCGCGCGGGAACGTTGCGGCCACCTCGCCCGATGGAAACGGGAAGATCGCGAATTCCCCCTGCACGGCAGGTGACGCCCCGCCGCCAAAGTTGGCATCCGAAGGCGTGCCGCTGCGCTGCCAGCGAATGCGGCCATTGCTGGTGTCGAGCGCCCAGGCCGTGCTGTCGCGCGAGACGACATAAACCAGATCGCCGCGCAAGGTGGGTCCAGTGGTGACCGGTGCGTCAAGATCCTGCACCCATTGCACTTGGCCATCGGTCGCATTCAAGGCCGTAATCTCGCCAAAGCCGGTCGTCACAAAGACCTGGCCACCACCTGCGGAAACACCGCCGCCCGAGGCATCCGCCGCCCCGTCGCGGCTGGGCGCCAGATTGCGTGACCACAAGGTCGCGCCCGCTGATGATGTCGCCGTTACAGTTGCACGCGAATCCACCGTGTAGATTACGCCGCCCGCAACGACGGGCTCTGCCGTAATCCGCGCGCGGCGGTCATCGCCCTCACCAATATCCGCAACAAAAAGAGGGCTGAGCGTCGCGCCCAAAGCCGGATGGGTAATCCGGTGCGCAGGCCCGCCATTGCGGTGGGTCCAGTCAGCATTCACCTCAGCCGTTGGCAGGGCAACAAGCCGGACCTCGTTCACTGTCGCCGCCTGTGGACGCACATCGAACCGTTCCCCCGGCAGGATGACATCCTCTTCGCCGCAAGCCGCCAGAAAAGCGAGTGCGAGCGTCGCGCCGATAAGTGTTCTGCCTGTCACGTCCGTGATCCGATCTGAAATCTACTCGGTAGCGGGTTCGGGCAAAGGCTCACCCAAGGCCACCATAAGGGTTTGCGCCCGCTCGCGCAGGCCGCGGCTCACGGCTGCGTCTTCTTCGATCTGGCGCAAAATCGCAAGGGCGGCTTCGGTATCGCCGGTTTCCAATGTCACATAGGCAAGCTGCTCTAACGCGAGAAGCCGGAAGGGCTGACCTGGCTGAGACAGAAACTCCAGCGACGCGAGCCGCGTTTCGGTATCCGCGACAGGCAGCATCGCGGCCTTGATCGTCGCAAGCTCGCGATAGGTCTCTGGCACATCCTGATTGATGGAAAGGGCATCGAGTGTCGCCGCCGCGCCCTCAACATCGCCTGCCTCCACTTGGGTGGACGCGGTCAAGAGCGCTGTGACAGCGGCGGCACTGCCATCTGTGCTGACCGCCGCAATCGCGGCTGCGCGGGCGGTCGGGTCATCCTCTTCAAGTGCGGCCAAAAGGGCGTCGCCCGTAGCCTCTGCCGCATTGCGCGCTTGCACATTGCTATATTCGATCCAGGCCGCCCCACCAACTAGCGCCAGCACACAGACAACACCGATCCAGCCATAGCGACGCAGATATCCAAAAAGCTTCTCGCGACGCACCTCTTCGGTGACTTCGTTGATAAAACTGTCCGGATTGCTCACCTTGGGCCTCTTTCGTCAGCGGCATACGACGCGCCGTTTGCGCGTACATATCGTGAAGCAGACAGGATGAACAAGAGCCGAGCATAACGATCCAGCTGCAACGCAGAAAAGTGAACTTGTCGTGACGGAAACAGAGGTGTAAAGTGAACTGAGTGGTTTAGTGCATATTGCGTGATCAAGGATAATCTCAGACACGCAGGACGAACAAAAAATCCAATTGCTATCGGTGCTTGTCCGATAGGTATAGGGGCTTGGTATGAGACTCATTCCTGTGATCACCGCGTTGCTGGTGCTCGGCGTATTGTATTTCGTGATCTTTGAGCGGGACCAGCTGGTAGCGTTCGCGCAAGGTGACGCAGCGCCTGCCGCAGAGGCCATTAACGAGACAGCAACTGCGACCGCTGCAAATAACACAGCCGCGTCTGCTGCCGTAGGGGTCGTCGCGATGCATTCAACCGCACAAACGATTGACAGCGCTGTCGTTTTGCGTGGCCGGACCGAGGCCGCGCGTCAGGTCTCGGTTGCTGCCGAGACGTCTGGTCTTGTGATCTCGGAACCCTTGCGCAAGGGGGCGAGTGTGAGTGAAGGCGATATGCTGTGCCGTCTTGACCCCGGCACGCGCGAGGCGTCTTTGGCAGAAGCGCGTGCACGTCTGGCCGAAGCAATGGGGCGCGTCCCAGAAGCGCTGGCGGGTGTGACAGAAGCCGACGCGCGGGTACGCGAGGCAGAGATCAATCTGAACGCCGCAAGGCAGCTGTCAGAGGACGGTTTTGCATCTGAAACGCGGCTGGTCGGCGCTCAGGCGGCCATGGATGCCGCAACTGCCGGTCGGCAGCGCGCAAACTCTGCCGTAGCTTCCGCCGAAGCTGGCATTGAAGCCGCCGAGGCGGCCGTGGCGTCGGCTGAGCGCGAGATTGAGCGTCTCGAAATCACTGCTCCGTTTTCGGGCCTCTTGGAGACCGATACCGCCGAACTGGGCACACTGATGCAGCCGGGCGCGCTGTGTGCGACGATCATTCAGCTTGAAGAGATCAAGCTGGTGGGCTTTGTCCCTGAACTTGACGTGCGCAAGATTACTGTTGGCGCCATCGCCGGCGCACGCATTGCGGACGGGCGAGAGGTGCAGGGCCTTGTAACCTTCCTGTCGCGCAGCTCTGACGAGTTGACCCGCACATTCCGCGTCGAGGTCACCATTCCAAATCAGGACCTTGCGATCAGCGACGGCCAAACTGCCGAGATCATCGTGGCCTCTGAAGGTCAGATGGCCCACCTGATCCCGCAATCGGCACTGACCTTGGATGATGACGGAGTATTGGGCGTGCGCACGGTGGATGCGGACAATACGGCAAAGTTCATGGCCGTCACGCTGCTGCGCGACACCGCCCAGGGTGTGTGGGTCACCGACCTGCCGGATGCACTTGATATCATCACAATCGGGCAGGAATTCGTCGTGGATGGCGTGGCTGTCGCGCCCACATTTCAAGAGGCCAAGGGATGAACGGTATCGTCGATATGGCCGCCGCGCGTGCGCGGATGGTGCTGGCCTTTATTGCCCTGTCATTGCTGGCGGGGGGCATGGCCTATGTGGGCCTGCCGAAAGAGGGTGAGCCGGATATCGAAATCCCGGCGATTTTTGTCTCAGTTCCCTTCCCGGGTATCTCAGCCGAAGACAGCGAAACGCTGCTCGTGCAGCCAATGGAGACGGAGCTTTCTGATCTTGACGGTCTGAAATCCATGTCCGCGACGGCGGCAGAGGGCTTTGCCGGTATGGCGCTGGAATTTGAGTTCGGCTGGGACAAGTCCGCCATCATTGCCGATATCCGTTCGGCCATGAACAATGCCGAGGCGCAGTTTCCCGCAGGTGCCGACCAATACCAAATCACCGAGATCAACTTTTCCGAATTCCCAATAGTTATTGTGAACCTGACCGGTCAGGTGCCCGAACGCACATTGCTGCGCGTCGCCAAGGACCTGCAGGACCGGATCGAAGGGCTGGATGCTGTGCTGGAGGCCGGGCTTGCCGGGCAGCGTGACGAGATGCTGGAAGTCGTGATCGACCCGTTGCGGCTGGAGGCTTACAACGTCACGGCCAGTGAGCTGATCGGTGTTGTCACCAACAACAACCTTCTGATTGCGGCTGGTGAAGTGGAAACGGCGCAAGGCAGCTTTGCCGTCAAAATTCCATCTTCCTTTGATGAGCCACAGGATGTCTACAACCTGCCCGTCAAGACCGACGGCGACCGCGTGATCACCTTGGGTGACCTTGCGACGATCCGTCTGACATTCGAAGACAGAGAAGGCACGGCGCGCTTTAACGGGGTCAACACCGTCGCGTTGCAGGTGGTCAAACGCAAGGGCTACAACCTGATTGACACCGCAGCCTTGGTGAAAGAAGAGGTCGAACTGGAACGCGCCAGCTGGCCGCCGGAATTGCAGGCGGCCATTCAGGTCGGCACCTCCAACGATCAGTCGCGCAACGTGGCCTCCATGGTCAGCCAATTGGAAGGCTCGGTTCTGACGGCCATCGCGCTGGTGATGATCGTGGTACTGGCGGCCTTGGGTACGCGCCCTGCCCTGCTGGTCGGTTTTGCGATTCCGACCTCGTTCCTCCTCTGTTTCGCGCTCCTGGCGGTGATGGAGATCAGTATCTCGAACATCGTCATGTTCGGGCTGATCCTGGCGGTGGGGATGCTTGTCGACGGTGCCATCGTGGTGGTGGAATATGCCGACAAGCGCATCCGCGAAGGCACCGGGCCAATGCATGCCTATGTGGAGGCGGCCAAACGGATGTTCTGGCCCATCATCTCGTCCACCGCGACAACCCTCTGCGCCTTCCTGCCCATGCTATTCTGGCCGGGTGTGCCGGGGCAATTCATGGGGATGCTGCCCGTCACGCTGATCTTCGTTCTCTCCGCATCACTCGTCGTCGCACTGATCTACCTGCCCGTAATGGGCGGCGTGACCGGGCGGATGAGCCGGATGTTCGGGCGGGCATCAGACGCGCTACGCGCAAGACTGCCGTGGTTCATGCGGGCACTTTTGGTGTTTCCAGCGATCATGGTTGTGTTCACGGGCGCGATGCTCACGCTGAACCCCGGCTATCTGACCGGAGAAGCGGTGCAAACCAGCGGGCTGGGTGACTCGTTACCCGGCATGCTCCTCTTCTTGGTCGGTGCGTTCCTTTTGTCGATCACGATGGGTGCCGCCAAGTTTGAACGGGGCGAAAAGAAGATCCAGGCTGGCTACAAACGCAGCCCCTTCGGTCACTTCATGCATTTCATCGTGGGCAACCCGATCATGCCGCTGGTAACAGTCGGCGCTGTCGCTTTCACGGTCTTCTCGATCTTTGGTTATTATGGCAGCAACAACAACGGCGTTGAATTCTTTGTGGAATCCGAGCCCGAACAGGCCATCGTCTATGTCCGGGCGCGCGGTAACCTGTCTTTGGCCGAAAAGGATGCGCTGGTGCGTCAGGCCGAGGATATCGTGCTCGCCCATCCCGGCGTGATCACGGCCTTCGCCTTTGCCGGTGACGGTGGGCTGAACACGGATGCCAGTGGTGCCGCGATCCCTGCCGACACGATCGGTCAGGTGCAGCTTGAGACGATTCCATGGGAAGATCGTGCCGGTATCGCCGAGCTTGACGGTGACGTTGTGCTCGATGAGCTGCAGGCAGAGCTTGCCAGGCTGCCGGGCATTGAGACGGAGATTCTCGCGCAAAACCGTGGCCCTGCCTCGGGCAAGCCCGTGCATCTGCGCCTGAAGGGCGATGATTGGGATGACCTGCTGTTGGCAACCAGCACAGCACGTGCGTACTTCGACCAGACACCAGGACTGATCACAATCGAGGATTCACTGCCCCTGCCCGGTATCGACTGGCAGATCGATGTGGATGTCGAAAAGGCCGGGCGCTTCGGCGCAGACGTGGCCACCGTTGGCGCGATGGTGCAGATGGTCACGCGCGGCATCCTGCTCGATACGATGCGGGTTGATACCTCTGACGAAGAGATTGAGATCCGCGTCCGCCTGCCTGCCGAGGACCGAGTGCTATCGACGCTTGACAGTTTGCGCGTGCGCACCAATCAGGGACTTGTCCCGCTGTCAAACTTCATCACGCGCACGCCTGTCGCCAAGCTCGCGCAGATCGATCGGATCGACCAGACACGGTATTTCGACGTGAAGGCGGATGTGGGGGCCAATCTCTTCAAGCTGGTCGACGGCGAAACGCAGGCCATTGTCGAACGCGTCAATGATGAAGCGACCGGGATGGATCGTTACAACGTTGTCAGCCTGGAGGCGGCTGCGAGCTTTACGGATCTGGCAGCGCTTGTGGATGCCGGAAACGTAAACGAAGTACCGGTCAACCCCAATGAGCGGATCGCGGTGCTGACCGAGTGGTTGGAGACCAACCCCCTGCCCGCTTCCATCGCGTGGGAATGGACCGGCGATCAGGAGGATCAGGAGGAATCCGGTGCCTTCCTGCAGGTGGCTTTTGCCGGTGCGTTGGGGCTGATGTTCATCATCCTGCTCGCGCAGTTCAACAGTATCTATAACTCGTTCCTCGTGCTGATGGCCGTTGTGATGTCCACCGCCGGATCGCTTGTGGGGATGCTTGTGATGGGGCAGCCCTTCTCGATCATCATGACTGGAACCGGTATCGTCGCCCTTGCGGGTATCGTGGTGAACAACAACATCATCCTGATCGACACATATCAGGAATACAGCAAATACATGCCCCGGACCGAGGCGATCACGCGCACCGCTCAGGCACGGATCAGGCCGGTTCTGCTGACCACGATCACGACCATGGCGGGCCTTGCGCCGATGATGTTTGGCCTCAGCCTCGATTTCATGAATGGCGGCTATTCCATCGACAGCCCCACGGCGCTCTGGTGGAAGCAGCTGGCAACGGCTGTCGTCTTCGGCCTCGGGATTGCGACGATGCTGACGCTGGTCTTCACACCGTCCATGCTGGCGGTCCGGGTCTGGTTTGTCACGTATATGCTCTGGATCGCGCGGCTTCTGGCAAAACTCTCAATGGGCCGCAGCAGTCGTGCCGCGCGCGATTGGGCGCTGGAACGGCAGGCGCGGCGGGTCAAGGCGCCAGAGTTCATCTGGGATGAAGAACAGGTGGAAGAGCCGCTACCGCCACTGCAGCTAAAGAACCCACTACAGGCCGCAGAGTAACACACAGGGTCGCGCATGTTGCTGCGCGACCATTTTCACGCCGCAAGTGCGGCAACCTGTGTGACGACAAACAGTGGAATAAGCGACGCAAGGCCAAAGCAGATCAGGCCAAGCACCGCGAAGATACCGTCGCGGGTTAGTATTCCAACCGAGATCAGCGTGACACCTGCCCCGATGGTCGACGACGACATCGGTAAGAGTTCCAGAAACGGGATGCAGGCCGCCGCACAGGCGCAAATGAGGTAAAGCAGCCTGCTCATCGGTCCGCCGACGAGTAGCGACAGCCTTTGATGCGCGACCCGGTCGAGCCAGCTTGTCAGCCGTCGCAACACAGATACGGCATTCTTCGTGCGTTGCGTCGGTAGGTGCCGGTCAAGCAGCCAACCCGGGAGCCAGGGATGCTTGCGACCCGCAGCGCCCTGAAGGGCGATGAACACGATGATCAGGCCGCAAAAGCTGGAGAAGAGCGGGATCGCGCTCAACGGTGATACGATTAGCAGCGCGGGCAGCATGAGCGCGGGCACGAGCCCCGCAGCGTCCAGCGCATCAAAAAGGCCGCGCCCATCGACAGGTCCAGTAGCGATGCGGGCTTCAAGGATATCCAGAATATCTGTGATGGGCCCTTTCTTCGCCATGGATCACTCGACAGGTTCTTCCTCGGATTGCCGGTTCCACAGATGCGCGTAGCGGCCTTCACGGGCCAGCAGGTCTTCGTGGCGACCCTCTTCGACGATGTGCCCGTTTTCCAGTACGATGATGCGGTCAGCATCGGCGATGGTCGACAAACGGTGGGCGATGGTGATCACTGTCCGCCCCTCGCCCATCGCCTTGAGTTCGGCCTGAATCTCCATCTCCGTCTCGGTATCAAGCGCCGAAGTGGCCTCGTCCAAGAGGAGGATCGGCGGGTTCTTCAGAAGGGTCCGCGCGATCCCCACCCGTTGCTTTTCACCACCCGATAGCTTGAGCCCGCGTTCACCGACGGTGGTCTGATAGCCTTCAGGCAAACCCGACACAAAATCATGGATCTTCGCCGCCTTGGCTGCGGCGATAATCTCGTCCTCGGTCGCATCCGGACGCCCATAAGCGATGTTGTAGTAGATGGTGTCGTTAAAGAGGACTGTATCCTGCGGCACGACACCGATCTGCGCATGAAGGCTGGCCTGCGTCACGTCACGCACGTCCTGTCCATCAATCAGCAAGGCACCTGAGCCGACATCGTAGAACCGAAACAGAAGCCGTCCGATGGTGGATTTCCCCGACCCGGATGAACCCACAATGGCTACCGTCTGACCGCGCGGGACATCAATGCTGATCCCCTTCAGAATGGGCCGCTCTACGTCATAGCCAAATGCCACGTCACGCAGTTCGACATGTCCGCCATTCACCTGCAAGTCCTTGGCACCCCGCTTGTCCTGCACCTCGGCAGGTTGACCCAGCAGATCGAACATGTCGCTCATATCGATCAGCGCCTGCCGGATTTCGCGATAGACCGTGCCAAGAAAGTTCAACGGCATCGTAATCTGGATCATGTAGGCGTTGACCATCACGAAATCGCCCACTGTCAGATCGCCGCGCTGTACGCCCATTGCGGCCATGACCATAACCGCAACGAGACCACCCGTGATGAGCACTGACTGGCCGAAATTCAAAAAGGCCAGCGAGTAGTTCGTGCGGATGGCGGCGTTTTCGTAATTCGCCATTGCGGTGTCGTACCGGTCCGCCTCCCATCGTTCGGCCCCAAAGTACTTGACGGTTTCAAAGTTCAAGAGGCTGTCAATGGCCTTTTGATTGGCATCCGTATCCTGGTCATTCATTTCCTTACGGATACGCACCCGCCATTCCGTGACCTTGAACGTAAACCAGACATAAAGCGCGATTGTCAAAGCGACGACCGCCAAGTACCAGACATCAAAAAGAAAAAACAGAACGACCGAGATCATCAGAAGCTCAAGAACCAGTGGCCCCATCGAAAACAAGAGGAAGCGCAACAGGAAATCGACACCTTTCACACCTCGTTCGATAATCCGGCTGAGCCCGCCGGTTTTGCGGGTGATGTGATAGCGCATCGACAGGCGGTGAATATGGGTAAAGGTCTCAAGCGCCAATTGCCGCAAAGCGCGTTGTCCAACACGCGTAAAGACCACGTCGCGTAATTGCTGAAACCCGACGGTCATCAGACGCGCCAAACCGTAAGCCAGCGTCAGGCCAACGGCGCCCAACCCTAACACGGTCGCGGCGTCCGCTCCCTCTGGCGCCAACGCATCAACTGCCTGTTTGTAAAGGATCGGCGTGCCCACCGCGATCACCTTTGACAAGAGCAGGACCGCAAGCGCCATCACCACCCGGCGTTTGACCCATGCCTGCCCATCCGGCCAGAGATAAGGGACAACGCGACGGATCACGGCCCAGCCCTGGACCTGGGCATCGTTCAGATTGGCATCGGTTTTCGTCAGACCACGCATTACTTGCTCCGCCTTGGCAAGACCTTTACCTAAGCCGGGCTGTGGTGGAACACCAGTGGTGGTGCGCTATTGCGTGATGTCGGGAATGCGAAAAATCTGACCGGGGTAAATCAGGTCCGGGTCGCGGATCAGGTCGGCATTGGCCTCAAACACCTCAACATACAAAATCCCGCTACCGAGGTTCTCTTCGGCAATCGCCCAAAGCGTGGCGCCGGGCTGCACGGTTCTGACCGCAACTTCAAAGCCTTCCTGATCGGTCTCTTCGGCCAGAACCGCGGCAACATCCGCTGCCTCTTCGCGGCGAAACGGGGTTTCTATCCGGGAAACGACCTCTCCGGCGCTGTCGACCTCGTCGATGCGTAAGGTGTAGACGCCCGTGTCAATTGCCGGCAGGTCGATCCGCCAATCCCCGCCTTCAAACACGGGCGCTGCGGTGATGGGCTGATTGTTAATATAGACTTGCACCGCGCCATCACCAGTAGCGCGTCCGGCCAACTGCACCTCGCCGTCTGGATCATAGGTGATCGCATCAAGCGCCACGTTCGGCGTGGTTGGTGCGGAAGCGGATTGTACAACGCGGACACCCTCTTCGTCCGCTTCGAGTACAGTTGGCGGTGCGAGGGTCGCGCTTTCGCGCTCGGCTTCCGGCGTGGTATCTTGCTCAGGTGTCGGCAAAACATCTGCAGCAGCCACCGTCTCCGTTTCGGCCTCTTCGGTAATCTCAGGTTCCGCAATCACGGATGCGACGACAGGCGGCGCAATCGGGGCGACGATAAAGCTGGTTTCAGAGCCAAGTTTGGCACCATCGGGATCGGCCAACAGCGTCAAGCGACGCGGCTCTTCCGCTGGTCCGGCAGAGGGCAAGGCCACAAAGCTGCCCGTTGCATCCGCCGTCACACGGTCAATCACCTCACCGGCCAGCATGATATCCACGACCTGCCCCGGTTCGGCGCGCCCAGCGATGACCATGGAGCCGTCAGCCTCAACGCGGAACGTATCAAAAGACGGGCCGGGCGGCGGGGCGGGTGCGGCTGGCTCTTCAGCAACAACCGGTGCAACCGATGCGATTTCCTCGGCAACAACGGGCGCCGGTTCAGGAAATGCAGGCGCGGCCTCAGCGACTTCAGACACAGGCTCCGGCGCAGGCAACAGCATGATCGCCCCTGCCCCAATAACGATGGCCGCCGCCCCACCCAGCACAAGCGGCACAACCCGCGATGTCTTTTCCTCTGCCACGTGCCACCCCTTCTTCGGCGGTTTTGCTCACCGCACGCACGGATAATGTTGAGACACCCTACCAACACCGCTATGACCGGTCAAAGCGAAGCTGCGTGAGGCCGATGTGATGTCAACCTTCGAAAAATCGGTCTGTGTCTATTGCGGCTCGCGCAATGGCGATGATCCTGTCTATGGCGAGGCGGCTGTGGCCGTGGGCAACATGCTGGCCAGCAATGGCTGGCGGCTTGTTTATGGTGCGGGCGATGTGGGGCTGATGGGTCAGGTCGCCAACGCCGTGCAGGCGGCAGGAGGAGCCACATTCGGTGTGATCCCCGCCCATCTGATGGATTGGGAAGTGGGCAAGCGCGATCTGGACAGTTTTGTCGTGACCGAGACCATGCATGAGCGAAAGAAGGTCATGTTCATGAACGCCGACGCGGTGGTGGTGTTGCCGGGCGGGGCGGGATCACTCGATGAGTACTTCGAGGCACTCACCTGGCGCCAGCTTGGACTGCATGCAAAGCCCATCATCCTTTTGAATGTCGATGGGTTCTGGGACCCGCTTTGTGACCTTCTGCAACATGTCGTCGATCACGGATTTGCTGACAACAACATTCTGGAATTCACCTCCGTCGCTGAAGATATGGCGGGCTTGGAAGCCATGCTCAAGCGCGCCCTATAGCGCCTGCATCAGTTCCGCATAACGTGTGAGCGAGATGTTTGAGCCACAAGCGATCAACCCAACGTGCCGCCCGGCGACACGGTCAGACAGTGGCCCCGTCAACGCAGCAAGCGACGCCGCACAAGCAGGCTCCGCCGTGATCCGCAGGATCTCCTGATACTGGACCATGGCCCGCAGCATGTCGTGGTCTTCGATGCGTACGACCTCATCAACATAGGCCTGTGCCACCGCAAAGCTTTCCGGCAAAGCGAAGGGCGCGCCGAGGCTGTCGGCAATCGTTTTCACTTCTGGCATGGATTGCGGGCTGCCTGCCGCAAGACTGCGCCATAGCGTATCGGCGCCCATGGGCTCAACGCCAATCACGTGCGTCTCAGGGCGCATCTGTTTGATCGCTGCGGCCATGCCACCGCTGAACCCGCCGCCACCGACGGGAATGACAAACGTATCGATCTCTGGCGCCTGCAGCGCATATTCGCGCCCGCAAGTCGCTGCCCCCAGGATCATATGCACCGCCTCATAGGGGTGCATGATCGTCCGTCCAGCATCAGCGGCGGCATACATTGCAGCAAAGGCTGCCGCCATATCTCCATGCAGCGAAATCTCCGCCCCTAATGCCTTGCAACCTGCAATCCGCGCGGGATCAACCGCCTCTGGCATGGTGATCAGCGCATTCACCCCTGCCATCTTTGCAGCCCATGACACGGCCAGCGCATGGTTCCCACCGCTCGCCGCCACGACACCAACGCGGCGTTGATCATCGGTCAAACCGCGCAGCCCGAAAAGCGCACCCCGCGCCTTGAACGACCCGGTCTGCTGGAACAGTTCCAGCTTCAGCGTCACTGATGCGCAATCCGGCAACACCGTGTCCCAGCGCGCGGATTTCAGGGGCAGGATTGGCGTTTCGATGATCGCATCCGCCAAAAGCTCCGCCGCTTCGGCGACCTCATCCAAATCCGGTCCAACCATGTCCGCCCCCGAAATCAAAAAGCCCGCAGGACGGTGTCCCACGGGCCTTTGGCATTGTCCATGTCAGATCGGTTACATCCGGGAGGCTACATTTTCCCAGTTCACCAGATTATCAAGGAAGTTGGTCAGGTAAGCCGGGCGCTTGTTGCGGAAATCGATGTAGTAAGAATGCTCCCACACATCACAGCCCAGCAAGGCCGTCTGCCCAAAGCAAAGCGGGTTCACACCGTTTTCGGTCTTGGTCACAGCCAGTGAGCCGTCGGCATTCTTGACCAGCCAGCACCAGCCAGAGCCGAACTGCCCAGCCCCTGCAGCGCTGAACTGCGATTTGAATTCATCAACCGAGCCAAAGCTCTCCGTAATCGCCTTTTCCAGCTCACCGGGCATCGCACTGTCACCGGGGCCCATCATTTCCCAAAACTGGTTATGGTTCCACAACTGGCTGATATTGTTGAAAATCCCGTTCTGCGCAACGGCGGTCTTATCGTAGGTGCCGACGATGATCTCTTCCATCGACTTATCCGCCCATTCGGTACCCTCAATCGCCTTGTTGCCGTTCGTGACATAGGCATTGTGGTGCAGATCATGGTGGTATTCGAGCGTTTCCTTGGACATGCCCTTGTCAGCAAGCGCATCGTGAGCATACGGAAGGTCGGGGAGTTCAAAAGCCATCTCGGGTATCTTTCTAAGTTAAGGGCCGGATGCGACGATACATGTCACAATGGGACCCAACGTCAAGCCCAGCAAGGAGCTACAGACATGACACCAAAGGACGTGGTCACCGCATTCTGGAACGCCATGGCAACGAATGATTTCGTGGCGGCCAGCAAATGGCTCTCGCCTGATTTTCAGGGCTACTGGCCACAATCGCGCGAACTCATTACGGGGCGCGACAACTTTGCTGCCGTCAACACGGCCTACCCGGCAGCGGGTTTGTGGCGCTTTGACGTGCAATCTGTTCTCGCCGAGGGCGATCAGGTCGTGACGGATGTTGCGATCACCGATGGACAGATGAGGGCGCGTGCCATCACGTTCCATACGGTCGCGGACGGGTTGATTACGCATCAACGCGAATACTGGCCCGATGACTTCCCGGCCCCAGAATGGCGGGCGCAGTGGGTGACGGTGTCAGCCTAGGCGCGCTTCAGTCGCCTTGTTCCGCGGCCAGAATCTCGGCGATCTGCAACGGAATCCAGTCATGCGGGATGAAGTGGCCACCGGGATGCACGTCGAGCACGACAGCGCCACCCGGGCAATCCCAGGACGTGCGCTGAAACGTCAGGAAGGATCGCGCGGCCCATGGCCCGTCATCCCGGCCTGTCCCACACGCAAACGCCTCGCGCCAGAGCGCCACGGGGTATGTCTGATCGCCGCCGGGGCCGAAGGGGAATGGGAGGACCTGATCATCGAGGCCAAAAACCTGGCGCACTTGGGCAGGCTGCGTCGCGCAGCTGATGTCCTGCGGCAACGTTCCCGCGACCGCGAGCAATGCGGCGATCCCGTCGCCATCTTCACAAACAAACCGCCATGCCATCCGGGCACCCCAAGAGTACCCCGACACGAAAATCCTCTCCCGATCAATGGAGTAGCGGCTGGCTGCATCCTCGATAACCGCACGGGCAAAGGCCGTATCTGGCGAAGCGGCCCTCTGAAAGGACCAGGTCTTGTTCAACCCGTTTGGTGCGAGCAGCAACACTTCGTCCGCCACAATCTTGGTCGCAATCCGGTCATGCCGAACGATCAGATCGCCCTGCCGCGCCCATCCGTGAAAATGCAAAAGGACCGGCAACGCGCTTTGACCGTCCCAGTTATCCGGCACTCGCAGATGGTATGAGCGATCACCTAAGGGACAGGCGACCTGCCCTTCGCAGGCTGCAGCGGTAGAGGTCAATGCAAGGAAAGCGGCTGCGCAACAAACAAGAAGACGTATCATGCTGCAGCGCTAGCGCATTGCGCAGGCGTCCGGAAGTGACATTTGCCTCAGCAGCTGCGCGCCCTCAAAAATGACCTACGCGTCCCGCCTTGGCCGATGCAGCCAAAAGGTCAAACGCATAAGCGGCGACGGAGCGGAAACAGATCACCTCAAACGTGTCTTCATCCCGCATCCAGAAGGCTGCAGCGATCTGGCCCAGGCGGGTACGGCGGAAATCGCCCGGTTTGAACGTGTCAGGATGCAGGTCGACGGGCGCGAGTTTGGCGATGACTTCACGGCAGAACTCCCCTTCGACAAAGAACATCGCACGGGCGTCCGAGACGTTTTCGGCCAGGTAATGTGTACCGGCCATAGCATTGTTGATCTGCGTGAGCGCCTCAGGAACCTCGGCGTAAGGCAGTAGCATCAACATCTCGTCGGGAGACATCCAGCAAAGGCCCTTTTCACCCTCGCTCTTTGCCTGTCCTTGCGCCGGAAAATTAACGCCGGTTAGTTTGGTGCAGATCGCCTTCAACTTACGGTCGCTCAGGTCGCCGCGCAGGGTGATCATGCCGCGCAGGCCCGCTTCGCGGATCGTCACCTCACCAGCCGCAACCTTGCCCTGTAATGCGCTGACAGCGTTAGACATTCTGCTTATCCCCCTCCTTGTCATAGAAGACGGGATCAACGATCTTGGCGCGGGCGGTCGTACCGTCGACCTTGTTGAACTCGATCACCTCACCCATGCGGTCAGGCCCTTTGTGGATCAGCCCCATGGCGATGCCCTTCTCCAGCGTTGGTGAGTAGTAGGTCGACGTCACGCGGCCTTGCGTATTCCGCTGACCGTTTTCATTCGTGCCGGTCGCGAGCGCATAGGCCCCGTCCGGCAAAACAGAGCCATCCTCTGTCTCCAGCCCAACGAGTTTCCAGCGGTCTGCGCTCGCCATGTGGCTGCGCGCATGGGCGCGTTTGCCCAGATAATCCTCTTTCTTCTTCGACAGCGCCCAATGCAGGTTCAAGTCCTGCGGGATCACGGTGCCATCGGTCTCATCCCCGATCATGATAAAGCCTTTCTCGGCGCGCATGATATGCAAAGCCTCGGTCCCGTAGGGCATCACACCGAACTCTTCACCCGCTTCGATCAGCGCATCCCAGAAGGCGCGGCCCTGCCCCGCAGGCACGGCGATTTCGTAAGAGAGTTCGCCCGAGAATGAAATGCGGAAGACGCAGGCATCAAAATTGCCAATCTTCCCTTCCGCCCACTGCATGAACGGCAGCGCCTCGGCCGAGACATCCATGCCGCCCAGTTTGCGCAGCACCTTGCGGGCCTTCGGGCCGACGACCGCGATTTGCGCATATTGCTCGGTGACATTGGCGACATAGACCTTCCAGTCCCACCACTCGCATTGCAGCCAGTCCTCCATATGCGCGTGGATATGGTCGGCGCCGCCGGTTGTGGTGTGGCAAAGCCAGGTATCCTCGGCCATGCGCACCACAACCCCGTCATCCATCAGAAAGCCGTTTTCCGAACACATCAGCCCATAGCGGCATTTGCCCACGGGCAGCGTCGACATCATGTTGGTGTACATCATGTCGAGGAACTTGCCCGCATCCGGCCCCTTCACGATCAGCTTGCCAAGGGTCGAGGCATCAAGCAGGCCGAGGTTTTCGCGGGCATTCTTGACCTCGCGATTGACGGCATCCTCGACGCTTTCGCCGGGCCGGAGATAGGCATAGGGCCTGCGCCAATGGCCCACCGGCTCGTTGTCCGCACCGTTTTCGTTGGCCCAGTCCGAGATCGGTGTTTTACGGATCGGTTGGAACAGATCATCCCGCGCAACCCCGGCAATAGAGCCCATGGAAATGGGCGTGTAAGGCGGGCGGAATGTCGTCGTGCCGACATTCGGAATCTCGTCATTGAGAGATTGAGAAAGCACCGCAAGACCATTGATGTTGCTCAGCTTTCCCTGATCCGTCGCCATACCGAGCGTCGTGTAGCGCTTGGCGTGTTCGACGCTTTCAAACCCCTCTTGCGCGGCCAGTTGGACGTCGGACACCTTAACGTCGTTCTGGAAATCCAGCCACGCCTTTGACCGCAGCGCATGTGCCGCGCCCTGTGGCATCAGCCAGACCGGAGCCATCGGCCCCTCACCAGCATCCTGCCCTTCGGGTGCCTGACCACCCCGCTTGGTGTGGCCTGCAGCCTTTGCCGCCGCGCGCCCGGCGGCCCAACCATCGCCCAGCACTTCGGCAGTGAGCAAATGGCCATTGGCCGTCCCGGCGGTCGCGACAAAGCCTTGCCCATCGTGGCTCGTGGGCGGGCACTCCGCGTCCGGCCGGAACATCGCCTGATCCGCGTCCCAGTTCAGCTTGCCCCCGCAATGAGACCACAGATGCACCACCGGCGACCACCCGCCTGACATGGCCACACACTCACATGCAATCTCTTCCAGCACAGCGCCTTCACCGGCCTGGGCGCAGAGCGCAACTCCGATGACACGCTTGCCGCCTTTGACCGCCGCAATGCCTTTGCCCGTCTCGACCCGAATGCCAAGGTCGCGCGCCTCGTCAACCAGATCGCCAGCCACTTCAGCCCGCGCGTCTACGATCACGGGGACTTCCAACCCGGCCTTTTTGAGCGTGATTGCCGTGCGATAGGCATCATCATTGTTGGTGACGACGACCGTCCGGTCACCAACCGAGACACCGTAATTGACCACATAGTCGCGCACGGCAGAGGCCAGCATCACACCGGGCACATCATTGCCGGCAAAGGACAACGGCCGCTCAATCGCGCCAGTGGCCGTGACAATCTGCTTGGCGCGGATACGCCAGAGCCGGTGGCGTGGTCCCTCATCCTCTGGCACGTGATCGGTTAGCCGCTCATAGGCGAGCGCATAGCCATGGTCGTAGATACCGGCTCCCATGCAGCGCAGGCGCATATCAACATGTGGCATCTTTTCAATCACTTGAACGGCTTTCTTGATCCACTCCTCTGCAGGCTGGCCATCGATTTCCGGGCTATCTACAAGCGCCCGTCCGCCCCAATCGGCACCCTGTTCCATCAGCAGCACGCGTGCGCCGCGCTCTCCGGCTGCTAGAGCCGCCGCCAATCCGGCGATACCGCCGCCGATGATCAGCACATCAACATGCGCGTGGAAATGCTCGTAAGTATCCACGTCACGATCCTTGGGTGCTTTCCCAAGGCCCGCAGACTTACGAATGAACGGCTCATAGACATGTTTCCAAAATGGGCGCGGGAACATGAACATCTTGTAGTAAAAGCCCGCAGGCAGAAAGCGAGAGAGCTTGCTGTTGATCGCACCCACATCAAATTCGAGGCTTGGCCAGTGGTTTTGCGATGTGGCCGTCAGCCCCTCGAACAACTCCGTTGTCGTCACCCGCTGATTGGGCTCAAAGCGCCCGCCTTTGCCCAGATTCACAAGCCCGTTGGGCTCTTCCGCACCGGCGGCCACAACACCACGCGGGCGATGGTACTTGAAGGACCGGCCCACCAGCATCTGATCATTCGCCAAAAGGGCCGAGGCGAGCGTGTCCCCTTCAAAACCGCGCAAGTGCTTTCCGTTGAAGGTGAAAGAGACCGGTTTGGCCTTGTTGATGAGGCGGCCGTGATCGGCAAGACGTGTACTCATTTGAAGCCCCCCCATGACCAGCCGGGGCGTTTACCGGCAATCTTGTCCTTGATCTCTTGCGGGGGCTCCAGCGTCTGGGCGGGATAGGTGCCGAAAACCTCAAGCGTATTCGTGCAGCGGACCGCATGAAACCACTTGCCGCAGCCATGGGCATGCCGCCAGCGTTCGATATGCACACCCTTGGGGTTGGCGCGCAGGAACAGATAATCCTCAAAATCCTCGTCCGAGGATCCCGGCCCTTCCCGTTTCAGATGGGCCTCACCACCTGGCTGCAGATCGGTTTCATCCACATCCATGCCGCAATAGGGGCAGCGCAGGATCAACATTGGACACCCTCACTCACTGATTTTTGGCGGATGCAACGCACCATCACCCGGCCAGCGCGCGCAAAAAAGGCGGACGCGTCAAAGCGCCCGCCTTTGGCGGTGTTCGGGTGAGTGGCGTTATTCGGTAACAGGCACAGCGGGTGCTGCGGGCGCCGTTTCTTCAAGAACAGGTGCCGTGCCGTCTGCGGCCCCGGCCGCTGCGGGGTCTGTATTCGGGTCGACCGAGCCACCTGCAAAAAGCGCATAAAGTAGTACAAGCACAACGATAACAGCCGCCACGAGGAAGCCGATGCCGCTGCCGCTGCTGGTTCGTGATTGGGTATAGTCATCCATGGTGCGTCCTCCTTTTGAGACAATCCCATCAAAGCAGACTGTGATGTAAGGGGAACATCGGCGGTTTTCCCCGGCTTATATGAGCAAGGCTCAGCCGGATTTGACGCATTGCGTCGGCCAAGCGTTGCCGGGGCGTCAATCATCGGGTTCGTTGCGCCGACGCGTTTTGGTAGGGGTAACGCATGGAACTGCTTTTGATCATAGCTGGTGGCGCGCTGACGACGGCAATCATCTTTATGATTATCGACCGTCTGCGGGGAGAGCTCCCCGATGATGACGAAATCATCATCCCCGGGGATTTCCACGAACGCTTCCCCGACCGCAAAAGGGATGAGTGACGGGGCGTAGAGGTGCCCTTTCTCCGCGATCAATGTGCCACCCCCGCTGCAACGCTTTCGTCGATGAACTTGCCGTCGCGAAAGCGGAACATGCTGAACTCATCCGTCAGTGGTGAGGCGCCCTTTGCGATCAGCTCGGCCATGGCCCAGCCAGAACCGGGGATCGCCTTGAACCCACCCGTCCCCCAGCCGCAATTGACGAAGATGCCATCCACAGGCGTTTTCGACAGGATGGGTGAGCGGTCGCCGGTCATGTCCACGATCCCGCCCCATTGCCGCAACATCTTCAGGCGGCTGATCATTGGAAAGGTCTCGACCAGCGCGCGCACCGTTTCCTCGATATGGTGGAACGATCCGCGCTGGGTGTAGTTGTTGTAGCTATCAGCCCCGCCGCCGATCACCATTTCGCCCTTATCGGATTGCGACATGTAGCCATGCACCGTGTTCGCCATCACAACCACATCCATGCAGGGTTTGATCGGCTCTGACACCAGCGCCTGTAGCGCCACGCTTTCAATGGGCAACCGGAAACCCGCCATCTGGGCCAGCACGCCGGAATGGCCCGCGACAACAATGCCGAGCTTGTCGCAATCGATCGCACCTTTCGTCGTATCGACCCCTACGACTTTGCCATTTTCCTGCCGGACACCGGTGACTTCGCATTTCTGGATCACGTCCATGCCCATATCCGAACAGGCCCGCGCATAGCCCCAGGCGACAGCATCATGCCGCGCTGTGCCGCCGCGCGCCTGCCACAGCCCGCCCAGCACCGGATAGCGCGGGCCGTCGATATTGATGATCGGGCACAGCTCTTTCACCCGCTCCGGCCCGATCCATTCGGTCTCAACACCTTGCAGCGCATTGGCATGCGCCGTGCGTTGGTAGCCGCGGATTTCGTGCTGCGTCTGCGCGAGCATGATCACACCGCGCGGGCTGAACATGACGTTGTAGTTCAGGTCCTGGCTCATCGTCTCGTAAAGACTGCGGGACTTCTCATAGATCGCCGCTGACGGGTCTTGCAGGTAGTTGGAGCGGATGATCGTGGTGTTCCGTCCGGTATTCCCGCCCCCCAGCCAGCCCTTTTCCAGGATCGCCACATTCGTGATCCCGAAATTCTTGCCAAGGTAATAGGCCGTGGCCAGACCGTGCCCGCCTGCCCCGATGATGATCACATCGTATTTCTGCTTGGGCTCACGCTTGGCCCAGGCGCGGTCCCAGCCCTTGTGCTGGCGCATGGCCTCGCGCGCGATGGCAAAAGCGGAATAGCGTTTCATCGATCCCAAATCCCCTTATGGCACGCACCAGCGCCTGCCCATCTATCTGGACCGAACGCGCCACGCCTTAGCAACTGCCAGCGGCGTCTGATTTGCGTTTTACGACATGCGCGCGACACCGTGAATGGATGCCATGTCGCAGGCCCTTTTCAGCATGCATCGCGACCGTTATGTGCAACAAAGATCAAATTCACGGGGAAAGATGATTTTCTGGCTTGTCTGTATTGTGATGACCTTGGTTGTCGCCGCCATCATTGCGGGACCGCTGGTGCGCGGTGGCCGCGTCGCCGAGGAGAACCCCGACATTGCCGTCTATCGCGCGCAACTGGATGAGATTGAGCGCGACCTTGCCCGCGACCTGCTCGCCCCCGATGAGGCCGAGCGTGCAAGGACCGAAGTCGCCCGCCGTCTGCTCGCCGCAAATCGCGCCAAGACGACACCAAACAAGGCGGGCAAAGGCAGCTTGCTTGCCCCTGCTTTGATCGGTGCAGGTATTCTTGGCATTAGCGTTTATGTCTACTGGGCCATAGGTGCGCCCGGCTATCCGGATATGCCACTGCAGGCCCGGCTGGCCGCGAGCGAGGAAATGCGCGCCAACCGCCCCGGCCAGGCCGCGTTAGAGGCCGCCGCACCCGCGCCACCGCCTGTTGAAGTGCCCGATGAATACCGCGAAGCCATCACCCAATTGCGCGTCATCGCCCCAACCCGGCCCGATGATCTGGAGGCCTGGTCATTGCTAGCCAGTCATGAGGTCGAACTGCGCAATTACGCAGGTGCCGCGAAGGCGCAGGCCCAGGTGATCGCGATCAAGGGCGACGCGGTCGAAATGATCGACCGCCAGCGCCTGCTTGATCTGATGGTCGTGGCGGCGGGTGGCTTCGTCTCGCCCGAAGCCGAGGATGTGATCAACACGATCCTCGACGAAGACAGAGCGAATATCGCCGCGCTCTATTATCTGGGCGCGCTCTACAATCAAACTGACCGCCCCGATCTGGCGCTGCGGCTCTGGCGCGATCTGGTTGAAACGGGCGATCCGAATAATTTCCACATCGCCAGCGCCCGCGCGCAGATCAGCGACGCAGCTTTCCGCGCCGGCGTGGAATACGCGTTGCCCGAGACACGCGGACCGACGTTCGCGCAGATGGAAGCTGCATCGCAGCTTCCCCCCGAAGAACAGCAAGCGATGATTGGCAATATGGTCTCGGGTCTTGCAAATCGGTTGGCCACCCAAGGCGGTCCTGCCCAGGATTGGGCGCGCCTTATCCGTTCCTATGGCTCAATCGGTGAGACAGAGGCTGCTCGCGCTGTCTGGGAGGAAGCACAGCAGGTCTTTGTCAGTTCCATGCGCGGCATGGAAATCCTGACCAATGCGGCCCGTGATGCAGGCGTACTCGACGAATGATCCTCGACACACCCCAAGCCTTTCGCGATGCCCTGCCTGACACCGGCGCGATCATGGGGCTGGACCTCGGCACGGCGACAATTGGTCTGGCGATCTCTGATGTCATGCGGTCAGTCGCAACTCCGGTTGATACGATCCGCCGCAAGAAATTCGGGGTGGATGCCGCGAAGCTTTTGGAGATTTCAGGCAATCGGTTAGTCACCGGCTTTGTACTCGGCCTGCCTATCAACATGGACGGCTCCGAAGGGCCGCGCTGTCAGGCCACCCGCGCCTTCGCCCGCAACCTGGAGCGGCTGACGCCACTGCCGATCACCTTCTGGGATGAGCGACTTTCGACTGTGGCCGCCGAACGTGCTCTATTAGCGGCGGATACGTCGCGAAAACGTCGCGCAGAGGTTATTGATCACGTCGCGGCAGGCTATATCTTGCAGGGACTATTGGACCGACTACTCCATCTAAGGAACGAGGCGTGAGCAAGCCAGAAAACACCGACCACATCTGGGCCCGCGCCGAGATCGAAAGCCCCTGCGTGAAAATCTGCGTGATTGAGCCGAAAAGCAGGCTTTGTACCGGTTGCCTGCGCTCAATTGACGAGATCGGCGCGTGGTCGCAAATGACGCCCGAAGCCCGGCAAGAAGTGATGGCTGATTTGCCCTCGCGCGCAGGTCAGATCACAAAGCGCCGTGGTGGCCGGGCCGCGCGGCTCAAGTAAAGAAACGCACGTCGTCCCTGCGCGGTCACTCGACACGGTCAACGTCTTGATCATGCATCGCAAGGCTCAACCGCTGGAACATGCGCTGCCGCGCGATATCACGCTCCCGATCAGACAGGCCAAGCGTTGCGATAGCGTCGGATTGCATCAGACTGGCCAGACCATGCAAAGCCGCCCAGATGAAGACCGCATCATGGCGCGCCGGATCGGGTACGTCTGTGGCCGGATCACGCAGTTCCATCGTCGCCAACCGGTCGCGCAGCAAAGCGAAAGCGTGCTGCGACTTGGCCAGCATCTCCGGATGATCGTGAACCGGCGGCAAGGCCGTGTTGAACATCAAGCGGTACATCAGCGGGTGCTGCTCGGCAAAGCCCATATAGGCAAGGCCCATATTGCGCAGATCATCCACCGATGAATCGGCTTTCGGGCGATTATTCAGATGGCTGGCAAAGGCATCAAAGCAACGCCCAATGACAGCTGCCAGAATATGATCACGCGACGCAAAATGCTTGTAAGGGGCCTGATGTGACACGCCCAGCCTGCGCGATATCTCGCGAAAGCTTAGCTGCTCAACCCCTTTTTCCTCGATAACCGAAAAGGCCTCATCCACCAGCGCCTCTTTCAGATTGTCTGGCTTCTGCTTTGCCATCGCGGTGTTACGTCATCCCCTTCATCACGTTCGTCAGTATCAAGGTTCGCACGCGGCGGGGCAAGATGCCTAGGCCATAACCCAAGAGCTTCGCTTGAAAGCCGGGCCGCGTTGTGCGCGCGCGCCCCAGCGCAGCAATTGTTGCTTTGGCAACGGTATCCGGCCTTGCAGCACTGCCCATATTCATGCCCGCACGGCCAGCAAATCCGGTGCCAACCGGCCCAGGTGCCGCGGAAAGAACATTAATGCCGCTTGGGGCGAGTTCGACCTGCAAACCTTCGGCAAAGCTCTGAACATAGGCTTTGGTCGCGGCGTAATTTGCCGATTGCGCCACGCCCTGGAAGGCCACGATAGAGCTGAGGAAAATCATGCCACCGTTGCCCCGCACCCGCATGGACCTTACCAGCGGATAGGCAAGCTGTGTCAGCGCGCGGCAATTGACGTCAATCATATTAAGTTCGTTATCGATCTTACTGTCCGCAAATGCGCCAACTGACCCAAAGCCCGCATTTGCCACGTAAAGACCGACCTCGGTCTCAGACAGCGCAGCGATGAGGCGTAGAACATCCTCTTCCACGCCCAGATCAGCGGCAATGGCCTGCACGTCAATCCCATGTTTCTCGGTCAACGACTTCGCCAGAGATTGAAGTTTTTCTGCGCTGCGCGCGACCAGGATCAGGTTCAGGCCCTTCTCGGCCAGATCGACCGCTATCTCCTGTCCAATGCCGCCAGACGCGCCTGTGACGAGCGCCCAGGGGCCGTACTTCTTTACAAATTCTGCATCTGACACAGATCTGAACTCCAAGAGGTTGACGCCGTCTACAGATAAACCAAATGAAGTTGACAGTGTCAACTAGAATGGAGCGCTTTATGTCCAAATCAGTCTATGTCTCGATCACGGGCCTCAGGCTCAACCATCTCTAGCATCTGCCGGTGTTCTGGAAACATGCAATGGCATCGATGGCGCAAGCGAACGCGACATCCACCTGCCTGTCAGCGGAGGCACGTTCTATCAAAGGCGTGCACCACACCGTGACCGTTTGGACCTCCCGCGACGACATGATTGCATACCTGCACGCTGAACCGCATCTGAGCGCAATGAAAGCCTTTCGTAGAATTGCGACGGGCAAGGTCTACGGCTTCGAAACGGAACACATCCCAAGCTGGGCAGAAGCTCGCCGACTTTGGGATGAGAAAGGACGAGAGGTCAGAGGCTAACGCAAAAGGACGAGTTGCTCCCAGAACCATCGACGAGCGGCATAGCGCAGCGGGTTACCTACCGCCGAGAGCACCCTTACTTCACCTTCAGATTCACCTGCAACGATCGCCTTACCGCCTTGGAAACACAAAACACCGGTCACGCCGGATCATCAACCAAAGGGCGGTGTCCGGCTTAGGCAAGAACACCGAGGGCACCACCGCTTTTAGGATCGACCCGTCATAATCCATCCGGAATTCGACAAGGCTGGACGCCCCCATGAACCGCGCCCGTTGCACCACACCACGAGCGGCAGTGCCATCTTGCGGCGTCGGGTTCGGGCCACGTCCTCCACGGTCGAAGTCGATTTTCAGATGCTGCGGGCGGATCACAATATCCACTTCAGTGTCGTCAGGCACCCCGGGTGCGAGGAATTGGCCAAAGGGGGTATCCGTCAAAGCTCCCTTAACTCTACTTCGTATCACATTGATATCACTGAAAAATGCAGATGACTCGATATCAACCGGTGCGTTATAGATATTGTACGGTGCCCCCTGCTGCACAATGCGACCATCCCGCATCAGCGCAATCTCATCCGCCATCCGCATCGCTTCGCCGGGCTCATGTGTCACAAGCAAAACTGCTGTACCCTCGCTCTTAAGAACATCCAGCGTTTCATCGCGGATACCATCGCGCAAGCGGTCATCTAGGCCCGAAAACGGCTCATCCATCAGCATGATCTGCGGCTTTGGGGCAAGCGACCGAGCAAGGGCCACGCGCTGTTGTTCTCCGCCGGACAATTGATGGGGGTAGTCGTTGATATGGCTCAGCATGCCGACTTTCTTGAGGAGCGTCTCAACACGCGCAGCGCTGTCCTTGCCTTTCAGTCCAAAAGCCACGTTCTGCCCGACCGTCAGATGCGGAAACAGCGCAAAATCCTGAAACATCAATCCGATGGAGCGTTCCTCTGGCGGCAGGCGAAACACCGTATCGCAAACGAGGCTGCCATCCACGTGGATCGTGCCGCTATCCTGCTTTTCAACGCCAGCAATGATCCGCAATGTCGTGGACTTCCCGCAGCCTGACGGCCCCAACAGGCAGGTCACTTGCCCCGGCATCACGGTCAGGTCGACATTGTCCACCACCCGGCGCCCGCCAAAGTCCTTGACGATATCTTTGATCTCAAGACGGGGGGTTTGCATAAACGCGCAACGATGCCTGACTGAAACGTTAAGGTTTTGCTCACCTAACAACCCTTGGCCGTTGGGGCAAGGTCAGGTCAGTTCAAAAGCGACAGAGGCCACGATCCGCCCGTTCACTTGCGCATGCAGTTGATGCTGGCCGGGATAAAGCGTGAAGGTCGTCGCATTGTCCTTGAACACATGTTTCTTGCGCAAGGTGATTGGCTTCTTCGCTTTGGCGTCGAACACCTTCATCTTAAAGACTTTTGGCGCCGTGCTGCCATTCGCCTTCACGAAATCAATCACGTAATCGACGATCAATGGCGCGTCTTCCTTAACCTCGATCATCATCGCCACCTCGGCGCTGTCACCACGGGCCAATGTGTCTGGCGTGATCCCGAAGTCCGAGACCGTCACCGCCACGTCAGGCCGGTAGCCCAGATGCAAAAGCGCCGCCGGATCACCCGCCTTGATCAAACCGCGCAGGGCATGTTTGCGCATCCAGGCCAGTTCCTTTTCATTTTGCCGATCCGCGCTTTGCCATTCGGTCAACCGGTCAATCACCGCGTCCGGTTCTTTCTTGGTGATATCATTCAGGTGATTGGCGACTGAGCGTGTCACAAACCGTGTCGGGTCGCCATGCAACTGGTCCAGAAGCGGCAAGGTCTGTGCCGAGGTCAGCCCGACGGCCTGCCCCCAAGGCAGTTTGGGCCGTGTCCCTTCGCTCACCAAACGCCGGACATGGTAATGTTCGTGGTGCACCCAATCCTGCATGCGTTCCAGCGTTTCATCTTGCCAGCGATTGAGGAACGCACGGATTGAGAATTCCATCGAAAAGCGCTGGGTGACGGCCTCCAACGTCATGAGGCTGAGTTCAAGATGATCCTCAAGCCCATGATTTTCCACGTAAACCCCCAAAGGCGCATAGATAAAATGGCCAAAGTCATCGTCCGTCAGCGTCGGATCCAGCGGAGGCGGCAACGCGGCATTGATCGCATCCGCCGCCGCAGGGAAGTCACCTGGCAGGTAACGCGCCAAGACGTTGGCAATCAGATTGATCCGGGCCTTTAGCTCCAGCGGCTCCATCTCGGCCAGCACATCCGCAACGAACGGGGCGGCTTTGAAAACCCCCGCCGCCTCAAAATACCCGCCCAGACGCCCAACCGTCTCCGGGTTGAACAGGTGATCCTTGAGACTGAAGCGCTCGGCCATCAGATCGTCGCGTTGATCGCACCACCATCCAGAACGATATTCTGCCCGACGATAAAGCCCGCATGTTGTGAGCACAGGAACGCACACATCGCGCCGAATTCTTGTGCCGTGCCGTAGCGGCGGGTGGGGATCGTCGCCTCGCGCTGCTTTTTAGCCTCGTCCATCGTGATGCCTTGCGCCTTGGATACGCCAGTATCTAGGCTGATCGCCCGATCGGTGGCGTGAATGCCAGGCAGCATGTTGTTCATATTCACCCCAAATTGCGCCACCTGACGCGCGGTCCCGGCAACGTAACCGGTCAAGCCCGCGCGTGCGGAATTCGAAAGCCCCAGTTGCGGAATGGGCGCCTTGACCGAGCCGGATGTGATGTTCACAACCCGCCCCCAGCCGCGATCTATCATCCCCGGCATCAGCGCTTTGATCAACGCGATCGGCGCCAGCATGTTGGCATCGAGCGCCTTGATGAAATCGTCGCGATCCCAATCCGACCAGACACCCGGAGGGGGACCACCCGCATTATTGACAAGGATATCAACGCCCTGCGCGGCAGTGATGAGTTCCGACCGCCCAGCATCCGTCGCGACATCGGCAGCGACAGTTACAACATCGACGCCGTAAGTATCGCGGATATGGGCCGCCGTCGCATCCAAGGCCTCGGCCCCGCGGGCGTTCAGCACCAGGTCCACGCCGGCGTCGGCCAATGCCTCTGCACAACCCCTGCCCAGCCCTTTTGATGATGCGCAGACCAGCGCGCGTTTTCCCTTGATGCCCAGATCCATCAGATGCCTTCCTTTCATTCTACCTTGCCGGAGGTAGCACCCGCCTGACCCAGCGGCAATCACCACACGAGACTTTCCATCGCATCCATCGCTTGATAGGCCGATGAAGATGAGCATGCATCAACTGACAATCGATGTTTTTGACGCAGCCGCGTTTGTTGCAACGGCGGGCGTGACGGTGGGCGAGCCGATGTCATTTGCTGATGAACTGGTGATGGACGACGTCTATCAGCTAAGCGATCGCGCCGTTCTTCATCCTCTTGCACTGAATTCTGGCGCGGACGGGCTGCAGCGGGCGGACCCGCCGCACCACGATGTGCATTTGGATTGCTGCCTGACACTGATGGGCAAGGATGGTGGCACGCACGATGTACTTATCCTCGTCGAGGTCGCCGCAGGGACAGTGGCCGCGATATTTCTTTTACCCTTGGGAGAGCTCATCCCAAACCTCGAATATCGTTTAGTCGGCATCGCGCGACATGCGGCGACCCGACGCTTTGCCGAAGCTGCGAGCGGCTCTTTCGCGCGGGGCACCCACATAACGATGGCTGACGGCGCCCAACAGCCAATTGAGACCCTGCGAAATGGTGACCTCGTACTGACCCGCGATGCGGGCAAAAGGCCGATCCGCTGGATCGGGCAGGCCACATTGCGCGCGACGGGCAGCTTTGCACCGGTCGTGATTAGCAAGGGCACACTGAATAATGAAAACGACCTGGTCCTGCGCCCGGATCATCGTTTGTTCGTCTATCAGCGCGCTGACGAGATTGGCGTGGGCCGATCAGAAGTGCTGCTCAAAGCCCGGCATTTGGTGAATGGAGAGACGGTCGTCCGGCATCGTGGCGGATTCGTCGATTACTTCCAACTGATCTTTGATGAGCACTTCATCATCTATGCTGAGGGAATTGCGGCAGAGTCGCATCTAGTTGATCCCCAAACCCGCGCGGCCCTGCCTGCGGAAGCCGGAGTGCTGAACCATCGGCACGACCTCAGCCGCGCTTATGAGGTCAAAGACCACCTATTGCCGACGGCAGACGCGGCCCGGCTGCTGCGCAAGGCCTCTGCCAGCTAGGGGGTCGTGGGAGCCTCCACACCATCCGTCTCGGCGATCACAACCAACGTGGCGTCAGTTGGCGTGCTGCTGACGATCACATCGGCTTCGAGATCTGCAGCACTCAATGCGCCAACCGGGTCGCCCAGAAACTGCCCCTCCATCGTTCCGTCAAAAACCAGGTTTTCGCCTGCACCGGTCAGGGCGCCGCTGTAGTCAAGCGACACGCCGTCCGTTAATTCCCCGCCATCGATTGTGATGGCACCGTTGTAGTCAACAACCGAACCGCCGGCATTGGTACCAAAGAAGCTATCAAGCGTACCGTCAGCCTGCCCGTCGGCAAAGCCGATCGTCACCTCTGCATCGCCAAAAAGAACCAAAGGAGCCGCGTCCGTCTCTACCCTGATCGTGGCCGAGCCGGTAAAGAGCGCCGAACCGCTGTCCGGTATCGCCAGTTCAGACGTCGTTGCCATCCCCATGACCCCTGCCCCCGGATCACCCAGCACCCGCAGCTTCTGCGCCTCATAGAGATCAAGCCGCGTGAGGCGGGGATCAATCCCACCACCGGTGCCACCATCACCACCGCCGCCACCGCAAGCGGCGACAGCCATCATCAAAATCCAGATCCACCCGCGCATCTTGCGCCCCCTTTCCGTGCACGAGGTGTAGCCGACATTCCCAAAGTATCGGTTAAGCAAGATCGGGAATTGCCCTTTACGGCCTGACGACTTACATGACCGCGCATGACAAACCGCCCCGACCTTCCGCCTGAAATTGCCCGCCGCCGCACATTCGCGATCATCTCGCACCCCGATGCGGGCAAGACGACCCTGACCGAGAAATTCCTGCTTTACGGCGGTGCCATTCAGATGGCTGGGCAGGTGCGTGCCAAGGGTGAGGCGCGGCGCACGCGGTCAGATTTCATGCAGATGGAGAAGGACCGGGGGATTTCGGTTTCGGCATCCGCGATGTCGTTCGATTTCGAAAAATTCCGCTTCAATCTGGTGGACACACCCGGCCACTCGGACTTTTCGGAGGATACTTACCGCACGCTCACTGCCGTTGACGCGGCGGTCATGGTGATTGACGGCGCCAAGGGTGTCGAAAGCCAGACCCAAAAACTGTTCGAGGTCTGCCGGTTACGCGACCTGCCGATCCTGACCTTCTGTAACAAGATGGATCGCGAAAGCCGCGATACTTTTGAGATCATTGACGAAATTCAGGAGAACCTTGCCATTGACGTCACACCGGCCGCGTGGCCGATTGGTGTCGGTCGCGAGTTCATCGGCACTTACGACATCCTGCGCGACCGGTTGGAGCTGATGGACAGGGCCGACAGAAACAAGGTGGCGGAGAGCATTGAGATCAATGGCCTCGACGACCCGAAACTCGCTGAGCACGTTCCGGAACACCTGCTTGCGAAGTTCCTTGAAGAGATCGAGATGGCTAAGGAGCTGTTACCCACGCTTGATCATGAGGCGGTGTTGAACGGGTCGATGACGCCGATCTGGTTTGGCTCAGCGATCAACTCATTCGGGGTGAAAGAGTTGATGGACGGGATCGGCACATATGGGCCGGAACCGCAGGTGCAAACGGCTCAGCCGCGTGAGATCGCGCCCGAGGAAAAGAAGGTCGCCGGTTTCGTCTTCAAGGTGCAGGCGAATATGGACCCCAAACACCGCGACCGCGTGGCGTTTCTGCGTCTGGCGTCAGGCCATTTCGAGCGCGGCATGAAGCTGACCCATGTGCGGTCGAAAAAACAGATGGCGATCACGAACCCCGTCCTGTTCCTCGCCGCTGACCGCGAATTGGCGGAAGAGGCTTGGGCGGGTGACATCATCGGCATCCCCAACCACGGACAGCTCCGCATCGGCGACACGTTGACGGAAGGAGAGGCGATCCGCGTCACCGGCATCCCCTCTTTCGCGCCGGAGCTCTTGCAGACCTGCCGCGCGGGCGATCCGATGAAGGCGAAGCATCTGGAAAAGGCGCTGATGCAATTTGCCGAAGAAGGCGCAGCGAAGGTCTTCAAACCCACCTTCGGGTCCGGTTTCATCGTCGGCGTCGTCGGCGCGCTGCAATTCGAAGTGCTCGCCAGCCGGATCGAGATGGAATACGGGCTGCCCGTCCGCTTTGAACCCTCACAGTTCACTTCAGCCCGCTGGGTGCATGGCGACAAGGACGCAGTCGAAAAATTCGCTGCCGCCAACAAACAGCATATTGCGACCGACAATGATGGCGACGCGGTTTTCCTGACCCGCCTGCAATGGGACATTGACCGCGTGGGCCGCGATTACCCCGACGTCACATTAAGCGCCACGAAGGAAATGATGGTATAAGATCATTTCCGCCCACGGATTCTTGCCACACTGGACAGGATGTGCGGATTTGATATGTCAGTCCAAGGACAAAAAAGATGAGGCAATCGATGGCAAAGTCCCTGACGATGAGCGTTTCTGCAACCGCGCTGGCCGCCGCATCCCCGGCCCTGGCCGAGCGGATCAACAGCGCCGCATGGGACGCCATTCAAGCCATTGAAATCGAAGAGATCATCACCGAAAACTCGTATGAGGTCCGCAAGATCTTCCCATCGGAGATCAAGGATGGGGTGGAGCAATTCGACATCACCGGCTTTGCCGTGCCTTTGGGCGATACAAGCAACGTGCGGGAATTCATGCTCGTCTCTGACATGGGGTTCTGCCCGTTCTGCGGTGATCCCGATCATGGCGCCGCCCTGCAGGTGAGCCTGGCAGAGCCGATGCCCTTTGTCATGGAAGGCATGCGCCTGTCCCTGCGTGGGTCGCTTGAGACGATCGACGACCCTCAGACCTGGCAATCGACCATCATGCGCGATGCCGTGGTGATCGACGGCTAGGACCTGGCGGCGCGGAAAAAGGAGTGCTGCATGCCCCTGCAAAACCGCGTTCTTCCTACTGGCGAGATTGTAGCAAACCCGGCGCGCGGCCTCTTTACCGGCAATCGCGGGATCATCCATCAGCCTGACGGCACTTTGGGCACCTCGCGCTGGTCGCATAAGCATTGGCTTGTTTGTACGCTTGACCATCCGCGCGGTGTCTATCACGGCCCGATGCCAGAGCGTGGCTGGTCGGCTCTTTTCTTTCTTGACGAGGCTGTTGCCCTCGCCGCCGGCCACCGACCCTGCCACTATTGCAGGCGTGACGCCTATCATGCGTTCCGCAATGCATGGGCTTCGGGTGTGGCCGATGGCGCCGACCGGATGGCGATGGATACCGCCCTGCACCGCGCGCGAGTGACCCGAACCCGCCAGCAGATCCGGCATGAGGCGGATCTTGATACGCTGCCCGATGGAGTCTTCGTGCTGCTTGGCGACGCAGCGTACATGGTGCAGGGCAACCACCTTCTGCCCTTCGCGCCAGACGGTTACGGCGCGCCCATTCCGCGCCCTGCGGGAACTGCAACCGTCCTCACCCCCCGCCCCATGGTCGACGTCCTGCGCGCGGGCTTTGCCCCGATCCTGCACCCGACATCGCACTTGTAAGCCCGCGCAGCACCGGGCCATAGTCGGGCAAAATCAGGTGTGATGTGACCGAACCCAAACAGACATTTCCCGATGGCATTGCCGGATTGCTGCCGCAATACCAGAAACGGCGCGCCTTGCTGACCCATGATCCGGGGCAAGAGCTGCCGCCACTGGATGTCGACTTCAAAGCGCTCGCCGCGATGTCTCTGCCCCCGCAGGAACTGCCCCGGCCCGAAGGCCTCAGCCGCGTCGCCAAAAAGCGCCATATGCTGCTCGGGGAACTCGCGGGCCATTCGGAGTTGGCCCTTTTGCATGGTCTCCTGATCTCGCATTTGCGCAAACACACCTACCCCGATGAAGCGCCCGCGCTCTTCCTGCGCCTCTGGGCCGAAGAAGAGGATTGGCTGCTGGAAAACCTGCCGACCCGTTGGCTGATCTCGGCCATCATCACCTTCGCACAATTCGGCGAAACCGAAGGCGACCGGATGCTGGCGCAATCGATGAACATCTTCTTTTCACTGATGAAAATCTACGAGGCGGAACGCTGCTTCTCCGGCCTGCCCGCACGGAAACCGTTCAAGATCAGGGATCGCAACAAGTCCCCCCTGCCCATGGGGATGAAAGACTTCTCAGTGCTGAACGGCGACCTTGAAGCACACCTCCTTGCACCCCTCTGGCGCGATGCGAAACATGCGCCGGGCTGCGGACGGCTCGCGCGACATCTGCTGAACCTCCTGAACGAGGATAACGGCACCGTCTTCCGCCGCTTCGCACTGATGCGCGAAACGGCGGCAAAAACACGCTAAACCACGAAAAAATCTGCCCAACTTGACGCATTGCAGCAATTGGGCTATCGCCTGCCCACCCGCTAGACGGGCAGATGATGCCAGGGCGCAGGGAACACGCGTCCATTCACCTTTGCGGACCGACCCGCAGACATAGGACGTAGATGACCAAGTTCACTGATTTGAACCTTGACCCCAAGGTTCTCAAAGCCGTCGCTGAGACGGGTTATGAGAGCCCGACCCCCATTCAGGCGGGCGCTATTCCCCCAGCGCTGGAAGGCAAAGACGTGCTGGGGATTGCGCAGACCGGTACCGGCAAGACCGCTAGTTTCACCCTGCCGATGATCACCCTGCTGGGACGTGGTCGCGCACGGGCGCGCATGCCGCGCTCGCTGGTGCTGGCACCCACACGGGAACTCGCAGCACAGGTGGCAGAGAATTTCGACACCTATGCCAAATATACCAAGCTTTCCAAAGCTTTGCTGATCGGCGGGACCAGCTTTAAGGATCAGGACAAGATCATCGACAAAGGCGTCGATGTGCTGATCGCGACACCCGGTCGTCTGCTGGACCATCTCGAACGCGGCAAGCTGATCCTGACGGATGTGAAGGTCATGGTGGTGGATGAGGCGGACCGGATGCTCGACATGGGCTTCATCCCGGATATCGAGGAAATCTTCAAACGCACCCCCTTCACCCGGCAGACCCTGTTTTTCAGCGCCACCATGGCACCGGAGATTGAGCGGATCACCAACACCTTCCTCTCCGCCCCTGCCAAGATCGAAGTGGCGCGCGCGGCGACAACGAATGACAATATCAAACAAGGTGTGGTGATCTTCAAAGGCTCTGACAAGCGCAAGGAGCCATCCGAGAAACGCGCCCTGTTGCGCGCCCTCATCGATGCGGAAGGCGAGGCCTGCACCAACGCGATCATCTTCTGCAACCGCAAGTCTGACGTCGATATCGTCGCGAAATCGTTGAACAAATACGGTTACAACGCCGCCCCTATCCATGGCGATCTGGACCAATCGCACCGCACGCGCACGCTGGATAAGTTCCGCGATGATGAACTGCGGTTCCTCGTCGCCTCCGACGTCGCCGCCCGCGGCCTCGACATCCCCATGGTCAGCCATGTCTTCAATTTCGACGTCCCGAGCCATGCCGAGGATTACGTGCACCGGATTGGACGCACAGGCCGCGCGGGCCGGACCGGCACCGCGATCATGATATGCATTCCGCGCGACGAGAAAAACCTGGAAGACGTGGAACGGCTGGTGAAGCAGGACATCCCGCGTCTGGATAATCCGATGCCCGCACCGGAGGAAAAACCGAAGCGTGAGCGGCGGAAGAAGGACGACACGGCCGAGGCACCGACCCCGGACGAAAAACCAAAGCGCGAGGACAAGCCCAAGCCAGAACGCTCACGCGGCGGACGCGGTCGTGGACGGCAAGAACCCGAAGTCGTCGGCATGGGCGACGAGCCCCCCGCCTTCATCGCGATGAGCTTTGCGGAACGGGCAAAGGTTTAGGTTGATCCCAACCCACGTTCACTGGCACGCCGGTTGCAACCTGCCGCCCGGCTCGCCGGGCATCGCCCGACCTCCCCCCGGAGGGCGATTTTGCAGCGTTTCAAATAGCTTAACGGCTGTTCGCGTGAGCAGGTCGCGCCCATCGTCAGCTGAGCAAACGCCCTCCAGGTCGGGCGATGCCCTACCGTTGGCATAGATTCCGCATCACACACACGGTGTGAGGCGTGCGAGCTACAAGGGCGATATATAACCCTTTCTCAGTCAGTTCATGTGGATCAACCTGCAACACCTACGTTAGTCAATGAACGAGGTGGCAGCACCGCGACATCGGTCATTTTGCAATCCGAATAGACCCAAGTCGACCAATTTGATTTCAGCCATCCTGCCGATATGCAATCACCACGGCCAAGAACCTTTGCTTCAGATGGTAGATGTACAGCTATCAGCCCCGCCTTGATACCGGACGAAACGACTAAACCCATTGAAACATCGGCCTCTATGGGCTGATACAACATGAAATCTACATAGCTCTCGTACGGTTGACGCGCCGGGAACCTGAACAACATCCCGCGAGTCAGGACTTCATCATCGTTGAAATCGCACAAGTTTCGTCCAAAGCTATGCGTCATTTTTAGAACTCACCCATTGATTGGAACACAATCACCCCAACCTCGACACAATCACCGTCACTTCCGGCTTCTTCCCGATCTCGCTTTGCGCCGTGCGCCGCGCGATGCTCCGCAGCTCCTTCTCCAACTTATCGTCATCCGCCAGTGTCCGGTCCTCGGCGCGGTTCAGGAATTGGCTCAGGTCTTCCTCGACCACCTCGACCAGCGGCGCATTGGATGATCCGACCTCAGGCAGCCCGTTCACCTCAACCCATGGCTCGCCCAGCGGTTCGTCGTTTTCGTCGATGATCAACGTCACGATCATATGCCCGTTCAGCGCCATGCGGATGCGGTTGCGCACCACACCGTCGAGCGCGCCGATCTGCACCGTCCCGTCCAGATAGGTGCGGCCCGTATCCACATAGCCCGTCACCTTGGGCTGGTTGCCGGAGAGGTCGATCATCATGCCGTTGACCGCCAGAATGCCCGTCAGCCCGCCCGCATTGCCCAGCTTCACATGCTCGCGCAGGTGCCGGTGTTCGCCATGCATGGGGATCAGGATTTGCGGTTTGACGATCTGGTGCAGCCTCTCCAGATCGGGCCGGTTGGCGTGGCCGGAGACGTGGTATTTGCCGCCCGCATCATCGACCACATCGACGCCGAGTTCGGAAAGCTGGTTCATGATCCGGATCACGCCCCGCTCATTGCCAGGGATAGTTTTGGAAGAGAAGAGGAACGTGTCTCCTTCCGTCAACTTCAACCCAAGATAAGAACCCTGCGCCAGTTGCGCGGACGCGGCGCGCCGTTCGCCTTGGGAGCCGGTGACCAGCAGCATCAAGTTCTCACGGGGAATGTTCAGCGCATCTTCGGGGCTGACGGTGCTGGGGAAGCCGTGCAGGATGCCTTCCTCGGTCGCCGCCTCGACCATGCGCCGCATGGCCCGACCCAGAAGGCAGACGGACCGCCCGGCCTCTTTTGCCGCCAGCGACAGCGTTTTCAACCGCGCGATATTCGACGCAAAGGTGGTCGCCACGACCATGCCCTTGGCCTCTGACATGAGATCGGTGATGGCGGGGCCGATGGAGGCCTCTGACCGCCCCGGCGCGTCCGAGAACACGTTGGTGCTGTCGCAGACCAGCGCCTTGACGCCATCCTTGGAGACCTCTTCCCAGAGCGACTGATCCCATGGGTCACCGACCACCGGCGTTTCATCGATCTTGAAATCGCCGGAATGCAGGACCCGCCCGTCGGGCGTGTCGATCAACAGCCCCGCGCTTTCGGGGATCGAATGGCTGATCGGCAGATACGCCACCTTGAACGGCCCGCAGGGGATCATGTGTGGATAGGGCTCAACCACCTTCACCACGCTTTCAGGGTGACCGTGTTCATCGAGCTTGCGGCGCGCGATATTGGCGGTGAAAGGCCGCGCATAGACCGGCGCGCCGATCCGTTCCCAATAGTGGCCGATGGCGCCCACATGATCCTCATGCGCGTGGGTTATGAAGATGCCGTCGATCTGCGCCTTGCGTTCTTCCAGCCAGGTGATGTCGGGCAGGATCAGATCGACCCCCGGCGTGCCGTCCATATCCGGGAAGGTCACGCCCAGATCCACCACGATCAGCCGTTCCTTGTCCTGGGCCCCATAGCCATAGACATAGGCGTTCATGCCGATCTCGCCGGCGCCTCCAAGAGGCAGATAGATCAGGCGGTCGCTCATGCATTGTCCTTGTTATATTGGTGGATGACGGTCAGGCCGTGCATCGTCAGATCGTCTTCGAACGCGTCAAACAGCGTTGCGGATTGCTGGAACAGCGGTGCAAGACCGCCAGTCGAGATCACCTGCATCTCTGCACCCCGCTCCGCCTTGATCCGCGCGCATATCTCACGCACGAGGCCGATGTAACCCCAGAAAACACCGGACTGCATGCATTCAACCGTATTCGTCCCGATCACCTTTTGCGGCTTTGAGATGTCCACATGCGGCAGGGCGGCGGCAGCGTTGTGCAGCGCCTCAAGCGACAGGTTCACGCCAGGCGCAATCACGCCGCCCACATAAGCCCCATCATGGGCCACAACATCAAAGGTGGTGGCGGTCCCGAAGTCCACGACAATCAGATCGCCGCCGTGGCGATCATAGGCTCCCGCCGCATTCACCAGACGATCCGGCCCGACTTGTGTGCCTTCGTCGACCCGTGGATCAGCGGGCAGCAGGCAATCCGGCTTTCCCACCACAAGCGGGCGGCAATTGTAGTAACGGTCCGCAAAAACGCGCAGGTTGAAGACGACGCGCGGCACGGTGGAACTGATGATGATCTCATCGATATGCACCTCCATGTTCTGGAACCGCATCAGCGTCGAAAGCCAGACATAATACTGATCCGCCGTGCGCTGCCATTCGGTGCTTTGGCGCCATGTCGCGATGAATTGCTCGCCGTCCCAGATCGAAAACACGGTATTCGTGTTGCCGCAATCAATCGCCAGAAGCATGGGGACTCTCCCTAGAAAAACACATCCGCAGCCGAGATCGCGCGGGGTCCGGTGCCGGTGATCAGGACAAGGTTGCCGTCTTCATCGATACTGTCAAAGATGCCCGTCACATCCTCACGACCCGTGCGTGCGGTGATGACCTCACCCAGTCGCGCTGCATTGGCGAGCCAATCGTCGCGGATGCGCTGAAAGCCAAAATGACGTAGCTTGTCCTCTTGCGTTGCATAAGCATCGGCAAGCGTGGCGAGGAAGTCGTCCGGCTCAACCTCCCATCCGCCCGCTTGCATCAGGCTGGTCGGCGCGAAACTGGCATCGACAACCTCGGGCGCGTGCTGCAGATTGACGCCGATCCCGATGGCCAGCCAGTCGATGAATGGCCCCTGCCCGCTGCTTTCCAAGAGGATGCCCGCGACCTTGCCGCCAGATAACAGAACGTCATTGGGCCATTTCAGACTGAGTTTCTCTGCGGGCACATAGATGGCTAGCGCCTGGTAAAGCGCATTTGCCGCGAGAAAAGACCGCCGTGCCGCCTCTGCTGCCGTGCAGCCCGGATTGAAGATCAACGTGGCATTCAGATTGCCAGGTGGCGCGATCCACGGACGGGCCCGCCTGCCACGTGCAGCGGTCTGGTGGCGCGCCATGATCCAGGTCGGTTTGGTGATATCATCAACCCGCCGCGCGGCCTCCGCCATCGTGCTGTCGACAGTATCAAGCACCACCCGCCCGTAACCTTCGGGCCAGTGGCTATGCGCGTTGTCCTTAGTTGACAAGTGTGGCTGCCGCCGCTGCGGCCATGGGTTCGATTCCAAACAGGTTAACGACGCCCAGCACCATGATCAGCGCTGACCCCATCAGGAAGGTCCAGAGCACAGGGTTCATCTTGCCATCAAGCGTCTCGCCCGCTTCCCCGAAATACATGTAGTAGACGATCCGCAAGTAATAGAAGGCGCCAATCACCGACGCGATCACGCCCAGAACGGCGAGCCATGCCAACCCACCTTCAACTGCGGCACGCAGCACATAGAGCTTGCCGAAGAACCCCACCATGGGTGGCACGCCGGCAAGGCTGAACAAGAGGATCAGCATCGCCAGCGCCCGCAAGGGTTGCTGGTTGGAATACATCCGCAAACTGTCAATTGAGGTGACAGGCCGCCCATCGCGCTCCATCGACAGAATGAAGGCGAATGTGCCGATATTCATCGTCACGTATATCGCCATGTAGATCAGCATGGCCTGCACGCCGAACGCGGTTCCAGCCGCGAGGCCCATCAGTGCAAAGCCCATATGCGCGATCGAGGAATAGGCCATCAGGCGTTTGATGTCAGTCTGACCGATGGCAGCGACGGCGCCAAGGAACATGGAGACGACCGACAGGAAAGCCACGATTTGTTGCCAATCCCCGACGATGCCGCCAAATGCGTCATGCACCACGCGGGCAAATAACGCCATTGCGGCCACCTTGGGGGCTGTCGCGAAGAAAGCGGTCACGGGTGTGGGCGAGCCTTCGTAGACGTCGGGTGTCCACATGTGGAACGGTGCGGCAGAGACTTTGAAGGCAAAGCCTGCGGTCAGGAACACCAGACCGAAAAGAAGGCCGAGCGATGGGTCGTCCGCGGTTGCCTCGATAATCCCGCTGAAAAGGGTTGTGCCAGCAAAGCCGTAAGTCAGCGAGGCACCGTAAAGAAGCAGGCCCGAAGAAAGCGCCCCCAGCACAAAATACTTCAAGCCGGCCTCGGTCGATTTCACGCTGTCACGCCGTAAAGAGGCGACCACGTAAAGCGCCAGAGATTGCAGTTCGAGGCCCATATAGAGCGCCATCAAATCCCCAGCGCTGACCATGACCATCATGCCAACCACGGCCAATGCCACCAAAAGCGGATACTCAAAGCGCAAGAGCCCGCGCCGCTGCATGTAGCTTTCCGACATCAAAAGGACGGCGGCAGCGGAAACAAGGATCGTGATTTTGGCGAACCGCGCAAAGGCGTCATCGACGAACATGCCGCCAAAGGCCACATTCGTGCCTTGCCCGTTGATGCCAATCCACACGGCCAGCAGAATGAACAGCCCCGACGTACCCCATGTCAGCAGCGGCGCTGCGTCATCCTTGGTCGTGTAGACGGCTGCCATGAGCGCGGCCATCGCATAAAGCGCCAGCACAATCTCGGGCATCAGGATTTGGATATCAGCGCCAATCATGACCGCATTCCTTAATTCGAAGCGAATTGCGTGGCGGCCTCATAGGTCGCCAAAGCTGTTTCGTAATTGCCGACCAGCGCGGCTACGCTTGGCCCGATGATGTCGAGCACCAGCGCCGGATACACACCCAAGAGCAGCGTCATCACCACAAGCGGTGCAAAGATCGCCCGTTCGCGCGTTGTCATATCCTGAATGGTTTTCAGGCTCTCCTTGATCAGATCGCCCATCACCACACGGCGATAGAGCCACAGCGCGTAAGCCGCAGAAAGGATCACGCCGGATGTGGCAAAGACCGCGATCCATGTGTTCACCTGGAAGATGCCCATCAGTGTCAGGAATTCCCCAACGAAGCCCGACGTGCCCGGCAGGCCAACATTGGCCATCGTAAAGAACATGAAGATCAACGCATAGGCGGGCATGCGGTTGACCAGACCACCATAGGCGTCGATTTCACGCGTATGCATCCGGTCGTAGATGACCCCGACGCAAAGGAAGAGCGCGCCCGAGATAAAGCCGTGGCTGATCATCTGGAAGATGGCTCCGTCCACGCCTTGCTGGTTCACCGCAAAGATCCCCATCGTGACGTATCCCATATGGGCGACCGAAGAATAGGCGATGAGTTTCTTCATGTCTTCCTGCACCAAGGCTACAAGCGAGGTGTAGACAATCGCGATGGCTGACAGGGTCAAGACCAGCGGCCCCATCACCTCTGACCCGACGGGGAACATCGGCAGGCTGAAGCGCAGGAAGCCATAGCCGCCCATCTTCAACAGGATGGCCGCCAGCACGACAGAGCCTGCTGTGGGCGCCTGAACGTGCGCATCCGGCAACCATGTGTGCACAGGCCACATCGGCATCTTCACTGCGAAGCTCGCAAAGAAGGCGAGCCACAGTAGCGTCTGCATGCCGCCAATGATCTGAATACCCAGCACGCTGAACGTCTCGGTCCCGAATGTGTGGTTCATAAATGTCGGGATGTCAGTGGTGCCCGCATCGCTGAACATCGCCACCATCGCGACCAGCATCAGGACCGAGCCAAGGAAAGTATAAAGGAAGAACTTGAAGCTCGCATAAATCCGGTTCTTGCCGCCCCAGATACCGATGATCAGGAACATCGGGATCAGCCCCGCCTCAAAGAACAGGTAGAACAGCACCAGATCAAGGGCCATGAAGACGCCCAGCATCAGCGTCTCAAGCACAAGGAACGCGATCATGTATTCCTTGACCCGCTCCTTCACGTCCCAGCAGGCCGCAATCACCAGCGGCATCAGGAAGGTGGTGAGCATCACGAAGAGGATGCTGATCCCGTCCACGCCCATCTTGTATTGCAGGCCCAAGAGCCAGGCACGCTCCTCCACAAGCTGGAAGCCGGTATCAGCAGGGTCGAAATTTGCCAGAATAATGAGTGACGCGATAAACGTCACGACCGTCGTGATCAGCGCAACCCATTTGGCGTTACCCTGCGCCGCCTCGTCCTCACCTCGCAGAAAAAGGGCGAGGATCAGCGCACCTAAAAGTGGCAGGAACGTCGTGAGCGAAAGGATATTGCCCATCAGTTTGCCCCCCCGGCAAGTGTGACCCAGGTCAGCAATATTGCGATCCCCAAGACCATGGCGAAGGCATAGCTAAAGATGTAGCCGGATTGCGCCCGACCCGCGAGGCGGGTAAAGAACGGGATCACGCCCATGGCCACGCCGTTGATGCCGCCGTCGATTGTATTGGTATCGCCCTGCTTCCACAGGATACGACCCAAAGCTATGGCCGGTTTGACAAAGATGAAATCGAAGATCTCATCAAAGTACCATTTGTTGAGCAGCAACAGATACAACGGACGCTGCTGTTCGGCCAGCTTCGCAGGCCAATCCGGGCGGCGAATATACATCTGATAAGCCAGCCCCAGCCCTGCCAACATCGCCACGAACGGGGCGAGCTTGACCCACACGGCCACTTCATGCGCGTCGTTCAGGACATGGTTGTCGGGGCTGTTGTGAATGGCCCCCTCACCCGGTGCACCGACCAGATTGTAATGCGCCTTGCCATGGCCGCCTTCCTCGGCGTGATCATCGCCATGGCTCTCATCACCATGCTCAGACGCTTCGGCATAGGGCACGCCAAAGAACTTGCCGACCTTATCGTTGGACCCGAAGAAAGAGCCATACCAGAGCATCCCGCTGAACACGGCCCCGATGGCCAGCACATAAAGCGGTGCCAGCATCGTCATCGGGCTCTCATGGGCATGTTCATGCGTGTGTTTGTCGCCGCGCGGCTCACCATAGAAGGTCAGGAACATCAGCCGCCAGCTATAGAAACTTGTCATCGCGGCGGCCACGACCAGCATCCAGAAAGCATAGCCTCCCGCCGTGCCCGCATAAGCGCTTTCGATGATCGCATCCTTGGAGACGAAGCCCGCAAACCCAATCGGGAAGCCCACATATAGCAGCGGAATACCCACACCGGTAATTGCCAACGTCCCGATCATCATCATCCAGAAGGTCTTGGGGATCTTGTGGCGTAACCCGCCATAATTCCGCATGTCCTGCTCATGATGCATCGCATGGATCACAGAGCCCGCACCAAGGAACAGCATCGCCTTAAAGAAAGCGTGGGTCAGCAGGTGGAACATGGCGACCGAGTAGACGCCAAGGCCCGCGGCCACGAACATGTAGCCCAACTGCGAACAGGTCGAATAAGCGATGACGCGCTTGATATCGTTCTGCACCAGCCCCACGGTCGCCGCAAAGAACGCGGTCGAGGCCCCAAGAAACACAATGAAATCGGTCGCGGCTGGCGCATATTCCATCAGCGGCGACATCCGGCAGACAAGGAACACACCAGCCGTCACCATGGTCGCCGCGTGAATCAGGGCCGACACGGGCGTCGGGCCCTCCATCGCGTCGGGCAACCATGTGTGCAGGAAGAGCTGTGCGGATTTCCCCATCGCCCCGATGAACAGAAGGAACGCGATCAGATTCAGCGTATTCCAATCGCGCCACAGGAAGGTGAGCGTGTGATCCTGCAGGTCGGGGATCGCGGCAAAGATATCCTCAAACCGGACCGAGTCCGTCACGAGGTAAAGCGCGAAAATCCCAAGCGCAAAACCGAAATCACCCACCCGGTTGACCACAAAGGCCTTGATCGCGGCGCCATTGGCGCTGGGTTTGCGGAAGTAAAACCCAATGAGCAGGTAGGACGCGACGCCCACCCCTTCCCAGCCAAAGAACATCTGGATCAGGTTATCCGCCGTCACCAACATCAGCATCGCAAAGGTGAAGAACGACAGATAGGCAAAGAACCGGGGGCGATAGCTCTCGCCTTCCCGGAAATTGTCGTCATGCGCCATGTAGCCGAATGAATAGAGGTGCACGAGCGCCGAGACCGTGGTGATCACAATCAGCATGATCGCCGTCAGCCGATCCATGCGGATCGCCCAATCGGTGCTCAGCGTCCCGCTTTCGATCCAGCGCAAGATCGTGACCGTGTAGCCGCCATTCGGATGCGCGTTGGGGTCAAAAGTCAGGAACACGATCCAGGACAGGAACGCGGCGAGGAACAGAAGGCTCGTCGCAACCCATTGAGCCGCCGTCTCGCCAATCAGCTTCCAACCAAAACCGCAGAGAATGGCACCGACCAGCGGGGCGAAAAGGATGATGGTTTCCATGAACTCAGCCCTTCATCACGTTGACGTCTTCAACGTCGATGGTCCCGCGGTTGCGGAAGAAACAAACAAGGATCGCGAGGCCAATTGCGGCCTCGGCGGCAGCAACCGTCAGTACGAAGAGCGTAAAGACCTGCCCCACCAGATCGCCGAGATAGCTGGAAAACGCGACGAGGTTGATATTCACCGCCAGCAACATCAATTCGATGCTCATCAAGAGGATGATGACGTTCTTACGGTTCAGGAAGAGACCGAAAATCCCGATCACAAAGAGCGCAGCCGCGACTGTCAGATAATGCTCAAGTCCGATCATCTGGATGCTCCTTGCGGCAATGCGGGGCCCATGCCGTTTTGACCCGGGCCACCCACAGGTTGGCCGTGAACCAGTGACACGGCATCCCGACCTACAAAATGCCCGGCGGCCAGGGCCAGTACGGTTGTCGCCAACACGAATTTACGCATATCCCCGGCTCCGTTCCTTGGCCCGCTTGGCTTTATCCGATCTCGGATCACGGCCCATCTGATCACATCCGATCATCACTTCGTCCCTTTTCGGGTCGCTCATGGACCCTTTAGTCTTGTCCGCGCGCGCCTTCAACCGGCCAGCGCAAATTCCGTTTTGTCGCCGCGCAGTTCCGGATAAAGCGCCGCGCAGGCGCAGTTTTCCTGCACCTCTGTGGAGATCACCACGTCGCGCGCAATATTGCCCAGATCATCCGCAATCCGCGGGAAAGTGGCAAAGACACGCGCGCCTGATTGATGCCGGTCGAGCACCGCCATCACGTCACCGGTGCGGTCAAATGCATGGCGCGCGCCCATATTCTCTTCCGCCGCGCGCGCCGACAGCGTCTCGCCACTCGCACAATCGGCCAGAATAAAGGTTGTGGCCGTGCCTTCCTGCGACCACCAGTCCCGCCACATCACACGACCCTCTCCAAGGTCCATATGATCCGCCTCACCACCATGGCTAATATGCGTGGTCCGGGTACAATCTACGAGGGTCAGCGCATGGGCTTGGGTGCCCAGCAACAAAGCAAAGCTGAGCGTAAAGAATTTTCTAGAAAATTCTTGGACCCGCCAAATTTTTCTCGAAAAATTCGGCATTCAAAGCCCCTGCCCCGGCTTCACGTCGCGCAGTTCCATCGCCTTTGCGGGGTCACGATACATCTGCTCCAGCACGTTCTGGCGTTTGATATCGACCCGGTGTCGCAATGTCAGCACGATCGCCCCGATCATTGCGACCAGCAAAATGAGGCCTGCTAGTTGGAACAGAAGGATATATTTGTCGTAGATCAACAGACCAAGTGCGCGCGTATTGTCCAGATCACCTGCAGGTGCGGCAATCCGGTCCTCGACCCCATCGGCGAAACCCCAGACACCCAAAGCCAGCGCCAGTTGCATCAGCACCACAACCCCGATCAAAAGGCCCAATGGCAGGTACTTCGTCATCTCCGCTTTCAATTCAGCAAAGTCGATATCGAGCATCATCACAACAAAGAGGAACAGCACTGCGACCGCACCGACATAGACGATGATCAGGAGCATCGCGACAAACTCCGCGCCCAACGTGACGAAGAGCCCGGCAGACGACAAAAACGCCAAGATTAACCATAAAACAGAGTGCACCGGGTTGCGGCTGATGACGGTCATCAGACCGCCAGTTATGGTCGCGACGGCAAAAAGATAGAATGTGAATGCAAAGACGGTCATTCGGCTTCGTCCTTTTCCAATACTTCGTTTGCCAGTTCCATGGCCTTGCTCATGGCGGGTACGCCACCGAACATCCCCATCAGGGCAATGGTCTCAGCAATTTCCTGTTTCGTCGCCCCGGCCTCAACCAGATGACGCACGGTGATCCTGATCTGCGCTTCGGCCTGCGCGCCAAGCACGGTGAGTCCGGCCAGCGTCAAAAGCAGGCGCGTCTTTGCATCCAAACCGTCTGGGCTGATCCCCTTGCCCATGAACATCTCCATGACGTCCTTTGGCATCGTCGGGAAAAGCGCCTCGAACCCGTTGGGCGTAAAGGATTCGAGCGCCGGGTTCATGGCCTTTGCCCAGTCCTGACCCATCTTCATCATCGCTTCAAAGGGGTTGGCGTCGGTCATTCATCATCCTCAGCAGGAGGCAATTCACCGCGCAGCCGGGCAACTTCGGTTTCCAATTCCGCGATGCGGCGCAAAGCCTCTTCCAGGGCGTCGCGAAGGCTTTCGTTGTCAGAGGATAACCGTTCTTCTGACGCGCGATAGCTGGCCATGCGGATGGTCTTAAGGCTCATCTGTAAGGTGCGTCCAATTCGAGGTTTCGCGCGATTTCAGCCTCCCACCGGTCGCCATTGGCCAGAAGCTTCTCTTTGTCGTAGTAGAGTTCTTCGCGGGTCTCTGTCGAGAACTCGAAATTTGGACCTTCTACAATGGCATCAACCGGACAAGCCTCCTGACAGAAGCCGCAATAGATGCATTTCGTCATGTCGATGTCATAGCGCGTCGTGCGGCGGGAGCCGTCATCGCGCGGTTCGGCATCGATAGTGATGGCCTGGGCGGGACAAACAGCCTCACAAAGCTTACAGGCAATGCAGCGTTCTTCGCCATTCGGATAACGCCGTAGCGCATGTTCGCCACGGAAACGAGGCGACAAGGGCCCCTTTTCATGCGGGTAGTTCACTGTGGCCTTGGGGGCAAAGAAGTACTTCATCCCCAGTTTGAAACCCTGCCAGATATCCTGCATCAGGAAATACTTGGCCGCGCGGTTGTAGTCGATTTGGGTCATATCAGCTAAAATCCTCGCATGTCTCTGCTATTTGCTCGGCCTCAAGGTAATCCTCGTGCCGCTTTGTTAGCTCAGCAACGAATGATTTCCGATCTGCTGGTTGGACAGCCGCGAAGTCTGCTTCAAGATACTCCGTAGCAAGTTTGAAGAAATCTGTCTCACAACTCGCTGTGTAGATTGACTTAGCCATCTCGATCCACAACTGCTGACCCTGCTCTCCCCAACCAGATTCAGTTTGCGGCTCCATTACCTCGCCCACGGACGGCCACAGGCATTCCATAAGTTGCAGGGAAGTGTCTGCCAGAAGATGCAACGTGGCCTCTTGCTCCAGATAGTCAGCTGCGGCTAAATGTTCGTCATTAGCGACCGCATTCATGAAATTCAGCTGATGCAAAACCCCTTGAGATCCGACAAAAACGGTTCCCATTGTGCGTTTGTCGAGGTCAGACATGGTGTTGACCATTATGTCCCGACCGCGTGCCTCGATGAAGCCCAATATCGGCGAACTATCGTCGGTCAACGGCTCACCCAAAAGACGATACAATTCTTCGTTAAGCGCGCTATGACCAAGCGCCGCAGGTGGACAAGTATCGACAATGTAAGACCAAACCGTATCAGCCAAAGCATCTGAGCGTGGCGACGCTTCGGATGATGATTGGGCAAATGCACTTGAACACCAGCAGACTGCCAAAATCGATATGGTTACTCGAACAAGCATCACTCTCCTAGAGTCCAAAAAGCCCAAGACCCGCGACATACTTCATGCTTGGCCGCGCCATTGCAGTGCACTTGTATCACGACTTCACCTCAACAACATTGCTGCGCACGGGTGTCGCTTGCTCATCCGCAATCTCAAACAGAAACTGCGCCAATTCGCCCTCGCTGACATCCGTCGCCGCATCCGTCTCCTTACCTAAACGTTTGAAGGCAAAATGCGTCTCTAGCGTCATCACGAAGTTGAACAATTCACGCGATGAGGATTGTGCAATCGCTTCCCAGATCTTGTTTTCCGACATGTTCAAGCTCCTACGGCCCAGCGCGCCCAGAACCCGCCGAGCACTTCGAATTTCGCAAGGAATGACACGATCACGACCCAGGCCAGCGATAATGGCAGGAAGACCTTCCAGCCGATCCGCATCAGCTGGTCATAGCGGTAGCGCGGGGTGATCGCCTTAACCATCGAGAAGACAAAGAAGCAGGCCGCCATCTTCAGAACCATCCAGAAGATGCCATCGGGCAGGAACGGCACCGGTGACAGCCAGCCGCCAAAGAACAGGAGGCTTACCAGTGCGCACATCAGCACGACGGCCATGAGTTCACCAATCATGAACAGCAGGAAGGGGGTCGAAGAATACTCCACCTGATAGCCTGCGACGAGTTCTGACTCCGCCTCGGGCAGATCGAATGGCGGGCGGTTGGTTTCGGCCAAGGCGCTGACGAAGAAGAGGAACAGCATCGGGAAATGCGCGACCCAGAACCAGCTGAAGAGGCCCCCACTACCATCCTGTGCGGCGACGATATCACCGAAGTTCATGGAGCCCGCCGAGATGATCACGCCGATGATGATCAAGCCAATCGACACCTCGTAAGAAATCATCTGCGCCGCCGACCGCAGCGAGCCTAGGAAAGGGTATTTCGAGTTGGAGGCCCAGCCGCCCATGATCACGCCGTACACCTCAAGCGATCCAATCGCGAGGATGTACAGGATCGCCACGTTGATATCGGCAAGGACCCAGCCCTCGTTAAAGGGGATCACGGCCCAGGAAATCACCGCCAGCACAAAGGCGATCATCGGGGCGAGAAAGAACACCGCCTTGTCCGCGCCAGCGGGTACAACGATTTCCTTGACGATGTATTTCAGGAAGTCGGCGAAGCTTTGCAAAAGCCCGAACGCGCCAACCACATTGGGCCCTTTCCGCATCTGCACCGCTGCCCAGACCTTGCGGTCGGCATACATCAGGAAGGCCAGTGCGACGAGCAGCGGGATCAGGATCAGCAGGCATTGAAACAGAATAACCAGGACGATGCCCGCATTGGTGTTGGAAAAGAAATCAACCATACGTGTCGTCCTTACTCAGCCGCCAGTGGGGCAGCTTTACGCGCCTTTGCATTTGCACTCAGTTCCGCCATGAGGGTCGAGGCACGGGCAATCGGGTTCGTCAGATAGAAATCACTGATGGCATTGCGGAATGCCGCTTTGCCTGGTTTTTTGACGGGGATCGGCTGCCATTCATTTTCAGGCACCTCATCGATCTTGCCCAGATGCGGGTGTGTCTTGATGAGCGCCTGCCGGAGTTGCGCGAGACTGTCGAACAGCAAGGTCGCATCCAGTTCCGCCGAGAGCGCCCGCAGGATCGCCCAGTTCTCTTTCGCCTCGCCGGGTGGGAAACCGGCCCGCATGGCCAGTTGCGGACGGCCTTCAGTGTTGACGAAAAGCCCGTTTTCTTCCGTATAGGCTGCACTCGGCAGGATGATGTCGGCGCGGTGCGCACCCCGATCGCCATGGCTACCCTGATAGATCACAAATGCGCCCGGCGCGATTTCGACCTCATCAGCGCCAAGGTTGTAGATCACCTCGGCATCCTTGATCGCATCCATACCGCCTTCGGTCGCGGCACCCACATCCATCGCACCGACGCGGCCAGCGGCGGTGTGCAGGACCATGAATTTCGATTGCGCGGCCTCGGCAGCTTTCATGGCCAGGCTCAGCACAGCCTCACCATCCGCCTCGTTCAGGGCAGCCTGCCCCACGATCATCACGCCGGGCACCCCGTGCTTGTCGGAATGGTCCATGCCCGCCAGCTTCTCCAGCGCCGCGCGGTCATGGCCAATATCGACCACGTCATAAGTCAGATCAGCCGGCTCCCCGATCCGCGCGACCTTGGCCCCTTTCAGCCACGCCTTGCGGATGCGGGCATTCAGCACCGGCGCCTCATCACGTGGACTGGTGCCGATCAGCATGATCATCTGCGCGTCATCGATATCCTCGATGGTCGCGTTGCCAACGTAAGCCGACCGGTTGTCCGCAGGCAGTTTCGCCCCATCGGTGCGGCATTCGACATTACCGCCCTGCCCCTCGACCAATTGCTTCAGCGCAAAGGCCGCCTCAACCGGGGTCAGATCGCCCACCAGACCGGCGAGTTTCTTGCCCTTCATTGCCAAAGCAGCAGCGCTCAGCGCCTCTGGCCAGCTGGCTTTGCGCAGCTTGCCGTTCTCGCGGATATAGGGCGTGTCCAATCGCTGGCGCCGCAGCCCGTCCCAGACAAAGCGGGTCTTGTCGGAAATCCATTCCTCGTTCACGCCGTCATGGTTGCGGGGCAGGAAGCGCATGACCTCGCGGCCTTTGGTGTCGATCCGGATATTAGAGCCCAGCGCATCCATCACGTCGATGCTTTCGGTCTTGGTCAACTCCCAAGGCCGCGCAGTGAAGGCATAAGGTTTGGAGACGAGTGCGCCGACCGGGCACAAATCAATGATGTTGCCCTGCAGGTTCGAATCGAGAGTTTCACCCAGATAAGAGGTGATCTCGGCATCCTCGCCACGACCCGTCTGGCCCATCTGGTGAATGCCTGCGACTTCGGTCGTGAAACGCACACAGCGGGTGCAGGAGATGCAGCGGGTCATGTGGGTTTCGACCAGCGGGCCAAGGTCCAGATCATCCACTGCCCGCTTGGGCTCACGATAGCGGCTGAAATCAACACCATAGGCCATCGCCTGATCCTGCAGGTCGCATTCACCGCCCTGATCGCAAATTGGACAATCAAGCGGGTGGTTGATCAGCAGGAACTCCATCACCCCTTCGCGGGCCTTCTTGACCATGGGGGAGTTGGTTTTCACAACCGGGGGCTGCCCTTCGGGACCGGGGCGCAGATCACGCACCTGCATGGCACAACTGGCGGCAGGTTTGGGCGGACCACCCACAACCTCAACCAGGCACATGCGGCAATTACCTGCTATCGAAAGCCGTTCATGATAGCAGAAGCGCGGGATTTCGATCCCCGCTTCCTCGCAGGCCTGGATCAGGGTCATCGCCCCGTCAACTTCGACCTCAGTTCCATCAATGACGACTTTGCGCAGATCAGACATGGCTGGTGTCCTATGTGTTCCCTGTGCGCATACCCCGCGGTGGCGGCGGCTCGCGCGTTGTCGCGTTTTAGCGCGACCGACCACATGATGCCAGTCAGATCAACAAAAAAGAACCTGATTTTCGCATGTTGGCGCGCGGCTTAACGCAGCAGCCAGCCAACGCGCGTATTTGCGGCAATTTGCGACCGACCGACCGCGCAATAGGTGGCCTCGTCACCCTCCACGATGCCCAGCCGGGCAAGCTCGCCCCGCGCAATGCCTTCGAGCCGGTCTTTCTCGTCATTGTCGTTGATATAGGCGTCGATCTGGGCATCAGAATAGCCAAGATCTTCGGCATGGCTCTTCAACGATTGCAAAAAGTTGATGCCCCGCCAGGTCCGCGCACGAATAGTACTGCATTTCTCGGAGATCTCATAAGCCATGCCCACATGGATAATCCCGTCGCGCACGCGTTGGACGTCCTTCAGCGGTGGCTGCGCCGACAGGCTGCCTGCGATGGCAGTTATCGCAACAAGGGCCGCAAGGGCCAAAGCTGGAAACTTGGTCATGTTCACTCTCCTCAACAGCAGACATATGTGTGCCTTGCATGCGGACAGATGTGGTCAAGCGCCCGCGCTATTCAATATCAGCGTGGGGTTATCAGCTATTTCAGGCGGTTTCGCGCGCAGCGAGATCGGCTAACATATTGCTGCCAAACACATTCTCTGTCTCACCCTGCGCCTGCAACTCATTCCAGCGCGCCATCCCCTCGGCCACGTCCGGGCGGTGACCGATGGGCACCCACCAGCAGACGAGGTATCCCCGATCGCCGGGCACGAACCATTCATCATTACGCGCCATGAACCGCGCATGCAGCGTCTTCATCGCGAAACGGTAAAGCCGGCCCGGCCCCGTCCAGACCGACAAGGTCGACGCAGTATTGGGCCGGTCCGCTAACGGACCACGCGGGTCCTCCTGCGCGGCCTCCATCACATCATCGGGCATCCGCCAGACAGAACCGGGGCTGCGCGCACCAATTGCGTTGACCTGATCCAAACCATTCTGAAAATCCGCAAGGCGCGGATCATCCCAAGAATAACGCAGCGTACCGAAATTGAACTCCGCCAGATGCCGGGTCATTGTGCAGCGGCGCGCAGCCAGTCCCAGCCAAAGGCATCCGGACTGTCGCCGTGCGCAGCACGGTGATCAAGCTTCGCCAGCGCCTCATCCAATGTCGGCTCGGTCTCTTCCTTGACCCACCACATCACAAAATGCATCTGCACCAGTTCTTCAAACCATTCCCTGCGTCGCCTCATGAACTGATCATGCAGCGTCCCGAAAACAAAGGTCTCCAACTGCGCGGGCGTCTCCCAGACCGACAGGTTCGCGATAAAGCGCGGATCGCCGTCAATGCAGGTCTCGGTATTGCCGCGCCCCGGCTCACCCGACCCTTCCATCATCCACACAAATCCCGGCATCCGCTTGGCCAGCCCATTGATCCGGTCGAGATTCTCCATGAACTCCGCCACACGCGGATCGTCAGGTGCCGCGATCAACCGCCCGATATTCAGTTCTGCCAGATGCATGTCAGTCCCTCATGATCCATTCACCATTATCGTTTCAGAGCTACCCCGAAACGCGGTGTTCGGGCAATGTCAGCGATTTGCCGACCTTGCCAGAGCGCGCTAATTCAACAATCGCCCGATCGAACTGCGTTCACGCCTTTCTTGCGCCATCACGTTGCAGAATTGCGCATCATCAGATGCATCAATATCGTGTTTGCGCTCAAGTGCGATCAGATAGGGAATGAACCAATCTGTCTCAACCTCAAGGCCAACCAACATGGCGTCGAACTGCGCCGAAGAATACCCCACCTCGATCATTTCAGCGAGCACATCTTCAAAACGTTCCTCGACGGCCTCCTCATTCGCCGAAAAACCCGAACAAGTCGCCTCTGCATCAAATGCAAAGATCGCGTCGGCAGACACGTTGCGCAGCGCAATGGGCGTGTCGTTTGGGGAGATCATCGGCGCGCAAGCCGATATGACTAGGGCGCTCAACACCCCAATCCCCGCGATTCTCAGCTGCATCGGCTATCCTTTGTTCAGTGATTTCAGACAGGAACAAGCAGCGCGCTGAGTGCCGAATTCTCCAGGACTTCCGCGTCGGCGGCCGGACAAAGGTCGGAACCAGTGAGTTCGACACCGTGCTTGCCTTGGAAACTGCGCTCTGTCACATCCGTTTCCGCTTCGATCTGCGCGGTCAATGGGCGTGCGGTCAGGGTACCGCGCCCGACTTCGTTGCGCCGCTCATTCAGTTCCGCATCAAGGATCGCGTCATAGCGATAGCGCGCGCAGTTCTGTGCGACCTGATTGGCGACTTTGAGCGTCGCGAAATAGCGCGGCGTTGGCATATTGAAAAGCTGTTGGACCGCCGGGTCCTCGAACGGGCGCGCAGCACCCGATCCCGTTGTACAAGCGGCAACCGCGAACGCTGCCCCCATCATCAATCCACGTCCCATCATTCCGCAGCCATCCCCGCTAGGCGTTTGTCCTTAATCCGGTCCTCAATCTCGTCCCGGAAGTTCTTAATCAGACCCTGAATGGGCCATGCCGCTGCATCGCCAAGCGCACAAATCGTGTGCCCCTCGACCTGCTTGGTCACGTCAAAGAGCATATCAATCTCTTCAGGGCTTGCATCCCCTTTCACCAGACGCGCCATAACGCGCATCATCCAGCCGGTCCCTTCGCGGCACGGGGTGCACTGACCGCAGCTTTCATGCTTGTAGAACTTGGAGAGACGCCAGATCGCCTTGATCATATCAGTGGAGTTATCCATCACGATCACCGCAGCCGTGCCGAGAGACGATCCTTTTTCCTTCAGCGCATCGAAATCCATGATCGCGTCGCGCATATGCTCACCACGCACACACGGCACCGAAGAGCCGCCGGGGATCACGGCCTTGAGGTTATCCCAACCGCCGCGAATGCCGCCGCAATGCTTTTCGATCAGCTCTTCAAAGCTGATCGACATCTCTTCCTCAACCACACAAGGGTTATTCACGTGCCCAGAAATCGCAAACAGCTTCGTGCCTGCGTTGTTTGGACGGCCCATCGAAGCGAACCATTCCCCACCGCGCCGCAGGATCGTGGGCACAACGGCAATCGATTCGACATTGTTCACCGTCGTCGGACACCCATAGAGGCCCGCACCCGCCGGAAATGGCGGCTTCATGCGCGGCATGCCCTTCTTGCCTTCAAGGCTTTCCAGAAGGGCCGTTTCCTCACCGCAGATATAGGCGCCCGCCCCATGGGTCAGATAGATATCGAAATCCCAGCCGGATTTGGCTGCGTTCTTACCGACCAGCCCCGCCTCATAAGCCTCGTCAATCGCTGCCTGCAGCGCCTCTTTCTCGCGGATGTATTCGCCGCGAATGTAGATGTAGCAGGCATGGGCATTCATCGCGAAACTGGCGATCATGCACCCCTCAACCAGCGTATGCGGATCATGGCGCATGATCTCGCGGTCCTTACAGGTGCCCGGTTCGGATTCGTCGGCATTCACGACCAGATAGGCGGGTCGTCCATCGCTCTCCTTGGGCATGAAAGACCATTTCAGCCCTGTCGGAAAACCGGCCCCGCCGCGCCCGCGCAGGCCAGAGGTTTTCATCTCATTGATGATCCACTCAGGCCCCTTCTTGATGATCTCCGCCGTGCCATCCCAATGGCCACGGGCCTTGGCGCCGGCAAGCGTGCGGTCATGCATCCCGTAAAGATTGGTGAAAATCCGGTTTTCATCTTTGAGCATTATTTCTCGCCCTTCTCATCCTGACGCGCGCGCCACAACCTGTAAGTCTGCCACAGGGCAAATCCGAAACCGGCCAAAGCCGCAAGATCAAAAAACGCGCGGGTCCGGTTTGACCAGCCATATTCGGCACCGACCATCGTTACGAACACCCATAAAACACCGGTACCTGCCACGATCAACGCGACGCGTTGCCCTGCCTTGGCCTGTTTGGTCTGTCCGTGTTCCGCCATGTCACGAAAACCTCTAATGCGTTTCGCAGCAGGCGTGAAGTATCGCGCGCGAAAAAGACGCGCGCGATTGGTCTTAAATGCGGCTTAGTAAACGTCGCCCTTTTTCACCTTGTCGGAGAATTCGGTGGTGCCACCTGCCGCAAGCGTCTTGGCCTGCTCTACCCAGTTGTCTCGGGTCGCCCGGCCCTTGAAGCCTTTGAGGTTGTCGTCCATCCAGGCCTGCTCTGCCGGGCCCCATTCGGCGATCTGGTCAAAGTGATAGATACCCATGCCATGCAAGGTCTCTTCGAGTTTCTTGCCGACACCCTTTATCAGTTTCAGATCATCTGGCCCGCCCTCGCGCGCCGCACTCAGGAATTCAGGCTGCGCCGCCTCAGTAGGTGCCGCATCACCTTCATATTTCCATTCACCCTTCTTGGCATCCAGTTCAGCCTCACCAGGCAAAGCGGCTGATGGCATGACCTTTGGCGCTTCTTCAGCAACTTCTGCAGCGGGCGTGGGTTCTGGCTCTGGAGCAGGTGCGGGCGCGGCGACTGGCTCTGCGGCGGGTACGGCCGTTGGCGCTGGCGCTGCAACTGGCGCGGCGACACCCATTGGCCCCGGCGCCGGATCACGCCAACCAAGTGCCAGCACAATGGCCGCGATCAACGCAACAATCACCCCGATTGTCGCGCCTCCCCCGATCTCGTAACTGTAAAGAACCATGGCCACTCCAGTGGCGACAATGCCGAAAAGGCCCGCCACCACGATGATACCAACGCTGATTGGTGCTGTATCTTTCATCTTAATCTCTCTCCCTCAGGTGACCGGGCAGCGGTCATGCAGATCTGGAAGGGCGCCTGCGGCAAAACGCCTCAGCCCCTGCTGCCTACAAGCTGTAACCGAAATGCGCGAAAATCGAAAATTATTTATGCAACCGTAACGGTTAACACCCAAAAAAGAGTCAATTTCGCCCGGTTACCGCGCCTTCGCTGTGCAATCTGGAGATCAGCGGGTGACTGCCTGCGCCAAGAATCGGGCGCTGGCCTCGCATTAACCTTCTTTGGCGAGAGCGGTCGCCTGTGCCACCCAATTGTCGCGTTCGATGCGCCCTTTGAATTTCAGCCGAGAGTCGACCCAAGAAATTTCCGCCGGTCCCCACTGCGCGATCTGATCAAAGTGCCAGATTCCGAGTTCGTTCAGCACGCCTTCGAGTTTTGGACCAACACCTGTGATCTTTTTCAGATCATCAGCGCCGCCGTCACGTGGCGCCGACAGGGTTTCGGGGGCAGTTTCTGTGGTCGTCGCGACAACCTCTTCCTTGGCGGGCTTGGGTTTTGCCGATGCCTTCGGTTTGGCCTTGGCCTTTGGCTTAGCAGCAGGCGCTTTGGCTCTAACTGGGGCAGCGCCATCACTGATCCATGGGGTGACCAGGGGCACTTCGGTGCCGTCAATCCGCTTGACGGTATCGCCGATATCTACTGCAGCCTGCGCACTGGCATTGTATTTGGTCTTGCCGCTTTCGTAGTCTTTCAGACTTGTTAGCCCGCTCAGCGGTTCCGCGGCAAAGCGGCCATTCTGAGGTCCAGGCACCGGCACCCGACCTGCCGCGAGTTCATCGATGATTTCCCCCAAACGCTCAGCCGTCAGGTCCTCATAATAATCCTTGCCGATCTGCGCCATCGGCGCGTTGGCACAGGAACCGAGGCATTCGACCTCTTCCCAGGAGAACTTGCCATCGGCAGAGAGCTCATGCGGCTTCGCCGCGATCTTGTCCTTGCAGACACCCACCAGATCTTCAGCACCGCAAATCATGCAAGACAGCGTGCCGCAAATCTGGATATGCGCCACCGCACCGACAGGTTGGAGTTGGAACATGAAATAGAACGACGCGACCTCAAAAGCTCGGATATAGGCCAGATCCAGCATGGTCGCGACATGCTCAATCGCCGGGCGGCTCAGCCAGCCCTCCTGCTCCTGCGCGCGCCACAAAAGTGGGATGATGGCCGAGGCCTGCCTTCCTTCGGGGAATTTCTTCATCTGCGCTTCGGCCCATTTCTGATTGTCTGGCGTGAACGCAAAGCTGTCGGGTTGCTCTGGATGAAGACGACGCAGCATGAAAAACCTCGGCTCAGGGTCTCTAAAAACGCGGGTATGTCCGCATTGTTTTCGACCTACACCGACGGTGATCTGATGACAACGGGCAGAACCCGCAATTCGAGCGCGTTACGGCACACCAAAACCTGTTGCAATCACCGTCGCACCTGCAAAGACAACAAAAGGCAGTGGGTGCAAAGCAATGCCTGATACGACGATCAAATCGGGGACAATTCCGAGGATCATCAGGCGACGCAGGTATCGGTGATGACGCGGATATTTGCGCCATCAGGTGCCGCACGCCCTTCCGCCTGCAATGCAACGATGATGTTTTCCAGGTCACCCGTACCGACGGTGGCCTGATCCATGATTGTGCGCACGTTCTGTGCCGTCATCACGCAACCATTGGCCTCAACCGCCGCAACAAAACGCTCTTTGGCGGATTGTGGATTGGGCGCCGGCTCTGGATCGGGTTCGAGTGTGGGCACTGGCGTGGGTGAAGTGGTTGGAACAGGTGCAACGCAGGCTGCAAGACCAAGCAAAGAGAGTGTCGCGACATAACGGACCATTGGGCAATTCCTTCCAGTTCCCACCAATTGCTGCAAGTTCACAAAAGCCCGCGCGCGAGGTCAATCAGAAATACCGCAACTGCGCCAGCTATCGCCGCCTTGATCAGCCGGTTCCTGCCGCGCGCCGTGAGCACAGCCGCAACACCGCCGACGGCACCATAAGCCAAAAGCCAGTAATTGATTGTAAAGGTCATCATTCCATCAACTCCACTTCGCGCATCCCGCCGACGCCTTGAAGGAGCGTGACAGGAAAAATGCAATGATGCATCGGGCGCGCAACAAAACGGGCGTCATATTGCCAAGAGGCGGAGGTGACATCTTTTGAAACATAGCCCACCTCGCAGCGTCCGCGCACCTGCGTGCACTGCGCAACTTGCGTTAAGGGATGCTTTTTTAGGATACCAAGGCTTTGCTCATAAGCGCGCGGACGCACCGCCCCCAATGCTTGAGCGTCAAAATCCGCAGCGATTTTGGAACAAGTGTCTGAAAAGGCCACACTGCGTTCGCGGGAAGCTGCCGCGTGATCCCAGATCTGCCAATAGGAAAAATCCGTTAGGAAAATGGCCGCGCCAAGGGCGCAAAGCCAAAGGATTGAACGCATTTTCTCTAGCGGTCGATCTCACCAAAGACGATGTCCATTGTGCCGATGATGGCAGCGACATCCGCCAATTGGTGACCGGATGCCACATGATCCATGGATTGCAGGTGCAGAAAACCGGGCGCGCGCAGCTTGGCGCGGTAAGGCTGGTTCGTGCCGTCTGCCACGAGGTAGACGCCAAACTCCCCCTTTGGCGCCTCAACGGCGGCGTAGACCTCGCCCGCGGGCACGTGGAATCCCTCGGTGTAGAGTTTAAAGTGATGGATCAGCGCCTCCATCGAGGTTTTCATCTCACCCCGTGTCGGTGGCGTCATCTTACCCCGCGCCATCACATCACCCTTTTCATGCCGGAGCTTTTCGCAGGCCTGCCGAATGATATGGGTTGATTGGCGCATCTCTTCCATGCGGCACAAGTAACGATCATAACAATCGCCGTTTTTGCCTACGGGCACCTGGAATTCGAACTCGTCATAGCATTCATAAGGCTGCGCACGGCGCAAATCCCAGGCAAGGCCGGACCCGCGCACCATCACACCGGAATAACCCCATTCGAGGATTTCTTCCTCGGTAATCACCCCGATATCGCAATTGCGCTGTTTGAAGATCCGGTTTTCGGTCAAGAGCCCGTCAATGTCATTGAGGATATTCGGGAACTCCTGCGCCCATTGATCGATATCCTCGATCAACTGGTCGGGCAGGTCCTGATGGACACCACCTGGTCGGAAATAGGCTGCGTGAAGACGCGCACCGCAAGCACGCTCATAGAACACCATCAGCTTCTCACGCTCTTCAAAACCCCAAAGCGGTGGGGTCAGCGCACCCACATCCAAAGCCTGAGTCGTCACGTTCAGCAGGTGGTTCAGCACCCGGCCAATCTCGGAATAAAGCACCCGGATCAGTGACGCGCGGCGCGGCACCTCGGTCTTGGTCAGCTTCTCAATGGCCAGACACCAGGCATGTTCCTGGTTCATGGGCGCCACGTAATCGAGCCGGTCAAAGTAGGGCAGGTTCTGCAGGTAAGTGCGGCTTTCCATCAGCTTTTCGGTGCCACGATGGAGCAGGCCGATATGCGGATCACAACGCTCCACAATCTCACCGTCCAGCTCCAACACCAACCGCAAAACGCCATGCGCAGCCGGGTGTTGCGGGCCGAAGTTGATGTTGAAATTCCGGATCTGCTGTTCATCTGTGGCGGCGTCGGTCGAGCCGTCATCATATGTGTTTGTCCGAATATCGCCGTCCATCATGGCCTAGCCCTTTGCGCGGTTATCGTGCCAGCGTTGTGGCAGGGGGCCGATATTGCGGGCCACCCAATCATAGTGTTTGTCCAACAATCCCAGCGCCCTTGGGCGCAACCTGTCCAGCATGACAACCTCCGGGCCCTCATGCACGGGTGTTTTAACCTCTGCGGCCACGGGCGCAATCCCCAGAAAGGCACACGCCGCTGCCACGCCGTCATTTGTAAAGAGGTCTTCGGCAAATTGCACGCGCAACCGGTCCTCCGGGACGACGCGACGCAGCTTGCGTATGATGCTCGGATAGTCGCCGCGTTTGAGGATGTGCCGCTCCTGATTGCGGTTCAGCATGCGGTATAGGATGTTATTTGCCTTCTTCTCATAGACTTCATGGTCCTGGCGCTGGCGACGCGCCTGCATGCGGATATGGGACCAGAGCCGATCCAGCGGGTCGCGGATGAGAAACATGACCTTGGCATCAGGGCTCAGTGCGATCATACGCGCGAGCGTCTCGTCGGGGAGCGTGGCGTAATTAGGCGTCATATCCGCCACCAGCTTGGGCCACCCGCCCCGGTCCATCAGCCAACCCCGATAAGCCGCATCCTCTACCCTGTCCCCTTCGAGAACAGCAAGAAGCGCCTTCATCTCATTAATCCGCCGGTCGAGGTTCTTGACCTTCCAGCCTTTCGCTTCCTCGGATGCCTCGGCCTTCATGTCGCGCAACTCGCGTAAACGAACGCGGAACATCGTCGTCTGCTTGGCAAGCGCGTCCGCATCAAACGTGTCCCAATAATGCGCCTCTTTCACGGCCGGCATGGCGCAATCGGGATGGTCGTGCAGGTAGCGATACAGCCAGGAGGTCCCTGCCTTGGTCGCGCCAACGCAAAAAAGGATTGTTGGCGATGTCACGACGCAGCCATCTCAGGCAACAGTTCCAGCGATCTGTGCCATGCGTCAGGCACCTGATCACCAAACCGATCAATGACCGATTCATAGACATTGCGAAAGGTCGCAACCACTTCTACCCGTTCCTCTGCGGTGAGGGTCAGTTGGGGCCGTCCGTCAAAGTTGACCTTTTCTTCAAAGTCGGCGGTGTGGCGGGAGACCCCAACGAAATCACATAGCTGATCAATCTGCGTCTGATCGAACAGATCCTCAAAGAAGTAGTAGCCGATCCGCTCTGGCGAGACGGCTGCCTCAAGCCGCGCGATCATTTCGTCATAGCGCGTCATCCGATAGCCCCAACTGCCTGGGCCACGCGTCGAGGCAAGAACGGCATCAACCACATCTTCCCGCCGAAAGGTGGATTGTTTGGCGGCCATCCGCATGGAGTGTTTGACGCCAGAAATCATCCGCGCCACCGGATCGCGCATCACAAAGACAAACCGCACCTCTGGCCCAAGCCGGTCCATCTGACGGTAAGTATCGCTGTGCAGCAACGCATATTGCGGACAGGCTTCGCCGAACACGCGGCTTTCCGGGGTGCGGAACTCAAAGATAGAATCTGCATAGCCGCTATGCGGTGGTCCGGCATTACGCTGTGCCGCAAGGGCGCGGGTAACTGCAGCGAGCTTGGCGGGCCTTTTGTAAGGTTTCAGCCCAACTCTGCGGGCAAGACGCAACACCGGGTTGGGCCCCTGCAATTGCCTGCGACGCAGCTTCAAGAAATCGTCCACCGGATAGCCGTCGATGGCATTCCAGTAATTCTGCTCTTTCCACGCCGGTAGGCACACCTGGGGGTGGCCTTCAAAGTACCGGTGCAACCAGCTCGTGCCGCATTTCTGGCTGCCGATAATGAACAATAGCCGGTCTGCGGTGCGGAACCGGGCGTCGATGCCGTCAATCAGGTCTGCTTGCGTCACACGTCACCGTCAGGCGCATACTTCGCGAAGACCTCCGCCTCGGTCAGGTTTTCCGTGGCATTGGCCAGAGCATAGCAATCAGGTTTGCGATCGATGAAAATCTGGGTGGTGAGATTGAACTGAGACGGGTTGTCAAAGCAATGGATCGAGGCGCTTTGATGTTGGCCATCCTGTGTCTGCCAAATCAGCGAAGACCCGCATTCTTGGCAGAAAAGACGCTCGCCCCATTCGCTCGCCTTGTATGAGCCTACTGGCGCTCCGTCATCCAAGCGGATCGTGTCGGCACAATAGACGTTGATAAACATCCCACCCGTCCATTGGCTGCATTGTCCGCAATGGCAAACACCTGCCTCCAGCGCGGGCGGGTCCGCAGTAAACTGCACAGCACCGCACATGCATCTGCCGCGCAGCTCAGGCATCAGCCCGCCTTTTCGTCCTTCTTCTCATCACCGGGTAGGATATATTCCGCGCCTTCCCACGGCGACATGAAGTCAAATTGGCGATATTCCTGCACCAGCTTCACAGGTTCGTAGACAACCCTTTTCTGCACCTCGTCATAGCGGACTTCCGTATAGCCCGTGGTCGGGAAATCCTTGCGCAGTGGATAGCCCCGGAATCCATAATCGGTCAGGATGCGCCGCAGGTCGGGATGGCCGCTGAAGAGGATGCCGAACATATCGAACACTTCCCGTTCGAACCAATTGGCTGACGGATGAATGCTGATTATCGAGGGCAGCATATCCTCTTCGCGGATTTGGACGCGCAGACGGATACGCTGGTTCTGGTACATGCTGAGGAAGTGATAAACGACGTCAAACCGTTTCGCACGGCTGGGATAATCGACGGCGGTGATGTCAATCAGCGTCGAGAACTTGCAGTTCTGATCGGTCTTGAGGAACTCCACAAAGCTCACCAACGACGACGGCGCGACATTCACCGTCAACTCATCATGTGCGACCTCCCACGACAGCACGCAATCGGTACGCTTGAGTTCCAGATGGGTACCAAGTTCTTGCAGGGCTTCGGTCATCTTCGTTCCTTCCTCGCGTGCGGCTTAGCGCACGATTGTCCCCGTCCGACGCATCTTGCGCTGCAATTGCAGGATACCATAGAGCAGCGCCTCTGCCGTGGGCGGGCAGCCCGGCACATAAACATCGACGGGCACGATCCGGTCGCAGCCGCGCACCACGGAGTAGCTGTAGTGATAATAGCCGCCCCCATTGGCGCAGGAGCCCATGGAGATCACATAACGTGGCTCGGGCATCTGGTCGTATACCTTGCGGAGCGCCGGAGCCATCTTGTTGGTGAGCGTGCCCGCCACGATCATCAGGTCCGATTGGCGCGGAGACGCACGGGGCGCAGTCCCAAACCGCTCCAGATCATAACGCGGCATGGAAGTATGCATCATCTCGACCGCGCAGCAGGCCAGCCCGAACGTCATCCAGTGCAACGACCCGGTCCGCGCCCAATTGATGATGTCGGCAGTAGATGTGACGAGGAAACCCTTGTCCTGCAACTCACTGTTGATCAGTTGCGCGCCGTGTTCCTTATCGGCCCCAACTGCGGTCCCGGTCATGACACCCATGGTGGCTCCCTTCATCTGGCAGGGCTGCTGCATTTGGCTCCTATCCATGTAGACGTCAGGCTCAGGGCCGTCAACGCGATCCGGCGCCGCAGAGGACGCCCTTTTTCACTGACACCGCAGATTGGCTACTTGGTGCGATAAATCCGCAAGGGGCTGCCCTTGCTGCGCTTGATCAGGCCTCGCGCCTCATGATCCAGTTGCACGGCCTTGATCCACCACCCGGCCTTCTCGCCGCCGGGAAAAAGCGCCGCGTCCAATGTGGGAAGCAGGGCCTCCTTCGCTTCGGTCACCGTGATGCCGGGCGCCTCGTCTGGCAACGCTTCCAAAAGGCTGGCGCGCATCGCCTCGAACTTTGCCTTGTTCACACGCCAGGGCTTTCCGGCAGCCGTTAGAACTTCCATCGTTTCGTCAGACATCAAACGTCATCCTTTCTTCCGCCACATTCACCTTCGGCACCCGGAACCGCATTGCGACCCATGCAACCAGCAACCTGACCATAAACCCAACCGTGTGTGACTTTGGATTGGGAATGTCATTCGGCAGCGATGGCCCCTCTTCGCGATCCTTTGTCATTGTGCGCAAATCCATCTGCGGTCGCTGACCTTCCGGCCAACGGGCAGCATAGATCGACAGCCAATGGCCGTCAGCGAATTCCAGAAACATCGGGCTCGAACAACAGGTCGCCACCACACGCCGGGTTTTGCTGTCCGGTTTCAGGCGAAAATGACGCAGGCGTTCAGCGCCGTCGGCAAAACGGATGCGATCCTTGCGCATCAGCACAAATTGCGTCCCGCCCGTCTCGGCAAGCTCTGATACGCCGTCTGGCAGTGCCTCCATGATGCTGGCCGCGTCCTGACAACTGGTGCAATGACATTCAGCCGCCACAATCGGCGGACCGGCAAGAACCATCGCGGACTTGCCGCAGCGACATGTCAGACGAATCTGGTTCATAGCACTCCTTTTATAATCAAACTTGACCGTCTAGTTTGATTTGTCAACGAATATGCGCTATCTCATCCGTCATGAGCAGCGAAACACTTCCTCCGCGTGTCAGGCGTACCCGCGAAAAAATCCTCGCTGCGGCGACAGAGCTTTTCCTCAGTAAAGGCTTTGTCGAAACCCGCATGGATGAGGTCGCAGCACAGGCGAAAGTTTCAAAACAGACGCTTTATGCGCATGCGGGCACCAAGGAAGCATTGTTTCTCGAGATGGCCGAACGAATGATCGCAGAGGCGGTTGCGGCCCAGCGCAAGGCAACAGCCGAACCACAGCAGGCTGACGACCCACATACCTTCTTGCTGGCCCATGCGCGCCAACAGCTACGCACAGCGCATGACCCGAATCTGATGCAAATCAGGCGGGTCGCAATTGCAGAGGCCGCACGCTTTCCCGATTTTGGTAAAGCCGTGTTCGAACTGGGACCCGGCAGTTCCATCAACCGGCTCGAACGCGCCTTCACGAAGTGGCATGCGGCGGGCAAGCTGAACACACCGGAACCGCACCGCGCGGCGGAGACCTTCAACTGGCTGATCATGGGCGGTCCAACGAGCGAGGCCATGCTCACCGGAGCGGCAAAGACGTTGAAGCCTGGTGCCGCAGACGCGCATGTCGCAGAATGTGTACGCGTCTTCTGGGCGGCTCACGGGGTAGGCCGCGCCTGATCATACAGGGGTCGGAGACAGGCTTGTGAACTCAATAGGAATTGGTTGAACAGCCATCAAGGACGAGCCAAACCGGCGACAAGTTGTAAGTGAAAGCTATCCGTCACAATTGCCGCATTGCCCGAAACAATATGCCTAACTTTGCCCACATTTTAGCTAAAGAGACGACGCAATAAAGTTTAATCAAAGGACAGAGCGCCATAGGCGATGTGCATGAATCGGTCCGCGATCGCGATTATGGGATATAATGGAGGCCAAAGTATTATGAGAAACCCTAGAAACGCCCGTTGGCTTGGGATGGTCGCAGCAACTGCGATTGCAGGCATGGCAGGCAGCGCACTGGCGCAAGAGGTCACGCTGCGTTCAAGCGACGGTACCGTCAACATGACCGGCGACCTGCTGAGCTTTGAGAACAACACTTATACAATCCAAACCCTGTTGGGACCACTAAGGGTTCAAGCCAACCGCGTGATTTGCAGCGGCGCCGCCTGCCCTGACCTGAGCGTGGCCGACGTGGACCTGGCCATTTCAGGGTCCGAGGAAATCGGTGCCGGTCTGATGCCTTTGTTGGTTGAAGGTTTTGCCGGTTCGAAAGACGCGGCAGCTGACATTGGTAACACCGCTGTGCCCGGCCAATTTGTGGCAAAACTTGTTGGCGATCAGGGCTTTGGCGATGATCTTGCCAGTATTCAGGTGACCGGCTCCAGCGCTTCCGCCGGGATCTCGGATCTTCTGTCAGGCGAATCTGACGTGGCAATGACGTCACGCCGTCTCGTCCCGCAGGAAGTCAGCGCCCTCCGCGACGCCGGTGCGGGCGATATGCTATCGCCCTCGCAGGAACATATTTTGGCCGTTGACAGCCTGATTGTCGTCGTCCACCCCGATAACCCGATCAGCACGCTGGATGTGCGTCAGCTCTTTGGCATCTATAGTGGTGCGGTTTCAAACTGGGCCCAGCTTGGTGGACCTGACCTGCCGGTTCAGGTGGTGCTGCGCAATATCGTCGGCTCAAACCGCCAGGACGCGTTTGAAAGCAGCTTCTTCGGCAGCGCGGATATTAGCCTCACCCCGAGTGCTGAAATTGTTCCAAGCAGTAACGCCGTGGCGCAATTCGTGAACGAAAATCCCGGCGCGATTGGTGTCGTCGGTTATGCGTTCCAGCGTGGTGCGAACACCATCAACATCGTGAACCAGTGTGGGATCACCATGGTACCCGACGCATTCTCGGCACAGACCGAAGAATATGCGCTGCAACGTCGGCTCTACCTCTATACACGCGGCGACACGGAAAATGACAATGTTGGCGACTTCGTAGATTTCGCGACCTCTGACGAGGTGGACGGTGTCCTGCGTAAGGCCGGTTTCATCGGCTTCCGCGTGAACCGCAAGGAGCAATCTCCAACCGACGTGCGCGGTGTTGCACTTCGCAGTACACCCGGCGGCCAGCTTGAGCAGCAAACCGCACAGCGGATGCTGGGCCAGATGCGCGACTTTGACCGCCTGTCGACCACCTTCCGGTTCCGCACCGGCTCGTCAGAGCTGGATGAACGGGCCAATGTCGACAAGGAGCGCCTGATTTCCTACCTCGCGGAGCAACCTGCGGGCACAGAGGTTCTGTTTGTCGGCTTCACTGACAGTGTCGGTCGCTTTGACAGCAATCTGAACCTGGCCGAGCGCCGCGCCGCCCAGGTGGCTGCCGAGGTTGTGGGCACTGCTGGCAACCGGTTGTCCAGTGTCAACCTGCGCTCAGTCGGTTACGGCGAAGTGGCGCCATCTGGCTGCAACGAGACCGACCAGGGCCGCCGGATCAACCGCCGCGTGGAAGTGTGGATCAACTCGCCCACTTAAGCCGCTACTTTCTAACGAAAAATAGGCGCTCGCAGCAACCTTGCTGCGGGCGTTTTTCGTTTCAGCAACTGAGCCGCAAACTTGTGCGCAGGCCGTCGCGCAAAGAGTACAAAAAACGCCGGGTAGAAGCGCCACAGGCGCGCCAGATTTTTTGAGAAGTCTGGCGAAATCTCCTTCGAAAAAAATTGTCAGCGCTTTCTAGGTATCTCAGGTGCAGCGCCCGCCTTTAGCCGCCTCTTGCCCCACCAGACAAGAGATCAAAACACCCCGAGGACTATTCCCACTCAAGCGCGCCCTTCTTCCATTCGTAGGCAAATCCAACCGTCAGAACGGCGAGAAAGACCATCATTGACCAGAAACCGACCATGCTAACCTCTTGGAAAGCTACGGCCCAGGGGAAAAGAAACGCCACCTCGAGGTCAAAAATGATGAAGAGGATCGAGACCAGGTAAAAGCGCACGTCGAACTTCATCCGCGCATCGTCGAACGCGTTGAACCCGCATTCGTAGGCCGAAACTTTCTCTGGATCGGGGTTGCGCACGGCGACAATGGCCGCAGCGAGTATCAGGATCAGCCCCAGTGCAATTGCCAGCCCGAGAAAGATCATGATCGGCAGATACTCAGACAACATCTCTTGCACTTGGGCGTCCCTTCACTCGTGTGATATGGCTGCAAGGTGCATAGCTGCAGGCCTTTGGAGCGTCAACCAAGTCACGGCGTCGGCTAGCTGTCTATTTGACACCTGATGCGGAGAGATACGCAGCAGACGTTTGCATTTGTTGTGGGGAATTGGCGCGCTTTACTTCGCCCGGTCGGCGACCGGCGCGCGTGGCGACAGGACGGCACCTGCCAGGGACAAGAGAGAGACACCATGCGAAAGGCCGTTAGCGCGCGCAGGCTCTGACAGGATCGTGTCGGCGCATTCCGTCATATTGTCGGCCTGCTGGTCGGTGAGCCAATACATCGCATGCATGCCCAATGTGAAGTCTCCCGGCATCTCAACCATCTCGACCCGGCAGCCCTCATCCGTTGCGGTGAATGTCTGTGAAGTGGCAGCCACCTGACCGTCCCCTAGCACCAGCATGACCTGATGGCTGGTCTCGTCCGAATGCAGCACTTTGGCCGCAAGACGCGCCACGAAAGGCTGATCAGGATTGTCAGGGTCGGCCACTTGGGGTGCAACAATCGCCACGTCAAAAAGACCATCGCTATCAGCCACACCGCACAGGATGCGGCCACGACGCGTGGCAGGCTGCAATGCAAACTGACGCCGCGCGACCGAAGTTGAGCAGGGCAGATCCATTGACGCCTTTACACGCAACTTGATGGCAGGACCGGCATAGACCAGCATCGACAACAGCGCCTTGGACAGCGCCATGACCCCACCCGCGCCCAACAGGGCGAGCCCCACCAGAATGGTATAGGCTGCAGAGGCGTTTTCCGCAGGGGCCATCCAAGCCAGCGATTTGATCCAGGGGGCAGCCAGCACAAGGCCGGTCACACCAATCGAAAGGCTCAACGTCTCCGTCGGCACATTCGGAAACAGCATCACATGCCCCACGACCATCACAGCGACGGCCAACGCGCCCAACGTCGCCCGGTCAGCTGCGAGAAACGCGGGATCAATTGCTGCACCGATCAGCATCACGCCCACCGGAATTGCAATGGCCAAGGCCACAAGGCGTCGCAACCGCATCACGCGGTACAACATCTGATCAGGTGTGGGCCATTCAAACAGCATCGGTCTCTCCTCGTTAAGAAGACTTAACGGGGCGAATGGGTCTAAAGTGAGACGGAAATCTGACGAAAGCCTTATGAAGCCCTTATAACGTAGGGTTCCAAGCCGCAGCACGCTTTTCAAAGAAGGCCGCGATGCCTTCTGCGGCTTCCTCGGAATTCCATTGAGCGATCAATGCATCGATGGACCGGTCTACTGTTTCCTGATCGATGACGGGCCCCAAGGATCGCGCAAAGGCTTTGGCCGCCGCAACCGCTCCCGGAGCGCAGGCCAGATAGGGCGTGACCTCCGCCTCAATCGCTGCATCAAGCGCGTCGGCTGAGACGGTCTTGGCGAGAATACCCAGATCGACGGCCTCCTGCGCGCCGAAGATGCGACCTGACATGAACACGCGCCGCGCATTGGCCTCGCCCATGCGCGCCAGCACGTAGGGCCCGATGGTGGCCGGGATCAGCCCCAATTTGGTTTCGGTCAGCCCGAACTTCACATGATCGGGGGCAATGGCCACGTCGCAGACGCAGGCCATACCCACACCACCGCCAAAGGCGTTTCCGTGGATTTTGCCAATAAGCGGTTGCGGCAGGGTGTTGAGCGCACCGAGCATACCCGCGATGGAGCGGGCGGCGGCGCGTTTCATCGCCGCATCGCCCGCCATCTGATCGCGCATCCAGTTCAGATCGCCCCCAGCGCAGAATGATGGCCCTTGCCCGGCCAGCACGACCACCCGGATGTCCCGATTGCCTGCAATCTGATTAGCCGCTTCGCGCAAAGCATCGATCAGGGCCTGCGATAGCGCGTTGTGTTTGTCGGGTCGGGCCAGCGCCAGCGTCGCCACACCCCGGTCATCGACAGTAAGATCAATCATCGCATTCCCCGTGCCAATACAGCCGCCTGCACGATAATGTCGGGATCGACACCCGTTTCAAAACCAAGCCCATGAACGAGGTCCAAAACAGCCTCGGTTGCGACATTCCCCGGGGCACCGGGCGCATAGGGGCAGCCGCCCAGCCCCCCGACTGCGCTGTCAAAAGCACGCAGACCTTTGTCTAAGGACACCTCGATATTGGCGAGCGCCTGCCCGCCGGTATCGTGAAAATGCCCCGCCAAGCCCGACGCAGGCACGTCTTTAAGCACCGTGTCCAGCATGCGCCCCACTGTTTCAGGTGTGCCTTTGCCGATGGTATCGCCCAGTGACAATTGCATTGGCGCGACGTCCAGCAGCATGTGACAGGCCCGCGCCACGGCATCAGGGGCGACCGGCCCGTCAAACGGGCAATCGGTCACGCAAGAAACGTAGCCGCGCACAGTGACATCGGCAGCCAGCGCGGCCCGGACAACCGGCGTCAGCCGCGCCACCGCCTCTGCGATGGAGCAATTCAGATTGCTTTGCGAGAACCCTTCGGAGGCGGAAATGAACACGGCCACCTCGTAGGTGACTTCCGGCACACGCGCGGCAATAAAGCCTTCCCAGCCGCGCATATTGGGGATCAGCACAGCATAGCGCACGCCCGGCGCGGGGGTCAGGCGCGTCAATACCTGATCCGTATCAGCCATCTGCGGCACCCATTTCGGGCTCACAAAGCTACCCACTTCGATATCGCGCAAACCAGAGCGGCTCAGCAAATCGATCAGCGCGACTTTGTCGGCGACCGGGATGACCCCCTTTTCGTTCTGCAATCCGTCGCGTGGCCCGACCTCGTGAATGCGGACAAAGTCGGTCACGCGGGGATCTCCCATGGAGGGTAGAAGTCCTTGGCATAAAGGGCCGCGCCCTCCGGCAGGGCCTTTTGATAGGCGGGGCGGGCGGTTATCCGGTCAAACCAGGCTGAAAGCTTCGGAAACTGCTCCAGTTTCACGAAATGCCCCGCCATGTAGACCGCCTGCCCCACCCCGACATCAGCTGCGGAAAAGAATGACGACAGAAAGTCATTGGCCAAACCGGCCTCGACAGTCGCCAAGGTCTTGGCCAACCGTTTCGCCTCCAACTGCATCACGATGGGCGAGCGCATGTGATCTTCGTAAAGCGCCACATGCTGCTGGGTCAGCGCGGCAGTATGCTGGCTGATCGTCTCGGCGAAATGGATCCAGTTGAGCCAGGCGCCGCGCTCTTTGTGGCCCGGCTCTCGCCCGAGGCCCGCTTCGGGAAAGCGTTCGCACAGATATTCGGCAATCGCGCCACTTTCGGTCAGTGTCAGCCCGTCAATCTCCAGCGTCGGCACCCGGCCGGTCGGATTGAGCGACCTGTAAGGCTCCTCGCGCAGCGTCTTGTCGAATGGATAGACCTGCAGTTCGAAATCCACGCCAATCTCGTAAAGCAGCCACAGACTACGCATTGACCGGGTCTGGTGACAGTGATGCAGCCGGATCATGACGCCTCCTCCAATGCGACCATGAGTGCGCCTGCTGTCACCTGATCCCCTGTCGCGACTGACACGGAGGCGACAATACCATCGCGCGGCGCGCGCAGCACATGTTCCATCTTCATCGCCTCCAGCACGGCGATCCGGTCGCCTTCAGATACGGCTTGTCCGGCGGCGACCGCCACATCGCGCACAAGCCCGGGCATCGGCGCCAGCACCGTATCGCCGCCCATCACGACCCCGCCGCGATCCAGCGGGTCGACAACATCAAAGGTTAGCGTCTGTGCGCCAAAAACTGTGATCCTGTCGCCATGGCGAACAGCCGGCATGCCCCAATCGGAGCCTCGCCGCGTGAGTGTCGTGATCTCACCGCCGATTTGCACGTCGATGCGGCTGTCATCATGAACCGTGAGGCGCGCGACCTGCATATCACCGTCAATGGCCAGCACAATGTCACGCTGAAGCGGCGCCCAAAGACTGAACCCCACCAGCGGCCCCTGCCCGATATCCGCTGCCGTGGCAGCTGCTACGGCAATATCGCGCGACGTGGGCTGATCCTTTGCGCAAAGCAGCGCTTCTTCGCGCGCAATGAGGCCGGTATCCACGTCACCGGCAACAAATCCAGGCTCACGTGAAAGCTTACGCAGGAAACTCACGTTCGTGACCGTACCTGCGACCTGCGTGGCATCCAGCGCTGCCGAGAGTGACCGCAAAGCGCTCGCCCGGTCCGGCCCATGCACGGTGACTTTCGCGATCATCGGGTCGTACCACGGCGAAATCTCGGACCCTGCTGTCACCCCACTGTCAATCCGGGCATCGTCGGGGAAACTCAGATAATCAATCACGCCCGTTGCAGGCAGAAATCCTGCGGGCACGTCTTCGGCATAAAGCCGGGCCTCAAACGCGTGCCCGTTGATTGACAAGTCCTGCTGCCGTGCGGGGAGCGGCTCTCCCGCTGCCACCCGCAGCTGCCATTCCACCAAATCAACACCGGTGATCGCCTCGGTCACCGGGTGCTCAACCTGAAGGCGCGTGTTCATCTCCATGAACCAGAAACCGTCCAGGCGCAGCCCCTCTGACCCGTCGACAATGAACTCGACAGTACCCGCGCCCGAATAACCGATGGCCTTGGCGGCACGCACGGCAGCATCGCCCATGGCCTGACGCATCGCGTCCGTCATGCCCGGCGCGGGCGCTTCCTCGATCACTTTCTGATGGCGCCGCTGGAGCGAGCAATCGCGTTCAAAAAGATGCACCGCATCTGTCCCGTCACCAAAGATCTGCACTTCGATATGGCGCGGGCTTTGGATGTATTTCTCGATCAGCACATCCGGGTTGCCAAAGGCCGTGCGCGCCTCGGCCTGAGCAGAGGACAAGTTTTCCAGAAAATTTTTCGGCCCCTCAACTAACCGCATACCCTTACCGCCGCCCCCCGCGACGGCTTTGATCAGCACGGGGTAACCAATCGCTTCAGCTTTTTTGGACAAAGAAGCTGGGTCCTGGTTTTCGCCGTGATAGCCAGGCACCACGGGCACCCTGGCCTGCTCCATCAGCGCCTTGGCGGCGTCTTTGAGACCCATTGCACGGATGGCTTTGGCGGATGGCCCGATAAAGGTCAGCCCCGCTGCCTCCACAGCTTCCACGAAGTCCGGGTTTTCCGACAGAAACCCATACCCGGGATGGATCGCCTGTGCACCCGTCTCCAACGCTGCCTGAACGATCAAGTCGCCGCGCAAGTAGCTTTCGGCCACGGGGGCGGGTCCTAACCTGATGGCCTCATCGGCTTGCTGCACATGCAGCGCATCCGCATCGGCATCCGAGTAGACCGCCACTGTCCGTACACCCATTGAGCGGGCCGTCTGGATGACGCGACATGCAATCTCACCCCGATTGGCAATCAGAATTTTGTCAAACATTGCCTACCACCATGATGTTGATGTCCCGTTATTCAGATGCTGAGCCACAAAGTCAGGCAACGGCCAGGCATCGCAATCCATATCCCGCTGGGATACGGGGCCAAATTTGCGCGCGTGCTCATAAAGCTCGCGATGCAACGTCACCTTCATTCCCGCCAAGGCCTGATCGACCTTGCCTTGCGTCTCGGCGATGCTGTTTTCCAGCTTTTCACCATCGCTTTTCTCACGCAGAAACCCCGGCAAGGGCAGCGCGGACCAGACCAGCTTGCCCGCCGACATCGCCACAAGCAGTACCAAATTGGCCACAAAACCGCTCAATGCACCGCCTAGAAGTTCCTTTCCAAGGCTCCAGCTGAACCATCCGTTTTTCTTGCCCCCACCTGCGGCCAGCGCCTGCCGCGCGGCGTCAAACTCGGCGGCGAAACTTTCGCGGAATTGCCGGGCAAACGCGCTGCGTCCAAAATCGTTCCGCCCGGCCCAGACTTTCAGCCTCGGACGCACGAACATCCCCGACCGGGAGCGTTCCACGAATTGTTCAAAATCGAAGATGAAGAAATAGTCTTCTGGGTCTGCGCTGTTATGGATCACATAGACCGGAATATCGATGTTTTTGCCAAGCGTTGGCATCTTGACGTTTGGCAATTGCTCCCAAATCCGGTCTTTAATCCCGCGCATCTGCACCTCCGCTGCGGCAGCCAAGTACATAAATCATGCGCATGGTTTCTGCATGAGTTGCGCATGGCTGCTGCATCACATCCGGAACACGCCAAAGCGTGTCTCTTTGATCGGTGCATTCAGCGCTGCCGACAATGACAGTGCCAGCACCTCGCGCGATTTGCGGGGGTCGATGATGCCGTCGTCCCACAGCCGGGCGGATGCGTAAAGCGGGTGGGATTGCTCATTAAACATATCGATGGTGGGCTGTTTGAAGGTGGCTTCCTCCTCCGCCGACCAGTCTCCGCCACCACGCTCAATCGCATCGCGTTTCACCGTTGCGAGCACACCAGCCGCCTGCTCACCGCCCATCACGGAAATGCGGGATGTCGGCCACGACCACATGAAATGCGGGCTGTAAGCCCTTCCTGCCATGCCATAATTCCCGGCCCCGAAGGAACCACCCACGACCATCGTGATCTTGGGCACGGATGTAGTGGCCACCGCCGTCACCATCTTGGCCCCATGCCGCGCAATCCCTTCGTTTTCGTATTTCTGGCCCACCATAAAGCCGGTGATATTTTGCAGGAAAACCAACGGAATGCGGCGCTGACTGCAAAGCTCCACAAAGTGCGCCCCCTTCTGCGCGCTTTCCGAAAACAACACGCCGTTATTAGCGATGATCCCACACGGCCAGCCATCAATATGTGCGAAGCCACAAACCAGCGTCTCACCGAACCTGGCCTTGAACTCGTCAAAGCGCGAGCCGTCGACGATCCGTCGGATCACCTCGCGAATGTCATAGGGGGTCCGCAGGTCGGCGGGGACCGCGTCAAACATCGTATTAGGGTCGATGGCAGGAGGTTCAGGCGCCAACCGCTTGATCTCCAATGCTTTCTGCCGGGCACATGATGTGACCGCCTGCCGAGCCAGCGCCAGCGCATGGGCGTCATCCTCGGCCAGATAATCTGCCACACCCGAGAGCCGCGTATGCACGTCACCGCCGCCCAAGTCTTCGGCACTGACAACCTCGCCTGTCGCCGCTTTCACCAGCGGCGGCCCAGCCAGAAATATCGTGCCCTGCTCCTTCACGATGATCGACACATCCGCCATTGCGGGAACGTAAGCCCCGCCCGCCGTGCAAGAGCCCATGACTACGGCGATCTGCGGAATACCCTTCGCCGACATCTGCGCCTGATTGTAAAAGATGCGCCCGAAGTGATCGCGGTCGGGGAAAACCTCATCCTGATTGGGCAGGTTCGCCCCGCCGCTATCGACGAGATAGACGCAGGGGATATGACAGGCCTCCGCAATCTCCTGCGCACGCAAGTGCTTCTTGACGGTCATCGGGTAGTAGGTCCCACCCTTCACGGTCGCATCGTTGCAGACCACCATAACCTCAACACCGTTGACCTGCCCGACGCCCGCAATCACCCCGGCACAGGGGGCAGCACCGTCATACATGCTGTGGGCAGCCGTGGCCCCCACTTCGAGGAAAGGAGAACCTGGATCAAGCAACCCCGCCACCCGGTCGCGCGGCAACATCTTGCCGCGGCCGAGATGCCGGTCGCGAGCCTTTTCACCACCACCCAAAGCAGCAGCCTCGACTGCCGCCGTCACATCAGCCAGTGCAGCTTCATGTGCAGCACGGGTCATGCCGACGGTCCCTGAGGAGCAGGCAGCGCCTCGCCACGCGGCCCAATATAATAGGTGGTCAGAATACCACTCGGGTGTGCGCAGTTGATGACCATGCGAATGGCATCGTCCGGATGTGGTGTAGCAGAACAATCTGTCAGACTTGCACCGTTGGGCGCGGTTGCAAGGTAGGCGGCCGCGTAGCGATCGATGATCTCAGTCTCGTTCGGGATACCACCACTGCGCAGGCCCAGATAGCCAGCGAAAACGATCAGTGCCGCAACGGGCAGGAAGTAGACCCAACGCCTCATCGCAAATGCTCTTGATAGACCCGCAAAGCGAGCGTTTGCTCGGCTGTCATCCGCATCATACATTCTGCCCCGGCAATCTGGCGCATTGATCCCGCCCCCCAGAGTCCATAGGCCATCGCGCAGTTCGTATCTCGAAATGCGATCCAGGCACGTTGTGCCGCAAGAACCTGATCGTCGCGGACGGCGTATTCGGGGAAGAATTCCCTGTCTTGTTCATCCATGGATTGCGCAAAATTGCGCGCCTTCTGGTATTCCTGGTTCAACAGCACATCCCAGGCGTCGCGTTCACCCAGAAAACAGAACATCATGCCCAAAGTCGTTTGCGTCTGAGCGGGATCAGAATCCATGCACGCCGTGGCGGCATCTCCGATGCACTCTGCCGATGCGTTGCCTTGTGAATAGCACGCAGCCACGACATCTGAAAACGGCCATGGCTCATCAGCGGCCAAAGCCTGCGGTGCTGTCAGCAACAGGATGGCAAGCCACCTCACCCCATCGCCCCCATCATCTCGCGACCCACGAGCATGCGGCGGATTTCCGAGGTGCCCGCCCCGATCTCCATCAGTTTCGCATCGCGGAAGAGGCGGGCGACGGGCGCGTCGTTCAGGAACCCGGCACCGCCCATGGCTTGGACGGCTTGATGCGCCTGTTTCATCGCCTCTTCGGAAGCATACAGGCAGCAGGCGGCGGCGTCCTGTCGCGTGACCGTCCCACGATCACAGGCCCGCGCGACCTCATAGACATAAGCGCGGGCAGAGTTCATCGCCGTGTACATGTCGGCGATCTTGCCCTGCATCAGTTGGAAGTTTCCGATGGGCTCGCCGAATTGTTTGCGACTGCTGATATAGGGCATCACCTCGTCCAGACAGGCGGCCATGATGCCAAGGCCGATCCCGGCGAGCACCACACGTTCGTAATCAAGGCCGGACATCAGAACGCGAACGCCCTTCCCCTCTTCGCCCAGCACGTTCTCAAACGGGACCTGCACATCGTCAAAGATCAACTCACCGGTGTTCGAGCCGCGCATGCCCAGCTTGTCGAAATGGGGGCTGGTGCTGAAGCCCGTCATTTCTTTTTCGATCAAAAAGGCGGTGATCCCTTTGGCTCCCGCATCGGGGTCGGTCTTGGCATAGACCACCAGCGTGTCCGCATCAGGGCCGTTCGTGATCCAGTATTTGTTGCCGTTCAGTCGGTAGTGATCATTGCGCTTTTCGGCGCGCAAGGTCATCGACACCACGTCAGACCCCGCGCCTGCCTCGGACATCGCCAAGGCCCCCACGTGTTCGCCGGAAATCAGCCGGGGGAGGTATTTTGCCTTTTGTTCATCATTTCCGTTCAACTTGATCTGGTTGACGCAAAGATTGGAATGAGCCCCGTAGGATAATGAGACAGAGGCGCTGGCGCGCGCGATTTCTTCAATGGCGACTGTATGCGCGAGGTAGGACATGCCCGCGCCGCCATGCGCTTCGTCCACGGTAACGCCCAAAAGACCCAACTCGCCCATTTCGGGCCAGAGTTCCGGCGGGAAGGTGTTGGACCGGTCAATTTCCGCCGACATCGGCTTGACCCGGTCCTGCGCCCAATTGTGGACCATGTCGCGCAAGGCATTGACCTCATCCCCCAGATCAAAGGTCATTGACGCGTGAAACATAGAGAAGCTCCGATTAATTGAACGCTCGTTCAGATATACGCCAGGCACATCCCGTGTCGAGTCATTTTTCTGAAAGCAGGGCCATATCCGCGATGTCGAAAACGTAAGGACCGGGCTGTTTGCGACGCAACGCCCAGAGCTTGCGCAACTCTGCCTGCGTGCCTCCGGGCACCTGTGAGAAATAGGCGCGAGTATAGGCATTGTACTGATTATGTGGCTGATCGGGCTGTTTCACCCCTGCCTTTTTCGCGGCGTCAATCTGTCGCGCAGCCTCGACGGCATCGGCAAGTGTCAGGCCCACATTCGCCTTCATCCAGTCCATGAACGGGATCGAGAACTTGAAGCCGGAAATATGGGACTGCATGAAACGCCGCATGTTCTGGCCGTTTTTGTAGCTGTCGGTGATCACGGTTTCTGGTGTCAGCTCCGCCTGATGCCAGTCGAATTTCGAAGCCGCTGCAGTCCGTTTCCGCTCTTCTGGCGGCTCACCATGGTCAAGATAATAGGCAATACGATCCGCTATCTCGAATTTGCCACCGGATGTTTTGAGTCCGTGTTCGCGCGCGTAAGCCACGAGTTCCGCCTTAAGATAATACCAGCGTCGAAACGTCTCACTATCCGGGCAAAGGTCAATCTCTGGCCGTTGCGCCATCCTACTCCGCAGCCGCTTGCCCTTGATAGACGGCTGCTACTTCCGCGCGGATGATCCGTGCGATCAGCGCGCAATCATCAAGGCTGAATGTCAGCGGCAGACGCATATCGATGATTCCGGCCAGCACCCGATCCGAGTTTGGCATCGGCTCCGACGGCACATAGCGCCAGCTGTCATAGCGCGATGTGAAGCCTTTCGGCTCCGCCCCGCCAAACCATTTCAGCTCCACCCCTCTCGCAGCACAGCGTCCGATCACATCGGCCACGGCGTCCGGTGTCCAGTCGAGCAGCAGGAACTGGAAGGATGAGGCGACGAAATGTTCCTTCTCTGGCCTGTCGACAAGGCGCAGGCCGGGCGTATCGGCGAGCCCCGCCTCGACGACGCGATAGCGTTCGTTCCAGCGCGCGCCCTGCTCTTCGAGATTGCGCAATTGCGGGCGCAGGATCGCTGCGCGGAGATTGTCCATGCGGCCCGAGATGTTCGGCGTCTCATATTTGATCTGCGCAAACACCTCTGGCGGGGGGGCCGCCCTATGCTTTTCAAAGAGCATATAGCTGCCAGAGAGCATAATCGCGCGCGCCATATCCTCGGCATCGTCACCAATCAGAAAGCCGCCCTCGCCCGAATTGATATGTTTGTAAGTCTGGGTCGAATAGCAGCCAAAACGGCCCCAACGCCCGCTGGGCACGCCGTCCCATGCGGCGCCCATCGTGTGGGCGCAATCCTCGATCACCGTGACACCTGCGGCATTGCACATCGCCATCAGCGTGCCCATATCGCAGATATGTCCGCGCATATGGCTGAGAAGAAGTACCTTGGCCTGATTCAGCTTCGCGGCCAGATCATCGAGATCAATCAGCAGATCCTCGGTCACGCCAACGAAAACCGGCACGCCACCGACAGCGGCAATTGCTCCTGGCACAGGTGCCAAGGTGAACGCATTGGTTAGGACCTGGTCCCCCGGTTTCACGCCGCTTGCCCGCAACGCCGTGGTCATCGCGTAGCCGCCCGATGCAACAGCAAGGCAGTATCTTGCCCCCGTGGACGCGGCAAACTCTTCCTCAAGCAAGGCGACCTCGGCCACCTCGTCGCCAACCGTATTGTAGCGGTGAAGGCGTCCGTGCTGCATCACGGCATTGGCTGCGGCGATCCCCTCACCGGGGATCGGTTCCTGCTGGGTGAAACTACCGGTAAAAATCTCTGTCATGGGCAGATTGTGGGATGGAGATATCGCAAGGTCAATCCTTAGCCGATCAACCGCGCCACGACGCCTGGCAATTCGGCATAGCCGTCAATCGTGGCGTCGGGATCAAGCGCCAGCACATCCTCACGGCCAGGGCCAAAGGTGACCAGAACAGAGGGCACGCCTGCATTGCGGGAAGTCTCACGGTCAGTCGTGGTGTCGCCCACCAAGAGCGATTGACGCGGGTCGCCACCTGCGCGGCGCACGGCCTCAAAATGATGCTCGGGATCAGGTTTGCGGACCGGTAGCGTGTCTGCCCCGATCAGGGAAGAAAACTCGTCGCGCACCCCAAGACTGCGCAGGAGCGCATCGGCCAGCGCTTCGGGTTTATTGGTTGCGATCCCCACCCGATAGCCATCAGACTTTAGCTGCATCACCGCATCCATCGCACCGGGATAGAGCGTTGTGTGGGTATCGATGGCGTCGCCATAGGCGGCCAACAACACCGGGTATTGCGCATCAACCTCAGCCTGCCCGAACCCTGTCACCCGCGAGAAGCCCAGATTGAGCATCGCGCGTCCACCGCGCAAGGCTGTCGCCGCATCCTCCGCAGGGTCCAGCAAATCGCCAAGACCAAGGCCGCGAAAGCAATAATTGGCCGCCGCAATCAGATCGCCGCTTGTATCGGCAAGCGTTCCATCAAGGTCGAAGATCACGGTGCGCATCAGGGTCCTTTCCATCTTGGCGTCCAGCCCCCTCTGTAACGCCATGTAAACTGATGTGAACCCCCTGCCCTTGTGATACGCAAAAAGCCAAGTAGAAGTCGGAGACAACAAAAGGCAGGGGCAGCCATGGCAGTTGCATTGATCATTCTGGGCGCGGGCATGGGCACCCGCATGAACTCCGATATGCCCAAAGTGCTGCATCAGATCGGCTCAGCGCCGCTTTTGGTGCATGCGATGCAATCAGGTGCGGCGCTCGACCCCGCCAAAACCATTGTGGTAGCAGGCCACGGCGCTGAAGCGGTGAGCAAGGCGGCCAAAGCATATGACGAGACCGCCGAAATAGCGCTCCAGACCGAACAGCTTGGCACCGCCCATGCGGTCGCCCAGGCAAAGCACGCGCTGGCCGAGTTCGACGGCGATGCGATTGTCCTTTATGGCGACACGCCCTTTATCCGGCCTGAGACGCTCGCCGCGATGATGGCGGCGCGGCTCACCCATGATGTCGTGGTGCTTGGTTTCGAGGCTGCTGATCCCGCGCGCTATGGCCGCCTCGTCATGCAAGACGACCAGTTGGACCGCATTGTTGAATTCAAGGACGCAACAGAAGAAGAGCGCGCGGTAACGTTGTGCAATAGCGGCGTGGTCGCGGCGAATGCGCGAACGCTCTTTACGCTCATCGACGCCGTGAGCAATGACAACGCCGCGGGCGAATACTACCTGACCGATATCGTCGGTATCGCCCGCGCCAAGGGGCTGAGCGCCACGGTGGTCCGCTGTGATGAGGCGGAAACACTTGGCGTGGATTCCCGTGCAGGCCTTGCGCGGGCCGAGAGCCTTTTCCAGATGCAGGCCCGCGCCGCTGCGCAGGCCAATGGTGTGACGCTGACGGCCCCCGAAACGGTCTTTTTTGCGTATGACACCGTGATCGGGCGAGACAGCGTGATCGAACCCAATGTCGTCTTTGGTCCGGGTGTCACGGTCGAATCCGGTGCCACGATCCGCGCCTTTTCGCATCTTGAAGGCTGCCACGTAGCGCGCGGCGCCGTGGTCGGCCCCTATGCCCGCCTGCGCCCCGGCGCAGAGCTGGCGGAAGATGTGAAGGTCGGCAATTTTGTCGAAATCAAGAACGCGCAGATCGATGAAGGCGCCAAGGTCAACCACCTGACTTACATCGGCGACGCCGAAATCGGTGCGCGCAGCAATATCGGGGCGGGCACGATCACCTGCAATTATGACGGTGTTTTCAAGCACAAGACGACCATCGGCGCGGATGCCTTCATCGGCTCCAACACGATGCTTGTTGCGCCTGTCACCGTGGGCGATCAGGCGATGACTGGCAGCGGCTCGGTCATCACGCGCAATGTGCCCGATGGTGATCTGGCTCTGGCGCGTGCAAGGCAGGACAACAAACCGGGATTTGCAATCCGGCTCTTCGAAAAACTCAAAGCGCGTAAAGCGAGGGGAGAATAACCCATGTGTGGCATCGTCGGCGTATTGGGAAACCATGAGGTCGCCCCCATTCTGGTCGAGGCGCTCAAGCGGCTCGAATATCGCGGCTATGACAGTGCGGGCATCGCGACGATCAACAATGACAGGCTCGACCGGCGCCGTGCGGTTGGGAAGCTGATCAATCTGTCCGATCTGCTGGTCCACGATCCCCTGCCAGGCAAGGCCGGGATCGGCCATACCCGCTGGGCCACCCATGGTGCACCAAGCGTCGGAAATGCACATCCCCACCGCACCGGCACAGTTGCAGTGGTTCATAACGGCATCATCGAGAACTTTCGCGAGTTGCGTGACTTTTTGGCTGAGAAAGGCATCGGCTTTGAAACGGACACCGATACAGAGACGGTCGCCCTCGTCGCACAATACTATATCGATCAAGGGCTGAGCCCGCGTGACGCTGCCGATCAGACCATTGCACGACTAAAAGGGGCATTTGCGCTATGTTTTCTGTTCGATGGCCAGGACGATCTCTTGATTGCCGCCCGGATGGGCCCGCCTTTGGCAATCGGCCACGGCGATGGCGAGATGTTTGTTGGTTCGGATGCAATTGCGCTTGCAGGCATGACGGACCGGATCACCTATCTTGAAGACGGCGATTGGGCGGTTGTCACACGCAACTCCGTCGAAATCCGCGACCGCACCGGCGACATCGCCAATCGCGCGGTCAAAATGATCCAGATCGACACCGCGCAGGTGGACAAGGCGGGTTACAAGCACTTCATGGCCAAGGAAATCGCGGAGCAACCGAATGTGCTGCAAGGCGCCCTTGGGCATTACATCAACGCAGACGCTACGGCAGTGCAACTACCGGAGCCCGGTCTTGATTTCACGCATGTCTCACGACTGACGATGGTCGCCTGCGGGACGGCATATCTCGCTTGCATGGTGGCGAAATACTGGTTTGAGCAGCTCGCGGGCCTGCCGGTGGAGGTCGATGTCGCCTCCGAATTCCGCTACCGCGAACCACCCGTCACCCCCGCCACAGTCGCCGTCTTTGTCAGCCAATCGGGCGAGACGGCAGATACGCTCGCGGCACTGCGATATATGGACGGCAAAGCGGACAAGATCGTTTCGGTCGTCAATGTCGCGGAAAGCTCGATCGCCCGCGAAAGTGACTTGGCCCTGCCGATCCTTGCAGGCACCGAAATCGGCGTGGCCTCGACCAAGGCCTTTACGTGCCAGTTGACGACCCTGGCCGTCTTGGTTCTTGAAGCTGCGCGCGTACGCGGGAAAATCTCTGAGGAGGAGTTCTCAGAGAAACTGAAGGCGCTGCGCAGCTTGCCGGGGCTTTTGAACCTCGCACTTGGGATCGAGGGCAAAACCTCTGACCTGTCCCGAAAACTGGCCGAGGCCCGCGATATCCTGTTTCTGGGACGCGGCGCGATGTATCCGCTGGCCCACGAAGGCGCACTGAAACTAAAGGAAATCAGCTATATACACGCCGAAGCTTATGCATCTGGCGAGCTGAAACATGGCCCCATCGCGCTTGTTGACAAACATGTGCCCGTCATCGTCATGGCGCCGCGAGACGCGCTTTTCGACAAGACCGTGTCGAACATGCAAGAGGTGATGGCGCGCGGCGGCAAGGTCCTGTTGATCACTGACAGTGAAGGCGCGAAGGAAGCTGGCGACGGCGTTTGGGAGACGATCCTGATGCCCGACATAGATCCGTTTCTGGCCCCGATCCTTTACGCCGTCCCAGCCCAGCTGCTGGCTTACCATACTGCCGTGGCCAAGGGGACTGATGTGGACCAACCTCGCAACCTTGCAAAATCGGTCACGGTCGAATGACCTGGCCTGCACCGGTCACGCTCGAAAACCGATACGTGCGCCTGGAACCACTCAATCAGGAACATGCACCTGCCTTGGCGGAAGCCGCAGCTTCGCTTGGTGATCTGTGGTACACGGGCATACCGCAGGACGTGCCTGCAGAGATTACGAAACGCATTGGCCAACCGGACATGCAGCCCTTTGCCGTGCTTTTGCCCGAGGGGCGGCCCGTCGGCATGACCACTTATTGCAATACCGATCAGACCAATGGGCGGGTGGAAATCGGCGCCACCTGGCTCTCACGCGAGGTGCAGCGCACCTCCGTGAACACAGCAATGAAGTTTCTGATGCTGCACCATGCATTCGAAAAACTGTCGTGCAATGTTGTCGAGTTTCGAACACACCGGCTCAACAGACAATCCAGAGCAGCGATTGAACGGCTGGGCGCGCAGCTTGACGGTATCTTGCGCAACCACATGATCATGCCAAACGGAACGTTGCGAGACACAGCGGTCTATTCAATCATCGCCACCGAATGGCCATCGGTCAAAGCACATCTGACCGCAAAACTGCCATGACACCGAAACAGGCCATCGCAGCCCTGCGCTCTTTGGGCGACCCGGTCAAGGCAGCGGAAATGCACCGTTACCACAAAGTCGACCGCCCCTATCTGGGTGTTTCTAATCCGCAGATCGATGCCCTTGTGAAGGAATGGCGTGCGGCGATTGACCTCGACACACGGCTGGCGCTCGCTAAAGGGCTTTGGAAAGGCAACACGCATGAGGGGCGCGTTGCTGCGGCCAAACTCCTGACTCAAGCGCGTATCCGTCCTGACGATGAGAGCGCGTGGGACCTGATCACCTCATGGGTCGCCGACTTTGACGCTTGGGCGATTGCCGATCATGCAAGCATTGCGGGGCAAAAGCGGCTTGTCGCTGATCCCGCCCGGTTGGACGAAGTCGAAACGTGGACAACGTCGGATCACATGTGGACGCGGCGTGCAGCGCTCGTCATGACGCTGCCATGGACAAAGCAGAACAACCCCAAACCAGAAGAACTGGCGGCGCGCGACCGGATTCTCGGCTGGGCCGCGTCCTATGTCAGCGACAATGATTGGTTCATTCAAAAAGCCATCGCTTGGTGGCTGCGGGAACTCTCCAAACATGATGCGGAGCAGGTGCGGGTGTTTTTGGCAGAACACGCGGACGGGATGAAGGCGTTTGCGGTGACAGAGGCGGCGCGGAAACTATCGAAAGGCTGACGGAGATAACCACACTTCCCCATTAATGCTTGCACCGGATTGTGTGAAATTCGAGTTATCGTTCGATTTGAAAGTCTCAAAGTACACTATGACGTTTCGCGGCAGACACCTCTATTTGGCGCTAAACGCTATTTGCTTTGCCATAAATGCTGCCGTGTTGCTGTTGTTCTGCGCGCTGTTGCTAACAACAGCAGATCGGGGAAGGGATGTAATCAGCACGCTGCAGGAGGGGTTCGCTCTCTTTCTAAAATTCGGCTTGATTTTCTATTTTCCGAGTTTCTTTTACGTGGCTACATTTCCGCTGTTCTTAAGATGGCTGACCAATGACAGCTTTACATGCATTGGTTACAGCTTAGGTGGTGTATTTGCGACGATATGGGCCGTCGTTATGACGTCCATCTTCTATCTGGCGGGCAGTTGAGAGGACGAGCCGGACCGCCGAAAACCATGCCTACCGCGTAAACACCTCAATCTCCGGCAGGCCCGTCAGCGGTGCATTCAAGAGCCGCATCGCCGCCAGACTGATTTGGCTGCCAGAACCCGGCGCGCCGCCTGAGGGGCGGAGTTCGATGTTAATCTCGGTGCCTTGATAGGCCACGCGGCCCGGTGTGAGCTCATCGACCAATGGCGTTTCCAGCCAAATTCCCGGATCGGTCGGGGAGCCGAGGGAGGCGATGGTTGTGCCCAATGCCTCGCCTGCGTCGCTTTCATCAACGGCTGTTGCCGCGTCGCGGTCCTCTTGTGTCGTTGTATCAAACTGATCCACCGTCGTCGCTGTCGTTGGCGGTGGCGGTGGCGGTGTGGGGTCAAGCGTCGGCGCGGGCGCGGCCACTGGCTGCACAGGTTCGGTGCCGAAGATGCCTTGTAAAGAGGGTGACGTGCACCCGGCCAAGGCCAAGACGGGAAGGATCAGAAAAGCTCTCATACCGGTAACTTATGTCGCACACGAGGGCGTGACAACGACCGGCTTGCGTCTTGCGCAGCCAGATGCCGGTGCCTAATGTCATGTGCATGAGCCAGCCCTTGATCGACCCCTTCGCCCGCCATATCGAATATCTGCGCGTTTCGGTCACCGACCGCTGCGATTTTCGCTGCGTCTATTGCATGTCCGAGAACATGACCTTCCTGCCGAAGAAAGAGCTTCTGACATTGGAAGAGCTTGACCGGATGTGTTCGGCCTTCATCCGGCTTGGCGTGAAGAAACTGCGGATCACCGGGGGGGAACCGCTGGTGCGCCGGGATATCATGACGTTTTTCAAAGGCATGGGGCGGCATCTGGAAAGCGGTGCTTTGCAGGAACTGACGCTGACATCGAATGGCAGTCAGTTGGAGCGGTTTGCCGACGATCTCTACGCGGCAGGTGTCCGCCGTATCAACATCTCGCTTGATACGCTCAATGAGGAAAAGTTTGCGCAGATCACCCGTTGGGGCCGCCTGCCACAGGTTTTGCGCGGGATTGATGCCGCGCAACATGCGGGCATGCGGGTCAAGATCAACACCGTGGCCCTGCAAGGCTTCAACGAGGATGAGCTGTTCGACCTGACCGATTGGTGCGCATCCCGCGACATGGACCTGACCTTTATCGAAGTGATGCCGATGGGCGATCTCGGAAACGAGGATCGGCTGGATCAGTATTGGTCGCTCAAGGATTTGCGCGCGCGGCTTGAGGAGCGCTCGACGCTGACTGACCTGCCCGAACGCACCGGCGGCCCGGCCCGCTATGTCCGCGTGGGCGATACTGCTCAGAAGATCGGGTTCATCACCCCGCTCAGCCACAATTTCTGTGAAAGCTGCAACCGCGTGCGCATCACCTGTACAGGTGAGATCTACACCTGTCTTGGCCAGGAGGGGCATTCGGACCTCCGCGCGCCCCTCCGCGGATCAGAGGCCGATATCGACCTCGAAAACGCGATCCGCGCTGCAATTGCGCTCAAACCCAAAGGCCACGATTTCGACTATTCGCGCCAAAAGGTCGATGGGCAGGTCAGCCGCCATATGTCGCATACTGGGGGTTGAGCGATTAGCCAGCATAGCTGCCGCGCGGCGATACAGCCGTCCACAGTCCGGGGTACTCGCGAACGATCCCGAAATCATCGGTTGTTAGCTTTGCTGAATAGTCATGTGACGGTGAGCGATAGACGAACTCGGTGTCCGAGAGCCGTTGATAAACCTGCCTCAGCGGCTTGATGCACCAATCCCCAGTATCGAGCCAAACGGCGGTTGTTTCGACTTCCTCACCAATTGAGAGTCCAAGCCGCTTGATCGCATTCGTATTAGTGGCAGGCGTAAAACCGAGGTCGATGTCAAGAAGGCCATTGAGGCCGGCAACGCTCTCATCATTGAAGGCCCACTCGCCACTGGCGTCTCGCGATAGTTTGATGTTTTTCTCCGTGGCACCAAGCCGTCCGGTCACCCAAGCAGAGTTGCTCGACCAATCTGTGCCGCAAGAGATGCGGTAGGTGAAATTGGCCGGTTCGTTGCCCTCCAGATAGATCGCCGTACCCGAAATCTCGTATCCGCTCTCTGATCGCCCATAGTGACAGGCATCCAGTCCTTCGACGTCAATGCGGCGCCACAGCACTGTGCGGGGAAGCAGCGACCGATCATCGGTCATCGAGAAATCTCAACAACCGAACAAGAGTGTCTGCATGTGCCGAAGCTGCCATTTGCTGAATCCCGACAAATGGGGCCCTGCTATGTTAGGTAAATTAGGCCGCCGGCATCCGCTGCTCAACGATCTCCGCCCACCATGAGCACCCAGCTGGAATCGCGTCATCGTTGAAGTTATACTCCGGATGATGAACCGAAGCTGTGTCGCCATTGCCGACAAGGATGTAGGCGCCGGGGCGTTCTTCGAGCATGAAGGCGAAGTCCTCTCCGCCCATGACGAGCGGGGCATGCGTACAATTGCCTGACACAGATTTGGCCACTTCGATAGCGAACTCGGTCTGATCCTCGCTGTTGACCATCACCGGGTAGCCTCGGATGTAATCAACCTTTGCTGTCGCCCCGAACGTGGCGGCCGTGCCCTGCACAACATCGGTCAGGCGTTTTTCGGCAAGGTCGCGTGTCTCAGCGTTCAATGTGCGCACCGTACCACGCAGGTTGACCCGCTGCGGGATGACGTTGTGCGCCTTTGAAGATGTCTCGAAGCTGGTAACGGACACCACCACTTGATCGACGGGATTAGCGTTCCGGGACACAATGGTTTGCAGCGCCAGGACCACGTGGCTGGCGACCACTGTCGTATCGATTGTCTCTTGCGGTTTGGCCGCATGACCGCCCTTGCCTTCGATCTCAATCTCGAACTGGTCAGCCGCGGCGAAGAATGCGCCCGACCGGATCGCAAATTGACCGGCGGGCATGCCGGGCCAGTTATGCATGCCGTAGACCTCTTGAATGTTCCAGCGGTCCATCATGCCGTCGTCACACATTTCTTTGCCGCCGCCGCCGCCCTCTTCGGCAGGCTGGAAGATGACAACGACCGTGCCGTCGAAATTGCGGGTCTCGGCCAGATACTTCGCGGCACCAAGCAGCATTGCGGTGTGCCCGTCATGCCCGCAGGCATGCATGGCCCCATCAGTCTTTGACTTGTAGGGCACATCCGTTTGTTCATGGATCGGCAAAGCGTCCATGTCGGCGCGCAGACCAACAACCTTGCCGGACGTGTCGGATTTGCCCTTGATCACCCCCACAACACCAGTGCGCCCGATACCGCTCACGACCTCATCACAGCCAAATTCGTTGAGCTTATCAGCAACAATTTTTGATGTGCGATGCGTCTCAAACAAGATTTCAGGGTGTTCATGCAGGTCGCGGCGCCATGAGGTGATCTCTGGCAGAAGCTCTGCAAAACGGTTTTTGACGGGCATTAGTCTCTCCGGAATTTTCGCGATATGCGCTGGCTGCAATTCATCCCAGCTATGAACTAAAAAACATTTGCTGCGATAGTTTTCACACATCGGAGCGGAGTGACAAGCGAAAAAGCCGGGCCGTTACGGCATGCGCACATTTGCGCGTACTGCAACAAGGTTCGGCCCGAGCTGAGCCGTCACCGCTGACAAGCGTCTCGCGTTGCGTTCGGCTTCAGTCGGCTAGCGCGTCGACCAACTTCTTGATGAATGCTTCACCCTTCTGGAACTGATCGACGCTGATGAATTCATTGGGCTGATGCGCCTGCGCAATGTCGCCGGGGCCGCAAATGACGGCAGAATAACCGCGCTCCTGAAACTGGCCAGCCTCCGTGCCATAACTAACGACGTTGCTGGCGTTCTCACCCGTAATGTGGCGGATCAGGCGTTCGGCCTTGCCATCCTCTTCCGGCTTGAGACCTGGCACTTCAAAGTATTGTTCGGCCGTGATGCCCGCTTCCGGTCGGACCGCTTTCATCTCTGCTTCAATCGCGGCCACCTTTGCATGGAACCGATCCTGCCACCCGCCGATATCTTCGCCCGGCACGATGCGGAAATCGAAGCCAAAACGGCAATCCTTGGCTGTGATGTTGTGCGCGGTCCCCCCCTCAATCGTGCCGACGTGCAGTGTTGTGTAGGGCGGAACGAAGTCGGCGGCGAGCGGACCCGGCGTTTGGCTTGCGTTTTCGGCATTCACCTCATTGGCCCAGTTGATCAGCTTGGCAGCCATCATAATGGCACTGACGCCTTGTGGCGCGAGCGAGGAATGCACTTCAAAGCCGCGAAAATGCATGTGGTAGCCGATACCACCCTTGTGGCCCGTCACCACCTTCATCATCGACGGCTCACCCACCAGAACCGTATCCGCTCGCGGCATACCCATTGCCACCATGTGGTCGATCATGGGTGGCGCGCCAACGCAACCAACCTCCTCGTCATAGCTTAGCGCGATCTGTATGGGCCGTTTGATCCCTTTTTCGAGCGCCAGTGGCACCGCAGACAAGGCCAGTGCATCAAACCCTTTCATGTCGCACGTGCCGCGACCAAAGAGCTTACCATGACGTTCCGTCACAACAAAAGGATCGGTGTCCCAGGATTGCCCGTCAACCGGCACCACATCGGTGTGGCCTGACAAAACCACTCCGCCCTCAACCTCCGGACCGATATGCGCGTAAAGTGCGGCCTTGGTGCCGTCTTCATTTGGTACCCGGATCGCATTTACGCCAAACCCGTTCAAATAATCCTCAACAAAATCAATCAGCTCCAGGTTGCTGTCGCGGCTGACGGTCGGAAAGCTGACGAGCCGGTCCAGGAGGTCACGGGCGCTGAGTGTCATGGGGTATCCTTCATTTTTTGCATTAAATCGCACCACACGATTTCAGGTCTGCACAATGCAGATGCAACACAGTGTTGCGTAGGCTCTGTGATCGCGCAAACAGGAATCGTCTTGCGGGTTCGAATTTTGATGTTACCGTTTGGGCAAACGCCGCTTTTCTGTTCACAAGTGCGGCGGAACAAGAACAATATCTGAACCACTTGGGAGGTTCATCTATGCCCGATGGGGCGCTGCCCGTCCTGGATGTCCAGGACCTCAAAACTGTGTTCAGAACGCGGGCCGGAGAGGTCCATGCGGTTAACGATGTCAGCTTCTCACTCAAGCCCGGTGAGTTGTTGGGTGTTGTCGGTGAAAGTGGCTCCGGCAAATCGGTGACGATGATGTCCCTTTTGGGTCTCCTGCCGTCCCCGCCAGCGGATGTGCGCAACGGCTCTGTCAATTTCGACGGCAAGGACCTTTTGAAGGTCAATCCAGAGACATTGCGTGCCGTGCGCGGTGGCAAAATCGGCTTTGTTTTTCAGGACCCTATGACATCGCTGAACCCGGTCTTCAACGTGGGCATGCAATTGGCGGAGCCTTTGCGCAAGCATATGGGTTTGAACAAACGCCAAGCCGCCAAACGCGCGCAGGAGCTTTTGGAGCTTGTCGGCATCCCTGATGCTAAGCGTCGGTTGCTGGACTATCCGCACCAGTTTTCCGGCGGGATGCGCCAACGCGTGATGATCGCCATTGCGCTGGCCTGTGATCCGAAAGTCCTGATCGCGGATGAGCCGACCACCGCCCTGGACGTCACTATTCAGGCGCAGATTCTCGAATTGATGAAGGAATTGCGCGAAAAACTCGGCATGGCAGTGATCTGGATCACCCATGATCTGGGCGTCATCGCGGGCATCGCTGACCGTGTCATGGTGATGTATGGCGGTCAGGTCGTCGAACATGCACCGGTGAAGGAGCTTTTCGGCAACCCACAGCACCCCTATACGCGCGCGCTTTTGAAAACGATCCCAACGATCCATGGGGAGCGTGCTTCGCGCCTCACGATCATCGAAGGGCAACCGCCGATCATGGTCGGCCCGCCATCATCCTGCCCGTTCCGCGACCGGTGTGATGTGGCGTTTGATCGTTGCGCACAGGAAAACCCGGCCCGTTATGATGTGGGCGAAGGCCACGATGTCGCCTGCTTCTTTGACGCGCGGACGGGGGCGTCCCGCGATGTTTGACGCCGAGCGAAAGCCGCTGGTCTCGGTCCGGGACCTCAAGATGCATTTCCCGATCTTCGCGGGTCTTTTCCGCCGCCGTGTGGGTGAGGTGAAGGCCGTCGACGGCGTCAGCTTTGATGTGATGGAAGGCGAGACGCTGGGCCTGGTGGGCGAGTCCGGCTGCGGCAAATCCACCTGCGGCCGCGCCGTTCTGCGCCTCTATGACATCACAGATGGGTCCATTGTGGTCGATGGCCGCGAAATCGGTGCGACACCACAGCCGGCCCTGCGCGAGATGCGCCCCACCATGCAGATGGTGTTTCAGGACCCGCAAGCCTCGCTCAATCCCCGCATGACAGTTGAGGACATCATCAAAGAACCGCTGGACGAGCACACCACGCTCACTGACCGCGAAAAGCGCGCCAAGGTCGCGGAGTTGATGGATGCGGTCGGGCTCAACCGCAAATTTGCCAAGCGTTATCCGCATGCCTTCTCAGGCGGGCAACGCCAGCGGATCGGGATTGCCCGTGCGTTGGCACTCAACCCCAAATTCATCGTCTGCGACGAACCGATTGCGGCCCTGGATGTCTCTATTCAGGCGCAGGTCGTCAACCTGCTTGAGGACCTGCAGGAAGAATACGGGCTCACCTACCTTTTCATCAGCCATGACCTTTCCATGGTGCGCCATATCGCGACACGCGTGGCGGTGATGTATCTCGGCAAAGTCGTCGAACTCGCCCCGCGCGAGGCGCTTTATGCTGAGCCGCTGCACCCATACACCAAGGCGCTGCTTTCGGCGGTTCCTGAACCAGACCCCAGCCTGGCCCGCACAACCGAACGCATCATCCTCAAAGGCGACGTACCCTCCCCCGCCAACCCGCCAAAGGGCTGCAACTTCTGCACGCGCTGCCCATCGGTGATGGATATCTGCAAAGAGGTTGAGCCGGATTACCGCGAGGTCGCACCGGGCCGGTTCACGGCCTGCCACCTTTACAACGACATGAACAACACTGCCGACCAAACGGCAGGAGCCGAGGCGACTACGAGCACCAACAAGGAGACAATCACATGAAACTCAAAACAGCCCTTATGGGCGCTGTTGCCACAGCAAGCCTTGCGCCGATGGCCTTTGCCGACGCGCATGAAGGCGAGCGCGGGCGCGATGGCGAAGTCAAGATCATCTATTGGCAGGCGCCATCGATCCTGAACCCATTCCTGTCGGGCGGCACCAAGGACGTCGAATCCGCCTCGCTGATCATTGAGCCGCTAGCGCGCTACAATCCCGATGGTGAGCTGATCCCATGGCTGGTTGACGAAGTGCCCACGGTCGCCAATGGCGGCGTGTCCGAAGACCTGATGTCGATCACATGGACAATTTCCGAAGGCATCCTGTGGTCGGACGGAACGCCTTTCACCTCTGCTGACGTGAAATTCACCTATGAATACTGCACCGATCCGGAATCCGGCTGTGCGCAGGTCACCAAGTTCGAAGGTGTCTCCTCGGTCGAAACGCCTGACGATCTGACCGTCGTCGTCAACTTCGAAAACCCCACACCCTTCCCTTACGGCCCGTTCGTGGGCGGTGAAAGCCCGATCCTGCAGGCAGCCCAGTTCGCCGATTGCATGGGCGCGCGGGCACCTGAATGCACGGATGAAAACTTTGGCCCCATCGGCACAGGTCCATTTGTTGTCACCGAGTTCCGCACAAATGACGTGATCCAGCTGGTCGCCAACGACAACTACCGCGATCCGAACAAACCTGCCTTTGCCTCGGTCACCTTTAAAGGTGGCGGCGATGCAACGGCTGCCGGTCGCGCCGTGATGGAAACGGGCGAGTTCGACTATGCCTGGAACCTGCAGCTGGCACCTGATGTGATCGCCAGCATGCAAGAAGGCGGCCTTGGCACGCCGGTTGCTGGCTTCGGTCCACTGGTTGAGCGCATCATGCTCAACAACACCAACCCTGATCCGGCACTTGGACCGGATGAGCGCGCCGTCATCCGCCCGCACCCATTCCTGGGTGAGCCTGCGGTGTATCAGGCGATGTCGATGGCCATCGACCGTCCTCTGCTGGTGGAAATCGGCTATGGTCAGGCCGGTAAAGTCACCTGTAACTGGGTTCCTGCCCCGGCTGCCGTGAACTCTGACACCTTCACATGTGACGTGCAGGATATCGCTGGCGCAAACGCCATGCTGGACGAAGCCGGTTTTGTTGATAGCGACGGCGACGGTATCCGCGAAGCGAATGGCGTACCGATGCGCGTGCTCTACCAGACCTCAACCAACGCTGTCCGTCAGGACTTCCAGGCGCTGATCAAGGAATGGTGGTCCGAGATCGGTATCGAGGCCGAGCTGCGCAACATCGACGCATCCGTGTTCTTCGGCGGTGACCCAGGCTCGCCTGACACGTTCCAGAAGTTCTATGCGGACGTTGAAATGTACGCCAACACGTTCAACGGAACGGACCCACAGTCCTATCTCGGCAACGGTCTTTGCGACAAGGCACCTAGCCCTGCAACCCAGTGGCAGGGTGAGAATGTCAGCCGCTTCTGCGATGAGGAATATGACGCCCTGCACGCGCAATTGACGCAGACCGCCGATGCGGCCGAGCGCGCGGCGATTGCCCGCCAGCTCAACGACATCATGGTCAGCCGCGGCGGGATGATCCCGCTGGTGCACCGTGGTCGTCTGTCAGCCCACGCCAACAGCCTGGGCGGCATCGACCTGAACGTTTGGGACAGTGAGCTTTGGAACATCGCTGACTGGTACCGGACCGGCGACAACCGCTAAAACGTCCTGCAGCCCCGGTCCTTGCGCCGGGGCTGCTCCCCATTTTCACCCAAAGCCATCAACCAAGGCGCCGCCCATGTTCAACTACACGATCCGTAGATTGGTCCTGTCGATCCCGACGCTTTTGTTTATTGCTTTGGTCATTTTTCTTTTGCTGGAACTGGCACCCGGCGACCCGATGGGCCAGATGCCCCTGACGATCCCCGATGACGTCAAACAACGCATGCGCGAGGCGCTGGGGCTGGGGGAGCCGTGGTACACACGCTTTTACCTCTGGCTCTACCAGTTCTTCATTGTGGAGCCGCAATACTGGATCGACGGCGCCTTCGGCACCAACTTCGCCAACGACGCCCAGCGCATCATCAGCTTCCAATCCCGCAGCCCGGTTTTCGATACGATTGCGGAACGCTTGCCCCAGACGCTCTGGGTCGTGGGCATGTCCTATGTCGTTGGCGTCGCCATCGCCCTGCCCATAGGCATCATCAGCGCTTACAAACAATATTCCGTCTTCGATCAGGCCGGCACATTCGTCAGCATGATCGGCTTTTCCGTCCCGCCCTTCTTTTCCGGCGTTCTGGTCATCGTCATCTTCTCGGTCCAGCTGGGCTGGCTGCCGTCAATCTACGACACCACGCACGAGGTCGTGGATTGGGAAACTTTCAAGTACCAGATCCAGCAGATGATCATGCCCGTGATGGTGCTCGCCCTACAGACGACCGCTCAGGTCAGCCGTTACATGCGCGCCTCCATGCTCGACAATCTGGGTCAGGACTACGTACGCACCGCACGGGCCAAGGGCATGTCCGAGAGCGTCGTCGTCATGAAACATGTCCTGCGCAACTCCATGATCCCCGTCATCACGGTCATTGCCTTAGGGATCCCGTCGATCTTTGGCGGCGCGATCATTACCGAACAGGTGTTCAAGGTGAATGGCTTGGGCCAGCTTCTGATCATCGCGCTGCAGGGCAATGACATTCCCATGGTGATGACCATTACATTCCTCCTCGCAGTACTGATCGTGATGATGAACCTGATTGCCGACATCCTCTACGGCGTGCTTGACCCGAGGATCCGCTATGACTGACGCCACCCTCGCCAAACCGGTCGAAAAGGACGAAAAGGCCCGCAACCAATGGTGGGATGTCTGGGACCAGTTCCGTAGCCACAAGGGGGCGATGGCGGGCCTCTTTTTCCTATTCTTCATCACGGTGTTCTGCGCGTTGGGACCGATTGCGTGGGATGTTGATCCCGGCAAGCTGGACATTCGCAACAAGGACCTGCGCCCAATCTACACCGCGATCTGGGACGGCGATGCGAAGGTTTCGTGGGCACGGCCCATGGGCACCGACCATCTGGGCCGCGATATCATGGCAAATATCATGCAGGGCGGTCGGATCAGTCTGGCCGTTGGCTGGACCGCGATGATCCTTGCGATCCTGATCGGCACATTGGTCGGCGTGCTCGCGGGGTATTTCAAGCGGCTCGACTGGCCGCTGATGCGTTTCACCGATCTGGTTCTGTCCCTGCCACTCCTGCCGCTTCTCCTCGTGATGATGCTCTTGTTCCGCGACCCGCTGCGCGCGGCGTTTGGTCCAGAGAACGGAATCTTCCTGCTCATCGTCTTCGGGATCGGGATCACGTCGTGGATGCAGACGGCCCGGATCGTGCGCGGCGACGTCATGGCGCTCAAAGAGCGTGAATTTGTCCTTGCCGCAAAATCCATCGGCACACCGCCGCGCCGCATGATCACCCGACATATCCTGCCCAACGTGCTGTCGCCCATCATGGTCTCGGCCACGCTTGGCCTCGCCACGGCGATCATCACGGAAAGCGCGCTCTCTTTCCTAGGTCTCGGCTTCCCGTCGGACTTCCCCACCTGGGGTAAGATCCTGTTTGACAGCGTCGACCGCATGACCGCCTTCCCCGAACGCGTCATCTGGCCGGGCATGGCGATTTCGCTGACGGTCTTGTCGGTCAACTACATCGGCGACGGCCTGCGCGACGCGCTTGATCCACGCATCCGCGGTCAGTGATTTTTTCTGTCGATGCCGCGTAGGAGCTCCTGCTGCGCTGCGTAATGGTAAGTATCGCAGCTTAGACAGGAGAAACCCAATGCTGATGCGAACGACTTTTGCAGCCCTTGCGCTGACTGCCCTCGCCCTGCCCGCCCATGCGGATTGGAGCGCCACGAACTCCAATGGCGGCTCCGGCGGCGGATCAACCACCTGTTCACGCGTTGACGGCCAACGCGTGTGTGAGACGACGAGCACATGGACCACAGCCGCCGGAAAGACCTATAGCAGCACCGCGCGTCGCGTTTACGATCAGAACGGCGTCAGTGGGACGCGGATTGGTATTGACCCGTCAGGTCGCGAGCGCGTCACGACATGGCGGCGCGACCGCTAAGGGTTGCATCATGGATACGGTCGGGCAAGGCTGGGCCGTATCCTTGGGAATGACGCGCAATTGCCGGACAAGACCAACCAGACTGATGCACTGCTCCGGCAATTGGCGGACGGCAATCGCGGCGCGCTCGATCAGCTTTGGGCGCTGCATGGTGGCGCGATCCACGGGATCGGCATGCGGTTTCTGGGCACGGCGGATGCGGGTGAGGACGTGCTGCAGGAGGCCTTTGTCAAAATTTGGCAGAGCGCCTATCGCTTCGATCCAAACCGCGGCACGGGAACGGCCTGGATTTTCACGATTGTCCGCAACGTGGCGCGAGATCATCTGCGCAGGCAACGGCTACGCTGGCTGGTGGGCCTTGACGCGCTTGTGACAGAACCCGTGGACACTGCACCGGATCAAAGCGTGCAGGTCGATGACCGCGCCAAATTGCGCCAGGTCCAGGCCGATATTCTTGATCTGCCGGACCGGCAACGCATGGCGCTTTTGCTGAGCGCGACTGCGGGCTTGGATACGCATGAAATCGGGACGATTATGGGCAGCAGTCAGGGCGCGGTGGAGCAATTGATCGTGCGCGCAAGGCGACGCCTGCGCGCGCGTATGAAGGAGACTGGACATGAATGAAGATGATGCCATCGATGCCTTGCTGCGTGGCGGGATCGGGCAACCACCGGGTAAGCCGCCCCAACGGCCAGAGCGACCACGGCAGAGCCGTGTTCCGGCCGTCCTCGTGTCCGTCATCTTCGCGGCGTTGCTTCTGACACCCGTTATCCTTGTCCTGACGGCTGATCCTGCGCAACTCCTGCTCGGTCTGATCACCGGCAATCCGATCTCACTTTTCGGAGGGCTCTTCTGATGCGGAACCGTGTGCTGCGGATCGCCCTGCGGGTTGTGCTGGTACTGTCGCTGCTTGCCAATGCGGTCGTGATCGGTGTGATCCTGCGGGCGGTTGAATTGCGCGACCGCGCGGGCCTGCAGGACACGCGCTTTCCCCCCGAACTTGGCCGCGCCTTCATGGAGGTTATCGAGGACGAGGATGAGATCTGGACACAACTCGCCCAACTCGGCGATGCGCGCCGCGCAATGATGGCCGCCGCCGAGGCACGCCCCCTAGATCGTGAGGCGCTTATCGACGCCATGGCCGAGGTGCGCCGTCAAAGCGCCGCACTACAGGTCGAAGGCCAGCGCATCATGCTGGAGGTCATCGAAGACGCCGCACAGGCGGAGTAACCCCGCTAGGGCGTGATCGGTTCAGCCTGCGTGGCGATGATCCGGTCAATCTCTGTCCGCGCATAGATCGCCAGCCGCTCCTGATCATCGCGCGCCTGCCCCGCTGGCAGGTCAAGATCGCCCAGCACCATGATGTTTTCATCATTCAGCAGGTTCGCCGGCCCCGTATAGTTGAAGCTCCCGATGATCGTCAGCGCATCGTCGATCACCATCAGCTTGTGATGCACCTTGCGCACGCCCGTTCCGGTCTTGTTGCGATGCAGGGTCACGCCACCTGCTGCCAACGTGTGCTTCGCCGCCCAGGTCTGGTTTGCCTGCCTGCGATCCAGAATACCCGTCACCTGCAGCCCCTTCTGCCGTGCGTTCACCAGCGCATCATCAATCCCGGAGGATTGCGAAAAGGTAAAGGCGGCAAAGTCGATCCGGGTCTGCGCCTTGATCATCTGCTTGATGAATTCCATCTCGGGCGCGTGATCCGGCGCGAAAAGCGGTTTGATGCGGATGCCGCTCACGGCGTGATCCTCCAGCGGTTTGCGCGGCGTCTCAAGGCTGCGCTTGCCAAAGATGCCGCGCCGCATCTGGCGAAACTCGCGGGCATATTCCCGCGCGACCTCTTCATCGATGATGATCGCAATGTGATTGAGGTTCTTGGTCACGCCGGTCGTGGTGAAATTGGTCGAGCCGGTCAGCACCGCATCCCTGTCGCACACGATGAATTTCTGGTGAAAGATGTTGGGATTATAATCGGCCTTCGCATCCACCCCGCCGCGCAAGATACGGGTCAGGAGTTCGCGATTGATCTCCTGTGCGCCAAGCCCGTCATCAGCAGGCGGCTTCGCCTCGCGCAGGTAATCCTGTTCAAGGATCACCCGGACAAAGACACCCCGCTTACGCGCAGCGATCAGGGCCTCGGCAATCGGCCGGTGGTCGAGTTCCTGGACCGAGACCAGCAATTCCTCTTGCGCGGCGGTAATGAAATCGATGATCGGCGCTTCGAGGTTATCCGGCGCGCCAATCGTATCCGGCCCCATGAAAAGCGTAATCGCGCCAACGGTTTCGGGCATCGCATCCTCTCAAATCGATCAATCTATGATGCAGAGGCTGCCAGCCGGTTACGATTCGAGCAAGCCAAACGCAAACGGCCCCGCCAATCCTGACAGGGCCGCAAAATATCGGGTGGTTGAACCCAGTTGACCTTAATCGATCTTAGGCAAGAGCGTATCCAAAGACGCCTTCGCATCCCCATAGAACATCCGCGTATTCTCCTTGAAGAAGAGCGGGTTCTCGATCCCCGAATAACCCGTCCCCTGCCCACGCTTGGACACGAAAACCTGTTTCGCCTTCCAGCATTCCAGCACCGGCATACCAGCGATGGGGCTGTTCGGATCGTCCTGTGCGGCAGGGTTCACGATGTCATTGGAGCCGATGACAATAGCGACATCCGTATCCGGGAAATCTTCATTGATCTCGTCCATCTCCATCACGATGTCATAAGGCACCTTCGCCTCGGCCAAGAGCACATTCATGTGGCCCGGCAAGCGCCCGGCGACCGGGTGAATAGCGAACCGCACATTCTTGCCCTTCGCGCGCAGCTTGCGCACCAGTTCGGCCACCGACGTTTGCGCCTGTGCCACAGCCATCCCGTAGCCGGGAATGATGATGATGCTGTCGGCCTCGTTCAGTGCCGTGGCCACGCCGTCGGCGTCAATGGCCACCTGTTCACCTTCCACGGCCATTTGCTCACCCGCAGGGCCGCCAAAGCCGCCGAGGATCACACTGACGAAGGACCGGTTCATGGCCTTGCACATGATGTACGACAGGATCGCACCCGAGGAGCCGACAAGCGCGCCCACGACGATCAAAAGGTCATTGCCAAGCGAGAACCCAATCGCCGCCGCCGCCCAGCCGGAATAGCTGTTCAGCATGGACACGACGACGGGCATATCTGCCCCGCCGATCCCCATGATCAGGTGGTAGCCGATGAAGAGGCCCGCGAGGGTCAGCAGCACCAGCGCCCACGACCCGCCGCCGGTCAGGTAGACAAACAGCAGTAGGACTGACAAAGCCGCAGCGGTCGCATTCAGAAGATGCCCGCCGGGCAGTTTGTTCGCTCCGGTATCGACTTTAAACGGCAACAACGAGGATGACCCGGCCAGCTTGGCATAGGCGATCACGGAACCGGTGAAGGTCACCGCCCCGATCCAAATGCCCAGTACCAATTCGACACGCAGAATACCGATCTCGACGCTCGACTTCCTGGCAATCAACTGCCCGAAAGCGCTCAGCTCATCATAAACCTCTTTCGGCAATCCAATGGCCGTGATGCCATCCGGCCCGACAGCGCCGAGCACCTGTCCGTTCGCCTCATAAATATTGCCGATATAGTTGATCATGATGTCGGCGTTGAAACCAACAAAGACCGCCGCCAGCCCCACTAGCGAGTGCATGATGGCCACAAGCTCCGGCATCTGCGTCATCTCGACCCGCGTCGCCAGTTGGTAGCCCACAGCCGCGCCCAGCGCGATCAGGACGAGTGAGACGATGCTCAGCCCCGCGCCCGGCCCGATCAGCGTCGCGAAGACCGCAATCGCCATGCCGACGATGCCATACCACACCGCCCGTTTCGCGCTTTCCTGCCCCGAGAGACCGCCCAACGACAGGATGAAAAGAATACCTGCGACCACATAGGCCGCGATCGTGAATGCGTTATCCATTGCCCTGCCCCTTTAGGATTTCTGGAACATGGCGAGCATACGCCGTGTCACGAGGAAGCCGCCGAAGATGTTGACCGCCGCCATGAAAATGCCGAGCGCCGCAAGGATCGTGATCAGCCACGAGGTTGACCCGATCTGGATCAGCGCCCCAAGGATGATGATCGACGAAATCGCGTTGGTCACAGCCATCAACGGCGTGTGCAAGCTGTGCGCCACGTTCCAGATCACCTGGAAGCCGATGAAGACCGACAACACGAAGACGATGAAATGCTGCATAAAGCTCGCAGGCATGCCGGGGATCATCCCGATGCCGAGAACAAGTGCAGCACCAATCGCCAGCAGCGTCACCTGATTGCGGGTCTCCTTCCTGAAGGCGGCCACTTCCTGCGCCCGCTTTTCCTCAGGCGTCAGCTCCTTCGGCGGTTCCTTCTTCGGCTGGGCCGCAATCGCCTGCACCTTGGGTGGCGGCGGTGGGAAGGTGATCTCGCCTTTGTGGGTCGCGGTCGCGCCCCGGATCACGTCATCTTCCATATCATGAACCGCAACGCCGTCTTTCTCCGGCGTCAAATCGGTCATCATGTGGCGGATATTCGTGGCATAAAGCGTCGAGGATTGTGCCGCCATCCGGCTTGGGAAGTCGGTATAACCGATGATGGTCACACCGTTGTCGGTGACGATCTTTTCGTCCTTGACGGTCAGCTTGCAGTTCCCGCCACGCTCTGCCGCCAGATCGACAATGACCGAGCCGGGCTTCATCGCCTGGACCATATCCTCGGTCCAAAGCTCTGGCGCGTCGCGACCGGGGATCAGCGCCGTCGTGATGACGATGTCCATGTCGGGTGCGAGTTCCCGGAACTTGGCCAACTGCGCTGCCGCGAATTCCGGTGAAGACACAGACGCATACCCCCCCGTCGACGCGCCGTCCTGCTGTTCTTCCTCAAAATCGAGGAAGACAAATTCCGCGCCCATCGACTCGACCTGTTCCGCCACTTCAGGGCGCACGTCGAAGGCATATGTGATCGCGCCTAGCGACGTCGCCGTCCCGATAGCCGCCAGTCCAGCGACACCGGCACCGACAACCAGAACCTTCGCAGGCGGCACCTTACCGGCGGCCGTCACCTGTCCGGTGAAAAACCGCCCGAAATTATTGCCCGCTTCAATGACCGCGCGGTAACCCGCGATATTGGCCATGGACGACAACGCATCCATCTTCTGCGCGCGCGAAATCCGGGGCACCATATCCATCGCAATAACGGTGGCGCCCTTGCCATTGGCGGCTTCCATCAGAGCTTCATTCTGACCCGGATAGAAGAACGAGATCAGCGTTTGCCCGTCGCGCAACATGGCGACTTCCGCATCCTCGGGCGGACGCACCTTCGCGACGATATCGGCCCCTTCAAAAAGCGCCGCCGCGGTCTTCACCACGCTCACGCCCGCTTCCTCATAAGCCACATCCGAGAAACCTGCCGCCATCCCGGCGCCGGTTTCGATCAGGCATTCATATCCCAGCTTCTGCAAGTCTTTGGCCGAGGCCGGGGTCATCGCGACCCGATCCTCACCCGCAAATATCTCTTTCGGTGTGCCGATTTTCACGGACCGTCCCCCATCTTACTCAGGTTGTTGATGTTGGAGTATAGGGCGGAAGAATATTTCACAAGAGACGGGTCGCCATGACATTTCATGTCATGCGCTAACATCACAACCAACGTCGCGTCTTTTGTGTGTAGCGCGCGAAATCGGCACGGAATTTGCGGCGCAAGCGGTCCTCTTCGGGGGTGATAAAGCGCTGTGTGATCGTACCGACAAACAGCGGCACCAGGATTAGCGCGACAGGTGCGTCCCACCGCAGCGCGAGGCCCGCCAGCACCAGCGCATCGCCCAAATAGATCGGGTTGCGCGTGCGGGAAAAGATGCCGGTGGTCACCAGATGGCTCGCCTCCATATGCGGAATGACCGTCGTGCGCCTTTTGCGCATCTCGGCCACCGCCAGCAGCATCAATACGACGCCGCCGCCCACCATCAGGCCGCCGAAAAGGTCCATCACCGGGCCGCCGAATGCCAGAGCTGCAGGCTGCAGCTCTGCAATCCACCAGGTCATGAATATCGCCAGCGCCAGCCAGACAGGGGGAAGATCAATCCATTTCATGGCCTCATTTGTGCCGCGCCGCTTTGGGCTTGTCCACGGGGCTGGGGCCGCTAACCTGCGGCGAAATTGAGGAGGTGATCATGGAACATGCAGGCAAACACGCGCTCGTCACCGGGGGCGGGACGGGCATTGGCAAGGGCATCGCCGTCGCCCTCGCGCAGGCGGGCGCAGAGGTCACCATCACAGGCCGCCGCGCCGATGTGCTTGAAGAGCTTGCGGCCACGCAAGAGCGCCTGCACCCCATGGTCATGGATATCGACGATGAACAGGCCGTCCGCGACGGGATTGAGGCCGCCGCAGAGCAGCGCGGACCGGTCCAGATTTGCATTGCCAATGCGGGTATCGCCGAAGGTGGCCCGTTTGAGACGACAAGCCTCGCCGCCTGGCGCAAGATCATGACGACCAATCTTGATGGTGTGTTCCTGACATTTCAGGCGGCCATGTCCACGCTGAAACCGGACGATCCCGCCCGCATGATCGTCGTCAGTTCCATCGCCGGGGTGCGCGGTCTGAAAAACGCGATCCCCTACACGGTCAGCAAACATGGCGTGATCGGCCTCATCCGCGGCCTCTCGGAAGAGTTCATGCGCCGCCCCATCACCTTTAACGCGCTCTGCCCCGGCTATGTGGACACGGCGATTGTCCGCAACCAGTTGCCGGGCCTGATGAAGCGCTTCGGTGTCGACGAACAAGGCGCGATTGATGCGATTGCCAAAGGCAACCGCCACCGCAAATTGCTTGAGGTGGATGAGACGACGACGGCCCTCATGTGGCTCTGCTCCGAGGGTGCGCGCAGCATCAATGGTCAGACGATCGAAATTTCGGGCGGTCAGGTGTGACAATCGACTTCGCCGACACCAAACAGCTCTTTCACCTGCCCGAAGGTGTCACCTATCTGGACGGCAACTCGCTGGGGCCTTTACCCAAGGCAGCGCTTGCGCGCATGGAACGCTGCATGGCCCAGGAATGGGGCGAGATGGTGATCACCGGCTGGAACCGGGCGGGCTGGATGGCGCAACCATCCGCCCTGGGCGATAGGATCGGTCGGCTGATCGGTGCGGAACCGGGCCATGTGGTGCTGGGCGATACGCTGTCGATCAAGGTCTATCAGGCGCTTGCCGCCGCCCTTGATCTTGTCCCGGACCGCCGCGTGATCCTGACCGATAGCGGCAATTTCCCCACCGATATCTACATGGCCGAAGGGCTGATCGAGATGCTCGGGCGCGGTCACGAATTACGCGTCGTGGCACCCGAAGAGGTCGCAGACAACATCACCGATGATGTTGCGGTCTTGATGCTGACCGAGGTCGACTACCGCACTGGCCGCAAACACGACATGGCGCAACTGACAAATATAGCGCATCAGGCCGGCGCGCTAACGCTGTGGGATCTGGCCCATTCAGCAGGCGCGCTGCCCGTCGATGTGGCCGGTTGCGGTGCCGATTTCGCGGTCGGCTGCACCTACAAATACCTCAACGCCGGTCCCGGCGCGCCCGCCTATATCTATGTCGCACCGCGCCATGTCGCTAGCTGCAAACCCGCGCTCTCCGGCTGGCTGGGTCACGAGGCCCCCTTTGCCTTTGATCTCGACTATCGCCCCGGCACCGGTGTCGAACGCATGCGCGTCGGCACGCCGCCTGTCTTGCAGCTGGCCGCACTCGATGCGGCCCTCGACATCTGGGATCAGGTGGATATGCAGGACCTGCGCGCCGCCTCAATCGCGCTGACCGAGCAATTCATCGCCGGGGTGGAGGCCGCCTGCCCCATGCTCACCCTCGCCAGCCCGCGCGACCCCGATCAGCGGGGCAGTCAGGTATCGTTCCGGTTTGCCGAAGGCTATGCCGCGATGCAGGCCTGTATCGCTCGCAACGTCATCGGTGACTTCCGCGCCCCGGATATCATGCGCTTCGGCTTCACACCACTTTTCATAGATGCGGGCGATGTCGACAAAGCCATCGCAGTCATCGCCGATGTCATGACCAACCGTTTGTGGGATGACCAGACCTACAAAACCAAAGCCGCCGTCACTTAACCCTCTGGCAGGAAAGACGTATCCTCGTCAGAGGGCGGGCAGTCGTATCCATGCACTTCCACGTTTAGAGCCGCCCCCAGCAGGATCAGATATGCACTGACGTAAAGCCAGAGCAGCAGGCCAATCACCGCCCCGATGGAGCCATAGACTTCGTTGTAGCTGGCAAAGTTGGTCAGGTAGTAGGACAGCCCCGCCGAGGCGGCCACCCACAAGATCACCACCACAAACGCACCAATGGTCACCCAACGCCCCCGGCCGCCAGTCCGCGCGGGACCAAAGCGATAGAGCAGGCTGAGCGCCACAATCAGCACCCCCAGCGCGATCAGCCACCGCACACCCTCCAGAACCCACGCGGTCGACGTCGCAACCGGAATGAACGCCAAGGCAATGGGCAACAGCACCACAACCGTCAAGGCGACAATCGCCAGACTGACCAGCGCAATGGTCAGCAAAAACGCCACAACCGTCTGCCATATCCCATTGCGCAGCCGCTGCCCCGCAATCGCATTCAGCCCCCCGATCAACGCGCTGACCCCTGCCCTGCACGACCAGAGCGCGAGCGTGATCGACACGAAAGTGGCCCAACCCAGCGCCTCTGACGGCGCACTCACCAGACGTGTGATCTGCGATGACAGCAATTGGTAGGCATCAGGCGGAATAATATCCTCCATCAGCACCAATTGCTCGGCGATGATCACCGGGTCCGCCACCAGACCAAAGATGGCAATCACCGCCGCAATCCCCGGAAAAATGCCAAAAACGCCGAAAAAGGCGACACCAGCCGCGATCAGCCCCAGATGTTTCTCACCAGCGGATGTCCAGACCGCCGCCAGAACGCGCCAGATATGCAGCAATGTCGCCATGAAGCGGGCTTTCACAAATGTCGTCTTGTTGTGCAAACCTAAGCCAAAGCGCGGGCCATGGCCACTTTTGCCAGCAAGCCGACGATCTAGCGTCGGCAAGAAAGCGAAGGGACTGCAAAAACCATTCGCCTCACCCCGAAACACAGGTTAAGGTTTCGACAAAACGGGGAAAAACCCTTTCGACTGGCAGGTCATAAGTTGAGCAGTTTAACGCTTCATATCAACACGCTGGCAGAGCATCTGCAGGACAAGGCAGACACGCGGCAATTGGTTGCCATTACCGGCGCGCCGGGCTGTGGCAAATCCACGCTTGCTACGGAACTGGCGCGGCGGCTGAACACGCAACGGACCAAGGCCACGGTCGTTCCGATGGACGGCTTTCACCTCGACAACGCGATCCTTGAGGCCCGCGGATTGACCCAGCGCAAGGGCGCGCCTGAGACGTTCGACGCGCCCGGTTTTATCCGGCTCGTCAAGGCCCTCAAAACAGGGGAGGAGGTCTTTGCCCCCATCTTTGATCGCACACGTGACATTGCGATTGCGGGTGCCGTTGCCGTGCCGGTGGATGCAAAGGTTGTCATCGTGGAAGGCAATTACCTGATGTTTGATGAGGCCCCATGGTCCGAACTCGCCGGGCTTTGGGACGTGACAGCGCGGCTCGACGTGCCGATGCCGGAGTTGCGCGCGCGGCTCATCCATCGCTGGCTCAGCCTCAATTACTCCCGCGCGGTCGCCACGCGCCGGGCCGAAGGCAATGACATTCCGAACGCGCAACGTGTGATTGATCGCGCGCTGCCTTGTGATTTTACATTTGACGGGCAACCCGCCCCTGCCCAGAACGCCCAGATATAAGGTCTGCTGCCATGGATATTACCCATGTTCCCACCCAACCAATCACAGGTCAAAAGGCGGGGACCTCGGGTTTGCGCCGCCAGACGCGCGACTTCATGGCGCCGCATTTTCTGAAAAACTATGTGCAGGCGATCCTGAACGCGATTGGCGGGGCGGCAGGCAAGCGCTTTGTGCTGGGTGGCGATGGCCGCTATTTCAACGACCGCGCCATTCAGGTGATCCTGCGGATGGCGGCAGCCGGTGGCGCGGCAGAGGTCATTGTCGGGCAAAACGGGATCCTCTCGACACCGGCTGCGTCACATCTGATCCGGCTGAATGAAACCGATGGCGGGTTCATCCTGTCAGCCAGCCACAATCCCGGCGGGATCGATGCGGATTTCGGGCTAAAGTATAATATGGGCAATGGCGGCCCGGCGACCGAGGCTGTGTCAGACGCGATCTATGCCGAGACGCAGACGATCAGCACCTATCAGGTGCTTGAGGCGCAGGATGTTGACCTGAGCCAGATCGGCGAAACGACATTGGGCGAGATGCGCGTCCGCATCGTGGATTCGGTCGATGATTATGCTGCGCTGATGGAAACGCTGTTCGATTTCGACGCGATCAGCGCGCTCTTTCAGGGCGGCTTCCGCATGGTCTTTGACGCGATGCATGCAGTCACAGGCCCCTACGCACATCGCTTGCTGGAAGAACGGCTGGGCGCCCCCAAAGGCACCGTTCTGAACGGCACGCCTCTGCCCGATTTTGGCGAAGGTCATCCGGACCCCAACCCGATCTGGGCGCATGAATTGATGGACATCATGACCTCGCCCGACGCCCCCGATTTCGGTGCCGCAAGCGACGGCGATGGCGACCGCAACATGATCGTGGGGCGCGGTGCATACGTGACGCCGTCCGACAGCCTCGCTCTGATTGCAGCACAGGCGCATGTCGCACCGGGTTATAGCGGTGGTATGTCAGGCGTCGCCCGCTCAATGCCGACGTCAGGAGCCGTTGACCGGGTCGCCGCCGCGAAGGGTCTGCAATGCTATGAAACGCCGACGGGCTGGAAATTCTTCGGCTCGCTCTTGGATGCGGGCCGCGTAAACCTCTGTGGTGAGGAAAGTGCAGGCACCGGTTCCGACCATGTCCGCGAGAAAGACGGCCTCTGGGCCGTGCTGATGTGGCTCAACATTCTGGCGGTCAGCAAGAAACCGGTGACTGAACTGATGACGGACCATTGGCAGACCTATGGCCGCAACTACTACTCGCGTCACGACTATGAAGGTGTGGACAGTGATGCGGCGAAGACCTTGATCGCCGACTTGGAGGCGCGGCTGGGCGACCTGCCGGACCAAAGCTTTGCCGGTCTGAATGTCCAATCCGCTGATCAGTTCGCCTATACGGACCCGGTCGATCAGAGCACGGCAACAGGCCAGGGCATCCGCATCATGTTCGACGGAGGCGCCCGTGTCGTGCTGCGGCTCTCCGGCACCGGAACAAAGGGCGCGACCTTGCGCGTTTATCTGGAACGGTTGGAAACTGATCCCACAAACTTGGCCTTGCCGGTGGAGGACGCACTCGCGCCCGTCATCGCCGCCGCTGATGAGATCGCCCAGATCAAATCCCGCACTGGTCGCGATGGCCCCGATGTACGTACCTAAATAAACACCAGCGTTATGATCGGGAACATCAGCAGGATCACCACCCGCAGGATATCCGAGCCGACAAAAAACAGCACCGCCTTGTAGGTCGCGCTCATCGGCGTATCCTTGTCCATGCTGTTGATAATAAACAGGTTCATGCCCACAGGCGGCGTGATCAACCCGACCTCCACGACGATAAGGACAAGGATCCCGAACCAGATCGCCACCTCCTCGGTCGTCATCCCGAAATCCAGTGTCGAGACAACCGGCCAGAAGATGGGGATCGTCAACAGGATCATCGACAGGCTGTCCATCAGGCAGCCGAGGATCAGGTAGAAGGCAAGGATCATGACCATCACGAGCCACGGACTGAATCCCTGATCGGTGACCCAGGATGACAGCTCTTGCGGAACCTGCGTGAGCGCCAGAAAGCCGTTATAGAACCCCGCCCCCAGCACGATGAAAAAGATCATGCCGGTGCCCGTGGCGGTCTCCAAGATGCTGTCGCGAAAGACGGCCCAGTTCAAAGACCCGGAAAAAAGCGCAATCAGCCCGGTGCCCATCGCCCCCACTGCCGCACCTTCGGTTGGGGTGAACCAGCCATTGTAAATGCCGCCCACGACCAAAGCGAAGACCACTAGCACCGGCCAAACGGCAAAGAGCGATCGGAACCGCGCGGAGTAAGGCAGCCGTTCCTGCGTACCCGCCTGACCGGGGTAGATGCGCACGTAAACTGCGATGGTTAGCATGTACCCCAAAGCCGCCAGCAGGCCGGGGATGAAGGCGGCGACAAAGAGCTTTGCGATGTTCTGCTCGGTCAGGATCGCATAGATCACCAGGATCACCGATGGTGGGATCAGGATGCCTAAGGTGCCCCCCGCCGCAAGCGTCGCCGTCGAAAACCCACCGGAATATCCGTAACGACGCAATTCCGGCAATGCGACACGACTCATTGTTGCGGCGGTCGCCAGCGACGACCCGCAGATCGCCCCAAACCCGGCGCAAGCCCCGACCGCCGCCATCGCCATACCGCCTTTGCGGTGCCCCAGCCAGGATTGCGCCGCCGTGAAAAGTGACTGCGACATCCCCGACAGCGTCGCGAACTGCCCCATCAGCAGGAACATCGGGATGATCGACAGGTTGTAGTTGGAAAACGTCGTGTAAACCTCGGACTTCAGCCGCGCCATGAAGACGGTCGTCCCATCCGTCGCCACCCACAGCCCGCCAATGCCACAAAGCAGCATCGCAAGGCCAATGGGTGCCCGCAAAAAGATCAGGAGCAGCAGAACCGGAAAAGACAGATAACCGAGGGCGAGGTCGCTCATATGGTCCGCGCACCTGTCAAGCGCATGGCCGCGCAATAAAGGCTGACGAGGCTCGCCACCAAAGCAGCGACAAAGCTCGCCGCATAGGCCCACCAGACCGGGAACTGGATCAGGAACGTCGTCTCGCCATAGCGCAGCTTGTCCTGCATCCCCGCGAAAAGCCGCCAGGTGATCAGCAGGATGACCACCGCCATCACCACACTCCAGAACGCGGCGATGAGGTTGTTGGCCTTAGGGCCAAGACCGCTGGTGAAGATATCAACCGTCGCATGGGCGCCCGTCAGCTGCGTCAGCGGCAGAAACGCGAAGATCGCAAAGGCAATCCCCGCTTCAATCAACTCAAAATCGCCGGTGATCGGGCCAACGCCCCGCGCGATCAGCCAATCGCCAAAGCCGCCCAGATACCCGCCATGGGCCATCCCGTTCACCTCGCGCCCGATGATGCTCAGACAGACCATCACCACAATAGCGCAGAGCACCAGCCCACCCAACATCGCCATCACGCGGGCAAGTAGGGAGATGATTCTGTGCAGCAATCCCGCCTCCTGCCCGATCACGCCGCGTGGGTCAGTTGCCCACGCTGTGCTTGGCGATCAGCGCAGTGGCGGCGTCATGAAGGCCGGTGCCGTCGATGCCCGCCGCATCCGCCTCGGCAATCCAATTGTCGATTGTGGGCTGGCTGGCCGCGCGCCAGGCCGCCACCTGTTCATCGGTCAACGTCACGATTGTGTTGCCCGCCTCTTCCGCCATGGCACGACCGGGCGCGTCATATTCCTCCATCGTGCGCCCGGCAAAGGCCGAAAATTCCAGCCCGGAATTGGCGTCAATCACGGCTTTCAGATCGTCGGGCAGGCCCTCATAAACACCTTTGTTCATCGCAAAGATGAAGGCGGTCGTGTAAAGGTGCGCGTCACCAAACTCGGTGTGATTGCTGACCAGTTCATGGACTTTGAGCGCTGGCACAACCTCCCACGGGATCACCGCGCCATCGATGACACCCTTGGACAACGCCTCTGGCACAGCCGGGACCGGCATGCCCACGGATGTGGCACCCAACCCGGTGAAAAGCGTCGTCGTTGTGCGGGTGGGTGCACGCAGCTTCAGCCCGTTGAGGTCCGCCACATCTGCGATAGGCCGGTTGGAATGGATCAGACCGGGGCCATGCACCCAAAGCCCCAAGGGTTTGAACGCCGCGAAATCCGTATCCATCATCCGTTCTTCGGCCAGTTCCCAATAGGCGCGCGACGTGGCCTCGGCACTGGTCGAAATGAAGGGCAGCTCAAACACCTCCAATTGCGGGAAACGGCCCGGCGTGTAGCCCGCAACGGTCCAGATCACGTCTGCCACGCCATCAATCGCCTGATCGATCAATTGCGGGGGTGTGCCACCGAGTTGCATAGATGGAAAGCGATCCACCTTGATCCGGCCATCGCTGTCGGCCTCAACCTTATCCGCCCAGACATCAAGAATATGCGCGGGCACATTCGCCTGTGCGGGCAGGAATTGATGCAGGCGCAACGTGACCTCTTGCGCCGCGGCGCCTGTCGACAGGCAAGCGGCAGCGACCATACCAAACAGAGTGCGGCGAGACAATGTCATGGGGTTCCTCCAACAAACATGACTTTGACGTTGTTTGGCGAAGCGCAACACCTCATGCAAGTCACTTTTGCCTAAGCGATGCGCGTGACCACGGGAGACAATCCGTCAATCGTACCGCTCAGCGTATCGCCAGCCACAACCGGGCCAACCCCCGCCGGTGTGCCGGTCATGATCAGATCGCCGGGCATCAACGTGTAAAGCGTCGACAGATCCGCGATGATTTCAGGGATCGACCAGACCATATCGGCAATTGAAGCCCTCTGCCGCACCTCACCATTAACCTGCAGTTCAATGGTCGCCTGCGTGATGTCTTCAACCGCCGACGCAGGTGTCAACGCGCCGAGGATCGCCGCATTCTCAAAGTCCTTGCCCGTATCCCAGGGCCGCCGCTTTTCCTTGGCAGCGGCCTGTAAATCGCGGCGGGTCATGTCGAGACCGCAGCCATAGCCAAAAACCACGCCCATTGCGTCGCTTTCACTGATCTCACGGGCCTTATCGCCAATGGCCACGACAAGCTCCATCTCGTGATGCAAATCTGCCGTGCGAGGCGGATAGGGCATGTCCTCACCTGACAAAAGCACGGCATGCGCGGATTTGGTGAAGTAGAACGGCGCCTCGCGATCCACCGCATGACCCATTTCGGCGGCATGGGCGGCATAGTTGCGTCCAACGCAGAAAATCCGGGCAACCGGGAATGTGCCACCCGATGTCAACGGAACAAGTGGGACTGGACGAGGTAGAAAGACAGGATTGGGCATGCATGCTCTCTCTTTATTGAATTGTACCAGGCGGGGTCATAGCATATCTATGTCAAACCCGGCGCGGTCGCGCTAGACTTGGGGCTATCCGGGACAAGCTGAAAGGATATTGCGTGTCTGTGGCACTGCCACCATTGGATGATCTGGTTGCGTGCCCGCAATGCGATACGTTGCATCGGGCCAGCACGTTGCCCCCCAATGCCCGGGCCCATTGCCAGCGTTGCGGGATCGTGTTGATGACCTCGCAACCTGCCGCCATCGCACGTGTGATCAGTCTCGCGCTCACCGCATTCATCATGATGATCGCCGCGATCAGTTTTCCGTTTCTGACGCTGGACGCAGGGGGGCTGCAAAACGCGACGTCGGTCATCGACGCGGTCTTGGCCTTTAATGACGGGCTGGCATTTCCATTGGCCATCGCCGTTGCGTTTTTCATCGTAGTGATCCCGCTGATCCGGCTGGGCGCGCTGATTTACGCGCTCGGGCCTTTGGTGCGCGAACAGAAACCACGCGCGGGTGCGCGCGTGGCCTTTGGTCTGGCCGAACGGTTGCGGCCCTGGAGCATGGCCGAGATCTTTATCGTCGGTGTGACAGTGGCGCTGATCAAGGTTGCAGGGCTTGCAGCAGTCACCATCGGCCCCGCCTTTTGGGCTTTTGCGGGGGTCGTCATCATTACCGTTCTCAAAGATCAACTGATTTGCAGGTATTCGATTTGGGAAACACTGGACCGGTCAGCGGCATAATCTCGGCCCGTGAGGCGGGCCTCGTGGCCTGTCAGCGCTGCGGACAGGTGCACCGGCAAGAGACTGCTTTTTGCAAGCGGTGTGGCGCCCCCTTGCGCAGCCGCGACGAACTCAGCCTGCAAAAGGTCTGGGCCTGGCTGATCGCGGGCATGATCGCCTATATCCCTGCAAACATCTATCCGATGCTTTTGACCTCAACGCTGATTGAACGCAGCGAAAGCACGATCATCGGTGGGGTCGTGGAGTTGATCGAATATGGCTCGTACGGCGTCGCCTTTATCGTGTTCGTCGCATCGGTCGTGATCCCCATCGGCAAGTTTCTGGTGATCATGTATCTGGCGATCAGCGTGCAGCGGCATTCACTGGACAATCAGCATGAGCGTCATCGTGCCTATGAAGTCGTCGAATTTATCGGGCGCTGGTCCATGATTGACGTCTTTGTCGTTGCAATTCTGTCAGCCCTTGTGCAACTCGACACAATTGCCACGGTCAATCCGGGGATTGCGGCCGTCAGCTTTGCTTTATCGGTGATTTTCACCATGCTGGCAGCGCAGGCTTTTGACTCCCGCCTGATCTGGGACAAGGGACAGGACACAGCATGAGCGACCAAGACCCCATCGGGGCCGCGCCTTTGGATATTCGCCCGATCAAAAGGCGGGTCTGGCAGCGTTTGTCGCTGGTCTGGTTTGTGCCGCTGATCGCGCTTGGTGTCTCTCTTTTCGCCGCCTGGCAGAATTACCAGGATCGCGGCACGTTGATCACCATTGCGTTCGAGAACGCGGCAGGCATCACGTCGGGCGAGACACAGATCCGCTACCGCGATGTGACCATTGGCGAGGTGGAAACGGTCGAGTTTGACGAAGGTCTCGCTGTGGTCCTTGTGCATGCGCGGGTCGACCAGACCGTCGCGCCTTTCATGGATGACGATGCGCAATTCTGGGTGGTGCGCCCGGATGTGTCCGTGCGTGGGATCACCGGCCTCGATACGGTTCTGTCAGGCGTCTACATCGAAGGTAACTGGGACACGCAAGCCGATGTTCAGCAATTCGAATTTCGCGGTCTGGAACAGCCTGTCCTGACCCGCGCAGGCCAGCGCGGTACGCGCATTGTCCTGCGCACAAGTGATGGCGGATCACTGGCGGCCGGGGCACCGGTTCTGCATAAGGGGCTGCAAGTCGGATATCTCGAAGAACCCGAATTGTCCTTTGACGGCACGCAAGTTGTGGTCACGGCCTTTATCGAGAGCCCCTATGACCGCCGGATCACCACCAGCACGCGGTTTTGGGATACCTCCGGCTTTAGCGTGTCTTTTGGTGCGGGCGGGGTGTCGCTGGACGTCAACTCGCTCGCTTCTCTGATCGAAGGCGGCATTGCGTTTGACACCATCGTCTCGGGCGGCAATCCCATCCGTGATGGCCATCTGTTTGACATCTTCAGCACCGAAGAAAGCGCGCGAGACAGCCTGTTTACAGACCCCAACGCTGATGTGCTGCAAGTGGCGGTTCTGTTCGAGGAATCGGTGAGCGGTCTGACACCCGGATCAGAGGTACGCTTCCAGGGCATCCGCATTGGCGAGGTCAACGATCTGAATGCCATCGTCGTGGGTGAAAGCGCGGATGCCGAAGTGCGGCTGCAAGCCGTGCTGGACATTGAGCCATCCCGGCTAGGCATGGGAGCCGAAGCCACGGCAGATGATGCCATGGTTCTCTTGTCGGACTTCGTGGCACGAGGGCTGCGGGCCCGGATGGTCACCGGAAACATCTTGTCAGGCGCGCTTTTAGTGGAGCTTGTCCAGATCGATGATGCCCTGCCCGCCATCATGACGGGCACGGGCGGGCAATATCCGATCATCCCCACAACCGAGTCCGAAATCTCGGATGTGGCGGCCACCGCAGAGGGGGTCTTGGCCCGCATCAACGCCCTCCCCGTCGAAGAACTGATGGATGGCGCCATTGACCTGATGGACAGTATCGAACGGCTCGCCAATGACGACGCTACGGTGGCCGCGCCCGCCTCACTGGTTGCGCTACTTGAGGACAGCCGCGCCCTGATCAATGACGACGATCTGCAGGCCATGCCGGGTGACCTGCGCAATGTCATCACTGATCTCGACGCGATCATCGCCCGCGCGGATGAGGTTGATCTGATCGGTGATCTGGACACAGCCCTCGAAAACGCAGCTCAGGCAGCCGCGAATATCGAAGAGGCGACACAGAGCCTGCCTCAGATTGCAGACCAGATCGACACGCTGATGGCAACGGCAAACGCGCTGGAGCTTGAGGCACTTGTAGCCTCTTCAACCGAAACGCTGGACTCGATTGAGGCCTTCGTCAGCGCCGAGGATACCAGCGCGCTGCCTGGCACGCTCAACACCGCACTGGATGAGATGCGCGGCTTTCTCGCCGATGCGCGCGAAGGCGGCGCGATTGACAATGTGAACGCGGCCCTTCAGGCGGCCAATGACGCAGCGCAAGCCATTGAAGAAGCTGTTGGCGGCCTGCCAGGCCTCGCCGCGCGCACCAACGCCCTTGTCGCGCGGACAGAAGAGGTGATCGAAAGCTATGGTGAACGCTCACGCTTTGGTGCCGAGACACGCGCCACCTTGCGGGACATTCAGATCGCGGCGGACGCGGTCTCCTCGCTCGCGCGCGCGATTGAGCGCAATCCCAATTCTCTGATCGTAGGACGGTAAAGATGTTGCGCAAATTCGTGGTATTGGCTGCAATGGCGCTAGTCGCATGTACTCCGCCGATTGACCGTCTGGCCATGCCCCGCCTGCAATCGGAACTGTCGCTCAGCCCATTGGTCAGTAGCGCCATGGTCCGCACGGTGATCCTGCCAACCTATGCCGAGCTTGAGGAAGTGGCCTTTGAAACGCCATCAGGACTGATTGCAATTGATGAAAACGTGCTCTGGGCGGATATGCCGGACCGTGCGGTGACATTGAACATCGCGCAATCACTCGCCGATATCCTTGATACGCGGGTTGGCCCGGACCCTTGGCCCTTTGTCGGCCTGCCCGACATTGCGATTGATATCCGGGTGGCACGGATGCTTGCGGGCGCAGATGGAGTCTTCCGCCTCACAGGGCAATACTACATCGGGGGCGACGGGATCGACTTTCCCAACAGCACCCGCGCTTTTGAGATCACGCAACCGATGCCCGATCAAAGCCTACAAAGTATTGCTGCCGCACAATCCGCCGCCTTACTGACCCTTTCAGAACAGATCGCCCGCAGCTTGGGCCGCTAAAGCGACAGGCTCCCAAACTATCTTGGCCAAGGGCCTCGCCCGTCACCGGCTAAAACGACCCCCCCCGGATCGTTTCCAAGACGCCGCTCAACCACCGCCGGAGGCTTTCCGAATTAAAAAGCGTGCGATGCGCCGAGGTTTTGACCACCAACAGCGAAAGGTGTCAAAATGACGGTTGCGTCGCGCCCAGTGATCGTGAAAAATCCTCCAAGGCGTTCATCGCCATACGACTTGGGAGGAAAACAATGAAACTATTCAATATGACCCGCAGGGCCGTGATCGCGGCGGCTGCGGCAAGCGTCTCACTTGGCGCACCAGCCATGGCCGATGGCCATCAGGTTGTCGACAGCATCCACTTTCTGATCCCCGGCGGCGCCGGTGGTGGCTGGGACGGCACCGCGCGCGGCACGGGCGAGGCGCTGACGAATGCGGGCCTCGTCGGACAGGCCACCTACGAGAACATGTCAGGCGGCGGTGGCGGCAAGGCCATCGGCTATCTGATCGAAAACGCCGAAAGCAACCACGGCACGCTGATGGTGAACTCCACCCCCATCGTGATCCGCTCGCTCACCGGCGTGTTCCCGCAGAACTTCCGCGACCTGACGCTCGTGGCAGGCACCATCGGTGACTACGCGACGATGGTTGTCGGTAAGGACAGCCCCATTAACACGATGGAAGACTTCCTTGCCGCATATCGCGCTGACCCGCGCGGCACGGCTGTCGGCGGCGGCTCTGTTCCAGGCGGGATGGACCATATCGTTGCAGCCATCGTGATGCAGGCAGCGGGCGAAGACCCGACAGCTGTAAAGTACATTCCTTACGATGCAGGTGGTGAAGCGATGGCCGCGCTCCTGTCAGGTGAGATCACAGCACTCAGCACCGGCTTCTCCGAAGCGGTTGATCTGGCCAATGCAGGCGAGGTCAAAATCATCGGCGTCACAGCGCCAGAGCGTGTTGAGACATTCGCCGACGCTCCGACCATGAAAGAACAGGGGATCGACGCGGAATTCGTGAACTGGCGCGGGTTCTTTGCGGCCCCCGGTCTGCCCGATGACAAGCTGGCGATGTATCAGGACGCCATCGGCCAGATGTATGACACGCCCGAATGGGAAGAGGTGCGCGCCCGCAATGGCTGGGTCAACATCCACAACAGCGGCGATGAGTTCCTGACCTTCCTGGAAAATCAGGAACAGGTGATCGGCGATCTGATGCGCGAACTGGGCTTCCTGTAGAAGCCATCTTGTGTCCGGCGGTCCGCCGCCGGACACCAACAAGACATAAGGGGAGGAGCCAATGGCGCTTGATCGTTGGATCGCGCTCATCATTCTGGTGATGAGCCTCGGCTACGGCTATACCGCATTTTTCACGATGGACGGCGCGCTCGCACCTTTCATGCGAAACAATCCCATATGGCCGTCGACCTTCCCCAAAGTCCTGTCGGTCATGGCCATCGTTGCGGCTCTGATCATTCTTCTGGGCTTTGAGAAAAACGAGAAGCCACGAGAGGAAGACCCCTCGGTCATCGTCTATCGGCGACTGCTGGAATATCAGGTTGTTCCCGCCCTCACCCTGATTGGCCTAATGATCGCCTATGCGCTGCTGCTGCGTCCTATCGGATTTCTCACAGCAACCGTGGGCTTTCTGACCATCGGCTCGCTGGTGCTAGGCGAACGGCGCCTGCACATCCTGATCCCGGTCGCCGTCATCGCAGCCGGCAGCATCTGGTATCTGGTGCAAGAGGTGCTGGGTATCTTCCTGCGCCCCTGGCCCGCATTCATGGGGGTCTGAGGTATGCTTGAAGGATTGATGATCGGCCTCACAACGGCCTTCTCGCTTACCAATATTCTGATGGTCATCGGAGGTTGTCTGATCGGGACCTTCATCGGCATGCTGCCGGGCCTTGGGCCGATGTCGATCATCGCGATCATGATTCCCGTCGCCATTTCCATCGGTGACCCGTCCGCCGCACTCATCCTACTCGCAGGCGTCTATTACGGCGCGATCTTCGGCGGCTCCACCTCCTCGATCCTGATCAACGCGCCTGGCGTTGCCTCCACCGTGGCGACCAGTTTCGACGGCTACCCCTTGGCGCGCCAAGGCAAGGCCGGCAAAGCGCTGACAGTCGCCGCGATCTCGTCCTTTGTCGGCGGCACGCTCGGTGCAATCCTGCTCCTGATCTTCGCCCCCGCCCTCTCCACCGTCGCGCTCCTTTTCGGATCACCGGAATACTTCGCCCTGATGGTCGTGGGCCTTTCGGCCATCGCCGCCTTTGCAGGCACCGGGCAAGTCGCCAAGGCGCTCCTGATGACTGTCCTCGGCCTGATGCTCGCCACAATCGGCGAAGGCGTGCTCTTCAACCAACCACGCTTCACCTTCGGCATCATGGACCTGCAATCGGGTCTGGGCTTCATCACGCTCGCCATGGCGATGTTCGCCCTGCCCGAGGCGATCTATCTGATCCTCGACCCCAACCGCTCCAAATCCGATGGCGGTTCGTCCGAGATCAAAGACCTGCGCATCACCCGCGCCGAGGCCCGCCAGATCGCACCCGTTGTCGGGCGCCAGTCGATCCAGGGCTTTTTCATCGGCGTCTTGCCGGGTGCCGGGGCCACCATCGCGTCCTTCCTCGGCTATGCGGTGGAGCGCAATATCGCGAGCAAGGAAGATCAGGCCGAGTTCGGCAAAGGCAGCATCAAAGGCCTCGCCGCCCCTGAAAGCGCCAACAACGCCGCGGCCACCGGCTCTTTCGTGCCACTCCTAACGCTCGGTATCCCCGGCTCTGGCACAACAGCGATCCTCTTGGGCGCCCTGATCGCGCTCAACGTCTCGCCCGGCCCGCGCTTGATGATTGACGAGCCAGAGGTCTTCTGGGCCGTCATCATCTCCATGTATGTTGGCAACGTGATCCTTCTGATGCTGAACCTCCCGCTGATCCCCTATATCGCGAAAATCCTCGCGGTCCCGCGCACCTTCCTGATCCCGTTCATTCTGTTCTTCACACTGATGGGCGCCTATATCGGCCAGAACAATGCGACCGAGCTTTTGATCCTCGTCGGCCTCGGCGTCTGCGCGACAATCCTGCGTTTCGCCGATTATCCGCTCGCGCCTCTCCTGATCGGGTTCATCCTGGGCCCAATGCTTGAGAATAACTTCTCTCGCTCCATGAACCTCTTTGACGGACCATCCTTCATCTACGAACGGCCGCTGACGCTTGGTCTTCTGGTCATCGCGGCGCTTCTGATCATCCTTCCCAGCTACCGCGCCAGACGCGCCCGGCTGCGGCAGGAAGGCGTGGCTGACGGGGATTAGGGGGCATTCACCAAAACTGAAGACCTATTCATTGCCGAGACAAACTAGGGTCAGGATTCATAGCAAATAAACTACATCACTGCGAGGGCGATTGCTGAGAGGAAGACCTTCCGGCATCTGTCATATCGGGTCGGAATGCGCGGCTACTCCTTGAGCCTGCCGAACATGATCTCTATCCGTTGGCAGCGGAGCTTGTCGTATTTCACGGTCTTCTTACTCTGTTTCCAGCCCGAGATGCCGGGCTACATCCCTTTGTCTTTGCATGCTTCTCTGAACCAATCGGCATCATAGCCGCGGTCGCCGAGTAGCCAATCGACCCCAGTCGTGCTGCCGAGCAGTGCCCGAGCGCCGATGTAGTCGCTGACCTGACCGGCTGTGGCAAGGCGGTTCAGGGGGTGGCCTTTGCTGTCGCAGATGGCATACAGCTTTGTATTCATGTCGCCTTTGGCGCGGCCAATTAGGTGTCCGCGCCGCCTTTTTGATCCCATCCCGAAAGCCGTACTATGCGTTTTGAAATATGTTGCGCCGGTCATTTCGGCCTCTATCTCACCCTGATCTGCAGCCAGGCACATCATCATTTGTGCAAAGATGCCGTTATCGTTCCACCGTTTCCAGCGATTGTAGGATGGTTTGTGCGGGCCACATGCATTCGGCGCGTCTGTCAGCCAGAAAAGATCAAACATGTTCACCGCTCGTTTTCGAACTGCGAAGCAGGCTACCAAGCGGAAATCAATGGGTCTTGGGCTCAAAGCGTCACTCGAAAAACCTGAACTGATTTCTGGGATTTCAAGTAGAGCCGAAGGTCCCGCTGACTTGCAGCATTAAGCACAGCAAGCATCAAGAAGGCGACAACATCCAGATCTCGCGATCGGCGGGCACCTGATTTATGTCGAACCAGAGCGTCAAAACCAATTGGTCAGAACGGACCACAGCGCGGCATTTCATGCTGATTTGGTTCTTAACCTTTGCGCGTGCTTAGATTTCTACGCCCCAATAGCCCGTCATGGCGAGACGGCAGACCACTAGAGCAGCACGGCCTGTCCTTGGCGCGCACTCTCCTGCGCGGCATGTCCAATTTCGATAGCCCTTGCCCCATCGGCCAACGTGACCTCAACATTCCCCTCGCCGCGCACAACGGCATTGAAGCGTTGATGCTGATAGAAGGTCGATCCGTTATGGTCCCCGGCCTCCAACAGTTTCGGATCAACGGGTATCTCGGACACATATGGCCCCTTTGGCGCGCGCGGGCTGATGATCAGTTGTGGCACAGGCGGGTCACCCAGCAGCTTCGGCCAGAACCGCCCTGGCCCTGGCACCAGCGCCTCGATCTTGCCTTTGGGACCCACGGCGCTGATCTCTTCCTGCCATTTGGAGCCTTCGGCGAACATGCACAATTCCAGCATCGCGCGTGCGCCCTTCGCAAAATCCAAGATGACATAGCCGTTGTCCCAGATATCAGGCACCTCCCCATCGTACCGCTCATCAATGTGGTTCAGCGATTGTCCAGCGCTGGCCATGACACGCACTGGCTCGTCATCGAGGATCAGACGCATCAGATCGAAGAAATGGCAGCACTTTTCGACCAATGTTCCCCCGGACTTCGCATTGAACCGGTTCCAGTCGCCGATTTTCGGCAGGAATGGAAAGCGATGCTCGCGGATCGACAGCATCTTGATGCCGCCGGTTGCCTGTTCGGCTTGACTGACGAGGGCGGCGATGGGCGGCATATACCGATACTCCATCGCAACCCAGACTGGATGCGAATAGTCTGCGAACAATTCCGTGATGACCGGCGCATCCGCAGGTTCGGTGTAAAGCGGTTTTTCACACAAGATCGGCAGGGGGCGCGTTGCAACAATCTGCTGCAATTGCGGCACATGCAGGTAGTTCGGGCTCACAATCACAACCGCATCCAGATTCGGGAATGCCAGCAATTCCTCCAAGGACTCAGCCACATGAGCGTCCTGTGCCAGAGTTGCGGCCGATGCTGCCAGTTCCGCGACCGGATCGTAAACAACCGACACCCGCCCCTGCGGCAGGAGATTGATATTCTGGATATGTTCGCGGCCCATCATGCCGCAGCCAATCAGACCGTAATTCACCGTTTGCACGTCGTTAACCTTTTCCCATGCGAGAGATGTAAGCCGCACGCCCGGCATCAAACCAGGTGCGCGAAAATTCCGCCGGTTCCTTGGCGGCGGTCCGACTGACCCGCGCGATATAGCCTGCGGTTTGCCCCGGCTTCATATGAAACGCCGCCGGTGCCCAATCGGGAACCACATCGACCCCGATCTGATCTTCGACCGACGCAATCACCAGCCCCAATTCGTGCCGATAAAAGTGGTAAAGCGATTCTGAAAGGTCCCCCATCGCGATGACGTCGCGTTGCCCGCCATCGAGCCAAATCTCTTCCAGCGCCACCAGCACCCCATCGAGTGACCGCAGCCGCCGGATGCGGTGCCCTTCCGGGTGCCCACCCAAGCGCGCAAAGCCGTCAGGCTTAGGCAAGCGATCCACCGACAAAACCTCTGCCGTGGGCAACCCGCCACCTTTCAACAGCTCCAGCCGGAAAAACGCATAGACGGAGTCGACCGCAGGCCTGTGCCGCACATAATTGCCCGACCCCTGCACCCGGTCCAAGAGCCCTTTGGCCTCAACGTCCGCCAGCGCCTTGCGCAAGGTCCCCACGGCCACGCCCAGATCATCCGCCATATCGCGTTCGGGGGGCAGCCGCGCACCATCGGCAAGATGCCCGGCGGCAATCTCGCGGATCAGCATTTCGCTCAGCTGAATGAATTTCGGCAGGGCCGAGGTTTTTGCCATGGCAACCCCTCCCCTGGCCACCGGATAAATTGATACACTATTGTTGCACCAAAAATTGCATGCTACGCAAGAGGCCAAACATATCTCGGGGAGGAGAATCGATGACCATCGTACCGGTCACCAGCGCAGACCTTGATGCGACCGAAGTCAGCTGGTTTTCCGCACTGTGTTCAGACGATTACCAGTTCCTCGGCTTGCCCGATGGCGATTTGCGCTCAAGCTGGGAGCATTGCCGCGACATCGCGCTGACGGCTGAGGAACAAGGTTTCCGCAACATCCTTGCCCCGTCTTCTTATCAGGTGGGTCAGGACACGCTCAGCTTCGTGGCTGGCATGGCGCCGCTCACCAGCAAGATGAACTTCCTCGCCGCGATCCGCTGCGGCGAAGTCCAACCGATCATGCTCGCCCGCACCATCGCGACGCTCGACCATATGCTGAAAGGGCGCCTGACCCTCAACGTCATCAGCAGCGATTTCCCAGGTGAAGTGGCTGAGAGCGCCTATCGCTACAAACGCTCCCACGAAGTCGTTGAAATCCTGCGCAAATGCTGGACCCAGGACGAGGTCAGCTATGACGGCGACATCTACCAGATCTCGAAACTGACAACCGACCCCGCCAAACCTTACCAACAGAACGGCGGCCCGCTCCTCTATTTCGGCGGCTATTCCCCCGCAGCACTCGAACTTTGCGGCGCCCAATGTGACGTCTACCTGATGTGGCCCGAAACGACCGACATGCTCGCACAGCGCATGAAGGACGTGAATGAACGCGCCGCCGCCCATAACCGCACGCTCGATTACGGTCTGCGCGTCCACATGATCGTCCGCGATACCGAACAAGAGGCCAAGGAATATGCCGATTACATCGCCAGCAAACTCGACGATGAATATGGCAAACTGATCCGCGACCGCGCCCATGACAGTATCAGCCTCGGCGTTTCCCATCAGGCCCGCGCGCGCGAACTCGCCGACAAATACGGCTACACCGAACCCGGCCTCTGGACCGGTGTTGGCCGCGCGCGTTCCGGCTGCGGTGCGGCCCTTGTCGGCTCAACAGATCAGATACTTAGCAAAATTGAAGCCTATCAAAAGATGGGCATCCGTGCTTTCATCTTCTCGGGCTATCCGCATATCGATGAGGCCAAACATTTTGGCCAGCGCGTGATGCCACAGCTTAAGACCTGCTCCCTGCCCCATGAATACGGCCGGGTGCCCAACGAAACACCAGCCACGCCCTTGGGCACCGGAACCCGCCGCTAATGGACCGCATCCAGATCACCGAAGACCTTTCCTTCAGCCGCATCATCTACGGCATGTGGCGGCTGAGCGATGACAGCGACACCTCGTCCGCCCATGTGCAAGCCAAGATCGAGGCCTGCCTGGAACAGGGCATCACAACGATGGATCAGGCCGATATCTATGGCGGCTACGAGGCGGAGGAGGTGCTGGGTAACGCCCTCAAAACCGCGCCTGCCCTAAAGGACCAGATCGAGATCGTCACCAAATGCGATATCGTCGCCCCGATGGGCCGCTACAGCGACGCACCGGTCAAATACTACGACACAAGCCGCGCGCATATCCTCGCCTCGGTCGATCATTCACTGCGGTTGATGGGCATCGACAAGATCGACACCCTACTCATCCACCGCCCTGACCCAATGATGGACCATCAGGAAACAGGTGCCGCGCTGGATGAGGTCGTCGCCTCCGGCAAGGTCCGCTCGGTCGGGGTCTCCAACTTCAAATTGCATGACTGGACACTGCTTCAGTCTGCGATGAAAACAAAGCTCATCACCAACCAGATCGAACTGTCGCTCAGCGCGCATCAGGGCTTCACCAACGGCGATGTCGCCTATCTGCAAGAGCGGAGCATCCCCATCATGGCGTGGTCGCCCCTCGGCGGCGGTAGCCTGATGACCGGAACCGGCCCGATGCAAGACGCGATGGGCAAAGTCGCCGCAGAGAATGGTGTCGACACAGGCGCCGTCGCGGTGGCGTGGCTACTCGCACACCCGTCCAATATCATGCCGGTGATGGGCACAAATAATCTTCACCGAATCAAAACCTTGTCTGACGCTTTGAAAGTCAAAATGGACAGGCAAACCTGGTTCGCGCTCTACACGGCCGCTCTTGGCCAAGAGGTTCCCTAATGGACGCAGGCACCATCGCCACTTTCGATCCCAGCACCGACGCGGACAGCTTTCGCGGCGCGCTCGGCACCTTCGTGACAGGGGTCACGGTCGTCACCACCGACAGCCCCGAAGGCCCCGTTGCCATCGTCGCAAACAGCTTCGCCAGCGTGTCGCTCGACCCGCCGCTCGTGCTGTGGTCACCCGCCAAAGCGTCCAAACGCTTCGAACATTTCGCTGGTTCTCGCCGTTTCGCGATCCACGTCCTGGCCGCCGATCAACGCGACATATGCGCGGCGATCGTGCGCTCCAAAACCGCGATAAGCCAAATCCCTATGCACCTCTCGCATTGCGGCATGCCGATCATCGAAGGGGCGCTCGCCACATTCGAATGCAATCTTGAAGCCACCCATGACGCCGGCGACCACGTCATCATCGTGGGCCGGGTCATAAAGGCACATCACAATCCCGGTGACCCGCTCGTCTTTCACGCTGGCAAATACGGGGGCTTTCACCAAGACTGACGGAAAAATCCGCAGTACCTGAGGACCCGGACCATATCCGGGGCGGCGGCCAACACCGCTGACAACAAAAGGGCCAAAGGCCCTGACATAAACAGGGGAGGAGCCGCGATGTCGGTCCTGTTTGGCCTACTTTGGCCGCTTGAACGGTTCAACACCGTGGTGCTTGCCATCGGCAAGGCGATCGCGGTTGCGGCCCTTGCCATCATGGTCTGCCTGATCCTGGGTCAGGTCTTTTTCCGCTATGTGCTGAACGACGCCCCGAACTGGACCGAAGAAGGCGCGCGCTTCGGCATGCTCTGGATGACTGGCCTGATGGCGCCCATGGCCTACCGCATCGGCGGGTTTGTCTCCATCGACATGCTCGAACGCGCCCTGCCCCGCATGGCTGCGGCGATCCTGACCCTGATCCTTTTGGCCATCACCCTGTGGGTCCTTTTCATCGCCTGGGACAAGGGCCTCAATAACCATGTCGACACGATCTCTGGCCGCGGCTGTTCCTCAAGCCTGCGCTGGCCCTTCGGGATCGAGATCGGCACATGCGGCAACCGGTTCCAGAACAATTATCAGTTCACCTCGCTCTGGGTCGGTGTGAACCTTTTGATCCTCGTCAATCTCGAACTGATGATCCGCCAGATCATTAAACTCGCCGGTCAGGGCGAAAAACTGAACCCGCTCAGCGTCGAAGACTACGCGGGGGCCGAATAATGCTGCTCTGGTTCCTGCCCGTCTTTCTTGTCCTGATCATGGTCGGCCTGCCGGTCGTCTTTGCCCTGCTCGCGGCCCCCTTTGCGCTACTGACACTCGACGACCAAGCGCGCCAACTCTCGGTCCTTTACCGCAATTTCTACAACGGCATGGACAGCTTCCCGCTGATGGCCCTGCCCTTCTTCATGCTGGCGGGTGAGATCATGAACCGCGGCGGCATCACGCTGCGCCTTGTGGAATTTTCCCAAGCCTTCATGGGGCACTTGCGCGGCGGCCTCGCCCACGTAAACATCCTGTCCTCCATCCTGTTCGCAGGCCTCTCCGGCTCTGCCGTCGCCGACACCTCCGCCCTCGGCTCCACCCTCATCCCGGCGATGGAGAAAAACGGCTATTCCCGCAAATTCGCCGCCGCCATTACCGCCGCCTCTTCAGTCATCGGCCCGATCATCCCGCCATCCGGCATCATGATCATCTACGCCTATGTGATGGGCGAAAGCGTCGCCGCGCTTTTCCTCGCAGGCATCGTCCCCGGCATCATGGTTGGCGTGGGCCTCATGATCATGGTCCGGCTCATGGCCGACCGCTACAACCTGCCCAAGGCCGAACGGATCGTCCACAAAAACCAAATGATGAGCGCGACCGAGTACTGGGTCAGCTTCGTGCTTCTGCGGCTCAACTTCGGCTACATCCTTTATGCGATCCTGACCGCCACCACCGGCATCACCGCCGAGACTGTCAACGCGGCGGGCGAGACCATCCCCGCATCCGGCACCGTCATCCTTGGCACCTTCGCTGTGTGCCTGCTCGCCGCCCATTTCCTGCTGATGGGCTACCGCAAACGGGTCAGCCACGACTTCCGCATCATCTGCAAAAAGGCTGTCGCCCCCCTGCAAACCCCCATCATCATTCTGGGTGGCATCCTGATCGGCATCATGACCCCGACCGAGGCCTCAGCCGTCGCCGTCGCCTATGCTCTGATCGTCAGCTTCCTTGTCCTGCGCTCCATGACGCTGAAAGACCTGCATCAGGTCCTCTCCCGCTCGGCCCTTGCCACCGCTGCCGTGCTTCTACTGGTCGGCGCGGCCGTCGCGTTCAAAACGGTGGTCTCGCTCAGCTACGCACCGCAAATCCTCAGCGAGTTCATCCTATCGCTCTCCGAGAACCCGTTGATGCTGTTGTTCCTCATCAACATCCTGCTTTTCGTCGTCGGCATGTTCCTCGATGCGGGCCCCGCCATCATCATCCTCGGCCCCATCCTTGGCCCCATCTTCGTCGACCTCGGCGTGCATCCCGTCCACTTCGCCATCATCATGAGCGTGAACCTGACTGTGGGGCTGGCAACGCCGCCCATGGGGCTTGTGTTATTCGTGGCCAGTACCGTCTCTCGCGAAAAGGTGGAAACCATCGCCAAGGCAATCCTGCCGTTCCTTGCCGTCGAAATTCTGGTGATCTTCCTGATCACCTACATCCCCGCCATTTCCATGACAGTGCCCTATCTGACCGGGTTCCTGGGCTGCGGCCCAGAGGTCGGATTCAGCGCTTGCATTAGCCCGTCACCGGGCATCAACTAAAGATCAGCAACAGGGAGAGAGTAATGCTGAATCATCTCAAAATCGCGGCCACTGCCGCCCTTCTGGCGACACCATTCGCCGCTTGGGCGGATGGCCATCAGGAATTCACCATCCGGGCCACAGCGAACTCGAATGAGAACGACGAAGACTATGACGGTCTGGTCGTCTTCAAGAACTATGTCGAGGCGGCTTCCAACGGCCGGATCGGCGTTGAACTCTTCATCGGCACCCAGCTTTGTGCGACCGGCGCGGAATGCCTGGAAGGCGTCTCGGAAGGCTCCATCGATGTCTACATCTCCACCTCCGGCGGTGCCGCGGGCATCTTCCCTTATATCCAAGTCCTCGACCTGCCCTACTTGATGTCCGATGACCGCGTGGCCGAGGCTGTGCTGTCGGGCGATTTCGTCCGCACCCTGCGAGACAAGGCGCTGGAAGACAGTGATAACACGATCCGGCTCATGACCGTCGGCAATACAGGCGGCTGGCGCAACTTTGCGAACACCGAACGCCGGGTGCAGACACCCGAAGACCTTGCCGGTCTGAAAATGCGCACCGTGGTCGCCGACCTGCCCGTGCAACTGGTTGAGGCGATGGGCGCTTCCGCCACACCAATCCCGTGGCCGGAGCTCTTCACCTCGCTGCAGACCGGCGTGGTCGAAGGCACCGCCAACGGCATCACCGACATCATGGGTATGAAATTCCCCGATGCGGGCCTGCAATACCTGACGCTCGACGGCCATTCCTACATGGGCGCTCTCTGGTGGATGTCGAACGACAACTTCATGGCGATGCCAGAGGATCTGCGCCGCGTCGTGGTCGACGGGTTCAGCCAGCTTCAACAGGCCACCTTCGCCTCACCCAAGCGGAAATCCATCGAAGCCTATGAGGCCTTCGTGGCCGGTGGCGGCGACATCTATGTGCCGACGCCTGATGAAAAAGCTGCCTTCGCCGAGGCTGCGCAGCCTGTCTATGCCTGGTTCCGCGACAATGTCGATGGCGGCGGTGAAATGCTGGATGCGCTGATTGCAGCGGTCGAGGAAGTCGAGGGCGAGCTTGACGCTGCCTATTCCAGCGACCTGAACTAAACTCAATTTGCAAACGCGAAAGGGCCGTCTCGTTGGGCGGCCCTTTTTCTATGCGCTCCGCCCCAGCACATAAGTCGCAATCGCATCCAGTGCTGCGCGGATCGGCGGCTCATTCCGCGCCTCATGATGCGACACGATCCATTGCTCGCTCTGAAGCTCTGCGATCGGCTCCGACAACCGCTGCAACCCCGCCATCCGCTCCCCGATAAACATCGGCAGCACCACCCGCCCAATCCCGGCCTTCGCCAGCGCACAGGCCAGATGCGGGCTGTTGGCCTTGGTCACGATCCGGTCGCCATAGCGCGCTTTCACCCAAAGCGCCGAGGGCGTCATCGTCGCCCCCCAGGCCGCCCCAATCCAGCCTTGCACGTCCTTGTCCGCGCCATATTCCGCAAACGCCACCTCCCCCACACGCCGCCGCGCGACCCAGGGCTGTTCCGGACACCGATTGCGCAGCCCGATATCAACCTCGCGCCGCGCAATGTCCAAATCATGATCGCAATAGACAAATTCGGGCAACCAGACAGTATCCGGCCTCCAATAGGCCTGTACATTCTCCGCCAGATCCATCGCCGTCCACGTTCCCGCCGAAATCCGCACGCAGACCGGCCCCTTCGCCGCATCGCGCCATTGGTCGATCTGCCGCGCGGCCTCCTCCATATGCACTGTCTTCTGCGCCAGCGCCGCGCCATCCGCGGTGAGCGTGTACCCCTCCGCCCCATGCAAAAACAACCGCCGCCCGAGTGCTGCCTCAAACGCCTTCATCCGGCGGCTCAACGTCGCCTGACTGACCCCCAAGTCATGCGCCGCACGCGCCAAACTCCCCAGCCGCGCAATGGCCGAGAAATAGGCAAGGTCGTTCCAATCCGTTTGCATTTGCGAAAGTCCACATTCGGTTTTGCGGTCTGATCAACCCGCCTTGGCGAGGTTAGGTCTGAGGCATCCTAGCAAGAAGGCCCCCCAATGACGCCCCTTATCCGCCCCCTGCCTAAGCAGTGCCAACCGCAAACGGAATACCAAAACGAGCGTTTGATCTTTGCAGAAATGAAAGCTGAGTTGCGCCAGCGTAAGCGTCAACAGTGGCTCCAGCGGATCAAGGCCGTATTGACGAGGCGCTATGACACTACCGAAACGGATACATCCACGCCTTGTAATCATCCACCAGTACCTCCGCGCGGGCGCGTTCTTCGGCTGTCAGGCGGGGCGTGATTTCTTCAAGGCTGATCAGTGCATCGGGGTCCCCGCCTATTGCCGATAGCGCGTACCACAGATACGCTCTGACCATATCGGGGGCGGGAATGCCGCGTCCGACTTCATAGTACCAGCCTAACCCGGATTGCGCGCCCGCATGGCCCTTCAACGACGCCCGAAGATACCAGTCAAACGCCCGCTCATCATCGCGTTCCACACCCAGACCAAGCGCATACATGACCCCGATCAACTCCTCGGCTTCCGCATTGCCAGAGCGTGCGTAAACCTCAAAAAGCGCGCGGGCCTCACCGTATTCGCCGGCTTCCATCAGATCGCGCGCCATCTCCATGTCCGCCTGCGCCGGAGTGGCAAGCATCCAGCCGGCCACAAGCCATATCAACGCTTTCTGAGCAGGCAGCATACCACTCTCCTTGGGTTGATCCTCGCGGGCCAGATGGCTGCCGCGCAGGGTATCGGACCGGATGATTACATCCCCATCGACCCTGATCAAGTCCGGATCGGGCAGCTTCTGTTCTATGATAAGATATTGTCAGGCAACAGAAATATATCGTGTGGCACTTGCCATCATCATGACCATGCCGGGGGTGATGGGCTCTCACTCGGCATTGGCGAAGGTGGCGTGGGCGTCGGGCCAGAACGTAGCCCCGGCACAGGGCCCGACCGGATAAAGAAACGCGTGCCGCGCAACGCGCCTGCACTTTGGAACCTTGGGCATAACGACATCCGGGTCCTCTTCCACGATGGTCGCCTGACGCGCTCCGATATCTATGACAACGGTTTCGACAGCCCGGCGGAGGAATGGCTGCCCGCCGGTCTGGACAATCTGTTGGCCGCGCAAGCGCTGTTTCCGATGGCTGCGCAGTTTGAGATGGCCGGAAACCTGGGCGAGAACGATGTGATCGGGGCGGTCACCAATCGGATTGATCGCGGCTGGCCCATCATCGCGAAACGGGTACGCACGATACCCGCATATGGCGCCATGTTCGTTGAGACCTTCGATCATATCGAAGAGCCTGGCGATGTGACCATTGTTGAAATTGGTAATGCCCTGGGGGCCTTCATCGCCAGCGAATGGCAAAGCTATGACAGTCCCTATGATGCCTGGCTGACCGGCACCCCTTTGCCCGAAGATGCAGAGCGTGGGCGCGAACTTTTCTTCAACAACCGCTGCGCATCATGCCATGCGGGCCCGCTTTTCACGGATCAGCAGTTCCACGCGCTTGGCCTACCAGCCTTCGGACCGGGGCGGACACGACGCTGGGATCAGATCGCGCGCGACGTGGGGCGGATGGCCGAAACGAACGTCCTGGAAGACGCCTACAAGTTCCGCACGCCGTCATTGAGAAATGTCGCCCTGACCGGCCCCTACGGTCATAACGGCGCCTATCCGACGCTTGAGGCAATGATCCGGCACCATGCGGACCCTATCGCAGCCCGCGCGGCCTGGTTGGAGAACGTCGCGAACCTTCCTGACGTTCCGTGGCTGGCCCCCGTTGACTTTGCGATCCGTCAGGACAGTGCGGAAATGGCCCGACAGGCTGCCGTGAATGATCTGCGCCCCATGTCTCTGAGTGACGATGACATTGCCGATCTTGTCGCGTTCCTGCACGCTTTGACCGGCGAGACTGCCGAAGAACGCCCTCTTGGTCGCCCCAAAACCGTTCCAAGTGGATTGCCTGTCGACTGACGTCAGCGCTGACCGGCTTAGTCCATCCGGATCATCACACCCAGATCAGCCACATTCGTGCCGGTCGCGCCTGTGATCAAAAGGTCGCCCGCCTGTTTCAGCGCGGCATAGCTGTCGTTATTGGCAAGCAGTGCTTCAACAGCGCCGATCTTGTCCAACGTGTCCTGATCGACCAGACCGCCGGCCGCATCGGTGGGGCCATCACGCCCGTCACTCCCGCCTTGCAGACAGACCCAGCGGGTCCAGCCACGTGCACGTGCCTCAAGCGCGATGCGCAATGCCAGTTCTTGATTGCGCCCACCGCGCCCGTTCCCGCGCAAATGCACCGTGGTCTCACCACCCCAGAGGGTGATCCCCGGCTGCGCCTCATCGCAGATCTTAAGCGCCGCATCGGCCACGTCGCCCTCAACCGGGTCAGACATCACATGCACCTTACCCGCTTCCTTGGCCATTGCGCCCACGCTTCTTGCGTTTGAACCGACAAGGATGTTCGTGCAATCAGGCACCGGTTCAAGTGGTGGCGCACCTTTTAGATAAGTGCGCACCGCATCCGGTACGCGCGCCCATATGCCTGCCTTCTGGAGGGCCTCAATCGCGTCAGCCGCGGTGCCAAGGGGATGCGCAGTGGGCCCGCTGGCAATGGCAGAGAGATCATCTCCGACAACATCGGACAGGATCAACGCGGTCACCTGATGCGGTGCTGCACAACGCAGAAAACCGCCGCCCTTCAGTTCCGACAATTGCTGCCGGATCAGGTTCATTGTGCAGATATCCATGCCCGCACCCAGCAGTAATTCATTCACGACTGCCTTATCGGCAAGCGTCACATCTCCTGCAGGCGCAGGCAGGAGGGCCGATCCGCCACCTGAAATTAAGGCCAGAACCGGCCCTTGGGCGGCCTGCAACGCATCAATAACTGTGCGCGCGGCGGCTGCCCCATTTTCATCGGGCACCGGATGCCCGGCTGCCAGAACCAATGCACCGTTCAGATCACCTGCATTCTCGTAATTAGTCACCACGAGACATGGCGCACCTTGAAAGCGCGCGAGCGCCGGTTCGGCCATGCGCCGCGCGGCCTTTCCCACGGCGATGATCAGTGCTGGCGATTGTACACGGTCGAGCGCATTCTCCACAGCCGCAAAAGGATCAGCCGCGCGCAGCCCCGCATCAAAAATCCGGCGCGCCACTTCGCGTGGATCATCCATGCCCAACTCTCCCCTCTTTGGCCATCAATGCAGCCATACGCTGAACCACCCGTAATTCCAACTCTGCCTGCGGCGATGCGGTCAGCGACGGCATCGCAAGTGCGATCAGCACGCGGGGGTTCACCATCGCAAGCATCACGTGCGTGGCTGCGTAATGTTCAAAGAGATAGGCGATATGATCATCGGCCACTGCGCTAAGCTGCGGCGGGTCGGACTTGCGCAATACTGGAGCTGCCTCGAAAATCTCATCCAAAACAGACGGTTGCAGATCCGAAAGGCGATCTTCACTGATCACAACGGCACCGTCCACAAGGGGGTGGCTTTGCAGGTTGCGCAGGAACGCCATCGGGTCGTCGGTCTTGGCATCCGCGAGATAGCGCAGCAGGCCCAAGCTCTGTTCTTCAGCCCGCAAGGCGCGCGCATCGTTCAAGATAGCAACCACAAAAAGCATGGTCAGAATGGCCGCAATCACAAGAAGTGTTCCATCCTGACCCAATGCAGCCAGAAAGCCGATCATGCCGCCCACCGATCCGCCCGCCGCAATCATGACCCCCAGATTGGCCAATGTTGCGCGATGGCCCTGATGCGCCCGGCCAAGGCCGATGGCGAGCCAGCACAGGATCAGAACACCAAGGGCCGAAAACTGGATCGGCAGATCGATGTAAAGAAGCAGGAAGTCCCCCATTGCCAACGGAATCAGCAACAACAGCGACAGGCCAAGCCGGACGGCCGTCGCGTTTTCCTGGGCCGAGAGTGACGCCTGATCACGCGTCAGGATCAGCCAGCCAGCAATCACAAAGCCCGAAACCTGAAAGGCCAGAAGCGTAAACAAACGGGCCGGGTCGATGCTATTGGAATACCAAAGCGAAGTGAGAGCCGCGATGCAGGCCCCACCAGCGACATAAAGCTTGATTGAGGGTGGGGCATGCCGGCGCAACAGCCCTTCGGTCAGCAAAAGCACTGCAAGCGGGATCAGACCGGCAGCCAGCAGCACAAAGATGCGAAACGCCTCAATCCCGGTCAAAATCATGAAGACCCGCGCCGCAAAGAGCATCATCGTGACCTGAACACCAAAGAGAAACCGGCGGTTGATCGGCTCCCACGGATCGCGTGCCATCAGGACGCCGCGGAGGACAAACAGCCCCAAAAGAGCCGCGCAGGACAGGAAAAGCTGCACCAGGATCGTCGCGGCGGCAATCATGGTTTTTGATCTTTGGCCGGGCGCAGGATCGAGAAAGGCCGCGTGCTGTCGGCCCAGTAGATCGCTGGCAAGATCAGACGCCGCAGCGCGACCAGCGCGCCGGTAACCAGCAAGCCAAGCAGGGCCGACTTCGGCACTTCGCGCGCAAGATACGTGCGCATTGCAGCCAAATCCATCTGCCCCAGCTGCAGCACATCGTCACCACGGTCGTAATCCAGCGTCACCGCGCAATACGCGTTGTAGCTTTCGTCGCGATGTTTTGGGGCCTGCGCCCAGGTCTTTTTCAGATTATCGGACCCACCGGTATAGGCCTCAGTGATTACAAATCGCGCCTCATCAAATCCAGCGTCATCGCCCACACCAAAGACCTGCCGATGGTGCGCCATGATCTGACGGGCCAGCAGCAGGTGATTGAGCGTGCGCCGCCCGCCCGCCGGGCGCGGCCAGACATCCGAGAACATCTCGGACACCATGCCCACAACCGCAGGCACCTGCGTGACATTCGAGATCCAGATTGGCCGAAACTGCCGCCGCACAAAAATCAGAAAGCAGGTCAAACCGTACAGCACCCAAGACAGGTTCTTGGATCGCTCATCGGGGTCCACCATGACGAGGCCCAGATGCAGCACCTCGGTCGGTTGCGGCGCAGTGTCGACATCCATCACCGCAAGCGCGTTAAACGCCACCGACGTGCCATCGCGGCGCGACACAAGCGTGATGATCACCGCTTCCATCCGCGCCTTGTCGCCAGAAAACACACCGTAAGTGAGGCTCCCTGCATCCAGCGTCTGCGCTGCAATCTGTCGCAAAGCAGCTGACAATTTCTCCAAATCCCCCGGCGACATCCAGAGCCCCGGACGCTCGACAATCCGCACCAAATAGTCGCGCCCGGACCGCAGGGTCAGGTCCATGTAACGCCGCCTGAATGTCTTGAAAACTGTGCCGATCAACGTCTTGAGCCTGTCTGGTCCGCACCAGACTAGGCAGGCCAACACCACGGCACAAGGTCAGGAATAGCGTAGCCTAGAGATAACGGTTCACGAGGCCTTCCAGCCGCTCCTGCCGGCCCGATCTCGGCTGTGGATCAATATTGTCGCGGACAACACACTCATAGCAGTGATCCAATGTCGCCTGTGTCAGCAGCCCTTGCGCGTCGGAGGTGTCCCAGCCCGCGTAACGCGAAGCGCGCGCCTCTTCCAGCTTACCATCTTCCAGCATCGCGGCGGCGGCTTTCAGCCCCGCCGCACAGGCATCCATGCCACCCACATGGGCGAGGATAAGGTCTTCTGGATCAAGGCTTTGCCGCCTGAGCTTCGCATCGAAATTCGTTCCCCCGGTGGTAAACCCGCCCGCGCGCAGCACCTCGTAATAGGCCAAAGCCATTTCGGGCACATTGTTGGGGAACTGATCTGTATCCCAGCCCGACTGATAGTCGTTGCGGTTCATATCGATGGACCCGAAGATGCCCAGTTCACGCGCTAGCGCCAGTTCATGTTCAAACGAATGGCCAGCCAGGATCGCATGGCCCTGCTCGATATTGACCTTCACTTCGCCTTCAAGTCCGAAGTCCTTCAGGAACCCATACACCGTGGCGACGTCGTAATCATATTGGTGCTTGGTCGGCTCCTGCGGCTTCGGTTCAATCAGGATCGTGCCCTTGAACCCAATCTTATGTTTGTAGTCGACCACCATCTGCAGCATGCGACCCGCCTGCTGCCGTTCGCGGCCCATATCGGTGTTGAGCAGCGTCTCATAACCCTCGCGCCCGCCCCAGAGCACGTAGTTCTCGCCACCCAGCTTGATCGTCGCATCCATACAGGTCTTGATCGTTGCGGCGGCATAGGCAAACACATCCGGATCAGGGTTCGTCGCCGCCCCGGCCATGTAGCGGCGGTGCGAGAACAGATTGGCCGTGCCCCACAGTAGTTTGACGCCGGAGGCGTTTATCTTTTCCGCAAAGTAATCAACAATTTCTGCAAGGTTCTTTGTGCTCTCAGCAAAGCTCGTGCCTTCGGGCCGCACATCGGCATCGTGAAAGCAGAAATAGGGCACGCCGAGGATCTGGAACATCTCGAAGGCCACATCCGCCTTCAGCTTCGCCGCCGCCATCGTGTCGCCGAACCAGGGCCGCTCAAACGTCTGGCCGCCAAACGGGTCGCCGCCGGGCCAGGCGAGGGAATGCCAATAGGCAGCGGCAAAGCGCAGGTGATCCTTCATCGCCTTGCCCATCACCATCTCATCCGGATTGTAGTGCCGGAAGGCAAAATCATTGCCCGTCTGCGGCCCCTCATACGTAATGGCTGGGATGCCTTTGAAAAAGTCGGTCATATCAGTCCTTTCAATGCGGCATAGCTGGCGCGATAGCGCGCATGCGCCTCGGAAAAGGCCGCAGTAAGCGATGTGTCAGGGTCAATCGTGCGGGCGATCTGTGGTGGCGTCGCGATCTCAACCCCCGCCCCCGTCGCCGCCATCATGCCAAGCCGTGCGGCGCCGAACGCCCCACCGAAATCACCGGCAACCGGCAGTTGAACGGGCAGGCCCAGCGAGGTTGCAATCGCCTTGACCCAATAGTCGGATTTCGACCCACCGCCGACGGCAATTAAGCGGTTGATCTGCGTCCCCGTCGCAGACAGCGCATCATAGCAATCCCGGATCGCATGGGTCACACCCTCCAGCACGGCCCGGGTCATGGCTGCCTGATCGGCCCCGTGATCCAGATGCAGAAACGATCCACGAATGCTGGCATCATTATGCGGCGTCCGCTCTCCCCCCAGATAGGGCAGAAACAGCGCCCGCGTTGGCGCTTGCAACTCCCCGAGAGCACCCGTCAGGGTGGCCGAGGGCTGCCCCGCCACGCCCGCAAACCAGTTGAGCGCGTCGGCAGCAGCCAAGATCACGCCCATCTGATGCCATGTGCCTGGCAGCGCGTGGCAAAAGGTATGTACGGCGGTGGCAGCGTCGGGCTGATACGCATCCGAGGCGGCAAAGAGCACGCCTGAAGTTCCAAGTGACACAAATGCATCACCCGCCTTGACAACGCCCACGCCAACCGCACTTGCGGCGTTGTCGCCACCGCCACCGGCCACGACCACACCCTTCGGTAGGCCCCAGCAGACCGCCAGTGCATCGCGCAATTGCCCGGAAACCTGCGACCCTTCGACCAATCGCGGCATCTGGTCCCGCGACATGCCGGTGGCCGCCAATAACGCATCCGACCAGTCGCGCTTGCCGACATCCAGCCAGGATGTCCCCGCAGCATCCGACATCTCGGCCACAGCCTCACCTGTCAGCCAAAGCCGCAGGTAATCCTTCGGCAACAGCACCCGCGCCAATTGCGCGAAAATCTCCGGCTCATGTCGGGCGACCCAGACCAGTTTCGGCGCAGTGAAACCGGGGAAGACGATGTTGCCCGTCAGCGCGCGAAACTGCGGATCGGCGTCCAGCTCCGCCGCCTCAACAGCGGACCGTGTGTCGTTCCACAAGATGCAGGGGCGCAGCACCTCGTTCGCCGCATCAAGCAGCGTCGCGCCGTGCATCTGGCCCGACAACCCGATCCCACGCACCGCTTCCAGCGAGACCTGCGCGCCCAGCGCCCGCATAGCAGCATCTGCCGCATCGAGCCATGTCGCAGGCACCTGTTCCGACCATCCAGGTTCGGGCCGCACGGCCTCCAGCGGTGCCACGGCCTCGGCCAGCACCGCCTGGGCTTCATCAATCAGCACCGCCTTGAGACCAGAGGTCCCAAGATCAAGACCGATATACATCAGGCTGCTTTCTTTGGATTTTTCCCAAGGATGATCATCGACAGGATGTCATCTTCCGTCACATCTTCGACCCGCTCGGTCCCCACAACCTGTCCGTTCTTCATCACAGACACCCGGTCGCAAAGCTCCATCATTTCGCGTGTATCATGGCTGATCAGAAAGATGCCAAGACCTTGCGCCTTCAGCTCCTGAATCAAGTCCGCGACCATCTTGGTCTCGTGCACACCCAGGGCTGCGGTCGGTTCATCCATGATCAGGATCTTCGCCTTGAAATAGACCGCCCGTGCAATCGCCACCGATTGCCGCTGACCGCCCGACAAACCTGAGACAGGCTCGCTCAGCTTTTTGAAGTTCGGGTTGAGGCGCGCCATGATCTTGGCCGTTTCTGCCTCTTGCCGGCCGTCATCCACGAAGCCCAGAGACGTTGTCAATTCGCGCCCCAGAAACAGGTTTGAGGCCGCATCAAGATTATCAGCGAGCGCCAGCGTCTGATAAATTGTCTCGATATTGTGGTCGCGCGCATCGCGTGGGGTCTGGATATTGGCCTTTTGTCCGTTGATCCAAATCTCGCCGCTATCCATCTTGTAGGCGCCCGACAGGATCTTGATCAGCGTCGATTTCCCGGCCCCGTTATGGCCCAAAAGGCCCACAACCTCGCCGGGATAGAGGTCGATGCTCACATGATCGACCGCCTTCACCCCGCCGAACGAAATGCAGATATCTTTCATCTCAACAAGAGGTGTCATCATTTCGCTCCCGAGAATTTGCGGTACTGGATGTCGATCCATACGGCGAGGACAAGCACAAAGCCCACCACGATGTTCTGATAGGGCGCATCGACGCCCACCATGGCCATGCCCGATTGCAGGGATTGCATGATCAACGCGCCGATAATGGCGCCGTAGATTGTGCCGATCCCACCCGACAGGGCGGTGCCGCCAATTACCGCTGCCGCGATCACGCGGAGTTCGTCGAGCGTGCCGATATCATTGGTGTGATACCCCAACCGGGCAGAGGCAACGATGCCACCAAGGGCGCAGAGCACACCGACAATCGCGAAAATCTTGACCGTCAGCAGCTTCGTATTGATGCCCGACAGCTCTGCCGCATCGGGGTTCCCCCCGGTGGCAAAGATGTAGCGGCCCAACCGCGTGCGCTGCGCGATGACAGTCATGATGATGGCCACGACGATCAGCAACAGGACCGAATAAGGAATGCCGTAGGCGGCCGTGCAGCCTTCAGCCGCCTCGCAGCCCCAGCGCTCCAGATCGCGGGCGATGACCCGATCTGGCACCGTGTAAGAGTTCAGCACCGCGACAAAGCCCAGGATCGCAGCGACAACCACACCAATGACGATGCCCTCTGCCCACATCGGCTTGACCGCAAAACCATGGCCGATCTTGCTGCGACGCGCGGAGAGAATACCAAAGGCCGAGGCCACTGCCGCCAAGACACCGACAACCCAGCTCCAAAAGACGCCGAGCGTGCCGTTGATGCCGCCAAAGAGTAGATAGGTCTCATCCAGCGGGCCGATGGTCTGGCCGTTGGTCATGTGCCAGGCCACGTTGCGCCAGATCAGAAGACCACCCAGCGTAACGATAAAGGCCGGAATCATCTGGTAACCCACCAGATAGCCCTGAAATCCACCGATCAGCGCGCCGGTCAGAAGTCCGACTAGAACGGTGATCCACGGGATCATGGGGTGGCCGATCTCCAACCCAAGCACGTTTGGAAGAAATTGCGTCTGCGTCATCGCCATGACAGCGGTACAAGTGGCAAGCAACGCGCCAACCGAGAGATCAATGTGCCGTGTGACGATCACAAAAACCATGCCCGTCGCCATGATCGCGACCGAAACGGTCTGGATCGACAGGTTGAAGATGTTGCGCGGTGTCAGGAACCGCCCGTCTGTCAGCACGTTGAAGACGAGGCAGACCAGAACAAACGCACCGATCATCCCCAACAGGCGAGTATCGACCTCAAGCTTGGCCAGAAAGTTGCGTTCGGCTTTGACGGGTTCTGCAATTTGATCAGACATATGATCCTCCGTTCCGGCCCGTTTGGGGCCAGCGCATGAGACAGACGCTTTGAAATGCAGCGAAGGGACTTCGCAAGTCTTTCACAAGGTCCCGATCAGGGCGGGCATTGCCCGCCCGCAACGCTTAGTTACAAGGGGCCGGACCGCCTGAGACACCCTGGCAGAGCGCGTCGACAGTGATCCAACCGGCATCAGTCACCGTGGTCAAGTTGTCGGCTGTGATAGGCACAGGCTCCAGGAAGAGCGAGGTCATCTCGGTCCCGCCGGGCGAGGTCCATTTTCCAGAACCCACGACGCTCAGCATCGGCGCGCCGCTGGCCATGGAGACAGCCACCTGCCCTGCCGCATAGCCCAGGTCACGGGCGTCCTTCCAAACGGAGACGGTCTGCGTACCCAGCGCCACACGGTTCAGCGCAGCATGGTCGCCGTCCTGACCTGACACCGGAATGCCTTCCATCCCTTGTGCAGTCAGCGCAGCGACGGCGCCACCGGCAGTGCCGTCATTCGAAGCAACAACCGCGTCCACGTTGTTGTCATTGGCGGTCAGGATCTGTTCCATGTTGCGCTGCGCATTCGCAGGCAGCCAGCCATCGGTATAGGCCTCGTCCACGATTGTGATCGCACCGCTGTCAATCGCGGCTTGCAGCACTTCCTGCTGACCACCGCGCAGGAAATCCGCGTTCGGGTCAGTGGGTGAGCCCTTGATCATGACGTAGTTGCCGTTTGGCTGGGCGGCAAGAACGGCGCGGGCCTGCATGCGGCCAACTTCGACATTGTCGAATGTCAGGTAGAATGCGCGTGGGTCTTCGATCAGGCGATCATAGGCCACAACCGGAATGCCTTCAGCGTCGGCTGCATCGACCGCAGGGCCAATCGCCGCTGCGTCTTGTGCGAGAATGATAAGGGCATCCACGCCCTGCGCGATCAGGCTTTCAACGTCCGAAAGCTGCTTTGCCGAAGATGACTGCGCATCAGCCGACACGTAAGTGGCGCCGGCGGCGTCCAAAGCGGCTTTGATCGCTGCCTCATCTGTCTTCCAGCGCTCTTCCTGAAAGTTGGACCAGCTCACGCCAACAGTGACGCCGTGACCATCTGCGAGCGCTGCAGAGTTGAAACCTGCAACAGCAATAACCGCGGCAATAATGGATTTATGCATATGTTCCTCCCAACGATTTACCCTTTGGCTCAGGGCGTAGGTCTTTTGACCTTACGTCGGACAGGATGACCAATTAATTTCAGTTGTCAAAATAAAAATCGCCACCAATGTGAAAAAATTGCTTTGCGTAAGCTCGAATTTTGGGCAAAGCTGGAAAAGTCTGGTTGTTGATTGGGTTTCCACTACACAATAATTCAAGTCTTGAAATATGTATGATGAAATCACAGCGGAAAGCGGCGAATCAGAGGGGCCCACTGGCTGCGGCCCGATGTTGCCGAGCGAAAGCACCGATTCCAAGCCGCTGCGCCAGCAAATCTTTGAACATGTGCGAGCAGCGGGCCGTGCTGCACGAACTGACGTCACCCGCGCGCTTGGCATCAGCGCAGGCTCTGCCACGACCCTGACCGCCGATCTGATCACGGCAAATCTCTTGCGCGAGGTTGAGGGCCTACCGCGCGAAAGCGGACGCGGCCGCCCGCCGGTCGCCCTTGAGGTGGTGCCCGAAGGCCATCATGTGATCGGCATCAAGCTGTCGGACGAGAGCCATTCCGCCGTCCTGACCGATTTTGCCGGTCGCATGCTGGCAGATGCCTCCTTGCAAACCCAACCAACGCCCAAGTCACTGGATGTTTTGCTGGAAGAAATCGATGCGCTTATGGACCTTGTCATGAAAAGCGCCGGTAAGTCACTGTCGGACATCTCGGCGGTGGGTATCGGGATGTCAGGGATCGTGGATTTCGAGACCGGTATGGTCCCTTGGTCTCCACTTTTGGTCGACCGGGACGTGGACATGGCGAACGCCTTTGTCAGCCGCTTCGGGCTGCCCCTGCTGCTGGACAATGATGCCAATGTCCTGACACTGGCGGAACTCTGGTTCGGCGCGGGCCGCGCCATGCCGGATTTTGCGGTTGTGACCATCGAACATGGTGTCGGCATGGGGATGGTTTTGGGCAATCAGTTGTTCCGCGGCTCGCGCGGCATGGGGTTGGAGCTTGGCCATATCAAGGTGCAACTGGACGGCGCGCTTTGCCGCTGCGGCCAGCGCGGCTGCCTGGAGGCCTATCTGGCCGATTATGCGCTGGCGCGCGAGGCAGCGACTGCGCTGCACCGCAATCCCCGCAATCTGCAAAGCCCCGCAGCGATGCTCGAGGCGCTTTTCGCACAGGCCAAATCCGGGAACGAAGCGGCACTGACCATCTTTCGCCGGGCCGGACGTTATCTTTCGGTGGGCCTGTCGAATATCATCCAACTCTTTGATCCGGAACTGATTATTCTGTCAGGCGCGCGGATGAAATACGACTATCTTTACGCCGATGAAGTGCTGGCCGAGATGCAGAAGCTGACCTTGAATGACGGGCGCACGCCCTGTCGTGTCGAGATCCACGCCTGGGGAGATCTGGCCTGGGCGCGTGGCGCCACAGCGCTTGCCCTGACCGCCGTCACCGACGCGGCGTTGGGTGAAAGTCGCACATGATCCGCGCCCTGCCCGTTTTGTTTCTGGCGTCGGCGGTGGCGGCGGAGCCCCGTTTTGAGGACCGTTCATTCGGCCTTCCTGACCATGTCTATGATGGTGGATGGGAGCATTTTGTGGGTGGCGGCATCGCGGTTTTTGACTGCAATCGCGACGGACTGCCCGATATCTTTGCTGCTGGCGGCGAGAACCCCGCGAAGCTTTTCGTAAATCAGGGCGATTTTACCTTCATCCCCGTCGAATTCCCCGCAATCACCGGTGTGACGGGTGCCTATCCGCTGGATATCAACAGCGACGGTACGCTCGATCTATTCATCATGCGGGTCGGGCAGAACGAACTGCAGATGGGTGCGGGCGATTGCCGGTTCAGTCGTGGCAGCGAGTTGCCCCTGCGCGATGACTGGACCACCGCATTCTCGGCTTGGTGGGACGATCAGGGCCTCGTCATGGCCATCGGAAATTACGTGGATCGCAGCGACCCTGACGGTCCGTTTGAGGCCTGCGATGACAATTACCTGCTACGGGCCGGAAGCGGCGATTACTTCGCGACCCCACTTACCCCTGGCTATTGCCCACTATCTATGCTCGCCGCCAATGATGCGCGCGGGCGGCCCACTCTGCGCATTTCCAATGATCGCCACTACTACGTGCGCGGCGGGCACGAGCAGATGTGGGACATCGCCGACGGGCACTTTCTGGGGCCGGAGGACGGTTGGAACAATGTCTCGCTCTGGGGCATGGGGATTGCCAGTCGCGATTTGACGGGCGATGGCTTGGATGAGGTCATGCTGACCTCGATGGGCGATCAATTGATGCAACTGGCCAACCCGGACGGAACCTATGGAGCTGCGCCCTACAGCATTGGCACCTACGCGCAGCGGCCCCATATCGGCGATGATGGCCGCCCCTCAACCGGGTGGCATGCGGAATTTGCGGATGTGGACAACGATACGCAGCCAGACCTTTTCATCGCGAAAGGTAATGTGGACCAGATGCCGGGATTGGCTACACGTGATCCCAATAACCTGTTGATGCAGAACGAGGATGGCACGTTTGTGGAGGCCGCGGCGACAGCAGGTATCGCGACGACGGACCGGTCTCGCGGAGCCGCTTTCGCCGATTTTGACAATGACGGTCGGCTTGATCTGGTGGTGATGAACCGCCGCGCGCCGATGGAGCTTTATCGCAACATCACCGAAGACACCGGCAACTGGCTGCGCGTGGATATGAGCCAGATGGATGTGAACACCTTTGGGATCGGGGCGACGATCATTGTCCGCTACGGGGCAGATTCTGCGGGCATTCAGGTGCAGCAAAAGGTGGTCGGCGGCGGCCATGCGGGGGGCAGCGCCCTGCCCCTGCATTTCGGTCTCGGCGATGCCGAAAGTGCGGTGATCACCGTGCGTTGGCCCGATGGCTCCGTCTCTGGCCACGAAAGCCCGGCAAACCAGACGCTGATTATCAGCCGCTAGGGCTGATCGACGGGCAAACCGCTCGGCACGGTATCAGGGATGCCCAATCGTCCCTCAACAGAGATCGGGTCGGTCAGCGCGTCGAGAAATGCGATCAGAGCCGTCACCTCCTCATCTGTCACATTAACCGGCTCATCGGCTATGGCTGCCATGATTGCGGAACTGTCGGCGAACCCGCGTGCGTCATCTACTGGCATCTCTGGCAAGGTCGCCTGCGTCAGGTCGTAGGCTTGCAGGTCCACCGCCGGGTCCAGATGAGCCACGATAAAACTGCGCAGATCGCTATGGGCACCCGCATGCCCGTAAGGTGCGGTTAGGGCAACATTGCGCAGGGACGGCGTGCGGAATGCATAGAGATCGGCCGGATCACCTGTCACGCGAAACCGCCCCTCGTCTCGTGCGTGGCTTTCAAAGCGGGCGGCCTTTCCGGGGCCGATTTGCGGAGCGCCCATGGCGTGAAAATCATGGTCGGTCAGAAACGGGCCACTGTGGCAGGCGGCGCAGCCCGCACTGCCGTAAAACAGCTCCATGCCGGTCGCGGCGGGCTCTGGCAACGTACCCTCTCCCCGCAGAACGGCGTCAAAAGGTGCGCTATCCGACCGCCATTCCCATTCCATGAAAGCCGCAATCGCGTTCGAGATATCAGCGAATGTGATCTGGTCCGGCTCATCGATGTGATCATAAACGGCAATGAAATCATGGGCATAGGTGGGAGTGTCCGCAACCCGCCGCGCGATGATGTCCCACGCGCCGCCCTCACCCGTGATCACCCCGCGCCGCACGGCTTGGGATACGTCGTTTTCGCTGTAATGCCCCGCCATCTCATCGGCGCTCAGCACCGGGAACATCGTCTGTGCGGACAGAAGCGAGGCAAAGCCCGTCACCATATCCGCATCCAGTGGTGTGCGCAGGCCGCCAGGTCGGTCGGGGTCGACCTCGATCCGGCCATCGTGGAAGAGCACGGTGAATTCATGCGCGCCGAGGTTAAAGAGCGCGGGCGCGTTCCGCGGGATGCGTTGTTCTGGCATGTTTTCGGAATCAACCACCCGTTTCGGGCCGAGACCGATGCCGCCATCGCCAATGCCGAGCGACAGACCGTCTCCCGTGCCAAAGGCCGGATGGTGGCAGGTGCCGCAAGACACTTCGCGATTGCCCGACAGGATCGGATCGTAGAACAGCAACTGGCCCAGCCGTGCCTCCACCTCGCGCACGGGCCGGAAATCGGCGTCGGTCAGTGCGCGCGGCAAGCCCTCTGCCACGACACCCGTGCCAAGAACTGCCATGAAACCCGTTGTGATGATCCGCATCGTTTCCTCCCCGTCCGCAATGGTTAGCATGGCGCAGGCGGGGTGCAAGTGCGGCACTTACTCCATATTGCGGCGGATGCGATTGACGAGATACCAGACGATGCCCAGCACAATCGGTGTCGCCAAAGCGGCGAATACCACTTTGCTGATGCCAAACGCCTCTTCCAGCGGGCCGGTCATGTTGAGCACCAGATTGACGGCGTAGTAGCTGATCGCGACAACGGACAACCCCTCCACCGTTTTCTGCAAGCGCAATTGCAGATCGGCGCGCCGGTCCATGCTAGTGAGCAGTTCCTGGTTCTGGGCAGAGCGCTCCACATCAACCCGCGTGCGCAACAGATCGCCAGCACGCAAGGCGCGATCCGACATGGCCTGCAAGCGCCCTTCCGTCGACTTCACGGTGCGCATGGCCGGATCAAAGCGGCGCATCATGAACTCGCCAAAGGTTTGGCGCCCGGAGAACCGCTCCTCGCGCAAAACCGCGATGCGTTGGTTCACAATCGTCTCGTAAGCCCCTGTTGCGCCGAAACGAAATGTTGATTGAGCAATCGTGTTTTCGATCTCTGCCGAAACTTCCAGAAGCCCCTCCAACACCTCGGCAGGATGCGCGACCGCACCGCGCATATTCTCCAACAAGCCGGTCAGTTTCCTGTCAAATTCCGCCATTTTCGGCCCTAGGGACCGCGCCCGTGATAGGCCCAACATAGACATCGCCTTATAGGTCTCAATCTCGCAAAGCCGCTGCACGACGCGACCGACGCGCCGGTCACCCACATGTGGGCGCGCGAAGGCGGCAAAACGCATATGGCCGCCGGGGTCGATCCGAAAATCTCCAGCGACAACGAGATCATCCCCCACCACACGACTGATGGCGAGGCTTTCGGGTACAAACCAGTCGCGCGCCTTCTCCGCGATGCCATCGTCGCCATCAGCGACTTCAACGCGGATCAACGCGGACGTCACGCGCGTGCCCGGGGCCGCTTCCAGCCAGTCTTCGGGGAAAACGGCAAATGTTGCGGCGTCAAAGGGCCGTTCGGCGACACCTTCCCCGAAGACCGTGTAGGTCACGAACTCGGTATGGCTTTCCCATTTCAATTCGTGCTTGCCGATCTTGCCAAAGTAATGCGTGGCTCCGGGTTGCGGATGCTGCGCGCCAAAGCGGTCCAAAAGGTCGATCAGATGGGCGCGATCCGCCTCGCGGTCGCGGCCTGCCGCGTTGCTAGCAGGCTTAATTGCCAGATAGGCCGCACGGCTGGGGGCGGCCACTGCAGGAAAAGGCCGCGCATGCAGCTCATTGGCCATCTGATAGCGCAGCGGGTGATCTTCGATTGCGGGCATGGGCGTGCCTTGTTGCTACTCTTCCCCGCAAGGTAGCGAGGTTTCACACCCTGTAAACCATGAAAATTGTTAATTTATAAATAGTTAGCGGCGTGCAACAGTATACCGCACGCCACCTTTTGGTCAGATGACAACGACATCCAGCGGCGGGAAGCCGTTGAAACAAACCGAAGAATAGGTCGATGTGTAGGCGCCAGTGTTGCGGATCAGGACGCGGTCTCCGGATTTCAGCGACAGTGGCAATGACACAGGTCGCTTTTCATAAAGCACGTCCGCGCTGTCACAGCTTGGCCCCGCCAGAATGCATGGGCCCATCGGCTCGGCATCCTTTGCCGTCTCAAACTGATAGCGGATCGCCTCACCCTCCGTTTCGGCGAGCCCGGAAAAACGTCCGATATCCAGATAGACCCAGCGATGCAAATCACGGTCCGACTTGCGGCTGACGAGCATGACTTCGGCCACGATCACGCCAGCTTCTGCCACCATACCGCGACCAGGTTCAGCCATGATGTGTGGGACATTCGGGAAACGCGCCTCGACCATTGCCATAACCTCGGCGGCATAAGCTGTCGGTGTCTCAATCTCTTCACCATGAAAGGCTGGGAACCCGCCACCGATATTGAGCAAAGTCAGATCATGCCCCGCCGCCCGCGCGGCTTGCCAGATGTCGGCCATCACGTCCAAAGTGGGCGCCCACATCGCCGCCTGCCGGGTTTGCGAACCGACATGGAATGAAAACCCAACTGGTTTCAGGCCCAGTGTTTTCGCCATGTCTAGCAATTGCAGCGCCATATCCTTGTCGCAGCCAAACTTGCGCGACAACGGCCAGTCGCCCGGCGATGTCTCGACCACCAGCCGGATGTAAACGCAAGCGCCCGGCGCATTTGCGGCGATCTTCTCCAGTTCTTCTGCCGCATCGGCAGCAAACAGCGTAATCCCCTGGTCCCAGGCCCAGGCGATGTCAGAGTCACGCTTGATCGTGTTGCCAAAGGAGACCTCTGACGACTGCGCGCCCTCTTCGAGGCAAAGCGCAATCTCGGCCCGTGAGGCCGCATCGAAGTGCGAGCCAAGATCGACGAGCCGCGCAATGACCTGACGCGCCGGATTGGCCTTGACCGCATAATGGATATCCGCCCGTCCGAGCCCCCGGCGCAGCGCACGGTATTGCGCCTCAACCAGATCAAGGTCCATCACCAGTGTCGGCTTGTCAAAGCTGCGCGCGGCAACAAACGCATCGAGGCGAGAAGTGGATTCGACAGAAAAAGACGCCCCGTCGGGCGCGAAGTGCATAGTCATGGGTCATCTCCAGTAGACCCGGCCATAACGGATTCTCACCGCCCCAGACCGCTCAGTTCCAAAAGAGACGTTACCGTCGCTACGTAAACACGAGTGCGTTGACTATCACTGGCCAGAGGCGCGTGCGTTGGCGTCTATGGGCGCGCATTTGGGGCAAGTTGAGATTCGGCACAAGAGGGAAAATGACACTATGCGATTTTTCATATCGGCATGGACGGGCCCGCATATCTGCGGCACATGAAAGTCATGGCCCGCGTGATCCTGTTCAACAAACCTTTTGGCGTCCTGTCGCAATTCACAGATGCGCGTAGCCCAACGCCGCGCCCGACCCTCTCATCCTACATCGATGTGCCCGGCGTATATCCCGCCGGACGCCTCGACCGCGATAGCGAGGGTTTGCTGGTGCTCACCGATGACGGACGGCTGCAGGCACGGGTCGCTGATCCGAAGCACAAGCTGAGCAAATGCTATCTGGTGCAGGTCGAAGGGGTACCAACGAATTCGGAGCTTCAGAAGCTGCGCGATAGTGTAACCCTCAAGGACGGGCCGACCCGCCCTGCAAAGGTGAGGCAAATCGATCCCCCCATCCTCTGGGATCGTGACCCGCCAGTGCGTTTTCGCAAATCCGTGCCCGACCGATGGATCGAGATCACGATCAGTGAAGGCCGCAACCGCCAGGTACGTCGCATGACCGCCCATATCGGCTTTCCCACGCTCCGGCTGGTGCGCTGGCGCGTGGGCGATTGGTCCCTCGACGGGCTATTGTCTGGTGAATGGCGCGAGGTCACAACATAACTAATACGCTGGTAAGCATTTGATATAAATCAATACATTTCTTGCCAAGATGAGGCATCCTGTTTGCGTCTAAGACACCTAACACAGGCACAAAATGCAACACATTCTCTATGCCAGCGACCTCACCTCCCGTTCGGATCGCGCGCTCGAACGCGCCTGCCGCCTCGCCACTGAACATATGTCGCATCTGCATGTCATCTATGTCGGCGCATCTGCTGCGGAGAGCATGGAAGCACGTAGAGCCGAATTGGATGAGCGGATCGCCGGTCAGTTCGCCGAACTAACGCCCGATGAAACGAAGCGGCCAGACTGGACAGCCTACACGCAGATCGGTGATCCCGTTCAGACCATCATCACAAGGGTCTCCGCAGTGGATCCTGATTTGGTGGTGTTGGGCCAAAGCCAGGATCTGACCGCAGCAACCATCTTTCAAGGCACGTCAACCGACCAGATCGTATCTAAGATCGCGCATCCGATCCTCGTGGTACGTGGTCCTGTCCACAGAAGCTATAAAAGGACCATTGTGGCATTCGATCATTCGCTCAACGCGCGCCGCGCATTTGAACACGCATTGAGGATCGCGCCAGAGGCTGACTTGACAGTTACAAAGGTGATTGGCGACGTCACAGAGGCCGCACGCGCCAACGCTCAGGATATGGTCCATGGTCACCTAGCCGAAATCACGCGCAAAATGTCCAATGCAGTCCCGCAGCCAAAAGTTGACCTGCTCAGCGGACGGGTCAACGATGCGCTCTTGGCGGCGATCAAGACGGCGCGGTCGGATCTGGTAGCGTTTGGACGAACACAAAAGACAGGTTTGGAAGCATTTGTCCTCGGCAGCACGGCCAGCTTCCTGCTTGGACATGTCACCTGCGACATACTCATCCTCTAGTCGAAGAACGACGTTATCGTTTTGGATATGTCGTGACGTAGCTCACCCAAAATCTCGCGGTTCGCCCTGGTAGCCTGGAAACGCCATGCTTCCACGAAGCTTGTGATCAGCGGCATCATGCGGGTGGGTCCACGACGCGATCACCGCACATCGCCTTGTCAAAGGTCTGCTGCAACGCCACATCAAGGTCCGCCATTGTGACAGGCAAGCCCAAGTCAACAAGGGACGTGACACCATGCGCCTTGATCCCGCAAGGGACGATCCCTGTGAAATGCTCCAGATCAGGGTCGACATTGATCGATAGGCCGTGGAACGAGACCCATTTGCGCAGGCGTATACCCAAGGCCGCAATTTTATCTTCGGCGGGCTGTCCGTCAGGCCGTCTGGGCTTTTCGGGGCGCCGCACCCAAACCCCAACACGATTATCGCGGATTTCGCCACGAACGCCAAAACAGTCAAGCGCTGCGATACTCCAGTTCTCGAGGTCCTTCACGAATTCCCGCACATCGCGTCCGCGCTTGCCCACATCAAGCATTACGTAGACAACACGTTGCCCCGGACCATGATAAGTGTACTCTCCACCGCGCCTTGCCTGATGGACAGGAAAACGATGCGGATCGATCAGATCCTCAGCCTTCGCGGAGGTGCCGGCGGTATAAAGCGGCGGATGCTCCAGTAGCCAGATGCATTCCCGTGCTGTTCCATCAACGATACGCTCGACCCGTGCCTCCATGAAATCGAGTGCGGCGGCGTAGTCGGTCAGCCCGTCACTGATGATCCACTCCACCATATTTTGAGCGTCCTCTTTTGATCGTTAGGCATCGGTGTGCCACAATTGATCGTGGTGCAAAAGTAACGTTCTAACAATGACGGCATTGCGTGCAGGCACAGACGCCATTTCCCTCTTGGCATCACAAAACGCCTCGTCTATGAGAACTCCACTTACCAGCCTGGAAAGACTTGCGGTCGTGGCGGAATTGGTAGACGCGCAGCGTTGAGGTCGCTGTGAGGTAACACTCGTGGGGGTTCGAGTCCCCCCGACCGCACCATTTCATATTTTTCTTTGAGATCACCCAAAAACCTAAAGATCACAGAGGTTTGCGGAGTTCGAAACCCGTTTTCGCGGGAATAGGCTAAAGGTGACTGAAAAGCCAATCTGAGCACTGTTTTCTTGAGGGTGAGATTGCTTTTTTCCCATAGGCTCCAGGGGTTTGTCAGGAATGCCATGGAAAGTTCGAAAATCTCATCAAGGCTATGCTTTGTTTTGCTCTTTTGCGCGAGTTGAGCCGCTAAGGTGAGCTTATCTTGCTCCAGTTTAGCGATCTTTTTCTCATAGGCCGCAACAACTGTTGGATTGTCCGTCTCCACAATCCGCATCAATAGACCATCCAGTTGTCGGTTCAACTGCGCAACCTTGCGCTTCCCGCTCTCTTTTTTAGCGTCTGTCTGTACAAGCCGTTGTGACCATGCGTCCTTAAGCATCTTTGTTACGAGCGCAATCATACCCTTCGAGGGTGCCAGCGACTGCATGACCTCTGCAAAGGCCGTGTCGATCTTTTCAGCGCGGATGTTCTTGCGATACATCACGCAGTCTTTTGTCTGACACCAGTAGTAAGGATATCGCTTGCCTGTCGCACTGCGTGACCAGCAAGAGGTTAGCGGCTTGTCGCAACAGGCACATGTCACTGCACCACGCAGTGGAAAGTCTTGATTGATATCCGGACGTGCAGGCGCGATCTGACGCTCAGCCTTGCGGGATTGAATGCGCTCATAGGTCTCGAGCGACACAAGCGCCTCATGATGTCCCTTACGGCGTGTGACGCCCCAAGGCTCGTGTTCGATGTATCCAGCATAGAGAACCCGGTTAAACATATCCGTCACGATTTGTTGGCGCACGTTGCCGTTAATGTTAGGGAATGCCGCTTGGTTTTCGAGATAGCGTTTCACCTCGGCCTGTGTCTCAAAACGTCCGGATGCATAGCCTTCCATGACCTCTTGGACAATGGATGCAACGGGTTCATCGCGGACGAGCATCTTGCCGTGCCCACTACGTTTCTCGTAGCGATATCCCACCGGCGCGGCGAAAACGCTATAGCCGTTCATCATACGTCCCTTCATGCGATTGGATGTCTGTTCGCCGTTCTTCTCGCGCTGATGTTGAGCAACCGAGGCAAGCAAGTTCTCGACAAGCACGGAGTCACTGTCTTCACCAAACTCAATAGACGGGCTTTCCAGCTTGCCACCGGCACCGGCTAATGACTGACGCAGTTCAAGATGGGCATTCAGGCCACGTGCCAAGCGGCTGATGTCATCAATAATGACAACAATCTCATCACTTTTGCTGGCATTCATGTGGAGGTAACCAAGCATCGACTGCATACCCGGTCGCGCAGTCGCCTTGCCCGTCATGTCGTCGGTGAAGACTTCAACGACATCGTAGGACTTGTATTTGGCATACTCACGGCACCGGGTTTCTTGTGAGGCGAGGCCGTCACCTTCGCGAACTTGCTTTGCCCCAGACACACGGCAGTAAATGACTGCTTTTCGTTGGATTACTGATCCTGCCATGTATCCTCCTGTTCGCATTGTTGGGCTTTGTTCCAATCGTCTTGCAACAAGGATACCAAATCCTTTGACGCATCGCCGACAAGAACCTCATTTTGTCCACAGGCCTGTTGAACAGAATGAACGCCAAAGCCTAGGTCAACAAAGCTGACCACAATCGACCAAAGAGCTTCAATCAGCTCGCGCTTTTCCTCTTCGGAGATATCTTCGTCTTCAAAGAAGGGGAGATAGGCATCCCAATCAATGGTCAGCGTCGGTGGAGCGGTCTCAGGATTAAAATCTGGCGGGAGGTCACAATGATGGGGCTGGCGGGACATAGCCGGTTTCCTTTCGTCTAAATGTTTGGGTGATGCGTTCGTTCTACGGTGTCCACGACACCAAGGCAGAATGTGAACAAATACAGAACATAATGCATCGTTTCCCTTCGTCACGCAAGAGAAAATTCAAACGACCTCATACGCTTAACCTGTCCATATCATGGCAAACCCATGGTCATCTTGGGTAAGAGGCGCAGGGTATCTGTTTCCATCATTATATCCAAAACCGGAAATATCATTTCTGATCTG